>CAWBBW010000030.1:0-278976 GCA_963787135.1 uncultured Alphaproteobacteria bacterium | reverse complement strand
TCACGAAGTCCCCGGAACGCTTTGACATTTTGACCGGCTCGCCGCCGCGCATCAGACGCACCAGCTGGCACAGCCGAACGTCGAGTCTGGCCCTGTTGTCCGAGAGAGCGGCGACCGCCGCTTGCATGCGCTTGACGTAGCCACCGTGGTCGGCGCCCCAAACGTCGACCAGCGTCAGAAAGCCGCGATCGATTTTCGTTTTGTGATAGGCGATGTCGCTGGCGAAGTAGGTGTAGCCGCCGTCCGACTTGATCAACGGGCGGTCGACGTCGTCTCCAAACTCCGTCGAACGAAACAGTGTCTGCTCGCGGTCTTCCCAGTCTTCGGAAGGCGCGCCTTTGGGCGGCGGCAAACGTCCTTCGTAGACAAATCCCTTCACCCGCAGCGCTTCGATTGCCTCGCGGACCCGGTCTGCGCCGCCGTCCGCGCCGGTAAGCTCTCTCTCCGAGGCGAAAACCTCATGCGCGATGTGAAGCGCGGCGAGATCGTCGCAAATCAACGCCAGCATGGCGTCGGTTGCGCGCTCGCGGGCCAAAGGAAGCCATTCTGATTCGGTCTTTTCCCTGAGCGAGGGTCCGAACTCCCGCGCCATGGCCTCGCCGACCGCCTTGAGGTAGGAGCCCGGATAGAGACCATCAGGAATGGGCCCGATGTCTTCGCCCAGAGCCTCGCGGTACCGAAGGAAGGCGGAGCGGGCGAGCACGTCCACCTGGGCGCCGGCGTCGTTGATGTAATACTCTCGCACAGCCTCCCGGCCGGAGAACTGCAGCAAACTCGCCAGCGCGTCCCCGAAAACGGCGCCGCGTGCATGCCCGACATGCATGGGGCCGGTCGGATTGGCGCTCACATATTCGACATTGACCGGTCCGGCCTGGCTTCGCGCGCCTGCGCCGTAGCGGCCGCCATCCGTGAGAACGGCTCTCAACACCTCTTCGTAAACCGCCGGTTGGAGGACGATGTTGATGAAGCCAGGTCCCGCCACCTCGGCCCTGAGCACATCAGGCTCGCGCGCGAGATCGGCAGCGAGGTTCTGAGCGAGCGCTCGGGGGTTTGACCCCGCCGCCTTGGTTTCGCGCGCGTAGACCATGGCGGCGTTAGTCGAAAGATCGCCATGCGCGGCGTCGCGGGGCGGCTCGACGACGAAGCGGCCAAGATCGAGATCGCGCGGAAGCTCGCCCGATGCGGCACGCTTTTCGAGCATTGCCCCAACGCGCAACTGGAAATCCGCAAAAACGTTCATTCTTTGGTCAAGCTCTTTGAAGAGCGCGCGTCTAACGCAACTCCGGCGACCCGTCAAAAAGGCGGGCATCCTCGTGGATTGCAAAACGGTCGGTCATTCCGGCGATATAGTCCGCGACCGCACGGGCGCGTTACCCTGCCCCGCCTTCGTTGCCCAGTTTGTGGGCATCGTGGCGGGTCGGTCAGATAGACCTCAAAAAGCCTTCTCACGATCGCGTCCGCCTGATCGCGGACCCGCTGAACCGAAGGGTGCCGATACATCCGGGCGAAGAGGAAAGTTTTGACGTCCCGGTCGGCCGCCGCCAGGGCCGGTGAAAGACCAACGAGCGGCTGGCCGGCCGCAGCGACTGCCTCAGGGCTGTCAACCTTCGCTTCCGAGATGCGACGGCTGCTCTCAGCGATCACGTCCTCAATGAAACGGGTGATCACGCGGCGCGTCAGCTCATGGATGACGCGCGGTTCCTCGAGTTGCGGATAACGGTCGTCGATCTCGCGCAGAAGCCCCCCGGCAAAGGGCACGGAGGCGCGGATGTCGGCGAGGGAGAAGAGCCCCGCGCGCAAGCCGTCGTCGATATCGTGCGCGTCATAGGCGATATCGTCGGCAATCGCGGCCGCCTGAGCCTCGAGGCTCGGCTGGCCGGCGAGGTCGAGCGATTGCAGGCGATCGTATCGGAGGATAGCGTCGGGAATCCCCCGCTTGCGATAGCGCTCGCCGGGCGCGCCGGATGAGTCGATCAGCGGCCCATTGTGCTTGACGAGCCCGGATAGGGTCGGTTGCGTCAGATTGAGACCATCGAATTCTGCATAGCGACGCTCAAGCTCGGTGACGATGCGAAGCCCGTGACTGTTGTGATCGAAGCCGCCGTGGTCCGCCATGCATTCGTCAAGCGCGTCCTCCCCCGTGTGTCCGAACGGCGTGTGCCCGAGGTCGTGGCCAAGCGCGACCGCTTCGGCAAGGTCGTCGTCGAGCTTCAAGGCGCGGGCGAGCGCGCGGGCGATCTGCGCCACCTCGATGGTGTGGGTGAGCCGGGTGCGAAAATGGTCGCCCTCGTGATGGACGAAGACCTGGGTCTTGTGAGCCAGCCGCCGGAAGGCGGTCGAATGGACGATGCGGTCCCGGTCGCGCTGGAATTCGGTCCGCGTCGGCGAGAGCGGCTCGGCGACCAGACGGCCCGGCGAACGCGCCGCGTCGGCCGCATAGGGCGCGAGGTCGGCTCGCGCGTTTCGGTTCTCCATCGCTGCCCTGACATTGCGTTTTTTCATGTGGTGCATATCTTAGCGTGGGATAGTATTGAAGGCGCCCGCGTTTGGGCGTGAACAAAGAAAAGGCCGTCGGGTCATGAGCGAAGCGCAGTCCCCGGCCACAGACGCCGTATCGATCAGCGCGAACGCCGCGCGGCGGCTCAACGCGATCCTCAAGGCCGAAGCGGGCGCGGCATTGCGCATCTCCGTCAAGGGCGGCGGCTGCTCGGGCTTCCAGTACGCCTTCGACATCGAGAGGTCCCGCGCCAAGGACGACTTCGTCGCCACACGCGACGGCGCGACCGTGCTCGTCGATCCCGTCTCGCTCGAGATGCTGAAGGGCGCAGAGCTCGATTTCGTCGACGACCTGATGGGCCAGTCGTTCCAGGTCAGGAACCCGAATGCGGTCGCCTCCTGCGGCTGCGGGGTAAGTTTCGCGGTCTAGGCCAAGGCGCTCCTTTATACAGACTTTGATCGCTTATCGTCGTCGCGCACTTCGCGTGTGCCCTCGCGCAAAAAACAGGATGGTTTGGTTTTTATTCTCTTAAATCCACGGACTTTTTGCTTTCATTTCCATTCTTCGGGACTTTCTTTTCCTTTCATTTCCTTAAATCTGCGCATGCGAATCGGGACTTTTCAATGGGTTACGACGCTTAAGCCTCGAAAAATTTTTCGGGATCGCCAAACTCACTCGCGGGCGACATCACCACGAAATTGGCCACTTGTTTCTGTCGCACCGATGAGGGCGGGCCGCCTGGTTGCTTTCTGGATATCAAATCAGAGAATCGCGCGTTTGGCAAGAAAATGTCGCTTTTTCAGAAAACAAACCCACGCCAATCAGCCCGGCCGGGGAAACTACGCAATCTGCCATCTTTGACCCGGTCCCGGCTAAATCCCAATGATCTAACCCCCTCTGTATGACTTTTTGTTCGAATCTCCCCAGCGTCCAGGCGGGATAATTGAGCCTCGCTCACGTCTTCGAGAGCGAGCGCTCCTCGCCTCATTCTTGCGACATTCTCCGCCCCGATATCAGCGGACCCAAGCATCCGCGAAGGCAGGGACATGGAACGGAAAAAGGCGTCGGACTTTCCCCAGGAACTCCTGAATCTCTTCGACCTTTACGTCCATGGAGGAATGAGCCGACGCGAGTTCCTGAACGGCGCACAGAGATTTGCGGTGGCCGGTGCGTCGGCCGCTTCTCTCTTCGAGATGCTCAGACCCAACTACGCCTGGGCGATCCAGATTGCGCCCAACGACGCGCGGATCCGGACGGAAACCGTCGTCGTGCCGTCGCCGAAGGGGAACGGAAGCATCAGCGGCTATCTCGCGCTGCCGGCGAACGACGACAAGCTCCCGGCCGTCCTCGTCATCCACGAGAACCGCGGCCTCAATCCCTATATCGAGGACGTCGCGCGCAGGCTGGCCGTCGCCAATTTCATCGCCTTTGCGCCCGATGGTCTGACGTCGGTCGGCGGCTACCCCGGAGATGACGAGAAGGGCCTGGCGCTCTTCCAGAAGGTCGACCAGGGCAAGATGAAGGAAGACTTCCTCGCCGCGGCGGCCTGGCTCAAATCGCGTCCCGACTGTACCGGCAAGCTTGGCGCCATCGGCTTCTGCTTCGGCGGAGGCATGGTCAATGCGCTGGCCGTCGAGATGGGCGCCGATCTCTCCGCCGCCGTTCCCTTCTATGGGCTCCAGCCCAGCGCCGCAGACGCGGGCCGGATCAAGGCGCCCATCAACGCCCAATACGGCGAACTCGACAGCCGCATAACCCCGGGGTGGCCAGCGTTCGACGCGGCGCTCACAAAGGCTGGCGTGCCGCACGAAGGCCACATCTACAAGGGCGCCAACCACGGCTTCCACAACGACACGACGCCGCGTTACGACGAAGCCGCGGCCAAGGAAGCATGGGGACGCGCGCTTGACTGGTTCAACAAATATTTGAGAGGCTGATGCCCAGAAACTTGGCGCTCGGCGCTGCGCGGCGCGCCAGCCAGTCGATCGGGAACAATACTCGCGCTATGCGCGTCTCGGTTCAGGGCAACTCGACACCGGACAAGGCGCGCCCGACAACCCTTATCGGAGACACAGGAGTTCCCCTATGCAAACGACCTGGACCCCGCACGAAAAACATGGCCGGCTCACCGCGCAAAGCGACTTGCCGGACACCGTCTACGCCTTTCCGAAGCAGCGCAAAGAGCCGCTGACCGACGCCGAGCACGTTCGTAACGCCATCGCGCGGTTCGATCAGGTCACCGGCGTCTCGGACGACGAGCGGGCCTTGGCCTTCGCCAATATTGAAAAGGCCGCAAAACACTATGACGTCGACCTTTCCGAGACGTCATGGCGAGATCTCGGCGCTCATCCCCAACGCAATCGGAAACAGACGGCAGCCAAGGCCGTTGCGACCAAACGGAAGGGCGGGCAACTCAAAAAGGATGCCGCCAAAGGCGCCGCGACGCGCAAGAGCCAGCGCAAGGCATAAAGCCGTTCGACATCGCCGGGGCCAGATCAGCCGCGGTTATCGAATGGGCGGAGCGTACTGGATCCCGCCGGCGTTCCACAGTTGATTCAAGCCCCGCGGAATGGCGAGGGGCGATTTCGCGCCCAGATTGCGGTCGAACACCTCGCCGTAATTGCCGACCGAACGGATGATGTTGGCGGCCCAGGCGTTGGTGAGGCCTATCTTCTCGCCGAAGTCTCCGCTCGTTCCGACGAGGCGCATGACTTCGGGCTTCTGCGATTGCATGGCCTGGCCAATGGTTTTCGAGCTGACGCCGAGCTCTTCGCCGTTGACCATGGCGAAATGGATCCATTTCACGATCTCGATCCACTGAAGGTCATTCTCGCGCACGACCGGCCCAAGCGGCTCCTTCGAGATCACATCGGGCAGAATGACATGGTCATGCGGTTTCGAAAGCCGCAGGCGCAGGGCATAGAGCTGAGAGAGATCGCTGGTCATCACGGTGCAAAGGCCGGCGTCGTAGTTCTTGATCAATTCGTCGGTCGAGGACGTCACGACTTCCTGGAGAGTCATCCTGTTGCTGACAAAGAAGTCGGCGAGATTGTCGATTGTGGTCGTCCCGCTTTGCACGCAGACCCTGGCGCCGTCGAGCTCGAGCGCCGAATTGATGCGCATAGCGCGCGGAACCAGAAAGCCCTGCCCGTCGTAATAGGTCACGCCGACGAAGGTGAGCCCGAACTCGGTCTCGCGCCCCATCGTCCAGGTCGAATTGCGGGAGAGAACATCGATCTTCCCGTCCTTCAGCGCCTGAAATCGGGCGTCGGCCGTCAGCGGAACCAGCCGGACCTTATTCGGATCGCCGAAAACGGCGGCCGCGACCGCCCTGCAGAAGTCGACGTCAAATCCAGTCCAGGCCCCGCGGTCGTCCAGCGCCGAGAATCCAGGCAAACCCTCGTTGACGCCGCACAGCAGCGTGCCCCGCGCCTTGACGTCGTTCAAGGTCTGCGCGGAGGCGAGCGCGGCCCCGACCGACGTGACGAGAACGACCGCGGCCGCCATCGATCGAAGCGCGGCTCGAAGTAGCGTTCCTCGGTATCGGCCCGTGCGGCAGCTCATCCGCGACCTCCCAACGAAGACAGTCTAGCGGGAAGCGCGGGAGCCTGTCAGCAAACATTGCGTCCCGTCCGCTACTCCGCGGCCTCGGTCGACAGCGCCCAGCCGTCGCCACGCAGCCAGTCGGAGGGGCTCTGCCTCGCGTCGAAACGCAGGGAGCCCACGCGCCCCGAACCGCCGCGGCGGAACGCGTCGTCCAGCTTGCGCGCCATTGTCGCGTCCTGGGCGCCTTCGCAGGCGATGAATACGACGCTGGTGAGAAAGCGCGCCGGCCAGGCGTCGCCCGAGGCGGCCCGCGTGATGAGCAGCATCGCGCCGGTCGAGTGCGCCGCCTGCAGCGGAAAGAGGAGCCGCCCGCCGACCTTCAGTGCGTCGAGCCACGCGCGCACGGGATGCGAAGCGGCCGCGCTGACATAGATGCAGTCGGCGGCGGGCAGCGCTTCGCCGACGCCCGAGCGCGGGCGAACTTCGACCTGGGAATATCCGGCGAGATTCACGCGCGCGCGCTCGGCGATGTCCGGCTCGATCTCATAGGCGATCACCCGGCCTGTGGGCCCGACCAGACGGGCGAGAATGGCGGTGTAATAGCCTGCTCCGGCCCCGATCTGGACGACCGTCTCGCCCTCTTTCGGCGCGAGCGCGTCGATTGAGAGCGCGTGCAGGGACGGTTGGCCGTTGTTGATCCGCCGTCCGCGGTCGATCGCCACCAGAACGTCTTCGTATAGGCGGGCGAGTTCGCTCCCCCCGCGCGTCCCGCCAAAGCCGCCGCCGGAGACGAACCAGGGCGGCGGGCCTGAAAAATCCTCACGCGGAACGGCGGCGAAGGCTTCCTCGATCCGGGGGTCCCGAACGCCGGCGAGGCGGGCGATCTCGGCGGCGTAGCGCCGGCGAAGACTTGCGGACCGGTCTGGCACAGCCCCTCTTAGTTTTTGTTGCGCCTCAGACTTCCACGTCCCGCTTCCCGCGGCAATCGCCGTGCTATGCTGCCTCGCTCATTGCGGGAGGAATGGCGGAGATCTTTCATGGCGACTGATGAGGGAGGCTGCGCCTGCGGCCGGGTGCGTTATCGGCTCCGGTCGAAACCGATGTTCGTCCACTGCTGTCATTGCCGGGATTGCCAGAGGCAGACCGGCAGCGCCTTTGTCCTCAACGCCCTGATCGAGACCGAGCGGGTGGAAATCCTCTCGGGCGAGACCGACGCCGTTTCCGTCCCGACCGACAGCGGCCTCCCGCACATTATCCATCGCTGTCCGACCTGCGAGACTGCGATCTGGAGCCACTACGGCGGCAACCAGCCGCTGGCCTTCGTGCGAGTTGGGACGCTCGACGAGCCGTCGGCGCTGCCGCCCGACGTTCATATCTACACCCGCACCAAATTGCCGTGGGTGGCGCTGCCCGCCGAGGTTCCTGCATTCGAGGCGTATTACCAATCCAGGAACCTCTGGCCGCCGGAAAGTCTGGCGCGGCGAAAAGCGATTTTCGGCTGAACGCCACGCAAAGAGTGTAGCGGCGAAGAGGAGGCGCCAGCGATGAGTGCATACCGTCTGCCGCACGACCTGGCAGGCGAGCAGCAGCGCCTGGCGCTCATGTCCGCGCTCCTCGATACGGTCGAGCGGGTTACTATCGACCGCCTGGGCGTGGGTCCCGGCTGGCGCTGCCTGGAGCTTGGGAGCGGCAACGGGTCCATCGCGAGAATTCTGGCTCAGCTTGTGGGGCCCACTGGCCACGTCGTCGCGAGCGACATCGATCTCAGTTTCATGGCCGGCCTGGAACGGCCCAATTTGGAAGTGCGCCGCATCGATGTCCTGCAGGACGAGATGGAAGAAGGCGCCTATGACCTCGTCGCCGCGCGTGCTCTGCTTCACCATCTTCCGGGTCGGAAGACTGCCTTGGAGCGCATGATCAACGCCGTGAAGCCCGGCGGCGCGTTTCTTTCGATCGAGCCGGACATGCTGCCCGCAACTGTCGTCGAGCCCGAATTCGATGCGCCTGTTCTGGCAAGCCTGGCTTGGATGGTCGGCCGAGTCCGGCATCGACTACACTATCGGCCGCCGAGTGCCTGCCTGGCTGGATTCGCTCGGACTGCGAGGCGTCGGCGGAGAAGGACACAGCGCGCATTTTTGCGGCGGGTCGGACTGGGCCCGATACTGGGTCAGCACCCTGCGGGAGTTGGCGCCGTCGCTGCTGAAGTCCGGCTTCATAACGACGCCAATGCTCGACGATTGCTACGCTCACTTCGAGGACCCGCATTATTGGACGAGCCTCATCACCTTCACGGCAACCTGGGGCCGCAAGCCGGCGTAGCTCCGATGCGCGATGATGTCGAATGACCCGGACCCGGATGTGTTTGGCTTGGGCGATCGCCACGCTGTTCGCGGCCCACGCCGCAGCGACGCAGGACACGGCGCCCGCCAACACGCTGCACGACCTCGGCGCTCGCCTCGAAGCCTGCCTCAAAGAGGGCCGCAGCCACGACGAGCTCGCCAACGGCTCCGAAGTCACGATCCTCTTCGCGCTGAAGCGCGACGGGAACCTGCTGGGGCGCCCGCGCATCACCCATTCCGCCCTGATCGGGGGCGTCGAGGACCAGAAGCTCTTCATCGCGGGCGTGATCTCGGCGATCGACGGCTGCCTGCCGCTGAAGGTCACGCCAGGTTTCGGCGGGGCGATCGCAGGCCGGCCGATAGCCTTGCGGGTCGTCAGGGGGCTGTGGCGCGTTGGGATTTGAGACGCGGAGGCCTCATGAAAGCGCGCGCCGGACGAGGCGTGCGCGGCGTCGGGTCGCCGCGCCGCGAATTGTGGCGCGCAATCCGTCCGGGGTTTGTTGACATTTTCGCGATTTGATCTATGTCAAGCGCGCCGAGGACGAAGGAAGGCCCCGGCGATGCGTTGGCGACGCGCTTCGCGCCACGCTGGGCGCGAGTGAGCAAAACGCCACGGCCAGCGCGCATTGGGCGCGGCCACGAAGCCTCCACACACTTAGTCGCGAATGAGAGTAGTTCGCGCCAGCGAGAAAACATGAAATTCAGTGAACTCGGCCTGAGCGAAAAGGTGCTCAACGCCGTCGAAGCGTCCGGCTACGACACGCCGACGCCTATCCAGGAACAAGCCATTCCTCACGCGCTGCAGGGCCGGGACGTGCTGGGAATCGCCCAGACCGGTACCGGCAAGACCGCCGCCTTCACCCTGCCGATGCTGTCGATGCTCGAGCGCGGCCGAGCCCGCGCCCGCATGCCGCGCACGCTCATTCTGGAGCCGACGCGCGAGCTCGCCGCTCAGGTGGAGGAGGCTTTCGGCAAATACGGGATCAACCACAAGCTCAATCTCGCGCTCCTCATTGGCGGCGTGTCGTTCGGGGATCAGGAATCCAAAATCGCCCGCGGGGCGGATGTCGTCATCGCGACGCCGGGGCGCCTGCTCGATTTCACCGAGCGCGGCGGCCTCCTGCTGACGGGCATCGAGATTCTGGTAATCGACGAGGCCGACCGCATGCTCGACATGGGCTTCATTCCCGACATCGAGCGCATCTGCAAGCTGGTGCCCTTCACCCGACAGACGCTGTTCTTCTCGGCGACCATGCCGCCTGAAATCACCCGCCTGACCGAGACGTTTCTGCACAATCCGGTGCGCGTCGAAGTCTCGCGCGCGGCGACGACCGCGGAAAATATCACACAAACGCTGGTTCCGTCGGGGAGCTCGCCCGAAGAGAAGCGCGCGACGCTGAGGGGCCTCATTCGCGGCGCGGACAATTTCAAGAACGCGATCATCTTCTGCAACCGCAAGCGCGACGTGCAGGTCGTCTACCGCTCGCTGGAGAAGCACGGCTTCTCGGTCGGCGCGCTGCACGGCGATCTGGACCAGCGCGCGCGGATGACCGCGCTCGACGCGTTCCGCAATGATCAGGTGCAACTGCTCGTCTGCTCAGATGTCGCCGCGCGCGGACTCGATATTCCGGACGTGAGCCACATCATCAACTATGACGCTCCGCATCACTCGGAGGACTACGTCCATCGCATCGGCCGCACCGGCCGCGCCGGCAAGACCGGCGTTGCGCTGACCATCGTCACGCGCGCTGACCAGAAGTCGATCGCCGAGATCGAGAAATTGATCGCGCGCAAGATCGATTGGCAGGAGGGAGCGGTCATGCCGTCCGAGGACGAAGCCGAAGCGCCCGCGCGCGAACGCCGCGGCGCCAGAGGCGGCCGTCATCGCGGCGAGCCGCGCGAGGAGCGTCCCAGGCCCGATCGCCACCCGGACCGCGGCGCCGAGTCGCGCCGCCATCACGCCGAGCGCCCCCCACAGGAGCGGGTCGCCGCGGAAGAGGAGCGTAGCGCCGGTTCCCGTCGGCGCCGCGCCGAACGCCCCGCCACGGAGGCGATTGCGGCGCAACCAGAGCGCGCGCCGTCGCCTTCCCGCCCCGCTCCGGCCCGCTTCGCCGATCCGGCCCCGCGGCGGGAGGCCGCACGCCCGCGCCGCGACGACGAGCCCGTGATCGGCCTCGGCGACCATGTGCCTGGCTTTCTCTTGCGACCGGTGCCGAAGCGCGTACGGCATCCGCACGAGCATGAGCGCATCGAGGCCGAGGAGTAAGCGGAGGCCGGAGTGTAGGGACTTTCGCCCGGTGCGGCGTCGCCTGCGAACCGGAAAACGCTCACGTCACGATTTGGCTTCGCCGCGTTTGCCCTTCCCCGGTTTCGCCTTCGCCGCAGCCGCACGCCTCGCCGCCTCCAGACCCAGAGCCGCCCAGCGGCGCATCTCCTCGGGCTCGTCATAGGCGGCCGACGGCAGGCGCCAGAACGACGTGCGCATCGCCTTGCCCCTCGCGTCGTAGATAAATGGCGAAGAGCCAGCGGCGGAAAAGTTCGCTTGTGACTGCGCGTCGACCTTGAGGAACACTTCGCTCCCCAACTCGATCGCGAAACAGAGGCCCTCGGCGTAAATCCCCGCGCCGCCGAACATGCGCTTGACAGCGACCGGGCCGAAGGGCTCGAACAGCGCTTTCAGTGCGTCCGCGTTCACGCCATCGCGTCGAGCTGCTCGGGGCTCACCGGCGTGATCGCCACGCTTTCGCCGCAGCCGCAGGCCGAGGTCTCGTTGGGGTTGGAGAAGGCGAAGGTCGCCGTCAGCCGGTCCACCTTGAAATCCATCTCGGCGCCGAGAAGGAAAAGCACCGCCTTCGGATCGACGAGGAGTCTGACCCCCTTGTCCTCGACGATCTCGTCGAGCGGGGACACGGCCTCGGCGAGCTCCATCGTATAGGCCATGCCGGCGCAGCCGCCGTTCCTGACGCCAACCCTCAAGCCCGCGACCGGCTTGCCCGCGGCTTCGGTCAGCTCGCGAACGCGCGCCGCCGCAGCGTCGGTCAACGTCATCACCTGTCGCCGTAACAGTCGGGACGCCATCGTCAATCTCCATCGACCGGGGTCAAGGCCCGGCCGGTCGTCATCTATATAGCATCAGGCCGGCAGGTTTGACAGGGAGGCCCAGACCGACGGCGAAGCGTGAGCTGCGAGGCCAAGAGGGAACGAGTCGTTATTTCGCGACGAGCATAATCCAAAACACGAGCATGGCGACCACGCCAGCCAGAACGAGAACGGAGCCGGGTCCGACGACGAAATAGACGTAACGGCCCCGGTTGGCCGCCATCATAAGTCCGAGTGCAATGAGAATGCAGCCGACGATGAATGCGGCGACGTTCATGGGTCCGTCCTATGAGCGATGCGCAGCAACAGACCGCCATGAGCAGCGAAAGGCAAGCCCAGCGACGTAAAATACCGTCCGGCAGGCGGATCGCGCAACCTTCCGATTAGGCGAAGATCACGCATCGCGCGCTCGAGGCGGTCGACTAAACAATGACATTAGAAATCGACCATAAGACTTATGATAATTAGTAAATTCCGCCATCATCGCGACCCAAGAAAGTTGCAGGCTTCGGCGCCTGGGAACTTGAAAATTCACGCTCTTCGAAAGATTCGAACCGCCCGCGGTATGACGGGCCGTCTATGGGTCGCGGTCGCGGCGTTTGCGAGCCGGGCCTTTCGTGCTACGCGAAATTATGGCTTCCCGGCATCCCGACAAGACCCGCAAATCCGTTCTCACCATGCACGACTGGGAGGCGAAACATTACGTCATCGCCGCCGTCATCATCCTCGTCGTCATGGGGATGTTCGCCTACAGCTGGTCGTGAGCGGCCGCTCTCCCGGCGGATGACCGATGCCAGTCTCGGTTCGTGAGATGCGTCCGGAGGACGCAGGCGCTTTTCTTGAGGTACACCACGCCGCTGTGCGTGAGCTCGCGGCCGCGGACTATCCTTCGAAAGTGATCGAAACTTGGGCTCCTTTGCCGATCGCTGCGGAACACGTCGCCTTCGTTCGTTCAAACCCTGATCGCGAATATCGGCTGGTGGCCGAAAGCGAAGATCGCATAGTCGGGATCGGATGCCTGGCGGCGCAGAAAGGCGAAATTCTGGCGTGCTATGTCGCACCGTCTGCAAGCCGCAGCGGCATTGGATCGGCCATTCTCAGAGCGCTCGAGCGTGTCGCAGGGGATCGCGGCGAATTCTTGCTGGAACTGGACTCTTCGCTGGCAGCCGAACCATTCTATCGAAGTCATGGATACGAGGTTCAAGGAGTCGGCGAGCATGTCCTGAACAACGGAACTCTCATGGCGTACATCAGAATGCGCAAATATCTCGGACCGAGCGACTCGTCCCTTGGAGCCTAGCGGTCGGGTATGCCAAGTCACCGCCTCCAGTTGAATCGAGCCAAGTCCCCAATGTCCCAGCCTCCGCTCCAGAGCCAGGCCGACCTTCTTACCCGCATCGCGGAGGCCCTCGAGCGGCTCGCGCCGCCGCATCCCACAACTCCCAATTTCGACGCGGCGGAAGCCTTCGTCTGGCGAGCCGAGCGTGGGACGCTGGCGCCGGTCTCCCACGTCAACCGTATCGATCTTTCGCTCCTGCGCGGCGTCGATCGGGTGCGCGATCTCCTGGTCGAGAACACGGAGCGCTTCGCGCGCGGTCTTCCGGCCAACAATGCGCTGCTCTGGGGGGCCCGCGGCATGGGGAAGTCGTCGCTGGTCAAGGCCGCGCATGCTGCGATCAACCGGCAGGCCGCCGTCGGCGGTCGCCTCAAGCTGGTCGAGATCCATCGCGAGGACATCGAGGGCCTGCCGGCGCTGATGGGCCTTCTTCGCGAGGCGCCCTTCAGGTTCATCGTCTTCTGCGACGACCTCTCATTCGACGCAGGCGACGCCTCCTATAAGTCGCTCAAAGCCGCGCTCGAAGGCGGCGTCGAGGGACGCCCGGCCAACGTGCTCTTCTACGCGACCTCCAACCGCCGCCACCTGATGCCGCGCGACATGATGGAGAACGAGCGGGGAAGCGCGATCAATCCGGGCGAGGCGGTCGAGGAGAAGGTTTCGCTATCGGATAGGTTCGGGCTCTGGCTCGGCTTCCACCATTGCAGCCAGGACGACTATCTCGCGATGGTGCATGGCTACGCCAAACATTATGGGCTCGAGGCGCCTGCCGACGAGATCGAGGCCCAGGCGCTCGAATGGGCGACGACGCGGGGCTCCCGCTCGGGCCGCACCGCCTGGCAGTTCATTCAGGATCTGGCGGGGCGACTCGGGAAGCCGCTTGTCGCGATAGGTTGACGAGCGCGACGCCTGTGACGACAAGCGCGGGCACGCATCGAGACGGAGCCGACCTCGGCGGCTCTTGTCGCCGTCCTGACGCTGGACTCCTCCTACTCAACGGACCAGAATCGCCCCCGATTGGTATGAGGAGCGCTCTTGGACATCGGGGATTGGCTGCGAGGCCTCGGTCTCAGTCAATACGAGGCGGCGTTTGGAGAGCACGGAATTGACGGCGACCGTCTAAGAACATTAGCGACGCAAGACCTGGAGCGGCTCGGCGTGCGGACCGCTGAGCATCGCAACAGGCTGTTGGCGGCGATCGCCGATCTGAGTCGCCGGTCCGACGCGTCCCCGCATTCGGGTCCAACCGCGATCCAAACAGCAAGCGAGCTTGGCGGCGCCGAGCGGCGTCACATGACGATCATGTTCTGCGATCTCGTCGGTTCGACCGCGCTCGGCGCCAGGCTAGACCCCGAGGACATGCGCGAGGTCCTGGCCGCATATCGTCGGTGTTGCGCCGGCTTGATCGGACGCGGCTACGGATTCGTCGCCAAGTACATGGGCGATGGCGTCCTCGCCTATTTCGGGTATCCCGAGGCACACGAGCATGATGCGGAGCTCGCCGTTGAGACCGGGCTGGCCATCGTCGAGGCCGTGCCGCAGCTCGTGACCCCGGCGGGTTCGCCCTTGCACGTCAGGATCGGAATCGCGACGGGCGTCGTCGTGGTCGGCGATATCATCGGGTTGGGAGACGCCGAGGAGCGCGGCGTCGTCGGGCACACGGCGAACCTCGCCGCTCGCCTTCAGGCTTTCGCGGAACCCGATAGCGTCGTCATCGCGGAGACCACACAAAAACTCCTCGGCGGGCTGTTTGAACTCAAGGATCTTGGGTCCGTCCACCTTAAGGGAATTGCCGCCCCAACGCGCGCATGGACCGCTCTGAGGCCGCACGCTTTCGAGAGTCGCTTCGCCGCTCAGCACCGAACCGAACTGACCGCCCTCGTCGGCCGGAAAGATGAACTCGACCTACTGCTCGAATGCTGGTCTCAAGTAAAGCTCGGAGACGGCGTCGTCATTCTCCTTTCCGGGCAAGCGGGCGTCGGGAAATCCCGTTTGACCGAGGCATTGCTCGAGCGATTGGCGGAGGATCGGCACGCGGAAATGCGCTTCGCCTGCTCCCCGCAGCACAGCAACAGCGCGCTCTACCCGATCGTCAACGAACTTGAGCGCGCCGCCGGATTAACCCCTGATGAGAGCCCGACGAAAAAGCTCGACAAACTCGACGCTCTGTTGGCGTCGACCGGAACCTCGCCCCAGCACATGATGTTGTTCGCCGACTTGCTCACGCTCTCCAACGACGGCCGCTATCCAGTCCTCGGACTGTCCGCAGGCGAGCGGCGCGAGAGGACTCTGGACGCGGTGGCGGCGCAGGTCGAGGCTCTGGCCTTGCGAACACCGGTTCTGGTCATTTTCGAGGATGCGCACTGGGTAGATCCGACAACTTTGGACCTTTTGGGCCGGCTCGTCGGCAGGGTCGTGTCGCGCCGCGCGATGTTGGTCGTCGTCTTCCGCCCTGAGTTCCAGCCGCCATGGATCGGGCGGCCGCATGTCGTATCCTTACGTCTCGACCGGCTGACGGATCCCGAAATCGGCGCCTTGGTCGACAGTCTCCAGGGCGCAAGGTGTCTGGCTGCGAACATCCGGCGGGAGATTGTCGAACGCAGCGATGGGCTTCCTCTCTTTGCGGAAGAGATAACCAGAGCGGTGCTGGATGCCCAAGCCGGCGGCGAGATGGGCGCTCCGTCGGCGTCGCAGGTCCCTGCGAGCTTGCAGGCGTCGCTGACTGCACGTCTCGACCGGGCGGGCGAGGCGAAGGAGATCGCGCAAATCGCCGCCGCGATTGGGCGGGAGATCGACCACCCGCTGCTAGCGGCGGTTGCTGGAAAGCCGGAGTCCGAACTCGAGGCGGCCCTCGGCCGTTTGGTCCGGGCCGGCCTGCTCACGCAGCAGGGAGTCGCTCCGAAGGCGACATACCACTTCAAACATTCACTCATTCGGGACGCGGCTTATGCCGCGCTGCTGCGCGAACCGAAGCGGGCGCTGCATACGAGGATCGCCCAGGCGCTGGAGAGCCGGTTTTTAGACGTCGTCGCCAGCCGCCCCGAGGTTCTGGCGCGCCACTGTACGGAAGCAGGGCTTTTCGAGAAGGCTGCCCGGTTTTGGGGGATCGCAGGCCAGCAGTCCCTCGCGCGGTCCGCCTTCGTCGAAGCAGCAGCGCAGTTGAAGCAAGCACTGACGGCGCTCGAAGGGCTTCCTGGGACCACTGCGCTCCGGCGCGATCAACTCAATCTTCAGATCGCCCTCCTGAACACGCTCTATGCCTTCAAAGGCTTCGCCGCGCCGGAGGCCAAAGCGGCGATGGAGCGTGCGCGCACGCTGGTTGAACAGGCGCGCTCGCTTGGTGAGCCGATAGAAAGTCCGCTCGAAATCTATTCCATCCTTTACGGATCATGGATCGCCAATCTCATCGCCTTCAACGGCGATGCGGCGCTCGAACTGGCGAAGCAAAGCCTTGCGTTTGCCGAGAGCGACAACGATCCGGCCGCCCTTGTCCTCGCCAACGACAACATGGGAATTTCTCTGCTCGCCACCGGCTCGCCGGAGGAAAGCCGATTGCGGCTTGATCGGGCGATCAACTATGGACGCAAAGTTGAACCGAACGCGTTCATCGCGCTCGTCGGCTCGGACGTTCGCCTCAATTGCCAGGCGTATCGAGCGCTGGCGATGTGGCTGCTCGGGTATCCGGACGCCGCCCTTGACGATGCGCAAAATGCGATCGCCGGCGCTCGCGAGCGCAATCATCCCGCGACGCTGCTGCTTGTCCTCTCGGTCGCAAGCCAGACGCAATTCCTGTGCGGTCGATTTGGGGTCGTCACGGCACAAGCCAACGAGCTCCAAGCCCTGTCCACTGCAAAGGACCTGAAGTTTTATCAAGCGATCGCAGTATATAGCCGCGGCATGTCGGAAGCCTTCGTCGGAAGCGCCTCAGCCGCCGTCGAGATGATTACGGCGGGAGACGCCGCGTATCGGCAGACCGGTGCGACGTTGCAGGCGCCCCTCCGAATCTCGGCGCTGGCTTTCGCTTACGCAAGACTTGGCGAGTTCGGCCTTGCACACGAGCGCCTCGGCGATGCGCTGAAACATGTCGAAACGAGCAAGGAGCGCTGGTACGAAGCGGACGTGCACCGCATCGCTGGCGAAATCGTGCTGATGGTCCCCGAGCGCGATGCGCGTCAGTCACAAGCGTTTTTCGAACGCGCGCTATCGATCGCGCGGAGTCAGATGGCACGGTCGCTGGAATTGCGCGCGGCAACCAGTCTCGCGCGGCTTTGGCGAGATCAGGGTCGGCAAGCCGAGGCTCGCGGGCTGCTCGCGCCCGTCTACGGCTGGTTTTCGGAGGGGCTCGACACGCGGGATCTGATAGAGGCCAAGTCACTGCTCGAGGAATTGAGCTGAACCCCGGCGGGTGATGGGAAGTCTTGCGCTGGCCCTTCACTCCGCATCTCGTTGGCCGCCTCGGGAGGCCGCTCGTCGCGGCCGATGACGCCTCGCCCGCGACCACGAGTGCGATCGCGACCGCGAAGACGCCATAAACCTCTGCCTCTATGGCAAGGGCCACGCCATGCACGCGGGCCCAACCAATGCGAGACGCCCATGGATCTCGTCGCGAATCTGGACAAGTGGCGGCCCTACGCGCTGAGCGTCCTGCGCATCGTGGCCGCGCTGCTCTTCCTTCAGCACGGACTGGGAAAACTCTTCGGCTTTCCGGAGCCGGGGCCGCCGCTCACAAGCGTGATCCTTCTCGCCGGAATCATCGAGACGTTGGGAAGCCTGTTGCTGCTGGTCGGGCTCTTCACCCGGTGGGCGGCGTTTATCATGTCCGGTGAAATGGCCTTTGCCTATTTCATTGCGCACGCCCCGAAATCCTTCTTTCCCGCCGTCAACGGCGGCAGCGGGGCGGTTCTCTATTGCTTCGTGTTCCTCTATTTCGTCTTCGCCGGCGCCGGCCCCTGGAGCGTCGATCACGCCGTGCTGAAGCGGGATTAGCGGTCGGCGACTATTTGGCTCGGGACACAGCTTGCCGCGGCCAGTTGACGAGCGCGACGCCTGCGATAACGAGCGAGGTCGGACAAAAGAGGCAGCGCAGGCAAATGAGGCGCACCATGAAAGCAGCGCGCGTCAATCGTTTCGGTCCGCCGGACGTCATCTCCATCGCAGATATCCCCATTCCTCCGCCCGGCGAGCAGGACGTCCTTGTGCGCGTGTGCGCGTGCGGCGTCGGCCCCTGGGACGCGTTGGTGCGAACGGGCAAGAGTGGATTGCAGCAGACGTTGCCCCTCACGCTTGGCTCCGAGGTTTCCGGCATCGTCGAGAGAGTCGGCGACAGGACGACCAGCTTCGCCGTAGGGGACGAAGTATTTGGCGGCACCAACCGGTCTTTTGTCGATGGCTACGCAGAATACGCCGTGACCGCGGAAAAGATGATCGCAAAAAAGCCCGCCACGCTTTCGCATATCCGGGCGGCGGCGCTCCCTGTCGTCGCCCTGACGGCATGGCAGATGCTGTTTGACCATGCCCAGTCGCGAGAGGGACAGACGGTTGTCGTTCACGGCGGCGCCGGCAACGTCGGAGGTTTCGCGCTGCAGTTTGCTCGCCGACAAAAACTCTTTGTGATCGCGACCATTCATGGCGGCGACGCCGATTATGTGCGAAACCTTGGCGCCGAGCAGGTGATCGACACCAAGACACAGGACTTTTCGGATTTTGCGCGATGCGCTGATGTGGTGATCGATACTGTAGGCGGCAACACACAAGATCGATTGTTCACGCTGGCCAAGCCCGGCGGCATCGTCGTGTCGGTGGTCGCTCGTCCGAACGAGAGGCTCGCGGAGCAACTTGGCGTCCGATCGGATTACTTCATCGTCGACGTCAACACCTCGCAATTGGCGAAGATCGCCGGAATGTTCGAAGCTAAGCAATTGACGATACCCGTCGGGAGCGTCTTGCCCCTTTCCGAGGCCCGCGCCGCGCACGAGATGCTGGCCGGCACCCGAACTCATGCGCGCGGCAAGATCGTTCTTGCGGTCGAAGGCTAGATTCTAGCTGCCGCCGCCGCTGCTCGTCGCGGCCAGTTGACCAGCGCGACGCCGGCGACCACGAACGCAATCGCGACCGCGAAACCCGGCGTGACCGTCTCGCCGAACACGAGCCAGCCGGCGAAAACGCCGACGAGCGGGGTGACGAAAGTGAAGGCCGAAAGCTGAGGCGCGGGATAGCGCCCGAGCAGCCAGAACCAACACACATAGCTCAAGCCCGCGACGACGACGCCCTGCCAGAGGAGCGCAGCGAGGGTCGCCGCAGAGAGATGCGCCGGCAAGGGCTCTCCGAAGGCGACGGCCGCGAAAGGCGCGATCAAGGTCGCCGCGCCGATCTGATAGAGGAGCACCTTCGTCGGATCGGCCCGGCGCAGCGGCGTCGCCTTGATGACGAGTGTCGTTGCGCCCCAGAGCGCGGCGGCCAGCAGCGCGAGCGCGTCCCCGATCGGTCCGCCGCCGGGCGAGCGGCCCGCGAGGCCGATGGCGACGCCAAGAAAAGCGAGCGTCAGGCCGAGCCACTGCATCCGGCGCAGCCGCTCGTCCTTCAGGACGAAAACGGCGCCGAGCGCGACGAAGAATGGCGCGGCAAAGAGGAACACAGTGGCGCGCGCCGCGGTCGTCCAGCGCAGCGATTCGTAGAGGGCGACGAACTCGGCAGTGAACAGGAGGCCGGCAAGGGCGCCGGCCGCTTCCGTGCCGTCGATGCGAAAGATGCGCCGCCCTGTCGCCGCCACATAGACGATAACGCAGATGCAGCCGATGCCTGAGCGAACGCCGGTCTGCGCGATCGGCCCAACATCGGCGAGCGCGATCTTGGCGACGACCTGGTTGAAGCCCCAGAGGACGCAGAGCGCGAGGGTAAGCGAAGCTGCGAACCGATCGAGGGGGCGGGCTTTCATCGCTTCCCGTCCCCGTTCGGAGCGCAAAAATCAAGGGCGGCGGGCCTTTCTTTGGACCCGCCGCCCTGACGGCTGTTTCGGGGATCAGACGTGTCTCGCGGCAACCCCCGAAGCGCCTTTGGGAATGTCCAGCTGAAGGCTGGACCCCGGAATCTCGCCTCGCCTAGAGGCCGGCGAGATAATTGGTCGGGTCGACCGGCGTCGAGCCCTTGCGCAGTTCGAAGTGGAGTTGCGGCGAGTTGACGTTGCCGGTGTCGCCGGACTTGGCGATGACCTGGCCGCGCTTGACGGTGTCGCCGCGCTTCACGTCGAGTTCGCCGTTGTTGGCGTAGGCCGAGACGAAGCCGTTCGGGTGCTTGATCAGCACGAGATTGCCGTAGCCCTTGAGCCCGTCGCCGGAATAGACGACGACGCCGTTTTCGGCGGCGCGGACCGACGTACCCGACGGCACGGAAATATTGATGCCGTCGTTGCCGCCGGCCTTGAAGCCTTCGATGATGCGCCCGCGGGCCGGCCAGCGGAACTCGGGGGTCCCGCCCGAGGCGTCGGCTTCCTCGCCGGTGACAGGGGCTTTCGAGCCCGCGGCCTTCGGGTCGACGTTGCCGGTCGGCGCATCGTCGATCGCGGGCTTCTTGCCGGCCGCCAAGGGCTTGGCGGGGTCCGCCTTGGCGACCACTGTCGTCGAGCCTTTGGCGTCGGCCGCCTTGTCCTGGGGCTTGGCTTTGTCGGCGACCTTTTCCTGATCTTTCTGCTTCGGCGACGCGTTGTCCTCGACCTTGGCCTTCTTGGGCTTATGATCCTCGTTCGCGGCGAGGTCTTCCGCGTGCTTCTTGGAGGACTTCGCGGAAGCGTCGGCGACCACCGCCTTGCCGGCCGCCGCGGACGCCACCGCGTGCCCGCCCGCATTGTAGACGGGGACCACTATATGCATGCCGCTCTTGACGTCGGCTGCGCTCGAAAGGCCGTTGGCGCTCAAGAGCGCGCTGGAGGGAACCCCGTAGCGGCGCGAGAGCGCATCCAGGTTCTCGCCCTGGGCGACGACGACCGGCGAACCGCCGACCGCCGTCCATCCGGCGGCCGACCCGCCAACCCCCTGGCGTGAGGCCGCAGGGGCAGCGGAGGAGACGGTCTGCGGCGGCGCAAGCGGCGCGGCCGCAACATTGCCGGAGGGCGCGGCTGCTGCCGGCGCCGCGTCCGCCGTCTTAGACCCGAAGGGATTGGAGAAGGGATTGGGGGCGTCGAACCGGGCGACGTCAGCCGTACACCCCGATAGCCACAGAAGAGCCAGACCAGTCAACGCCAGACGCGGGAAAGCGCGACCTTCGACAAACGCAACGCGATCACTCATTGTTTGTACCCACGGCTACGCGACTGAAAACATGGCGAATGTGAGCCAATCGAGTTAAGGGAAGGTTTAAGATGAATCGTTTGTGAGGATGATTGTCGTTTTTCGCGACGATCGGGTCACAATCCGCGCGAGAGCCCGCGCTCCAGCGGCCGCAAGCCCCGCCCCCGCCCGAACTCGAAGATGCGGACCGGACCTTCCCTGCCCGCGACGAGCCGGACGATACGCTGGTCGCCGCGGCCGGGACCGGCAAAGACCGACGCCAGCACGCCCTCGCCGGCGATGAGCTTCAGGAATTCGTGCGCCGGCGGCTCGATCAGGCCTTGCACGATCACCTTGTCGAAGCGCTCGCCGGCTTCATGAAAGTCGTAGCCGTCGCCCCATATCACCGAGACATTGCCGAGGCCAAAAGCCTTGATCCGGGCGGAGGCCTCGAGCGCCAGCGTCTGGAAGCGCTCGACAGAGACAACTTCCCTCGCAAGTTGCGCCAGCAAAGCGGTGCAATAGCCTGTTCCGGTTCCAATTTCGCAGACCCGGTCCGAAGGCTCGAGGCCGAGCGCGACGATCATGGCGGCAAGCACCGAGGGCGGCGGCGAGGTCTGCCCGCAACCGATCGGCACCGCGATGTCGCGCCCGGAGATGTCGGCGAATCGTTGCGGCATGAAAAGCGCGCGGGGCGCGCGTTCGAGCGCGCGCAGGAGTTCGAGATCATCGATGCCGCTGGTGCGCATGGCGAGCGTGAACTGTGCTCGTTCTTCCGCTTCGGACGCGCTCACGGGCCGGCCCCCGGTTCGCCGATTCCGGTCACCGGGCCGCGAACGCCTTCTCGAGCCTCATTCGGTGCTCGTCGTCAGTGAGATCGAGCCTGAGCGGCGTCACCGAAATCTTCTGCGCGGCGAGCGCCGCGAGATCAGTGCCGTCCTCGAACTGCATCTCGCCCCGCTGGAACATCAGCCAGTAATATGGAAAGCCGCGCCCGTCGCGCCGCTCTTCGACCCGCATCAGCTCCGCGTTGCGCTGACCCTGGCGGGTAAAGGCGATGCCCTTCACGTCGCCGGCGGCGCAGAAGGGGAAGTTGACGTTGACGAGCCCGCCGGAGGGAATTCCGGCGGCGAGAATCTTGCGAATCAGCGGCGCGGCATGCGCTTCGGTGGCGTCCCAGGCGATGGTGGTCCTGCCCATGACGCCGCCATAGGCCTGCGACAGCGCGATCGCCGGCACGCCAAGGATAGCGCCCTCCATAGCGCCCGCGATCGTGCCTGAATAGGTGACGTCCTCGGCCACGTTCTGACCCCGGTTGACCCCGGAGAGCACCAGATCCGGCTTGTTGCCCGCCATGATCATCCGGACCGCCATGATGACGCAGTCGGTCGGCGTCCCCTTCACCGCGTAATGTCGAGGGCTGATCTCGCGCAAGCGCAAGGGGTCGCTCAGCGACAGCGAGTGCGCGACGCCCGACTGGTCGCTCTCCGGCGCGACCACGACGACGTCGTCGGAGAGCTCGCGCGCAATCGATTCGAGGATCTTGAGGCCCTGCGCATGAATGCCGTCGTCATTGGTGAGCAAGATTTGCATGGGCCATCCCTCTCGCCCGCTATACGCCGCAGGCAAAGGCGGTTCTAGGGCTGATAGGCGATTCGTGCGACGGGGCGGTTGCGGGGGTAGCTTACGGGCCGCCGGTCCCGCGATTCAGTCCGCGGGGTAAACCAGCGCATCGCCCTCAGGCCGCGCGGCTGGCGTCAACATCGCAGGCTCGACGCGGGCGGTCCCCATCAAGTGAAGGACGCTTCTGCCGCGGAACAGAAGGTAGTCGGCCACGATCCGGCGATGGCATCGCCACCAGACTGCTTCCGAACACATGATCGCGCACCGCTTTGCGGCGCTCAATTCGAGCAGAGTCGACAGGCCGTCGCGAAACTCACGGGAGAGCGCGTAATCCGCGAAATTATGAAAGCTCGAATGGGTCCAGAACCCGTTGACCTCTGGCGGTACGCTCTTCGATCGGCCTCGCAGACCTCCCAGCTCCCCGATATGCCGGTAACCGATCTGCGAGGGAGCGAGCGCTTCGGACAGCGTATCGAGGTTGAACTGCGGGTTGGTTCGCGATCGCGGGACGCTCCGGATATCGACAACGAGCTCGACGTTTCCGATTCGCAGCAGATCGACGAACTCCGGAATTGTTCGGGTCGAGTGGCCGATCGTATGGATTGGGTTTTCGTCGGACATGGATTTCCAGCATACTCAAACATCGGAGGCTTCTGCTCGCGAGCCGCGGCCCGGCCTTTCAGTGGGGCGGCTACCAAACATATGGCGCGAGGCGATAGTGAACCTTGCGCATGTACTCGGTGTATCCTGCCAGATTTTTACTCAGATACTTTTCCTCATCTAAGAGGCGGATCGCGAAAACTATGATAAAAACCAGCACAAAGAGAAATCCCCACGATGAGCCCAGCGCGAGCGGCATACCGATGAACACGAGAATAGCGCCCGCGTACATCGGATGCCTGACGATCGCGTAGGGGCCGCTCGAAACAACCGTCTGCCCGGCGACGACCTGTACTGCCGCGGCGGCATAACGATTCTCCTTGACGACAAAGAAGTATATGAGGATTCCCAGCGCCGCGAGACCATCTCCGAGTATCGAGGCTATGTCAGGGATGGCCGGCGACCAACCGAAACGATGGTCGAGAACCATGATCACAACCGCCGCAATAAACAACGGCGCTCCCAAGGCTGTGAGGATTTTCTGTACCGTCGTCTTCTCGGCCGTCGGACCCATCTTCATTCTGCTCTCGAGAAGCTTTTTGTCATGGAGCGCTATGTAGATCGTGGCAAGTGACGTACAGACCGCGAGCGTCAAGAAAAACGCCCAGCCCCGCCAATAATTGAGCGTCCCTGCCGGAACGAAAATGACAGCAAAAAACGAGACAAAACCAATGATTGCCGATAAAAACGCACGAAGATGGAGACTTTTCATTATAGCTCCATGATATACTTGGTATGACCGAGCGCCTTTTCCGATCTCGCGGGCGAAAGCCGTCTTCGCAAACTCAGAGCGGCCCGAGTTCCGGCCAGCCATCCGCGGTCCAGAAAAGCGGCGAGAACTGGAGCTTCGAAGCGCCGCCATCGTCGGCGTCGTAATAATGATAGGCGAGCATGTCGCCTTTGGAGGTTTTCACCGCCTCCTGGCCGCCGGGGCCGATGAAGCGACCGGTCGTGGCGAGGACGAGCGATCCGCCGCCCTGAGCCATATCCTTGCCGTCACGGTCGAGATAGGGACCCTGGATGCGGTCCGCGCGGCCGACGCGAATGTTGTAGGTCGAGGCCATGCCCTTGCAGCACTGATCGAAGCTGACAAAAAGATAGAATTTGCCCTGGTGCTCAAGGATCGAGGACGCCTCGACCGCGCCTCCCTGGCGTCCCGCCAGCGCAAACGTCGGGGTATCCTCTTTGATCAGCCTGCCGGTCGCCGGATCGAGTTCTCTGAGCTTGATGCCCGACCAGAAGGATCCGAAGGCGAGATACGCGCGGCCGTCGGACGCGTCCGCGCGGAACGGGTCGATGGCGTTGAAGTCATCGCGAGGCGTGGACATGAGGACGAGGCCCTGATCCTGCCAACCCTCGCCGGGCTTCCGGGCATCGAAGGAGGCGTTGGTCATGAGTCCGATCGCGCTCGCATTGCTGCCGAAGCTCGAGAGGCAATAGTAGAGAAAAACCGTCCCGCCGCGCCGGCTGACCGACGGGGCCCAGACATTCGTCGGCTGGTAACCGAGCGAACCTATCGCCCATTTGGGGACGCCCTTTCCGATGGCGCCCGCATCGGTCCAGTTCACCCCCTCCGGAGACGTCTTGACCTTGATGGCGCCGCGATAGATGCCCTGCTCGCCGGTGCCGAACGCGGCGTATCGGCCGTCGACCTCGATGACCGACGGATCGTGGATTCGCGTGTCCCCGGTCAGCCTCGGCTGGGGCGGGAGATCGGCGGCGCGAAGAGGCGCGGCAGGCAGGACGAGGATCGCAAGGCAGGCCAGAACCCTTGCCGTCCACAAAGCGCGGTCGCATGCCCGCTCCCTTCGTCGGCGCCGGTGCGACCAACGCCGGGCTCAACGCGCGCCTCAAGCTTTCGCTTCGATCCGTTCGAGCCCGCCCATGTAGGGCCGCAGCGCCTCCGGGATTGCGACCGACCCGTCCGCTTGCTGGTAGTTCTCGAGGACCGCCACCAGCGCCCGGCCGACCGCGACGCCCGAGCCGTTCAGCGTGTGGACGAAGCGGGTCGATTTGGCGTCGGCCGCCTTGGAGCGCGCGTTCATGCGCCGCGCCTGGAAGTCGCCGCAGACCGAGCAGGACGAAATCTCGCGGAACCGCCCCTGCCCCGGCAGCCACACCTCGATGTCGTAGGTCTTGCGCGAGGCGAAGCCCATGTCGCCCGTGCAGAGAAGGACGGTGCGGAAATGGAGGCCGAGGCGCTTCAGCACCTCCTCGGCGCAAGAGGTCATCCGCTCATGCTCGGCCAACGCCTCCTCCGGCGTCGTGATCGAGACGAGCTCGACCTTCTTGAACTGATGCTGGCGGATCATGCCGCGCGTGTCCTTGCCCGCCGCCCCCGCCTCAGCGCGGAAACAGAGCGTGCCGGCGGTGAAGCGCAGCGGCAGCATCTTCTCGTCGACGATGCTCTCGCGCACGAGGTTGGTCATCGGCACTTCGGCGGTCGGGATGAGCCACATTCGCTCCTCCCCGTTCCTCAGCGCCCACGCAAGGTAAAGGGTGTGCTCCAGCTCATCATAATGACTGTTAACGCGATCCCTCATTTGATCGGGAGTCGCTCCCTGCGCCTGCAATTCGGCGAGCTCCCTCATCAAGCGCTCGGCGGATGCTGACGAAGCATTCGCGGAAAGAGTTTTCCAGTCGCCCTCTGTCAGCCTCCGGCTGGTTATAAATTGGTCATCGGAAAATTTCGGCAATTGCGCCGTGCCGAACATCGCCGCGTCGCGCACCAGCACCGGCGGCTCGATCTCCTGATAGCCGTGCTCGCCCGTGTGCAGATCGAGCATGAACTGCTCGAGCGCCCGCGAGAGCCGCGCGAGCGCCCCCTTCAGCACGACGAAACGCGCGCCAGAGAGTTTCGCGGCGACGTCGAAGTCCATCAGGCCAAGCTTCTCGCCGATCTCGAAATGCTCCTTGGGCGTATAGCTGTTGGGGAAGGCAGGCGCTTCGCCGTGGCGGCGGACCTCGACATTGTCGCTCTCGTCCTTGCCGTCAGGCACGTCGTCGAACGGAAGGTTCGGGATCTCGGCCAGCGCGTCTTCGAGCGCTTTCGTCGCTCTCGCGCTCGGCCGCCTCCAGTTCCGGCATCGTCGCCTTGAGGGCCGCCACCTCGGCGCGGAAATCCTCGACCGCGACCGTATCCTTGCGCGCCATCGCCACGCCGATCTGCTTCGAAGCGGCGTTACGCCGCTCCTGCGCGAGCTGGAGCGCAAGGATCGCCGCACGGCGCTTTTCATCGATCGCGATCAGGGATTCGGCTCGCGGCGGCAGTCCGCGTCGGGCAAGGCCATTGTCAAACGCTTGAGGATCGTCTCGAATCGCCTTGATATCGTGCATCAATCACCTGAGAACGGCCGTACGGCGACGCAGCAGCCAGTCGCCGAAAACATTGAGAGCGAGGCCTGCCATTACCAGAACGGCGCCGAAAAGCTCAACCGGCCGCAAAGGTTCGCCGAACACGACCGAGCCCGCGACCATGCCGACGACCGGCACCAGCAGCGCGAACGGCGCGACGGTCGCCGCCGAATAGTGCATGAGCAGCCGCGCCCAGACCCCGAAGCCGAACACGGTCCCGGCGTAGGCCACCACCAGGACGCTAAGGACAAGCTTCAGGCTCGGATGGGCGAGCCCGATGAGCGGCCCCGGCCCGTCCACCGCGAGCGACAGGAGAATGAGGGGCAGCGGTGCAGCGAGGCTCGACCAGACGGTGAAGGCGAGCATGTCAACTTTCCCGACGGTCTTCGCCAGCACGTTGCCCGAGCCCCAGAAGAACGACGCCAGAATGACCAGCAGGAAGGGTCCGAAGCTCGCGCCGGCGAGCCGCGCCGAGCCGATCACCATCATGCCGGCGATGGCGACGGCCGCGCCGATCAGCTGCGCGCGCATCGGCCGCTCCCGCAGGAAGATCCAGGCCAGCGCGACGGTGAAGAACGCCTGCGCCTGGACGACGAGCGAGGCGAGGCCGACCGGGAACCCCTGATGGATCGCGATGAACAGAAGGCCGAATTGCCCCACCCCGATCAGCAAGCCGTAGAGCGCAACAGTCAGAGCCGGCGCCTTGGGCGGGGATACGAAAAAGACAAGCGGGAACGCGGCGAAAATGAACCTGAGGGCCGACAGCATCAAGGGCGAGGTCTCGCCGACGCCGACCTTGATCGCGACGAAGGTCAAGCCCCAGACGACCGCGACGCTGAGGGCGGCCAGAATGTCGCGCGGGCTCACGCAGCTGCTCGGCGACGATGGGCGACAGAACCTCGGCGCTTCGAATTGAGAATAACGGAGAGCATTCCGGGACTATTAAAGGCGTAGACCGCGCGCGCCACCCGAAAAAACGACACCGCGTATGCCGGGATGGCCGATGACGACGGTCCGCAAAATTGCTAGGATTGCTGCATGAGCACCGAGCCGGGGAGCCTTATCCTCCAGATGCTACGCCAGATGCGCGCGGAGCTGGCGACCAAAGCCGACTTGTCCGAGCTGGCGACCAAAGGCGAGCTGGACTCGCTTCGTTCGGAGATGAAGTCCGACATGCGCACTCTGCGCGCGGACGTCGCCTCCGACTTAATGACGACACGAAAGGAACTAGGCGACCAGATCATCGGACTTCGCCGCGCGGTAATCGACTATCACACCTCGGTCATCGGCCATGGGCTCCTCATCAGCGACCTCGAAGCCCGCGTCCGCCGGGTCGAGCAGCATCTCAACCTCCCTTCGCTGACTGCGGGCTAACCTCAGGTCCCCGAATTGGGCTGCGCCGCGGCGGCGGCGCGTCGCTTCTCGACCCACCGCACCGCGATCACCGCCCCCTCGTAAAGGGCGAGCATCGGCAGCGCCAGCGAGCACATGCTGATGAGATCGGGCGGCGTGAGGATGGCGGCGATGCCGACGACCGCCACGATCGCGTAGCGCCGCATTCTGACGAGATAGGCCGAATCGATGATGCCAACCTGGCCGAGCAGCGTAAGGATCACCGGAAGCTGAAAGGCGATGCCGAAGGCGAAGATCAGCGTCATGATCAGCGACAGATATTCGCTGACCTTGGGCAGAAGCTCGATCGTCGCCTCGCCCGGCTGATTGACCTGCTGCAGCGACACCGAGAAGCGGATCAGCAGAGGCATCACGACGAAATAGACGAGCATCGCGCCCGCCAGGAAGAACACCGGCGTCGCGATCAGATAGGGCCGAAACGCCTGGCGCTCGTTTTTGTAAAGGCCCGGGGCGACGAACTTGTAGACCTGGACGGCGATGACTGGAAACGCGATGACGGCCGCGCCGAACATGCTGAGGCGGACGTTGGTGTAGAACTGCTCGAGGAAGTGGGTGGCGATCAGCGTCGCCTTGTCCGCCCCGACCACATGGACATAAGGGCGGGTCAGGATATTGTAGATCGTGCGGGAGAAATAAAAGCAGACGAGAAAGGCGGCGAAGAACGCATAGAGGGAGCGGATGAGCCGGGCCCTCAGCTCGATCAGGTGGTCCATCAACGGCGCCTTGGTGGCGTCGATGTCCTCCTGGCTCATTCCGCTGCGCTCTGCTTGGCGGCGGGAGCTTCGGCTGCGGTCTGCGTCTCACGAGGCTCCGGCGACGGCGTGGCCGGCGCGGCCGCATCCGGGTCAAAGGAGCCGTCGGCCCTCGCCTTTTCGTTGAGCGCTTCGAGCTCCCTCCGGACGTTATCCAGCTCCGATTCGACCCCGGCGGCCGCTTCGTGCGCTGGCGCCGACGCTTCGGGGGCCTCGAGCGCGATCGTGGACGTTCCGATATCGGTTGGACGCTCGACCGCCTTCATCACGTCGTCGCGGACCATCGTGGCGGGATCGAAGGACGTCTCGGCTTTCGCCTTTTCGTTCAGCGCCTCGAGCTCCTTGCGCACGCTGTCCAGATCGGCCTCGCGCATCGCGTCCATGAACTGGCCCTGGAATTCGGCCGCCATGCGCCGCATCTTGCCGACAACCTGGCCTACGGTCCGCATCACCCGCGGCAAATCCTTGGGCGGGATCACCGCAAGCGCGACGACCGCCACAACCATCAGTTTGCCAAAGTCGAAATCGAACATGAAACGGATCGGTCCGGCCAAACGTCAGGGATACGCGGCAGGCGTCCCCCGTTCAAGAGTTGCGGGAGCGACGCGCTCAGCCGACCTTGTGCACGTCGTTGGCCTCGACGCCGACGCGGTTCTCGATCGTCCGCGGGGCGCTCGAGGCGACCGTCGGGGCGGGCTTTTCCTCGTCGTCGTCGGCCATGCCTTTCTTGAACGATTTCACGCCCTTGGCGACGTCGCCCATGATGTCGGAGATTTTGCCCTTGCCGCCGAACAGCAGGAGCGCCACCGCGATGAACAACATCCAATGCCAAATGCTGAAGCTACCCATGGCCGTCTTCCCGATCTGCAGCCCCGCCCGGGACGACCGGCGGCGCATTCCTCTTAGCTGGCGAACGTAAGCGCGAGGAGCGGCAAAAACAAGCTTGCCATGGGGCGAAGGCGGGTCGAGACGTGACAGAAGGCGCGAACGACAGGCGTCCGTTCGGACGCCTCTATGGACCGAGCCGGCCGCGATCAGCGATCGCGGCTACAGAGGCGCCCGCATTGCACAGTAGGCGGCGCGGGGTAAAACGACCGCGGGCACGCCAACCTTAGGGACTGCACATCCATGAGCGAAACCGCCAAACGCCTCGCCGAGCTCGGCATCGTCCTGCCGAAGGCCGCAGCGCCCGTCGCCAATTACGTTCCTTACGTCCGGACCGGCGGCATGGCGCCCGGCGCCCTGCCGCAACTCTGGGTCTCCGGCCAACTCCCGCTCGGGCCGGACGGAAAGCTGGACGAGCGCCACAGGGGTAAACTGGGGCCCGATTCCCCCATAGACCCTGCGCGCGAAGCGGCCGAGCGCTGCGCCATCAACCTCATCGCCCAGGCGCATGCGGCGCTCGGCGATCTCGACAAAGTTGTGCGGGTCGTCAGACTCGGCGGCTTCTTCAACGTCGCCTCGAGCTTCGAGGCGCTGCCGCAGGCGATGAACGGCGCGTCGGATATGATGGTCAACGTCTTCGGCGATCGCGGCCGCCATGCGCGCACCACCGTCGGGGTCGCGCATCTGCCGCTCAATGCGCTGGCCGAAGTCGAGGCGGTGTTCGAGATTTCCTTTTGACGCAGCCCAACGCTCCGGCCTGGCTGACCGAGCGTCCGATCGCCCATCGCGGCCTGCACGACGCCGCGGGCGGCGTAATCGAGAACACGCCTGCCGCTGCCGAGGCCGCCATCGCGGGCGGATTCGCCATCGAGTGCGACCTGCAGATGAGCGCCGACGGGGAGCTCTTTGTCTTTCACGACGACACTCTCGATCGGCTGACCGACGCCAAGGGCGCGTTGATCGAGATGAGCGCCAGCGCGATCACGAAAGCGCGGATTGTGCCGCGCCGTGCCGCGAGCCCCCCCGCCCCCACCGCCACGCCCTTCATCCCCACCTTCGCCGAGTTTCTCGGCCTTGTCGCCGGCCGCACGCCGATCATTTGCGAGCTCAAGAGCCGCTTCGACGGCGACTGGCGCATCGGCGACCGCGCCATCGCCGTCTCCGCCTCTTACGATGGGCCGCTCGCCTTCAAGAGTTTCGACCCCGACCTCGTCGCCTATTTGCGCCTCCGCTCGCCACGGCTGGGGGCCTCCAGGACCCCCTGCCCGATCGGCATCGTGGCGGAGGCGTCCTATGACGATCCCGCGTGGGACCTTTTGACGCTCAAGCAAAGAAGCAACTGGACCACGTTCGAGCATTTCGACCGGCTTCGCCCGGACTTTCTGTCCTGGAACGTCGACGACCTGCCGCACAAAGTCCCGTTCCTGATGAAGGAGCTCAACAACGCCCCGGTGATGGCCTGGACCGTGCGTACCGCCGCGCAGCGCGATGCCGCCCGCAAATGGGCCGGCCAGATCGTGTTCGAGGGCGACGGTCGGCCTTAGCCAATCAACGTTCATCAGAAGCGTAAATCCCTTCCGGCCATAGGCCGAATGTATTTTGGCCTTCTGCACTGCGGCGCCGGGTCTTGCGGCGCTGCACCATAGCCCCCATTTCGGATTGCCACATTCACGCCACGCGAGGACAGAAACCGACATGCCGACGCTGCTCGACCCCATCACGATTGGCGATCTTCGCCTTCCCAACCGCATTGTCATGGCCCCGCTGACGCGCAACCGCTCGAGCGGCCCGGGCCGGGTGCCGAACGCGCTGATGCGGGACTATTATGTCCAGCGCGCTTCCGCGGGCATGATCATTTCCGAGGCGACGTCGGTGACGCCCGTAGGCGTCGGCTATCCACACACGCCCGGCGTCTGGTCGCAGGAACAGGTCGAAGGCTGGGGCGCCATCACCGACGGCGTGCACCGAGCCGGCGGCAGGATGTTGCTTCAGCTGTGGCACGTCGGACGCATCTCCGACCCCAGCTACCACGACGGCGCGCTGCCGGTGGCGCCGAGCGCCATTGCGCCGAAAGGCCACGTGAGCCTCTTGCGTCCCGAGCGCCCCTATCCCGTGCCGCGGGCGCTCGAGATCGAAGAATTGCCTGGAGTCATCGAGGCCTTCCGCAAAGGCGCCGAGAACGCCAAGGCCGCCGGCTTCGACGGGGTCGAGATTCACGGCGCGAACGGCTATCTGCTCGACCAATTCCTGCAGGACGGCAGCAACAAGCGCACCGACCGCTACGGCGGCTCGATCGAAAACCGCGCGCGCCTCATGCTCGAAGTGACCGACGCGGTGGTCTCGGTGTGGGGGGCCGGCCGCGTCGGCATGCATCTCGCCCCGCGCGGCGACGCGCATGACATGGGCGATTCCGATCTTCCGGCGACGTTCGGTTACGTCGCACGCGAGCTTGGCAAGCGCAAAATCGCGTTCATCTGCGCCCGCGAGTCGTTGACGGGACCCCGGCTAGGGCCCGCGCTCAAAAAGGCGTTCGGCGGCGTCTATGTCGCCAACGAGGGCTTTACGCCCGAGACTGCGGCGGCGGCGCTTGCCGCCGGCGAAGCCGACGCGGTGGCTTTCGGCAAGCTCTTCATCGCAAACCCCGACCTGCCCCGCCGCATTGCGCTGAGCGCCCCGCTCAACAAGTGGAACTCCGCGACCTTCTACGGACCGGGGCCGGAAGGCTACACCGACTATACCGAACTCGCCGAGGCGGCCGAGTAGAACCGGCCCTGGGTGGCCCTGCTGTAGCCGCGATCGTTGATTGCGGGGACACGGTCAGCGACCGCGTCTACAGGTGGTTGACACAACGCCCGCGCACCCGTCATTTTTGCGCAATCGGGCTGCGCTGGGCGTTGATTCGGCGAAAGCGGTTGTTTTCGCGTCCTTCCCGTTCCCTGAGGGCCGCGGCCGGGCCCCTCCGGCGGCGGCCCTCTTCCGTTTCGAGTGCTCACTGAGGCGCCCCGTCGTCGCGAGTCATGCGCAACTTCTATAATTGGCCCCAGGCGATACCCGACTTCCCTCGGGCCGTGGGCGACAAGGCTTCCGCCCTGCCGCTGATTCTTGCCGTCTTTCCTGGCTACCGTCGGGCAATGTCGTCCACGTGTTCGACCGTCTTCAAGGCGCGCGGCCCATGTTATTCGATCATCGCGCTCGCCGCCGCGCTGGCGTCGAGTCCGGCGCTCGCGTCGCAGGACTATCCTCCCGGCCTGTTCGAGAATTCGCCCGTCGTTCCTTCCGGACCGCCAGACGCAACCGTTCCTTCGGATCCGTCAGACGCTGCCGCCCCTTTCGGTCCCCCGAACGCAGTCGACCCGCTCGACGATTATTGCGCCGACCTCGAGTCCCGGACCTTTCGCAGTCTGGCGGAAGTCAGGCAGGCGCACGCAAGGTGCGACCCCGCTCGCAACGCCGGCCCGCCGAACGACGAGTGATTGGCGGAGCCGTATGATGCAAATTGTTGGGAACCATTTATCGTCTCTGCGTATCTGAATTTGTTTGGCGTCAAACGGGGGTGCCTAATGCCGGATGACAGCTCTCAAATTCATGCGCCTGCCGAGACGATACTCTTCGTCGAGGACGAAGCGCTGGTCCGGATGGACATGGCGGAGTTCCTGCGCGAGTGCGGATACCGCGTCCATGAGGCCGCCAATGCAAAGGAAGCGATCGAGGCGCTCCAATCGAAATTCGCGGTCGATCTTGTGTTCACGGATATCAATCTGGGCGAGGGAATGAATGGCCTTGAGCTTGCCGGATGGACGTTAAGTCATCGTCCGGGCGTGAAGGTCGTGGTGACGACCGGGATTTCGCAGATTGAGCTCCCGCCTGAGGTCGTCGAGCCTCTGCTGGCGAAGCCGTACACCGGCCGCAGTCTACTGGATCGCGTAAAGCAGGCGCTCGCGAAGCAAGCCGGCGACGGCTCGTAGGCATAAGCGGTCGGCGCCCTCACCCTGGCGCAAAGTGGTCGGCCCACGTGACAAGCGCGACGCGGCCGGACGAGGTCAGCCCGTAAAGCCCACGCTCGATCCGCTCGAACCATCCGTAGACATTGCCCTGAAGAATCTTGGCCGCGTCCGGAGCGAGTATCCGAAGGTCTCGCGGACGACGCGGCGCCCCGGCGAGCGCGTTGGCGACGGCCAGCGCCTGCTGACGATAGGCGGTCATTTGCGGCAGCCGGGTCGAACCGCCCGCGACGGGATCCCCGTTGCGGCGGCGATGCTCCTCGACGATGCGCGAGCGCCGTTTGGCGTCGCGCCTCGGCTTCCATGGCGCTGGCTCCGTCACCACGTCGACCCGGCCCTCGGCGGTGACGGTGAGAAGTCCGAAGCCTAAAAACCGACAGAGCTTCTTCACGCGCGCGTCGTTCTCCCGGCCGCGCCCCCGCTTTGAGGCGCCGACGGCGAGCCAGACTTCGTCGCAGGCGGATGTGCGATCAACGGCCTGAAGCACCAGTTCGAGCGTAAAACTTTGCTTCATCTCGCCGATCACGACGAGTTCGGGCGCGCCGTCGGAAAGGCCGACGAGATCGCAGCCGCACACCTCGCCCTTGACCTTGAGGCCGAGCTTTTCCAGATGGGTTTTGATCGGTGGATAGAGGTCGGTTTCCAAAGGAGATGCGGCCTCTCGATGCGGACACACCACCTTGGCGAGGCCTCGTTAACATCGCGTCGATGGCCCCCCGTGCGGCAATTGCCGCAACCAGATCGCCTGCCCTCCTGATTGGCGAAACCTTCGTCAAGCCGCGAGTGGGGTTCTCTTAAGCGACTTGCGATAGCCGACAAATCCAAGGCCCGCGGAGCCGAGCAGCATCATGGCCCAGGTCGACAGTTCCGGCACTGCTTGGCCGACGATCAGGAAGCCGACTTCGGAACCGGGCGTCCGACCGTCAAAGTCCAGCCACAACGCGCGGCTGCCGGCGGACAGGCTCGACGCCGAAATGTCGGTGCTCAGGCCATCGCTGGGCAGGGCATAGGGTAGAGTTGTGGTGAAGTACGCTGCGAGCGGGACGCTCATTCCGAAAGCCTGGATCGCGAATGTCGATCCAAGCCCCGAAACCTCGGCTATCCCCGGGGTTCCATTGGGGTCGAGACTTGTAAACGTCGCGCTCGGATCGAAGGTGACGGAGGGTATTACGGGATCATCCAGTCCATTGTACGCTAATTGACTTGTTGACGAATTGACCAAACTGTACCCGGAGTTGTTGAAAGCATTGATGGTCAAATGGATTCCGTCTGGAGAGGAGAATGTATAGATCGCCAGAGACCGCCCATACGGAACCGGAGCGTCTTCCGCCTTTATGTTCGCCGCGTAGACATTGTTCGGAATAGAACTCTTTGCTGGTCCTCCAGCGGCGCCCCCAGCGGGAGCGCCTGCGGCCCCCAGCTTGGTCAAAGTAACAAGACTTGATTTGTCGTTTGGCGACCAGCCATTATAGCCGTCTATCCGAAAGTCAGTGGTGCTTCCCCGAGGCGCCAGCGTCGTCACAAAGGAAGGCGGCACGAACGTGAATGTTTGAGGATCTGCGGTTACTGATAACTTGAAGGTAGAGAACGCTATTTTGGTGTTTCTGTTGGGAAAAGTATTCTCATCGAGATAAATCAAGTTCTCCTGAATCGTGTAGGAGCCGTCCGCAATCAAACCGGCTAGGTTGTTTTTGGAGGCGGTATAGGTGATCGTGATCCCGCCCTGCAGGACCTCGTTCGGACCGGCCGAACCCGTTGCGGGCGACGTCCACTGGTAAGGGGAGCCGGGACCGGTCGTCAGGTCGATCGTTTCCGACCCCATTGTCCTCGACCACGCGAACGCCTTGTCCGAGGCGCCTAAACTCGCCATCGCCGCGAGCGCGACAAGAAACTGTTTCATCGGTCGGCAGTCGCCGCGTGCATATTGACGGTAGGCGCACATCGTGTCCCTCCATCGTCGCGCAGCGTGCCGTGAGGTCCGGCACGGTTGAATGGGCCCGCTCGTAGCCCGCGTCAGCAAGCATAACAGGCTAGTCTGGTCGTTTACTCGCAATGATCATGAACGACGGCACTTGAGAAGTTGAGTTCGCCTTAGGAATGAACGTGGCGCTTGTTTTGACTGACGCGTCTTGTCTCCCGTTGCTGAGGACGGGCCGGATACCCACAATGTCAACTCAAATTGCAATAAAGTCAACAGAAATGTTGCGGCAATCTAGACGTCATAATCGATTTTCCAACAATACAACCACTGAGTTGTTCGCTTCGGCGAGCAAGCTGAGCCGTAGACTATACGGTTAGGAAAGTATTCACGAAAACAGACGAAACGGCAGGTGGCTGGCTTTGGCGCCGGTCGGGAGCGAAAAGAGAGGAGCAAAATTCTTGGTGAGCCCAAGAAGCGAAAACATACTCCATCCAGGTGATCGCGGTTTTGTCCTTCGCCTGCGCATCCTCCCGGCTGATCAGTCCTCCCTGAACCCATACTCCGGCACGCCCTGTTCGGCGCCGTAGTATTTGTACGGCAGGAACTTGCCACTCATGACGAGCTGCACCCGGTCTCCCTTCGCGTTGGCGAGCCGGTCGAGCGTGAGATCGAAGTCGATCGCCGACATGATGCCGTCGCCGAATTCCTCCTCGATCAGGGCTTTCAGCGCCGGACCGTTGACCATCACCAGCTCATAGAGCCGGTAGATCAGCGGGTCGGTCGGCGGCATCGGCGTCCCGCGCAGGGGAACCTCGCCCAGCATCCGCTTTTCCGCCTCGGAGAGGTCGAAGAGGCTCGCGGCCTTTTCGGCGAGCGCTTTGGGAAGTCTCATCTGGCCTAAAAGCGCGCCGACCACCAGAATGGGCGACATGCCGCCGATCTCCTCGGCAATGTGCTTCCAGCTCCACCCCGCCTCGCGCTTGAAATCGAGAATCTTCTCCGTCAGCTGCTCGCGCTTCATGGTCGATTTCCTTGTCCGTTCAGGCCGCGGCCGTTGCGATCGACGGGCCACGGAACCGAACGGATGCAATGATCGGACCGGAGCCGCCCCCGCCTTTAGGAGCGTCTCGCCGGAGGTTGCCTTATCTCCAAATCGGCCTTCGATGAGATCAAGGCGGGGAAGTAGGGCGGCAGAACATTAATAATTTTTTATCATCTCCTGGTTCGCCCGCCATACTCTGGGCACGAGTCCTTCGTATACGCTCTGGACGTTGCTTTCGGTTAACTGAAACGTAATCCGATCGTTTCGGCAGCGTATAGTTAGAGTTTGCGTCAGAGAAGGGGAAAATTCTTCACTGCGCAAGGAGGAAACGGATGCAATTCTATAATTTTGAAGTGTTGAGGGGGGAAGATGTTATTGCTGTTCAGCCCTCGGTGCCGCTCCGCGATATAAAGTCGGCATGGCCGAAGATCGCCAAAATCGCCCGGAGCATAGGTTTGCCTGGCTGCCGCATCCGCGTGCGTGAGCAGTCCGGCGCAATTGTCATTCTGGTCGGGGCGGCAGCCGCGCAACGCTACGCCGACCCCAGCGCCTCCTTCTGACAGACGGGATTCCGGTGACACGGCCCTGAGCGTGACGACACGGCCGACAGAGGATCCGTGAGGCGCGACGCGCGGGCGATGAGCAGCTCTCACGCTCGGCGAGCGCTGTGGGAGCCTCATCTCGACAGCTCATCGCCACGGCTAGCCGGCGGCGGCGGGCGCCGCGCCCTTCGAAGACGCGCGATAGCCTAGAAAGCCGAGGCCCGCGAAGCCGGCGAGCATCATCGCCCATGTCGAGGCTTCCGGGACGCTGGGGGTCAGCACGAGATCGACGTATTGATAGCCGCCATAAGCCGGCACGGTGAAGGTGAGGGCGAGGGGCAGGCTCTCGCCTGGCCGAAGACCGGGCGGCCCGCTGAACGTCACCTCCGTCGCGTTAAGAGGCGGCGCGAAGGTCTCATCGGGAAATATCGTGGGATCGCCTCCGGCGGATGTGATCGCGGCGCCCGAGAGGATCGTTTCTATTCCCACTTCAAACGCGGTAAACGGAGAGTTGGTAGCGTTCGTGACGGTGTAGCCCCCCGGGAGACCGAAATAATAAGAGGCGGCGCCGCTCAGGTTTCCCTGGATCGTGAAGACAATCGCGATGGGAGCGATCGCGTTGAAATCCGCGTTGTATATGACGCCGTCGTCGGTGCTGAAATAGGACACGACTTGAAGGACGGGCGTCGTTCCGCCCGATCCAAAGGACGCCACGTTGAGGATTTGGGCGCCCGCAGCTTGCGTCCAGACCGCGGGGATGAGAGCGACCAACGAGACGACCATCGACCTGAGCATCGATCGCATCCTTTGTTCCCTTGCGGGGGAGGCCGCAGCGCCCACGCCCATTGCAACGGCGGGGAATAAGGAAGCGATTTTCATCGAAAAACCTCCTTCATCTGTATCTCGCCAAGTTTACTGTGTAATCAAGTGATCGCGAGTGGATTGCGGGCAGGAAAAGCAAGCACTTTCCTGAGAATAAGCTTGGGAATACTGATGTCAATCCGCGCTAAATTCGCGATTTTTCGAATCCGAAGTGTGTCTTGCTGCCATGAGGCGCGGCAGCAGTTGCCCGTCCTCCTACAGCGCATCGCTGTGCTCCCGCGGCGGAAGCGCCTTTGCGGACCGCTGGCCGTCGGCGTCGGCCGCCCCGGGTTGGGCGGCGGCGTAGGCGTCGGGACGGGGCGGTAAGGCCACGAAATCCGCCCGAGGCTCGTTATAGGCGTCGAGACGTAAGGGATTCTGGACGCTGACAAGGACAACGCCGTCGGCGACGGCGCGGGCGAACTGCTGCTCGAGCCTCCTCGTGACGGCGGCGTGCGGACTGCCGATGGGGTTCATGTCGAAGATGTCTCCGTCGATCAGCTCCACACGCTGGGGATGGGAAAGGAGGCCGGCCTCGGCCATCCGGTAATAGGCGCCGACGTCAAGCCGATGCCTGGCCGGGGCTTGCGGACGTTCCAGAACGGCGCTCATGGACCCTCCGCTGGCCGTCGCCGTAGTTCCCCCCGCCGAGCGTTCGTCGGCTCAGGCCACGGCGTCCGAGCGGGAGCGTACGCCGGAATAGTCATGCTCGTTTTCGGCGCGCGACAGGTCGTCGGCCGCCTGCAAATTCATCCGGAATCGCGGTCGGCGCTGTGGCGGACGGCGTGGAACCGCCATTCGACAGCTTCGCCCTTCGTCCGGCGATAGAGCCCAGACCGCTCAGGGCGAGCATCCCCGTGGCGAACAGGGCCATCACGCCCGGTTCCGGAATGACCACTGTGGCGGCGGTTTCGAGATCGTCTGTCATACAGTAAGTCAGGCCGGCAGTGAGAGGAATATCCATGCTGAAAACCGGAATCGACGAAGCCGAAAACGACGCGTTATTGTCGACTTCCATGAAGTAGTCCCAGGAGCCCAGGATCGACGTTCCGGGCGCGTCACCGACGCCGAACGCGCCAAACGCTTCCAGCGTCGTCCCGCCGTAAAACGGGCTGACCCCCTGCACGGTCATCATCACATCGGCGAGCGAAACGTCCAGCGTCAGCAGCGTGTCTTCATCCGGGGTAAAGATCCAGGGATCGAATACCTCGGACGTAGACAACCCTGGACCGCCGTTCGCGTCATATACGTCCACGCTGGCGGTCGAGCGGAGGCTGGCGGACCGATGCACAACGACACCCCTTACGGTGGATTGGCTCGAAGTGAAGCTGCCTCTCGCGTTGGCAATATCACCGGTGCTGCTTCCAGGCGGAAAGCCGGAGGCGCTCGAGTTACCAGACACCGTCACGGGAGCCGGGAACTTCGCGATCGGCGCCGGCGGTCCGACGCCGTTGAAGGTCCTCCGATCGTAATACTTGTAGAACCAGGACTGAGCGCTCCTGGCTCCGTTCTTTATGAAGAAGACAGAGGTGCACGGAATCTCTGGACCGCCCCCGGGAGTGTAGGCGTAACCGTTGTTTGCGACGCCGTCGACCTCAGCGCCTACGCACCAAGACCCGGTCGCGGCGGCCGGCGAAAAAATACTGGCGCCCACGCCGACCACTTCGGTCCCGCTGCTTATGGCGCTGGCTGCAAGCGCCTCGGCCGGAAACACCGCCAGAACAACCACAGTGGAGAATGCGATCCGCATAGCAAACCTCCTCCTCTAGGCGCGTGTAATGCCACCGCCAATGGATAGAATTGCCCGCCGAGTTTTCGGCGTTCGGAGCCTGCGGCGCGCCACGAGCTATACGAGTATAACCTCCCCAGCGTGATCTCACGGGCACTTGAAAACCGGTTGTAGAGTCGAAGAAGGGCGCCGTTGCGTTGAGGCGTGGCCAATGGTGGTATCACGCAATAAGCTTGAGCAGGCGACGCCGAAGCGACAGCACGATTCGACCAGCCAGTCCTTGTAAAGACGATAGTCCGTGGGCTCACAATATCAGCAAGCCTGAATAAAAACCCACAGGCGGGGGTGCCACCGTAATCGAAATCATCTTCTCAGCCCAGTCTTATAACTTTCGATAACATTCGCCGCCTCCTTATACCACGAGTCGCCCGCGTCGAATATCCGATCGCCGTTTCTTAAAGTTTCGTAAGCCAACTCGATAAGCTTATAACGTTGAGTAGCACTGCTGGTGCGGACCGCTTCATTTAAATCAATCATTACCTTCACTTTAAATATCGTTCTTAACGATGGGTTTAGCTTAGCTGCAGCTGCGAGTGATTTTCGCCCACTTCCACCTCCCAGTTCTTCTGCCACAGCTTGAAGTAAGAGAGCATTGATCTTGAACGTAGCATTTGTCTCATTCCCCGTTATACCTTGAAACATAGCCACCGCTCCTTCGTAATCACCCCGAAGAAAGCGAATAACACCGGAAACAAATTTCACGACCTCGCTTCTGTTACCTATATAAGGTAAGTACAGCCACCCCGTTTTGCCGTCCGTCAACTCGACCTTCACAAATTCTGCGGTCCCATCACTTTCCTCATATTCGCTATCCTTTCCGGTTAGTTTAGTTGGAGACCTATTATCCCCTATCGGCTCACCGTCACAATTCTTTTCCGGCTTCTGGCAAAGCTTAACATTTGATAAATCTTTGTATAAAGAAAAGCTCTTCGCCGGAATTATAACTGGAGGGAACGAATAAAGTTCATCAATTGGATCAAACTGTACGGACTTTCCGAGCAGATCAATTTTCCACACTTCTCTCTTTACGCTTCGCCGATCGTTTGTTGGTCGCGCTGATAACGTTGCTTGTAGAATCGCATCCGGGCCGATCCTGCCAACGTTGCCCTCTAGTACAAGTTGTGAACATCGCGGCGCGCCATGACTGTATTTTTCTACCATTCCACATCCAAACTTCACGTCTGGTTGATCGGGTCGTGATGGCCTCAGGCTCGCCCAGATTTGCAAGTTAAGCATGTCCAAAAGGCCAGGAGCTATCCGATCACCATTGAGGGTAACGTAAATCCCAACTCTTGTGGACGGATCCTTACAGAAGCATTGGGCTCTCGCCACTCCAATATTAAAAATAGTTATGACAACCGCGCAAATCGCTTTAAAGGTCTTGCTACTTCCTCGCATCAATAACCCCTATATCAGGACACAAATGCTCCTCTTTTCTCTGTCTCCAAGCTGCGGTAAGTCTCTCTACAATATGCTTCTCATCATCCGACAAATCGGGTCTAAGCTGGCCAGACAACTGATTATCTAAACGCAGACTTACCAGGTATGTTCTGTCCTTACTAAGCAGGTCGCATATAAACGAAGTATCTGACGGATGACGCTGTATTACATTTTCGACAATTGTAAACATAATAATTAATTCAGCGACAGTAATAGAGTTCTGTAAATTGTTGCCAGTTATACTTTCGCCAGAAATAGACAGGTTATCGGTGCCGATAACGTCACCTAAGTCGCCGATATATACGCTGGAGTCCCACTCGATTTCGCTCTCGTTTACCTTGTGCGACAGTCCATCAACAATTTCCAACAGTTTTTCAGTGTCCCATCTTGTCTTCAATTGGCTGATGGAGAGGGGCGAGGCCGTTGGGGGGTCGAGTGAGATAATGAAACTATCTAGGAATTTCCGCTCTTGGTCCGCCCGCGACTGGAGGACTATTGAGTGAAGATCCCCCCGAGTGCCTTGCAACAGGCGGAAAAGCCACTCTTCAAGCTCTGTTCCTTTGGAGTGGTTTATGATTTTTGCTTGAAATCGCTCGGGCTGCTTCTGCGTCTCGGCGGCCGTTTCAGCCGCCGAATTGGAAGTTAGCATTATTGCCGCGATAAAGGGCACTAGGTGCAGGAAGCGCATCGTACGAAGCCTCCCAAGTTTAACTCCGAGCGTCCCTGCGCGCTCTCGACAGTGAGATCAGGGCGCTCAAACGCCGAAGCGGCAACCTGTAAAAAGAAGCATTGATCTACGCCGTCCGGTATTCCAGAAAATTGAGCGTCTGGTCCGTAGCTCACCATGCGGAACTCACCGGGCTTAAATACTAAGTTAGGATTATCTTTTGGACTTAAGTTCACAGTTTGGTCGTATTCTTTCTGTCTTGACTGTCTAATCGCGCTGACCTTGGTTATTATTGCAGGAATACTACCAGAGTTGTCTATAGCAAGCATGAATTTCTGGCCGTCACATTGAATAGCTCTGGCCGTTATAGAAGCTGATTTGGAATGGCAGGTGAGCATGTACAAAGGTGAACGCAAGCGCGCCCGACGATACAAGTGCGGTGAGACCTGAAACGTCAACGCCTGTAAGGAAGCGTCGAAAGTAAGACTGATAATGGCCACAATGAGTGCAATAAATCGCAGTTGCTGGGATACTCGTCCCGCATACGGAGCATTTCTTTTGCTTTACTTTTTGCTCGGCAACGCTAACCATACTCACTCTAGCCCATCAATACCACACAAGAGCCAGTCGGTGGTGCCTATGACCTATCGCTAACGTAGATAGTGCGCCCACACTTGAATACCATATCCGAATTTTGTCAGACGCCAAAGCTTTTGCTCAGAACTTTGCCGACACCGCTCCGGCTCACGCTCGTTGGCGCGCCGAGGGCACCGGGTTGGAGGCTGACACGATGACGGCTCAAGGTGAAAAATGACTAAGGCGATGACGGGTGACACGCTCGTCTCAACCCTTTTGCCGCGCGATTACAGTGACAGGCCCGTCAATATCTTAATGCGGAGGGCAGATATGCCATGGCGTGGAACGGGCCAAGAAAACGCAATTGCGGTCGCGTCAGCTGGTCCAATGACCCCGCCGCCGACGCTTCGCCCCTGTCCTCACGACCGACAACGTGCGGCTCGGAGCCGACACGGTTCGCTATTCCTTCACAGCAGCAGCGCCGCTTGCTCCGCGCCGGCCTCCCGGCGCACTGTCTTTCGAATCCCCTGGCCGGCGCTCCTCAGCCTCAGGCCGCGGCGTCCGGGGAGCGTACGCCGGAATAGTCATGCACGTTTTCGAAGCGCACAAATCGTGAGCGGCCTGCGAATTCATCCAAAATCGCGGATCGACGTCGAAAAAGCGTCCCAGCCGGATCGCCGTGTCGGCGGAAATGTCGGGGCGCCGGCGGACGATATCGCTGACACGATTGCCCGGCACACCCATGGCTTGCGCCAGGGCATTCGCCGACAAGCCGAGGGGCTTCATGTACTCTCGGCGAGGATTTCGCCGGGATGCGTTCGCAAGCGGGGCATGACGCTCTCCTTCAATGGATATCCAGGATCTCGACGCGATCCGGGCCGCCCTCGGTCCACACGAAGCAAACGCGCCAACGATCATTGACGCGGATGCTGAATTGCCGCGCCCGATCGGCCTTCAGGGCCTCCAGACGATTGCCAGGCGGCGAGCGTAACGCATCCAGAGAGGGCGCGGCGTCCAACCCCGCGGGCCGCCTGTTATCGTCCTGTTATGGCCGAATTATCGCCCTGTTAAGCTCCTGTTATTTTGCTCTTCCCACGCATGAGGATTATCTCGTAAGCTTTTGGAAAAACACGTTTTAATGCGTCAAAATTAGCAGACGCGCGCTGGTTTCTCCCTGTTAGCAGGGAGGAACAGGAAATGTGTCCTCCGCCCCGAGCACGGTTTTGCCCCGCCCCTACCGCCCCGCCTCCGCCGCGTCGACCAGCCTCAATTGCGCCCGCTCGCGGCCGCCATAGCGGTTGAGGCCAAGCGTCCCGGCGAGATGGACGGGCGAACCGCGGAGCCGGGTCAACGCCTCGCCGAGCGCCTTGCCAGCGGCGCGGAAGGCGATCGCCTCGATGACGGCGCCGTCGCCCGCAACCGCGCGCACGCGCAAATGATCGGCGCCGACGGCCATCACGTCCGTCACGCGGTGGCGCGGCAGGACGAAGACCGGCTCGGGATTGCCGGAGCCGTAGGGACCGGCGGCTTCGAGCCTGTGGGCGAGTTCGGCGGTCGCCGCGCCCGCCGTCATGGCGGCGTCGATATGAAGGCTCGCTTCGGCGCGGGCGCGCGCGACCGGCGCGGCCAGCGCCTCCTCCAGATATGCGCGCCATTCGCCGAGCCTCTCCCTGGCGAGCGTTGCGCCCGCCGCCATCGCATGTCCGCCGCCCTTGACCAGCATCCCGGCCTCGACCGCGGCGCGCACGGTCTTCCCGAGATCCACGCCCTGCGATCGAACGGCCGGAGCCGGTCGCATGCGCGCCCGCGAGCGAAAAGGCGAAGGCCGGACGGCCGAACCGCTCTTTCAGCCGCGCCGCCAGCAGGCCAACCACGCCCGGCGGCCAGTTTGCGCCCGCCACCACCACCGCCGCGCCGCGCTCCTCGAGCCCGAGCGAGAACAAAGCCTCGGCTTCGGCTTCGGCCAGCGCCTCGATCTCGATCACCTGGCGGGCGCGATTGAGCCGGTCGAGCTCGGCCGCGATGGCGCGCGCCTCGATCTCGTCGGACGTCGTCAACAGCCGCGCGCCGAGGGCCGCATCGCCGATCCGCCCGCCCGCATTGATGCGCGGCCCAATCATGAAGCCCAGATGATAGGGCCGCGGCGGACCGTCGGCGCCGGCGACGTCGAACAAGGCGGTCAAGCCGGGCCGGCGGCGCTGGCGCATCACCTGAAGCCCCCTGACGACAAAGGCCCGGTTCAATCCCGTCAGCGGAACGACGTCGGCGACCGTCGCCAGCGCCACGAGATCGAGCGCGGCAAGTAGGTCGGGTGGCTCCCTGCCGCTGAAGAAGCCGCTCTCGCGCAGCGCGCGATTAAGCGCCACCAGCGCCATGAAGACGACGCCGGCCGCGCAAAGATTGCCGAGCCCGGAGAGATCGTCCTGCCGGTTGGGATCGACCAGCGCGAGCGCCGGCGGCAGCGTCTCCGGCGCCTGGTGGTGATCGAACACGATCACGTCGAGGCCGAGCCGGCACGCATGCTGGAAGGGCTCGTAGCTGACCGCGCCGCAATCGACCGTGACGACGAGCTTTGCGCCTTTCGCAGCAAATCCCGTAATCGCCTCGACATTCGGGCCGTAGCCCTCCGTGACCCGGTCGGGGATGTGGACGATGGTCTCGCAGCCACAGGCGACGAGGTATTCGCTAAGCAGAGCCGCGCTGCAGGCGCCGTCGACGTCGTAGTCGCCGAAGATCGCGACGCGCTCGCCCTGCTCGACCGCGCGCTTCAGCCGCTCGGTCGCCGCCGCCATGTCGCGCATGACGAAGGGATCGGGCATGAGCTCCCTGAGCGTCGGATCGAGATAGCGCTCGACCGCCTCCGGCTCGACCCCCCGCCCCGCCAGCACACGCGCGATCAGTTCGTCCTGGCCGCCGACCTGGGCGATGGCGAGAGCGCGCAATTCGCCCCCGGAGTCGAGGCGCGGCCGCCACGGCCGCCCCAGCGCCGAGCTCTCGACATCGAGAAAATAGCCTGAAGTTGTCACTCTGGCTTGCCCTCACCCCAGCCCTCTCCCGCAAGCGGGAGAGGGGGCGAATCCCTTCTCCCGCTTGCGGGAGAAGGTGGCGCGAAGCGCCGGATGAGGGTCTTCCGCTAACCCGCGAATCGCCGCGCCGTCGCCGCGCCGAAGAACACCATGCCAGAGAGCGCGGTGATCCAGAAGCTTGTCGGACTGACGCTCGCCCACTATACCGACTGGCCGTCCCCAGGCTTCTGCGAGCGCGAAGATCATTGTTGTCAGGCTCAGTTCAGTTTCGCGGTCGCGCCAGGCGGCGGGGAAGCCGCCTTCTCGCTCGCCATTGCCGCTGCGTCAGGCGCCTGAGCCATCAGCTGGTCGATGCGGTCCCGCTCCCGCCTGAAGGCAGCGAGCATTTTGCCGTCGAACTCGCGCGTGCGGGCAAGCTTGATCGCCAACGGGTCGACGAAGTTGCCGTTGATGATCACTTCGTAATGCAGGTGCGGCCCGGTCGCCAGTCCGGAGTTGCCGAGATAGCCGAAGACCTGCCCCTGGGTGACGTGGACGCCCTCGGTGATGCCGCGAGCGAAGCCCGACATATGATTGTAGGTCGTGACGTAGCCATTGGCATGCTGGATTTCGACCCTGCGCCCGTAGCCGGCGTTCCAGGCGGCTTTAATGACGACCCCGTTGCCAGCTGCGAAGATCGGCGTGCCGATCGGCGCGGCCCAGTCGACGCCGGTGTGCATGCGGGCAAAATGCAGGATCGGGTGATAGCGCATGCCGAAAGGCGAGGTCATTTCGCCCTCGGCCATCGGTTTGCGCACCAGGAATTTTCGGGTCGAACGGCCATTCTGGTCGTAATAATCGACCATGTTGTCGTCCGGCGTCTGGAACCGGTAATATTTGTAGGTCTCGTCGCGAACCGTCATCGCCGCATAGAGGAGTTCGGGCCGCGGGGCGATGTCGTCCGGATCGGAAAAGAACGCATCAATCGAATCGCCGGCCGCCGTCGAACGCTGAAAGTCGACGTCATTGGCGAAAACCCTGATCAGGACGTCAATCACCTGCCGGGGCAGTCCCTGTTTGAGCGCCGTTTCATAGAGGCTCTGGTAGAGGCTCATGCCGCCGCGCGCGTCCTCCTCGTCCGAAGCCTTCGGCTTCCGCCACGCCTCGGCAGCCCGGAGCGAGACCGGAGCGTAGACGCCTCTGTCGTTGATCGCGACCGTCGCTTTGAGCTGATCCTCGGCATAGACCGAGACGCGGCCAATCGTCGGTTTTGCGCCCAGGACAGTCGGCTCCTGCGACAGGAGAATAATCTTCTGTCCTTCGCCGGCCGGCGAATCGCCGCTCTTGACGCCGAAGGCCGCCAATATGGCCGTCGCGGCTTCGGCGCTCGCGCCGTTTGACTTCAACAGGTCCTCGAAACTCCCGCCGTGCCGAATATGGACGAGCTTTTCGTTCGGAGAGGCGTCGTCTGGGCTCGCCGACTTGGCTACGTTTGTCACGTTCTCCGGGATCATCCGCACCTCGATCGACGCGAAGGGCGCATCAGGACTGACGCTCCCGGCCGTGGCGTATGATAGGGCCCGGATCGTGTCCGCGCCCGCATGGCTGGTGCGCATCAGTAGAATCTGCGGCGCCAAGGGCTCGGCCGACGCTTTCCGGGCGTCCCTCGGCGCCTTCGTCGTCTCGACGACCTGCGCCTGCGCCTCGGCGTCGGACAATCCGCCAGACGCGTGTTCGCTGTCCGCGGGACTTAGGTCCCGCGTGCTAAAGGTCACTTCGGCGTCATCCTGCACGGGTCCGGTATCGACTGGCGTATCCTGGTTCTTTGGCCCGCCGTCTGCCAGTTTCAATGGATTGAAGGGGGGCACCGCATCGGAGAATCCGGTCGGAGTCATTGTCAGAGTTGTTTGAAGGCGCGTGAAAGACCGCTGTTTGACGATTTCCTTGTCCCCGACTTTGATCGTTGTTGGGGCTTTGAAAGTCTGCCTGTCGGAGACGATGTCGATCGGCCGTAAAAGGCGGTCGCCCTTTCCGGGACTGACGCCCTCGTCCTGCGAATTGGCCGTCGGCGCCGCGGTCACGAATTCCGGCGCTTCCGCGAATTCGGACTCGCCGTCGAGGTCGAAGTAGAGCGCGGCTCCGATCAGGGTCACGCCGCAGAGGCCCGTCAACACCGCGCCGGTGAGCCATCTCAGCGATGCGCGGCGCCGCTCGCTGGGGTCGAGGCGCGCCTCCCCGATTCGGATCGGGGGCTCAACGCCAAGCTCGATGTCGAGTGACGCGCGCTGGACGCGCAGCCGCGGTTGACTGATCGCCACTTGCAACCCTACCCCGTTTTGACAAGGTTATGCGGGCGTCGCCCGATCAATGGCGTAACCTCCGCTGGCCTGCCCGCTCGAGACGGATCGGCGCCGGCATCACCGCGCTTCTATCCGATCCGGCTCTCCCAAATGTCGGTCAATGTGACCGCAAGCATGGGTCGGGCGATCCGGACCATCCGCGTTTTCACGCCAGCGTCCATAATCAGAATCACGGTCTCGACGCCGGGACAGGCGGGATCACGGCAGACGATCTCCGAGACGGTGACCGACATCCTTTGCGACAGCCTGAAGCGCTCGCGGACCCAGGTCTTAATCGCGGCCGAAGCTTCGGCGCAATCGGGAGAGCGTCGTCGTGCGAAAGGGTTTGCGGCAATCACGGGCAGTCGGTTCGGTGTTTTGAAAAGTGTGAATCGGCCCGCAAAAGCTGTCCCGGCAGATCGCAGCGCTGCTTTCCATCGGCGTCGCTGAATTTTCGATGCAACAGCGTCCTTTGGCCGGGCCAAGAAGCACGCGGAGCGACCGGGAGCGCTGTTATCTTAGTCATGGATGATCTCCAGTCGACGATGAACGGAAAGGGTCATTTGCGGTGATCACAGTTGATTCCGAAAGGCGGAGGGCGAGCACTCCAAGAACGATCAGCGACAAGAGACCAACGACGAGAGCCAACGGGCGAAGCTGCTGTCGTCGGCCAAGCGAGGTCACAGGGTCGCTCTTCATAAGAGCCCGAAGGACTTGATCCACGGCTTTCTCATCGAGGCCGCGCCCAATGACGACAAGCCGGCTCCGACGGTCCGCGTCCGGCCAGCCCGCAAGCCGCACTAGAGGGTGAATGATGTTATGCGTGGCGTGAATTGCCGTCGGCCGGTCTAAATCGCCAGCGATCGCGATCAGGCCCTTGACGCGCATGACCTGAGCGCCGGCGGTCCCCAGCAGCATTCTCAAAAACAAGGATAGCCTTTCCTGGGTGATTGTCCCGTCGCAAACAAGCGGTATCGCTCGTACGTCGTGAGCATGGGAACTCACACCTCTTGTCTCCCCTGAACGGCTCTCGGCCCACAAAATTCGGTCGAGGGCAAGCCAACCCGGAACGTCATCGACCTTGTTGGCATCCAGATAGGCGCCGTGAAAGAGATCGGCGAAATTTACGTCGGCACGGTCAATGACTTCGGCGAACGGATTTATCGCCAACAGCCTCGCCCGCAGGTTGAGTATGTTTCGCGATGAGCCTTGCTCCCCGGTCACATCAGCCTTGGTGACAACGACCGTGTCGGCGAAGGCGATTTGCTTCACTGCCTCGAACGCGTGATCCAGCGCGTAATCACCGGATAAAGCGTCGAAGCAGGTGACAATCCGAGCCAGTCGGAAATTTGCAGCGACCGTCTGGTCTCGTGAGCCTGATGCGGGAATTGATCCCGGAGTGAGCGAATTCACGACGGGCGCTGGGTCGGCCAGGCCAGTCGTTTCGACAATCACCCGTGAAAACCGAGGGGCAACGCCCGTTCGCGAGGCCTCATAGAGTTCGAACAACGAGGCCCTGACGTCAGAAGCCGCCGTGCAGCAGAGACAGCCGGTGCTTGTGACCAGAAGCCGTCGCGATTCGATTTGAATCAGATCGTAGTCGACCGCGATTTCGCCGAATTCGTTGACGACGACCGCAGTGTCGCGCAACTCGGAATCCGCAATCAGGGCGTTGATCAAAGATGTCTTGCCGGAGCCGAGATACCCGGTGAGCAACACGACTGGAATGCCTTCCCGGCAGGCGGTCGGTCACGCGGCGTCGCTCTTGTCCGGCCGGTTGTGTTTCAATCATTGCGGGCGAAGTAGCGCCGCGGGCGCAAACAGCAGGAAGCCGATCTCAAAGCCCCGGAGTTTGGAGTCATCGCCACTCTCAGGTTCCTGGACACCAAATGATACGTTATAACGTCACAGTCAAAAGGCAAGCACTTGCCACGGCGCGCACAGATCACGTTGTCTCAGATGCCAAGTCGGCTCTGGCTCAGGCGGTGACCCCGCCGTCGCACTGCTCGAACTCTCGCTCCTGCATCGCCCGGCAATGCCAATTGGGCATGGGGTTGCGGCTCGACTGATTGTGCCTTTTTGGGCGACTTGACTCGGACACAAATCTATGACACATGAACACGTGTTCATAGGTTAGTGACGATGCTGACTGCCGATCAGACCAGCGCCCTTGCCGAGATGTTCCGTCTGCTTGGCGAGCCGAACAGGCTCTCGATCGTGGCCAGCTGCCTGGATGCTCCGCGGAGCGTGGGGGAGATTACCTCCCGGCTCGGGCTCAGCCAGTCGCTGGTGTCCCATCACCTGCGTCTTTTGCGGGCCGCTCGGCTCCTGAAGGCGAGGCGGCGGGGCAAGCAAGTGTTCTACAACATTCCCGACTCCCATGTCCGGGACATGCTGACGAACATGATCGAGCACCTCGCAGAACCGCATGAGCATGACGAAGACATAACTGAAACAGGAGCCATCCCATGACTGTGACCGTTGATCGAGTGAAATGCGCCTGCAGCGACTGCGTCTGTGTCGTTAGCTTTTTCCCTTTTCCTCTTCCTCTTTTTTTTGTTTTCTCTCCTCCGAGTGCGCATGCCGCGATACTGCCTCCTGTGACGCCGGCGGCTTTTCGCTGCGTCGGCCAGGGCGGCGGGGCATGGCGGCATAGCCGCGGTTTCCCGCGTCACGCGCATCGCCGCGAGCACGATGGCGCGGCCTGAAGGAATGGACGGCGCCCCCTGGCTCGGTGGCGTTCGCCGTCCGGGAGGGGGACGCAATCGTTGACGGAACGGACCCCGGTTTGCTCGATGATCTGAACGCGCTGGTCGGCCCGACACGCGCGGCGATCCGATGTCGCCGCTGCGCTGGACGTGCAAGAGCCTGCGCCGGCTGGCGGCTGAACTCGACAAGCTCGGGCCTAGATCAGCCATACGGTTGTCGGCGAGTTGCTGAAGAAGCAGAAGTTCAGCCTGCAGGCCAACAGCAAGACGCGCGAGGGCGCTGACATCCCGACCGCGACGCTCAATTCCACGTCATCTATGACGCGTCTAGACGTCCATGTCCGAGAACCAGCCAGCTATCTCCGTCGATACCAAGAAGAAGGAACTGATCGGCGATTTCAAGAACGCCACCGCGAGTGGCTCATACATGTCGATCCGGAGGAAGTGCGCGTGCACGATTTCCTTCAAGGAGTTCTCCGCGCCGTGCCTTACGGAATATATGATCTCTCCTCCACGCGGGCTGTGTCAGCGTCGGTATCGACAACGATACGGCGGCCTTCGCGGTTCAACGATCCGCCGATGGTGGCAAGACTTCGGCCATGTTCGCTATCCGCTCCTCGCCGCCTGGTCATCACCGCCTTGCGGCAGATCTAACGCTCCCTCGATGTGGAAACTTGAATTGCAGCGCCTCGCCGATGACTCATATCAATGAAGTTCATCATCTCCTCCGACCAGCAAATGTAACAAGATCTAGCATCTCCTATCTCGTTCATACCCAATTCGGCCAAACCGCTGCTCACTATCTCGTCATCGTCGAACTGATCGTCTCCACGACCACCGAACCGGCTTACCTTCCGTGTGAACTGACCAAATCCTATCCCATCGTCTTCTCATCTACTCAACCTCAATATTCAGCACACCATTCCACCAATCTACACAACCCCCACCCCCACACACACTCCTCGTCGACCAGGGCGTGAAGCGCGACGGCCGGATCTATTGCAGCGACGAATGCGCAGGCCACCACGCCAAAGGCGACGGCTGCCACCACGCCGGGTGCAAATGCCACGGCTGACGCAGGTCGTGACGTGCGCCGCAAAGGCAGGACAGACGTCAAACCGTCCTGCCTAGTCGCTTTCACTGAGGAACGCGGCGGAGGCCCAAGGCCCCAGTCTGTTCAACCCGCGAAGCGCCTCGCCGCCGCCGCGCCGAAGAACACCATGCCTGAGAGCGCGGTGATCCAGAAGCTGGTCGGCCAATCGGTATAGAAGGCGAGCGTCAGTCCTCCCCAGGCTTCTGCGAGTGCGAGCCCGGCCGAGAGCACGACAGCGGCGGCCAAGCGGCGGGTGAGGTTCATTGCCGCCGCCGCAGGGCCCACCATCAGCGTGAACACCAGCAGGACACCTACGATCTGCGCGCATTCGGCGACCGCCACCGCGACGATCGCCAGAAAGGCCGTCGAGACGAAGCGCAGCGGCACCCCCCGCGCCTCGGCGAGTTCAGGCTGCAACGAGGCGAAGACGAGCGGCCGCCCGATGAGCGTGAGCGCAGCAAGGCTCAAGATGGCGAGCAGGACCAGATTGAGGAGCGCCGCGTCGTCGACGCCGAGCACGTTGCCGAACAGCAGCGCGGCCGCCTGCGTCGCCGCCGAAGTGTAGAAATGCAGGAACAAGAGGCCGAGGCCCAAGGCAAGCGACAGCATCATGCCGATCGCCACGTCGCGCTCGGCGAGCTTCTCCCCGAACAGTCCCATGCCGACGCCGGTCAGGAACGTGAAGCCGACGAGGCCGGCGAACGGCGAGAGCCCGAACAGCACCGCCCCCGTCGCGCCGGCGAATCCGGCGTGCGAGAGCGCGTGGCCCGCGAAGGTCTGACCGCGCAGAACAAGGAAGAAGCCGACCGTCCCCGCCAGGACCGCGGCAATCCCCGACGCGGCGAAGGCCGTGCGCATGAAGTCATATTCAAACATGGGCGTCGTCGTGATCGTGCGAGGAGCCATGCGCGTGGTCGTGGCGATGCGCGTCGCGCTCGACATCGACGTCGCCCGCCATCACGAAATAGCGATCCTTGATTCTGGACGACTTCGATCTGGGCGCCATAGAGGCGCGACAGCACCGGCCCGGTCACAACCTCGTCGACCGGGCCGATCACCGCCGCGCCTGCGCCGAGATAGAGCACGCGGTCGATCGCGTTGACGAGCGGGTTGAGCTCGTGGGCGCTGAACACGATCGCGACCTTGAGATTGTCGCAGATGCGCCTCGCGGTTTCGACGATGCTCTTCTGATGCGCCGGGTCGAGCGAGATCAGCGGCTCGTCGAGCAGCAGCAGGCGCGGCCGGCCGAGCAATGCCTGGCTGAGCAGCACCTTCTGGCGCTCGCCGCCCGACAGTTCGCCGATCGAGCGCTGGGCAAGATCGCGCGCGCCGACTTCGTCCAGCGCCCAGTCGATCTCGCGCCGGATTTTCCTGTCGAGGCGGACGAAGCCGAAGCGGCGTCCGATCGCGGCGCTCGCGACCACGTCCCAACCGGTGAGCCGCAAGCCTGCTATGGCGGCGCGGTTCTGCGGCATGTAGCCGACTGCGGCGTTACCGCGCGCAACCGGCTCACCGAGGACGCCGATCGCGCCTGATTCAACTGCAATAAGGCCGAGCGCCGCGCGCATGAGCGTCGTCTTGCCGGCGCCGTTCGCGCCGAGCATGCCGACAAATTCGCCATCGCGGATTTCGAAGCTCGCCGCTGAGAGGATGTCCCGGCGGCCGAGCCTGATCGTCACATTGTCGAAGCGTAGCGCAGTCACTGCGTCGGGCCGAGCGCCTTGTCGAGGGTGTCGAGCTGCCCCATCATCCAGACCTGATAGGTCGAGTTCGGCGGCTCCGTCTCGGAGACCCCGACGACCGGGATGCCATTGTCCTTTGCGAGCTGCACGAGTTTCGCCACCCCCGGCTCGCTCGCCTGGGCATTGTAGAGCATCGCTTTCACCTTGTGGCCTTTGAGGTCATTCTCGAAGCCCGCCACTTCAGAGGGGGTCGGTTCGGCGTTGTTCATGATCGCGAGCGCGTATTTCTCATTGTGGACCTTGAGGCCGATCAACCCCGCCTGATACCCGAACACGGGCTCCGAAGCAGTGACCGGCTGGCCGGCGTAGGATTTGCGCATCGCGGCGATCTTGTCGTCGAGAGGCTTCAGCGAATCGAGGTACTTCGCATAGCCCTGTTCATAGTCCGCCTTGTGCGAGGGGTCGACGGCGACGAGGTCGGCGACGAGCGCCTTGCCGGCGGCCTTCATATAGGCCGGATCGTACCAGAGGTGCGGATTGTCGCCCGGTTTGTGGCCAACCAGCGCGCCGACCACGATCTCCTTGCGCCCCGGCGCCTTGTGGGCGCCGAGCAGCTTCTCCATCCAGGGGTCGTAGTCGACGCCGTTGACGATGACCACCTTGGCGTCGGAGAGCGCCTTCGCCGTCTCGGGGCTCGCCTCGAAGAGATGCGGGTCGTCGTCGGGGTTCGAGAGAATGCTCGTCACCGCGACATTGTCGCCGCCGATCTGGGTCGCAAGGTCGCCGTAGAAATTCTCGGCCGCCACGACCTTCACCGGGTCGGCCAGAGCAGGCGCACTGAAGGCGCAAAAAGCGACCGCTGCGACGAGAGGAAGCGCTTTCGTCATGGGATTGGTTGGCACGGGATTCATCTCCTTATGGCGGCGGGCTCGCCAGCCCGGGCGCGGAGTGTTATGTTATAACAATGCGGCGCGCAACCCCCAAGCCAGGCGAGCGCGGGCGACGGGCGGCTACGCCCATGCTAAGAACTTGATCAACGAGGATGACGATGGCGAACGCGTGCGGCTGTGATCACGACCCGGCGACCTGGGCGTCGCAAGTCGAGGGCGCCTGTCTGCGCCAGGGCGCGCAGCTGACGCCGCTTCGACGGCGGGTGCTGGATATTTTCAGCGGGAGCGCCGCGCCGCTCGGCGCCTATGCGATCCTGGAGGAACTCTCCCGCCGCGAGGGCAAGCAGGTCGCGCCGCCGACCGTCTACCGGACGCTCGACTTCTTTCTTGAGCACGGCTTCGTGCACAAGATCGAGAGCCTCAACGCCTATGCGCCGTGCGAACATCTCGACCACGCCCATCACGGCATGCTGCTGATCTGCCAAGTCCTGCGGCCGCAGCGAAGAGATCGAGGACCCCGGCGTGACGCGCGCAATTGCAGGGTCGGCTGCGGACGCCGGCTTCACCCTTCGGCGGGTGATGGTCGAGGCGCAGGGCCTGTGCCGAGCTTGCAAGAACTCGGATAGTGGAATAGACTCACATTCCTTGAACGATAAATTCCGTCCTTGAACGCTAACTTCCGTCCATAATTTGTATTGACTATGCAAACGACCTAGTCTAGTGCCCGTCCATAAACGCTAAGACGCTGAAATTATTTAAGGAATTGCTGTTTTATCGAGTGCAAGGCCCGGCGGTTTCGGGTAAACTTTGGGATCAAGCCACTGATTCCAAAAGCAAAACCGCCACCGCCGGAGCCGACAATGCGTCAGGAACGCCCCGTCCAGGCCAGCCTATTCGATCTCTTCGCCGGGCACGAGATCGGCCGCGAACTGAAGGCGATGTCGCAATGGCTGGACGAGCATCGCGAGCTGGTCGGGCTGGTGGCGGAGGATCTGCGCCGGCATAGCGTCAAGGAGACCGGGCGACGGGGTCTGTCGGCCGAGTCGGTCTTGCGCTGCGGCTTCTCAAGCAGCATCGCCAGCTGAGCTACGCGGAGATTCCGTTTCATCTCGAAGACTCCGCCTCGTTCCGCGCCTTCGCTCGGCTGCCGCTGTCGTGGACGCCGAAGAAGTCGGTGCTGCACATGACAATCAGCGCCATCCGGGCCGAAACATGGGAGGCGATCAATCGCATCCTGCTTGCCAGCGCGCGTCAGGAGAAAGTCGAGACCGGCAAGGTCGTACGGCTCGACAGCACGGTCGCCGCCGCGCTCATGCATGATCCGAGCGACAGCAGTCTTCTCTGGGATGCGGTTCGCGTGATGGTGCGGCTGTTGAAGGGAGCCGACGCCTTGATCGGCGGCCGTCTCGTGTGGCGCGATCATCGGCGCGCGGCGAAGAAGCGGGCGCGCGCGATCGAGTTCACCCGCGGTCGACCGAACCGGGTCCCCCATTACCGTGAGCTGATCAAGCTGACCCAGGCGACCTTGGCCTATGCCGATCAGGCCGCGATGCAGTTATGGCGGGCGCCGGACCCGATGACGGTGGCGCTGTGGCAAGCCGAGTTCCGCCACTATCGCCCGCTGATCGAGCGGATCATCGCCCAAACCGAGCGTCGCGTTCTTCATGGCGAGGCGGTCGCCGCCAATGAAAAGATCGTCAGCCTGTTCGAGCCGCACGCCGACATCATCGTCAAGGGCGGCCGCGAGGTTGAATATGGCCACAAGCTCAACCTGACCGCTGGCCGCAGCGGCTTGATCCTCGACCTGGTGATCGAGGCCGGCAATCCGGCGGACAGCGAACGCTTCTTGCCCATGCTCAACCGCCACATCGGTTTCTATGGCGAGGCGCCTCGACAGACGGCCGCCGACGGCGGTTTCGCCAGCCGTCATAATCTCGGCGAGGCGAAGGCCCTTGGCGTCCGCGACGTGGCGTTCCACAAGAAGGCCGGCCTGCGCGTCATGGAGATGGTCAAGAGCAACTGGGTCTATCGCAAGCTGCGCAACTTCCGAGCCGGCATCGAATCAGACATCTCGTGCTTGAAGCGCGCCTATGGTCTGGCGCGTTGCATCTGGCGCGGGCTGGACCACTTCAGGGCATACGTCTGGTCGTCAGTCGTCGCCTACAATCTTGCTCTTTTTGCCCGGCTCAAGCCAGGCTGACCGATCGACCCCGTCGCCGATAAAGCTCTCGCTCGACCGGCCTGAGCTCGGATCGAACCCGCATCGCTCTCCGCCCCTCAGCGCCCCTCATCACGGCTTTCGAGCCTACACGCAAAAGAAAAAGCCCCTCCGTGCCCTCGCGCGACCTCCAAGAACGGCCATTCCTCAAAATAAAACAATCGTTTATGGACGGCACTAGTCGTTATAGTGCGTTTGTTCTATGCGGTGTAACGTAAGGGGGAACTTCTAAATGAAACTCAGCACCATAGGGGCAGTCGCCGGACTGTCCATCGCCGCGACCCTCCTCGCTTCGACTGCTCAGGCGACGACCTACACCGTTGATGCAATTAATGATGTTCCGGCCTGGCTGGACACTGGCATCGACGCCACCCCGGCGACGGTCTACGACTTCACTGTCATTGATCCGTCGACCCTGTGGAGCGCAGGGGCGACTGCTGCTCGCAGTTCGACTGCGGACGGCATTCCGGTGCCTAACGCCTTTGGCGGGCAGTGGACCATGCTCGGTTACACGTTCAACTTCGGCGCTCTCGTCGGCGAAGACGCGACCCATTTCTTTCTCATCGGCACAGGCCCGACGATCCTCGACGGCCTGTCGGGCGAAATTCACGTGGGTTACTGGGATAGCACCTATTCCGACAACTCCGGCTCCCAGACCCTGAGCATCACGACAATTCCCGAGCCCGCGACTTGGGCCATGATGCTCGCGGGTTTCGCGGGATTGGGTGTTGTAGCTTTGGGCCGCGGCCGGAATGCCAGGGCCTCGGCTAGTGTCGCTTAACGTCTGACCCGCGACGATTTGGAAAGGGCCGCTTGCGAGCGGCCCTTTCCTTTTGTGCTGACCCAGCTCTGGATGTGGGGTGTTCGCGCCGCGCGTTTCACGACCATTGCGTTCGGGCCGTAATTGACGAAACTGGCGGACGCGATTCGATCGACGGCTCCTGGCTGAAATCGACTGCGCCTTGCGCGCCAATGGAAGTCCCGCCTGTCCTACTTTCTGTCCAGCCTTCCGCTCTCGATCTCCATCCTTCTCCTCGTCGTCATCCCGACGGCGATCGCGATGGCCGTGCAGGCGCTGATCCACTGGTGGGTCGGGGTGGAGAAGCTCGTCCAGAACAATGAAATCGCCGGGTTCAAATTCGCAACCGTAGGCGTGATCTATGCCGTCCTTCTCGCTTTTGCGGTCATCGTCGTGTGGGAAAAATTCAGCACCGCCGAGAACGCGGTCGATCAGGAGGCCGCGGCCGTCGCAGCGCTTCTTCGCTACGCCGAAGGGAAGGAACCGGCCGCCGTCGCGCTCCGAGAACTCGGTGACGGCCTACGCAAAAACGGCGATCGAGGACGAATGGCCGGCGATGGAGAAGGAGTCCGAAAGCCCGGTCACCACGCGGGCGCTCAATGCTGTCTACGACGCCGCGCTCGCGCTCGGCCGCACCGGAGCGCGGGAGACGGCAGATATGGCGGAGGTGTTTACCCAGGTGGACAATATCACGGCTTCCCGCCGTGTCAGGCTGCACTTGGCGACAGGCCTCGTCCCGGGCGTCGTCTGGGTCGTACTGTTCGCCGGCGCTTCGCTGACCGTCGGCTTCACGCTCTTTTTCGGCAGTCGCAACCTGCTGGCGCAGGTGTGCATGACCGGCATCCTGTCGACGCTGGTGACTTTAGGACTGGTGGTGATCGTGTCGATCGATCATCCCTTCACCGGTCCCGTGAAAGTCCACCCCGATCCACTGGAGAACGTGCTGGCGGAATTCGGTACGCCCTAACCTTCCAACGCTTCACCACCAGAGCCCCGGCGTCGCCAGTTCGACGACTGCGCCGTCGGGATCGTGGAAATAGAGGCTGACCCCGCCTCGCGGCCATCGATATTCGCCAACCAGCGCGATGCCGCGTTGGATGAGCCGTGATCGCCACACATCGAGATCGGCGGCGGGGATCGAGAGGGCGAAGTGCAGCCGGCCGCGGCCGTCGTGGCCGGGGATCGTGCCGCGCGGATCGACGCTGTCGCTTTCCGTCGCGCCCGCCTGAAAGACCAGCAGCACGCTTCGGCCGGCGATCTCGAAGGCGACGAGGCGCGGCGAATCGACCAGCGTCCTGAATCGGAAAAGATCCTGATAAAAGGACGCGGTCCGCTTGAGGTCGCGCGCGTAAAGCGACGTCTCGAGGATCCCCTCGATCGGCGGAGCCGGCTCGGGCATGTTCCCTCCTGGATTGGGGCGCGCAGCCGACGGTACCCGACCGTCTGCAATGGAGTCGATAACTGCTTCCGTAAATCAGAATTCTATGGTATGGTGCCTCATCCCGGACGGAGGCGCCCCTTCAAACCATACAAGCCGCAAAAATGTTAAGGTTAATGGCGAGGTGGGCGTCAGCACCTGCCATAACCTATTGAAAAACTTGGATTCTGCATTTTCATTTCCTTGCGCCTGATTTCATTTCCTTGTGATGGGTTTTGATTTCCTTGCGCTTTGGTTTTGAATTCCTTGCGCTGGGCTTTCAATTCCTTGCCTCCGGGCCGGAAAGCCGGCCGCGGCGAAAAATGGACAGTTTTGGCGCCTAACCTTTTGAAAAACTTGCCGCGTCTCCAAAAGTGCAGCGCGCTTGAATAATCTACGTCGCCAGCTGACGGCGCCCGGCCCGCTCGCGGATCGCGAGCCACACGCCGCAGGCCGCCACCAGGGAGGCGCCGGCCAAGGTCGCCATCGGCGGCCAGTCGCCAAAGACGACGAATCCCGAGACGATCATCCAGATGAGCTGGGTGTACGAAAACGGCGTCAGGACCGGCGCCGGGGCGAATCTGTGGGCGACGATCAGCAATCCATGTCCGGCAGCGGCGAATACGCCAAGCCCGGCCATCGCCAGCCAGACGTGGATCGATTGCGGCCATCGCCAAACCCACGGCAGCAACGGGGTGAGAAACACAAGCCCGGCGGCCTGGGTCCAGAGCAGCGTGGTCGGCGCGGAATCGAAGGCGGCGAGTTTGCGGGTCGCGAGCACATAGCCGGAGTTGCAGACAACGCCCGCGATCGCGACCACGACGACCGGCTGAAAGGCGCTCGTCCCCGGGCGAGTCGCAATCAAAACCCCTAAAAACCCGATTGCGATTGCGGTCGATCGTTCGCCGCCGACGCGCTCGCCCAGCAGCGGTCCGGCGAGCAGCGCGACGAAGATCGGAGTCAGGAACGAAATCGTCGCTGTCTCCGCAAGCTGCAACTGCCTGAGCGCGACGACGACAGAGACTGTCGAACCGAGCAGCAGGAGTGAGCGCAACGCCTGCAATCCCGGACGTTTGGAGCGCAACACGGCAGGTTGCGACCAGGGCCGGGCGACCGCCACCGCAATCACCGCCGCCCCGGCATAGCGCGCCCAAACGATCTGGGCGACTGGAAGCCCGAGGCCGAGCCATTTCGACGACGTGTCCAGCCCGGTGAAGCACACCATCGCGCCGCACATCAAAGCGATCGCGAAGATCCGCATTCGCCGATCCTCGACCGCCGCGGCGAGGCTCGACGCCGGCCTCACAAATTCCAGGGCGCCGGCCGGCTTCAAGGCGCCTCGCGCTCGATGCGTATGACCTGGGGCTTTTCCCGCACCACGCCGTCCTCGACGGCGTGCGCCAGGGCGTCGCGGATCGAGGCTTCTGTGGTGCCATGGGTCATCAGCACCACCGGCACAACTCCCAAGGCGGCCGCCTCTTTCGGGGCGCGCTTCTGCATGATTGCCTCAAGCGAGATCATCCGCTCGCCGAACCGTGCCGCGATCGCTCCCATGGCGCCGGGGCGATCGGCGACTGCGAGGCGCACATAATATCCGCCTTTGTGGCGCTGCATCGGCACGCGATCGGCCTCGACGAGGGTGGCCGCCGGACGGCCGAAGGTCGGCAGCCGTGTCCCGCGCGCGATGTCGGCGATGTCGGCGGCGACCGCAGAAGCGGTCGCGTCGCCGCCGGCGCCGGGCCCGACGAGGGTCAGTTCGCCTACCGCGTCGCCGGCGATCGACACCGCGTTGAGCACGCCCATCGTCTGGGCGAGCGGGGCGCTCTTCGACACCATGGTCGGGTGCACGCGCTGCTCGACGCCATGCGCGGTGCGTTCCGCGACGCCGAGCAGTTTGATGCGGAAGCCGAGCTCGTCGGCCGCGGTGAGGTCGGCAAGCGTGATCGATTCGATGCCTTCGACCGATACCGCCGCGGCGTCGATCTTGGAGCCGAAGGCGAGCGAGGCCAGGATCGCGAGCTTGTGGGCGGTGTCGAAGCCGCCGATGTCGAAGGTCGGATCCGATTCCGCGTAACCGAGCCTTTGCGCTTCGGCGAGGCAGACTTCGAACGGCAGTTTCTCTGTCTCCATGCGCGACAGAATATAGTTGCAGGTTCCGTTGAGAATGCCGGCGACACGCTGGATCGTGTTGCCGGCCAGACTCTCGCGCAAGGTCTTGACGACGGGAATCCCGCCGCCGACCGCCGCTTCATAGTAGAGCGGGGCCTTGTGCAATTCGGACAGGTTCGCGAGCTCATGGCCGTGCGCCGCGAGCATCGCCTTGTTGGCGGTGACGACGGGCAAGCCGCGTGCGAGCGCGGCCTTGACCGCCTCGAAAGCGACGCCATCCGCTCCGCCGATCAGCTCGACGAAGGCGTCGATTTTCGCCGAAGCGGCCATCGACGCGGCGTTCTCAAAGAATTGGGCCTTGCCCAGACCCGCCCCGGCGTCACGCTTGCGGCGGGCGCTATAAGCCGCGAGCACGCATTCGCGGCCCGCCCGTGCGACGAACTCGGAGGACCGTCTTTGCAGGAGCTGTACAAGACTGGTCCCGACCACGCCGAGACCTGCGACCCCCAGACGCAGCGGCTTTTCCATATTGTCCTCGCTCCGCCGTCCGAAACCTCGACCTGCGACCATGCGCCGCAGCCGCGCGGTCGCGGATACGAAGCGCGGCGGTCGTTCAGCCCCAACGCTCGGAGGCGGACTTCTTCTTTTTCTTGCGCTCCTTGCGGGCGGCGTAGCGGGCGTCGCGTTCGAGCTTGTGCTCGAATTCGAGTTTCTCCGCTTCTTCCCGCAGCCTTTGGGCCTCGGCTTCGCGAGCCAGGGCCTCGAGGCGAAGCTGCTCTTGCCGGGCCGATTCCTCGGCCGCGCGGCGGGCAGCTTCCTGCACGGCCTGCTCGGCCTTTCGCTTGGCGCGCTCGACGTCGCGCAGCGCGCGCGCCTCAAGGATCGCCTTGCGCTTGGCCTCGCGCTCGACAACTGTGGGATCTGCAGGATCATGTTTGGAGTTGGCGAGGAATTTTTCGGCCATCGCCTTCCGCGCTTTGGCGGCCGCCGCTTGGCGGTCAGCAAAGCTGTTACCGTTCATAAAAGACATCGATTCCTAAGCGATTGATGTTGGGGACGCGCGCTCATGCCACAGCGTGAGCGAATCGGCAATGTTTTTCGCCTTGAGGACCCGCTCCCTCTTCCTTAAGTCCACATCTGCGCGGGGATGGGGGCGTTGATTGCTCCCACGGAACGTGATCCACTCGCTGATCGCCCGCCAGAGGCGCCAGCGAAGGGAGTCAACGAATGCCGACAGTGGTTGACGCCGGAACGTCGGCGGCGAGCGGCCCTGAAACGAAGGCCGGCAGATCGCCGCAATTCGATATCCGAAAGATCGACGTCGCCGATGTGATCGAGTGCATCGAAAAGGGCGTTCGTGACTTCGCCCGGGCTCCGCTTTACGGCATGTTCTTCGGCGGCGTTTACGCGCTCGGCGGCCTGTTGATCTTTTGGAGCGCGTTCTCGCTCGGCTATTACTACCTCGCCTATCCGATGGTCATGGGATTCGCCCTGCTCGCGCCCTTCGCCGCCGCCGGAACTTACGAAATCTCGCGCAGACTGGAGGCCGGCGAGCCGCTCTCCTGGTCGACGGTATTGGGCGCGGTGTGGAATCGCGCAGGCAAGGAGCTCGGCTGGCTCGCGCTGGTGAGCCTCTTCACCTTCTTGATCTGGCTGGACGTCGCCGTCTTCCTCTTCCTGATGTTCTACGGCATGGACGTGCCCACGTTCGAGCAAATGTTCACCCGGATTTTCACCACGATCTACGGCCTGACATTCCTCATTGTGGGCAACAGCATCGGGGCGATCATTGCGCTCGTCGTCTTTTCTTTTACCGCCGTCTCGCCCCCGCTCCTCGTCGACCGCGACGTGGACTTCGTCACCGCAATGACGACGAGCGTCCGGGGGGTCATCGCCAATCCGCGCGCCATGCTGGCCTGGGCGATCGTCATCGGCGCCGACCTCGTAATTTCCTTCGTAACCCTGTTCGTCGCCCTCCTCGTCATCTTCCCAATCCTGGGCCACACGACTTGGCACTTGTACCGCAAGCTGATTGTCTGAGCCGGGGCGCCGGCGTTTCCCCTGCGGGGGAGGAGAACCGCACTCAGGTCGCCGCGGACTTGCGCGCATCGGGCGCGGCGCCGGATAATCCGCGAAAGTCCTTCTGCTAGCGGCGGATCCTATGGCCTCGATCGACGTCTCGTGCACGAACGCGCCGCCGTTGCGCGCCGCCCGCTCGAGCGTCCGGACTTGGCTGTTCGCCGTGGCGGTGCTCATCTTCGTGATGGTGCTGATCGGCGGGGCGACCCGCCTTACCGAATCGGGTCTTTCCATCACGCAATGGAAGCCAGTGACAGGGGTCATCCCGCCTCTCAGCGTCGCTGACTGGCAGGCGGAATTCGACCGCTACAAGCAAATTCCGCAATTCGCGCTGCTCAACCGCGACATGACGATCGAGGGTTTCAAGACCATCTTTTGGTGGGAGTGGAGCCATCGGCTTATGGCGCGCATCGTCGGCGCTGCGTTCGTCCTGCCGGCGCTCTGGTTCTGGACGCGCGGCGAGCTCAAGGGCGCGCTCGGACGCCAGGTCGCGGTTGCGACCGGCCTGCTGGCCCTTGAGCCGATCGTCGGCTGGTGGATGGTGAGCTCCGGCTTGAACGAGCGAACGGAAGTCGCCCAGGAGCGGCTGGCGCTGCATCTGATGATCGCCGCCGCGACTTTCGCAGCACTGATCTACGCTGGAGTGGGCTTCAGCGAGCGAACGCGCGCCAGCGTCCCGCGGGGGTTTGTCGGCTGCGCCGCAGCCTTCGCGGTTCTCGTCTGGCTCCAGCTCGGCCTCGGCGCCCTCGTGGCGGGCCTCCGCGCCGGGCTCATATACGACAACTGGCCGCTGATGGGCGCGCGCTTTATTCCGGGCGAGGCCTTCGGATCCTTGCGCTCGCCATTCGACGACCCGGCGACCGCTCAATTCGATCACCGGATGATCGCCTACGCCATCGTCGCCTTCGCGCTCGTTCAGGCGTTCGTCGCGCTGCGAGCGGCCCCGCCCGCGCTCACGCAACGGGCGGCCCTCATTGCCGGCGTCGCCGCGCTGCAAGCAGGGCTTGGCGTCGCGACTCTCATCTTCGCCGTGCCGGTCGCGCTGGCGCTCGCGCATCAGGCGACCGCGCTCGTCCTGCTCGGCCTCGCGGTCTGGCATTGGCGGGCGACGCTCATGGAGCGCGCCGGCGAATTGAGTGCGTTGCGCGAGCTCCCTTCTTCGGTTCCGGAGATGGGCCGCGGATGAGCCCCGGCGGCAGACCCAATTCAGTCGCCGCTGCCATTGTTTATTGCCCGCTTGTTACCTTATAGCTCTTCACAAGGATTGGCGCTGCGCCATCGACCGCCTTGTCAATCTGGCTGTACATGCCAAACCGTAGACTCCCGTCTGGGACTTGCGCCCGGATCGCTTTCACTAGCTGGCCGTTGAGGTAGATGCTGATTCTGCCCCCAGTGGTTGTCACGCGCAGCGTGTTTACAGCGTCGGGTTCAGGCTTTAGACTAGGTGCGTTTGGGATGTTTGCGATGGTTTGCCAAACGCCATTTGTCCTCGAATACAAACCGATCGAACCATCGGACGAAAGCATAACCATCCAATAGTTGTTGTAGTCAACAGCCCAAAACTGAATAGCAAATCCATACTTATTATCCACGGCAAGTGACTTCGGTACAATCACTTCTGCGCAATAGTCGGCGTCGGTGGCGTGAAAAGTCAGAACTTGGCTACTTAAATTTGAGAATTTAGAGCTCATGGCAAAAACGAAATCTGGCGGCTTTACCGTCGCTGCCGGTGGAGTGAAGTCCCACCCGCCGCTATCGTCTGCAAAAGTATCTTCGTAGATGACCTTTCCAACCTGCCCCTCGCACGCAACTGCGGATCCGCAAAGAAGAACCAGAAGTACGATGGTTGTACAGACAAGTTTACGTGGCACCCTGCCCTCCCTTCACCAGATATAACGCTCGACGTTCGGGGCTTTGAGAACCGATCCCCGCGGACCCTGTTCTTGAAATTCTGGCCGCCATCAATCCGGGGCTAAGCGGCCCGCGCCAATCGCGCCGGGCCGGGATAGCGCCCTGATCGCGACGATGACAAAAGCCGCGCCGCCGAGGATGGTGAAGATCGAGGCGATGCCATGCACGGCCATTCCGGCCGCCGCGACCGCGTCCAGCGAGCCGACCCCGGTCGGGGTCTTGCGCGCCGCGCCGTAGCCGCCGGCGACGAACATGCCGATCGAGGCGACGAACTGTCCTCCGCCATAGAGGCCTATGAGCGCGCGGGTCGTCAGGGCGGAGACGGGCTGACGGCCAAGCTCCTCCAGTCCGTAGGTGAGTAGCATCCCTGCGCTCGAGACGCTGACCGCCGTGACGACGGCGTGATAGTGGGCTGGCGTGCGCGTGTCCGAGCCGGTGATCAGAAAGCCCATGACGCCGCCGAGCGCGAACAAGGCCAGCGACGTGGCAAGCGCAAAAAACGCCGGATCGCGCCAGGGCAAATGCGACCGACGGCCGATCGCGCGAGCTCCGGCCACAAGAGAGATGGCGAAGATCAGCGTCGGGGCCACGATGCCAAACTGCAAGAGGCGGAACGCCTCATGCTGCGCATCCGAGAACGCGGCAAACGCCCCGTAGAAAAACGGCGCCGGGATCGCGAGCGCTCCGATGAGGCAAACGGCGACCCGGAAGACGCCGTCGTTCACCGCCTTCTCACCGAGGCTTCGCCGCGCGAGGATCCGCCAGTTCGTCAACAGCACGACCGCGCTCACGAACTGCAGTAGATGGCCACCGCCCCAGAACACGAGCTCACGTGAGGACGCGAGCTCGCCGCGGTCAGCGAGCATCGCCGCCGCGATCGCAAAGGCGACCAGGGCCAGACAAAAGATGAAGCCCGCAATCGCCATCGCCAGCGTAAGCGGCGGAACGGCCGTCCGCCGGCCCGGCAGATTGAGAAAGAGGCGCGCCACGGGCGCAAGCACGCCGACGGCCAGCAGAAGGAGCCCCAGATCATAAGCCGTATGGCGGATGAGCGGGATATAGTTGGTCAACTCCGGCTCCGTCGCGTCGAAGAAGGCGGGGGCGAACAGGCACGGAAAAGCCACCAGCACGAAGCCCTGGCCGATCCGGCCAAGCGGCGCGGCCCGCATGTCTTCGCCGCCGACGCGAAGGGTCGCGACCGACACCAGAAACGTGAACACGCCGAGAAGCCAGATCACCAGCGAAAACACGACGTGGATGACGAGGCCCTTGTAGAAGAATCCAATCGGCCAGAACGGCGCTTCGTCCATGCCCGGGATCCGCGACAGTGCGAGCAGAAGCGCAAATACGCCAGCGACCGCCAGCGCGCCGACCGCAAGCCAGGCCCAGTCGCGAAGCTCGCGCCGAATGGCGTCGGCGACGCCCGCGGCGTCGAGTTCCACGGCCAGCGAAGAGGGCGATTGCGCCGCTTGGCTCATTGCCGGATCAGCTCGCGTTCAGCGGATAAAGATGGACCGCCATCGCATAGACGACGAGCCCCGAAACGGCGACGAAGAGCCAGAGCGGGAACGTCACGCGCGCGAAACGCTTGTGGGTCGCAAAGCGGCCCTTCATCGCGTTATAGAAAGTCATGGGCACGAGAACTGCAACCACGAACGCCATCGCCACATGGACGGCGAGCAGCGTGAAATAGACCGGGCGAATAGGCCCATAACCGCCGAATTTCGCGAGCCCCGCGAAGGCGTGGTAGACGAGATAGACCGCCAGAAACGCGACGCCAAGACCGATCGCGACCATCATCGTGCGGCGGTGTCCCTCGCGGTCGCGGGCGCGAATGCGGCTATAGGCATAAAGCAGAACGACGATCGTCGCCGCATTGATGACGGCCAGCACATGCGGCAGATCGTGAATGGCGATCATGGCAGGTCAGTATCCGTATTTGGCGATCTTGATGATGACGCTAAAGTAGAGAGCGGCAGCCAGCGCGACCAGCACGGCGAGCACCGTCCAATTCATCATCCTGCGCGTCCGTTCGGATTTCGTTGTGGCGGGGTCGGTCATCGAAGGCGTGATCCTGGGTTGCAAGCTATTGATGCCGGCGATGCGCACTCTTGCCCGGCGCGGTTCCTACCCCCGCACCAGAACCTGCGCGAGCAAGGCAGCGAACAGCAGGAACATGTAGAGGATGGAGAACGCAAACAGCGCCATCGCTGCTTTGCGCCGCGGAGATTCCTCGGCCTCGCGCAGCCGATAGAGCGCGAATGCGCGCCAGAGCAGAATGGCGTCGCAGGCTGCGGCAATCGATCCGTAGAGGAGCCCGACCCCGGGGATAGCGAGCGGACCGAATGACGCCGGCACAAGCAGGAGCGCGTAGATCACAATCTGCCGGCAGGTCGCGGCGGGCCCGACGACGTTGGGAAGCATGGGCACGCCGACTCGCTCGTAGTCCAAGCTTCGGCACAACGCCAGCGCCCAGAAATGGGGCGGCGTCCAGAGGAAAATGAGGACGAAGAGAGAGATCGCCCCGACCGACAGGCTATTTGTCGCCGCGGCCCAGCCGATCACCGGCGGCAGCGCGCCTGCGGCGCCGCCGATGACGATGTTGAGTGGAGTCCAGCGTTTGAGAACCATCGTGTAGAGCGGGATGTAGATCACGATGGTGAGCGCAAGCAGAGCGGCGGCGAGCCAATTGACCTGGAGTCCGAGCGCCGCGACGGAGACCGCCGCAAGCAGCGCGCCGATCGCCAGCGCCTGGTTGGGCGGCACGGCGCCGCGTGGAATGGGACGCATGGCGGTCCGCGACATATTGGCGTCGATGTCGGCGTCCCACCACATGTTGAGCGCGCCGCAAGCCCCCGCCCCCGCCGCGATTGCGGATAACGTCGCCAGAAGCCTGATCCAGTCGACCGGCCCCGGCGCCAGCAGGAAACCGACCGCGCCTGTAAACACAACAAGCGACATTACGCGCGGTTTCAGAAGAACGAGATGGTCGACCACGCCTCCGCTTGGCCGCTGGCGCGCGCCATTCCGTTCGCCGCCTCTACGCGCAATAGTGTCGACGCGACCCGTCACCCTGTCCTCGCCAGATTCCCTTAGGCCATTATCGTCCAACGTTTCCGGCCGATCCGCGAACCAATCGCGCGCCGTCCTCCGTGGATCGTCCGTTTCATTCCGTGCGGCCACCCGACCGGGGAGTCTGGCCGCAGAATTGACCGCGATCAAATGATATCGACGTCAAATGTCAAGCACGGCGCCGGTCGAGGCTCTCGACGCGCGTGGTGTGCGCGGCGCTCGTTTCGCGAAGAGCGGCGGCGCCGGGCTCGAATTGCAGCCGTGCGAGCCGAGCGTAGACGCCGCCCTTCGCGATGAGAGTCGCGTGATCGCCTTCCTCTACAATCCGCCCCGCTTCCATCACCAGAATGCGGTCGGCCTTCAGCACTGTCGCCAGCCTATGGGCGATCACCAGCGTCGTCCGACCGCTCATGACGTCGTCGAGCGCGGCCTGAACCTCGGCTTCATTGTGAGCGTCGAGCGCCGACGTCGCTTCGTCCAGCAGCAGAATCGGCGCCCCCTTGAGAATTGCCCTCGCGATCGCGAGGCGCTGTCTTTGGCCCCCCGACAGTGTCACGCCGCGCTCGCCGAGCTCCGTCGCGTAGCCCTTGTCGAGATCGCGGATGAAACCGTCCGCGGCAGCACGCCTGGCCGCAGCTTCGATATCCCGTTCGCTTGCGTCCCCCCGTCCATAGGCGATGTTTTCCGAGACCGTCCCGCCGAAAATCGAAGCCTCCTGCGGAACCGGCGCGATACGCGCGCGCAACTCGCTCGGATCGGCGCTCCTCACATCAACACCGTCGACGAGGACGCGTCCCTCCTGGCAATCGTAGAAGCGCATGATAAGCTGGAGCACGGTCGACTTGCCGGCGCCCGAGGGGCCGACGATAGCGACCCGCTCGCCGGCCGCAATCGAAAAGCTGAGGTCGTCGATCACATGAGTGCCGGGCGCCCCGTCATAGGCGAAGACGACATGCTCGAAGGCGATCGCACCCCGGGGCGGCGCCGGCATCGGGACGGGCGTCTTTGGGGCGACGATGAGGGGCTCGATCGCCAGGAGTTCCGATATCCGGCCCGCCGCCCCCGCGGCTGCGGCGGTTTCGCTCCAAACCTGAGACAATTCGCCAAGCGACGTCGCGCCTAGAACCGCAAACAGCACGAATTGCGACAGGAGCCCTGCGCTCATGCGGCCCGCGAGCACGTCATGCGCGCCGAGCCACAGGACGAAGACCACGCTGCAAAAGGCGAGCGAGACGGCGCCTGCGATCAGGATCGCGCGCGTGAGCGTCGCATTGCGCGCGGCTTCATAGGCGCCTTCGACGGCGCGCGCGAAATGCGCCTTGCTTCCCGCCTCGGCGCCGAACGCCTGCATCGTCCGCACCGCGCCGAGACTCTCCGACGCGAAAGCGGTCGCGTCGGCGAGCGTGTCCTGCGCGTGGCGGGAACGGCCGCGGACGACCCGGCCGGAGGCGATCAACGGCGCGGCGATCACCGGAATGGCGACAAGGACGAGCGCCGACAGTTTGGGGCTCGTGTAGACCATGAGCGCCGTCGAGCCGACGAACATGAAGAGATTGCGCAACGCCTGCGATGCCGACGAGCCAAAGGCCGACTTGATCTGTGTCGTGTCGGCGGTCAGGCGCGAGACGAGCTCGCCAATGCGCGCCCGGTCGTAGAACGCAGCGTCGAGCCCGGTCAGATGGGCGAACACGTCGCGGCGCAGGTCCGCCACCACCCGCTCGCCGAGCGTCGTGACGAGATAGTAGCGCGACGCGGCGGCAAGCGCGATGACCAGGACGACCGCGCCCATGGCGAGGAAATAGGCGTCGATGGCGCCCCCCGCGTCCTTCGAGAAGCCGAAATCGATCATCCGGCGCAGGGCAAACGGAACCGCCAGCGTCGCCGCCGCGGATGTGGTCAGCGCCGCCAGCGCCAAAAAAGCGCGGCCCGAATACCGCCGGCCATAGCGCAGCAGAGGCAGGAGCGCCCGAAAGGACGCGCTCTTGGTCGCGGGCTCCGTCATGGAGCGTTCCTTAGACGCTTTTTCGCTGGAAGAACACGATTGCCGCTGAAGGCCTCGTCCCGGCGGTTCACGCGCTCAAGAAGCGCGGAACCTTAAGGGCGCGCGGCCTCCACTCGACGAGCGTCACCTCGTCGTCTAGCCATTGAGTTGGACCCGGCTCGTGCCCCGTCGACGCGAGGACCTCGCCAGGCGTCCTGCCCGGCCGGCATTCCGCGAAGACCGGCACGCCACCAGGCAGCTTCACCTTGGGGGCGCTGCTGAGGTAGAAGTCGTCGTAACCGATCTTCAGAAAAAGACTGTAGACGTGCGGGCCGCCGAGCACCGCGACCGCGCCCGAAAAGCATCTGACCGACGCGCACGCCTCCTCGAGTGAGGCGCCGGCGGGGTTCCATAACCTTGCGTTCGCGTTGTCCGGGTGGGGCGCCAGGCCCGCTATTTTGCGCGTGAGAACCAACCGGCGGCGCTTCGGCGAATTGGGCTGATCCTCTTGCGACAAGCGGCCGTGCGCCACCACGGCGGCGTGGTCGAGCGCCTTCTCGAAAAAATCCTGGTCGGCTTGGAGGTTGAGCGATTTCGGCATCGATCCGGTCTCGTCCGCGATCATCCCGTCCGCGGATGCGATGGCATAGGCTACGATGCGAAAGGGTCCGTGCATCCGATCTCCCGCGGTTCCAAGTCGCCGACAGGCGATCGCGCTTCGAGTCAGGCGACTTCAGGGGGTTGCATCACGCCCGGGGCGGCATGCGAAATATCCCCGAATAGTGCTGGCTCAATCCCACGCTCTAGAAGATTATGCCAACCATCGCAATCGCTCGCTGCGTCCAATTGCGGAATGTCGAGGGTAGCACCATGAGCACATCCAGTCCGGAGGAAGCGAAGATCCGAGCCACTGAAATCGCCGGCTATGCGATCATCTCGGACGACAACAAGATCGCTGGCCCGGACGGGCTCCTCCCTCCTTCAATGCGCAACGAAAAAGACTGGGAGTACTACCAACGCGCCCTCGCGGGCTCGGACCTTATCGTATTCGGCCATCGCAGCCACGAACTCGAGCCTAACGTCAGGGGCGACAGGCGTATCGTGATATCGCGTGGCGTCGACGGGCTCGAGCAGCGCGCAGACGGATGGTGGTGGAACCCTGCACGCATAAAATGGGCGGAGGTCGCCAAACGGCTGCTGCCGGTCGGCGGCGCCGTGGCCGTGCCCGGCGGCAAGGGCGTGTTCGATCTCTTCCTGGGGATCGGCTTTGACGCATTTTATTTGTCGCACGCGCACGGCGTGACGCTCCCCGGCGGACAGTCGATTTTTTCCGCCTGCGACAAGGGGCTCTCGGCCGAGACCGTGCTCTCCACGGCCGGTCTGCGAGTGAGCGAAAAGATCGCGCTCGATCCGGCTCGGGGCGTCGAAATGAACGTCTGGCGCGCGGTCCGCGAGGCGCCCGGCGCCTCCGGCCGGACCTAGTGGCGGATCCCTACGCCTTCCCTTCGACGCGAGGCGGCGCCATTTCCTCAACTATGGCAGGCGCCGCGGCGAGGTCCGAAAACCGGACCCAGTCCGGCTCGAACGCCAGAAAAAGCGTGTGGGGATCACTATCGAACTGGCGAGCATTAGGGTGGACCGCATAATGCGCCGCCTTTGCAGCCTCGAGCTCTGCAGGCAAAGTCAGGGCTCGCAGCCCCCCGCGCATCTGTACCGTCACCCAGTCGACTTCACTCCACCCCAGTGCGACTGACCCTCGTGGATTCTCGCGGCAATCCTTCGCCTTGGCGCTCCGGTCGTCGGTGCTGAAGTAGAGAGCAGGCAGTTCTGCGGCGCAGGAGTAATGCATGACGCTCGAATGCGGCTCTCCTTTGGACGTGCACGTCGAGAGCACGGATACCCTGCCCTGGCGCAAAAAGCTAAATAGTCTCGCTCGGATTTCCGGGGACATCGCCTCCTCCAACCTTCAGCGCCGCGATCGGCGTCTCAGCTCAAATACGAACTTTCCTCCGCTTGACGTCGCAACGACCCTACCATGCGCTGAAGCTGCGCGTCACACGCTTGAGATATTGCGCCCGGCGTTGCGGCGTCGCCGCGTCCATGTCGTACAAGGCAATATATTCACATCGCGCACAGGGCGCGTTTTCGGCCAGACCGCGCATGACAAAGTGCCGCACCGGGTCACCCACGTGGGCCGTCCGCCGCCGGTCGGCGCCATACAGGCAAACCGCAGCGAGCCGCTTGATATTCAGGAGCGTCGGCGAAAAGACGCCATGTTGGTCGACCTTGAAGCTGACGCCCGGCAGGAAAACGCGGTCGAAGTAGCCCTTCAGAATCGCCGGAAACCCGTCATGCCAGACCGGGGACACCAGGACGAGGGCCTCGGCGGCAAGCAGCCTTTCGACATAGGGACCCACTCGCGCGCGGTTGGCCACAGGGTCGAGATAGTCGATCAGGGTCTGGCGCGACAGCACGGGGTCGAACCGCTCGGCGTAGAGGTCCAGGTCGTCGACCTCGTGTCCTCGCCCGCACAAGGTCTCGACGATTCGCGCGTGCAGCGCCGCCACGAAACTCGTCTCCAATGGATGAGCGAATAGGACGAGGATGCGCATGCCTCAACCTATATCCCCGCCAAGCCGCGAATTTCGAACGGAGACTGCGCCATTTGGGCTCGTTGCGCAATTCTGGGCGCCATTGCGCTTCATGGATGGGCAGCGCGTTGCAAAGACTTCCTTCCCCCTGGAGCCGAGCGCGTCGATGGTTTTCCATCCGCCGCCATGACGGACTTTTTGGCCGTTCAAGCCGAATTGAGCCGCTCCGCGCGCTCCGGCAGAGTGTTCAACCGCCGCTCCATGGCTTAGACCCGCGGCTCAAACGCTTGAACCCGCTGGGGCGTCGAACCGATGAACGGCCGCATCTTGATTCCGGGCAAGCCCGTGCCCGCCTCGGAAATCCCCGATTACACGATCGCGCGCGACACGCTCGACGAAGTCTTCTCGGCTGCGTTCCGCCAACGGCTGCGGCGACTGAACGCGATCGTCCGCCAGTCCGGCGAGCAGCTCGAGGGCAACCTATTCTATGCCGACGGCGACGATGGCTTTGCGGAGCGACTCCCCGCTCCCGATCTTGCGCCCGCGCGACGCAACCTTTGGCGCGCGGCGCGCTTCAAGGAGCGCATGCTCGAGGTCGGCGTCAACGCCGGCCACAGCGCGTTGCTCGTGCTCTCGTCAACCCCCAGGCTCGAATACTACGGCGTCGACATCATGAGCCACAGCTATACGATCGAATGCGTCGATTTTCTCAAAGGCGAGTTTCCCGGACGGGTGCACCTCTTTCCGGGTGATTCGCGCGAGGTTTTGCCATGGCTCGCCGGCCGCAGCGATGAACTCGAATTCGACCTCCTGCACGTCGACGGCGGCCACACGAGCGAGGTCTGCCTCTCCGATATGACCAACTGCATCCGGATGGCTCATGGGGAAAAAGGACGGCATCTGCTGCTGGACGACGTCCACGCCAGCTGGATTTTCGACATTTATTGCGAGTTCGTGTCGCGGGGCGATCTGACGACCGAGACGTTCTTCGGCGACTGGGAAGAGGCCGGCCGCAATGTTCTCGCGAGGATCGAGTGAAGCCTCGCATCCAATGAATTGCGGCTGTCCCGCATGATTGATCAAACGCCCGCCGCAGAAGGCTGCGAATTCGCTTCTTTCTGGCACGGTCAGCTCAATCCGTTCGCCTACGCGTGCCTCGCGTCGTTTCCGAGGGCCGGCGCCCGCCTGCGCCTCTACAGCTACGATTCGAGGCTCGATGTCCCGCCGGGCGTCCGGCTGGAGGACGCCCGGCTGGTATGCCCCGACGAATCCCTCGTCCGGCGCTACACCGCCAACGGCAAGCCTTCGATCGCCACCTTCTCCGACATGTTTCGCTACAGGATGATCCAGATGACAGGCTGCTGCTGGGTTGACGCCGACATTATCTGCCTGACGAACCCTCCCTTCGCCGACGAAGCTTATGTTTTTTGCCGCCAGGCCGACGCCGTCTCGACTCTGCTCGTCAACAACGCCGTCCTGCGGTTGCCGCGGTCTGAGGCCGCCCTCGCCGAGCTCGTCGCGACCGCTCAAAGCGCCGTCGACTCCGACCAGAAATGGGGCGCCCTCGGCCCCTTCCTGCTCACTCCCGTCCTCACGAGGCATGGGCTCTACGACAGGGCGCTCGATCCGCATGTTTGCTATCCGATCGAACCCGAGCAGTTCTGGAAGCTATTCCTGCCAAGCTGGCGGGATAGCGTCGCCGAAAAGGCGAGGGACGGAAGCATGCTGCATCTTTGGAGCGAGGCGATCCGCTGGAGCGGTTACGACCTCAGCATCTGTCCGCCCGAAGGCTCTTATCTCCACGAACGTTTCCGAGCGGTCGGCGCTCTCGACCGGTTCGGCCGCGTCAGCGACGAAGACGAAGTGCGTCGCCTCATGGCCCGGCAGATCGCGGAGAGCGAGGGCGTCGAAAGACGCCCATCTCTCGACGGGCCGTAGGCGGCCACTCGCCACGCTTCGCTCGCGATGCCGACGTTGGCTCCGTCTTGGAGTCCTGCTCCAAGAGCTGGCGAACGGATCTCTTCCGGCGCCCTCGCACGTTTGTCAGCGGCGAAGCGTTTGCAATGGGTTAGGCGCCAAAAACTGTCGCATCTTTAACTCCCAAGCCAGGGTAAGTCCGAAAAGTCACTACTGGATAGAAAAGGTCTTTGCTTGGTCGATTTTTGGAGACGGCGGGCGACGAATCAAAATCAAGGGTGGGATGGTTCTTCCTGCCGAAGTCGAGGAGTTGATCGCCTCGCTGAGACGCCAGATCGCGGCGCTTCAGGCTGAAGTGGCGGACCTTCGCCGGCAATTGGGACAGGACAGTTCCAACAGCTCCAAGCCGCCTTCGAGCGACGGCTTGAAGAAAAAGCCTCGCATTCCCGGCAGCCTGCGCGGTCGCTCGGGCAAGGCGAGCGGCGGGCAGAAGGGCCACAAAGGCGATACGTTGCGGCAAGTCGCCGATCCGGATTGCGTGATTGAGCACACGGCGTGCGCCTGTGGCCATTGTGGTTTGGCTCTCGATCCGCAGTCGGCGATCAGGATCGAGAAGCGCCAGGTGTTCGATCTTGCCGAGCGCCCGCTCATGGTCACCGAACATCAGGCCTCGATTTACCGCTGCGAAAATTGCCGTGGCGTGACCAAGGCGGCCTTTCCCGATGGCGTGGTCAGGCCGACGCAATATGGCGAACGGCTGAGGGCGGCAGCGGTCTATCTCAACATCCAGCAGCTCCTCCCCGAGGATCGGACCGCGCAGGCGCTGAGCGATCTGTTCGGCGCGCCGCGGATTTGTCCGGCCAGCATCGTGGCCTGGGTCGGAAAGAAGGCGCAAGAGCTTCGGCGGGTCTACGCATTCATCGGCGAGCGCGTGGCCGAGGCGAAGGTTCGCCATCTCGACGAAACGGGGTTTCGCATCGCAGGCAAGCTGCAATGGCTGCATACGACCTCGAGCTTGGCCTTCACCTTCTATCGCGCCGACGAAAAGCGCGGCGCGATCCCCATGGATTTGCAAGGGGGCGTCGTCGTGCATGACCACTTCCTGCCTTATCGCCGGCTCGATGCGGTCGATCACGCCTTCTGCAACGCCCATATCCTGCGCGAACTCAAAAGCCTGATCGAGCTCGATCACGAACCCTGGGCCGAACACATGCGCGACATGCTGCTTGCGGCCAATCTCGCAGTCGACAAAGCCCGCAAGGCGGGCGCCTGCACGCTTCCGCCCGATGACCTCAAGGCCTTCGTCGAGCGCTATTGGGCGGCGATCCGGCTCGGCCTCGCCTTCCACCGCCAACTGCCCAAACTGGAGACCAAAGCCAACGCGCGCGGGCGAACCAAGCACCGGCCCGGCCACAATCTGCTGCAAAGACTGAAAACCTTCCAAACCGAAACCTTGCGCTTCCTCACCGATTTCGACGTGCCTTTCACCAATAACCTGGCCGAACAGGACCTGAGGATGATGAAGGTCAAAATGAAAATCTCGGGCTCGTTCCGAACCCTCGAAGGCGCTCAAATCTTCGCAACCGTCAGATCCATCGTCTCAACTGCGAGAAAGCACGGTTGCAATATCTTCCGAACTCTCGCCGCACACCCAGATCAGATCATCCTCGCCTGCGCCCCATAGCCGACGGCTTGGGAGTTACGTCGCTTTGTAACTCCCAAGCCGCCCCCCTCACATGGGGTGTGTCCAGTCAAGCTCGATCATTTCTGCATTGTGCATGCTCCTCGTTTGGATCCGAAGCGTGAGCCCGTCTCTTCCATGCAGCCCTGACGACCGCATCACCTCACATCCGGTCGAGCTTGTGGGCTCGGACCAAAATCCCTCATGCTCGAGGGTATCGGGCTCGGGTTGGCGGGACCATCCTTTTTCACGGCGTGTTTCAGCCCAGGGGGGTTGATCCGCGGTCGCCGCCCGCCCGGATCCGGCGAAGCTGTCGCGTTCAGCTTCGCTGGAATGGGGTCAAGTTATTAAGCCATCGCTGGCGTGGAGTGGGGTTAAGTCATCGATCGGGTGATGCGGCCTTGAACACGGCGCCCTCGGGAACGACGCCTTGGGTGACGTAGCGCCACAAGGCGACGAGCAGTTTGCGGGCCAGCGCGACGATGGCGATCCGGCGGATTCGTCCCTTCGCAGCGCCGACGCGCGCGTGAAACCAGCGGCTCAAGGCCGAGTCCGGCTGATGACGCAACCAGAACCAGGCAAGCTCAATCATCGTCTTGCGCAGGCGGCGATTGCCCGACTTCGAGATGCCCTGGTCCCGTTCGACGCCGCCGCTCTGCCAGGGACTGGGCGCCAATCCGCCGTAAGCCGCCACCTGGCGTCGGTTGCCGAAGCTTCGAAACAACGATTCCAGCCAGAGGAGCGAGGCGAACTCAGGGCCCAAGCCTTTGAGCTTGAGAAGCAGAGCGGCGGGGTTGTTGCGTTCCTCGGCATCCATACGGATGAGCGCGTCGCGGGCGCGTTCAACAACAGCCAGTTGCGTCGTCACCAGCGCGATCCGATCGAGCTCCCGGCGGATTTCCTCCTTCAACATCGGCGGCAGATCACGGCCGTCGCCGGTTCGCAGCGCCTCGAGTTCGTTCGAAACGATCACGCCGAAGCGGATCGTAGTCCTGGACGCCTTGGCCGCTGAGCAGGCCCCTGACTCGATTGGTATGCTGAATGCGTTCCTTGAGCAGCGTTCCGCGCTCGCGCGTCAGGCGCCGGCGATCCTCGTCTTCCCGGCTCGGCGCGCGAACCATGGAACAGACCCGCCGCTCGCCGCGAGCCCAGGCCATCAGCGTCCGCAACAGCGTCTCGCCGTCGATCGCATCGGTCTTGGCCCGCCGATGCCTCCGGTTGACCGCGATCGAAGCCGCGTCGACGACGTGGCTCTCAATCCCGTTGGCGAGCAGCAATCGATGAATCCAGAACCCGTCCAATCCCGCTTCCTGAATGACGATCGCTTTGACCTGCACGCCGTAGCGCTGCTCGGCCTTCGCCATCGACCGCGAAAGAAGCTCGAGCAGGCCAGCGCCGTCTCCACCCTCAACCACATGCTTGGAAAACTTCTCGCTGCCCGGATTGTTGATCGTCACAACCCATTTCGATTTACTCAATTCGAGCGAGGCGTACAGCGTGATATCATTCGCGCGGGCGGTGGTCGCGACAGCGGTCGCGGAGGTGACAGACTGCATCGGTTGCCTCCATGCTGGTGTGGAAGCTCAGCCTACCAAGTCAGGCCGCCGTCCACCCGCATAGGATCTTTTTCGCCCGTTTTTTGGCTCGAAGGACGGCGAGCCGAAGGGACCGACCGAACAATAGGGAATCGAAAGACGAACAGACCGGAATCATTCCGAACTGGAACCCGCCTGCTGACACCGCTCGAGGCCAGAAATGGGGGGCAGCTTGGGAGTTACGTCGCTTTGTAACTCCCAAGCCGCCCCCCTCACATGGGGTGTGTCCAGTCAAGCTCGATCATTTCTGCATTGTGCATGCTCCTCGTTTGGATCCGAAGCGTGAGCCCGTCTCTTCCATGCAGCCCTGACGACCGCATCACCTCACATCCGGTCGAGCTTGTGGGCTCGGACCAAAATCCCTCATGCTCGAGGGTATCGGGCTCGGGTTGGCGGGACCATCCTTTTTCACGGCGTGTTTCAGCCCAGGGGGGTTGATCCGCGGTCGCCGCCCGCCCGGATCCGGCGAAGCTGTCGCGTTCAGCTTCGCTGGAATGGGGTCAAGTTATTAAGCCATCGCTGGCGTGGAGTGGGGTTAAGTCATCGATCGGGTGATGCGGCCTTGAACACGGCGCCCTCGGGAACGACGCCTTGGGTGACGTAGCGCCACAAGGCGACGAGCAGTTTGCGGGCCAGCGCGACGATGGCGATCCGGCGGATTCGTCCCTTCGCAGCGCCGACGCGCGCGTGAAACCAGCGGCTCAACGCCGAGTCCGGCTGATGACGCAACCAGAACCAGGCAAGCTCAATCATCGTCTTGCGCAGGCGGCGATTGCCCGACTTCGAGATGCCCTGGTCCCGTTCGACGCCGCCGCTCTGCCAGGGACTGGGCGCCAATCCGCCGTAAGCCGCCACCTGGCGTCGGTTGCCGAAGCTTCGAAACAACGATTCCAGCCAGAGGAGCGAGGCGAACTCAGGGCCCAAGCCTTTGAGCTTGAGAAGCAGAGCGGCGGGGTTGTTGCGTTCCTCGGCATCCATACGGATGAGCGCGTCGCGGGCGCGTTCAACAACAGCCAGTTGCGTCGTCACCAGCGCGATCCGATCGAGCTCCCGGCGGATTTCCTCCTTCAACATCGGCGGCAGATCACGGCCGTCGCCGGTTCGCAGCGCCTCGAGTTGTTCGAAACGATCACGCCGAAGCGGATCGTAGTCCTGGACGCCTTGGCCGCTGAGCAGGCCCCTGACTCGATTGGTATGCTGAATGCGTTCCTTGAGCAGCGTTCCGCGCTCGCGCGTCAGGCGCCGGCGATCCTCGTCTTCCCGGCTCGGCGCGCGAACCATGGAACAGACCCGCCGCTCGCCGCGAGCCCAGGCCATCAGCGTCCGCAACAGCGTCTCGCCGTCGATCGCATCGGTCTTGGCCCGCCGATGCCTCCGGTTGACCGCGATCGAAGCCGCGTCGACGACGTGGCTCTCAATCCCGTTGGCGAGCAGCAATCGATAAATCCAGAACCCGTCCAATCCCGCTTCCTGAATGACGATCGCTTTGACCTGCACGCCGTAGCGCTGCTCGGCCTTCGCCATCGACCGCGAAAGAAGCTCGAGCAGGCCGGCGCCGTCTCCACCCTCAACCACATGCTTGGAAAACTTCTCGCTGCCCGGATTGTTGATCGTCACAACCCATTTCGATTTACTCAATTCGAGCGAGGCGTACAGCGTGATATCATTCGCGCGGGCGGTGGTCGCGACAGCGGTCGCAGAGGTGACAGACTGCATCGGTTGCCTCCATGCTGGTGTGGAAGCTCAGCCTACCAAGTCAGGCCGCCGTCCACCCGCATAGGATCTTTTTCGCGGCCGCCGTCCGTCCGGCGGAGGAGGCAAGGAATGGAAGGCTTGGCGCAAGGATTTGAAAGCCAGAGCGCAAGGAAATGAAAAAGTCCAGCGCAAGGAAATGAAAATATAGAATCCCAGTTATTTCAATAGGTTACGGCAAATTCTGACGCCCGGCACGCTATTAACCTTAACGCTTCGCAGCTCGCGGCGATTGAAGGGCGCCTCCGTCCGGTCATACGGCCACAATACCATGGAATTCTGATTTGCGGAAGAAGATTGTCGACTCCATTTCGGCGGTGGAGTTAACCCCCTGGCTGCGCGCGGATGCGCCAATTGCGGCCATTCTCCGATGGCGCGGCGAACGCGTCAAAAGCGGATCCAGAGCGCACGTTCCTGATCGGTCCCGGTATGGAAGTAATCGCCAAACTGCGGACTTTTCTGCGCAGGCACCACCGTCCACACGTTTGTTATGATTGATCAACTTCATGGGTCGAAGCTCATCCGGGCTGAGGCGAAAGCGGAGATGATGGGAGCGCGCGGAGTATGATACTCATAGTATTCGCCGTATGAAGAACAAGCTCTTCTTCGCTGAAGAAATTGCCCGTCAAGACATTGACGTTCTGAAGAAGCGGCTCCGAGCGAAGATGGGTGGGTTCGTTGTCGCGATGAAGCCCATCCTGGCGGGAGCGCGCCTCTTTCGGGGAGTCCGGCGCGCTGAGCGGCCCTCCGACGTTCGACAAATTTCGTATCCCCCAGCAGAGGTGGTGACGTCTATGGGGCGTTTGAACCGGGTCGGATCTTCAATGTTCTATTGTTCGGCCGGGGAACCGCCTGTCTCTTATGAGTTGAAAGCTCGTGTCGGCGACACAATCGCAGTTTCAGAGTGGGAAGTCCTAGAACCGCTCTGGTTACATAACCTTGGGTTTCACGAGGACGCACTCGTTAAGCTAGGCGTCCCCTTTGTAGGCTCTCGGCCGGACCTTACGAATGCAATTCCCGATGAAACCACGGAGAACGAGCGTCTCCGACGCAAATCTCTCTCGCGCTTGCAGAGGACGTCGCGGCCGGAGACGAGTACAAATATAAACTGTCTGTCGCCATCAATGAATTGCTCTTCGACAAAGCCGGCCCAATCCCGATCCGCGAAGGTCGTCCACGTTTCGATGGGGCGTCGGGGACGGTGTATCCGAGCGTTCAACTTAACGCTCGCGCAGATAACGTGGCTCTTTTCCCTGAATTTGTGGACAGCAGTCTTCAAATCAGGTCTGTTAAGCACACAATTATAAAAGCATTTAATCCAAAATCGAGAGAATACGGTGTCGAAATACTTTTCGATACAAACAAATTTGATGGCAATCAGATTATTTGGTGAGCGCACAGGCCAAGATCGCCTTAAGCCGTAAGCACGTCCCAGTGGTCCGACGTGAATTGGGCGAGGCGCAGGAGTTGGGTCAAAGCGGCATGCGCCTCAATCTCCGAGATCGTCGTTGCGGTTCCGTGCCCGGCGTCGTCTCGCCAATAGTGCAGGACGTTTAGGGCCGCTTTGAATTGATCTCCTATGGAGGAGGACAGGTTCGCGGCCACGAGCCTCGCGACTTCCAGCCTGCCTGATCGCCCGTTGTAGGTCTTTAGGACGCCCGCCTCGTCCTTTCTCTTGGCGATCGCAGTCGCCAGGAGAAGGGACTCGGCAGCTGCGCCGGCCATCGTGCATGTCGAGAGGTAGTTCTGCGCTCTGTAGGTGTTGGCTGCTTCGGTGACGCGCTGGGCGTATCCAGCTCCAAACCTACCGCCGAGCGATTGAAGCATTTCCCCCACACGTGTGGGGGCCAGCACGGGTCTGTGCTGCGCAGCTTGCAGCCATTCGCGGCCGAACTCGGTAATAACGAACTGATCGCCGAAGGCGGCAGCCATTTCTTGGCCCACGGGAGCGAATACGCCCGGCCTCAGAACCCCCATGCGGCAAAGGTCCCAAGTCGCGTCGTAAAACGGGATGACCTGGTCGTGCGTTAGGTGCGAAGCGTCGCCGAAGCTGCCGGGAGGGAGCAGCGACTGCCAGTGCCGCCATGCCAGATCCGGCACCCAGACGTCAGCGTTATGAGGTCCAACACGATTTCCACGGAAATCTCGCCCAGCTCCAAGCCCCGAAAGGTGTTCGACAATCACATCAAGTGCGTCTTCAGCGCGCACGTTGCACCTCGAGTGGCCTCAGCATTTTCGCAGCCTTGCTCCTCAGCAAAATACAATTCAAGGTCGCGGCGTAGTGGGAGCGACTTCGCAGCAGCCCGGGGGAACCGCTGGACGAGCGCGACGCGCACAAGGCGCGCAACGCCGCTCCAGGAAGGATGCGCCAGAAGCGGGCCTTGCGAAACATGTGCGGTCGATGGTCCCCGCCAAAGGTCACGATATCCACACCCAAAGCTGGATAGGTCGGACGACGCCAAGCATCCGCGCTAACATCACCCTGAAAATCGCAACCGTCGCGTAGCCAATGTGCCTTAACCTATCGTACGCCGAAGCGCGCCTCTGGAGAGACAAGGCCCACGAACTTATTTCGAGTTCGGTTGCGGCGAAGAAAACGCATGATCCGCTGTTGATTGGAGCAGCGCAGCTTTCCGAGGTCGTGTCGGTCGTCGACGGTATCAAGAAACGGCACGGCGTCCTTATCGAGGACGCTCTCATTGCCGCTATCAAATTCGTGCCCGGGTGGACCGCGAGCAAGAGCGTGATTCCACGCGGCGTCGGGAAGGTCTTCAAGACCGATTGCGTAGCCTACAACGAATTGGCGGCGAGGGCATACGTGTTTGAGTGCAAGCGGCAATACGCCTTCTTGGACGGCGACGCCAAGAAGGCTGTTGACGATCGTCTCGACGCGATCGAGAAGCTTTTTCCCGCCTTTGCGACCTCGCAAGGCTGGTCCGTCAGCAACAGCGACCTCTTCATCCTCAGCTTCTACGGGACCGCGAAAGGGAAGAAATATCAGGTCCACGACCGCCATACCGTCGCGTCGCTCTTCCCTCCCTGTGCGATGCGTTTCGTTAACGACTTCGTCAGCTATACAGAGGCCATCGTAAGTCGCTGGTGCTTCGAACGCCTCGACCCCCAGGCCGCGGACAAACAGGTCCAGCATCCGCAGGATCGAACAGAGCCTCGCGGTCACGACCTGCGCGGCGAGACGGAGGACGAAAATCTGTTCACCCTCATTGATCGCTATGGATTGTCGGACCTTGATCGTATTCTGATCATGTCGGAGGGCATCCGTGTCGTCCGAGCGAACGCGGGATGACGCTCGGGCGTCAGGAAGCGATTTCGTTAAGTTGTTGGGACTGGAAGAAATGCGATCGTGCGCCCTGTGTGAGATTGCGATCACCGCTGAGAACGACTCCGACGAACACCTGGTCCTCAACGCCCTGGGCGGCAGGCGAAAAGTCTCAGGGTTCCTGTGCCGCGACTGCAACAGCAGGACGGGCGAGACTTGGGATGCAGCCCTCGCTGAACAGCTCCTGCCCCTCTGCCTGTTGCTGGACGTAGCGAGGGAGCGGGGCGAGCCTCCAAGCTTGCGGGTCGTGACCAGCGCCAGCGAGCGACTGACGATCGGTCCGAACGGGACCCTTTCCCGGTCGGCCCCCGGGTTCAGGGCTGCTCCATCTCCTTCCGGCGGCACACAATACCGCATCGAAGCCAGGACCATGGAGGAAGCACGGCGGAGAAGTCTCGGACCTCAAGCGCAAGCATCCGGAAATCGATGTCGAGGCGACCCTGGCCGGCGCACAAATGGTCGAGACCTATCCGCAGGGGTGGGTCGGCCACGACCTCAGCATCGGCGGCGAACTGGCTGGGCGGTCGATGGTGAAAAGCTGCCTGGCCTGGGCCTTCGCTAACGGCGTGGAATGGGCTCGATGCCGTAAAGCGCTCGACTACCTTCGCGGCGGCGGCGCCGATCCACCCTTCGGCTACTATCACGACACCGACCTGGTCGAGGGCCGACCGGCGGGCGTTCCGTTTCATTGCCTTGCGCTCGACGCGAACCCCGTCAGCGGCCTCATTCTCGGCTATGGCGAATATTTCGGATTTCATCGCTTCGTGTGCCTTCTCGGCGAAGGCTATGGCGGTCCGGCAGTCCGCGGCTCCTATGCGTTCGACCCGAGAACGGGAGCCGAGATCGACGTGACCGTTCGCCTGCCCTTTTTACGGGCGGATATCGACGACATTTGCGCCTACAGGCGAACGAAGCTGGACGACCTGAAGCGTGCGGCCGACGCGATCCTCGGCCAGGCTATGCATGCGAGGCATGAGGCCGAACGGGCGCGCGTGGCGGGCAAGGCGATCGACGAGGCGTTCGCTATGTGCGGAGCAACCCCCGGCGAGATGCTGACGGAGGCCCAACGACAGAAGCTCTTCCTCTCGATTGCGCAGAAGATCGCTCCGTTCGTCCTCCACCAGATGAAGGGGATGCCGCCAAATCTGGTTCCTGCGGCCAGCCCAATCAATACTGACCTCTTGGCGGAAGACCCAGGCAAGGACTCAGGCGAAGCTTAGCCTGAACCTCGAACATCGGCGGTGCTCCAAAGTCACGAAAAGGTTTTTTCGATTGCGAACTCTGTCGCTCACGTCTTCATCAGCCACCCGTTGCTGAACGTTCGCACTTGATACCATCGCGCTCGGACGACCTCGGGATTGGAGACCGGCTGGACGCCGCGGGTCGTCCAACAGCTCGAAACCGAGCAAGGACAGGCCCGTCGGCCGCCGTCACGCATTCCGGTCGAAGCCAAAATCGAGGTCCGCTTCGGGCGGTGAAGCCTACTCCGCGCTCGCAATCGAACGGCGGCTGTGGCCCGGACTTCGGCCCTTCCCGACGCGGCCGCTGGAGGCGCGCTTCCCGCCCAATTGAGGCGTTCAAGGCCGTGCTCTGCTGCGTCCGCAAAAGGTCGAAACCAGCCAAGCTGATTGGGTTTTGACGCTAAAGCGCCCCCGACGGCTCCACCGCCGCCACGGGCGCGGGGCGGAGAAGCGACGACGGTGCGGGCGTGTCCGTGTCGGAGACACGAGAAACGTCACTTTGGGCGGCTCGCGAAGGTATTGGTGCGCCCGTTGTTCCACCGCGCGATCCGCCTCGGTGACGCGGGCGCGCAGGTGCTTCAATTCGAGCATCGACTGGATGAGAAACGTTTCGACCACCCGATCGAGCGCGGCTGCGTCTTCAAAGACATTCCAGGCAAAGGCGCCGTCACGTTTGCGCTCGAGGCCGATCTCCTGCATGGCCGCCAGGAACTGCGGTTTGTCTTCCGGATCAACTCTGTACTCGATCGTGACAAGAATCGGCCCTTCGTCGTCCTCGACCCGCCGGACGAAGACGGGGCTCCGCCAGTGCATGGCGGGCGAGAGGTCGAGAGCGGCGGCGGTCTGGAGTTTCCGCCCCCATGTCACGATCAGGCCCAGGAACGCGCCTCCGGCCGCTGCATAGAGCGCCGTCGGCAGACCTTCGACGCTCGCGACTTTTCCCCAGAGGGCGCTGCCCAGCGTCATCGCGCCAAAATAGACGGTGAGGAAGATCGCCAGTCCGCGTCCACGCACCCAATCGGGAAGCGCCACCTGCGCCGACACGAACAATGTCGTCATCACCATAATCCAGGACGCGCCGGCGATCAAGGCTCGCCGCCGTCGCGAGAACAGGCTCGCGAGCGGCGCCGTACATGACGAGCGCCGCAATCGTGCCGACGGTTCCGAGCGCCGCGAGGCGATCGGGGCCCAACCGCTCTTTCAGCCAGTTGAGCGCAAAGGATCCGACGATGGAGCCGACCCCGATCATCCCGAGGAGGATGCCGTAGATCGCCGCGCCATTGTGCATCTGCGTTTTGGCGACGAGCGGGAGAAGCGCCCAGTACGCGCTGCCAAACAGGAAAAAGGCGACGGCGCGAATGAGGGTCGAGTCGATGTCGCGATTATTGAGGGCGTAGCGAAGCCCTGTTCGCAGCGCGCTCGAAAGACGCTCGGCAGGCAGGGTCTCGCGGATTCGGCGCGGACCGCGCCACCAGACGATCGCGGCCAGGAGCGCCAGGTTCCCCGCGCAATAGCACCAGAACGGGATATCGATGCTGATCGCCGCGATCGCAAACCCTCCGAGCGCCGGACCGATCGCGCGGCTCACGTTGAAGCTGGTGTTGTTGATGGCGATCGCGCTGTCGAGATCGCGTCTGGGAACCAGGATAGGCGTGATCAGCAGCCACGCAGGAGCGGCGATCGCCCCGCCCACTCCGAGCAGGAAGGTGGTCGACAGAAGGATCGTCGGGGTCGCCCAATGCAACGAAACAATGGCCGCGAAGACGACGGAAATCGCCATCACGGCGACCTGGGCGCCAATCAGCAGGCGGCGCGAGTCGACGAGATCGGCAAGCGCGCCTGCCGGGAAGGTCAGCAGGAACAACGGCAGCCAAGTGGCGACCTGGACCGCCGACACCATCATCGGGTCCGGATTGAGGCTGGTCATCAACCAGCTCATCGACGTGTCGAACATACCGATGCCAATGTTCGACACCGAGCTCGCGATCAGAATGACGGTGAACGCGACGTTGCCAAAAATGCCCCCGCGCGACGCTTGGTCCGCGGACGAGTCCGATGTGGCGCTGGTCTGGCTGGACAAATACGGCTCCGCCCGCACGAAATGCGCCGGGAGCCGCAGACGGCGCGCCAGCCGATTTTAGATGGCTGCCGACCCTGTCTCTTTCAAGGCAAGTGGCGACGCGGCCAAGAGCCCGGGGTGACCGCGGTTCGAAACATGCGCGGCTGGCGCGCCCGGGGTCGCGCCTCTATATTGCTCGCGCCGTTGATTGGATCCGGGGATTGCGTGGTTGATGCGTTCGTTCACAAGACGGTTCGCCGCGCCCCTGTTGGCAACGCTCGGATTGTCCGCAGCCCCGCCAGTTTCGATTGTGACCGCAACAGCCTCGGAACTGAAGCTTGCTGACGCCGCGGCCCAACCATTGGCGTCTAGAGCGGACGCCGAGGCATTCTTGTCGCAAGATGTCCCGACCGCGACCTCGGCCAATCCGAAATACCGTTCGCCCGGCAAAAACGCGGCGACGCGCTGGCTCACCAGGACGATCGCCTTCAGCCAAAGCCAAGGCGGCGGCGTGATCGTATCGACCGACGAGGACATCGAAGACTACCGGAACGGCTCGCTCAGTTCCCGCGGAACGCATGAAGCGACGTTTGCGATCGACGATGTGACGGTTTCTCCGGAGACCTCGGACCAGGACACGACCGAAAGCGGCGAAAAAGCCATGGGCGTGATATTCCGATGCGTTGCCGCGCCGTGTATCGAGGCGGTCTGGGATGGGAAAAAGTCGATGAGCGCATGGACGGATATCTACGTACAGGACGCGAAGTCGCGCGAGCAAATTCTTGCCGCGTTCAGGGCGCTGCAAAAGAGAGCCAGCTCCAAATAGCCGGCCGGCGGACCTCGTCGGCCGCGACGTTCTGTCCCTGGAGGAATGCTTGGCCTTCTCAACTCTGCTCGCCTGCATGCGCATCAATCGCCCGAACGCCGACCTGCTCGCTGTCGTCTCCGACATGGCCGAGCGATTCGGGTCCTCTGTCATCGGCCTCGTAGCGAAGCAGGCTTCGGCCCCCCTCTATGCCAGGGGCGTGGGGCCATTCGAACCGCCTGAACATGACCTGCAGGCGTTCATGGAGCACGCTTCGGCGGCCGAAGCCGAGTTTCGCGGCGCCCTGACGAAGATCGGCACGCTCGAGTGGCGGCCGCAGCTGACTATCGGCCCCGCCTACGAGCAGGTTGCGAACGAGGCGCGCAGCGCCGATCTCGTGATCGCCCCGATCGACGATCAGGACCTGTCCTTCCTCGCATCGGGCCAAACGCGCCTCGGCGACCTCGTGCTGCGCCTCGGCCGTCCCGTTCTCGCGGTTCCTTCCGGCGCCTCGGGGCTCGAACTGAATGAGGTCCTCGTCTGCTGGAAAGACTCCCGGGAGGCGCGCCGGGCCGTCGCCGACGCAATGCCGATTCTGCAGTCGAGCCGGCATGTCGACGTGGTCGAAATCGTCGAGACCAATGGAGTGGACGAGTCGCGTCGACGCCTTGATCGGGTCGGCGATTGGCTCGCCCGAAACGGCGTCGAGCCGCGTTGCTCGTCGGAGGTCTCGACCGGGGCCGAGGCCCGGCAACTTTCGGCGATCGCCCGGGATCTCAAGGCCGATCTGATCGTTGCGGGCGCCTTCGGTCACAGCCGATTGCGCGAATGGGCGTTTGGCGGCGTGACGAAGGAACTGCTACTGCATGCTGACCGCTGCGTCCTGACGTCGCATTAGGGCCGGAAAGAGCCATTCGGATGGACGTCCCCGCTTCCCAACAATCGTCGACCGGCCACGCGCATTGGCTCGGCGCATTCGCGCATCCCGCTTTCGCTCTCATATGGCTGGCGAGCACGGCGGCGCTGATCGGCATTGCGATGTACGACACCGCGTCGGGCTGGCTGATGACGACGCTCGACCTCAATCCGCTCGACGTCTCGCTGGTGCACGCCGCGACCAATCTGCCGATGTTCCTCTTCACCCTTCCGGCCGGCGCGATCGCCGACATCGTCAATCCCCGGCAACTCATCATCGCCGTTTCCTGCGCAATCGCGGCGTTGATCTCGATCTTCGCGGCGCTGGTGTCGTTCAATCTCGCCTCTCCCGCCATTCTGCTGCTGACAACGTTCTTGCTCAGCGCTGCGTGGGCGCTGAACTCGCCCGCTTGGCTGTCGATCCTGCCCAGTCTCGTGCCGAAGCAAGACTTGGCGGGCGCGGTCGCGGCCCACGGCGTCGGCTACAACCTCAGCCGCACGGTCGGGCCCGCGCTCGGCGGATTCGTCATCATGCATTTCGGGATGGCGACGCCGTTATGGGCGTTCGTCGCGGCCAATTTCGCCGTGATCGCAGCATTGAGTTGGTGGAAGGGGGCGTGCCAGGAGACAGGAGCTCTACCCGCCGAGCGGCTCAGCCGTGCGGTCAAGACGGGCGTCCGGCATGCGGCGAACAACCGCCCCCTGCGGACGACGCTCGTCCGGGCGCTCGCGTTTTATCCCTTCGCTGCGGCCTACTGGGGACTCCTGCCTCTCATTGCACGTCGAACCGGCGAGGGAGCCGAACACTACGGGTTGGTGCTGAGCATGATTAGCGCGGGCGCCATCGTGGGTTCGATCGGCCAGCGGTCCCTCCGCGACCGCATCAATGCTGACTGGATGGTCGTGCTCGGAACGATCGGCACCGCGATCGCGCTCCTTCTTTTCGCTTGGACGGACAATTTTGCACTCGTGCTCGCCGCCAGCTTTTGCGCCGGCGTCGCATGGGTCATCGTTCTGACGAGTCTGTTTGTCTCGGCTCAGAACGTGTTACCCGATTGGGTTCGCGGCCGCGGACTTGCGATTTTTCTGACCGTGATCTTCGGCACTATGACGATCGGCAGCGCCGCGTGGGGACAGATCGCGGGCAAGATCGGGCTCTCGGAGGCGCTGTTTCTGGCGGCGGCCGGCATCGTCGTCGCCATCCCGCTCTCCTGGCCGTGGAAATTGCAAAAAGGCGAAGCGATGGACCTTTCCCCATCCCTCCACTGGGACGTGCCTCGCACCGCCGAAACGATTTCGGACGATCGCGGGCCCGTTCTGGTCAAGATCGAGTATCGAATCGATCCCAAGGACCGAACGAGCTTTTTGCGCGCGCTCGACGAGCTTGGCGAGGAGCGCCGGCGGGACGGCGCATTCGCCTGGGGGGTGTTCGAGGACATGGGCGAGATCGGGCGGTTCGAAGAAGGCTATCTGATCGAATCCTGGCTCGAGCTCATGCATTTGCGCGAGCGCGTCACCAACGAATACCGGATCCTCGAAGACGAGATCAGGGATATGCTGCTGAAGCCGCCGCACATCGAGTTTCTGGTGGCGGCCGAACGCGCGCCTATGCGCCGCCGCCGGCGGGACGCGGCCGTCGGAGCCTGAGGCGTTTGCGCGTTCTCGTCGTTTACGCCCACCCGCTCGAGACGAGTTATCTCTCGGCCGTCCATGCGCGCGTCGTCGAGACGTTGCGGGCCCGTGGCCGGGAGGTGGACGATCTCGATCTTTACAAAGAGGAATTCGACCCGGTTCTCTCGCCCGAGCAGATGCGCAACTATGTGGATGTCAGAAAGAATGCCTGCGAGGTGCGGGCCTATGTCGACCGTCTGCGCGCGGCCGACGCGCTCGTTCTGGTCTTTCCGGTCTGGTTCGACGGCCTGCCCGCCATCATGCAGGGCTATTTTCAGCGCGTTTTCCTGCCCGGCGTCGCGACCATCATCGACGAAAACGGACTCTTTCACCGCAATCTTGCCAACCTCAAACGTCTGGCGGCAGTCTGCGCCTACGGTGAGATCCGCGCCGACGTCGCGAAGAAGCGCGACCCTCCCCGACGTTTCGTCCGAGGCAACATCGGCGCCTTGATCGAGCCGTCCGGCCAGTTCGAATATCTCGCCATCTACGGCATGGACTTTTCGACCGCGCCGAGGCGCGCCGCATTTCTCAGGCGGGTAACGCGCGCCTTCAACGCCTGGTAGGCGACGACGGCGGTCGGCCGGCCTTGCGCCGCCGCCGGAAGCCGTCCGGCCGCGACGACGGAGCTTATCGCGGCTCCTCTGCGTTGTGACGGGTAGAACGCCGGCCGCCGGACGGGTTGAAAGTTGGCACCATGCGCCCAATGAATTCGACAACCCCTGCGCGCGCGAGGACAGATCGAGAGCCGGGCGCTATCGTCGAAACGCTAATCCCTGCCCGCCTGGAGCGCCTGCCCTGGGGCCGGTTCCACGTTCTGGTCGTCGCCGCCCTCGGCGTCACCTGGATCCTCGACGGGCTCGAAGTGACGCTGGCGGGATCCGTGGCGGCCGCCTTGAAGGCAAGTCCCGCGCTGCGGTTTTCCGACCCCGAGGTCGGCCTCGCCGGCAGCGCCTATCTGAGCGGGGCGGTGCTTGGCGCGCTGTTCTTCGGCTGGCTGACCGACCGGCTCGGGCGAAAGAAACTCTTTTTCATCACCATTGTAGTCTATCTCTCAGCGACCGCGTTGACCGGCCTTGCCTGGAACGGCTTCACGTTCTTCCTGTTCCGCTTCCTCACCGGCGCCGGCATCGGCGGCGAATACGCCGCCATCAACTCGACGATCCAGGAACTGATCCCGGCGCGCTTTCGCGGCCACCTCGACCTGATGATCAACGGCAGTTTCTGGGTGGGCGCGGCGCTCGGCGCGCTGGTCGCGGTCGCGCTGCTCAACCCTTCGCTTTTTGATCCCGAACTCGGATGGCGGCTTGCCTTCCTCACCGGCGCGCTGATCGGGCTCGTCGTCTTTGCGATGCGTATGTGGATTCCGGAAAGTCCGCGATGGCTTGCCATCCACGGACGCGAGACCGAAGGCGAGACGGTTGTTGCGGCGATCGAAAAACGCTTCACCGACGCAGGCGCGCAGTTGACCCCGGTTCCAGCAAGCGCTGCGATCCGGCTGCGCTCGCGCACCCATACGCCGCTTTCGCAAGTGTTCGATACCCTGTTCAACCGCTACCGATTGCGCACCTTTGTCGGCCTGAGCCTGATGGCCGCGCAGGCGTTCTTCTACAACGCCATCTTCTTCACCTATGCGCTCGTGCTGACCAGGTTCTACGGCGTCGGCACGAGCGACGTCGGCTGGTACATCCTGCCCTTCGCAGCCGGTAATTTCCTCGGGCCCGTCGTGCTCGGACGCCTGTTCGACACTCTTGGGCGGCGCATGATGATTTCCATCACCTATGCGCTGTCGGGCCTCCTGCTGGTGGTCGTCGGAGCCCTGTTCGAGCGCGATCTTCTCACCGCCGCGACGCAGACGATCGGATGGATGATCGTCTTCTTTGTCGCATCGCCGGCGGCAAGCGCCGCGTACCTCACCGTCAGCGAAACCTTCCCGATCGAGATCCGTGCGCTCGCGATCGCGGTCTTCTACGCCATTGGCACCGGTCTCGGGGGCGTCGCGGCGCCCTACGTGTTCGGCAAGCTCATCGAAAGCGGATCGCGGCAGAGCATTTTCGGCGGCTATGTGTTCGCCGCTGTCCTCATGTTCGCCGCCTCGTTCGTCGCCGCCCGCTATGCCGTCGCCGCCGAGCGAAAGCCGCTCGAGGAGGTCGCAACGCCGCTATCGGCTGCAGGCTAAGGGCCGACCGGAACGAGCTTGCCGACGAAGACTGGCGGACCGGACGGCTTGCCGTCGGGCGAGCCGCCCGCCGGCTCCACTGTCACAGCATAGGTCGCGCCTTCGACGACGGCGCGATCGTAGCCGGAAAGATTGGCGGCACGCGGCCCCTCGCCGATCACGCCGAGCGAGCGCGGCGCGCCGAGCTTCGCGTCGATGATCCACAATTCGTACGCCTTGCCGGGCGGCGCTGTCGCAGCGACCGGGCGCGCCCGCAATTCCCGCCTGTCGAGATCGACCGTCACCTCGATCGCCGGCGAGTCCGCGTCCTTCTGCAGGATCGCGACATATTCGCGTGGCGCGGCCTGCCGCGTCGTCTCGCGCGCGACGAGGCCAATCGCCAAAACCGCCGCGAGGGCCGACGCGGCGATCGCTCCCACCCGCCAGCGCGCCACGCTCCGCCGCAACGCCACGACTGAAGCATCTGGAGACGGCGTCGTCACAGGCGAAGACGCCGCCCGAATGCGCGCCTGGATCGCGGCGAGATCGTCGCCCGGCGGCTCGATCGGAGGCGCGGCCTCGGCGAGCGGCGCGAGGCGCTCCTCCCAGGCGCGGATCGCTTCGTCGAGCTCAGGCTCGCGCAGCCGCCGAGCCGCGAGTGCGGCGCGTTCGCCAGGGCTGAGCGTGCCGAGCGCGAATTCGGCGGCGGCGAACTCGTCTTCGGGCCCAACCGTCATGATGCCAAACAGTCCCTCAGTTGAGCAAGGCTGCGGTGCAGCCAGGTCTTGATGGTCGGGACCGGCCGGCCGAAGCGCCTGGCGAGCGCTTCGCGACTCGCGCCGTGATAATAGGCGAGCAGGACTGCCGATCGCTTTTCGTCATCGAGTTTCCCAAGACAGTCGAGCAACGCGGCCAACGCCTCCGAGCGCTCGCGCGAAGCCAGCGGATCGATCGGGCTGGCGGCGGGTTCGAAGCCTTCCGGCATGTCCTCGAGCGAAGTCGGCCGGACACGGCGGATTTCGTCGAGCGCGCGATTGCGGGCGATGGTCGCCATCCAGCCGAGCGGCGATCCCTTCGCCGGATCGAAATCGCCCGCCTTTTCCCAGATTCGCACGTAGGCCTCCTGAAGCGCCTCCGCGCCCGCATCCCCTCTGGAAAGGATACGGGCGACCACGCCATAGAGTTTCGCGCTCGTTTTCCGATAAAGCGCGGCGAAGGCCGCCTCGTCGCGCGCCGCGACCCGGCGCAGCAAACCCGCGAGATCGCTGTCGCCGCCCTCCCCGCCCGTCGCTTTTCCTCCGATGGTCATTCGCGATCCTAACGCGGCTTGCGGCGCGCGCAACAAACCCGACCCTCTATGGCGCAGACGCGGAAGGGCGGGCGCTCGCAAGCGCCCGCCCCGAAGCCCCCCTCCTGCGCGGTGCTGGTCGCTCAGCCCGGCAGAAGCACTTTGTTAATGACCTGGATGACGCCGTTCGACTGCATCACGTTGGGGATGGTCACCTCGGCCTTGTCGCCCTTGGCGTCGATCACCCAGATATGTCCGGCGCCGCGCTCAAAGGTGAGCTCTTCGCCCTCAACGGTCTTCAGCATCGCCTTGCCGCCGCCGTCGCGGATCATCGCGTCGATCTCGGCTTCCGTCAGGCGGCCGGGGACGACGTGGTAAGTCAGGATCGAAGTCAGCTTGTCCTTGTTCTCCGGCTTCAGCAGGGTGTCGACCGTTCCGGCAGGCAGACGGGCGAAGGCCTCGTTGGTCGGCGCGAAGACGGTGAAAGGCCCGGCGCCCTCGAGCGTATCGACAAGGCCGGCGGCCTTGACCGCCGCGACGAGCGTCGTGTGGTCCTTCGAATTGACGGCGTTCTCGATGATGTTCTTGCTTGGATACATGGGCGCGCCGCCGACCATCTTCGTCATTTCGGCATAGGCCGGCGCAACGAAAGGCGCGGCGAGCGCGACGCTGGCGGCGAGCGCTGCGGCGAAAAGCGGAATCCTGGCGTTCATGGGATCTCACTCCGTTTTGTTCAGGCCCATCGAAGCGATGCGCTTGGCGATCGGGACGAGTTGGTTACGGAGCGCCCCACGCGGAGTTTCAGACCGCGCTCAAAAAAATCGTGGAAGCGATGCTGGATTGCGCGCGGAACCATTCGCGCCGTCAGGAGCCGATCCCGCGAGGCCTAATGGTTTGAGTTTGACACTTGGCGCCCGCTTCAATCGGTGATTGGGCGGCCGGAATCGGACCCATTCCTGCCCGGCGCAATCGATGCAGGGGTTGGTTCTTCGCGGCGCGTTACTATAGGCGCCTGCGCCGAACCCGATGGCCTCACGCCCAGCGTAAGGCTCCCGCTCTCCGCGCTTCCTCGCATCGAACGGTTGGATCGGTTGATGTGATTGCACTCAATCGCCCACACTTTCGACGACGAACTCTCCGGGTCCGGTCGACTTCGTCGTGTGTGAAAACGTCTTGCCGACCATAGCGGCGACTACGCTGGACGACGCCCAAATGATTTTGCTGCGACTGAACTGGACCCCATTTGTGGGACCACGGGACGTTGGATTTAAGGTGTGATCTCGCCTGCCCTTGTCCTTCAAGAATCAAGCCGCTTCTTGCTGCTTCTGCTGTGGGTATGTGGGCAACGCGTTTGCGTTGTCCAAGCGAAGCGGCATATCCACAGCCCTAGCCGCCTCGATTTTGTCCATGCCGGCGCGCCACACCGCCATCGGCATCTGGTTGTTCATCGCCTGGTGCGGGCGTCGAAAATTGTAAAAGGTCATCCAGGAACCGATGCCGGCCCGCGCCTCGCTGGCGTCGGCATAAGCTTTCAGATGCACTTCTTCATACTTGATCGAGCGCCACAGCCGTTCGATGAAAATGTTGTCCATGAAGCGGCCGCGTCCGTCCATCGAAATCGCGACGCCGGTCGCCGCGAGCTTGCCGACGAAAGCTTCGGCGGTGAATGTGGAGCCCTGATCGGTATTGAAAATCCGCGGCTTTCCGAAACGAAGCAGCGCCTCCTCCAGCGCCGCCGCGCACAATCTCGCATCGTTGGTGTTCGACAGCCGCCATGCCAGAACCGCTCGGCTGGCCCAGTCGATGATCGCCACCAGATAGAGGAAGCCGCACGCCATCGGGATGTAGGTCACGTCGGCCGCCCACACGTGGTTCGTCTCGACAATCTTCAGGCCGCGCAGCAGGTAGGGGTATATCTTGTGCCCGGGCGCGGCTTTGCTCGTGCCGGGGCGCGGAACCAGCGCCTCGATCCCCATCACCCGCATCAGCCGCTGCACCCGCTTGCGGTTGACCCCACGGCCTTCTTTGTTGAGCTCGAAGGTCATTCGCCGCGAGCCGTAGAACGGAAGTTCGAGATGCAGTTCGTCGATGTGGCGCATCACCGCCAGATCGTCCGCCTCGGCGACGGGCTTGGGGCGGTAGATCCCCGAGCGCGCCACGCCCACAAGCTCGCATTGGCGGCGCACCGACAGGTCCTTGCCAGACCGTTCGACCATCGCTCTTCGATCGGGCGCGCTCATCGACCTGGCCTCCTGGCCAAGAAATCCCGTTCGACCGTCAGTTGGCCGATCTTGGCGTAAAGCTTGGCCGTCTCGCGTTCGCGCTCCTCCTCGCCATCGCCCGAACCGCTCGCCCCTCGCGCGAACAGGCTCGCGACGTTGTCGAGAACCTGCTTCTTCCAGGCATAAATCTGGTTCGGATGCACCCCGTGCCGCTTCGCCAGTTCCGGAACCGTCGCATCCTCGCGCAGCGCCTCAAGCGCAATCTTCGCCTTGAACGCCGCATCAAACTTCTTGCGTGACTTCGTCATTCCTCGCTCCGTCGGTTGCGACAGAGCAGGACATTTCACACCTTAGCCAATGGTCCTAAATCCGGGGTCCAGCTCAGACCCGAAGACGCGAACCCCGTGACTTTACCGGCCGTCAGGCTCGCCTCCCCGTCTTCTTTAATATTTTGAACTACAACTATGGATCCCAGGCTTCGCATGACGCCGCCGCCGGCGATTAAGCTTGAGTGAGTATTGTCCCATTCCACAATGGATCTGCCGTTGTAAACCCCGCCTTGGGGCGAGCCTTCGACGACCGTGCATGTGACGTCGTAAACCGCGATCATACGGCCTTCGGGGTCGCCAATCGATTGCGGGGCGCCTTCGTCAACGCTCTTGCAAGTCATTTTGGACCGGTGGTTCTCATCCGCAAACACGGCCGGCGCGGATGCCATAACGGCGCCGACTAGAACCGCGAAACCAAGAATGTTCGTAGAACGTCCCATTTTGCACTCCTTTGCGCGAAATAAGGGGTCTGCCGGTATTCTGCCGTTAGCGCTCCGAGTTGTGGCGGAAGAACTTTTAGCACGCGCGTCGTGGTGGGGTAAGCTGCCCAATCGACCAGCCCGTGATCGGCTGCAGGCTGGTCGCCGTCATTCGACGCGCGATCTCAAAGCCCGCTATCCGCCCTTTCGCGATACCAAGCAAAACCAGGGTCGAATTTCCACGGAACTCGCAAGAAAAACAGCAACTCGTTGTAAATGAGCCCCTTCATCGCCGCACCCACAGCGAAGGGCCCAAGAATTCGAGGCGAAGACGCCAGAAGAAGACGCCAGAAACGGGCGATGGTCGCCCGCACTCCATCTCTTGGGGTGGCGAAAGAAGCCGCCGCAAAAAACCGCCAATCGATCGCTACCACTTCATGGGAAACTTTCGCTGCCCGCGTCCGTAGCTTTAAATAGCCGGCTCTGAACGGGGTCCTTGAAATGGCGTCCATTCCTTCGGCATCCGTGCCCCGCTCCCTCGCCGTCCCGCGCGTCGTCGTCCGGCACTCCGCGCTAGTGCGCGTCTGCCATTGGGTGAACGCGCTCTGCTTCCTGATCCTGCTGATGAGCGGCCTGCAGATTTTCAACGCCCATTCCTCGCTGAGCTGGGGCGCCGCGACGGATTTCGAACACCCGTTCCTCTCCTTTTCGGCGAAGGAAAACGACAACGGCGATGTAACCGCCGGCGAGACGACGCTGTTCGGCCACACGTTCGACACCACCGGCCTCTTCGGCGCCTCGCGCGGATCCGACGGCGAGATGGAGGAGCGCGGCTTTCCATCGTGGGCGACGCTGCCGGCCGAACAGGATCTGGCGATGGGCCGGCGCTGGCACTTCTTTTTCGCCTGGCTGCTCGTGATCAACGGCCTCGTCTATGTCGCAAACCTCGTCGCGGCCCGCCATTTTCGCGATCTCTGGCCGAGCGTTGCCGACCTCCGCGCGATCCCGCGAGCGGTGCGCGATCACGCCCTTCTTCGGTTTCCCAAAGGCAAGGAGGCGCTTCACTACAACGTGCTGCAGAAGCTCGCGTACTTAAGCGTCGTCGTCGCCTTTCCGATCCTCGTTCTCGCCGGGCTCACGATGTCGCCCGCGATGGATTCAGCGTTTCCCTGGCTTCTTGCGCTCTTCCACGGACGCCAGTCGGCGCGGACAGTCCATTTCGTGCTGGCCGCCTGTCTCGTTGCCTTCGTCGTGGTGCATCTGGTGATGGTGCTCGTGTCCGGCGTCTTCAACAACATGCGGTCCATGATCACCGGCCGCTACCGCATCGAGGAGGACGCGCGATGAAGCCCGGCTCTCTGCTCAGCCGTCGCACCATCCTCAGAGGCTTTGCGGCCGGCGGCCTCCTGCCGCTTGCCGGATGCAGCCTCGACTCGCGCTCGCCCGGCGTGATGTCGATCCTCGACAAGGCCGAGAGCCTGACCCAGGCGGTCCAGCGCGCCCTGCTCGCGCCGCGCTTCACGCTCGCGCCGGAATATCCGCCGGGCGCGATCACCCCCTATTTCAAGCCGAACGGCTCGATCGATCCCGACGATCAAGCCTATGTCTCGGCGCGCCAGCAAAACTTCGCCGGCTGGAAGCTCGAGGTCGGCGGCCTCGTCGAAAGGCCGATGAGCCTCTCGCTCGCCGACTTGCGCGCATTGCCTTCGCGCTCGCAGATCACCCGCCACGACTGCGTCGAGGGCTGGAGCTGCATCGGCCAGTGGAAGGGCCCGCAATTGTCGACGCTCTTGAACGCCGCGGGCCTGAAGCCGCAGGCGCGCTTCATCGCCTTCTTCTGCGCCGACACGCTCGAGCAGACGCTCGACGACACCGGGCGCTATTATGAGTCGATCGACCTCGTCGACGCTTTTCACCCCCAGACCATCCTCGCCTACGAGATGAATTACGCGCCCCTCAAGGTCGAGAACGGCGCCCCCTTGCGGCTCCGGGTCGAGCGCCAGCTCGGCTACAAGATGGCCAAATACGTGATGCGCATCGAGGCGATCGACAGTTTTGCCGCGCTTGGACACGGACAGGGGGGCTTCTGGGAAGACCGCGGCTACGAATGGTACGCGGGGATCTGAGGGCGGCCTTTCTGAAGAACCGGTAGTTACCGAATAACGGGGCCGGCTCATGGTCTACTGAGGGCACTAGGAGCATGCCGGGAAGAGCCGGAATCGACCCTGAGCGGGCCTTCGGGATCGGCCCTACGTACGGGCGGAATGGGCGCGGCAGCGGACTTCGGCCGATGGCGTTGGTCGGGTCAAGCGCGGGCGTTCCGGAAAACAAGCTCGGAACGGGCCTATTCGGCCGGCCGACGGGTAAGGACCGCAGCCAACTTCTGCCCCCTTGTTCAGTGCGATCGGCTTCGGGACCGCACTACGTCAGCGGGTCCGCGACTCGAAGATCGACGAGGTCGCGTGCGCGGGCGGCGCGAGAACCAATGGCGTTTTGGGGGCGGGCCCGAGGGTGCTGACAAGATAGAAGAGCAGCCAAACCGCGACGCCGGTGGCGAGCAGCATCGTCAGGGGGATTAGACTGCGATCGTCAGCTAGATATCCGCGGTAGAATCCCGCGTGCTGCTTTCGGATCCCGTCCATCGCCAGCTCCATGACGATAGTCCCGTCCGTCAATGGGCCCTCCCGGCCCATATAAACAAAAAAACATCCTTTGACCATCCCCAACGTCATCAGGCTGTGGCGGTCGAGGGCCGCCGGAGGCGATCATGTTCTATAAGTCGATCGCTTCGGAGGGCAAACTTGTCTTCAGGAGGGCATGGGATGCGAGGTGCGCAGATTCGACCCGTTGCTGCCCTTCCGCTTGGCGCCCGGTACGGAGGGAATGCGCACATAAGCGGGTCTTTCCCCTCTCTAAAACAGGCAGACTGGGGGTGGAATTTGGGCTAATGTCGTTACCCCAAGAGGGGCGCGATGAGCGAAACCCGCAAACTCGCGGCGATCTTGGTGGCCGACGTCGTCGGCTACAGCAGGCTTGCCGGCGCCGACGAGGACAGAACCCTCGCGCGCCTTCGCGGTCTCCGCAGCGATCTGATCGATCCCGCCATCGCTGCGCATCACGGCCGGGCCGTCAAGCGCACCGGCGACGGCTCGATCATCGAGTTCCGCAGCGTCGTGGACGCGGTTCGCTGCGCGATCGAAATGCAAAACGGCCTCATCGAGCGTAACGCCGGCGTGCCTGAGGACCGCCGAATCGAATTCCGCGTCGGGATTCATGTCGGTGACGTCGTCGAGGAGAGCGACGGCGACCTGATGGGCGACGGCGTCAATATCGCCGCGCGGCTCGAAGGCATCGCGAAGCCCGGCGCGATCTGTCTTTCCGAGGACGCCTATCGCCAGGTCAAGGGGCGGCTCGATCTCGCCGTTAGCGACCTCGGCCCGACCCAGCTCAAGAATATCGCCGAGCCGATCCGGGTCTATTCGCTTGACGTCAGCATCCCCGCGCAGGCGAAGCAACCGGTGGCGCACGTGACGCCCGTAGCGCCCACGCCGCAGAAGAGGCGGTTCGGGCTTCCGCCGCTCGCCGCCGCGCTCGCGGCGCTGCTGGTTGTGGTCGCGGGCGGCGCGTGGTGGCTCCTCAATGCGAACCGGCCCGCAAGCGTCGCCGCGAAGGCGCCCGCCGAGGCCGCGCGTCTTTCGATCGTCGTCATGCCCTTCGCCAATCTCTCGGGCGATCCGGGGCAGGACTACCTCGTCGACGCCCTGACCGACGCACTGACCACCAGTCTCGCGCGCATCCACGACACCTTCGTTATCGCGCGCAACACGGCCATGACCTTCAAGGGCAAGCCGATCGACGTCAAGGCGATCGGCAAGGATCTGGGCGTGCGCTATGTTCTCGAAGGTTCGGTGCAGCCGAGCGGCGATCGGATGAGGGTCAACGCCCAGCTCATCGACGCCGGCAGCGGCGCTCACCTCTGGGCCGAACAATTCGACACGCCCCGCGCCGATCTGTTGCAGACGCAGGACGCGATCGTCGCGCATCTGGCGCACGCACTCGACCTTCAACTCCCGCAGGCCGAGGGCGCACGCGTCAAACGGACGCCGGCGGCCAATCGCGACGCCGAGGACCTGGCTCTCCAATGCACCGCGGGCCTTTGGAAGGCCGGATACATCGGCAAGGAGGCGGATGCAGCCTATCGCGCTCTGCGAGCAGGCGCTCGCCATCGATCCCAACAATGTCCGCGCCCTGTTGGCGTTGGGGATCAAGTTCTGGTTGCCGGAGTCGCTTGGCGTTTCCGGCGACCCCAAAGGCGACCTCGAGCGGGCCGATGAATTGGAGTCAAAGGCGCTCGCCCTCGATCCAGATTGGCCTTGGCCTCACGACGATGAAGGGCTGCATCCTTCGGAACCAGCGGCGCACCGAGGAAGCCGTCGCCGAACACGAGCGCGCCCTCGCCCTGGACCCGTCCAACGTGGACGCCGCAGCCCAGCTGGGCATCGACTACCTATTCCTCGGGCAATTCGACAAAAGCCTTGAATATCTCGACAAGGCGATTCGGGCGAGCCCGTCCGATCCGTCGCTCACCTATTGGTATGACAGCAAGGCGTGGGCCAATTTTGGGCTGAAGAATTATGACCAGGCGATTGAACTGGCTCGTCGGGCGATCGCGATCAATCCTATACAACCCGTTTGCGCATGTGGTCCTTGTGGCGGCGCTCGCCTTGACCGATCATGACGCCGAAGCGCGCGAGGCGTTGCAGCGTTATCTCGCGCCCTCCACCGCGTCGTTCAAGACGGTCGCGGCATGGAAGGCGCACCTGATGTCCCTGGCCCCTAAGCAGGGCGTCGATCCACGCTTCGTCGAGATGAGTGAACGATCGTACGATGGCCTGCGCAAAGCCGGGATGCCGGAGGAGTGACCGCCACCCGCCGCCTCGCCGCGATCCTCGCGGCCGACGTCGTCGGCTACTCGAGGCTGATGGGCGATGACGAAGCGGGGACGGCGCGCGCGGTGCGGGACCATCGCGAGGCGGCCGGGCCGATCGTTCGCGCTTTTGGAGGGCGGCTTGTCAAGACGATGGGCGACGGCCTGCTGCTTGAATTTCCGTCTGTCGTCGCGGCGGTAGAGTGCGCGATTCGCATGCAGCAGCAGATGTCCGAACGCAACGCGGGCATTCCCGAGGCCCGACGCATCCTCTACCGCATCGGTGTCAATCTCGGCGACGTGCTGATCGACGGCGAGGATATTCTGGGCGATGGCGTCAACATCGCGGCACGGCTCGAGGGCATTTGCGAACCGGGTGGCGTTTGCATTGCCGGGTCCGCCTACGATCATGTGCGCGGCCGCATCGAGGCCGAGTTCGTCGACCTCGGCGACAAGGCGCTCAAGAACATCGCCCGGCCTGTGCGGGCCTACGCGCTCGGGGTCGCGGACATCGCAGGCGCGAAAGTCTTGACGCCCGCGTCGCCCGCGGCACCCACGCCGCCGAAAAGGCGGTTTGGGCTCGCCCCGATCGCCGCCGCGCTCGCGGCGCTGCTCATTGTCATCGTGGGCGGCGCGTGGTGGTTCCTCAGTGCGAACCGGCCCGCCAGCGTCGCTGCGAAGCCGCCCGCCGAGGCCGCGCGGCTTTCGATCGTCGTGCTGCCCTTCGCCAATCTGTCTGGCGATCCGGGGCAGGATTACCTCGTCGACGCGCTCACGGACGCACTGACCACCAGTCTCGCGCGCATGCGCGACACTTTCGTCATCGCGCGCAACACGGCCATGACCTTCAAGGGCAAGCCGATCGACGTCAAGGAGATCGGCAAGGATCTGGGCGTGCGCTATGTTCTCGAAGGCTCGGTGCAGCCGAGCGGCGACCGGATGAGGGTCAACGCCCAACTCATCGACGCCGGCAGCGGCGCTCACCTTTGGGCCGAACAATTCGACACGCCCCGCGCCGATCTGTTGCAGACGCAGGACGCGATCGTCGCGCATCTGGCGAACGCACTCGACTTTCAACTCACCAAGGCCGAAGGCGCACGCGTCGAACGGACGCCCGCGGCCAATCGCGCCGCCGAGGACTTGGCTCTCCAATGCGACGCGGGCCAATGGAAGGCCGGATTTATCGGCAAGGAGGCGGATGCGGCATTCGCGCTCTGCGAACAGGCGCTCGCCATCGATCCCAACAATGTCCGCGCCCTGATGGCATTGGGGGTCAAGTTCTTTATGCCGGCGCTGCTTGGCGTTTCCGGCGACCCTAAAGGCGACCTCGAGCGGGCCGATGAATTGGAGTCGAAGGCGCTCGCCCTCGATCCAGATTACGCTTGGGCTCGCGACTTGAAGGGCAGTGTCCTTCGGCTCCAGGGGCGCCCCGAGGAAGCCGTCGCCGAGCACGAGCGCGCCCTCGCCCTTGACCCGTCCAACGTGGACGCCGCCGCCAACCTGGGCTTCGACTACGTAGACCTCGGGCAATTCGACAAAAGCGTTGAATATTTCGACAGGGCGATTCTAGCGAGCCCGAACGATCGGGCGCTCTACGGTTGGTACGTAGGCAAGGCGAGGGCCGATTTCGGGCTGAAGCGCTATGACGAGGCGATTGAACTGGCTCGCCGGGCGATCGCGATCATTCCGAACTACGTCCCGCTTGCGCACGCGATCCTTATGGCGGCGCTCGGCATAACCGGTCATGATGCGGAAGCGCGCGAGGCGCTGCAGCGCTACCTCGCGCTGCCCTCCGCCGGGTCGCTCAGGACGATCGCAGCATGGAAGGCGTACTTGTCCCCGGTCTCCGACCGCGATCCACGCTTCCTCGAGCTCAACGAACGGACCTTCGACGGCCTGCGCAAAGCAGGGATGCCGGAAAGGTGAGCGCCCGCGATTCTGGCGAAAGTGGCCTCGAAGCAGGGTCTTCCACTTGGGCGTGGGGTCTATTTCGCGCTCGCTATGGAATGACGGGTTTGGCGCGGACTCCGGTCCTTCCCGAGGCGGTTCCTGAAGGGGAGCTATCCGCCCTTTCCTGACATCCCTCCTCCGATACCGAGGCCGCGTCCGCCGAGACAATCCAAATTTCTCAGCCGTCGCCCGCCTTCGCCGCCGCCGCAAGGAACGCCCGGCGCGCATCCGGCAACGGCTCGCCGCGCGTCGCGAAAAGGTCGCGAGCCAGGAAGAATCCGGTCATGCGGAAGCCGTCGGCGATCTCGTCGAGGCCCGGCCGCGCTTCGAGCCGCATGCCCTCACGCATGAAGGCAGGCAGTGGCAACAGGCGATCGCGCCAGAGCGCGCCTGCTTCGGCGCTGACCGCCCGGCCCGATTTCGGCGAGACATAGGCGAGGCCTTCGCTCGCGCCGGTCGCCGCGCATCGGTCGAGGTCCAGCCGGAAGCCGCACTCGGACAGGATCTGGGCCTCGAATCGCGCAACGAGCGGCGGCGCGAGCGCTTGGTCGTCGAGCCGCTCGGCGATCAGCGTCAGCGTTTCGTAGACCGCTTCATGCGGATCGCGCTCGGGCAGGAGCCGCGCCAGCGCGCCGAGCCAGGCGAGCCCCGCGAGCGCGAGCGCGCTTTCCATCAGGCGGCCCGCCCGCAAGCTCAGCGGTTCGATGGCGAAGGCGCCGAGATGCTCGTCGAGCCGCGCCCGCCAGACGAGGCCAAGGGTGTTGCCCGGCTGCAGCGCCGCGTTGAGCCTCGACGATCGTCCGCCGCGCACAAGACCCAGATGCCGGCCGTGCGCGCGTGTCATCGCCTCGACGATCGAGGACTGTTCGCCGTGCCTGCGAACGCCGATGACAAGGCCTTCGTCGCGCCATTCCATCCATCGCCACTACCATGAAACCTGTGGCCTGGGCAGACGCTCCGAGAGCCCTCAGGCGACGGCGGCGGCCGAACGCCTCGTTCGGCGCAAACCGGCGAAACCCAGACCGGCGAATCCGACCGCCATCATCGCCCAGGTCGGCGTTTCCGGAACGCCATTAGAGAGCGCGACGCCAATGTCGTAACCGTTCCCGAGCAATGTATATGTCTGGCCCGGCGCCAGCTCGGGAGCGCCCTCACGGACAAAGATTCCGTTTCCACTGCCGAGATACTCCGGAAGCGCCAAATTGGAGTTGTTGGTTATGAAAAGCAGGTACGTCCCTGCAGTCAGGGTCTCACCGCCCCCTCCCAAGACTGCGGTGACGATATTGGTCGGCTGAGATCCTGGCGCGATCGTCTCGTAGGAAGAGGTGGACAGCGTAAAATTGGCTCCGACCTGGGCGCCAACCGTCATGGAGCCGCCGACATCGTAAAATCCCAAGGTGACGCTCGCCGGAAAAGTCGCGGTCGCCGCGGTAAACACTATGCTTCGGACGGTCTCTGCTGAGGATAAGGAAAACATCTCTCCGGTCCACTGGCTGCCAGAGCTGATGCACGTCGAGCACGAACCTTCCGCGACATTTGGCGCGACCGTCAGGTCAGGAATGGACTGATAGAAAACCCCGGCTTCGGCCGGCGCGATGGCCACGGCAAGCGCGGCAGCAAACAGTCCCGGCAAAATCAGCTTCACAATTGCCCCCTGCGTTTCCCCCACGCTCATGTCGAGCGCATGTAAACAGCGAAGCATTTGGCGGCGTGCGGCGCAACCACTATTCCTTTTTTCCTTGCTCCGCCGCCGGCAGGTCGAGGTGTGCGCAACCCCAAGGGTCACTGCGGCTTGGCCGCCGCAGCGCCAAGGTCGCGATTGGTCTTGTACGGCTCGACGCACTGCTCTTCCCTGGCGCGCTGCTGGTCCGTCATCTGGTAGACTTTCGAGTCGCCTGAGTTCGCCAGCGAGATCAGCGGCATTTGGGACGGGATGATCGGCACTTGCGGCGACCTGCGGCGAAGTTCCAGCGCCCGTTCGAGCATCAGGCACTGCAGCACTTTGTTGACCCACCAGATGTGACTGAGCCGCGTGCGGCCGGGATCTGCGCCCGCATCGGATCCCGAGGTCGCTGCAGGCCATTTGGAATCGTTGTCGCCCCGCGCCTGGAGCTTCTCGTCGATCCGGCCTTTGATGACGTTGTGACAATTATAGGAAATCTCGAGTAATGCGCTGACCGACATCGGCGCCGCGGGGTCGGGCTCCGGGCGGTTGAGCGTGTAGGTCAGGCAGTCGGTGTTAACGAAAGTCGGCGCCGTGCCGGCGTCGATGCCGAACTGCGAGTCGACGTCGAGCCGCAACGTAGCCGCCAATTGCTCGTGCAGCCGCTCCCACTCCTTGTTGGCGGCGTAAAAGCGGGCGGTCGCCGCCTTCAACTCGTCGCCTTCTTTTCGTGTCCGGATGGCGTCGTCCATCTGGTAGGTGGAGATCCATTTCTCGTCGACGATCGTATTCAGGCTTCCGAGCGCCGCCACCACCGCCGCGGCGTCTTTGTCGATCCTCGCGACGCCGTTCTGATAGTCCCAGCTTCGCCCTTGAAAGTAGGCGCTGATCAAGGTGCCAAGGAGACCGGCCGCAGAAATGAGCCCGACAAGCGAGCCGAAAATCGCCCTGGTCCGGGATTGGGCCGCGCCGGCCGCCGCATTGGCTTCGGCAACGGTTCGACTCTCGACATTGTCCCCCTTTGGCTCCGCCACCCCTGGATCCCCGCTTTCCCCGTCAGTCTGCGTCGCCTGCCGCATCCGGGCAAGCCGCCCGTCCAGGACGCCGCTCCTTGCCGGCTGAACTTGCTGAGGCGGCCTTGGACATCGTCTGGCTTCGCGACGATTTTCGCCTCGACGACCAGCCGGCGCTCGCTGCCGCCTCGGGACGGCCGGCGCTCTTCGTTTACGTCCACGACGAGACGCCGGAGAACGGGCGCCCGCCAGGCGGCGCGGCGAAATGGCGCCTCGCGCAATCGTTGACGGCGATGGAGAGCGCGCTTTCCGGCCGCGGCGCTCGGCTCGACATCCTCCTCGGCACCGCCGAGCAGACGGTCCTCGCCTTAGCGGCCGCCACGAATCCTAAGCGCGTGCTCTGGACCCGGCGCTATGAAGGCGCTGCGATCGCGCTTGACGCCCGGGTCAAGTCGGCGCTGCGCGAGCGCGGCGTCGAAGCCTCGAGCTTCAACGGCAGGCTCCTGCGCGAGCCGTGGGAACTCTCCAAGGCCGGCGGCCATCCCTCGGGCAGCTTTTCCGCCTTCTGGCGGCGCCATCAGGCGCTGGGCGCCCTTCCCGCCCCCCTGCCCGCGCCGAAGCGCCTCGCAAGCGCGCCCTGGCCGCCCGAGGCGCCCGCGCGCGTCGCCGTCGGAGCCTTGCGCCTGACCCCGACGAAGCCCGACTGGTCGGGCGAACTCGCGCTCGGCGAGAGGCCCGGCGAAGCGGGAGCGCGTGTCGCGCTGAGTGGGTTCCTTGACGGAGCGCTCGGCGGCTACGCCGAGGATCGCGACCAGACGTCGCGGGAGACGACGTCGCGACTCTCGTCCCACTTACGCTTCGGCGAGATCTCGGCGCGCCGCATCGCCGCCGCTGCCGCGGGCGCCGCCGAAGCCCGGCCGCAAATCCGGCGGCATGTGGAGAAGTTCCTCGCCGAACTCGGCTGGCGCGACTTCGCGGCGGCGCTCCTCTTCGCCCGTCCCGACCTCGCGACGCGTCCCTTGCGGCCGGAATTCGAGCGCTTTGCCTTCCGCCGCGACGAATTGGGCTTCCGCGCCTGGAGTCGCGGGGAAACCGGCTATCCGATCGTCGACGCCGGCATGCGCCAGCTCTGGCGCACCGGATACATGCACAACCGGGTGCGCATGATCGCCGCATCCTTCCTCGTCAAACATTTGCTGATCGACTGGCGGCGCGGCGAGGAATGGTTCTGGGACACGCTCTGCGACGCGGACCCGGCCAGCAACCCGATGGGCTGGCAGTGGGTCGCCGGCTCGGGCGCCGACGCCGCCCCTTATTTCCGCATTTTCAATCCGGTGCTGCAGGCGGAAAAGTTCGACCCGGACGGCTCCTACGTGCGCCGCTGGGTTCCCGAACTCGGCCAACTCGAGGCTCCGCATGTCCGTGCGCCCTGGCAGGCGCCGGCCGGAGGGCTTGCCAGGGCCGGCGTCGTCCTCGGCAAGACCTATCCCCACCCGATCGTCGACCACGCAGCCGCGCGCGCCCGCGCGCTTGCGGCCTTCGCCGAGACTCGGAGCGCCGCGCCGGCTAGTTGAGGAGAGTGAGCCCGTGCCGCCGCTAAAGCACCAGCAGCTTTTTGACCAGCGCGAACACTTCCTTGTAGGGCAGCTTGGTCGCGCCGGCGATGGCGAAAGGAACGAGCGCCGCCGCAGCGAGCGGCGCAATCGCGGACCGGCTCAGAAGAAAGACCGAAAGCTTCTTCGACACGGCGTATTGCGCGGAGGGATCGGGGATCGTGTGATCCGGATCGGCCTCCGCGGCGTCGTTCGCCACGACGTTGCGCCCGAGCAAGGCGCGCTCGGCCGCCCGGTGAGCCAGCGTCGCCCGCGCAGCAAGAATTTGAAGCGACCGTTCCTTGAGCTCCGACAGCGGCTTCGAGAACGCCAGCAGCGGAAAGGCGAAAAACGCGAATACGATCGCAAGCCAGCCCGCGATGATATAGCCGAACGTGACCGAGGAGATGTTGCTCTCGAACACGTGCCGCACGACAGTGATCGCCATCGAAGCGCTCAACCCGAAGACGAACATCGAATAGGCATTCGGATATTCGGCGAGAAAAGCGAGACCCGCCTTGCCGTCCGGATGGGTCGCCACAAGCCGGAGCTTGAGAGAGGCGAGACGCCAGAGCAGCATCGCCCATACGAGATAGCGCCAGAGTCCGCGCATCAGCAGGAAATAGAAGATCGGCACGCTGACGATCACCACCCACCATCCCGCCAGCGTCACATGCGCGCCGTCGTCTGCGATCTGCACCGCCCAGGTCGAGGCGTCAACGGCAAGCAATCGGTCGATCAACGCGAGCGCTCCCGCAATCGCAAGTCCAAGACAGACGACTTCCGCGACGCCGGAATTTCTCAGTTTTAGCGCCTTCACCACGACTTCCGCCGCGGGTTTGAAAGACTCGGGCGCAAGAAGCGGCGCGCGGACGAACTCGCCGAGCTTGCCGCGCAGTCCGTATTCGACCTGCTGCTCGGCCATGAGAAAGAGGCCGGTCGCGATGAAGAAGCGCGCCCACGCGCCGAAGTCGAGAAGATAGGGGTGGCTGTCTTGCGGCCCGAAGGCATGGCCCTGAAGAAGGCTCAGCAGCAACGGAACGCCCCAGGCGAGCGCGACGAAAATCGCGGCCCTCCTGCCCGCGTGCAGAGCATCTTCCTCCAGCACGCCGACGCGGCGTTGCAACTCGAAGAACGGCCCGCCGTGCGAGGCGAGGAATTCGCCAATGCCAGCGGATTGATCCGCGGCGAGATCGTCGTCTGTCGCAACATCGAAGTCTTTGGCGATATCCGTCATATTCCCAGCCTTCGAGGCGATTCCCTTGAATTGCCCGTGCCTCTCCTCGCATCGGGCGTCGCGCTCGGCAAGCATCCTCTTGCAACCGACGGCGATTTCGCGATCCGACTGGCGGGCGAAGCGAGCCCACCGGCTCGACCCAGGATTGACACCAGGCGGCCGCTCCGCGGATGATGATCCGTGGGCAATATCGACGCCGACGGAGCACGAACTCCAAACTGGGACCGCGGCGACCGATCACATCGACAACAGGTCCGAGGACGGGCAAACGCATCCGCGAAATAGAGCCGCGCTCGAAGCGTGGCGCGGATACCGATTCACGAAGCGAAAAGAGCGTCAGGGACAAACAATGGGCGGAGATCAAGAGGGCGGCAGTCGGGAGGGGCGCGGCGCCAACGACAACGCCGCTAGGAAAAGCCTTTCACGGCGCAGCATCCTCAACATCCTGAAGGGCGTTGGCGCCGGGCTGGGCGCCGCCGTCATCCTGGGCAAGGAAACGATCGTCGCTTTCGCGCAGCAGATCACTGGCGTTCTGGGCTCGCCCAGCGCCACGACGACGATCCCCGGAAACCAGCTGCCGCCGCCGTCGCCCAAGTTCGGCGGCGTCATCAACGAGAGCGCCAAGGATTCGAAGCCTTGGTGGCCGCCGCGCGTCGTGCCGCCCAAGGGGGCGCCAAACGTCCTGCTCATCATGACCGACGATCAGGGCTATGGCGTCAGCAGCACATTCGGCGGCGTCATTCCGACGCCTGCGCTTGACCGGATCGCGGCGGCCGGGCTGCGCTACACGCAATTCCATTCGACCGCGCTCTGCTCGCCGACGCGCGCCGCGCTGATCACCGGCCGCAATCACCACGAGGTCGGCTTCGGCGTCATTACCGAGCTCTCGACAGGTTTCCCCGGCTACGATTCCTATTTCGGGCCGGAGCACGCGACCGTCGGCACGATCCTGCGCGACAACGGCTACTCCACCTCCTGGTTCGGCAAGAACCACAACACTCCGGCCTTCCAGTACAGCGCCGCTGGCCCATTCGATCAGTGGCCCTCGGGGATGGGATTCGAATATTTCTACGGCTTCATGGGAGGCGAGACCGATCAGTGGACGCCCTATCTTTTCCGCGATCACACGCAGATTTTCCCGTGGACCGACAAGCCCGACTATAATCTCATCACCGACATGGCCGACGAGGCGATCGACTATCTGAGGAAGCTCGACGCCGTAGCGCCCGAGAAGCCCTTCTTTCTCTATTACGTCCCCGGCGGCAGCCACTCGCCGCACCAGCCGAAGAAGGAGTGGATCGAGAAGTTCAAGGGCAAGTTCGACACGGGCTGGAACGCCATGCGCGACGAGATCTTCGCCAACCAGAAGCGGCTCGGCGTCATTCCAGCGAGTGCGCAACTGACCCCGTGGCCCGACGAGCTACCAACCTGGGAATTGCGGACGGCGGACGAGAAGAAGCTCTTCGCCCGGCAGGCGGAAGTGTTTGCGGGCTACACCGCCTATACCGACTACGAGATCGGGCGCGTCATTCAGCAGGTCGAGGACATGGGCAAGCTCGACAACACGCTGATCATCTACATCTGCGGCGACAACGGCACGAGTCCGGAAGGCACGCTGCTCGGCACGCCCAACCAGATGACCGCCTACAACGGCATTCTCGACGTGCCCGTAGGCGCGCAGCTGGAATTCTACGATTCGTGGGGCTCGTCGGCGACCTATCCGCATATGGCGGTCGCGTGGTCATGGGCCTTTGATACACCATTCAAATGGACCAAGCAGATAGCGTCGCATTTCGGCGGCACGCGGCAGGGTTTGGCGATCTCGTGGCCTGCCCGCATCAAGGACGCGGGCGGCGTCCGCAGTCAGTTCCACCACATCATCGACATTGTGCCGACGATCCTCGAAGCCGCGGGCCTCAAGGCGCCAGACACCGTCGACGGCATCAGGCAGAAGCCGATCGAGGGCGTCAGCATGGCCTACACCTTCGACAAGGCGCATGCCGATGCTCCCACCACCCACAAGACCCAGTATTTCGAGATGGTCGCCAACCGAGGAATCTTTCACGACGGCTGGTACGCCAACACGGTCCCGCCGGTCCCGCCATGGGTGCTCAATGCGCCCATGCCGGACGTCGATCACTACAAATGGGAACTCTATAATCTCACGGAAGATTATTCCCAGTACAACGACCTCGCGGCGAAAATGCCGGAAAAGCTCAAGGAAATGCAGGCGCTCTTCCTGCAGGAGGCGAAGAAGTATAACGTTCTTCCCCTTGATAACTCGCAGTTCGCCCGGGCGATCGCGCCGCGGCCGAGCGCGACCGCGGGACAGAATGTTTTCACCTACTCGGGAGTGATGGCCGGCATTCCGCTCAGCGATGCGCCGAGCATTCTCAACCGGTCGTTCACGATCACCGCCGAGGTCGAGGTCCCGCACGGCGGCGGCGATGGCATGATCGTCACCGCCGGAGGTCGCTTCGGTGGATATGGGCTCTATCTGGTCAAGGGCATACCCGTGTTCACCTACAACCTGCTCCTGCTGCTGCTGCCGCGCTGGGCGGGCGAAAAGCCGCTCGCGGCGGGCAAGCACACGATCGTCTTCGACTTCAAATACGATGGACCCGGCATCGCAAAAGGCGGGACCGGCGCTTTGAAAGTGGACGGCGAAGAAGTCGCCTCGCTGACGCTGCCGAAAACGATCCCGTTCATCATCCCGCCGGACGAAACCTTCGACGTCGGAATCGACCTTCGCACCGGGGTCAACGACCAGGACTACCAGCCGCCGTTTCGCTTCAATGGCACAATCCACAAGGTGACGTTCGACCTCGGCAAGGTCGAACTGACAATGGACGAGCACAGAAGGTTCCGGGAGGCGAACGCAATCGCGAGGGACTAGCCCGCTCCGTCTTTTGCCACGCTAGCTCACGCCCGTCGTTGCGAGAAGCGAAGCGACGAAGCAATCCATGATCGAAGGCAGCGGCGGCTCTGGATTGCTCACATGGGGATTTTCTCGTCAAGGGTGGTGTTTGCGATGGTGTGGCGTCCTTTGGCGCTGGGGTCGCGATCCTTGGTTCGAGCCCGTTTGCGAGATCTGGCGTTGCGCCGGACCAACCTCACATACGGTCGTCGCGTTTCCAGCGACTGCACCATGATTCCGCTTTCGGCGGCGGGGCTCGGGAGGCGGGACCATTCTTCGCATCGGCATTTTTAAGCCAAGCAATCCATCGGTTCGCCGACCCGGATCGGCCGGGGCTGATCAGTCCTCGGCAGATAAGAAGAGGGGGACTTCGGTTCTTGGGACGAGGTCAGGCGGAGGTTTTCATGACCGCTCCTTCGATGACGACGCCGGCGCTGGTGAATTTCCACAGCGCCACGAACAGCTTGCGGGCGAGCGCGACGATCAGCCGCTTGCGTGCGGCCCTGCCCGTCATGCCAGGCAGGCGCCGATGAAACCACTGCGCCAGCGCCGATTGCGGTTGATGTTGCAGCCACAGCCACGCCAATTGCAGCATTTTCGTTCGCAGCCGCGGATTGCCCGCCTTCGACACGCCCTGCTCGTGCTCGATCTTTCCGCTTCGCCAGGGCGACGGCGTGAGGCCGGGGTAAGCGCCCGCCTGCCGGCGGTTGGCGAAGGAGCGGCAAAGTCCTTCGGTCCAGAGGGAAGCGGCGAACTCCGGCCCGACGCCCCTCAGGCTCATGAGCAGGGCGACAGGCGAAGGCTGCGCCTCGACGAGCGCAGTTGCGTCCTTTCTTCGGCTTTCGGCGAGCCGGGCGAGCAGCCTGTCGCGGGCGTCCTCGACCGCCTTGATCTGCTCGAGCAGCAATTCGAGCCGGTCGAGTTCGCGCTCGATCTGCGCTTTCAGATGCGGCCCGAGCGGCCGGCCATCGCCCGTGCGCAGCTCGACGAGCCGCTTGCGGCGCTCGCGGCGCAACGGTTCATAGTCTCCCACCCCCTGCGAGAACAGCAGTCCCTTGATCCGGTTGACGTGCCGAATCCGCTCCTCGATCAGTTCGGCGCGCTCGCGACACATCCGCCGCTCGTCCTCCGCCTCGGGCGTCGGCGGCCGCACCATCGAGCAGACCCGGGGTTCGCCGCGCTTAAAGGCGAGCAACGCGCGCAGCAGCCCCTCGCCGTCGATCCGGTCCGTCTTGGCCCGCCGTCGCCGGCGCGGCGCCGCCACCGAGGCCGCGTCGACCACGTGGCTCTCGCATCCCTCCTCCTCCAGGACCCGATGGAGCCAGAAGCCGTCCAGCCCCGCTTCCTGGATCACGATGATCGGATGGCTCGTCCCGGTTCGCGCCAGAGCTTTGTGTCTGAGCTCAGCCAGTCGAGCGAGCAACGCGCAAACATCGCCCGCCTTGATCACGCGCTTCGACAACTTCTCGCCGGTCCCCGGCGACAGCGAAGTGACAAGCCACGTCGAACGGCTGAGTTCCAACGAAACGAAAATTGCGCCAAGCTGCGAATGGATAGCGGCGGTTTGTGGGAAAGGACGGTCAAGCGACATCGGTCGTCTCCAGAGTGGTGGATAGGCAACCCCAGTCTGACCAAAGACCGGCCGCTATCCACCCCATGGAATCTTCGCTGACCCTCGCAATGACGATCATGCAAATCAGGAGGGACAAGATGAGGACATCAATCGGCGCGGCGGCGCTCCTTTCCGCCCTTTTTGCCGCGAGCGGCGCGCTCGCGCAGGGCATGCTGCTGGATTTCGCGGCAGATAAAGTGATCAAGAAGTTCACGACGTCGACCTGCGACGAACTGAAGGCGATGAAAGGCGAGCCGCCGTCGGAGAAGGAGAAGATGGCGATCGACTTCCTCCATAGCGATCAGCAGGCGCGTAAAGACTTCATCGACAAGATCGCGCCCGTCGTCATGAACAAGATGTTCGAATGCGGCATGATCCCGTGAGCCCCGTGAAGTGAACGGAGCGAGTGTCGGCGCTCAAACAAAAATTCTTGCCTTTTCCGTCGCCGTGGAGATCGCAACTGGCATCGCCTCGATCGTCGCCCCAGCACGTGTGATCGAGCTGTTGCTGGGGACGAGCGACTTCGGTCAGCTCTTGCCAATGGCCCGCTGTTTTGGCGTCGCGCTGTTGGCGCTTGGGCTCGCGTGCTGGCCGAGCCGACAGAGCGCCGCGAATGGCTCGCCGGCCCTTCGCGGGTTGCTAACCTACAACGCCCTGATTGCGCTCTTCTTGGCCTATTTGGGCACGGTCGAGCGCGTCGGAGGCGTTCTGCTATGGCCAGCCGTCGCGCTCCACGCCGTCGTGGCGCTCATGCTCGCCCGATCAAAGCTTGGGCCGACGCCGGCTCGACGCCCCGCTAACTAGCAGATACGCCGGCCATTCACGATCCGGCAATGCGGCCTGACGACCGCCGCCCCCATTGGTCTCGGCGCCACCACAACAGCCGCCGGCGGGCGACGAACGCAACCGGCGTGGTAGACGCCGGCGGCGCAATAGACGACCGCGTTGGCGTCGGTAATGGAGAAGGCAAAGAGCATCGCGACGATGGCGTATTTCATGTGATCCCTCCCGGACAAACTGACGTGACGAGCCTAATGCGAATCCGCGGTCCGTGATAGCTTGAGCGCGATCACGATTCTCTACGATTTTGTTACGCGACTCAATTTCCTTTCCCGGCCTGTCGATAGCGCCGCCGCCGCGCCGACCCAATAGCTACGTATAAGGTTACTGCCAATAAACGAAGCGTGGGCGTGTCTCGGAGAACAACGACATTCTCCTTCATTCCCAAAAGCCTGGTGTTCGCTGTTCGATCGGACCACCCAACCTCACCGGTGCGATGCGCGCGGCAAGACCTGTCGCCGGATCGGTTTCGACAGCGACACCGCACATTGACGCCGCGCCCTCTGCAGGCAGGAACCGTCCGAACGTCACGCCCGTGGCGAAACGCCGGACCGGCTCTTCTTTCTGCATCCCGACGACGGAGTTGTAATCGCCCGTCATGCCGACGTCGGTGATGTAGGCCGTGCCGCCGGCAAGGACGCGGTGATCAGCACTGGGCGTGTGCGTGTGCGTACCCACGACGAGACTGACGCGCCCGTCGCAGAAATGTCCCATCGCCTGTTTTTCTCCCGTTGCTTCGCAATGAAAGTCCACGATGATCGCGTCGACATCCCGTCCGAGCTTGTGGGCCTGCAATAGACGGTCGATGGCGCCGAACGGGTCGTCGGTCGGCTCCATGAACAGGCGCCCCAGAGCGTTCAGCACCAGCACGCGCTTACCGCCGACGGTCTCGACACGGACGAAGCCCTGTCCTGGCGTGCCCGGCACGTAGTTCAGTGGCCGCACCAGGCGCGGCTCGGTCCCGATGAAGCTCAAGGCTTCCTTGCGATTCCAGGAGTGATTGCCCAGCGTAACGACGTCGGCCCCGGCGCCGCGAATGCCCTGATACGTATCCTCGGTAATCCCGAACCCGGCGCCCGCGGAGTTCTCGCCGTTCACCACCGCGAGGTCGACCTCCCAACGCGAGATCGCATCCGGAAGCATCGATTTCACTGCGGTCATTCCCGCTGCGCCGACCACGTCGCCGATGAACAGAATCCGCATCTAACCCTCCCTCGCCCGCTTGGCCCCGACGGTCTACCGCATCGCACTCAAGGGCGACGATTACGCGGGAATGATGGGGATGCTTTGTCGGCCACAGGAGCCGATTTGTCCGTCGATAACGTTCGGTCCTGCGGCGTTCGTGAAAGCATTGAAACTTCCCGGCGGGGCTCCCGCCGCGGTGCGGAGCCGCCATCGCGATGCTTTCCCTCGAGGCTACGCGGTCTCGACAGATCTCTTGAGCCAGGCGCGGCGGCCGAGTTCTGTAAGGCGATCGAGACCTGGGTTTGACGGCAGGCACGACGTGAGCGCGAACCTGGAAGAACGCCGCAGCCGCCCGCGCCGGCTTGACATTTAACATCTGAGCTAAGTCATGTATGTTCGCGAGGGATACCTTTTTCTTGTGAAAAACGGAAATCTGTGGTAGCGTCCTGGGCATGGCCGAACGTCCCAATCCGTTAACCATAACTCCCAAGCCAGCAACACGCATTTCCCCGGGTCGCAGGCCTGAATTTGGCGTAAACCATTGGAAAACCTCAAGATACGATTTTCGTTTCCTCGCGCCGGACTTTCGTTTCCTTGTGTTGGATTTTCGTTTCCTTGCGCCTGATTTGCCTTTCCTTGCGCCCGGCTTTCATTTCCTTGCGTCCCGTCCGCCAACCCTTCCTTTCGGACTTACGCGTCCGCGCCGCCCGCAATCAGGCCGGCGCGGCAGCCGACCGCGCGGCCTCCTCGACCAGAAACTCGCGCAGGGCCTTGATGCGCGACTTTCCCGCTTCTTCCGGACGGCAGAGGAAGTAATAACCGAAGGGCGTCTCAACGCTGATCGAGAAGGGCGCGACCAGACGGCCGCCGGCGAGCTCGTCGGCCGCGATCGCAAACGAGGTCAGCGCCACCCCCTGCCCTTGCGCCGCCGCGCGAATCGCCATCGCCATGTTGTTGAACCAGACGCCATGCCGCGCCTCGACATCGCGGGCGCCGGCAGCCTTGAGCCAGTCGGACCAGGTCGGCCACGACGAATAGGCGGAGCTCCATTCGAGATGCAGCAGCGTATGGCGGCTGAGGTCCTGGGGCGAGCGCAGCGGACTGTGGCCATTGGCGAGGTCGGGCGCGCATACCGGAAACACATTCTCCTTGAAGAGGAGCGTCGTGGCGAGGCCGGGAAAATCGCCGGCGCCCCAGCGGACGAGCGCGTCGGTTGTGCTCGAATTCGAGCGAATCCTCCGTCGGATTGGCGTCGAGCAGCACGTCGATCTCGGGATGGAGCGCCTTGAACCGGCCAATACGGCCCACGAGCCAGGTCGCGGCGAAGGAGGCGCTCGAATTGATGACGAGGAAGCGCCGTCCCTTGGCCTCGCGCATCGCCCGCACGGCGCGCGCGAGCGTCGAGAAGGCCTCGGCGAGGCCCGCGGCGCCGGCGGCGCCCGATTCGGTCAGGGCGAGCCCGCGGCCGGAACGCTCGACCAGCGGGGCGCCGATCTCCTGCTCGAGAAGACGGACCTGCTGCGCGACCGCAGCCTTGGTCACATGCAGCTCCTCGGCCGCGCGGGCGAAGGAGAGCTTTCGAGCCACGGTTTCGAAGGCGCGCATCGCGTTAAGCGGAGGCAATCTGTCAGACGATCCCATAGTATGGTTCTACTATCCTTTATCAGCATAAACTTTGACTTGCGGCTGCTCAGAATGCCTCTATATCCACGTCGAAACAAGCGCGATTCCGCGCGTGCGAGACAATTAGAGGACAAAATGAGCGCTTATCTTGCTGGTTGGGGCAATGTTCACACAGATTTTGGCTTTTCCGGGGTTGTCAGAGTTTGTAAACAAATCCTTAACGCTGTCTCCGAGCGGGCGACCGTGGCCACCGACCGGAGCCGGTTCGCCGCGCTGCCGGCGCGCTATCTCGACGACGTCGGGCTAACCGCCGCCGAGCGGGCGTCGGCGCTCGGCTGCGACGAGACGACGATCGATCCCTGGCGCGTGGTGGCCTCGCACCTTTAGGAGCGCCGCCGCCGCCTCACCGTGCCGGCGTAAGCGGGGGAAACAGGCGCGAAGAACGCCCGCGGGCGGCCCGCTCCGCTTAACTGCGAAACCGGGCCAAGAAAATGTTGTCGGAGATACTGGGTCGAGTTCGCGCTCGAAGCCCCAGCCGCCATCGACCTGCTAGCCTGGCCTCGCACGCCTCATCGAGATTTACGGAAATCACGCCGACCCGGCAATGATTTAGGCTTGAGCAAAGATCTCGCTGAGCATTGGGCGTGAAGCGCGGACCCGTCGCTGTTTCCAAGGCTGGCGCATGGGCGCGGCTGTCGCCGGCATCGCGCGGAACAGTTCTAAAGGAACGATGTTTTTCAGAGGCTGCATTCTATATGGTATAGGGATCGGCGTAGCGTGTCGCGGTAGGCGCGCATGAGGGTCGAACAATGATGGCCGGCAAGGGCCCAACGAACGGAAAAACTCATGGCAACCGAGAAGGCGCAAAACCTCCAAGACACGTTTCTCAACCACGTTCGGAAATCCAAGACTTCAGTGACGATCTTCTTGGTCAATGGGGTGAAACTCCAAGGCTTCGTCACCTGGTTCGATAATTTTTGCGTCCTGTTGCGGCGCGACGGCCACTCGCAGCTCGTTTACAAGCACGCGATTTCGACAATCATGCCGGCGAGTCCGATCACCATGTTTGAGGCTGTAGAGGACGGGTCCGACGCTCACTAATCATAAGGCCGCTACGCTCCGCGCCGAGGCCGACAGCCGAGAACGGACCATCGCTTCCGGGACGCGGACACTTGTCGTCTGTCCTTATCCGACCCGCACTCAGAGGGGCGAACGCGAGCCTTTGCGCAGTCCCGAAGCGCGGCGCGATGAGGCCGTCGGCCTCGCCCAAGCCATCGATCTCCACGTCACCGGCGCGGAGATCATATCCTTGGGCGCCATCCGTCCAGCCACCTACATTGGCAAAGGCAAGGTCGAGGCGATCGCCCGCGAGGTCAAGGACAGCTCAATAGACCTGGTGGTCGTGGATAGTCCGTTGTCGCCCGTGCAACAGCGCAACCTCGAAAAAAGCTTTCGCTGCAAAGTTATCGATCGCACAGGGCTTATCCTCGAGATCTTCGGACGACGGGCCCGCACCGCGGAGGGGGCGCTCCAGGTCGAACTGGCGCATCTTGCCTACCAGCGCTCGCGTCTCGTCCGGTCGTGGACGCACCTTGAGCGTCAGCGCGGCGGTTTCGGCTTTCTCGGCGGACCCGGCGAAACGCAGATCGAGACTGACCGGAGGCTGATTTCAGGAACGAATGGTGCGAATCGAGCGGGAACTCGAGGGGGTCAAGCGGACGCGAGGCCTGCATCGGGCAAGCCGCGCCGACGTCCCTTATCCAGTCGTGGCGCTGGTGGGTTACACGAATGCCGGCAAGTCGACGCTTTTCAACCGGCTGACCCAAGCCGAAGTCATGGCCGCCGACATGTTGTTTGCGACGCTCGATCCCACAATGCGGCTCATCACTCTGCCGCACGGCGGGTTGGCGATCCTCTCCGACACGGTCGGATTCATTTCCGATCTGCCGACCATGCTGATCTCGGCCTTTCGGGCGACGCTCGAGGAGGTCCGGGCGGCCGACGTGATCGTCCACGTTCGCGACATCTCCCACGCAGACAGCGACGCGCAGAGCCAGGACGTCGAGTTGATCCTGACCGAGCTTGGCGTCGCCGACCGGACCGATCGCGTCATCGAGGCGCTGAACAAACTCGACCGGCTCGACGACGACGAGAGGGCCATGCTTGCGCAGGATCACGGACCGAGAGCAGCCACGCCGCTTGCTGTTTCCGCACTAACCGGGGAGGGAATGGATCATCTGCTCAGCGCCATTGAGGATCGATTGGCGCGCGGACGGTCGCTCGTCGAACTGACCCTCGATCTCTCGGACGGGAAGGGGTTGCACTGGCTATACGAACATGCCGAGGTGATGAGCCGCTCGGATCGCGACGACGGTCTTCATATCACGGTTCGGGTTGCGCCCGACCAGGTCGAACGGGTCAAGCGCCGTTTTCCGGTTAGCGAAACGCACGCAATCCGGTCGGAGGTCCACTGACCGCCCGCCGGCGTTGGCGCTCCTCGGAAGCGCCAGATCGCAGATCCTTAGCGCCCAATTCGCTCAAGCCCCTTGGCTTCGATCCAAAGCGCCTCCATTTCCTCAAGATCGGCGCCTTCCGGCCCGCGCCCGCTCTCCGCCAGCCGATGTTCGATATGGGCGAACCGCCGCGTGAATTTGGCGTTGGCGGCGCGCAGCGCCGTCTCAGGGTCCACCTCCAGGTGCCGAGCGAGATTCACCAGGGCGAAGAGAAGATCGCCGACCTCGTCGGACAACGCCTCGCTCGCGCCGCCGCCAAGCTCGGCTTCGACCTCGACGATCTCCTCCCGCAGTTTGGCGAGCACCGCTCGGACATCATTCCAGTCGAATCCGACCTTGGCGGCCTTCTCCTGCAATTTCAGCGCGCGCGACAAAGCAGGGAGCGCGAGCGGGACGCGCCCGAGCGCGCCGGTCGCCGGCTCGGGAGGCAGTCCGGCCGACGCGCGGGCCTCAACGCGCTTGTGTTTTTCGTCGGCCTTGATCCGGCCCCACAACGCTTTGACCCCTGCAGAGTCCAGGCTGTCAGCATTGCCGAAGACGTGCGGATGGCGGCGGATGAGTTTGGCTGTAATGGCCTCGACCACGCCCCCGAAGTCGAACAGTTCCGCTTCCTCCGCCATTCGCGCATGGAAGACGACCTGCAGCAGCAGGTCGCCCAACTCGTCGCGCAAGTCGTCCGTTTCGCCGCGCTCGATCGCATCCGCGACCTCGTAGGCTTCCTCGATCGTAAAGGGAGCGATCGACGCGAACGTCTGTTCCAGGTCCCAAGGACAACCGCCAACCGGATCGCGCAGCGCAGCCATGATTTCAATGAGGCGGTGAATGTCGCGCGACGGCTGCATCACTTCAACCTTCTCGGCTGCAGATCGCGCCACGCGACGCGTGATCTCCTGCTCGCCAATGCAAAGAGAGCGACGCCGGACGCCGCGCTCGGATGTCGAGACCGCCGCTGATCGCCTCAGATCGCAGTTCAGATCGAGAGCGAAATCGCCTCGCGTCCCTTGGGCGTGTCGACAACTCGCATATTGACCTGCTGGCCCTCCGCGAGGTGCGAGATGCCGGCCGGTCCGAGGATCGAGATGTGGACGAAGACGTCTTTGCCGCCGTCTTCGCTCGCGACAAAGCCGAAGCCCTTGGCGTCGTCAAACCATTTGACATGGCCGGTGACCGACACCGCCGTGGACGGATCCGGGGCGACCCGGCGCGGCCTCGGCGCATCGCCAAACGAACGCTGCGGCCGCTCGACAGCGGTCGACGTGTCGACTTCGAGCACGCGGGTGACCTGAGCGCCTTTCGCCCCGGCGCCCACCTGCACACGGAGTTTCGCGCCGGTCGGGACCGTCTCGTGGCCCGCTCCATGCAGGGCATTCGCGTGCAGGAACGCGTCGCCTTGGCCGCCGGCCAGCTCGACAAAGCCGTATCCCTTGTCAGCTTTGAACCACTTCACGACGGCGTCCACCGCCGGGGCGCTCGAACTGATTTGTGAGGGCGCCGCTCCGCCCGCCGGCGGTCCCCCATAGGCTCCGTCCGGCGCGCCCCCGTAGCCGCGCGACTGTCGCGGCTTCGAATCGTAGGACATCGGTCCATCATCATCGAAACCGCGCTTTCGCGGCGCTCGAAAATCCTTACCCTTGCTCATGTTATTCCAAGTTCTCCAACCATAAACCCAATTGACCGAGGCGCATCGTCGCCTCCGCGCTCACCGCTTTCCCGGCGAAATTCCTGGAGTTCCTCCCAGCCAACCGTCGACGGTACGGACCCGGAAGCTAATGTCTGCCGAAGCTTTCAACTTGAGGTCCTTCGGGGGGCCGAGGTAGTATCCAGGATAATTCAACGCCTCTTGTCGCGAGAACCAGCCGGAGAATCTCCGCCGCCCGCGTTGCAACAAGATTGACCACTTGAATCATCGGTAGCTCGCCCGACCGTTCGCAAGAGACAAACGGACCCCGCGACCGCAGCATAGCGCATCCGCGTGGCCGTTTCCAGACGGTTCGACCCCTCGGCAGGAAGTAATTTCACTAACCCCGACGCGGACGACAAGCGCCCTGAATTTTGGGTTCAGCTGGGAGTCAAACGTCTAGAAGCTCGACGGCCTTCGGAGCCCGCTCCTGGATGAAGGCAAAACGCGCTTCCGGCTTTGATCCCATCAGACGCTCGACTGTCTCGGCCGTGGATGCGCTGTCCCCCTCGACCACTGCGACGCGAAGCAGCGTGCGTTTGGCGGGGTCCATCGTGGTTTCTCGCAGATCCCGCGTCGGCATTTCGCCGAGGCCCTTGAAGCGGCTGACCTCGATTTGACCGCGCCCGGTGAAGCCCGACCTCAGCAACTGATCCTTGTGCGCGTCGTCACGGGCGTAGACCGACTTTGCGCCCTGCGTCAGCCGATAGAGGGGCGGAACGGCCAGGTAGAGATGGCCCTCCTGAATCAATTGCGGGGTCTGGCGATAGAAAAACGTGATCAGCAGGGAGGCGATGTGCGCGCCGTCCACATCGGCGTCGGTCATGATGATGATCTTGTCGTACCGCAAGTCCTGGGAGCGGTATTGGGCGCCCGATCCGGCGCCCAGCGCCTGCATGAGGTCGCCGAGCTGTTGATTCTGCGCGAGTTTGTCCCGTGTAGCGGAGGCCACGTTGAGAATCTTGCCCCGCAGCGGCAAGACAGCCTGCGAGGCCCGGTCCCGCGCCTGCTTCGCCGACCCCCCGGCGGAATCGCCTTCCACGATAAACAGTTCAGAGCCTTGCGCGGACGAGTTCGTGCAGTCGGCGAGCTTTCCGGGCAAACGCAGTTTGCGAACCGCGCTTTTACGCGCGACATCCTTCTCCATGCGGCGCCGGACGCGTTCTTCGGCGCGCTCGATCGACCAGTCGAGAAGTCTCGCCGCCTGGCTCGGCGCAGCCGCCAGCCAATGGTCGAAGGCGTCGCGCAACGCGCCATCGACGAGCCGAGCGGCTTCAGCGGTCTGCAGGCGGCCCTTGTTTTGACCCTGGAATTCCGGCTCGCGGATGAAAATAGAAATGAGCGCGGCGCAGCCAGCCATGACGTCATCGGTCGTGAGCGCGTTCGCGCGCTTGGCCTGGCCGATACGCTCCGCGTGATCCTTGAGGGCGCGCAGCAGCGCAGTGCGCAGGCCCGCCTCGTGGGTTCCGCCATCCGGCGTCGGAATGGTGTTGCAATACGAATGCACGAAGCCGTCGGCGCCGGCCAGCCAGGCGATCGCCCATTCGACCGAGCCATGCTTGCCCGTCTTCTCGACCCGACCGGTGAAGACCTGGTCGGCGACGAGCGCCTCGCCCTCGATGTCGGCGGCGAGATAGTCCTTAAGACCGCCGGGAAAGTGAAAGACGGCTTCCGCCGGGACTTTCGCAGCCTCGCCGAGCAGCGACGGGGCGCATCGCCAGCGAATCTCGACGCCCCCGAACAAGTAAGCCTTGGATCGCGCCATCTTGAATACGCGTGCAGGATCGAAGCGGGCTTTCTCCCCGAAGATCTTGGGATCGGGCAGGAAACGGACCTTGGTGCCGCGCCGGTTCGGAGCCTTCCCGACCGTGGCGAGCGCCGAAGTGGGGCGGCCGCGGGCAAAACTCTGGCGGTAAAGCGTCTGCCCGCGCGCGACCTCGACTTCGAGCTCTTCCGACAGGGCATTGACCACCGAAACGCCGACGCCGTGCAGACCGCCCGAGGTTTCATAGGCGCCGCTGTCGAATTTGCCGCCCGCGTGAAGCATCGTCATGATTACTTCAAGCGCCGATTTTTTTGGAAATTTCGGGTGCGGATCGACCGGCATGCCGCGACCGTTGTCGAGCACGCTGAGAAAGCCGGTCTCCTCCAGCGAGACCTCGATGAAGGTGGCGTGTCCGGCGACCGCCTCATCCATCGCGTTGTCGATCACCTCGGCGAAGAGGTGATGCAGGGCGTTGGCGTCGGTTCCGCCGATAAACATGCCGGGGCGGCGGCGAACCGGCTCGAGCCCCTCCAGCACTTCGATCGAGGCGGCCGTATAGTCAGCCTCGCCCGGGGTTCCGGCGCGCGCAGTTGCCTTGGCTTTCACCGGCACGGGTTTTCCACGTTGAGACGGCGAAGCGCCAAAAAGGTCATTCATGTCGATTTCACGAGGACGGCGATTCGCCCGGCCGGAATAATAGCACGGCGGCGATGCGAACGAAATGCGAACAGAGGTATTTGTGGACTGCGCCGCGTTCGCGCGTGGCGCTACATCCCGGTCAGCAACGCCCGCGTCGCCGCCTCCACGTCGCGATGGCGCATCAGCGCTTCGCCCACGAGAAAGGTTTCGATGCCAGCCTTGGCGAGGCGCTTGCAGTCGGCATGATTGGAGATGCCGCTCTCGGCGACCACGATCTTGCCCGGGGGAATATGGGGCATGAGCCGCTCGCAAACGTCAAGCGAGGTCTCGAAAGTTCGCAAGTCGCGATTGTTGACGCCGATCAGCCGGCCTTCGAGCGCCAGCGCCCGTTTCAGTTCGGCTTCGTCGTGCGTCTCGATCAGCACATCCAGGCTGACATCGTGCGCGGCCTTGTTGAGCGTCCTGGCGGTTTCGTCGTCGACCGCGGCCATGATGATGAGGATGCAGTCGGCGCCCCAGGCGCGCGCCTCGAGGACCTGATAGGGATCGAACATGAAATCCTTGCGCAGGATCGGCAGCGATGTCGCCTTTCGAGCCTTCATCAAATGTTCGGGCGCGCCCTGAAACGACGGCCCGTCGGTCAGCACCGAGAGGCACGCAGCGCCGCCGGCCTGATAGGCCTTCGCGAGCGCTCCCGGTTCAAAGTGATCACGGATCAGGCCCTTGGAGGGGCTAGCTTTCTTGATCTCGGCGATCAGGCCGAACCGGCCTTCCTCCGTCGCGCGCTCAAGCGCCTTGACGAAGCCGCGGGGCGGAGACTGGCCGCCGATCTCGCGTTCAAGCGTCGCGCGGGGGACTCGAACCTTGGCCTCCGCAATCTCGCGCCGTTTGTAGTTTTCGATCTTTTTCAGAATGTCGGCCATCGCGTCCTCGACTTTCAAGCGTTGGACACTGCGATCAATCGGTCAAGCGTGCGCCGCGCCGCGCCGGACCGGATCGCCGCCTCAGCCAGAGCGACGCCGTCTCTGAGCGAAGCCGCCGTTCCCGACACGACAAGCGCCGCGCCGGCGTTGATAAGGGCGATGTCGCGATACGCTCCGGCAGCTCCGTCGAGGACTGCGATAAGGGCTTCTGCGTTTTGATGCGGCTCTCCCCCCTTGAGCGCCGCGGGTTCGGCGCGCGCGAGACCCGCGTCTTCCGGCGTCACCTCAAAAGCGTGGATGGCGCCGTTCTTGAGCTCAACGATCTTGGTAGGCCCTGTTGTGGTGATCTCGTCAAGCCCATCGAGCCCGTGCGTGATCCAGACACGCTCGGAGCCGAGATTGCGCAGCACTTCCGCCATCGGTTCGAGCCACGCGGCCGAAAAGACTCCGACCACCTGACGTTTGACGCCGGCAGGATTGGACAGCGGGCCCAGCAGATTGAAGATCGTGCGCGTGCCGAGTTCGACCCGCGTCGGGCCGACGTGCCGCATGGCCGCATGGTGGGTTGGCGCCATCATGAAGCCGATGCCGACCTCACGAAGGCAACGCTCGACCCCTTCCGGCTGAAGCCCGATTTTGACCCCGAGCGCGGATAGCGTGTCGGCGGCGCCCGAGCGCGAAGAAGCGGCTCGATTCCCATGTTTGGCGACGGGAACGTTGCAGGCAGCGGTGACGATCGCGGCCAGCGTCGAGACGTTGAGAGAGCCCGAACCGTCACCGCCGGTGCCGACAATGTCGATGGCGTCCGCGGGCGCCTTCACGCGCAGCATCTTGTGGCGCATTGCGGACACCGCGCCGGTGATCTCCTCGACGCTTTCCCCGCGGACGCGCAACGCCAGCAGGAACCCGCCCATCTGCGAGGGCGTCACCTCGCCCGACAGCATGGCGTCGAAAGCCGCCGCGGCCTCCGACCGGGTCAGCGTCGCCCCGGTGGCCACCTTGCCGATCAAAGGCTTGAAAAACTCCATACGGCCGGTCGCCTAGTGCGACCGGCGCGCATGAAAAGCAGCGGCCAAGTCCAGGAAATTGCGCAAGATCTGACGGCCGTGCTCGCTCGCGATGCTCTCCGGGTGGAACTGCACGCCATAAGCTGGGCGCTCGCGGTGGGCGACCGCCATGATGAGGCCATCGTCAGCCTCAGCGCTGACTTCGAGTTCGCCAGGGACGGTCGAACGCTCGATGACGAGCGAGTGATAGCGGGTGGCCCGAAACGGCCCGTTCAGGCCCCGAAACAGCCCGCGCGCGTTGTGCTCGATGCGCGAGACTTTGCCGTGCATCGGATGGGGCGCGCGCACGACGTCGCCGCCGAACGCCTGGCCGATGGTCTGGTGGCCGAGGCAGACCCCGAGAATCGGGGTCGTTTCGCTCGCAGCCCGCACGAGATCGAGACAGATCCCCGCCTCGTTGGGCGTGCAGGGCCCGGGCGAGAGCAGAATCGCGTCGGGCGCGCTCGCAAGAGTGTCTTCCACGCTGATTTCGTCGTTGCGCCAAACTGCAACGTCCGCGCCCAGTTCGCCGAGATAGTGGACAAGGTTGAACGTGAAGCTGTCATAGTTATCGATCAGCGCAACGCGTTGCATTGTCCCTCCCGCTCAGGGCGAGCGGTCTTTTCCGACGCCGCGCCCCGCCCGTCAAGCCGCGCCACCCTGAGGCCTGCACCGACGGAGTCGATGATGAGCACCCGCGCCAATCCCGCAATCAGAGTCGCCTGGGTCACGGGCGCAAGCAGCCGAATCGTCGGGGGGCCAGAGGCGGCCGGCGCCTAACGATGCGCGATGATCACTCGACTCCGAGAGACTTGAGCTTGCGATGCAGCGCAGAGCGCTCCATTCCAATGAATTCAGCGGTGCGCGAGATGTTGCCGCCGAACCGGCTGATCTGCGCCACGAGATAGTCACGCTCAAACGCCTCGCGGGCCTCGCGCAAGGGCAGGCTCAACAGCTTTTCGCCGCCAATGCCGCTGGCGACCGTCGGCACCAGCGTGCCGACCTCGGCCGGTAACATGGACGCTGAGATCTCTGTGTTCGGGTCGCCGAGCGCGAGGATCATCAAGCGCTCCACATTGTTACGCAGCTGGCGGATGTTTCCCGGCCAGTCGTGCGACTGCAACACCGCGATAGCGTCCGCGGCGACCCGCCGCGGCGCAACACCCATGTTGGCGGCAATCATCTCAAGAAAGTATTGGACAAGCTCGGGGATATCCTCGCGTCGTTCCGCGAGTGACGGAACGCGAATGGGCACGACCGAGAGGCGATGAAAGAGATCCTCGCGGAATCGCCCCTCGGTAATCGCGTCGGCGAGATCGCGACTTGTCGACGAGATGATCCGCACGTCGACGTGCACCCGCGATGACCCCCCGACGCGCTGGAAATTCTGGTCGACAAGAACACGCAAGATCTTGGCCTGCGTTTCGCGGGGCATGTCGGCGACTTCGTCCAGGTATAGAGTTCCGCCATGAGCCTCTTCGAGGGCGCCGATACGCCGAGGGCGTTCCGGCGCGGCGTCGACGCCGAATAGCTCCGCCTCCATCCCGTCAGGAGACATCGCCGGCGCATTGAGCACGACGAACGGGCCGTCGGACCTGGCCGAACGTTCATGAATTAGCCTCGCAGCGAGTTCCTTGCCCGACCCGGCCGCGCCGGAAATCAGCACACGAGAATTCGCGGGACCAAGCTTGTCGATGACGCGTTTAAGATTGACGATTGAGGCCGAGGAGCCAACCATGCGATTCGTCGCCCCGGCGCGTGTCTTCAGATCACTGACTTCACGTTTCAGGCGCGAGGTTTCGAGCGCGCGCTCCGCGATCAAGATCAGACGGTCCGCCTTGAACGGCTTCTCGATAAAGTCATAGGCTCCCAACTTGATCGCGGTTACCGCCGTCTCGATATTGCCGTGGCCCGAAATCATAACGACCGGAACATTTGGGTTCTGACGCTTGATCGCCTCGAGCAGTTGCAATCCGTCCAGCTTCGAACCCTGAAGCCAGATATCAAGGAGGATCAATTGAGGCCGACGCGTTTCTATCGACGCGATTGCTTCATCGGAATTTCGGGCGAGCCGCGCGCCGTGGCCTTCATCCTCGAGGATGCCGGCGACCAGCTGGCGGATGTCTTCTTCGTCGTCAACGATTAGAATGTCAGCCATCAAGATGATCCGACTTCCTCATCCCCACTTCGCGCTCCCGCCTCAGCAGGCGCGGACCCGGGCAATTTCATGACAACTTTCGCCCCCTGTCCCCCGCCAGAGCGCGTGAGACCGTCAAGCAGTTCGACGCTTCCGCCGTGATCTTCGAAAATCTTGACTACAATTGGCAGGCCGAGTCCCGTCCCTTCGGTGCGGGTGGTCACATACGGTTCGATCAGCCGATGCCGGTCTTCGCTAGGAAAGCCTTTGCCGTTATCGCTGATCGCGATCTCGATGTGGCCCTGCACCCCTGCGCCGAGTGTCACCACGACTTTGCCTCGCTCATCGAGTTCTCCCAATGCGTCAATACCTTCTGTTGCGTTCTTTAGGACGTTTGTAAGCGCCTGAGAGATGAGTTGGCGGTCGAACTCCGCCAATACCGGCTCGTCGGGCAACTGCTCCTCGAACGCGATGTCTGCGCGCCCGACCCGCATCAGGAAGATCGCCTGTCGCACGCAATCCGTCAGGTCGTCGCGCATCGGACGCGCCTTCGGCATCCGCGCGAACGATGAGAATTCGTCTACCATTCGCTTGATATCGTCGACTTGCCGAATAATGGTGTCAGTGCACTGGTCGAAAACCTCTTTGCCCTCGACGATGTGGCGGCCGTAGCGACGCTTTAGCCTTTCCGCCGAAAGCTGAATCGGGGTGAGCGGGTTCTTGATTTCATGCGCGATGCGACGAGCGACGTCCGCCCAGGCCGCAGTGCGTTGAGCCGTGACGAGGTCGCTGATATCGTCGAGCGTTATCACGCTTGCGCGATCGTCACGTCCCGGATTGCCGGTGACGCGAACATTTAGAATCCGCTCGCGACCGTCCAGAAAGACGGTCGTTTGTCCCTGGAAGAGCCGCAGCCGAAGAGAACGAGCCTTCTCCCAGATTGCAGAGATGCTCTGCTGGACCGCATTCAGCGGGAGCCCAATGAGGCCCCTTCCCCCGCCCAGCAGACGCTCGGCGGCGGCATTCGAGATCGTGACCCTGCCGTCGTTATCGACCCCAAGAACCCCGGCCGGCACGCCCGACAACACCGCCTCGATGAAAGCTCGCCGCTCATCGTTCAGAGCGTTCGCCTCCAACAGCCCGGTTTGCTGACGCAATAGCTCCGACGTCATCTTGTTGAACGTGTCGCCGAGATGCCCAAGATCTCCGTCGGAAGCTCGAGTCGGGACTTGAACCTGCAGATTTCCGGAAGCGACTTCATCGGTGGCGCGGATGAGGCGACGAATCGGTCCAACGAGGCGATTGGCCCACGCAAGTCCAAGCCAGATCGCGGAAAACAGCATGGTCAAGGCGAGAAGAACGAAAACGATCGCGAAGCCGAGTTCAAGGCTATGACGGTGCGCCTCGAAGCGCCCGAACAGGTTGGAGACGCTGGCGGCGTCCTCGGCGACCTTTGCCGCCAAGGGGTCAATCATGCGCGCCGCGTATAGGAATTGTCCGTCAGCGCCGGGAATTGGTCGAATGCCCACAAAAGTGTTGCCAGCGCCCAGGAAACCACAAAGCGCCTCCCCGTTAGTTGCGTCCTGGAAATCGGATGGATCCGGTCTGGCGATCAGCTTCGCGTCCGACCCCTCGGCAATCTGGATCGGAGTGCCGTCACCCTTCATCAGCGCCGCAGCGTTGAATCCTAAAACCTTGGATCGCGAACTGAAGTAGATTTTGAACTGAGCCGGATCAGAGCGAAGCAATAGAGCGCTGCGGGCGATATCGCCTGCGGTCAATTCGACGTCCCGGAGCAGGCCGCGGCACTGAGACTCGCGATAGAGTTGCGTCGCCTGGTTGGATTCGTTGATGAAGGCGGCGACGTCGCTCATGAATCGTGGGTTGATCGCCCACTCCACTGACACCGTTGCGACGACTGCGGTGACAATTGCGGGGATGGCGGCCACCAGCGAAAATAACGCAACAAAGCGGCTGTGCAGTCGGGCGCCGGCGCGGGCGGCTTTTCGCGCCGCCCTCAGTCTGGCCAACTCGATCCCGATCAAGACAATCAAGACGAAGACGACCAAACCGTCGCCCAAAAGGAGGATCGCGACGACGTTCGCGGTGGGTAGGATCGGGGTGAAGCCGGCGAATACGAGGAAGGTCGCGATCGCGAGGATAAACGCTGCCCCCACGGCGATCAGGCCGAACCGGGCAGTGGGACCGAAGTCGTCGAGCGGCGTCGCCTCCCTCGCGTCTGATCTCGTCGTCGTCGCCGTCAAAACCTCAGCCACATGCCCGTTGTCGGAATTGGTCGCTGACGACCGTTGCATTGTTGCAACGATGTTGCCCAATTACGACATTTTGGCGGCGACTCTAGCGAAAGTTTGGCATGCCACGCAGGTTGAGGTCGCGAATCCTCTTGCGCAGCGTGTTGCGATTGAGACCCAGAATCTCAGCCGCCTTGATCTGGTTTCCCCGGGTCAGCGAGAGCGTGGCGGCGATCAAAGGCGCTTCAAGATCGTGCAATACCCTGTGGTAGAGCCCGACCGGAGGAACTCCGGCGCCGAATGAGCGAAAGAGATCGGAGACCGCACGCTCCATGGCGGCGTCAAATCCATCCCCCGCGGCGGCGGCAGCGGTGTGCGCCCCGCCGCGCGGCCTGCCCTCCTCGCCGCCCAACGCCAGAGGGGCCAGCGCGGGCGCGAATCCCGCGGTCAGTTCGGCTTCGATCAAAGAATCCGAGATCACTTCCTGCGGATAAAGCGCCGCCAACCGGCGGGTCAGATTTTCAAGCTCGCGCACGTTCCCAGGCCAACCGTATCGCCGCATGCGTTCCATCGCGGTCGGTTCGATCGTCTTGAGAGGCAAACCCTCGGTGACGCCCCGTCGAAAGAATGAACGAACCAGATCAGGGATGTCTTCGGACCGCTCGCGTAGTGGAGGAAGACGGATCGGTACGACGTTGAGGCGGAAAAACAGGTCTTCCCGAAAAGCGCCTTGCTGGATAGCGAATCGCAGGTCCTTGTTGGTCGCGGCCACGATGCGTACGTTGGTCTTGATCGGTGTCCGTCCGCCGACGGTCGTATATTCGCCCTGTTGCAAGACTCTAAGGAGGCGCGTCTGCGCCTCCATCGGCATATCGCCGATTTCGTCGAGGAACAGCGTTCCACCTTCCGCCTGTTCAAAACGTCCGACAGACCGGGCCGCAGCACCGGTGAAGGCCCCCTTCTCGTGGCCAAAGAGTTCGCTCTCGATCAGATCGCGCGGGATAGCAGCCATGTTGATGGCCACGAACGGGCCTCCCTTGCGCTTGCCGTAATCGTGAAGCGCCCTTGCGACCAGTTCCTTGCCGGTCCCCGACTCGCCCGAGATCATGACGGTAAGGTCCGTCTGCATCAGGCGCGCGAGGACCCGGAAGATGTCCTGCATCGCTGGAGAACGCCCCACAATGGGCATCGCCTCGGCAGGTGTGTGAGCCTCGGCCTCCTCCCGCCGCCGTTTGGGCTCCGCAAGCGCCCGGCCCACGATGGCGACGAGCTCGCGTAGGTCGAAGGGCTTGGGCAGATATTCATAAGCACCGCGTTCCGAGGCCTTGATCGCGGTCATGAACGTATTCTGCGCGCTCATCACGATGATCGGCAGATCGGGGCGCATCCGCTTGATGCGTGGCAGCAAATCGAAAGCATTATCGTCCGGCATCACGACATCGGTGATGACGAGATCCCCCTCTCCGGCGGCCACCCACCGCCACAGCCCCGCGACCGTTCCGGTTGCGCGGACCTCATAGCCCGCGCGGGTCAAGGCCTGATTGAGCACGGTGCGAATCCCGGCGTCGTCGTCGGCAACCAGAATATGCCCTGACGGCATCCATCACGCTCCTTCGCCCAATCGCGCGAAACCTTCACCGGGGACGCCCGTTACTTTGCGCCGCCCGTGCGCGGCAGGAGCGGCATAAGTACGCGAAACGTCGTCCTGCGCGGATGCGACTCGCATTCAACAATCCCGCCGTGGTCGCCGATCAGCTTTGCGACCAGTGCAAGTCCCAGACCAGACCCTTGCGCTTTGGTCGTAACGAACGGATCGAACAGGTTGCCAAGGATCTCCGGCGCAATTCCGGATCCGTTGTCGCGGATGCAGATTTCGAGCGGCAACGCGACCGGCTCCGTGCTCGGCGCGGTCCGCAGACGAACGCCCGGCCGATAGGCCGTCGTCAGCGTGATCTCGCCATCCATACTGTCATTGCCGAGCGCTTCCGCCGCGTTCTTAATCAAATTCAGGAAAACCTGGATCAACTGGTCGCGTGATCCAAAAACGTGCGGCAGCGATGGATCGTAAATCTCCAGAAACCGGATGTGACGTGCAAAGCCGGCCTGCGCGAGGCGCTTCACGTGATCGAGCACGGCGTGAATGTTGAGACTTTCCCACTGCGTCGGCGTCGAGTCCGCAAAGGACTGCATGCGATCGACCAGTTTGACGATCCGGTCAGTTTCGTCGCAGATCAACCGGGTAAGGGCACGGTCTTCGTCGCTAGCGCTTGCTTCGAGCAACTGCGCAGCACCGCGAATGCCGGAGAGCGGGTTCTTGATTTCGTGTGCGAGCATCACGCCGAGCGCCGTGACCGAGCGGGCGGCGCTCCGATGGGTCAGTTGTCTGTCCATTTTTTCGGCAATTGCACGTTCCTGCAGCATAATCGCGACAACTTCACCGGGCTGAGGCAATGGCGCGATGAAAACGTCGACGGCTCCCCGGTTACCGGTTCGGGGCGTTGAAATGTCGATCTTGTAGCCGTTGACCGTCGCGTGATTGCTCAAAGCCTCGGATACCAGCGTCAGAACCGGCGAGCCGAAGGGCAGAAGGTCAGTCAGACGCGAACGCAGCAACGCGCCCCGTCCCATGTCGAAGAAAGTCTCGGCCGCGACGTTCACGTCGAGCACCATGCCCTGAACGTCGACCGTCAGAAGCGGCTGAGCAAGCGCGTTCAACACCTTTGCCGCCTCCGAACGGTTTCGCTGAAAAGGGGCCGTCATGCCCCCGCCTTGGCCGGGAGCATCTCAAAAGCGGCGGCGAGCAGTTTGCGAGCAAGCTGCGGGTCCTCTGTCGTCACAAGTTCGCGGCGCACGGGCGCTGGCGCTCCGGCGGCTCCGGCATAGGCGGCAAGATGTTTGCGGGCGTGGCGCAAGCCCGCGCGAGACCCGAGCCTGGCGAGGAGCCACTCGAGATGTTCGATTGCCGCCTCGCTTTGAGCCGCGCGCGACGGCGGACGAAGCGGAGCGCCCGCGGACAGCGCCCGGGAGATGGCGCCGACAAGCCAGGGCGCGCCCAGCGCCGCGCGGCCAACCATTACGCCGCTTGCGCCTGACTGAGCGATCATTGCGCGCGCGTCCTCGGCGGTCGCGCAATCGCCATTGATGAGCACAGGGATTGCAACCGCCTCGACAACCCCGCGCGCCGCCCTCCAGTCGGCGCGTCCATCATAGAATTGTTGGCGCGTGCGCCCGTGAACGGTAACCATCTGGGCGCCCGCGCGCTCGGCGCGGCCCGCAAGCTCGGGCGCGTTAAGCGAGGCCTCGTCCCATCCCAGACGCATCTTGACAGTTACCGGAACCGAAACCGCCGCGACGACCGTAGCGATGATCCGCTCGGCGTGGTCGAGATCGCGCATCAGCGCGGCTCCGGCCAGCGCGCCTGATACGCGCCGCGCCGGACAACCCATATTGATGTCGATGATCTGAGCCCCCGCCCCTTCGACCCTGCGCGCAGTCTCGGCGAGCGCCGGCGGCTCGCGGCCAACCAACTGTACCGCGTGGGGAAAGACTCCCTCCCCTTCGGCTCTCATCGCAGCCTCAGTGTCGCCGTCGAGATAGGTCTCGGCGGCCACCATTTCGGAAAAGACCAAGGCAGCCCCGAACCTGCGCGCAATTCGGCGCATCGCCAGATCGCTCACGCCGGACATGGGCGCGAGCATTGCGACGCCGTCCAATACGAGGGGGCCAATTACGATTGGATTTCGGCCTGCTTAAACTTTCGGCATTTCTCATGGCGCCTATACTCTAGTCATCGCGAGGCCCTGCGCAAGGCGACAGGTGCGCCTCGCACTGACGCCTGGATTGTATGCGGATTTCCAGGAGGCTTTGAGGAGGCCGCCTTGATCAGCTATTTCGAGACGGATCGCGTCGAGCGGCTATTTAGGGAGCGTGTCATATGCGCATTTTGGTTGTCGCCATGGTCCTGCTTGCAGGCGCGCCTTCGCCATCTCTTGCCGTCGTTCGTGTTGGCGTCGCAAATGAATGCTCCGACAGGAATGCTCTGCAAGACATCGCGGCCGACGCCCGCCTGACCGCGATCCAATTCTACTATAAGGGAATGATTCAAAACCTCACGGACAAGAACAGACAAATTTGCTACGAAGCGCATGTCCTGATGGATGAGAGCTTCGCCATTCTCAACAGGACGCGCACGCTCATCGAGACAAATTGCCTTTCCGTCGACGTCGCCGCCCGCATTGCGGTTGAGGGCCTGTGCCCGTGACGCTGGCTTGACCTTCCGACCCGGCTGAACGAGACGAAGCGAGATGACGCCGCCAGCAGAGTCGCCTACCGCTCTTGAAAAAGTGATCGCGAGCCTTTGCTCGGAGGCGCCGCAAGGCCGGACAATCTGCCCGACGGACGCCGCCAAGGCCTATGCCGCAGCCCAGGGCGAAAATGAGCTCGCCTGGCGCTCGCATCTGTCGGAGGTTCGCCGTGCGGCCGTCAGTCTGGCTGTGGCGGGCAGATTGGTCATCTATCGCAAGGGCAAGATGGTCGATCCCAACGACTTCCGGGGCGTATACCGGCTTGGAGCGCCATCCGCAGAATAGGATCGCCACTGTTGATCGATACAAAGCTAACTGAGAGGATTGAAGGAGACCGACCCTACGACCGCCGTGTCTTGCGGTCCCGGGAAACAGATGATCGATCCGCCCTGTCGACCAATAGACCGCAAGCCCGATCCATTCCTTCATCGCGATCGAAAAATGTGAATATTTCGCGCGGGATCAAAGTCCCATGCCAGGCCATCTAGGCCCCCGCGCGTCCGGTAGGCCACAGGATAGGGGATCACATTGAAACCCGCCTTCTCGAACAGGCCCACCGACCGAGTCATGTGATATGCGGAAGTGACAAGCAGCCAGCGCTGAGATGCCTCGGGACGAACTAGCGCCGCAGTGAAGCGCGCGTTTTCGTCCGTGTTGCGGGACTTGTCCTCCAATGTCACGCGCGCCGGATCGACGCCAAGATCCGCAAGAAGTTTTCGGACCTCCACCGCTTCAGTTCCGGGACCAGGGACAGAGCGAGCCGTTTCCGCCGGAAAAAACGATCCGCGCTCCCGGGAAGCGCTTGGCGAGGATGGCCGCTTCGACCACGCGCTCGCCCTCGTCGAAGACGCTTTGGCCTCTCGCCCTGGACACCGCATCGTTGATCGCGCCACCGAGAATAATGATCCCGTATGGCGGGGCCATATCGGCGGGGGGCTGCGGGAAAGCGGTCCTCAAGCGGCGCCGCGAGCAAGAGGCCAACCGGCGTCATGGCCACGGCGTTCAGGATGAGGAGCGCTACAATCGCGACCGTTCTTCCGATTCGGGCATAGCGCCCACCAGAGTACAGCGCGCCCACGAGAGCGGCGATCAGCAACAAGTCGATGGGCGACGCGAACATCCAGAAGAGTTTCGACGCGACAAAGAACACCAAAGCGCTCCCTTCATTGTTTTGCTTGTGACAAGGGGAGGCGCTTGTGGCAAGTCGCGCGGTTGCCTAGTCTGGACGGGAATTCCGGGGAACTCGATGAAGCTTCAGCGCGATGTCATTGGCGCGATCGGCCGAACGCCGCTCATCAAGCTGCGAGCCGCCTCCCAGTCGACCGGATGCACCATTCTCGGCAAGGCGGAATTCATGAATCCCGGGGGCTCGGTCAAGGACCGCGCCGCGCTGGCGATCATCAAAGACGCTTCCGCCCGTGGGACGCTTCGTCCCGGGGGAGTGGTTGTCGAGGGCACTGCCGGCAATACCGGAATTGGCATCGCGATGGTGGCGAGCGCGCTCGGCTATCGCGCGGTCATTGTCATCCCCGACACCCAGTCGCAGGAGAAGAAGGACATGCTGCGCCTCGCCGGCGCCGAATTGATCGAGGTTCCCGCCGTTCCCTATTCCAACCCCAACAATTATGTCCGCTACTCCGGCCGTCTCGCGGAAACGCTCGCAAAGACTGAACCGAGCGGCGCGGTCTGGGCGAACCAGTTCGACAACGTCGCCAATCGCCAGGGGCACTATGAAACGACCGGGCCGGAGATATTCGACGATCTCGACGGTGAGGTTCACGGTTTCGTTTCCTCGGTCGGCTCGGGCGGCACGCTGGCAGGCGTAGGCATGGCCCTGAAGGAACGCGATCCGAGCATCAAGATCGCGCTCGCAGACCCCATGGGCGCCGCGCTCTACTCGTTCTACACGACGGGCGAACTCAAGAGTTCAGGCTCCTCGATTACCGAGGGCATCGGACAGGGGCGCGTCACAGCCAACCTTGAGGGCGCGCCGGTCGATTTCGCCTATCAGATCACCGACGACGAGGCGCTGCCGATCGTCTTCGATCTCGTGATCAAGGAGGGGCTGCTGCTCGGCGGCTCGTCCGGAATCAACATCGCCGGCGCCATCCGCCTTGCCCGTGACCTCGGCCCCGGACACACGATCGTAACGCTTCTCTGCGACTCCGGCGCGCGCTACGCTTCCAAGCTCTTCAATCCGGCTTTCCTGCGTTCCAAGAACCTGGCGGTCCCGGCCTGGCTCGAGGCGAAGGCAACAGCGCCTCAGGTTTTCGTTTGATGACAGAGGTCTTGTTCCGTGACGACTTGTATCTGGTCGAGACGAAGGCCAATGTCATGTTCGCCGATCAACGAGGACTCGCGCTCGACCGAACCGTGTTCTATCCGCAGGGCGGCGGGCAGCCGGGCGATCAGGGCGTGCTTCTCCTCGCCGCCGGCCGGACGATCGCGATCGTGAACACGGTCTACGACGCCGATCGAAAGACGATCCTTCACGTTCCTGCAGAGGGCGTGGACCTGCCGGCCGTTGGCGCCCGCGTCGTCGCGCGGATCGACTGGGACCGGCGCTACAAGCGGATGCGCGCCCACACCGCGTTGCACCTCCTCTCCGTCGTCCTGCCTTACCCCGTGACCGGCGGGTCGGTCGGCGACGCCGAAGGCCGGCTCGATTTCGACTCGGGCGAGGCGGTATTGGACAAGGCGGAAGTCGAGCGGAGGCTCAACGAGCTCATCGCGATCGACGCGCCTTTGAGCCAGCGCTGGATCACCGACGCGGAGCTGGAAGCCAATCCGTCGCTCGTCAAGACGATGTCGGTGAAGCCTCCGAGCGGAACCGGCCGCGTCCGGCTCATCGCCATCGAAGGCCTCGACCTCCAGCCCTGCGGGGGAACCCATGTTGCGCGTACCGGCGAAATCGGGCGCGCCTCGGTGACCCAGATCGAAAAGAAGGGCAAGATCAACCGCCGCGTGCGCATCGCGCTCGCCTCGCCCTGACTGACCGGAGCTTCACGTGCCGACGCATAACCTCACCACCACCGACGAGCTTGCCGCCGAACTCGGCGACCCCAGTCTCGGCGTGATCGACGCATCGTGGCATCTGCCCAACACCGGACGCTTCGGCGCCGCCGAGTTTCGGCAGGCGCATATCCCCGGCGCAGTGTTCTTCGACATCGACAGGATCGCCGATGTCGAATCCGGCTTGCCGCATATGCTGCCCAAGTCCGGGACGCTGGCAAAGGAAATGGGAGCGCTGGGTCTGGGCGACGGGATGCGCTTCGTCATTTACGACGCTTTGGGTCTTTTCGCCGCGGCGCGCGTCTGGTGGACGCTCCGCGCCTACGGCGTCACAGAGGTCCGCATCCTCGAGGGCGGCCTGGCGAAATGGAAGCACGAGGGCCGTCCGTTGGAGAGCGGCGACGCCCATCCCAAGCCCCGGGTCTTCACGCCGCGCCTCGACGAGAGCTTCATCGCCTCGCTCGATGAGGTGCGCGCGGCGCTCGCGGACGGCTCGGCCCAGGTCGTCGACGCGCGTCCGGCGGACCGCTTCCGCGGCGACGCGCCGGAGCCGCGCGAGGGCTTAAGGAGCGGTCACATGCCGGGCAGCCTCAACCTGCCCTTCGTCGACATCGTCGAACACGGACGCCTTAAATCGCCAGAGGCGCTGAAGGAGACTTTCGCCGCGCACAAGATCGATCTCATGAAGCCGATCATCACCACCTGCGGGTCGGGGGTCAGCGCGGCGATCCTGGCGCTCGCGGTCGAGGAGGCAGGCGGCAAGGTCGAGGGCCTCTACGACGGCTCATGGGCGGAATGGGGCGGGCGCGAAGACTGCCCGGTCGCGACCGGGCCGGCCTAGGGAAGTGCGGGCGTCATGCAGTCGACGCATGGGCAGGGAAACGCCGGGCAGCGACCGGAACGGGAGGAATTGCCTGCTAGCAGGCGCATAACAGGGGCAATCGCGCCCTCCTGCGCTCAGACTATGCGAGAAAGACATTGAAATCCAATAGCTTGCGCGAAATTGCTCTCGCACCAGAGCAGGCCGTTAACAGGGCGATAAATCGCGGTTATCAGGGCGGTAACAGGGCGAGAACAGGGGGCTTGCGCGACTTGGAAGGGACGTCCCCGGCGCCGTTTTCGCCGCGGCAAGTCATGCGCTGGGAGCGGGGCTGGTTAAGATGTTAATAGTATGATTGTGCCCGCACGGCCCGCTCATCCCCAATCGACGGAGGCCCGCAGCGCCTTTGAGCGCGCGGATGGTCGTGCCGTGGTAGCCCTGTTCGATCAGCCTGCGCGCCGAGAGGCGTTGTTCCGGGCCCCGCCCAAGGGGTTAAAAGTTCGGCTGAGTCCTGCGGAACGCGCCTCTATCGGGTCGAGCTCGAAATCCCACGTCCGACGTCGCGCGCCTTAAGGCTCGGCGCGAGAGGGTCCAGCAATTGGCCGATCAGGCCGTCGGGCACGGGGGTGTCGGTTCCGTAAGCCTCCGGCCACTCGCGCGGCAGGTAGAAGGTGCCGAACACGCGGTCCATGACGGGGAGCATCGCGGAGTAGTTGTGGTCCCTGTGGTCGTCGCGGGTGTGGTGCCAGTGGTGGAAGGCGGGGCTCGACAGCACCTCTTCGAGCGGACCGAGGCGCCACCTCAGATTGGCGTGAATGAAGAAGCTCCAGAGCGCGCCGATCAAGAGAACCAGCGCGGGGATAAGAGTCGGATTCGGCCCAACTGGGGAAGCGAGTCCTGTGGCGTAGAGCAGCGTCAGGCCGCAGAGGCGGGTGAAAACCATGTCGACGGGGTGGGCCCTCGTGTTGACCAGGAAGTTGATATGCTCGGCGCTGTGGTGGACCGCATGGAAGCGCCAGAGCAGCGGGATCTCATGGCTCCAGCGGTGGCCCCAGTAGAAGCCGATCTCGCCCACCACCATCGCCGCGATCATCCGCGCCCAGAGCGGCAGGCTTGCCGCCGCGCCGGTCAAGCTCGCCGGCAGCACGGCGTGAATGATGACCGCAATAAGCGCCACCGGCGGCCCGAGCAGGAAGATCGGGACAAGGCTGTTGACGAAATACCAGCCAAGGTTGGTCGCCCAGCCCTTGTGGAAGGTTTTGGCCGGACGAACCGCAAAGAAGTGCTCGAGGGGCGCAAAGACGGCCACGAGGATCGCGAGCCAAACGCACGTCCGCACGGCCTGCAGCAGGAGACCTGCGATATGCTGATGCGAAGCCAGAAGCGATTGCATCGACACTCCTTAGCGTGACGCCACGAGAGTTTCATCCTTCATTAACGAAAACGGCCGGCTGGATTGCCCCCGCAGGACAGGCTCTCCCGGTGCAGCCTATCAGCGCCAGTTCGTTCGTGTCTCGCCGAGTGCATCGGCAAGCGGCCCTAGCCACGGCTCGAAATGTCGCCATTGATCCAGGCCTTCGCGAAATATCGGCCTTCTGACCTGTTCCGAACTCGCCGTGCGCACCGCCCGTTCGTTTTCGTGGAACCGCAAGCAGGTCGCCTCGAACGGCAAGTGGCAATATTCCAGCAATCGCCTGACCTGGGTTTCCGTGTCATCGATCAGGTCCTCGTAAATGACCCGATGTATCCGACCTGGCAAGATAGTGTCGAAGTGGCGCATTAAGGTCACGTAATCGCGATAAAAAAGACCAAGCTCGGTCAAGTCATAGGTATAGGCTTGGCCGCGCGAAAAGTGCTGCTTGAACGCCGCAAATCCGGTCGCCATCGGATGGCGGCGCACGTCGATGATCCTCGCCTGCGGCAGGATCATCTCGATGAGCCCGATGTGCTGAAAGTTGTTGGGCATCTTGTCGATGAAGCGGGTTCGATCGAGCGCGCGATATCTCCGGGTCCTTTCGATGTAGCGATCGCCCAAAGCGGCGCGCTCGGCCCCGTTCAAGGCGGCGAGTCTCGCGAGGTAGGCCGCGCTGTCCAGCGTGGCGCTGTTGCCCCCCAACGTTCTGGCTATAGCGGCGATCTCGGTTAGTTCCCGCGTGCCCTCCACGGCCGAGTGGCTCGCCAGAATTTGCTCGACCAGGGTCGATCCCGATCTCGGGAGCCCAACCACGAAGATTGGCGCGATCGAGTCCGCGCCGCCGCCCCTCCGCTGGGCGAAGAACGCCGGAGTAAACAAGTCGATCGAACGCTGAACGTGCGCCGTGTTTTTCTCGGCGCTGTAGTCGAGCTGGCCTCGGCGCAACTTGGCGCCCTCCGCATAATGGTCGAACGCGGCGGCGTAGTCGCGGGCTTCCTCTCGCGCCCGTCCAAGCCCGAACTGCAAGTGCAGCCGGTCCTCGATGCTGCATTCCGAGTTGGTCAGTTGCGAACGCATTGCCGCTTCTTGATCGGCGGAGAACGGGGCGGTCTTCAGATCGGCAAGGCGCCAATAGGCTTCGCCGAGGCCGGGAGACAAAGCGATGCAGCGATTGTAGGCGGCAACCGCATCGTTGGCGCGTCCGGCAGTCTTGAGCGCGATGCCATAGTGCAGCCATACGTCCGACTGATCCGGATGCTCCCTTAGGACGCCCTCGTAGATTTCAACCGCTCTGTCGTCCTCGCCGACCGCGCCAAGCGCGGACGCGAGCAGGACGCGATGGCCGGCGTCGTGAGGGTCGCGCGCGACCAGAATTTGTATCTCGGCGAGAGCTTCCTCGTGTTTCTGGAGGCGCTGCAGGATGACCGCGCGGCTACGCCGAGCGTCCAGGAAACCGGGGGCCCGCTCCAGGCAACCGGCCAGAAGCGTCTCGGCATCCGCGTCCCGACCCAGGCGCGATTCAACATCCGCCAGCAAGCGCATCGCGGCAATCTGAGTGGGGACCCGTCTCAAGTGCTCCTGAAGCAGGCGACGGGCCACGTCGATCCGTCCGTCGTGCGCGGCGCGCGCTGCCTGGATCAGGATCGGGTCCTTCGCGGAGCAACGGACATGCTCGAGGTAGGCGGCGTCGGCGCCGGCTGCGTCACCCAGCAAAAACAGCTGATCGCCGAGCGCCCGCCAGGCTTCCTGCATGTCGGGTTTGAGAGCGGTGGCGCGCCGTAAGGCCTCGCCGGCCTTGTCCGCTTTGCCCAGCGCTGCCAAGGTGACGCCCAGCTCATAATGCACAGAAGCGGCGTTCGGCTGCGCTTTGGCCAGCGGCGCAAGCACCGCGCGCGCTCCGGCTGCATCACCCGACCGGCGCCGGGCCGCGCCCAGAATAAGCGTAGCCTGCGGCGTGTTCGGCGCGGACTTCAGGATCTCCCGCGCTCGACGTTCGGCGAGCGCGGGGTTGTGGTCGAGCACCTGAAACGCCTGATCGAGCGCCGCGGTCAAGGCACGGAAGCGATGATCGATTGCCGACATCAATCCGGTCTGGTCACGTAGAGCACCTGCAGCGAAGGCAACCCCGAACGAGGCGCCCCTCGTCCAGCCCCTTGCGCTATATCCGGCGCCCTAGGCTGAAGTAGCGCTCGGCGCTTTCGCCACCCTTCGACGCAATCGCGCCACCACGCCGAGCGCCCCGAACCCGATCAGCATCATCACCCACTCGGCGGGTTCGGGAATAGCGTTGAGCGTCACTCCGTCCAGCAGGGCGAACGGCGGCTCGTTCGGGGGTCCACCGTTGGCAAGGAAGGACAGTAATTCGTCGGGGCCGGTTGCGGTAAATATAAAGTCTTGATGCATCCAGCCGGAGAAGCCCGCATACGGTGCTTGCGCATAGGCCGTGGTCTGCGTCTCAGAGCCTAAGCTTGCGCTCCATTGATCCTCGATGCCCATGCCGGGGACGCCGTAGCCAGCCTCCTGGGCCGCGGCCCAATAAAACCCGAGATCATATTTCTTGCCGGCGGTCAGACCGGTGATCATTTGCTCGACCGGACCCACGTAATAGGTCGGGTCCCCGTCCTCTCCGATGAAGTTGCCGCCATTGGGGCTGAGCGTAAATCCGTTTGCGGACGCGGGCGAAGATTCGGGACTCCAATATGCGTACAATGTTTGAGGAGAGCTGAAAAACCCGTAGCCGTAACCTGCCCAATCATCGACCCCAGTTGGCCCAAAAAAGTTGAACTGGCTTGTGTCGAGCGTTGTGCTCTCGAAGCCTCCGTTCTGGACGAGATTTGGGCTGGCGAACGCGCCTGCCGTAATCCCCAGGAGCGCCAGGGCCGAAACCCCGAGAAGATACGATTTCCCCATCATAACTGTGTCTCCCCTTGCAGTGCACCGCACCATGATGTTGCCGAAGTTGCAATAAAGTCAACAGAAATGATGTTGCGGTTAAATGGCATACTCAGTTATCGCAATTACAACTACTGAGTTGTTCTCCTTTTCTTGCAGCGCCGCACAGTAAAACGTAGGGCGAAATCAAGAATTCTTTTAGCCAGATTGAAGCGAGGAGTCGCTCCCTCTTCGGTCAGACGCGATCGTAAGCCAAGGAATGGACGCCGCATGTTGATGCGAAGCGAGAGGGGGTTGCATACGTCACCCAGCGCGGAAGCCGCGGGGCGCTGCGTTGCGCGGAGTATCACGTTGCGGTAGCCCGGTCCGGTGAGGTCGCCGTCGAAGGCGTCGCGACGAGGAACGACATGAAGGCGGCTATCGTGAAGCGGTCGGCGCGAGGCGCCTTGGCCGGGGGGATCCTTGGCTTTCTGAGCGTTGCAGGCGGAGCGGCCGACGCTGCTGTTCGCATTGACGGACAGGTTCAGGCCGGGGGCGGCCCGGTCGCGGGCTCGACCGTGACGCTATGGGCCGGGAGCGCCGGCGAGCCCAAACAACTGGCGCAAGCGAAAACGGCGGACGACGGCAGCTTTGCGCTCGGCGCGGATGAGACGCCTGGACCGGGCGAAAGCCTTTATCTGGTCGCCAAGGGCGGCGTCCCCTCGGTCAACAAGGGCGCGGGCTACAATCCGGCGCTCTCTTTTCTCGCGGTATTAGGGGGAACGCCCCCGGCCGATGTCACAATCAATGAGATGACGACCGTCGCTTCGGTCTGGACCAACGCGCAGTTCCTCGACGGCGCGGCCGTTGAAGGTCCGGCGCTGAGCCTCAGCATCGCCGCGGGCAATGTGCCGAACTTCGTCGATCTCTCAACCGGCGGGTGGGGCGGACCCATTCAGGATCCGCTCAACAGCGGCCAGACGCCGACGATGGCCAATTTCGCCACGCTCGCCGATGCGCTGGCGGGTTGCGCGACGCGGGTCACGCCCAATGCCTGCGACATGCTGTTCCAGGCAGCCAAGCCGCCGAAAGGCGACGCGCCGGCCGACACGCTGACGGCGGCCGAGGCTGTCGCGCGCAATTCGGCATACCAGCCAGAGCGCGTCTTCGCGCTGCTGGATTCATTCTACCCTGTCCCCAAGGGCAAGCACATGCGCGCAGCGCCGTTCATGCCCACCTTGAGCTTCGCGCCCAGCGCGTGGGTCTTACCCCTCAAGTTCACCGGCGGCGGCAACGCGGGCGGCGCGAAGGTGATGTTCGACAGCGAGGGCAATGCCTGGGTCGGGGCCAACTTTCTTGTCGGCTGGCAAGGACACGACGACTTGTGGAATGGCAATTTGTCGAAGTTCGCGCCCAACGGCCGCCCGCTCTCCCCGATGACCACGGGATTTACTGGCGGCGGCATGCTTGGTCCGGGCTTCGGCACGGCGATCGACGCCAACGACCGCGTGTGGGTCACCAGCACCAGCGGGCAGACAATTTCGGTGTTCGACAAGGACGGAAAGCCGCTCTCGCCGCCGGACGGCTATAATTTCGGCGGCAAGCTCAAGACGATGCAGGGCGTCATCGTCACGCCGAACGGGGACGTCTGGGCGTTGGATTTCGGCGACGATAAGGTCGTCTACCTGCCGCAGGGCGACCCGGCAAAAGCGAAGTTCTATTGCCAGTCCACGGACGGCGCGCCGAACAAGGACAGTCCTTGCAAGCTCAGCGGCCCGTTCGGACTCGCGATCGACCAGCAGGATCGAATCTGGATCACCAACGCGATCGGCGACACGGTGACGCGCTTCCCGGCGAACGATCCGACCAAGGTCGAGATCTTCCCGACCGGGGGCGGCAGCGGCAAGGGCATGGCGATCGACAGCAAGGGCAATGCCTGGATCACCAACACGATAGGGTCCGGATTGACCTTGGAGACTAAGTTGCGTCTGCTTGAGCTCAAATTGACCGGGGCGACTCTGTCAGCAATCGACCAGGTCGCTCTTGGGGACTTGCTGTCTCACCCAGGTTTGGGAAGCGTGTCTATGCTGCGGCCCGACGGCAGCCCCATGCCGGGGTCCCCTTTCAATCCGGGCAGCATCTGGGGCGCCTGGGCGGTGTCGATCGACGGCGACGATCACGCATGGATTTCCAACTTCGCGCCCGGCGGCGGCCTGACGGAGCTATGCGGCGCGCGAACCGAGACCTGCCCCCCGGGGTTGAAGACCGGCGATCCGATTTCGCCGCCCGGCGGGTACAAGGGCGGCGGCATGCAGATGCTGGTCGATGCATCCATCGATCCCGCCGGCGACGTCTGGGTGTCCAACAACTGGCAGGACCCCGCGTCGTGTTACGACAAGCCCGAGGAAGGCCTTTCGACGCGCTGCGGCGGGCAAGGCGTGGTGGTCTTCTATGGGCTGGCCAAGCCCGTGCGCGCGCCCCAGATCGGGCCGGCGCATCGACTCTGATCCAGGCGCGGGAGGCGGAGCGACAAGGCTTGATGGCGGGACCGAAGGCATCCTCCGCCTGTTCGAGCGCGATGAACGGCGGAGCCGAGCATTCGTCGTCCAGGCGGGGATCCCACGGAATCAAGGCAGGAGGATATCTGCTCTCCTGCTCTTTCCATCATTTCGCAGAATGTTCGTGAGCGGTTTTTGTGTGCTTGTGCGCCTGCTCGCTATGTTCGTGAGCCGCTTCGGCGTGTTCCTGCGCCTCTTCGTGTTCATCGATCTCGTGATGATGGGCTGCCTGATGATGATGATGATGCGCCGCAGCGTAGTGATGAGCGGCGGCCTGATGATGATGCTCACTGGACGGATGCTTCGAGTCTGCCATAACGCGTTCCTCCTGCCGGTCCGCATTCGGATCCGGGTTGCAATTTAGCTATGGACGCGTTGTGCTGACGATGTCGTGACACTCGGTCCTTCGACCGATGCGACTGAGGCTATTGCGCCTGCAATAGCGTCGGCTGCGCTTCTTTCATCACCGGCGGCGGGTTCCACTTCCCGGTGAGCGCGTCCATCTTCGGCGCGTAGAGCCGCATGAGGAGGTTGAACGGCCCCTTCGGCGCGGGAAGCCAGTTGGCCTCCTTGTCCGCGCCGGGGCTGGCGTTCTGGAAGTAGAGGTCCAAGGAGCCGTCCGGGTTGGTTTTGAACGGCATCCAGCTGCTGACGGCAAAACGGTTCAGGCTGTTCGCCACCTGGTAGCCCTGGGCGTCATAGAGCGTGATCGACCAGAAGGCGTTCACCGGCGGCGTCGCCCCCTTGTCAAAATGGAGGACATAGTCGCTGCCGCCGTCCAGCGGCTTTCCCGTCTCGTCTGCGAGGTTGATCGGATAGATCGCGTCCTCCGGCAGGTTGGCGCCGAGCCCCAACTGGGTGATGATCGCGCGCTTCAGGTAATAGTTGCCGTAAACGCCCATCGTGTCGGTGTTCATCGACCAGCCGTTCGCGACGCGTGCGATGCTGGCCACCTTCCACGCCATCAACTTCAAGGCGTCCTCGGGCGCTGTCTCTAGTCCGGCCTTGATCGCCGGATCGACCTTGTCGATATCGAAGCTCTTGCCGGGCTCGATCCCGATCCGCTGCATCTGAGCGAGGATCGGCTGATCGGTGATGTGCGGCGGCTGCATCTTGAGGATTTCGGCGGCGTAGGCGAAGAACTTGGCGGCCGGCATCGTATCGACCGCGATCTTCGGCGGCGTTTTCATGTCGACGCTGGGATCGACGGTCCCGACAGCCGGCTCGCGGGTTTTGCCCCAGCTCGACAGCGGCGTGATCTGGAACCCGGCCTGGATCTTATTCACCGCGGCGTAGTCGGCCGGTCCGTCGGTCTTGGTGCGGCCGATGATCCAGACATAGGGCGTCGGCGCATCGATGCGAACCACGCCTGCCGGCAGCGAGCCGGTCCAGCCGGGCGGCGTCACGGCGTAATCGCCGGCCTCAGTTCCGGTCGTGCGCCAGCCGGGCGACGCGAACACGTCGGTCCACATATCGAGCATCGGCAGGAGGTAATAGCGCCCCTGCGTATCGGGGACCGATACGATCACCGGCTCGTTGGTCAGGTCCAGCCAGGCGCTGGAATAGAGCGTGTCGAAGTTCGGCCGGACCACCACCTTCATGTCCGCGGTGGGATATGCCGGGATGTTGGCGAACGTGTTCATCGGCGCGGAGATGCCCTCGGGCTTGACGACGTTGGTGAGCTGCTTCCGCGTCAGGTCCATTGTGACGAGCGGGTAGAAATACAGGTAAGCCTGCACGCCGATGGCATGCGCATCCTGTTCGCTGATCGCTTCGGCTGCGCGCGCCGCACTGGGCGCGCCGCAGGCGAGCGCGGCGCTGAGCAGTGCGGGCAGAGCGAAGCGAGCGATCAGAGTCGATATCCAAGCCATGTGTGCATTCTCCCCAGCCCGGCCGGCCCGGCCGGGCGGGCTGTGTCTAGCACCGCACCCAGTGAAACTGGAAGTCGCCACCGCAGCTAATGCCCGCGCGGCCCTGTCGCGGCGCCTGGATCGGCCGAAAGGCCGCCCTCGGCGCGGACGGCGTCGATCGCCTCGTGTAGCGTCGGGAAAATTCGCCCCTCGCCGATGATCGCGGCGATGCGGTGCCGTTGCATGTCCGCCAGGAGGTAGCGGTTGACGCGGCCGAAGACGACGCGAACGCCCTTGCGGGAGAGATCTTCCAGCAGACCGCGGAGGGTCTGCGCCGCAGAAAGATCGATGTCTCCGATCGCCTCGGCGTCCACGATCAACCATTGGACTGGCGTCGGCGCCTTCTCGATCAGTTCACGAACCTGGTCCACGAAACGATCGGCGTTGGCGTAGAAGAGATCCGCGCCATAGCGATAGACGATCAGTCCCGGGGCGGTCACCAGACCAGGCTGAGCCGGCGCCGGAACCCACCGGCCGCTCGCGTCCGGAATGAGCACCATCGCATGCGCCTGATAGCTGTGGCGGACGTGCCGCACCAGCGAAAAGCCGATCGCGAAGAGAATGCCCTGCTCCACGCCGACCGCGACGACTGCCGCGGCGGTCAGGAGCGCCAGCATGAATTCGCCGCGGCTCTCCTGAAGTATGTTCCGGATGCCCTCCACATCGACCATGCCGACGGCGATCGTGAACACGATGCTCGCCAGCACGCAGCGCGGCAGATATTGCAGCGGGCCCGTCAGGAACAGCAGCACGACGAGCACGATCCCGGCGAAGACGAGTTGGGCGGCTTGGCTTCGCGCGCCCGCCCCGTCCGCCATCGCGGTCTGCGTCGGACTGCCGTTGACGACGAAGGCTCCGCTGACCGCAGAGGCCGCGTTCGCAGCCGCGAGGCCAAGGATATCGGCGTTTTCGTCGACCCGCTCCTGATGCCGAATGGCATAGATGCGTGACGTCGCCGCGCTTTGGGCGATGATCATCACGAAGCACGACATGGCGACAGGGAGCACGGCAAGGGTTTCGCTCCATGTGACCTGAGGCAGCCTCAGCGACGGCAGTCCGCCAGGAACCGGCCCGATGACTGGAAAGCCATGTTGCGCAAGATTCAGCCGGGCGCTGGCGGCGATCGCGCCGATAACCACGATGAGCGAGACCGGGAAATTCGGCGCGAATCGCCGGCCGAGCAGGATGCAGGCGACGACAGAAAGGGAAAGGCCGAGCAGCCGCGGATCGAGCATCGGCAGCCCTTGCAGAATCTGCCAAAGCTCGACCAGCGTTCGGCGCGAGGCGACGTTCACGCCCAGCATGTCGCCGAGCATTGCCGTCCCGACCTGAACGCCGACGCCGGTCAGAAACCCGATCAGCGCCGTGCGGGACAGAAAGTCGGCAAGAAATCCGAGCTTGAAGATGCGCGCCAGCACAAGAAGGCCGGAAGTCAGCAGCGCAACCATGCCGACCAACGCCATGTAATGTTCGCTGGCCGGCGTCGCCATCCGCGAAAGCGAACTCGAAAAAATCGCCGCGGTCGCCGAATCCGCCGCGACAACGAGATGACGCGACGACCCGAAGACCGCGAAGGCGACGAGCGGCAGAAGGACCGTGTAGAGGCCGGTCACGACCGGCGTTCCGGCGATGCGCGTATAGCCGAGGACCTGCGGAATGTTCATCGACGCCAGCGTCACCCCGGCGAAGGCGTCGCGCAGGGCCTCCCGCGGCTTGATCGGCCACAGGCCTCCGAAGACAGGAATTCGCATCTGCTCCGCGCTCTCGCCTCCGCATGGATTTCGCCGGCGGCGGGGCGGCTCGAACTCAAGCGGACCCGCGCGCAAGGAGCAGGCTGACCGCAAAATTTCCTTTGGTCCAGCGGGCGTTGCCCGGTTTGGGCCGCATGTCACAATTTTGTCACCTGCGGCGCTTGCGTTTTCGGCCGCCGCGCCCGACGATCAAACTCGCGAGGCAGGAGGCTTCACGGCTGCAGGCGCTGGGCCGATGGATCAAGCAAGGGCGAGTGATGGACTATCGCAAAGCGTTTCGCGTCGACCCGGGCGCCAAGGTCAAACTGAAGAAGCTCGATCCGGCCTACATCGGCAAGATTGGTTCGGAAGGCGAGGCCAAATTGCAGGTTGAGGCCTACCGCAAGAAGCTCTTCCACGAGCAGGGCCTGCTCTACGCCGAGCACAAGCACTCGATCCTGGTCGTCCTGCAGGCGCTCGACGCCGGCGGGAAGGACGGCACGATCAACCACGTGTTCTCCGCCCTAAATCCGCAAGGCGCCCGCGTCGCCGCGTTCAAGCAACCGACGCCGGCCGAGCTCGCGCATGACTTTCTCTGGCGCGTCCATCCGCAAGCGCCGGGGCGCGGCGAAATCGCGATCTTCAACCGCTCGCATTACGAGGACGTGCTGATCACCCGGGTCCACAAGCTGATCGACAAGGCGACCTGGACCGAGCGCTATCAGAACATTCGCGACTTCGAGGCGCTGCTGGCGGAAAACGGAACGACGATCCTCAAATTCTTCCTGCACATCAGCAAAGAGGAACAGCTCGCCCGCTTCGCCCAGCGCCTGGACGACCCGGCGCGGAACTGGAAGATCAGCGAGTCCGACTATTCCGAGCGGGCGCTGTGGGACGATTATATCGAAGCGTTCGAGGACGCCCTGCACGCCACAAGCACCAAGAAGGCGCCGTGGTTTGTGATCCCCTCGAACCACAAGTGGTTCCGCAACCTCGCCGTGTCTCAGATTATGGCCGACACGATGGAGGACCTCAAACTCGCCTATCCGCCTCCGTCGGTCGATCTCGCGGCCATCCGGCGCAAATACCACGCGGCCGTCAAGCAAGAAAAAGTCAATAAAAAGAACGGATAATCCGTCAGGCTGGCGCGCCGTTTCCAAAAATCCGCCCGGAATGATAAGGAAGCCGCGCTCGACGGGGGCGAGCTCGCCGCCGGCGGAATAGAACGCGGTCTGGCCAGGCGTCGCCGCGAAGGGATGGGTCATTGTCACTCTGGCGCGCTGCTCGCGATCGCATCGGCTCAATTTTCAGCTCGCCCTCGAATGAGGTTCTGCGCCGGCTCCTTTCGGATCAGGGGGCCAAGCACTGGAAGGGCTATGCCTTCGCCTTTGCGATGATGGCGCTGATCGCCGTCACCACATCGCTCTCGGCATGGATCATCGGCAGGATCGTCGACAAGATCTTCGTCGGCCGCGACCTCAAGGCGGTCTGGGAGATCACCGCGGCGATCGTGGCGATCTACACGGTCAAGGGAATGGCGACCTACGGGCAACAGGTGATCCTGTCACGGGTCGCCAACAGCATCGTGGCGAGTGTTCAAAGGCGCATTTTCGACAAGATGCTGCGAATGAAGGTCGGATACTACAGCCGCTCGCATTCGTCCGAATTCATCGCCCGCCAGGCCTTCATCGCGCAGTCGGCCAGCAACGCTCTCAATCTCCTCATCACCACGCTCTCGCGCGACGCGCTGACCATTGTCGGTCTCATCATCGTCATGGTGTCGCAGGACCCGCTGCTCTCGCTCTTCGCGCTGATGTTCGTGCCGCTCGCTGTGGTCGGGGTGCGCAAGATTGGCCTTCGCGTGCGCAAGATCATGGCGAGCGAGTTCCAGGGCGCAATGCAGATGATGGAGTCGCTGCAGGAGACGGCGCAGGGCATTCGCATCGTCAAGGCCTTTACGCTCGAGAGCTTCATGCGCAGGCGCCAAGCCAGCGCGATCGAGGGATTTCAGAGGGCCGCGAACAAGCTCGCGCGCGTCAGCTCCCGCACCAGCCCGATCATGGAGAGTCTCGGCGGCTTCGCCATCGCGGCCGTCGTGCTTTACAGCGGCTATACCGTGATCATTCGCGGCAATCCGCCCGGCAGCCTCTTTTCCTTCATCACGTCGGTCATCATGCTTTACGAGCCGATGAAGCGGGTCGCGAGGTTGCATGTCGATCTGTCCTCGTCGCTGTTCGGCGTCGGCCTGCTTTATGCCTTCCTGGACGAGAAGGAATTCGAGGCCGACCCCCCGAACGCGCCGGAACTCAAGGTCACGCGCGGCCGAATCGAGTTTCGCGACGTGGTCTTCGGCTATCGCCCCGAGGAACGGGTGCTCCATTCGGTCAGCTTCGTCGCCGAGGCCGGCAAGACAATGGCGCTGGTCGGCCGTTCGGGCGGCGGCAAGTCGACGGTCATGAATCTCATCCTTAGGCTCTACGACATCGAATCAGGCCAGATTCTCTTCGACGGCGTCGATACTGCGACGGTGACGCTCGAGTCGCTGCGCCGGCAGATCGCCTATGTCTCGCAGGAGAACTTCCTGTTCAGAGGTTCGGCGCGCGACAACATCGCCTTGGGCCGTCCCGGCGCCAGCGACGAGGAGATCGTGGCGGCAGCCAAGGCGGCTTACGCGCACGATTTCATCATGGGCTTCGAGCGCGGCTACGATACGCCCTGCGGCGAGCACGGCATGCAGCTTTCGGGCGGACAGCGCCAGCGCATCGCCATCGCCCGAGCCTTCCTCAAGGACGCGCCGATCATCCTCCTGGACGAAGCGACCTCTGCGCTCGATTCCGAATCCGAGCAGGCGATCCAGAAGGCGCTTCGCACCCTGTGCGAAGGCCGCACGACGATCGTGATCGCCCACCGGCTCTCGACAGTGGCGCAAGCCGACGAGATCTGCGTCATTGACCGCGGCCGCATCGTCGAGCGCGGCCGCCACGGCGAACTTTTGGCGCAAGGGCGCACCTACAGCCACATCGCCCAGACCCAGTTTCCGCGCGACGCGGCGTGACGAAGAAGCCAGGCCTACGACCCCCTTTCTGACGCCCTGAGCTCCAGCTTGCCCGACCCATGGTCCATCGCCCTTCTTCTGTTCCTGCTCTGCGCGAGCGCGGGCCTTGGATATCTCGTCAAAGCCCGCCTGCCCGAGCGGCACCGGTCGCGCGACTCGATCGAGCTTACGCAGCTCGGCATCACGCTGCTTGCGACCTTCGCCGCCATCGTGCTCGGGCTGCTGACGACCTCGGTCAAGTCGGGCTACGACGCTGCTTATTCAGCCCGCGGAACTTACGCCGCCCAAATCGCCCAGCTCGACCAGTGCCTGCGCGAATACGGTCCGGAGACCGCGCCGATCCGCGAACAGTTGCAGAGCTACGTCGCCGCGGTCATCGCCAGCACCTGGCCGGACGAGAAGCCGCCGGCCGGCGTGCGCTACCCGGACACGTCGAAACTGCCGCTGACCGGCGAGAGCTCAATCCTCGGCGCCATCATCAACGCAGTCGGAAAGGAAGTGCTGGAGCTGCAGCCGGCGGACCCAGTACGGCAGAGAATTCTCGACCAATGCGCGCAGCAATATTCCGATCTGATCAAGAGCCGCTGGACGGTGATCGAGGGGGCGCGCGCATCGATCTCGACGCCCTTCTACTGGGTGCTGGTGTTCTGGCTCGTGATCCTGTTCGCCTGCCTCGGCCTCAGCGCCCCGGGGGACGCCATGGCGGTCATCGTCATCGCGCTCTCGGCGATCTCGATCACCGGCGCCGTGTTTGTGATCCTCGATCTGGACCTGCCCTACGGCGGCCTTTTCGGCATCCCGAGCGAGTCGATGCGCAACGCGCTCGCCGACATGATGCGCTGAGGGCCTGTTGATAGCATTCTCGCAGCGCATGGCTGGGATCGAGCCGCGGCGAAACGGCGGACGCCGAACTTCCTGCTAGCAGGGAGTTAACAGGGCGGAGCGCGCGCCTCTGCGCCATCGTTACCGTCGCATAGATCAATATTATCAATCGACTATCGAATATATTGGATGCTCCGCATGAGCAAAATAACGGGCGCATAACAGGAGCGTAACAGGGGCTTAATTCGCCCTTATCAGGCATGGAACAGGCGGGCGGAACGCGAGGGCCTGCCACTGCGAAATCGCACATGAGGCGCCTGAATTATGCGCTCCACGCATTGGTCCAAGAAATATAGTCAAACTCTCGCAGGCTTCGACAGGCGCCAACTGCAATTCATCCGGCCCGCCCGTCCAGTGCACCGCAAGCCATAAGGTTGGGCCGCGAATCAAAGAATGTGGCTGACGTGGCCCTTCCAGTAGCGGTTGCGCAAAGGACCCTTGTAGAGCTTGCCGGTCGGCAAACGCGGCAACTGGAGTTCGAAGTCGATCGAGCGCGGGCATTTTTGGTGAGCGAGATGGTCGCGGCAGAAGCCGATCAGTTCCGCCTCCATCTCTGCGCAAGGCTCGAATGCCGGCATCAGTTGCACGACCGCCTTCACCTCCTCGCCCATTTCGTCGTTCGGGACGCCGAAGACTGCGGCGTCGGCGACCTTGGGATGAGTGACCAGGAGGTTCTCGCACTCCTGCGGATAGATGTTGACCCCGCCGGAGATGATCATGAAGGCCGTCCGGTCGGTGAGATGGACGTAACCCTCTTCGTCGACGCGGCCGATGTCGCCGACGGTGGTCATCGTGCGGTCGGGCGAGTTCGCCTCGGCGGTCTTGACCGGATCGTTGAAATATTCGAACGGCGTGGCTGTCTTGAACCAGAGCTTGCCGGTCGCCCCGACCGGAACCTCGCGCATCTCGTCGTCGAGAATGTGAAGGTCGCCGAATACAGCCTTGCCCACCGTGCCCTTGTGCGCGAGCCATTCCGCGCTGTCGCAGGCGGTGAATCCCATGCCTTCGGTCGCGCCATAATATTCGAGAATGATCGGGCCCCACCAGTCGATCATGGCCTCCTTGACCGGAATGGGACAGGGCGCCGCCGCATGGATCGCGACCTCCAGCGAGGAGAGGTCATAACGCCGCCGAGCAGACTCGGGCAGTTTCAACATCCGCGAGAACATTGTCGGCACCAGTTGGCTGTGCGTCACGCGATGGGTCTCGACGAGCTGCAGAAAGCGCTCCGGGTCGAAATGCTCCATGATCACGGCCGTTCCGCCGGCGCGTATCGTGAGATTGACGCCAGTATGCGGCGCGGCATGATAAAGCGGCGCAGGGGAGAGATAGGTGAGCCCCTCTCGGTATCGCCAGAGTTTCGTCAGAAAAGCCGCCAGGCCCAGCGGCTGACCGGGCGGTTGCAATGGTAGAGGGCGCAGCACGCCCTTCGGCCTTCCGGTGGTCCCGGAGGAATAGAGCATCGCAATGCCCAGAGACTCGTCGGCGATCGGCGTGTCCGGGAAACGCGACGTCGCTTCATCCAGATTCAGAACACGATCGCCCTCGCCTGATCCGTCGACGATCAGGACAAGCTTCACACCGGGACAATGGGGCAGCGCCGCAATCGCCGTTTCGCGCTTGGCCGCCGACGTGATCAGCACCTGCGACAGGCTGTTGTTGGCGATATAGGCGACTTCCTCCGGCGTCAGAAACGAATTGATGCAGGTGTAATAGAGCCCCGCGCGCTCGCCGGCCGCGCAGCACTCGATGTGGCGGACATTGTTTTCCGTGAGGATGGCATAGTGATCGAGGCGCTTGAGACCCAGCGACCGGAAGAGATGCGCCAGCCGATTGCTGCGCGCCTCGAGCTCTGCATAGGTGACGGTTTCGCCCGATTGCGCCATGACGACGGCGGGCTGGTTGGCGCGCGCGACGGCGTGCAGGCCTGGATACATGCGCTCCCTCCCGGGCGTGAGGTTTAACCTCGTCGCCATGCGCCCGGCGTTCGCGGGCCTCTCAAGTTAGCGTCAGGAATTGCGCGCTGTCGAGGGGGACGCCGGTGGCAAACGCCCGTCGGGAGACGTGCGCAACGCGCCTGCAAGAGAAGGCCGCGACAGCGACCTTCCTTGGCTCGACGTGAGCGGCCCTTACGCCGCTTCGATGCGGGCTCTTCGTGAGCGATATGCCGCCAGGCCAAGCCCGGCAAACCCTGCGAGCATCATCGCCCAGGTCGACATTTCGGGGACCGCGGTCAAGCTTCCGAACAATCCGTCGCTTTCTCCGTTGGGTCCCGCTGTAAAATAAAGCGTATTGAGGCTTCCGCCCGATCCGCCGTTGCCGATCGTCAGAGCCCAAAGACCGTCGATGACGAGCGGATCGCCGTTGGCGCCGTCCAGCGTGCCGATCCACGCGCCGGTGGTGGCGTTATATGCATTGATCTTCCCGTCGCCGAAATTGCCGACCAAAAGATCGCCGGCGAACTGCCTGAAGCTCGACGGCGCGATCTGCAAGCCCCAGGGCGAGTTCAGCGCTCCGTTCGAGATTAGCCGTTCGTCGAAGCTGCCGTCCAGGTTGAACACGTCCACGAAGCCGTTGCCTGGGCCGGCGACGTCATCGTGCTTGGCGGCGTCCTGCTTGGCGTAAGTGACAAAAAGCTCGTCCTGGCCGCCGACGTTGATGACCTTGTCGTTGAACGGCGCGAAGCCGGCCGGCAAGTTCGGGTCCACGAACTCCCCGGTTAGGGTCGGGTTGAAGTTGCTGTCGAACGCGTCGATCGTACCGGCGCGGAAATTCGTCGCGTAGAGTGTGCCGCCGTTAGCGTCCGAGATCGCCAGACCCTTGTAGACAGCGCCCGGAGTATTGTTCACAGCAATTGCTGCGTTCGTTCCAAGCGACGGGTTCCATCCGGAAATGGCGCCATCTTCGGAGTCGAAGAGGAAAAGCGCCTTGCCTGACGAGCCGAGCGCAAACCCGCTGGTGCTGTTGAAGACCTGCCCCGTGGGCGCAGAGGTCGTACCCATAACGGCGCCAGGAATGGTTACAGTGAGCCCTTGCTTCGTTACCGGTGGGCTGGACCCAGGAACCGCGTACAGGGTCGAAAGGCCGGTGCCGTTATCGGAGATCCAGAACGGGGAACTGGAACTCTCGGAGATTCCCCACGAATTGACCAAGCTAGGATCTGTGATCTTGGCCAGGCCGGGGATGTCGGAGACGAGATTCGTTTGACCGAACAGCGGGTCGGCGGAGGCGGGAGCTGCGCTCGCGGCCAACAGGCCGGCTGCGCCCATCAGTGTAACCATGATGGTGACGTCGCGCTGTATTCCAATCGTTTTGGCCTTCATGGCGCTTCTCCTGGGTTCAAGAGCCGGCCAATGGCACGGCGGGCAGGAGTCAAACACCCGACAGAGCTTTTTATTCTACGCGGCCGTCCCAAACTCGGGCACGCCGCGAGCGTATCGGTTGCCGGTCGATGGATCCGTGACCCTCGGCCACGGACGCGCTCGCGGGTAAGGTTTCGCCCCTCGACTGCGCCAGCGAACCGCAAGCCAGACAGTCGGCCGGTCGGCATCGGTCCATTCGACGCGGTGGCGGACGTGGGCCGGAATCTCGACAAAGTCGCCCGGCTGCAGCGTCCTCGGCGCCTCTTCGCCTTCGATCAGGAGATGCGCCGCGCCCTGCAGCAGGATCACCCATTCGGTCCCATCCTGGTCGTACCAGAAGCCGGCGGGGCTCGCTTGGCCCGTCGAGACGATCCGCTCCACTCTGGCGCCCGGCTCCTCGGCGAGGATCGTCGTCAGCTCAGCCTCCGATTGCGCCGGTAAATCCGCGAACAGGTTGCCGCTTCGGACCATGGGCGTTGCCTCGGCTTCGCTTCAGACGGCCACGTCGGGCACGGGGACCCAGATCGCGGCGCTCCATGCCGCGTCGATGCCGAGAACCGCGCGGCGGGCAGAGCTTGCCATCGTCATCCGTTCCGGAATGCGTAGCCGTAGCCGTTGAGCGCCGGCGCGCCGCCGAGATGGGCGTAAAGCACCTTCGATCCCCTGGGAAAGAACCCCTTGCGCACGAGATCGATCATGCCCTGCATCGACTTGCCCTCGTAGACCGGGTCGGTGATCATGCCCTCGAGACGCGCCGAGAGGCGGATCGCCTCCTTCGTCTCGTTCGAGGGGACGCCGTAGACCGGGTAGGCATAGTCCTCGATCAGGACGATGTCGTCGGCGACGATCTCCTGGCCGAGCTCCACCAGCTTCGCGGTCTTTTGCGCGATATCGAGGACCTGGGCCTTGGTCTGCGCCGGCGTGCAGGACGCGTCGATGCCGAAGACCTTGCGCTGGCGTCCGTCCCTGGCGAAGCCGACCACCATGCCCGCATGGGTCGAGCCGGTGACCGTGCATACGATGACATAGTCGAACGCGAAGCCGAGGTCGCGTTCCTGTGCCCGCACCTCTTCGGCGAAACCGACATAGCCCAGTCCGCCGTATTTGTGCACCGAGGCGCCGGCCGGAATGGCGTATGGGCGCCCGCCCTGCGCCTCGACGTCATGAAGCGCGTCCTCCCAGCTCTTGCGAATGCCGATATCGAAGCCGTCATCGACCAGGCGAACGTCCGCGCCCATGATGCGGCTGAGCTGGATGTTGCCGACACGGTCATAAACCGCATCCTCGTGCGGCACCCAGGATTCCTGCACCAGACGGCATTTCATGCCGATCTTGGCGGCGACCGCCGCGACCATGCGGGTGTGATTCGACTGCACGCCGCCGATCGAGACCAGCGTGTCGGCGTTCGAGGCGATCGCGTCGGGGATGATGTATTCGAGCTTCCTGAGCTTGTTGCCGCCGAACGCGAGGCCCGAGTTGCAGTCTTCGCGCTTGGCGAAGAGCTCGACGTCGCCGCCGAGATGCGCGGTCAGGCGCGATAGCTTCTCGATATGCGTCGGGCCGAAGGTGAGTGGGTAGCGGGGGAATTTGGAGAGCATGCGTGAACAATCCGTCCGGATGAGAGGCTTCGTAACATTAACATGATTGCGGGTTGCTTTTGCTCACACTGCACCGAGCGAGCTGGGCATGGCGCCGACAGCGAACTTTGGCGTCCCTTCTCCCCGCTGCGCGGGGAGAAGGTCAGGATGAGCGGCGGCGCGCAGTGCGGCCAATCGCCAAGATCCCTCACCCCAGCTCTCTCCCCGCGAGCGGGCGAGGGAGCGCCGACCCTCCTCACGCCTGCGTCTGCATCCCCGCCTGCTCGACCCGGATCGCCGTCTCGACAGCGTCCTCGCCGCCCCCATGCGAACCGCGGACGAACGCGCTGTCCTGGGCATCGAAGCCGACGACCACGCGCACGTAACGGTCGTCGGCGCAAAGGCAGGCGGTCGCGTCGAAGGCGACCCAGCCGAGCTTCGGGGCGAACCCCTCCGCCCAGGCGTGCGCGCCGGGCTCGCCCCCGGCCTCGTCCGCCGCGCGATAGCCGCAGATGTAACGCGCCGGCAGTCCCAGAAAGCGCGCGCAGGCAATGAAGATATGGGCGAAGTCGCGCGCACGGCCGCGCCTGAGGGCGAAAGCTTCGACCGCCGATTCCGGATCGTCCGGCTTGAACGGGTCGAACGCCATCACCCGATGAAGCTCACCCATCAGCCGATGTAGGCCGTCGAGCGGATCGGCGGCGCCGGCCGCCGCTTCCTTCGCGAAGGCGCGGAGCGCGCCGTTGGCGTGCGCGAGCCTGCTCTCCCGCAGATACATTTCCGGCGGCAGGCGTTCGATGGTGCCGCGCATGACGCCGGCCGCATCGCTCGTCTCAACCTCGCCGCTGGCCCAGACCGTCAGCCGCTCGACCGGCGCGCCGTGATGCGAGAACGTGGATACGATGTTGCCGTGCTCGTCCTCGTTCTGACGGAGCATGGTGTCGATGTCGACACCGATGCGCCAGCCGGTCACGTATTGACTATCGAAGCCGCAGGGCGTCAGGCGCAGATTCTGGATCAGCATGCGGGCCGGGGGCGCATAGCGATGCGCAATCTCGTGCGAAATCCGGATCCGCATGGGGCCCCGCCACCTCAGATGAAGAGATATTGCTCGGAAATTGTGTTCGACAGCCGGGCGTTGTCCTCGATGAACCCGGTGATGAACTCGTGCAGTCCGCCCTGGAAAATCTGGGTCATGCTCGAGCGCTCAAGTTTGGTGTGCATCGCGCGCGCCTGCCGCTGCGCGACGCCGCTGCGCCCGTCGTCGCGCGCCAGAGAATCCAGCGCACGGTCGATGCTCTCGTAGCAGGAGACCAGCGAACGCGGCATGGCGCGCTTGAGAATGAGCAGGTCGGCGATCAGCCAGGGCTTCACCCGGTCGCGGTAGACCCAGTGATAGGCAGTGGCCGCCGAGACCGCGCGCAGGATGGCGACCCACTGGAAATAGTCGAGCGAGCCGCCGACTGGCTCGCTCGACGGCAGCAGCAGATGGTATTTGACGTCGAGCAGGCGCGCGGTGTTGTCGGCGCGCTCGATGAAAAGACCGAGGCGGTTAAACCAGTAGGCCTCGCTGCGCAGCATCGTGCGGTAGCAGGAGCCGTCGAAGTCGAGCGAAGCCTTCTTCACGTAGTCGAGGAAGCGCATCAGCGCGAGACGGTCGAGCGGCCGCGCCATGTGATGGCTCGATTCGAAGCGCTTGAGTTCGAGCCAAGCGTCGTTGATCGCGGTCCAGGTCTCGGCGGTCAGCGCCGTGCGCACCGCCCTGCCCGCGGAGCGCGCATTCTCGAGGCAGTTGCGGATCGATGACGAGTTCGACCGGTCGAAGGTCAGGAACTCGACCGCGCTTTCCTCGTCGAGCTCGCCATGCGCTTCGACGTAGCCTTCGTAGGCGCCGGCGGCGTTGAGCGCGCCTTCCCACTCGGCGGTCTTGTCGCCTTCCGACTTCGGCAGATATTCGAGCCTCAGCGTCGCCTCGATCGTGCGGGCGATGAAGTCGGCGCGCTCCATCGAGCGGGCGAGCCAGAAGAGATTGTCGGCGGTGCGGGCGAGCATGTCAGTCCTCGCCTTCTTCGAGGTCGTCGACGATCCAGGTGTCCTTGGTTCCGCCACCCTGGCTGGAATTGACCACGAGCGAGCCTTCGATCAGCGCGACGCGGGTGAGACCTCCGGGCACGATTCGCACCCGGTCGGCGCCTGACAACACGAAGGGCCTGAGGTCCACGTGGCGCGGCGACACGCCGGTCTCGAACGAGGCGGGACAGGTCGAGAGCGCCAGCGTCGGCTGGGCGATGTAATTGTCGGGGTCGGCCTTGATCTTGGCCGCGAACTGCTCGCGCTGGGCGGCGGTCGCGTGAGGGCCGACCAGCATGCCATAGCCGCCCGAGCCGTTGACTTCCTTGACCACCAGTTCGTTCAGCCGCCCAAGCACGTATTTGAGCCCGTCGGGCTCGCGGCAGCGGTAGGTCGGCACGTTTTTGAGTATCGGCTCTTCGGACAGATAGAACCGGATCAGATCAGGGACATAAGTATAGATCGCCTTGTCGTCGGCGACGCCGGTGCCGATTGCATTCGCGAGCGTCACATTGCCCGCCAAATAGGCGCCGACCAGGCCCGGCACGCCCAGGACTGAGGATGGATTGAAGACCAGCGGGTCGAGGAAGTCGTCGTCGACCCGCCGGTAGATCACGTCGACCCGGCGGGGTCCAAGGGTCGTCCGCATGAACACCTGGTCGTCCTCGACGAAGAGGTCCCGCCCCTCGACCAGCTCGACGCCTAGCTTGTCGGCGAGGAACGAATGTTCGTAGTAGGCTGAGTTGAACGGGCCAGGCGTCAAGAGCACGATCGTCGCCTCGCCCCTGTCCTGGCGCGGCGCAACCGAGCGCAAGCAAGCGAGCAGCTCGTCCGGATAGTCGTCGACGGGCGCAACCTGGTGGCGCGCGAAGAGATCGGGCAGCAACCGCATGGTCACTTCGCGGTTTTCCAGCATGTAGGAGACGCCGGAGGGCGTGCGGGCGTTGTCCTCGAGCACATAGAACGACTGGTCGTCCACCCGCACGATGTCGATGCCCGCGATATGCACCCAGATGTCATGCGGAGCGCGGCGGCCGATCATTTCCGGCCGATAGTATTGATTGCGCAGGATCAGCTCCGGCGGGACGATCCCCTCTTTGAGAATTGCCCGCGCCCCGTAGACGTCGGTCAGGAACATATTCAGCGCACGCACGCGCTGGGTAAGTCCGGCCTCGAGCCGCCCCCATTCGGCGCGTGAGAGGATGCGGGGGACGATGTCGAACGGGATCAGCCGCTCGGCCGCGTCCTTGTCGCCGTAGACCCCGAAGGTGATGCCGATGCGGCGGAACATGTATTCGGCTTGGGCGCGGCGCGCGGCGAGCAGCTCGGGGGGCGTCTCCTTGAGCCAAAGCGCCACCTTCCTGTAGAGCGCCCGCGTCCGGTCGCTCCCAAGCCCCATCTCATCAAACGCCGCAACCTCCGCCATACCGGTATCCACTGTTCAACGCCGTCATGAGCGGAACGTCTCCGCCTCTCACGCCGGATTTGCAACTTCCATGCCGAACTTTTGGGCGCATGCGAGCGCCTCGACGCCCGACATCGCCTTCCCGACAGGCCAGGCGGCGAAATTGGCCTCGCTCTCCAGCGCCTGCGCGAGCCGCAGCCTGAAGGCCTCGCGCGATATGCCGACCGCGCCGAGGCTCGCCAGATGCTCGGTGAGGAACTGCGTGTCGAGCAGACGAAAGCCGCCGGTCCTCAGCCGCGCAAACAGGTGGACGAGCGCAACTTTGGAGGCGTCGCGGACGCGATGGAACATGCTCTCGCCAAAGAATGCGGCCTGAAGCGCGACGCCGTAAAGCCCGCCGACGAGCTCGCCGTCCTGATAGACTTCGATCGAGTGGGCGTGGCCGGCGTCGAAAAGCTCGGAGTAGAGGCGCACGATCTCGTCGTTGATCCAGGTCTTGTCGCGCTCCGCGCAGGCGCGCATCACGCCGCGAAAATCGCGGTCGGCGACGACCCAGAAGCGTTCGGAACGCACCGCTTTGGCGAGGCTGCGCGACACGATGAGCCGATCGAGCGGCATCACTCCCCGCTCATGCGGTTCGACCCAGAAGAGCTCCTTCGCGTCGCTGCTCTCCGCCATCGGAAAAACGCCGATCGAATAGGCTCGCAGCAGGATGTCGGCGGTCAGCTCGAATTTTCGCGGGCTGGATTTCATGCGTGCGATGGTGGGACGGTCTGCGCGAACCGTCAAGGCGGGGAGCTCCGCTGCGGATCGTCGCAGATGCGGTCCATCCGGGCCCGTCATGACGCCTTGTCGCATGAGGCGGCCGACCGCCCGCGCTCCTGACCTGCGGACGTGACCGGAGCCGAAGAATTCGCGCGCCGCTAGATCCGGGTAGCCTGAATGTCCAGGTCGTCGTAGCGCATGAACTTGTAGAAAACGACCGACCCGATCCAGCTCAGCGCGAAAATGCCGATGATGACATAGCCGAGCACGCCGAAGTTGTCGTTGATGGCGCCGATCGCCCCCCAAAAGCCGCCGCCATCGGTAAGGCCAAGCTGGTCACCAATGAGGTTGAGGACTTCGAGGCCGCCAATCAGGACGGCCACGACGACAGAAACCGCGGTGATGGTCATGTTGTAGTAGAGCTTGCGGACGGGCTTCATGAAGGCCCAGCCATAGGCGCCGAGCATCAATACGCCGTCGGTGGTGTCGATGAGCGACATGCCCGCGGTGAACAGCGCCGGGAAGACCATGATCGAGCTGAACGACATTCCGTTGGCGGCCTGCGACGAGGAAATGCCGAACAGCGCAACCTCGGTCGCGGTGTCGAAACCGAGCCCGAACAGGAACCCGACCGCGAACATATGCCAGCTCCTGGTGACGAGGCGGAACACCGGACGGAAGATGCGCGAGAGGAAGCCCCGCTTGTTGAGCAGGATGTCAAAATCATCTTCGGCGAACGGTTCGCCGCGCTTCACCGCCTGAAAAGTGCGGTAGACCGAGATCAGCACCAGAACATTGATGAAGGCGATGGCGAACAGAAAGAGCGCGGAGGCGCTCGTGCCGATAATCCCGCCGACCGCCTTCATCGAGTCAAAGCGCGAAGTCAGTGCGGACGCGGCGAACGCAACGCCGACCGACAGGAGGACCACGACCGCCGAGTGGCCGAGCGAAAAGAAGAAGCCGACGCCGACCGGGCGCTGGCCCTGCTGCATCAGCTTGCGGGTAACGTTGTCGATCGCCGCGATATGATCGGCGTCGACCGCGTGGCGCAGGCCGAACGTATAGGCGAGCAGCGCCGTTCCGAGCAGCACCGGCCGATCGCCGAGGACAACGAGCGCCCAGAGCCAGATGAGAATATTGCCGCCGATCAGCACGGCGTAGATAGCGATCAACCTGCGGCGCAGATCGGCGCCGCCCTCGTTCAGGACGCTTGAGACGATTCCAGGCATGACACCCTCGCATGCTGTTGGAGGAAAACAGCACGATCGCGGGTGATGCCGCAAAAGAGACAAACCATCGGTCACCTCGCCCGAGATCGGCTGCAACGAGCGATGGCAGGTCTCCTGGCTCGCGGGTCAACGACGGACGCCGATCTTCCCGGTTGCCCAGTGATCATAAGTGGCGTCGTCTTACCGCTTACAGTTGCGGGGGCAGCCACGGCATCGGCCTTTTAAGCCTGCACCGTGTTCCCTTTTGATCCCCGAAGGGAACCATCAAGGGCATGCGTATCGCAAAGTCATCCCGACGGCAACACGAACGCTCAGCCCAATTCGTCGCGCAATCCGAAAACCTTCTCGGGCTCGCGAAACCCCGCGAGTTCGAAGTCGCCCAATGCGATAAATTCTTCCGGCCTATGACGCGCGAAGGCCGCCGAGGCGACCACGGTTCGTCCGAGGCGGGAGGCGACTTTTTCCAGGCGCGCGGCGCGATTGACGGATGGACCAATGCAGGTGAAGTCGAGGCGCGTGCCCGCGCCAATGTTGCCGTAGAGCGCTTCGCCCAGGTGCAGAGCGAGTCCGAACCGCAGCGGCTCGACGCCTTCGCCCGGGCTCGCGCCCGTCAGCGCCGCGATATTCGTTTGCGCCGCCTTCGCCGCCCGCAACGCCCGCGAACAGGCCTCGTCCGCGTCCGCGCTCTCCGAAATGCGAAAAATCGCCAGGAGACCATCGCCCATGAACTTCAGGACCTCGCCGCCTTCCGACTCGATCGGGGGCACGAGATTGTCGAAGAAGAGATTCAGGGTCTCGATCAGCGAAGCAGGCGCCATCGCATCGGCGCGCCGCGTAAACCCGCGCATGTCGGAAAGCCATATTACCGCGCGAATTCGCTCGACGTCGCCGCGCCGGATGCGGCCGGCCAGGATATGCTCGCCCGCCTTGTGTCCGACATAGGCATCGAGCAGGCTGATCGCGGTGACGCGCAGCGCCCTCACCTCGGCCACCCTCGAAAGCGGCGGTCCGATCGCTTCGAGCGCTGCGACATGATTCTCGGAGAAGCCGCCGGGCTGCCGCGTCGTGAAGGTGGCGACATGGATTTCGCCGTTGGTAAAGTTCAGCGGCAGGGCGAGATAGTCGGTAACGTTGTCCGCCCGCAATTCATTGAGAAACGGGAAGTCGTCGGGGCAATCCGGATCGGCGAGCCGGCGGCGGATCGCTTCGCCGGTGAGGTAGATTTTCTGCACGGGACTGGCCAGGAATGTCGTGTCGTCCAGCAGCTGAAACGGCGCCTCGCCTACCTCGACCTCGTGGTCCGGCCGCCAGACGAAGCCGCGCCCCATCAGCAACGGATGCAGCGTGCGCACGAACACCGCAACCCGCCAGAGCGGCAGACCGCATTCGACGAGACGGACGCAAAGCTGCTCCAGCACATCCTGCGAGCGGGCGGCGGAACGCGCCCCGTCTGCGAGCCAGCCGAGCGCCGCCGCGAGTTTCGCGGGCTGCACGGGTAGAGACGCGTCGGGCGAAGCGGACATGGAGAAGTCCGGAGGAATGACATCGAGCCAAGAACGCTCTTTCGCCGATGGCCTGACGATGTCCGAGCATAGCGATTCCGCCGATTGAATGCGAATTAAGAGTTCCGTAACGGCAATCAGAGCAACCTTTGCGCCAGCGAAGACGTTTGCGCGAACCGACGGGAGCAGCGAAGTCACAATGGCGCGGTCATTCACTGGTCGAGCCGAGACCGCAGAAATGACGGAGGAGGCGGCCGACGCGCTGATCCGCGACCATGCCGGTCGCGCCTACTGGGTAGCGCGCCAGAAAAGTTGGGAGGCGGATTCCGAGGCGAAGTCGCAATATTGGAGCCGCGTCGCCATGAGGATCTTCCTCAAGAGCAGCAGGCGCTTCGGCTAGGCAATCCGAAGACCCGAGCCGCGCTTACGCCGCCGCAATCCGCCGGCCGCCGTTCCATAGCCAGAACGGCGCGCCGCTCAGGAGCACTTGCAGCGCCTCGGCGCTCTGCCAACGCCCGTTGACCGACACGCGCGGCAGCGCGGTCAGGCGCCGGGCGTGCTCCGGAAACAGCATGCCTGGGCGCGTCGTGACCGCGGTTGCGAAGCCGAGTTCGCGCGCAAGCGCGAATTCGCGTGCGCCGGCGCTGGTCGGATCGCCGACGGGATAGGCGAAGGCGTCCACTTCGATCCCGAGCCGCGCCTCGAGCGAGGCTTTGGAATTCGCCATTTCCGCTCGGGCCTGGTCGGCGCTCCAATGCGCCAGGCGGCGGTGCGTCACGCTATGGGCGCCAACGGTCGCGAGCGGATGGCGGCTCAGCCGGATCACGTCGCTCCAGCCCATGAAGAGCCCGTCCGAGAGCGCCTGGCAGTCGACGCCCGCGCGGAGCGCGAGGTCGCCGACCGTCTGCAGAAGTTCCGGTTCGGGCCGGCCGCGCAGCAGCCAGTAGATCCGGTCGAATGCGGCCGATTTCTCGGCCGGCGTCCGCGCGGGGATGCGCGCCCTCCCGATGTCGACGGTCTCGAGGCGGTGGATCGCCTCCTCGAGCTCGAGCCACCACAGGCGCGCCGTGCGTTCGATGAACCCGGTCGCACAATAGACCGTGAAGGGCGCGCGGCAGCGTTCAAGCACGGGCAGCGCTTCGGTCAGCGTGTCGCGATAGCCGTCGTCGAAGGTCAACGCGGCGAAGGGCGCGCCTTGCGCCTCCACGAGCCGGCGGCGCGCCTCGCCGAGCGATACGAGCTCGAAGCCTTCGCGCCTGACGACGTCCAGCGTCAGGTCGAGGAACTGCGGCGTGATCTCCAGCGCGCCGTTCGGCGCGTAGCCGGTCGCCGGACGCCCCGGCCGCACGTGGTGGAACGTCAGAATGAGGCCGCGGCCGCGCATGAGGGCGCTGGCCGCACGGTGCAAGCCGCTGGCGTGAAAGCCTGCGAAACCTGCGCTGATGATCGCGTTCTTGATCGTCATGGTGCGCCCGCGCGAACCATGAACCCTTGGTCTTTGCGAAAGGTTGACGCCACTCCAGGCGCGGGAACCCTTGCCGATTGAAGCGATGGCGCCCTTGGGGAAATTACGCCCCCACGCGACGTAGAGATCGGAGAGCGCGCGCCCACGATGCCGTAGCTGTGCAAATTAACGATACAATCGCCGATGGTATCAGGCTCAATTGACAACCTGTAGATCGCGGTTAAAGTTTTGTTAACGCCGCCAACAGCTTTCGAGGCAATGACTTCGACGTCTCACCCGGTCGCCTGGACAAAAACGCCAATCACGGCGCGGGCGCGCCGCGCCAGCGAAGGCGAGATCGCGCGCGTCGAAGTCTTCCCGACGCTAGGGCAAACGCGCCGGGACTGGCTTGAACTCGAGGCGATCGCCCCCGCTTCGCCCTATCAGGCCTTCGCCTTCGCCGAGGCCTGGTTCGCGACCATCGGAGCGGCGACCGGCTTCGAGCCGTTCATCGTCGTCGCGAAAGACGAGTGCGGTCAGCCGGCGGCGCTGCTGCCGCTCGCCCGGCGCCGGCGCGGGCCGCTGGCGGTCGCGACCTTCCTCGGCGGCAAGGACTTGAATTTCAACCTCGGCCTTTTCCGGCCCGGCCGCCTCTGGAGCGCCGGCGAGATCAGATCGCTCATATTGGCGGCGGCGCGCGCCGCTCCGGCGCGCATCGACGGATTTGCGCTCCTCAACCAGCCGCGCGACTGGCAGGGGGCGAGGAACCCCATGGCGGCCCTCGGCGGCCGGCCGAGCCCGAGTTTCGCCTACAAGTCGGAGCTCCCGCTGTCGTTTTCCGCCTGGCGTGACGCGCATCTCTCGAAGGCTGCGAAGAAGAACCTGCGCCGAACGGCCGGTCAGCTGGCGGCGATGGGCCCGGTTGCTTATGTCACAGCACAAGACGAAGCGCAGGCGTCGCGCATCCTGGCCGCCTTTTTCGACCAGAAGCGCCAGCGGGCATCCGACGGCGGGCCGCCCAACGCTTACGAATGCGCTCCGGCGCAGGCCTTCCTCCACCGACTAGCCACTCAGGGCCTCGCCGGAGCACCCGCAGCGATGGAGCTGCACGCTCTCATGCTTGGCGATCGCGCCGTCGCTGTCCTGGGGGCCCTGCCCGGACGGATTCGCCTGAGCGGCTTTGTTTTCGCCCACGAGCGCGATCCCGACATCGCCCGTTGCGGCCCGGGCAGACTGCTGCTGCACGAGGTTGTGCGATCCGCGATCGAACGGGGGTTCAAGACATTGGATCTCGGCGTTGGCGAAGCGCCCTACAAGACCACGTGCTGCGAGGAGGCGGAGGTCCTGTTCGACACGTTCATCGCGACGAGCGCGCTCGGCCACACCGCGGCGTTCGGGCTCGGCCTTGCGCGTCGCGCCAAATCCCGGATCAAGCGCTCGCCGCGCCTGATGCCGGCGGCGACGCGCCTGACGGCCGCGATGCGCGGATTGTCAGACGGCCTCTTCCAGCGCGGACTGCGGGCGCGTGAGGGCGAAGGGAAGGATCATGGCGCCGCCGCCAAGCGCTCCCCGCGCTTCATCGACGACTCGGCGCAAAATGGCGGCGGGCGCGACGAGGACTATGGTGTCGGCGAATTCGGCGGCCGCGCGCGCCCGAACCGATCGCCAGTCGGAGGCGTGGAAGACGACGCAGCCGTAAGCCGACGTCAACGCGGCGAATACGTCCCCGAGTCTCTCGCCGCCCGCGTCTCCGCCGGACGGGATGACGTCGAGGCCTGACGAGAGATCACGGCGAATGACTTCGCCGAAACCGGCCTTCCCTTCGAGCAAGTCGGCGAGCCCCGGAACCTCCACTGCGTCCGTGTCCTCGCGTTCGAGGATGTCGGCCAGCCAGTCTTGCGTCGCTCCGACGTCCACCAGCAGCGTCGGGCCCTTCGCGGAGAGACGGCGCGCGGTCTCGAGCGCGAGCGTCAACGCACGGCCGGACCCGTTACCGACGATCAGCGCCGCCAGACGCCCCTGCGGGGTCCGCGACCGCATCAGCCGTTCGGCCAATGCGTCCGACTGCGAGGGCTCGATCGCGGCTTCATCGGCCGGCTTGAGAGGCTGGGACGCCGCAGCCGGAGCGAGCGGCTCGGGCGGGTTCGGATCTGGGCCCGTCTTTCGCGGAAAGGAAGCTGCGCCCGCAGCAAGCTCCCGTGCCGGCGAGATGGCGGCCGCTGTCCCGGCCGCCTCGGTTTCACCGGCGGCGAGCGTGGCGGCGGCGGCGACGCCGATCGAGACCACGAAAGCGGCGAGCGTCGCCAGCAAAATGGTCTGCCAGACCTTGGGAAAGGTCGGCGTTCGCGGCGGCTCTGCCGTCGCAATCACGCGCGCGTTCGCCGGCGCACCGCTGTCGGCGTCGCGCGCGGCGGCTTCGCGATATTTCTGAAGGTAGGATTTCGAGCTGGTCGCGCGCGCCCTTCGCGTCCATCTCGAGCGCACGCAGCCGCACATCGTCGGCATTGCCGGTCGCGACTGTCCTCGATTGCTCCTTGATCGCCGCGGAGAGAGACGCGACCTGATCGGCGGCAAGCCGCGCGTCGTTCTCGAACACGCGAACATTCTTGGCCGCCGCGTCGCGAATTTGGCTGTCGAGCCCGGCGAGCTGCGCGTTCAATTCCTTCATGCGCGGATGCAGCGGCAGCAGCGTGCGCGAAGCCTCGGCGATCTGCGCTCTCAGCGCCGCTCGCTGTTCGACGGAACGGCGCATCGACTCGTCCGCCACGGATTCAGGCGCTTCGTCCAGTCGTCCCTCAGTCTCGAGCCGCCGCAGGAGCTCGGCCTTGGCGGTCGCGGCTGCCTCGGCTGACCGGGCGTTGGCGAGCTGCGCGTTGAGCTCCGAGAGTTGCTGGGCCGGGACCGTCTGCCCGTTCGCGCCGGCCAGAAGGCCGGAGCCCGCGCGGAAGTCCTCCACCTTTGCGTCGGCGTCGGCGACTTTGGCGCGCAGGTCCTCGATCTTGCCCGAGAGCCAGGTGCTGGCGGTGCGCGCAGCGCTCGCTTTCGCCTCGGTCAGGGACTGCAGATAAACCTCCGCGACCGTGTTGGCGCCGCGGGCGGCGAGGTCCGGGTCGCGCGACACGAATTCAATCTGCAGCACCCTCGATCTCGGCACCGGAAAGACGGTCAGGCGCGACAGGAATTTATCGACGAGGCGTTGGTCGACCTTGCCGTCGCGATCCGGGTTGAACTCGGGGTTTGTTCCGAGTCCGAGTTTGTCGATCGCCTTGCGCGCGAGGTCGCCCGATCCGACCGCTTCCGCCTGGCTCTGAACCGCCTCCTGGTCGATCGTGGACGCAGGATCCATCCCCGACGCCTTGTCCGGCTTGGTGAAATAGCTCTCCTGATCCTCGAGCAGGAGCTTGGCGACGCCGGTGTAGCGCGGACTTACAACGAGAACGAAAACGGTCGAGGCCACGAGCGCGAGGATCGTCGGCCAGATCACCCGGCGCCGGCGGCGGCGAATTCCGGCGACAAGACGCCCCAGGTCGATCGCCTGCTCGCGTTCCGCGCCTTCGCTCGCTCTGCCGACGCTCATCCGGTCCGCTCCCCGAGCGCACGCGCGCTCCGACCCAAAATCTCGGTCAACATAGTTTCCGGCTCGTTAAGGCGAGCGGCCTGAGGCGCTCTGTTCGGCGTTCGTTAACCATACGCCGATAGAACTGCGGGGCGCAGAATGGCCGCTGCCGCGGATTGTTCATGAACCATTTCGGACTTCTTGTGGCGATCCTGGCGACTGCGCTTCTTGGCGGATGCGCCTCGCAGACCGCAACCGTCGCCACGCCCCGAGCCAGCGTCGAGACGCCCTACCGTTTGGGCAGCGGCGATCGCCTGCGGGTGATCGTTTTCGGCCAGGACAATCTCAGCAACTCCTTTTCCGTCGACGGCGCGGGCGACATCTCGATGCCGCTCATCGGCCGGGTGCGGGCGCAGGGACTCGCGACGGCGGAACTCGAACACACAATCGAGGCGCGGTTGCGTCAGGGATTCTTGCGGGAACCGAGCGTATCAGTGGAAGTCGAGGCCTATCGGCCCTTCTTCGTCCTCGGCGAAGTGACCGTCGCCGGGCAATACCCGTTCATCATGGGCATGACTGTTCAAAAAGCCATCGCGGTCGCCGGCGGCTTCACGCCGCGCGCAGTCGAAGGCAGCGTCGACATTACCCGCGTCGTCGACGGACACCCAGTGACCTTTCCGGCGCCGCTGTCGTTTCCGGTCCGGCCGGGCGACGCCATAACCGTCGAGGAGCGCTTTTTCTAGAGAACAGTGTTTTAACACCCGCGGGTCTATCGAGCCTCGGGGAAGTGTGACCGGGAGAATTCGGATGACCCTTTGGTGTCGAATTTTCCCGACGGCGCGATCGGCAAACTGAGGATCGCGCACGTCTTCCGCGCGCCGCTCGGGGGACTATTTCGGCACGTCGTCGATCTCGCGGGCGAACAGACCGCGCGCGGCCACGACGTCGGCATGTTCTTCGACAGCGGGGGACTCTCCTCGCGCGTCGACGTGGCGCTTTCGGCGATCCCGGGGGGCCTTCGTCTCGGCGTGGAGACCGCGCGGATTCGCCGTGATCCTGGCGCATCCGACTTTGTGGCTTTAGCGCGCCTTGGCCGATGGATTTCCGCCGCCTCGCCTGATGTCGTTCACGGCCACGGGTCGAAAGGCGGCGCCCTCGCGCGGCTGACCAGGATCGCCGGCTATACTCCTGACGCCGTGCGCGCCTATACCCCGCACGGCGGCAGCTTCAACTATCGCCCCGGGCGCGCCGCCCACCGCCTTTACATGGTCGTCGAGCGGCTGCTCGCGCCGGTGACCGACGTATTCCTGTTCGAGAGCGCCTACATCGCGAGTTGCTTCGACGCCGAGGTCGGCGATGAGACGCGGCTCCGTCGAATTGTCGTGAACGGATTGCGCGCCTCCGAGTTTGCCCCCGTCGCGCCGAACGCCGACGCGGCCGAGTTCGTGTATGTCGGCGAGTTGCGCGCGGTCAAAGGCGTGGATGTCCTGCTCGAGGCGATCGCGCGTCTCGGCGCGCGGACCCCAGCGCCACGGCTCGTTCTCGTTGGCTCGGGTCCTGAAAAGGATCGCCTGACTGAATTGGCGCGAAGGCTCGGCGTCCTCGATCGCGTGTCGTTCCCCGGTGTCATGTCCTTTCGCGAGGCGATGGCGCTCGGCCGTATCCTGGTTGCGCCTTCGCGGCTGGAGTCGCTGCCCTACGTTGTCCTGGAAGCGGCGGCGTCCAGGGTTCCGATCGTCGCCACCGCCGTCGGGGGCGTGCCGGAGATTTTCGGACCCTTCGCCGACCGCCTTGGCCCGTGCGGCGACGCCGCCGACCTCGCCGGACGCATGGCGAACGCGCTGGACCAGAGTCCCGCGCAGCGGGCGGCGGAAGCTGCTGAATTGAGCCGCTTCGTCGCCGGAAAGTTCACGATCGAATCGATGGCCGACGGCGTGCTGGCTGGCTACCGCGACGCGCTGGCCCCGCGCCGCAAATGTTCCCTCGCAGCCGGGGCGCAGCCGCTGCAGACGCGCGCCGAGGGTTAGGACCCATGACCCTGACCGCGCATGAAAACTCCGACGCCGCCGCAGCCGACGCGCCGGCCCTCGCACACCCCGAGCGCACGGGTCCCGACGCTTTGCGCGCACTTTCGCTGGACGCGCCGAAGGCTGCGTACTCGACAATTGTCCTGGCCGGTCTCGTGACCGCGGTCGATTGGCTCGCCATCACGGCGGCCGGCGTTATTCCTTATGCCGCGCACGTCGCGCCGAGAGTCGGACCGCAGCCGCTCTATTTCGCGATCATCGGTTTCGGCGCGACTTTGGCGACCGTCATTTTCCACGCACGGCGTCTCTACACGACGTCGGCGCTCCGCCGCCCCGTCGTCGCTTGCCTCCAGATCGCGGGCGCGTGGACTCTCCTCGTGCTCGCCTTCACCGCGACGGTATTCGCCCTCAAGGCCGATGACTCCGTGTCCCGCGTATGGCTGGCCGCCTGGTCCGCGCTGACCTTCGCCTTCCTTTTTGCCGACCGCCTCGTTCTGGCCCGCTTTGTCGAAACGCTTGCCCGCTCGGGCCGCCTGCAGCGCCGCGCGGTCGTGGTCGGCGGCGGCGATCTCGGCGGCGAGGTGCTGCGCGGCCTGAAAACAGCCGATCCCGCCGAACTTCGGATTCTCGGCGTCTTCGACGATCGCGGCGACGCGCGGTCTCCGGTTTTTGTCGAGGGCTTTCAGAAGCTCGGCACGGTCGACGATCTCGTCGCCTTCGCCAGAAGCTCGCGGGTCGATCTCGTGATCTTCGCGCTGCCGATCACGGCAGAGAAGCGCATCCTGACGATGTTGCGCAAACTGTGCGTCCTGCCGGTCGACATCCGGCTTGCGGCTCACGCCAACCACCTGCGCTTTCGGCCGCGATCCTATTCCTACATCGGCGGCCTTCCGGTGCTCGACATCCTCGACCGGCCGATCGCCGACTGGAACGTCGTGATCAAGTTCGTCTTCGACAAGGTCGTCGGCTCGCTCGCTCTGATCGCGCTCTCGCCCGTGCTTGTTCTCACCGCTCTGGCGATCAGGCTCGACACGCCCGGGCCGGTGATCTTCCGGCAGAGACGCCACGGTTTCAACAATGAGATGATTGAAGTTTACAAGTTCCGCTCGATGTACGCCGACCAGCTCGACCCCGCAGCCTCGCGGCTGGTGACGCGAGACGATCCACGCGTGACGCGTATCGGCCGGTTCATCCGCAAGACCTCGATCGACGAATTGCCGCAGCTCTTCAATGTCGTATTCAAAGGCAACCTGTCGCTCGTGGGCCCGCGTCCTCACGCCCTTCAGGCGAAGGCGGCGGACCGGCAATATGATGAAGTGGTCGACGGCTATTTCGCCCGCCATCGCGTGAAGCCCGGCATCACCGGCTGGGCGCAGGTCAACGGCTGGCGCGGAGAGACCGACACGCCGGAAAAGATCCAGCAGAGGGTCGAGCACGATCTCTACTACATCGAGAACTGGTCGATCCTGTTCGACCTCCGCATTCTCGCGCTGACGCCGCTGGCGATCCTCAAGGGGACCAACGCCTTTTGACCGCGGCGAGCGCGAGCGTGGCCGAGACGCGCCCCCAGTCGCGTCGCGTGCGCATCGAAACGCTGCGCAACGTAACGCTATGGCTCTTCGTCGTCTGCGGCGCGACCGCGATCATCGAGCCCTCGCCCTACGAATTCATGTTCTTCGTCGTGCTCGCCGCCTATGCCGCGGCGGGCTGACATTCGAACCGACCATGGCGCCGCTCGTTCTGTGGCTCGCGCTCTGGAACGCGGGCGGGCTCATGGCGCTCATCCCCTTCACCGACGACCAAAGGGCCGTCGTGTTCGTCGCGTCTCGATCTATATGGCGATGACGTCGATCGTCTTTGCCGCGCTGATCGCGGAAGCCCCCCTGCCCCGCATCCGGATCATTCGCTCCGCCTACGTCCTGGCCGGCGTGATCGCGGCGATCCTCGGGATTCTCGGCTATTTCAACGTCGCCGGCTTGGGCCCGCTGTTCACGCTCTACGACAATGGCCGCGCTTCCGGTCCGTTCAAGGACCCCAACGTCTTCGGCCCGTTCCTCATCGTGCCGATCGTCTGGACGATTCAGGACCTGCTGCTGAAGAGGACTAGACATCCGCTCGCCGGAATCGCCGCCGTCGCCGTGATGACGCTCGGCGTCTTCTTCAGTTTTTCCCGCGGAGCGTGGGGCGACTACGCGGCCTCGCTCGGACTTCTGTTCGCCTTGACGTTTCTCACCACGCCTTCTCCTCGCCTGCGGATACGCATTGCGACCTCGGCTCTTGCAGGGACGATCGGGCTCGCAGTCCTGCTCGCGATCGCGCTCTCGGTCCCCGACATCCGCGACATGTTCTTCGTGCGCTTCTCGTTCGACCAGTATTACGACGTGGGAGAGACGGGGCGGTTTGGAGACCAGGCGCGCTCCGTGCCGCTTCTGCTCGAGCGCATCTTCGGCTTCGGCCCGATGCAGTTCCGCACCATTCTCGGACAGGACCCGCACGAGGTCTACCTGAACGCCTTCGCCTCCTACGGCTGGATCGGAGGCCTGTCGTTTTTGGCTTTCACCGCCACGGTGCTCTTCGTCGGCTGGCGTCTCGTCTTCCGGCGCGGGCCCTACCAGACGGAGGTCATCCCGGTCTGGTCATGCCTCGTCGTCCAGATGGTCCAGGGCCTGCAGATCGACACCGACCACTGGCGCCATCTCTATCTCCTGTTCGGACTCCTGTTCGGCCTCGCCGCCGCCGACAGGATGGCGCGAAGGCGCGGGTCAGGACGGCTTCGTCCGAAATGTGGTAGGCTGAGCTCGCACGAAGACAAGAGCAGGAACTCGTTGTGATAGAACCAAAACCGGGCCTGACCCTACGGGATTCACACAAGTCATCGAGTTGAGGCGGTCGCCGCGTCTACGCCTTCTCCGCGAAGCGGGGAAGGTGGCGCGAAGCGCCGGATGGGGTATGGCCCGCTGCCTCGAAGCCGAGAGGCTTGCACGACTACAAGAGCGAGCCTTCGACGACGTAATTCCTGCTTTCCACACCCCATCCGTCGGGCTTCGCCCGACACCTTCCCCACTTCGTGGAGAAGGGGCGCACAACCGCCTGATATTCGAGCGAGAACAACTTCGCTCTTAAGGGGCCGCCTAGTGTCCGTCGTTGTAGCTTCCAACGAGCGCCAAAACCGATGCCCTCATCCTGAGCCGCGATGCGAAGCATCGCGTGTCGAAGGATGCTTCAGTGGCGTCGGCTGTGCGCTCTGGAACGCCCTTCGAGATGCGTCGCCTCCGGTGCCGCTCCTCAGGGCGAGGGTATGGTAGGCAGTTACCCGTCGGCGCCAAAGGAGGGCCTGAGCCATGAAATCCGCCGCAGCCCGGGTCACGACCACGGCAGCAGAGGGCCTGCCGCGCCGCCGCTTCACCGTGGCCGAGGTCGAGGCTATGGTCGCCGCGGGCGTGATGGACGAGAGCGAGCGGGTCGAGTTGATCGGCGGCGATCTGGTTCCGATGTCGCCGAAGGGAAACGCGCATGAGGTCGTCAAGAGCGCCCTCGCCAAACGTTGGTATCGCCTGCTACAGGGCCACGTCGATCTCGCCGTCGCGACCACTTTTCGCCTCAGCGAGTACACCTATCTCGAACCGGACGTGGTGATATTTCCGCGCGCGAACGGCATCCCCGGCCTCGCCACCGACAACGTCCTCCTCGTGGTCGAGATCGCGGATTCGTCGCTGGAGTACGACATGGGTCGCAAGGCCAGCCTTTACGCCAGCTTCGCCGTGCGCGAGCTCTGGGTCATCGACGCGGTGTTGCAGACCGCACGCGTCCACCGCGATCCGGCGCCCGATGGCTATCGCGAGACGCTCGACTTCGGACCGGGCGACTTGCTCGCGCCGCGCTTCGCGCCGGACGCTTTGGCGGTGGGGCTCGACGAACTAGAGATTGACTGAGCGAGCGCGTTCGTGTTCGGAGCACTGAGCGCAAACGCGGCCAGCCGAGCGCTCGCCGCGCAGCAAAAGCGAAGAAGCCGTGGAGCTGCTGGGCCTTCGATCAGAGACCCAAGCTCTCGAACCAGGTCTTTATCCGCTGAGCCATGAGTTTACGGCGTTCAACCAGAAAATCATCGAAGCCAATGACCCTTCCGTTTAGCATCGCCACCGGAATACAGTTCTCAGCTAGATTCTCTTCGAGCATCTTGCGGTTCGTGATTCCGCCAAATCGCACTTTCCCGCCGGACACCTGCAACCGCAGAGCCTCAAAGACTTTTTCAGGTGTGTCGTCCCCGATCGCAATATTGATCCACGACAAAATTGGCAATTTGATTATAACGGCCCCGTTGTAGACCCTGCTTCTTGAGAACATTGCGCGGAAACACATGATGAACATCGGCGCGGTTGAGTAAGAGGTCGCGCACAGTAATGTCGCGCGAGAGGAAGCCCTTGTCTCCAAGCTTCGCCTGCGCCGCGCGGAATACTTGGAAATATGGGCTCGACGCGGAAGAGGTATCCATAAGCTGCGGCAACATTCCCGTCCAAAATGAATCAGGGAGTTCTGCTGCGACCACTGCTTTGACATACTTCCGTAGCCCTTGCGCCGCAATCAAACGCATGTCCTGATCGAAAGCCGATTCGGGAGACCCAGCGTAACGCCCGCGCAAAACAGACATTGCGTACCATCGCCTAACAAGACTCTCTAATTCCGCAGCCGCCAATCCTTCTGCGCGTCCCTTGAGATAAAGGATATACGCGAAACTGACGGCGTTCTGACCCCCGATGAGCTCGTTCGTCACCAACCCGGCTGATCGCAATATCATTGTGATCCGGTCGAAATGCGTCTTGTTGACGAAATCGAGGACGCCGTCCTTCAAGGAAGCGAAAGACTTTTCCGCTACGGCGGCTTCGTAAGTCTTAGTTTCGAAGTTGCGACCTGAAAGAAGCGCAACAAGGTCTTGGAGCTTGCCACGGCCAAAGCGGGACGTGAATGCCACCCGCAATATGTCGGTGTAGGTGGGCTCATAGAGATCGTCGTTCGCGTCCTTCAGCCATTTTATTTTCGGCCAGAAATCCGACTTCGCGAAATCCTTGTCCACATTCTCAATCCTGGCAGCCTGATCGGGCGCCTTAGATAGATGACAAAAATAGTCGATTGCCTTCCGCAATCGTGCACCGCCATACTCCGTGTTCGCAGCAATTTTCGACATAGCGAAATCAGCTTGGCTCAGCGTGGCGCCGGCAGAATTCACTCGAATGAATATCTCAGTGACAGTCTCAATATCGAGGTCCTCTGCAAGTTCAATCACTCCGACGTTGTTGCCGGTGATTTTCGTTAGGCGTTGCAAAGTCTTGCCAATGACCTTGCGGTTCGCGGACGGGTTGGCGGTGGCGTAGCCGTCCACAATGTCCAGCAAATCGGCGTCCGCCCGGAACATCGAACTGACGTCAGAGATCCAAGCGGCGTTCTTCTCAATCGCCGGGTTGGCGACTTCAAATTTCTCCTCGATCGGATTGAAAGCGATCTTGATCCGGGTCCTTTCGTAGTCCTTGGTAAGAACTTCTCGGCCGAGGAGCGATGCCATTAGCGCCGTGACGCGTTGCTGGCCATCGATAAGAATGCGCTTGCCGGCCGAGTACGTTCCGTCCTTCAAACGGACCGTATGATTCCTCCAAGTTATGAGGTAGCCGACTGGATAACCAGCATAGAGGGAGTTGAGGAGGTTCCTAACTCTGACGGATTCCCAGACGAAAGGGCGCTGAATTTCTGGGATCGCGATTTCGCCTGACTTCACCCAACTGAGAAGCGTCTCAACCTGGTGTGGTGTCACGGAGTATTTTTGCGTCGACACGATTCGATTTCCTCGACCTAGGACGGCCTACCGAGACATGACACGAATTTCCCATATAAATCCATCCGTCCAGCGTGCGGTTCGTGCTCCTTTGCCCGGCCGAACCTTGCGGCCGAGCTTCGCCTCGGCCATCGCGATGAAGTCCGCAGCGTTGATCGTTCGCGCTGCGGTTTCGGCTTCGCCGCCGCCGACAGGATTGCCGGACGCGCAGGCGCGAATCCGCCCTGCCCCATCCGTATCACGCCCTCACTTGCGCCCGATCGTGTAGGCGTAGCTCGCCAGCAGGCGCCAGTCGCGTTGCTCGGCGAGCGCGCTGAAAGCGTCGCCGGCCTCCCGAATTCCGGGCAAATGCCGGAAATAGCGGTCGCCCCAGAAGGGGGCGGTGAGGACCTCCCGGAAGCCCGCGCGACGCAGCGCCGGCTCGACGACGGCGGGATCAGCCCGGCAGAGATCGTAGCGCGCCGGAAATTTGGGGAAGTCGCCGTCATGGCGGTCGGCGAAGAAGTATTTCAGCACTGGCGCGGTGAGCGTTTCCGGGACCAGCCGGTTGATCACGAAAGGCGGCGCGTAGAGCGTCGGATGGAATGCGAGCGCGACGCCGCCCGGCGCCAGCAGGGCCGCCATGTTCGCCCATGCGCGCGAAGCGTCGCGGACATGCTCCATCACCATGCGCGAGATGATGAGATCGTGGCGCCCGAAGAGAGCGGGATCGACGGCGCCGGCGACGTCGAATTCGGCCCTCGCGAATTCCGGCGGCCCAAACGCCAGTTCGCGCGCCGAAATATCGTTGACCGTACAGGCGATGCCTGCGGTCCGGGCCTGTTCCGGAGTCAGGAGCGGCCTGCGGCCGCCGCCGATCTCGAGCAAACGCACGAGCCCATCCTCATGCCTGGCCGCTTTGCGGCAATGGGCAGCGAAAGCGAGCACGGCGGCCTCATACATGTCCCAGGCCCAAATCTCCCGGCTATCGTACCCAAGCGCGCTGAGCGGCTCGGCAAGGAAGGGCGATGCGCTGAGCCGCCGCGCGACGCGCGCCTGCCGTCCGGCCGCGCGGGCAGCGACGGCGGTCGCGACCGCCCCGGAATGGGTCATGGATGGCGTCCATGTCGTGGCGCAGACACATATTCGATTTCACATGAGACAATTAAAGATACTGTTGCTATGAACCGATCAATGCGGGGTTCGCTGCCGCCCGGGTCACGACCGCAGCAGACGGCCTGCCGCGCCGAATGGATCGAAACCGCATGCCAGGCCTCATCGCGCTTCCGAACGGCCCGCACTCTCTTTCTGGCCCGCTCGACCAGGCGCCCAGCAGTCGCGGCGGGGAGGCCGAGCGCGCCTTGCCCTTGCGGTCCCGTCGGCCCGCACAAAACGGCCGGAAAGACCTACAAACCTTAACGTCCGCGGCTCAGCCGGTCGAAGGCGGGCTCGGTGGCCGGCTTCGGCTCCCCTGGCGGCGCTGACCCGCGTCGTCATGTCGCTTGTCGTCCGCGCTCCGCCTCGGTGATCCACCCGTTGCGCGACTTGACATGAACATGCTTTGAGCCCTCGATTGCGAGATCGCCGCGTCAAGCCGGCGGCGCGTCACGGACGCGGCGGCAAGGGAGGAAATCAACATGCGCAGGCAATCGCTATTGGCTATGGCCGCGGGGCTCGTTCTGGCCCTGACGTCTGAGGGCGCCGAGGCCGCAGGAAAGCTCAAGATCGGCTTCCTGCCCGGAGTGGTCGATCCTTTCTACCAGGTCATGCAGATCGGCGTGGAGAAGGCGGCCAAGGACCTCGGCATCGACGTCGTCACCCAGATTCCGCCGACCTGGGGCGTAGAGGCCCAGACGCCCCTCCTCGACGCAATGGTCGCGCGCGGCGACCTCAACTATATCATTACCGCTCCGGTCGATAAGGATCAGATGGTGGGCCCGCTTCAGGCCGCGGTCGACCACGGCATCAAGGTCATCACCGTCGACACCTTCCTCGGCGACGGGAATTACGCCACCGGGCCGGTCAAGTTCCCCCTAAGCTACATCGGCTCCGACAACACCGAAGGCGGCCGCATCGCGGCGCGCGGGCTCGCCAAGGCGATCGGCGGCAAGGGGACCGTCTATATCAATTCGACCAACCCCAACGTCAGCTCCGTCGAGGGCCGCGAAAAGGGCTTCAAGGAGGAGATGACGAAGGACTTCCCGAACGTCAAGGTTCTCGGTCCCGACTACAATCTGGACGACGCCAACAAGGCGACGCAGCAGACCGCGGCGGTGCTCGCGCGCGAACCCAACCTCGCGGGCGTCTTTGGCACCAACGTATTCAGCGCGCAGGGCGCTGGCGCGGCGGTCGTCAACGCCGGACTCGGCGGCAACGTCCAGGTCGTCGCCTATGACGCCACCAAGCAGGCGATGGAACTGATGGACAAGGGAACGGTCAGCCTGGTGCTGGCGCAGAAGCCGTTCGACATGGGCTATATGGCGGTCATGTTCGCCGCGGCCGACGCCGCCGGCGTCACCAGCCTGCCGCGCCGCGTCGAAACCGGCTTTGCGATCATCGACAAGGAGAACGTGAAAGACCCGGCCGTCGCCCGCTTCATCTATCAGGTGCCAGGAAAGTAAGCGCACAACAAGCGTCGAGGGCGCCTTCAGCGCCCTTGATGCGACTTCCCGGGCGGGGGGCACCGCCAACATCCTGAGGAAACCCCGTGACCGAACGCGCCTCGAGGCTGGCGTCGAGCCACGCCGCCGCGCCTCCGGGCGCGCTGACGCCTGCGCAGCGCGCCGCGCTCTTCCTCAGCCGCATCTGGGCATGGGTTTTCCTGGGCGTGATGGTGCTCTTCTTCGTCGTCGCGGTGCCGCTGACGACGGGCGGCTCGGTCAATTTTCTCACTGTCCGCAATTCGCAGAACATTCTGGTCGCGATCATCCCTGTGCTTCTGCTCGGGCTCGGTCAGACCTTCGTCATCATCGCCGCCGGAATCGATCTCTCGGTCGGATGGGTGATGAGCCTCGCCTCGGTCCTCTCGGCGCTGGCGCTGCGCGGGGCCTTCAATTCCGGCGTCCCGCTGTTTCCGTCCGTCCTCGTGGGGCTTGCCGCCGGCGTCGGTGGCGCGGCGCTCGTGGGCTTCATCAACGGCGTCATCATCGCCAAGCTCAAGGTGCCGGCCTTTATCGTGACGCTCGGCACCTCGTTCATCGTGCGCGGCGTCGCCTATCTCATGTCCGAGAACACGACCGTGATCGGCCTTCCCGCGGACATCCGCGCCTATGGCAACGACGCGCTGATCTATCACATTGGCGGCGAGGGCGGCGGGCTCTATTTCCTCCACCGGCCGGAGGTCGGCGGCGAGCTGCTGCGCCGCATGGACATCATCCTGCCCTACCCCGTCGTCCTGACGGCGTTCGTCGTCGCCTGGGCGATGTTTCTTCTGCACAAGACCCAGTTCGGCCGGCACACCTATGCGATCGGCGGCAGCATGGATGCGGCGGTGCGCAGCGGCATTCCCGTAGACCGCCACATCATCGAGCTCTACATGCTCTCCGCCGCGACGTCGGGCGTCGCCGGCTTCCTCTCGACGCTTCGCTACACTGCGGGTTCGGCCGTCATCGGCGATCCCCTGCTGCTGTCCTCGATCGCGGCCGTCATCATCGGTGGCGTCAGCATGTTCGGCGGCGCAGGGACGGTGATCGGCACGGTGATCGGCGCGCTTATCATCGCGGTTCTGACCACGGGGCTCGTGATGCTCAACGTCGACGCGTTCTGGCAGTTCATCGTCGTCGGAACCGTCGTCATCGTCGCGGTGCTGATCGACCAGTCGCGCGATCTCATCATGGCCCGGGCGGGGGGAAGGGTCAGGCGATGAGCGAGCCTCTGCTCTCCATCCGCAACATGTCGAAAATCTTCGGCGGCCTCGTTGCGGTCGATGACGTGAGTCTCGACGTCCGGCGCGGCGAGGTGGTGGGGCTGCTCGGCGACAACGGCGCAGGCAAGTCGACACTCATCAAATGCGTGTCCGGCGTCTACCAGGCGGAAGAGGGCGAGATCGTCTTCGACGGCAAGCCTGCCGCCTTCGCCAGCCCGATGGATGCGCGCCGGGTCGGGATCGAGACGATCTACCAGGATCTCGCGCTCGCCAACAACCTCGATGTCGGCGCCAACATCTTTCTCGGCCGCGAGGTCAAGAAGCGCCATTTCGGCGGGCTCGTCCAGACGCTCGACGACAAGCTGATGCTGAAGGAATCGACGCAGACGCTGGATTCTCTGCAGATCCGCATTCCGACCCTCACCAATCCGATCGAGAAACTGTCGGGCGGGCAGCGCCAGGCGGTCGCGATCGCCCGCGCCGTCTACTGGGAGGCCAAGCTCATGATCATGGACGAGCCGACCAACAATCTCGGCGTGCCCGAGCAGCACAAGGTGCTCGAGCTCATCCGGACGCTCAAGGACCGAGGCGTCCCGGTCATCCTCATCACCCACATCCTGCCCGACGCCCTCGCCGTCACCGACCGCGTGATCGTCATGCACCGCGGCCGCAAGGTCACGGAGAAGGTCACCGCGCGAACCAACGCGGAAGAGCTGGTGCAGTATATGGTCGGGGCGCGCGAGGACGCCGCGGCGTAGCCCCGAAGAGGAGGATGGGGCCCAACACCGACGACCTCGGGCTCGAGGCGGCGGGCGTCCAGGTCCACGGGCGCGGCTACATCGCCGTCGACGACGGACTGAGGACCAGCGTCCCCGGACATCTGGGCGCTCGGCGACTGCAACGGCCGCGGCACCTTCACCCACATCTCGTACAACGTTTTCGAAACTCGACTGCGCTCAACGGGCGAGCAAGGCGACAGCCGCGGGGGTCACGGCTTCGGCATTCACCCGCGTGATCGCTATCCATCCGACGGTTTCCAAGCTTGTGCCAACGGTGTTTGGCGAGTTCACATCTAGAGCACGTCGCGCTTTCACGGGATCGTCATAACGAGGAGCGCCCTCGCACTTTTGTAAGCGGCGAAACGTTCTCAAAGGGTTAGGCGCCAAAAACTGTTACTTTTTTCGCCGCGGCCGGCTCTTCGGCCCCGGAGACAAGGAATGGAAAGCCCAGCGCAAGGAATTGAAAGCCAAACGCAAGGAAATGAAACCCAGGCGCAAGGAAATGAAAATAGAGAATCTTGCCATTTCAATATATTACGGCAGATCCTGATATCCGGCGAGCCGTTAACTTTAACTTTTTGCAACTCTCGGTCATTGAAAGGGGTCTCCGTCCGGTGATGAGGCGACAATACCACAGAATTTTGATTTACGGAAGCAAAACGTCGACTCAGTCGTCGACATCGGGCTCACCCTCGGCTGTGCGTCCTAGAGCCCGACGTGTTGTGTCGCCCCGCTCGCGATGACAGCCTTGTTTCCGTCATAACGAGTTCCTGCTCTAAGCTTGATTTCGAATGACCAAGATTTTGACTCCGAGGATTACGGTGCAGTCTGTCGGAAACGATCAAGAACTCGGAGGAGGCTTTGCAAATCAGATGGAATGTCATCTCGACGCATAGCCTCAACGATACGAGCATCCGTCAGAGATACGCCAAACTTCTCCTGGATTTTTCGTCTGAGCGCATGTAGCACGTCTTTGCCGGGTACGATCGTCAGCCTCCTTGTTAAGTCATTCCAGAGGCGGTCGAATAAAACTATTGTTTCACGATTGATAACTGACGAATCCCTTCTTGTATTTCTGAGATAGTCGCCGCGTCTGGCCGTAAGCTGCGATAACACGTCGTCCCTCATTGGATTTGTTATTTCGAGAAGCATATCGGCAGCGCTCGGTCGACCTTCAACGCCAACTCCCTCACGTGCCGCACGTTCCTCGAGAAGTCGGTCGAGAACACGGTCAAGAACATATGGATTGAGAAGATAATTCTCTATTTCCTTACACTTATGGACGTGCGCCAGCTTTAGTTGTCCTGAAAGCGCATTAACCACTTCATCGATCTGCTCGTCGCAGTGATAGTCTCGGTCATAGATCGCAGCAATTGCTAGTGGATCGAATTTAACGCCTGATGCCCTCGTCTGACGGCGGCGACGATTTTGTCGGGGTCGGCGACCCATTGGAACGGCTTCGAGTGGGTGTTGTGATCTTCGAGGAAGCGGTTGATGGCGGCCTGTAGGTCTGTGACGGATCGGAACACGCCGCGCTTGAGACTCCGCTTGGTCAGGATGGCGAAGAAGCCCTCGACGGCGTTGAGCCAGGAGGACGAGGTCGGCGTGAAGTGGAAGGTCCAGCGCGGATGGCGCGCGAGCCATTGGCGCACGGCGGGATGCTTGTGGGCGGCGTAGTTGTCGAGGATCGCATGGACGGTCTTGCCGACGGGAACTTCGCGCTCGACGGCGTTGAGGAAGCGGATGAACTCCTGATGCCGGTGGCGCTGCATGTTGCGGCCGATGACGGTTCCGTCGAGCACGTTCATCGCCGCAAACAGGGTCGTCGTCCCGTTCCGCTTGTAGTCGTGGGTCATGGTTCCGGCGCGGCCTTTCTTGAGCGGCAGGCCGGGCTGGGTTCGGTCGAGCGCCTGGATCTGGCTCTTTTCGTCGACGCTGAGCACGACGGCGTGCGCCGGGGGATCCACATAGAGCCCAACGACGTCGCGCAGCTTCTCGACGAAGGCTGGGTCATTGGACAGCTTGAACTGCCGGACCCGATGCGGCTGGAGCCCGTGCGCGCGCCAGATGCGCTGCACGGAGCTGACGCTGACGCCAGCCGCCCCCGCCATTGCCGAACCGGTCCAGTGCGTCGCTTCGTGCGGCGGCGCCTCCATGGTCAGCGCGACGACACGCTCGGCGACCGAGGGATCGAGCTTCGGGATGCGCGAAGGCCGCGTTTTGTCGCGCAAAAGTCCGTCCACGCCTTCGGCGGCGAAACGCTCTTGCCAGCGCCAGACGCAGGTCTTGGACTTGCCCGTCTCGCACATGATCGCGTTCGTCCCGGCGCCCCTGGCGCTCAGCAATACGATCTGCGCCCGCCAGACATGCTTCTGCGGTGCGTTGCGGTCTTTGACCAGAGCGACGAGCCGATCAAGGTCGGCGGGCGTGACGGATATGGAAATGCCAGGGCGCATGCCGCAGACTTGCACGCCGCGAGTCCGACAGGAATCCCCCTCGGGATTCAAATGTCAGACGCGATCCACTAGTGGGGCGCCAAGGGCGTCTGCGATTCCCGAGGCAAGAGTTGTTACCCTTTGCCAGGAGCCGAAGCCGCCAGATGGAAGCGCGATAATGCCCATTCCCGCGGCTAACTCTGTCAGCCCAAGTCGACGTGCGAACCGCCGAAGAAGCCTAAAGTCATCTTCCCCCTCGACAAACAAGACCCTCCTGCTACGTGCGAGCGCTGTCAGCGTGATATTCTGCGCGGACCCCACAGCGTCGAGCGCTCTCTGAACTCCAACAACGTCTTTTAGTCGCTCTCCTGTTCGTCTTCTCTTGTTGATAAGTACGATTTCAGAAGGATCAGCCTCCGACATGATCTCGCTGGAGTGGGTGGCGAACACGACATCCGCGCCGATATCTCGGACAATTCCGAGCAGTTGACGTTGCACATCGGGATGAAGGTACGTCTCAGGTTCATCGACAACGACAAGCGAGCTACCTTTTGCCCTTGATAGATGCGTCAAGAGCTGGCACCAAATTTGGAATTCGAATCCGACCCAGTATAATTCGCAAGTCATCCGCTCTTCACGACAGAACATGGTAAGATAGTTATTCGACGGGTCGGGTTCGGGAGGCTCCACTTCCATCCCGGGCCAGGTTGATTTGACGAGAGCGGCAAATTCATCAAAGCCATCAGAAAAATAGTGCCAATAGCTTCGAAAATGACGCGAGGCCCGGTGCGTTGAAAGTCCCTCGACAACAGTGCTCCTTTCTCGTCGGACTTCGTTATGTTCGACAGGACCTAAGACTGGAACAACAGTAAGCGATATCGGGAAATATTTTTTAAAAGCTGCCGCACTTCTTACTATCTCGCCATTTACTTCTGGAATTAGCACGCAACCGCCGTCAGCAGCAAAAATTAAATGAATTTGGTTTCGGTTACTTAATCTAAAAGTTATCGTGCTCCTCTCAGAGTTGTAATTGCTGTGCACGTTTTCAAGCGAAATTGGTAGACTATCTTTTGGAATCCTATATCCGATTTCACTGTCGTCATCGAAATATACTCGCTCTGGTTTGCGCGATCTCGCTATTCTTAGGCCGCTGTCAAGAGCACGGAGCGCACCTATAATTGTGGATTTTCCAGAATTATTTGGGCCAACCAAGATATTGACTTGCTCGAAGGTTAAAGTATATTGTTCAAAAGCCTTAAAATTCTCAAGGGTAATTCCCGAAATTCGAATTGAAGCTGCGGTTGGCATGTAGGTGTGGCGTTTGAGAGGACTATCGAACACCCAAACAATTACAGCGTGGGCCGAGACTTAACTAACAGACGTCCGGAGTCCGCGAAACAAGTATTTTTGGACTCCATCTTTTTCACAGGCTCCGAGGCTCTCAATTTCGACGGTCTAGACCTTCGCCCATTGGGAACACGCAGCGACGACATCCGGTGGCGCAAGGAAGGAGCATTGCCTTATAACAGCTTCAGGAGGAGCGTTCATTGAACAAGCCGTCCCGCATCTCGGAAGCCCACCGGCTCGACATCGCCCACAGGCCCCGCCGCAACCGCAAGGCCGAATGGGCGCGGCGCCTCGTCTCCGAACATGTGCTGACGACAAGCGACCTCATCTGGCCGCTCTTTCTCGTCGAGGGCAAAGCCAAGCGCGTTCCGGTCGCCGCGATGCCCGGCGTCGACCGGCTCAGCGTCGACGAGGCGGTGCGCGAGGCCGAGCGCGCGATGAAGCTCGATATCCCTGCGATCGCCTTCTTCCCCTATACCGAGCCGCATCTGAAGGACGAGCATGGGTCGGAGGCCTTCAACGAGAGCAATCTCGTCTGCAAAGCCTGCCGGGCGATCAAGCGCGAGTTCCCCGCCTTGGGCCTCGTCACCGACGTCGCGCTCGACCCCTATACGAGCCACGGCCATGACGGCCTCGTGCACGAACACGAAAGCGGCGACATCCGCATCCTCAACGACGAGACGGTCAAGGCGCTGGTGCGCCAGTCGCTGAACCAGGCGCGCGCCGGGGCCGACGTGATCGCGCCGTCCGACATGATGGACGGGCGGGTTGGCGCCATCCGCGAGGCGCTCGACGCCGAGGGCTTCCTCGACGTACAGATCCTGGCTTACGCGGCGAAATACGCCTCCGCCTTCTACGGGCCGTTCCGCGACGCGCTCGGCTCCGCGGGCGCGCTCAAAGGCGACAAGCGCACCTATCAGATGGATCCGGCCAACAGCGACGAGGCGTTGCGGGAAGTCGCGCTCGACCTCGACGAAGGCGCCGACATGGTGATGGTCAAGCCCGGCATGCCCTATCTCGACATCATCCGCCGGGTGAAGGACGAGTTCGGCGCGCCGACCTTCGCCTATCAGGTCAGCGGCGAATATTCGATGATCATGGCGGCGGCAGAGAGAGGCTGGATCGACGGCGACAAGGCGATGATGGAGAGCCTCATCGCCTTCAAGCGCGCCGGCGCCGACGGGGTCTTGACCTATTTCGCCCCCCGCGCGGCGGAGAAGCTGCGGTCAAAATAGGCGTCACATACGACGCGACCGCCGACCGCGGCGTCTAGCTCAGCGAGCGCGGCGACGAAGAAATTGTGGATGGACGCAACGAAAGGGCGCGCAGCGAAGGGCCAAGGCTCATAATTCGATATTTCGAATCGATATGGACTCTTCGATGAAAAAAGCTGTTCCGAATCCCCGGGTCCTGACCAAATCGCAGGCCGCTTGCCTCATGGTTCTGCGGGATCCCGGCTTCTCCCAAAGAAGGATCGCAGGCGCGGCGAAGCTCGACCTCAAGAAGACAGAGACGGCCCTTCGCAAGCTCGCGGAGTTGGGCCTTGCCAGACGGAGCGACTCGAAGCTGTGGTCCGCTACCAAGACCGGCGAGACCTGCGACTTCGAAACCGTCGCCGATCTGCGCGTCAAGAAAGGCCGGCCGCCTGGGCCCGACGCGCAGCTCCAATTCGATCTGGCGGATAGGCCGCAACGCGACCCCGGATGCCCTCAGCCCGGACCCAGCGGCCGACGTCTGCTCGATTTGCTGGACCGGCCAAAGGGCGCCTCCACCCTCGCGCACGAGTCGGGGTTCTCCCGCGAGAGAGTTGGACAACTACTCATCCAACTCCAAGCGCGCGGACGAATTATTTTTGTTGACCCGGATCATCCGTCCTGGCTGATCAAGCGGGCCGACGACGAGACCGCTGTCCTGGCCCGTGACGAGACCCGGGTGCTGTCGGCGGTCCCGGCAGAGCGCGCCGCGGATGTCTCGAGCCTGATGATGCTGAAGACACTGGCTCGATGCGATATCGAACGGAGCCTCGATAAATTGCTTGAGGGCGGGTTGGTCGAGATTGTCGAAAGCCCGAGCGGCGCGCCGGCTTTTCGGCTGACTGCGGCCGGCCTCGAACATCCGCAGTTCGCTCCCTCGAAACGAGTCCCCCGCCGTTACGCCTGCCGGTGCGATCGGATCGTATCCGCCTTGTGCTGCAAACGATCAGCGACGCGGACGCGCTGCGGATCAGGGACGTGAAGCATCTGACGAACATACCGCAGCGATCGATCAATGCGCTCATGCAGTACCTGAAGCGCAAACGGTTGGTGGTGAAAATAGAAGACGGGTTCGAGGCCCCCTATCGCCTGACCAAACAGGGCGGCGCGACCCTGGCGGAAATGAGCTTGCGGCGCGCAGCCTGAAGGCGAGGCCGGAGAATCTCGTCGCGGGCGCGCGCCCGGGTTGACCTAAGTCGCCCACGAGACGCCGCCCGCCTCGGGCGCTGTCGCGTACTCGTATCGCGTCAGCCTTCCAGCAACAGCTTCTGCACCCGCCAGTTCAAAAGCTCGGCGACAAAAAGCACGTTCGGCGCCGGGCAGGCCATTTCGTGAATCCAGCCGAATTGTTTCAGCCTCTTGCCGGACCGCCCCAACATTCCCAGCAATTTTCCTTCGAGGGTCAGCTTGTAAATGCGGCCGGGAAAGCCGTCGGAAACGTAGAGAAACTGGTTCGGCGGCGGCGTGAAGCAGATCGCCCAAGGCGCTCCGGGCGCGAATGTGCCAGCGGCCAGTGTGGCCTCGTCTGGCATATCGCCAATCGCCGGCTTTGCATCAGGAGGCACGGGCGCGTCGATGGTGAACTGACGCAGAAATGTGCCCTCGCCGTCGAAAACCTGAATGCGGCGGTTGCTGCGGTCGCCGACATAGACGCTGCCGCCTGCGTCGACCGCAATGCTGTGCGGCGTGTGGAACTGCCCCGGACCCGTGCCGCGCTCGCCCCAGGATTTGAGCCAATTGCCGTCCCTGTCGACCTTGGCGACGCGGGAATTGATGTAGCCGTCGCTGATGTAAGCATTGCCTGCGGCGTCCCACGCCACGTCGGTTACCTGGCGGAAAAATCCGTCGCGCGCCGGCAGCGGCGGGTTTGGATGCTTCAGGGGCGCCGTGTCCTCGTCCGAGGCCTCCTGCTTGCGTCCGAAGACCATGTCTACCCGGCCTTCCGGCGTGAATTTGATCACCATGTCCGAGCCTTTGTCGGTGACCCAGACATTGTCTTGCACGTCGACCTTCACCGTATGGGCGAAGGACCAGGCGTAGAGGTTGTGGCCGATCTCGCGCAGGTAATTGCCGTCGGCGTCGAACTCGAGCAACTGCGCGGCCGCCGCGCCATAGGCGGGCCCGGTCGTGTTACCGCGATGCAGGACAAAGATATGGCCCTTGGAATTGAGCGCGACGCCTGAAACCTCGCCGAGGTAGAGATCCGGCGGCAGGCGCAGGAGATCGGGAACCAATTCATAGGCGATCGTCGGAACGTCTTCGGCGAAGGCGAAGCGGGCGACCGACAGCCCGAGGGCGCCTCCACCGGCGGCGGCAAGAAATCTCCGGCGATTCCAGGCGCCGCGCAACGCTTCGCCGCAGCAAGGGCAGTCCGAGTTCCAATGTTTCAAGGCGTCCTCCCATTGGTCGCCGGCTTAAAGACGCGCCGCGCGTTTCCAGCCGCCCGAACAACGACCGGCGCCAGCAGGGCGATGATGGAGGGCCTCGGCGCCTTCAGTGTGGCAAGGCTCTTGCCTATCGGTTCTGAGAGCAAACACGATCAGGTGAGCCCCCGCCGCCTCAACGGAGCTTGCGCAGCAATGCAACCCGCCCGTTGTGATCAGGAAGCCGCGTAGGAAGCTTCGCGACGGATTTAGACTGGATAGACAAGAATACGGGCGTAAACAGCATGTTTTCGAGCCAAAATGCATTAGGTTTAGTTTGTGAAGGACTGGGAAAACAGAAAAATTGTGCGTGCGGAGCAGATTAACTGCGGACTATCTATTGACAAATTCACAGTTCTCTGCGTAGGTTTTGGTAGTCTGGCTGTCAGTCGTCGCGGGGGAAGTTCTATGGACAATAGAAGCTTTCTGCGGATGTGTTCGGTTGGGGGCGTCGCGGGTTTGACGTTGGCCGTGGGCTTGGTTTGGTGCGTTCCGGCGGCCGCCAGCGTCATACCCCTCCTCGTTGCGGGCGGCGGGGGCGGTGGCGGCGAAAGCGGCTCGTTCCATCCTGGCGGACCGGGCCAGATCACGACCTCCGGCCAGACTGGCTTGGCCAGCTTCACCGACGGCGGCGGCTTCGGCGGGACCGCCGGCGGCGGGGGCGGTGGTGGGTTCTATATCGGCGGCGGCAATGGCGGCGGAGGGGCCGGGTGGCTCCAAAACGGTGGCCACGGCAATGGCGGCTCAATCCACGGCGCCTTTACCCCCGGCGGGCCCGGGGGCTTGAGCTATCCGACCTTCGCCGGCGGCCTCGGCGTGACGGGCTCTTTCGGCGTATCGGGGTCCGGTGGATTCGGAGGCGGCGGCGCCGGAGGCCCAGGCGGCGCGGGCGGCGGCGGAGGCGGATATTCGGGCGGTGGCGGAGGCTCGGCGCAATATAAGAATTCGAGTGGCGTGGTCCTCTCCCAGGCCGGCGGGGGCGGCGGCTCCTATGTCGAAAGCCAATTCACCGGCGTCACTATGACCGCGGGCGCCAATGGCACGCCGAACGGCGGCGACCTCCCCGGCTACGACGGCTTTGTCGAGATTGAGACAGGCGGCGTGACGACGACGATCTCCTACAGCGGGGGCGTCGTCCTATTTACCGCGGCCACAACCGGCCTCTACTGGATCGAGGCGGACGGCGGGCAAGGCGGCCCGGTGAACAGCATCGGCGCCATAAACGGGGAAGGCGGCTTTGGCGCCGAGGTTTCCGGCTATATCGAACTCCCCGCCGGCTTCGTCCTGGACATCGCGGTCGGCGGCCAAGGCGGGTATGGCTTTGGTGGTGGTGGCGGCGGCGGCGGAACCTTTGTCTGGGCGGCAACCGCCGTCCCCGTCATCCCCGAGCCCTCGACCTGGGCGATGATCCTGCTCGGCTTCGCCAGGCCTTGGTTATGCCGCCCGTCGAAAGTCGAAGCAGTCAACCGGAATCTGACGCGTCGCCTCCCTCGCTGGGATGGAGACCATCCGCGGCGACATATGAGTTCGAGCGTGGCAAGGCTTTTGCGTAGCCGGACCGATCCCACGATCGCTCAAAGGGGTCCGATGACGTCCGCCGCAGCTCCCGCCGCCCCTCGCAGACCCCTTTATAAATCGCTCTTCGCGCAAGTGGTCGCAGGGCTCGTCCTTGGCGTCGCGCTCGGCGTGGCGACGCCCGATTTCGCCATCGGCCTGAAATTCTTTTCCGATGCTTTCCTCAAGCTGATTACGATGATTGTGGCGCCGATCGTCTTTTGCGTAGTGGTGCACGGCATTGCCGGCGCCGGCGATCTTCGGAGGGTCGGACGCGTCGGAATCAAGGCGCTTCTCTACTTCGAAGTCATGACCACCGTCGCCCTCGCAGTGGGGCTGATCCTCGCCTACCTCATCCGCCCGGGCGAGGGCATGAACATCGACGTCTCGAAGCTCGACGCGCATGCGCTGAGCACATATGCCGACAACGCCCACAAGCTGCACGGCGGCGGGATTGGCGGCTTCATCCTCAACATCATCCCCACCACCGTGTTCGATGCGCTGGCGCGCAACGACGTGCTTCAGGTGCTGTTCTTCGCCATCGTCTTCGGCGTCAGCCTTGCGCTCGTCGGCGAGCCCGCAAAACCCGTCGCGGACCTCATCGAAATGGTCTCGAAGGTGCTGTTCCGCGCCATGGGGCTGATCGTGCGGCTGGCGCCGCTCGGCGTTCTGGGCGCGGTGGCCTATACGGTCGGTGAATACGGCGTCGGCTCGCTTGAGCAGCTTGCCTCGCTGGTGGTCGTCTTCTGGCTCGCCGTCGCGCTGTTCGTGCTCGTCGTGCTGGGGGCGGTCATGCGCGTCTTCACCGGACTGAGCATCCTCCGCTTCCTCAGCTACTTCCGCGAGGAGCTGACGATCGTTCTGGCGACCGCGTCGTCCGACGCGGTTCTGCCGCAGATCATGCGCAAGCTCGAGCGCATGGGGGTCGATCCGTCCGTTGTCGGCCTGGTCGTGCCGACTGGCTACTCGTTCAATCTGGACGCCTTCTCAATCTATCTCACGCTCGCGGCTGTGTTCATCGCCCAGGCGACCAACACGCCGCTCTCTTTCAGCGACCTTCTCCTGATCCTCGCCATTTCCCTGGTGACCTCCAAGGGAGCTCACGGGGTGCCCGGGTCGGCGATCGTCATCCTCGCCGCCACCCTGAACGCTGTCCCCGCGATCCCGGCGATCGGGCTCGTCCTCGTGCTGTCGATCGACTGGTTTATCGGCATGGCTCGGGCACTGGGCAATTTGATCGGCAATTGCGTGGCGACCGTGGTTGTCGCGGCTTGGGAGCGAGACCTCGACGTCGCCCTCGCGAGGGAAGTTCTCTCCGGGCAAGTCGCCGTCGACCTCACTGAGGACACGGAGACCGCCGTCGCGCCCGCCGCGTGAGACGCTGTCCGCCAAAGGCAGCCTCACGCGCTATTGCATCAGGCGGTTTGCCCTGCATTGCCGTCAAGCACTGCCAGCGCCGCCAGCATCACGATGGGAAGCAGCAAAATCCAAGCCCCGAAGTGTGGCGTCGCGGCGCCCGACAATAATGCGCCGGCCAGGAACCCGGACCAGATTGAAGCCAGTAGGCCAGCCCGGCGACCATGCGTATCCCATGATCCCTGGCTGTCCGCGAGAGGCGCACGCATGACCGCCAGCGCAAGGTGTTCCCCCAGGCCGTGCAGCGTTCCGGTTACGAAGGCCAGGCTCACCCTTTGTTTGCCGACGCGAGTGAGCGCCAGGTTCATGACGCCCATCGCAAAACTCACCACTGCAATGTGAACTCCAGCGGATAAAAACCCGAGTTGCGTGAAGCCAATGATCAGCGCGAGCAAGGCTGTAACCGATCCAAATATCAACCGGCGTGGCCGTCGCGAAGCGGAATGCGCGAGGAAAGATCCCGCAAAGGAGCCGGCGACGAAAAACACGATCGCAATCGCCGACGGAAGCGCCGCCGCAAAGTCTCGTTCCCCGATGTTGTAACCGGTTTGCGTGGTGTTTCCGCTCATGAATGACAGGTAGGTTTGATAAGTTATGATGCCGTAGCCGTCGACGACGCCCGCGACCAGAGCGAGGGCGACGGCTTTCCGCTGTTGCTTCCTGGCGAACTGTCGTGCGCCGACGGCGCCGCCGGAGTTTTGAGTCTGCGAATCTTCGGCGTCAGACATCGATCGCCATCGGCGCATTTACGCCGTATTGCGGGCGCTGTCGCCTGCGGTGACATCGTAGGCGGCGCCCGAAACCATGCGCGCGGCGTCGGAGGCGAGGAAGACTACGACCGGCGCCACATCCGCGGGGTCGATCCAGGGTACGCCGAGCGGAGTCTTGGCCGCGAGGATTTTTTTGGCTGCCTCCTCGTCTGAGCCGGTCGGTGTTCCGCCGCCGTCTAGCAGCACTTGCGCATAGCGTTCCTGATGGCGGGTCAGCGGCGTATCGATCAGGCCGGGGACGACGGCGTTGACCGTGATCTTGTGCGGTCCGAGCTCCAGCGCCGCCGACTTCATCAAGCCGATGATTCCCCATTTCGACGCCGCGTAGGCGGCCCCGTATTTCGTGCCGTGCTGCCCTTGAGTAGAGGAGGTCAGGATGATGCGTCCGCCGCCGCGCTTCACAATGTAGGGCGCAAAGGCGCGAATGGCGTTGGCCGAGCCGGTCAGGTTGACATCGATCGTGATCCGCCAGTCTGCGTCCTCCATCTCGAGCAGCGGATGGAAGCTCTGGATGCCCGCATTGGCGAACAGGATATCGATGCCGCCAAATTCCTGCTCGGCTTTCGCGGCGGCCGCTCGCAGCGCGGTGAGGTCGCGCTGGTCGGCGGTGACGCTGAGCCAGCGGCGGCCAGCCGCTCCGACCAGGCGGCCCGTCTCGGTCAGATCTTCCGGGGTCGACGGCGCGACGCCGGAGCGCGGGTCGACGGGCGCGCAGATGTCGAGACCGATGACCCCGGCGCCCGCGCGGGCGAAGGCGACAGCCGCGGCGCGCCCAATGCCGCGGGCCGCGCCGGTAACCACCGCCACCTTGCCTCGCAGGCATTCGTTCGAATCCGGCATTGTTCTGCTCCTCGCCTCGCCTTCGGCCGCTGCAGTCCGGCAGGCAGGCCGCGCGGGCTCAGTTGCGGTAGCGATACATCCTGGCCAACCTGTTCGGCGTGACTAGCATTTCCTCGACCCCCTCGAATCCGGCCTCGCGGCCCATCGCCGTCCAGGCTGTTGCGGTCTCGGCGTAGTCGGAGGCGCGGTGATGGCTGTCAAAGGCGGCGAATTCGTCGTCACTCACCGCAGGCCATTCCGGGCGCAATTGCCGAAACCGCTCCATCCATCCCTCCCGATCCTCACCCTCGAGACAGGTGGGTTCCCAGATCAGGAAGAGCCCATTGTGCGGAAGCAAGGCTCGGACGCGCCGCATGAAGTCCTGTTTCGCATCCGCACGCAGATGGTGAAGCGACTGGCCAATCCATATGACATGGACCGGTTCGTCCCAGCCGGCGATCGCCTCGACGAAATCCTGGCAGCGAAGGTCAACCGGACAGCTAAGGTCCTGGAGAGCTGCGCGGGCCACTTCCAGCGATGGCCGCGAAATGTCGATGCCGATGTAGCCGCCTACGTTCGCGCCCTTCAGCGCCTCGGCCGAGCCTTTGGCCGTGCCGCAGGCGACGTCCAGATAGACGAACCGATCAGGCGCTTCGGCCGCCAGAATCCGATGAAGAAGTCCGTACACCTCTCGGTGCGCCATGTAGTTGTGGCTCACGACCTTTTCGTAGGTCGCAAGCCCCTGCGCAAAGAGTGCTTGATCGCCCTGCATGCGCTTCTCCTTGCTGCTGTGCTTCGCGATGCGTAAGCTTTGCTAGAAACGAGAACGCGCCCGCGTCCTCGGCCGGTTCGGACACGGGATTCGACCCCGACTTCGATATCGGATGGCATGTTTCTCTGCGGCCGACGACGGCTAGGCTATAGTGATCGACGGAGATCCTGCAATGGCGAAAATGCGCGCGATGGTCGTTCACAAGGCGGGCGGAACACTGCAATTGGAAGAGCGGGACATTCCCGTCCCCGGCCATGATGAAGTCCGCATCCGCGTCCAGGCCTGCGGTGTCTGCCACAGCGACGCGTTGACCGTCGAAGGCTTCATGCCGGTCCGGTATCCGCGCGTTCCCGGACACGAAGTCATCGGCCTTGTCGATGCGATCGGCGCTAGCGTGCAGGGCTGGAGCGTCGGCGCGCGCGCGGGCGTCGGCTGGTTCGGCGGATCGTGCGGCTATTGCAGCCGCTGCCGCCGCGACAGCGCCTTTGCCTGCGAGAACGTGCACGAAATCTCGGGTGTCACCCGCGACGGCGGCTACGCCACGCATATGATCGCCCATGTCTCCGCTGTCGCCCATGTGCCCGACGATCTCGATACGGTCGAGTCGGCGCCGCTGCTCTGCGCCGGCGTCACCACCTTCAACGCGCTGCGACACACCGGCGCCGGACCGGGCGACATCGTCGCGGTCCATGGCGTCGGCGGCCTTGGACATCTCGGCATCCAGTTCGCCGCCCGACAGGGCTTTCGCACCGTTGCGGTCAACCGCGGGCGCGACAAGGAGGACCTCGCGCGGAAGCTCGGCGCGAGCGATTACATCGACAGCGGCGCCGAGGACCCGGCGAAGGCGCTGACCGCAATGGGCGGCGCGACGGCCATTCTCGCGACGGTCACCGACGGCAAGGCGATGCAGGCGATCGCCGGCGGCCTGGGGCCGAACGGGGTCATGATGGTGATCGGCGCGGTCGGTCCGCTGACAGTCAATTCGCTCGATCTTCTCGGCAAGCGCGCGTCGGTCAAGGGCTGGTATTCAGGCATCGCCAGGGATTCAGAAGACACGCTGCAATTCAGTCAGCGCAACGGGATCGCGTCGATGAACGAAATCTACCCGTTCGAAAAGGCGCAAGAAGCCTATGAGCGCATGATGAGCGGCAAGGCGCGCTTTCGCGTCGTGCTCAAGATGGACGCCTGACCGGCACTTCGATTCCTCGGACCGATCCGATAAGGACCGTCGCACAATGAGCGCGCTCGAATGACGCAACATCCCATCGGCTTTGATTCATACGACAGCATGGAAGGCATCGCCGCCATCGAGACGAGCGAGCCGCCGCCTCGTTTCGAATCGTGGCCGGGGGCGAAGCTCATCCATGCCGTCTATCCCGGCTTGCTCGTCGCGGGCACGATCGCGCTCGCGTCGACGTGGCTCGCGCAACATTATACCGCCCCGGTCATGCTGTTTGCGCTGCTCTTCGGCATGGCGTTCCATTTCCTGCACGAAAGCGGCCGTTGTGTCGCAGGCATCGAGTTTGCCTCACGCTCGGTGCTGCGCGCGGGCGTCGCCCTGCTCGGCGTGCGCATAACGCTTGGACAGATCGCAACGCTCGGGGTCGTGCCGGTCGCAACCGTCGTCGTCGGCGTCGCGACGACGATTCTCTTCGGGCTGCTGCTGGCGCGGCGGCTCGACCTGCCGCCGATGTTCGGCGTGCTCTCGGGCGGAGCGGTGGCGATTTGCGGGGCCTCGGCGGCGCTCGCCATCGCTTCGGTCCTGCCGCGCAACGAGAACAGCGAGCGCGACACGATCCTCACCGTGGTCAGCGTCACCGCCCTCTCGACTCTGGCGATGATCCTCTATCCGGTCTTCGCCACCTCCATAGGGCTCGATCACAAACATGCCGGCGTTTTCATTGGCGGCACCATCCACGACGTCGCCCAGGTCGTGGGCGCCGGATATATGATTTCGCCCGAAACCGGCGATATCGCCACCTATGTCAAGCTGTTGCGGGTCGCGATGCTGCTTCCCGTCGTCTTTGTCATCTCGCTTATGTCGGCGCGAAGCGGCGGCGAGCGCTCGCGGCCCTCGTTGCCGCTCTTTCTCGTCGGTTTCGCCCTGCTTGTTCTGGCCAACTCCTTTGGCCTGCTGCCGCGCGTGGCGATCGATTTCGCCAACGACGTTTCGCGCTGGTGCCTGGTCGCAGCGATTGCGGCGCTCGGCATGAAGACGTCATTCAAGGATCTCTTCGCCGCCGGCTTGCGTCCCGTAGGACTCATGGTCGCCGAAACGGTCTGGATTGGGGCGCTCGTGCTGGTTTCCGTTAAGACGATCATGTGAAGCATGCGCGGGCGAGCCCGGCACGCCCAGTTGCGGCGACATCACATTCAGAACTAGTATTCATCGGAGGCCTCGGCGAGAACCCAGGGGCTGAAATTCGGAGGAGGCATGCGGACGGCCGGGAAACGTCATCAAGGCGGCCTGGCGCTTTGCGGTCTTGCCCTCTTTCTCCCATGGTTGACGGGCTCAGGTGTTGCGTCTGCTGACGCCGCGGATTGGTCGACCTGCAAATACTTCAGCCAGCTGCCCGACGATTGCGCCGGCGCCGAACAGCGCAAGTACGACAATCTGCGCAACTATCGCTATGAGGAGATCGATCTCTTCGCCAGAGACGCGCTCAAGAAAGTGTTGTACGTCAGCGTCTACAACACCACCGGCCAGAACGACCCGGACGAATTGCGGGATTCGGCGCCGAAGTCGCTCACCGACAAACTCGATCCCAGGCAGATCGCCAGGCAATATCAGGCGATCGCCGTAGCGACGAGCCCTCCCCGCTACTGGACGGTGGATTGGCTCGCCGACAGGGTCGGCGCGGTGCGGAATTTTGACGGGCTGGACGCGGCGTGGATGGGAAACGGCCTGGCGCCCGCGACCAGGATCTCCGCCAAACCGGCGCCAGCCGCCTATCGCAGCACGCTCGTTTCGAGAACGGCCGTCGAAGGTTTCAAGAAGGGATCGGCGGTTTACCTGCTCGACGATCCCAAGGGCAGGACGTGGGTCATGATATCCTACACCACCAAGGATGATCCCGAAATGACGATCGACCAGCTTGGCGCCCTGGGCGATGTCCTCAAGCCGCCGCAAGGCTGGAAATTTCGCACGGCGGCGCTCAGCAAGGAGCTGATCCTGGAGCCAAAGGGTGGGTTCGCCGCCCTCACACAGGACGACAAGGGCGACGTCTATGGTTTGACAGGCCCGGGGCAGAGCAACTTCGTGCCGTGAGCTTGCCGATATGCGCCGGCGGCACGCCGACCTGTCGGGGCCGCCTGCGCCAGAGAAGGCGAGCGACATTTTTCGCCGTCCTGTCGAAACGGGCCGAAGCCGACCGTCTTTGGTTGGAGCGCGGCGTTTCAGCCGCGCCTCACTCAAGGGAGCAAGGCGATGCAATATCTGTTGATGATTCATTCGGACGAGAAGGCGATGCAGGCGGCGCCCAGGGAACAGGTCGGCGCGATGATCGCCGCTTACGGTGCCTATACCAATGCGATGAAGGAGGCGGGCGCCTATGTCGGCGGCGAACGCCTTCATCCGAGCTCGACGGCGACCGTGGTTCGCACCAAGAACGGGAAGGCGCAAGTCCTCAACGGCCCCTACGCGGAGGTCAAGGAGCAGCTCGGCGGCTATTATCTGATCGAGGCCCCCGACCTCGACGGCGCGATCGCCTGGGCGGCGCGGTGTCCCGGCGCCGAGACCGGCGCAATCGAGGTCAGGCCCATCTGGGCCATGTGAGCAGGGTCCATTCGACCCGTAAGAAGTCGAACAGAAATGGAGGTCGGGGGTCGGCGTGGCCGACGAGGCCTGCAGGGCGACCCGACCGCTGATCATGAACCAAAGAATTAGCTTGCGGCATTAAGCTATTGATTCTATTTTATAACAATGGCGTACAAAGAAATAGCGCTTTGTGAAAAACGGAAGTCATGCTACGCTATGATTGACGCTTTGGATTCGAAGATTGTGCGGCCTGCGGCGGTTCGCACGAACGGCTCTATAGCGGGTCGCGTCCCTGCTCTGCCGGTCCTCCAAGTCACCGTCGAGTCGGCGCGAAAATGTCACTGCAAGAGACTGAAAAGATTGGTTCCGGGAATGGAAATGGCGCCCCGGCACGTCGGGATTATTCTCCTCCATCGCTCTCGCCTCCGTACCAATGACCGGCTCTCATGAAGTTTCAGGTTTGGCGTGATGAGGTCGAGTGAGGGGCATGGCGGCGGGCGCGCGGGCGCGCCGGGCCTCGACGCCGCCGCCCGCGCCGCCGCCGCCCGGACGGCGCGCGAAAGCTACGGCAAGCTCGTCGCCTATCTCGCCGCGCCGAACCGCGACGTGCCCGGCGCCGAAGACGCCCTCGCCGACGCCTTCGCCGCCGCCCTGACCGCATGGCCGGCGCAAGGCGTGCCGTCGAATCCCGAGGGCTGGCTCGTGACGACGGCGCGGCGGCGCATGATCGACGCAGCCCGGCGCCGGCGGAGCGCGGAGGCGGCGACCGGCGCGCTGACGATGATCGACGAAGAGCTGAAAGCAGCGGAGGGAGAGACGTCGATACCCGACCGGCGCCTCGCGCTCATGTTCGCCTGCGCCCATCCGGCGATCGATGAATCCATCCGCGCGCCGCTGATGCTGCAGACGATATTGGGCCTCGACGCGGCGGCGATCGCCTCGGCCTTCCTCGTCTCGCCCGCCGCTATGGGCCAGCGCCTCGCCCGCGCCAAGGGCAAGATCCGCCTCGCCGGCGTGCCGTTCCGGATCCCCGAGCGCGAGGACCTGCCCGAGCGTCTCGGCGCCGTCCTCGAGGCGATTTACGCCGCCTTCTCGCATGGCTGGGCGGAGGCGTTCTCCGACGATCCCCGCGGACGCAATCTGGCCGAGGAGGCGATCTGGCTCGGCCGCGTCGTCGTCGCGCTCGCAGCCGACGAGCCGGAGGCGAAAGGCCTCATGGCGCTGATGCTCTACGCCCATTCCCGGCGCGCGGCGCGACGCGACGCCGCCGGACGCTATGTCCCCTTGAGCGAGCAGGAGACGGCCTTGTGGGACCGGCCGGCGATCGAGGAAGCCGAGCGCCTGCTCAGCGCGGCGAGCGCGTCGCACGCGCCCGGCCGTTTTCAGCTGGAGGCGGCCGTACAGTCCGTCCACGCCGCGCGACGCGTCAGCGGGACGACAGACTGGGACGCGATCGTTCAGCTTTACGATGCGCTCTTCGCCATGACCGGCTCTCCGGTCGTCGCGGTCAATCGCGCCGCGGCGGTCGCTCACGCGCGTGGCCCCAAGGCGGGACTGGCGTTGCTCGAGGAGGTCGGAGCGCGCGGAGGTCTCGACGGGTTCGAGCCCTATTGGGTCGCGAAGGCCGACCTGTGCGCGAAGCTCGGCGACATCGGGGCGGCGCGCCGCGCCTACGACCTCGCGATCGGCCTGCAGACGGACCCCGCCGCACGGGCTTTTCTGGTCGAGCGTCAGGCGGCGCTACGGTGAGAAACGGCTCGGGCCTTTCAGTCCTGCAGCGCCCACAAACACAGCGGCGGCTCAGCCTCCATCCGCCACGCAGACGCAGGCGGCATTCGAGATGTCGCCAAATGTCAGCGACCCCCGACCGGATAGGGCCGGCCTTCGAAGCGTTCGGCGTGATACCCCTTCTCGCCAATGGCTTGCGCGAGCGGGCCGCGAATGTCGCCGGTGTCGCGAAGCCGCGCGATGACCGCGTCGAAGTCCCATTTCGGCCGCCAGCCGAGCTCGCGGCGCGCGAGCGCATTGTCATAGACCCGGTCGATGCCGGCGAACATGCGCCAGCCTCGGCGTGCGTACTCGGCTTCCCACCCCGACGCGCGCTCGCGGACGACCGCGGGCGCATCGGGGCGAAGGCGCGCCGCGTCCTCGCGCCGGAACGGCGTGGTCGCGCTGACGATATATTTTCCGAACCCGATCGAAGGCGCGCGTTCGGCCGCGAGCAAATGGGCGTCGACCACATCCTCGATCGCGACGCGGCGGAACAGGAACTCGTTCGCCTTGGCGTTGTCGTCGGAAAAGGCCTCACGCGCGTGCGGGTCGTCGTCCTCTTCCGGGAAGAAGCGAGAGGTCCTGAGAACCACGCAGGCGACGCCTTCGTTGCGGTGAAAGAGCCGGCAAAGATCCTCGGCGGCTGTCTTGGTGACGCCGTAGATATTCTTCGGAACCGGCGCGACGCGCTCGTCGATCCAGGCCGCCGGCTCGCCCTGCGGCGGCTTGAGGGCGTCGCCGAAGGCGCTCGTGGTGCTGGTATAGACGAAGCTCTTGACCCCAGCGTTGACCGCCTCCTCGAGCAGAATCAGCGTGCCGAGAACATTCGTCTCAATAAATGCGTCGCGAGGGTGAGTCTCGACATGGGGCTTGTGCAGCGTCGCGGCGTGCAGGACCGTTTCGACCCCCGCCATCGAGCGCGCTACGCAGTCCCGGTCGGCGATCGAGCCGATGCGATCGGTGAAGGGACCGGGCGCGATGTCGAGCCCGCGCGCCTCGCGCCCTGCCCCGCGCAGCGTGCGAATCAGCGCTTCGCCGAGATGACCGGAGCTCCCGGTGACGAGAATGGTCATAAGAGCCGAGATCCGACGGCGCGCCGTCATGCCGCGCGCCGCCGGTTGATATCATGTCGGAGGCGCCATGGGCGCCCAGCTTGCCTACAGCTGCTCGAACCCGATCTTGCCGTCCTCGCCTTTCTTCCAGACGTACCAGACATAGTCGACGGTCGTGCGGTCGCCCTTCTTGTCGTAGGAGATATCGCCGATGACCGTGTGGAACGGAATGCCCGAATGCATGACTGCAGCCACCTTCTTCGGGTCGAGAGAATTGGCCTTCTCGGCGGCCTGCTTGATGATCTGGACGGCGGCATAGGAGTAAAGCGTATAGCCCTGCGGCTCGAAGCCCTTGGCTTTGAACGCCTCGACGGCGTCCTTGGCGCTGGGATTGTGGCGCGGCTCCGGGCCGAACGACATCAGGGTGCCCTCGACGCCAGGGCCGCCGATGGCGGCGAATTCCGTGTCGGTGATGCCGTCGCCGGAGATCATGATCGTGGCCATGCCCTGGTCGCGCATCTGCCGGACGATCAGGCCACCTTCGGTGTGAAGGCCGCCCCACATCAGATAGTCGGCGCCGGACTCCTTGATCTTGGACACGATCGCCGAATAGTCCTTCTCGCCGGTGTTGACGCCTTCGTACAGCACCTCCTTGATGCCGAACTTGTGCATGTTGTCGAGGGCGGCGTCGGCGAGCCCCTTGCCGTAGGTGGTCTTGTCGTGGACGACGGCGATCTTCTTTCCCTTGAGCTTGTCGCGCGCCAGTTCCGCCCACAGCATGCCCTGCTGGTCGTCACGGCCACAGGTGCGGAACGCGTCCCACTTGCCGCCGTCGGTGACCTTCGGATTGGTGGCCGAGGGTGTAATGAACAGAATGTCGTTCTCGGCATAGACATCCGAGGCCGGGATCGTCACCCCCGAGTTGAAGTGTCCGACCACGAATTTGACGCCGTCGCCCACGAATTTGTTGGCGACCGAGACGCCCTGCTTGGGGTCCGAGACATCGTCGCCAACTTCGACTTCAAGCTTCTGGCCGAGGATGCCCCCGGCCTTGTTGATATCCTCGACCGCCTGCTGAACGCCCTGGGTCAGCTGAGCGCCGAAGGCGGCGTTCGCGCCGGTGACCGGCCCGGCGACGCCGATCTTGACCTGCGCCAGGGTCGGGGTCGCAAAAAGAAGGGTGAGTGCGATGGGCAGGGATTTGAGAAGGATTGCACGCATAACTAACCTCCGATAAGGCCATAATCAGTTAGCGTCGCGAAACTAGCGGCGGCGACCTAACTTGTAAAGGCGATATTGATGGTTATCGACTCCGATCTTCCCCCTTCGCGCGCCGGCTCTCTGCCTCTGATCGGCGACAACCTCGCACTCGATTTCGCCAACACGGAATTGGGCCGCGGCTTCGCTTCGCACCAGAACCACTTGCGGGACGCCGCGAAAGTGCTGGATTGGCTCGACCACGCTCGCGCGCTTTCGCCCGATCAGGCGCGATGGCTGCGGGCCGAGATCTCGGCCCGCGCCGATCTTGCCGCAGACCTGCACGCGAGCGCAGTCGAGCTGCGCTCCGCCATTCACGGCGTCGGCGTAGCGATCGGTCGGGGCTCCGAGCCGCCGCAAGCCTCGCTCGCGAGCCTTTCCGCCCAATACGCGCGCCACATCAATCGCGCCTCGCTCAAGCTCGAGACCGACGCCTGCGGCTGGCGCTGGAGCGTGCGCGACGCGCCGGTCGAAGCGGCGCTAGGCACGATCGCGCTCGCCGCCGTCGAGCTCTTTACCGAGGGCGAGTTCAGCCGCATCAAGGAATGCGGAGGTCACGCATGCGGCTGGCTCTTCTACGACACAAGCAAGAACAATCGCCGTCGGTGGTGTGAGATGGAGGTCTGCGGCAACCGGGCCAAGCAAAAGCGGCTCGTCGCCCGGAGGCGCGGCGCTTGACGCGGCTGCTGTTGGCTCTTCTCGCCGCTGGACTGCTGGCCGGTTGTTCGCCGGTGCTCGAAACCGACCAGGCCCGGCTTTGCCGGATGGCCCTGCCGGCCTTGATGTCTGGCGATGAACGGATCGCCATCGTCTCGCAACGGCCCGACCCGGACGCGCGGGGCCTGACCGTCGCATTCACTGCAGAGACCGCCGGAGGCGAACTCGAGGATCACGTGGCGACTTGCCGGTTCCGGGAGCCCGGACGGCCGCGAGAGTCGCGCGACCTGACGTCGCTGGCCATTGACGGCGAGCCGCTCTCCGACACGGAGCTCTTTTTTCTGGTGCGGTACTGGCTCGCAACCCCGGACGGGCGGGCCGCCGACCCCGCGCCGTTGGGGGATCTGGGCCGAACCCCTGAAGTGGGGCCTCGTCTCGCCTATGGCCTGCAGATGGCGCTTGACGGACTGCCGCTCTCGGCGATCTACGCGCTTCTGGCGGCGGCCTATTCGCTTGTCTACGGACTGATCGGGCGGATCAATTTCGCTTTCGGCGAATTGGCTGCCGCAGGCGGCTATGCGGCGGCGATGACGGCGCTCACGCTATCGGGCTTAGGCCCCGCCCCGCTGCTCGCGGCCGCCTTCCTGCTCGCAGTCGCCGTCGCCGCTGGATGGGGCTTCGCCTCGGCGCGCTGCGTCTTCATTCCGCTGCGTCACGCCAGGGGTCAGCAGGCGCTGGTGGCGACGGTTGGCCTGGCGCTCTTTCTCGAGGAGCTGCTGCGCCTCGCGCAAGGCGACCGGACGAGCTGGATGACCCCCGAACTCAACCAGCCCTTCGCGCTCGCGCGCTCGGGCGATTTCATCACCGTCGCAACGCCGATGACCATCGTCGCCAGCGCGGTGGCGCTCGCGGCTGGCCTCGGCCTCGTGGTCATCTTCCGGTGGACCCGGATGGGCCGGGAATGGCGCGCCTATGCCGACGATCCATTGGCCGCCGAGATGCTCGGCGTGAGCCCCGCCGCAACCACCGCGCGCGCCTTCGTGCTCTCCGGCGCGCTAGCCGGCCTCGCCGGGGCGACCATGACTGCGGCCTACGGCGCGGTCGGCTACGGCCTTTCGGCGACGCTGACCCTCAAGGCGCTGGCGGCCGCGATCGTCGGGGGGATCGGCTCTCTTCCCGGCGCTTTCCTCGGCGGGCTCGTCATCGGCGTGGTCGAAGTCGGCTGGTCGGCGCTTTTCCCGATCAATGACCGCGATCTCGCGGTCTATGCGCTGCTGGTGATCTTCATCGCCCTGCGTCCGACGGGGCTTGTGGGGACTCGCGACACCATAACGCACAACCTCTTCCCCCGCCGGTCTTGACTTGGCGCCTCGGCCTCCCACATCCTTCCGGCGCGCTTAAGCTTTGCGCTCGGAGGTTCCGATGTCCAATTTTGCGGCGGCGACGCCGACCCAACCGTTGCGCGCCGACGCACTCGCCGGCGTGCGCTCGCGCCGCATTCTCGCCGTCTGCTTCGATCTCGTCCTTGTCAGCGTGCTGGTCGCGCTGGTCTGGATCGTGTCGATCGTGCTGACGCTCGGCCTTGCTCTCTTCTTCCTGCCGCCGCTCTATCCGATCGTCGCCTTCTTCTACAACGGCCTTTCGGTTTCGGGGGCGAAGATGGCGACGCCCGGCATGCGCGCGATGGACCTTGAAATGCGCATGCACGACACCGGCGCGCGCGTTCCCTTCGTCAACGCGGCGGTGCAGGCGGTGCTCTTCTATGTGAGCTGGTTCTTTCCGCCGATCTTTCTCGTGTCTCTGGTCGACGCGGAAAAACGCTGCCTGCATGACATCATCGCAGGTGTCGTCATCGTGCGGCGGCTTTGAAACCAGGGGCCACTCCCGGGCGTTGAGGAGCTGCCTTAATCGATAACCAGCAGGACTAACGGGGAACATTCGTGACGAGGGAAGTGCGCGACGCCCCGCAGTTTTATCTGACCGCGCCCTCGCCGTGTCCGTACCTGCCCGGTCAGCAGGAACGGAAGATTTTCACTCACCTTGTCGGCAAGCGGGCCGCTTCGCTGAACGACCTCCTCACCCAGACCGGATTTCGCCGCTCGCAGACAATCGCCTATCGGCCCGCATGCGAGAGCTGCCGCGCCTGCGTTTCGGTGCGCGTACTGGTCGACGATTTCAAACCCAGCCAGAGCCAGCGCCGGTCGCTGCGCATCAACGCCGATCTCGTCGGCTCCTTTGCGCCGCCGAAGCCGACGAGCGAGCATTTCTCTCTCTTCCGCGCCTATCTCGACGCCCGCCATCCCGAAGGCGGCATGGCCGACATGTCGTCGCTCGACTTCGCGATGATGGTCGAGGACACGCATATCGACACCCATCTCGCCGAATACCGCGCGCGCAGAAGCCCCGAAGACGAATCGGGGACCGGGCCGCTTTATGCGGTCTGCCTGACCGACCGGCTCGCGGACGGATTGTCGCTCGTCTACTCCTTCTATGCTCCCCACCAGGCGCGCCGCTCGCTCGGCTCTTACGTCATTCTTGACCATATCGAGAAGGCGCGGCGGCTAGGCCTGCCCCACGTCTATCTGGGTTATTGGGTCGAAGGCTCGAAGAAGATGGGCTACAAGGCGTCCTATCTGCCGCAGGAGCGCCTCGGCCTCCACGGCTGGAGCCGGGTTGAGCGGTAGTGCTCAGCACTCCACAAAATTCACCGCCAGTCCCCCGAGCGAGGTTTCCTTGTATTTCGACTGCATGTCCGCGCCTGTCTGGCGCATCGTGGCGATGACGCTGTCGAGCGACACCATGTGCCGGCCGTCGCCGTGCAAAGCGAGCGAAGCCGCAGTAATGGCCTTGACGGCGCCGAAGGCGTTGCGCTCGATGCAGGGGATCTGAACCAGTCCGCCGACCGGATCGCACGTCATTCCGAGATGATGCTCCATCGCAATCTCGGCCGCGTTCTCGATTTGCGCGTTCGAGCCGCCGAGCGCGGCGCACAGGCCCGCAGCCGCCATCGAAGAGGCGACGCCGACCTCGCCTTGGCAGCCGACCTCGGCGCCGGAGATCGAGGCGTTGAGCTTGAAGAGGCCCCCGACCGCCGTCGCGGTCATCAGGAAATCCGCCATTCCCGCCCGGTTCGCGCCCTCGCAATGGTCGCGGTAATAGCGCAGCGTCGCCGGAATGACGCCGGCCGCGCCGTTGGTCGGCGCGGTGACGACCCGTCCGCCGGCGGCGTTCTCCTCGTTGACCGCCATCGCATAGACGCTGACGAAATCCATGATCTCATGGGCGGGCCGCGCATTGCGCCGGGCGCCCTCGGTCAGGCGGTCGTAGATCGCCTTCGCCCGGCGCGTCACCTTGAGGCCGCCCGGGAGAGGCCCCGAGCGCTCGAGCCCGCGATCGAGGCACTTGAACATCGCTTCGAGCACCCGGTCGACATAGTCGTCCGCGGCCTCCGCGCCCCGCAGCGACGCTTCATTGGCGCGCATCAGGTCGGCGATGGAGAGCCCGGATTCGCGGCCGCGCACCAGAAGCTCGGCGCCCGAGCGAAAAGGATAGGGAACGCCCGGATCGTCCGCAGGCGAGCCGCCGTCCGCGCCGTCGCGGATGATGAAGCCGCCGCCGACCGAAAGCCAGGTCTCGTCGGCGAGCATCGCGCCCTCCGCCCCCTTCGCGATCAGCCGCAAGGTGTTGGGATGGCGCGGCGGCGGGGTGATGACGTCGAAGACGATCGCCCGCGCCGGATCGAAGGCGATGGTCCGCCGCCCGGCGAGCCGTAGTCGTTTGCTCTCGCGGACCTCGGCGATAAGCCCATCTGCCGCATCAGGATCGACGGCTTCGGGTTCGACGCCGCTGAGGCCGAGGATCGCCGCCTTGTCGGTCGCGTGACCTTTTCCGGTGTAGGCGAGTGAGCCATAGAGCGTGACCTGGACTTCTGCGACCCGATCGACGGCGCCGCGCTCGACGAGTCCCGCTGCAAAGGCGGCGGCCGCCTTCATCGGGCCGACCGTGTGCGACGAGGACGGGCCCACGCCGATCTTGAAAAGCTCGAAGACGCTGATCATCGCTTCGTTCCGGGACGCGAGGGCCTAGCGACGCCCTGCCGCGTTTCCCCGATGGTAGGGCCGGTGGGAGGCAGGGGAAACTCCCAATTGGCGCGGCGCCCGCGCTAAAAACAGATGAACGCCGATCCTTGCTCCCCCGGGCCGCGCGGCTTATCTAACGTGCTCAAGGAGTCTGCCCCCATGTTCATCCAGACCGAAGCGACCCCCAATCCGGCGACGCTGAAGTTCCTGCCCGGCCGCGTCGTGATGCAGGAAGGCACGTTCGAGGCGCGCGACACGGCCGAGGCCGAGCGCTCTCCGCTCGCCAGGGCGCTGATGGAGTTGCCCGGGGTCAGCGGCGTCTTCTTCGCCAACGACTTCATTTCGGTGACCAAGGACGACGGCGAGTGGCAGCACCTGCGTCCGGCAGTGCTTGGCGTCGTGACCGAATTCTTCCTTTCGGGCGCGCCCCTGCTCGAGGGCGGCGCGGACGCGATCGGGACGGGCGAGTTCTTCGACCCCAAGGATGCCGAAACGGTCGAAGCGATCAAGGAATTGATCGAGACGCGGGTCCGGCCCGCGGTCGCGGGGGACGGCGGCGACATCATCTTCAAGGGCTTCCGCGACGGCGTCGTCTACCTCAAGATGAAAGGCGCCTGCTCCGGCTGCCCGTCTTCAACTGCGACTCTGAGGCACGGAATTCAGAACCTGCTCAAGCACTTCCTGCCGGACGTGCAGACGGTGGAGCAGATCGAGGGCTGACGCCCTGCGGGGCCTCGCACGGCTGCCTCAATGTTCTACCGCTGGCTCTTTCTTTCGCTCTTTCTGTCCATGTGGGCCGGCTGGTTGGCCCTCTGGAGCGTGATGGCCTCTAGAGTGAAGACGGCGGCGCAATCCGAGAGCGTGCCCTCGCGGCTCTCGCATGTGGTTCCTCTCCTCATCGCCGGCTATCTCCTTGCCGCGCCGCGGGTTCCGATACCGTTGCTCGACGAACGTTTTGTGCCGCTGGCGATTTGGCCTGCCGCGCTCGGCGCCGCGCTGACGTTCGCAGGTGTCGTGTTTAGCGTCTGGGCCAGGTTCGTGCTTGCGGCCAATTGGAGCAGTCTCGTCCAGCTCAAGCAGGACCATGAGCTCATTGTCGAGGGTCCCTATCGATGGGTTCGGCATCCCATCTATACCGGCGTGCTCCTGATGTTCGCCGGAACGGCCTTGGCGGTCGGCGAGTGGCGGGGCCTGCTTGCCGTGGCGATCGCGGCGGCCGCGTTCTGGCGGAAGCTGCGGCTCGAGGAGACTGTGATGCGCGGGCAGTTCGGGGACGCCTACGCGCGTTACGCCGAGCGCGTTCCGGCGCTCATTCCGCTCCTGCTCTGAAGACGAGGATGGGCGCGGGATCGCGCGATGGCGCCTCTTCATCTTCGCGAAACCATGCCGCTTTGCTTGGCCTTAACTGTGCTTGAACGCTGCAGCTTCCGCTGCGTTCCGATTCACCTGTCGGAAAATTTTCGGGCGCAGTCTCCGATCGTCAAGAGGAAGCCGGCCGCAGAGCCGGCGGGCCGGCCCCGAGCAGAGTGAGCGTATGTGCGTTGCGATTGACAGGAGCCGGACGATCATCAGCGCGATGATCCTCGGCCGCAGAGTAACCGCGCAGGACGTCGCCTGGCTCAGGCGCGAGGTGTTCGGCGACGGCGAGGTGACGCGGGAAGCGGCGGAAGAACTCTTCGCAGTCGCCCGGGCGCGCATGAACAATGCGCCGGAATGGACGGAATTCTTTGTCGAAATGATCACCGACCACGTGGTCTGGCAGGCGCGGCCGACCGGCGTCGTCAGCGACGCCGAGGCCGAGTGGCTTATCCGGCGGGCGGACGAGTGCAAGACCATCGAGGCCCTTGCCGCGCTGGTCAACGTCCTCGCCGAGGCCCATCGCGCGCCGGAATGGCTGGTCACCGCGGTCAAGGCGCGCGCCAACGGCGGCTGGCCCGGCGTCGAGGAGGCGCTGCGCGCCGCGGCTGGCTAGCGCTTAACCCCGCCGACCGACGTTCCGCTTGCCCGCCGGAGAGCTTGCGGCGAACTCTGCCGGGCGCTATCCGCTTCTTATATAAGGGTCGAGCGAGGCGGCGTCCGGTCCGCCATTGGCGGCGATACCGAAGGAGACTCAATATGAAGACGTCAGCAGCGGCGCTCGCCGCAGCGATCCTCGCGCTGAGTCTCGCGCCGAATGCAGCGAACGCCGACTGGCTCCTCTCGACGTTCGCCGCTCCGCAGCCATCGGGCACGAGCTGGACCGACGCTGTTCTCGGCCATCCTGCGGGTGGCCCTCCATGGGCCACGCCAGTGCCCGCTGCGAGATACGGCTGCTATTTCACCCGCGCCCGCCTGAACGATGCGTGGCGTCGAGTTGAGGTCTGCCACTGAAAGAAACGCTCCGGTGCGCCGTGGCGCGCGGGGCGACCTTCTTCCGTCTCCCACGCCCAGCGCGCCGTTGTTTACGCGCTCCGATCGTTCCAATAGAAACGGCTCCAACGGGAAGCTCGCGCGCTTTCCTCCCGTGGGGAGCTGATGTTCAACAAGATTCTCATCGCCAACCGCGGCGAAATCGCCTGCCGGGTCATCAGGACCGCGCGCCGGATGGGCATCAAAACCGTCGCCGTCTATTCCGAAGCCGACAAGGACGCGCTGCACGTTGAAATGGCCGATGAAGCGGTCGCCATCGGCCCACCCGCGGCGTCGCAGTCCTATCTCGTTATCGAAAAGATCGTCGCCGCCTGCAAAGAAACCCGCGCCGAAGCGGTGCACCCAGGTTACGGGTTCCTGTCCGAGCGCGCGGCTTTCGCCCAGGCGCTTGCGGACGCCGGAATCGTCTTCATCGGCCCCAACACCAAAGCCATCGAGGCGATGGGCGACAAGATCGAATCGAAGAAATTCGCCAACGCCGCCAAGGTGTCGACCGTGCCAGGCTATCTCGGCGTGATCGAAACGCCCGAGCGCGCGGCCGAAATCGCCGACGAGATCGGCTATCCGGTGATGATCAAGGCTTCCGCCGGGGGCGGCGGCAAGGGCATGCGCATCGCCCACAGCCGGCAGGAGGTGTCCGAGGGTTTTGCGCGGGCCAGGTCGGAGGCCAGGAGTTCGTTCGGCGACGACCGCGTGTTCGTCGAGAAATTCATCGTCAACCCCCGCCACGTCGAGATCCAGGTGCTGGGCGACAAGCACGGCCATGTCATCTATCTCGGCGAGCGCGAATGCTCGATCCAGCGCCGCAACCAGAAGGTGATCGAAGAGGCGCCCTCGCCGCTTCTCGACGAGGCGACGCGTCGCAAAATGGGCGAGCAGGCCGTCGCGCTCGCAAGGGCTGTCGACTATGATTCCGCCGGCACGGTCGAATTCGTCGCGGGACAGGACCGCAGCTTCTACTTCCTCGAGATGAACACCCGCCTGCAGGTCGAGCATCCGGTGACTGAGCTCGTCACCGGCGTCGACCTCGTCGAGGAGATGATCCGGAGCGCCGCCGGCGAAAAGCTCCGCCTCTCGCAGGCCGATGTGAAGCTCAAGGGCTGGGCGGTCGAAAGTCGCGTCTACGCAGAAGATCCGACGCGCGGCTTCTTGCCCTCGACCGGGCGCCTCGTCAAATACCGGCCGCCGGCCGAAGGGACGAAACGCGGCGTCACGGTGCGCAACGACACCGGGGTCTATGAAGGCGGCGAGATCTCGATCCACTACGATCCGATGATCGCCAAGCTCGTGACCCACGCCCGCGACCGGCCAGGCGCGATCGACGCGCAGGCGACCGCGCTCGACGCCTTCGTCATCGACGGCATCCGCCACAACATTCCGTTCCTGTCGGCCCTGATGCAGCATCCGCGCTGGCGCGAGGGGCGTCTTTCGACCGGCTTCATCGCCGAGGAATTCCCTGACGGATTCCAGCCGCTCATCGCCAAGGGTGAAACGGAGCGCCGCCTTGCAGTCGCGGCCGCGCATATCGACCACACGCTGAACGAGCGCAAGCGCCACATTTCCGGGCAGTTGCGCGAGCCCGAGCAGCTGCGTTTCGAGACCAAACGCGTCGTCGTGATGGGCAAGCGCCGCATCGAGCTCGAGATCGAAGCGAAAAAGAGCGGCGTCGCGATCGTCTTCGCCGACGGCGCCAAGGCGGAGGTTCATTCGGACTGGACGCCCGGCGACCTTCTCTGGCGCGGGACCGTCGACGGGTCGGAGATCGCGGTGCAGGCCCGGCCGATCCTCAACGGCTATGCGCTGTCGCATGCGGGCGTCGGGGTCGAGGTGCGGGTCTACACCCGGCGCGAAGCCCAGCTCGCCGCGCTGATGATCGAGCGCAAGGGGGCGGACGGCTCGAAGTCGCTTCTGTGCCCGATGCCAGGCCTCGTCAAGGCGATTGTGGTCAAGGTCGGCCAGGAGGTGAAGGCGGGCGAGCAATTGTGCATCGTCGAGGCGATGAAGATGGAAAACGTGCTGAACGCCGAGCGCGACGGGACCGTCAAGGCGATCCTGTGCAAGGAGGGTGACTCGCTCGCGGTCGACGCGGTGATCATGGAATTCACATGACCGCGCCGCCGGCGGAGCGCCGCCTCGTCTCGTCCGGCTCTCCGTTCGAGCAAACGTTTGGCTATTCCCGGGCGGTTGTCAGCGGCGACGAGGTCCATATCGCCGGGACGACCGGCTACGACTACGCCGCCATGACGATGCCGGAGGACCCGGCCGAGCAGACGCGCAATATCTACGCGACGTTCGCGGCGGTCCTTAAAGACGCGGGCGGAAGTCTCGCGGATATCGTTCGGCTGCGCACCTATGTCACCGACCTCGGCTATTGCGAGCCTACGCTGAAAGTGCAGGGCGAAGTGTTCGGGGCAATCCGGCCGGCTGGGACGATCGTCGTCGTCTCCGCGCTTCTGAGGCCGGAAATGAAAGTCGAGATCGAGGCCGACGCGCGACTGAACCGGCGCGAGTAAAACGCGACGGCCCGAAGCCGTCGGCGTTCGGTCGCGCTTTTTGCCTCAGGCGGGCTTCTTGACCCAGAGCAGACACCAGCCGGTCGGCGCGATGTCGCCGTCGACCTGCTTGCATGCGTTGGGCGCGACGAAGAAGTTGCAGGCGTCGCACTGCTTGCCGTCCTTCGGGTCGGCCTGATACTTCACCGCGGCCTGCGCGATCTTCGCCTCTGCGGCATTGGTCATCAGCGCGAGCGCCGGCGCGGCGCCCGCGGCTGCAATCAGAATTGTCCGGCGGCTTATTCCACCCGTTTCGCTTCTATCCTTCATGATCGCCTCATTGAGTCCAAAGAGCTGGCTTGATCGCCGACGTCCAGCGCCTGCAACGCGCTACGCTGAACCGCCCGGCCGGGGGTATTTTTAGTCTAGCCCAGCGCCGCGCGCTCGAATACAATACGGCAGGGCGAGGCCAGTTCAAATCATGAGGGGCGTAAAGGGAGTAGCGTGAGAACGTTCGCGAGACTCGCATTCGCTTTGGCCCTCGGTCTTGTCGCCGGCGCCTCCGGGGCTCAAGAGATGTCCGCCACGGGAATTTTCAGCGGCCATGGCGTCGTCAAGGCGGTCGCTCCGGGGACCGGCTGGCTGACTCTCGACCATGACGCCATCAAAGGCTTCATGTGCACGATGGAGATGATGTTCCAGGTCAAGAGCGTCGACCTCAGCAAGGACCTGCATGCGGGCGACGTGGTCGACTTCAAGATCGACGCGGAGAAATACACAATCGTCGACGTGAAGCTGGTGGCGCACGCGAACTAGGGCGCGTGTTGCGAGGGGATGGATTCCGGCCTCCGCAATTATCTACATCCTGTCAATGATGTCGTATCAGGCCACCGCAGGGAGAGGCCGGGCGTCCGGCCGGGACGCGCTCCGGACACAGGCCCACCCTGCGACACCTCGTCGTCTGTCCGATCAAACCGGAAACGATACACATAGGTTCGAGATGAAAATCACGCGGCTCTATCCTGCGGGAGCGTCCCGCCGTGACTTGCTGCAGGGCGCCGCAGGCGCCGTGGCAGGCGCGGCTCTTGCCGCGACTGCGGGCGCCGCCTTCGCGAAGGGCAAGAGGTCAAAAGCCGACGTCGAATACCAGGACACCCCGCACGGCGTCGAACGGTGCGAAATCTGCGCGCCCTTCCTCCCGCCTGACCAATGCAGGACCGTCGTGGGCCCTGTCAGCAGGCAGGGCTGGTGTAAGATCTACCAGGGCGTCTGAGATCCGCAATAACCGGCGCCGGCCTGGATTTACCGGATGCCAATAATACGCGATTTTCGCTTTCCGGAAAGAACTTGTACCAAAATGTCGGCAACAAACGATTGCCCCGTATCAGCGCGGCCACCAACTGCGACCGCCATGCGCGAAATTGCCGCACGCATAAAAGCGAAAACCCGCTTGAAGCCGCTTAACGCGTGCTACAGCATTGTGGTGGACGGCCGTAATACATGTGGCTTAAATGTGACGCCTCCATAGATTTTCTTGATAGGCATAGACAATGGGTTGATCGAAACAGAGCGAGTCGCCTAACTTTGGGGCGGCCACGGGTCGAGCACAGGTTACGAAACGTCTTTCGACAGTTTGAGAGTAATGGGGCGGGGATGGGCTGGAATATCCAAAAAGCGCTTCACGCACTGCTGATCCCGCAGTTAAACCAAGGCATTGCCAGGCGCGTCCGCCGGGCGGGCGGGACGCGAAAGACGCCGGTTTTTGCGCTGGCGGCGCGTTTGTTCGTGGCCGGGGCGTTCGTCATCGGACAACCGGTCGTGGCCGATCCGACGCCTGACATCCCCGTTCGAAGCGGCGGCGACGCTTTTGGCGCGCTGCAGGACTTCGTCCAGACGCAGCGGGTCGTATCGCTCAATTTCATGCAGCCGCCGGGCAGCGAGCCGAACTCTCATTCGCGCGACCCCTACTCCGTGCTGAGCGATTTCGTTCGGGTAGCCGACGCCTCGGGCTGGATTCCGCTGCCGGTACAGGCGGTGGGCGCGCCGCCAGACGACGCGATCCATGCCGGCTTGCGCGCCGGCGCATCGGGCGGAGACGCCTCCTCTGCGTCGCCCGATTTCGTTAAATCCGTCGACGACTCGGGAATGGCTGCGGCGCCGGCGCAGGGCGCCGCGCCCAATGACGCTGTCCATGCCGGGTTGCGCGCCGCCGCCTCGAATGGCGGAGACGATTATTCGGCGCTGACCGCTTTCGCTAAGTCAGTCGACGACTCGGGAGCGCCTGCGGCGCCGGCGCAGGGCGCTGCGCCCGACGACGCCATCCACGCAGGGTTGCACGCCGCAGCCACATCGCGGCCGGGCTATTCTCCTTCAGCCGGTTTCGCGACGACTGCGGTGGGAACGGGCTCCGCCGCGCCCGACGACGCCATTCACGCCGGGCTGAAGAGCGCGGCCGACACCGGCTCGGACGATTATTCGGCGCTGCGCGACTTTGCCACGGGCCTGCATGAAGAAAAGCCGATGGTCCTCGCCGCCGCGGCCTCCGAGACGCCGAAGGCCAAGCAGCCGGCCGCCGCGACCAGCGGGCCGGCGGCTTACGTCGGGTCTCAGGCCTGCGTGAAGTGTCACCGCGATCAGTTCGGCTCCTTCAGCCAGACGCTGCACGGAGAAATATTCCTCAAGCACCCGCGCGACGCGCAGGAAAAGGAAGGCTGCGAAAGCTGCCATGGCCCCGGATCGAAACACATCCAGACGAAGGAAGCCGACAGCGGCGCGGAAGGCGACATCATCTCGTTCAGCAAGGACGCGCCTCGCCCAGTCGCAGAGCGCAATGCGATCTGCCTGACCTGCCACGAGCGCGGCGACCGGACCTACTGGGACGGCAGCACTCACGACACGCGCGGTCTCGCCTGCACCAGCTGCCACCAGATCATGGAGAAGGTGTCGGTCAAGTTCCAGCTTATCAAGGCGACGGAACCGGAGACGTGCTTCCAGTGCCACAAGGATATTCGCGCCAAGATGGTGAACTCCTCGCACATGCCGGTTGAGAACGGCTCGATGGCCTGCTCATCCTGCCACAACCCGCACGGCAGCGCGACGGACGGGCTCCTGCGCGAGGCTTCGGTCAACGAGACCTGCTACAAGTGCCACGCGGACAAGCGCGGCCCGTTCCTTTGGGAACACGAGCCGGTGCGCGACAATTGCCTGAACTGCCACAATCCGCATGGATCCGTGAACGAATACATGCTGACGATGCAGCGTCCTCGTCTCTGCCAGTCCTGCCACATGGGACCTGGCCACGGAAATCCCGGCAATCCGATGACCGTGCAGGCCGTCAACCGGTCATGCCAGAACTGCCACACGATGGTGCACGGTTCGAATTCGCCGGCAGGCGCGTTGTTCCAGAGATGAGTTCGTCAGTCAGTCCAGATTTAAGCGTGAAGTAAGGAAGTCCAACAAGCCGCGCGCTACGCCAACCCCATGGAGGCGGGACACGGAGCACGCGGAGGGGCAAGGCAAAATGAGAACTTTACGAACATTGCTTTTGGCCGGGTCAGCCTTGGCGGCCAGCGTCGCGGCCATTGCATTGGCCCGCGCCGCCGATCTTTCATCTTCGCCAAGTCTTCCCGCCCTTTCGTCGCCTGACACCTTGGGCTGGTCGATCGATCACGCGTCGGCTGATTTCGGCGGGCAGGCTTTCATTGAAAAGCCGGGAAGCTCGCCCTCGAACAGCTTGGCCAAATTCAACCAGTACGGCACCCTTACCAATCCGGTTTTCTTGAATTTCTTCGACGTCGGCGCCCAGGGTCAGGACTATAAGTACACGTTCGAAGCGTTGGGCAAGAATGTCGGCACCGACAACCAGGAATACGAGGTCGACCTCAATCAGCCCGGGCAGCAATATCTGAACCTGGGCTGGTACGAAGTTCCCGATCTGCGAAGCAATACGGCGCAGACGCTCTACTACGGCGTCGGAGGCAGCAACCTCTGGATACCGCCCACAGTCGTCCAGCAACTCTATACCGGAATCTTCAACGGCGGAACCTACGCCAATGGACCCGGCAACAACTCGAAAGTGCCGGTGCAGAATCAGCTGCTCGGCATTCCGCCAGGAGCCGCCAACGTCGTTCCTTTTGGCTGCTACCTGCCCGGGCAGACGGGCACGCTCGCCTGCAAGAAGGGGGTGACGCCGGTCCAGACAACGGTCAACAACAATGTTCACACCATCAACCTCGGCATTCAGCGCGACGCCGGAGAGATCGATTATCGCTGGACGCCGAACCCGAACTGGGACTTCCAGGCCGGCTACACCAACGAACATCGGTATGGCACCCAGGAACAGGGTTTTTTGTTCAGCAACAGCACCTCGACGCCTATGGCGGCGGTTCCCGCGCCGGTCGACGACTATACGCAGAGCGCTTTTCTCCAGGGAGAATACTACGGAATTTCACCGTGGGGCATGAAGTGGAACGGTCTCGTCAGGTATAACGCGTCGATTTACACCGACACGATGAGTTCCTTCACCGCGGAGAATCCGTTCGGCGGCCCCGGCAGCCCGGCCGGCGGCGTGCCGCATTGCCCGATCGCTTCGGCGACCGCCGCGGCCAACAACTGCTACGGTTGGGGACAGATGGGTACGGAGCCGAACAATGCGTCGAACATGGTCACGGCGCAACTGGGCGTCGACCTGCCCGGATTCGTCAGAAACCGCTACATGGGCACGTTCAGCTTCGATTCGATGACGCAGAACGAATTGTTCATCCCGATGACGATCAACAGCCTGGGCGACACGGGCTTCTATCCTTACAGCAAGCTGCCCAGCCAGGGAGCGTATCTCGCGCCCCTGCCCCGGTCGAGCCTCGACGGCGATATCAACACCACGCTGTTCAACAACGTCGTCACGACCCAAATCATCCCCTCGGTGCAGAACAAGCTGACCTATCGCTACTATTCCGACGACAACAACACGCCGCCGTTGACCCTCCAAAACTGGATCGTCAATGATTCGACGCTCGCGTCCGGCAGCGCCAACAGCGTCGGTTCCGGCAGCTATGGTCCGCATACGACTCTGCTGTCGTCCTACACCAAGCAAAACGCCTCGGATCAGATCACCTGGAACCCGGTGAGCTGGGCGACCGTCGGCGCCAGTGGCGGATGGGAGCAATATCAATATTCGCAATACGCCGCGAATTACACCAACGAATTCCAGGGAACCGTGTTCGGCACGTTCAAGCCGACGGACTACCTGACCATTCGCGTGAATGACCAATTCGGCTGGCGCCGCTACTCGGATTACAACTGGCAGGAGTTCATTGGCAACGTGATGCTTGCCGGGACGGTTCAGCCCGGCGGCTTGACCGAGAATCCGTATCTGGCCGATTTCAACATCGCCAACCGCAACCGCAACGTGGGCAATCTCTATCTTGACTATACGACGCCGATTGCCGGGCTGACGATAACGCCGACTGTCGGCTGGCGCTGGGACAACTACCCGACCGATATATCGCTGATCCAGGCCGGAGGAAACGGACTGGGCCTCAACGCCGATCATCACTGGAACGCCGGCATCGAGGCGGACTGGGCGATCAACTCTAGTATATCGCTGGTCGGCTCCTACACGTTCGAGAACATCCAGCAGGTGCTCTACGGCACGTCCACATCGAGCACCGCGCCGGCCTCGCTCACCGTTTACAACAGCAGCATGGGCCAGAACGTCAACACGTGGCTCGCGGGCGCGACGTTTCAGCTCATCCCCGACCGCCTCGCCCTCAAGCTCAGCGGAACTTACGAACTGGCGCTGGGTAACTGGAACACCGGCCCCGGGTCGCCGGCTGCCTCCCCATCAATGCCGCGGGCAGCTCCTGCGGTATCGTAAGCCCGGGCAACCCGGCCTATCCCTCGGAAAACACCACCTACACCCATTTCGACGCGTCTTTGACCTATAAAGTCGACCCGGCATATCTGACGCAGTTCGGCAAGGGGGAAGTCTATCTGCAGCTCAAGTACCTGTACGAGCGCAACAACGTAACGAACTGGCAGACCAGCGGCATGACTCCGTACATGTACGCGACGCTGAACTCCAGCACGGTGTCCTTCAAGGACATGATTTTCATGGCCGGAGACAATCCGAATTATACGGCGCAGGCCATCATGGCGAGCTTGATGGTGAAGTGGTAGGGCCGACAGGCGCAATTGACGGCCGGCAAGCCTCGACTTTGACCGGTCGCCGGGAGCACCGCCGCAGGGACAGTGGAGACGAGCGATGAAGGCTGGTTTGTTGATCGTCGCCGTGGGGGCGGCGCTGGCGTCCGCCACTGGCCCGAGTCACGCGGGACTCGCAGGAGGAATTCAGTTCGGCGCGCCCGACTACTCGAACTACCTGTCCCGTCCAGGCGTCGTGACTTGCGACTGGAAATACCCGAATTATTTCCGCGCCTGCCCGACCCCGCAGTTGCCGCCGAAGCCGGAGCCCGTGCCGACCCGGAAGCCCGCTCATTCGTGAAGGCGCGAGCCGGACAGGTGCGACACTAGCGCCGCTTGACCAACTCGGGGCGCGCCGCTAGGTGGCCGGCGTTGGCGCCGTCGGCAGCGTTCTGGACAGGTGCGGATTCAACAAATGCCATTCCACCCTGTAGTTTGGCCCACGCTTGCGGCCGTAGCCGCTCTGAGCGCCGGGCTTGCGTTGGCGTCGATGGACGCCCTGGCCCAGACGGCGCTCAAGCCCGGGGCCGAACTCGCCCTCTGTACGCGACCGGCAGCGACCTCGCGGACGGCAAGGAACTGGCCGATCTATCCTGCGCGAAGTGCCATGGCGCCAACGGCGTCAGCACGACCAACGGCGTTCCAAATCTTGCCGGCCAAAGGCCCTCCTACCTATACCTCGAACTGAAGGCCTATCAGCTCGGCGACCACCCCGGCGGCGACGACCCCCACAGCATGAGGCTGATGAAGTTCTTCAGCGACGAAGCGCTCGCCAAAGTGGCCGCCTATTACGCGAGCCTTGATCCCGCTTCGCCTCCGGATACGCCGGCGCCGAAATATCTCGATCCGGTTGCGGCGGGCAAAGCTGCCGCAGAGCCCTGCGCCAAGTGCCATGGCGATAACGGCGTCAGCGGCAAAGCCGGAGTGCCCAGTCTGGTCGGCCTCCATCCGAAATATCTCGTGCCGATCGATGCAGGGCTACAAGGAACGGCGACCGGCCGGTCGATCGCGAAAAACGAGGATATGAAAAAGGCGCTCGACGCCCTCAGCGATGAGGATCTGCAACATGTCGCTCTTTATTATGCCCTGCAGACCGAGAATCTGACGCGTGCGCAAACTCCGAACGACGGCGGGACCCCGGTGACGAAGGATGCCCTGGCGACATGCGCCAAGTGTCACGGGGAAACAGGCGTCAGCACCACCGCGATAACCCCGAGCCTGGCAGGCCAGGACGCGACCTACATGCTCAACGCGTTGCACGCCTACAAGGATGGAACCCGCGACGACGACACCATGTCGCCGCGCGCCAAGAAGCTCGACGACGTCGAGATGAAGAACTTCGCCGCCTATTTCGCTGCGCTTGATCCGAAGCCGGTCGATATCGCCAAGCCGCTGAGCCCCGATGAGTGGGCGGAGAAATGCGATCGTTGCCATGGCGTGAACGGCAACAGCGCCCGCCCAGAGGTGCCCGCTCTGGCGGGGCAGCGCCTGGACTATCTCGAAGCGGTCCTTGGCAAATATCAGTCCGGCGCCAGAAAGAGCCCTGAGATGGCGGCGATGTCGAGCATCCTGAGCCAAGACGACATCAAGGGAATCGCGGCGCACTATGCCTATCAGAAGCCGCGGGGCGCGGTCTTCGTCATTGTGCCGAACAAGTAAGGAACGGGAACGAGTTAAGCGTCGGGCTGCATGCGGCGGTGACAGAAACCGCGACGCATGACCACCAGGCGTCTCTGAAGGAGCGCGATCGGCCGAGAGCGGCGCCGATTTATTCGGTCCAGGCGCAATCGGCCAGGCCTGCTTTCCTGCTACGCAATCGATGGATCTGATCATGAATGACCAACCGCCTCCGCACAGGCTGTATCGCCACTATTCCGAGCTCCCCTACAGCATCCGCGTCCTGTTCACCTGTGTTCTGTTGGTCCTGGGACTGGGGTACCTGTTCGCCTTGCTCAACATCTATTACACCTATGCCGGGCGGGCCGGGGGCAATCCGTTGATGCTCTCGTATGAAGACATCGTGGTCGCGTATTCCGGCAGCGGCAAGGGGTCGATTCTCGAGGGCGCGCTGAGCGGGCCGATGTCGGGCATGCTCCCTCCCGATGAAAGGGCGACGATCCTGACGTGGGTGCGCGAAGGCGCCGCGCAGTCAACCTATGACACAACGATCCAGCCGATCATCGCAAAGAGGTGCTTGACCTGCCACGATGGCAGCAACCCGCACTTGCCAACGCTATCGAACTTCGACGGTCTCAAGAAGGTGACCGCGCTCGACACGGGCGCCTCCATCGCGACGCTGGTGCGCGTTTCTCACATCCACCTGTTCGGGCTGACGTTCATCTTCTTCATCGTCGGACTGGCGTTCACCCACGCTTACGTCCGCCCCGTCTGGTTCAAATGCGCGGTCATCGCGATGCCATTTCTGGCGATCGTCATTGATGTCAGCTCCTGGTACCTGATCAAGCTTTTCCACCCGTTCGCCTGGGTCGAGATCGGCGCCGGCGCGCTGATGGCCGCGTGCTTTGGAGTGATGTGGGTCACGACCCTCTACCAGATGTGGTTCATGAAGCCGCCGGCGGCCATTCTTCATCGTATGGGCGGCGACATTCCGCTGCCCGTCTAAACGCTTGGGTCAAACGCGCAAGACGCCGCAAGCGGCGGCATCCGAGAAGATGCGGCGCCCGGTTTTTGCTTCTTGTCCGAAAGCAGGGCGACGGTTTGCCGCATTGCAAGCAAGAAATGGTGCTGTATTGATCTGACGGAAACCCGGATCGGGTAATGAAGAGGAGAAACAGTGCATGTCAACAGTGCGACTTTATTCCGCGGAAGTGTCCCGCCGCAAATTGCTGCAAGGCGTCGCGTGCGCGGCCGCCGGCGTTGCGGTCGTGTCGGCCGCGGACAGCGCCTTCGCGGCGAAGCCCAAGAAATCGCAGGCCGACGTCGCCTACCAGGATAGCCCGCATGGCAGCGAGCGGTGCGACAATTGCGAGCCGTTCATCGCGCCAAACAAGTGCAGGACTGTTGAGGGCACGGTCAGCCCGCAGGGCTGGTGCAAGATCTACGTAGCGAAATAAGTCAACACGCAGCAAGGCTCGCGCCCTCGAACGGGCGCAGCCGCCTGCGGATTAGGGGCCAGGCTGCTCAAGCTCGGCGAAGCCGCCCCGCCGTCATCGGCGCCAAAGCCACAGCGGATGGTTCGTGAAAGTTGGCGTCGTGTTTCAGGGCGTACGAGACGTAGTCTGCTTGGCGCGCTAACCGTCGCATGGCAACAGGTGGAGGAAGAACGCAATGAACCGGGCGATAAAGTTCGCGACGAGCATGACCGCCACCAGTAGCGGCGGTGCTCCTTGTTGCCGCGGGAATGCCACGGTGGGTCGGGGAGGCCTGCGCCGCGTCGTCACCGCCGCCGCCGATCAGCTTTTCCGAGGATGTGCAGCCTCTTCTACAATTTAGATGCGGTAGTTGTCATACGCCCGGCGGAGAAGGCTACGCGAAAAGTGGATTTGAAGTGTCCTCGTACGAGAGTGTAATGAAGGGCACAAAATTCGGGCAAGTGATCATTCCGGGTAATCCCGATGAGAGTAGTTTGATGAGGCTGTTGGATTGGCGGGTCAGCGCCGAAATCCAAATGCCGCACGGGAAGAAGCAATTGTCAATCTGCGATCGCGATTTGATCCGTACTTGGATTTTCAAGGGCGCGAAGAACAACTGACCAATCGCGGCCGAGACGATCTCAACGTAAAGCTGGGCGCCCAGAGCGTTCTGCTTCTAGAGCAGGACGCGTTTGCAGGCACTCATCGGAAAGCCGACGAAAAGTTAAGGCTAATTGTGCGCCGAGCGCGGTAATGTGCCATAACCCTATCAGAAAAATATAGATTATCTATCTTCATTTCCTTGCGCCTCATTTTTCATCTCCTTGCGCTTTGGCCTTGAATTCCTTGCGCTTTGGCTTTCAATTCCTTGCCTCCCGCGCCGGACAGCCGGGGCGGCGAAAAGACGACAGTTTTTGGCGCCTAACCCTTTGAAAACCTTGCCGCGTCTTCAAAAGTGCAGCGCGGCCATCGGGCGACCGTCGGTTCGACGGGCTTTCGACCACGTCAACAGCACCCTCGATCAATGCAGCCCAGAGAGGATGCCGGCGAAGTCGCGCCCGCGCGCGTTGGCGAGGCTGGCGTGGCACGCCATGCAGCTCGACGGCGCATCCTGCAAATAGGTCTCCATCGTCGTATTGGCGAGGTTTTCCTTGTTTTCGCGGGACGGATCGTCCGACTGATAGGGCTCACGCGGGACGCCCGGGCTCAGCGTCAGGCCGGGAAAATACGTTCCATCATTCTGCGGCCCGCGCGGAATGATGACCGTGGGCCACTGGCTGGCGACGAGCATGTAATACCAAAGGCCTCGCCCGCTGAACTCATGGGGATTCCTCGGCCGGGATTCCCTCGGCGCGAAATTTCTGACTCTTTGGAGTTGGAGGATTCGCGCCATGCCTGCAGCGGTGAAATTGCGAGAGGACTATTCGGCCGCGGAGCTGCGCGCTCTGGCCAAGCGGTCCAAGGATGTCAACCAGAGCCGGCGGCTTCTGTCGCTTGCGGCGGTTCGCGACGGAATGGATCGCGGCGAGGCGGCCAAGATCGGCGGCATGGATCGCCAGACCTTGCGTGACTGGGTGCATCGGTTCAATGCCGCCGGGCCGGATGGGCTCTTCGACAACTGGACGGATGGTCCGACGCCGCGCCTGTCGCCGGAACAACTGGATGAGTTGGCGAAGATCGTCGAGACGGGTCCTGACCGGAAAACCGACGGCGTCGTGCGATGGCGCCGGATTGACCTTAAGCGCGTCATCGCCGAGCGCTTCAACGTCGACTATCATCAACGCTACGTCGGCAAGCTTCTCAAGAAGCTCGGCTTTTCCCACATGAGCGCGCGGCCGCGCCACCCTGCCCAGGACGAGCGGATCGTCGAGACTTTTAAAACGTATGGCCCGCCCCGTCTGCAAGGGGGTTCTTCGAGATCGGCTGCTGTTCAGTCTGCGTCAACGTATCCGGCCTCGAGGAGCTTACTCCGGCCATGATGGAGATACGCACGCTCCGGTCCTCATAAAACTCCCGGCGTCAGATCGCGCCGTTTTTTAAACCAGGCTTCCAGAGCGCCGTTCGACTGTCAGGCCATCTCGTCGTTACCCTCTCGCAAACACCTGTTGGCCGTTGGACGCCTTGCGTCCGATAGCCCGAACTCTAGGCCGCCCCCGGCATTCCTGTGGCGGCGAACCGTTCTCCGCGCCGGAGCACCGCCCAGGCAATCCTCGCCAGCTTGTTGGCGAAGGCGACGACCGCGACATTGTGATGAGCCCTACTCATCAGCGCCTTTGCCCAACGGCCGAGCGGGGTGTCGCGCTCGGCCACGTAGGGCAAGGCGGCGCGCGCTCCGTGGATCAGCTGCTTACGCAGGTATTTGTTGCCGCGCTTGCTGATCCCAAGCAGCTTCGGCTTGCCGCCGGTCGTGAATTGACGGGGAACCAGGCCGAGCCACGCGGCGAGATCGCGGCCGCGCTCGAAGCTCTCGGCCTGGCCGACGGCGGCGACAAGGGCGGATGCGACGATCGCGCCGACACCTGGGATTGTCGTCAGCCGCCGAGCCTCTTCGTTCTCCTTCACCCAGCGGACGAACTCGGCATCGAAGGCAGAGATCCGCCGGTCGAGCTCCGCCCATTGCGCGCGCGCGTCGGCGACGAGCACGATCATCCGCGGGCTCAATCCTGCTCCGCCCTGCTCGTCCATCAGTACGCTCAGGAACTGCTCGAGCTTCCGCTTGCCCTGCGGCGCGACCATTCCTCGCTCCAGCAGAATGGCGCGCAACTGATTGATCAGGGCCGTCCGCTCCCCGACCAACCGGTCTCGCGATCGATGAAGCGTCTGCATGTCAAGCTGGTCCTGGCTCTTCAGTTCGACAAAGCGCATCGTCGGCCGGGTCACCGCCTCCGCGATCCCCTCGGCGTCGCGATCGTCATTCTTCTGCGCCTTGATGTAGGGCCGGACATATTCGGGCGACATCAGCCGGACATCGTGGCCGTGGGCGGCGAACACGCGGCCGAGATGATGAGCCCCGCAGCAGGCCTCCATCCCGACAACGCACGGAGGAAGCTTCTCCGCCAGAGCAACCAGCGTCTCCCGCCTTACCTTGCGACGCATCACAACCGCGCCGGACGCATCCAGCCCAACCACGCTGCAGACGTTCTTGCCGAGGTCGACGCCAAGCACAGAGATATCCATCCCTTCCTCCTCCTGATTCGCCGGCGAGCCTACGACGCCGGAAGGAGGGGCGGGCCATTCCATAAAACTTCCCGCACGCGCTGAGCGCGCATCTCGATGGCCTGCCGCCGGCGACGCCGATCGAAATCTGGTTCCAGGATGAAGCCCGCATCGGCCAGAAGAACGGCCTCGTGCGTCAATGGGCCAGGCGCGGAACGCGGCCGCGCCAACCTGCCGATCAGCGTTACGAAAGCGCCTATCTCTTCGGCGCCATTTGTCCCGCCCGAGGCGTCGGGGCCGCGCTTGCGCTGCCCTTCGCCGACACCGAGGCCATGCAACTCCATCTCGAGGAAATCTCCGCCCATGTCGCCGAGGGCGCCCACGCCGTGCTGCTGCTCGACCGCGCCGGATGGCACACCACCGCCAAGCTCGACATGCCCAGCAACATCACACCGATCTTCCCTCCCTCCCGCGCGCCGGAACTGAACCCGGTCGAGAACATCTGGCAGTACTTACGAGGCAACTGGCTTTCAAACCTTGTCTTCGAAACCTACGACGACATCATCGACGCCGCCTGCGACGCCTGGCGAAAACTCATCGCCCAGCCAGAAACAATCACCTCAATCGGCATGCGCGAATGGGCCCATATCGGTCAGACCCCGTGACTCTTGGTATAAGCACCCGATTAGGTGGCTGACCCGAGACAACTGGCAGTAGCATCATTGGCTTTGCCGCGGCATCCCTCCAACTGGCTCAAAGCGCCATGGCGAAGACGAGCGTCTGGACATCGTCGAGGGCTTTGGCACGCAGCGCATCGGCCTGTACGATCGCGATGCCATCTTCTGCGCTCGGCTGCTCGCCTTCAGAACCGCCCAAGATGTCCCCAAATCCTAGACGCATTCGCCGCGATGACGCCCGTCACGCCTGTCGAAAGAACCCGGTGCGCAACAGGCCGGGCAAGTCCCTGCGGTCGACCGGCTGAGTCTGGCGCGATGCGGAGAAATCGTAGCTGCGGCCGCTCCCCGCGCCGCGCACTCGGATCGGCGAAGTCCTGAGGTAGCGGACGCTGACGGGCGTGCTCAACGCTTGTGGCGGGGCGGCAACCCGAACCAGGCTAATGCCCGCTGGCCGGTTCGCCGTTCCCGGGTCTCCGTTCCTCTGCGGGATCGCGGGACCCGAGGGCGTTGCCGAGTTCCGCTGAGCTTGGCGTTTCTGACCACAGCACATGGCGAGTTTCTCCTTCTGCGGGTTCTGAAACCGGTTCGATCGCGACAGGCTCCTGGCCAAGCCGCTGCAACAGGCAGGCGGCGCCGGACAGCGCCAGCCAGGCAAACAGCCACTCGAGCGGACTTCGGGCGACAAAAATTGCCAGCGGCGCCGCGATCCAAAGGCTGAGACAGTTGAAGCAATCCATCATCTGCCCCGCCAGACTGTCGCCGAGACGGGAGCGAAGTCGAACGATCAAGTCAGCCGGCCCATCCTCGTTGGCGAGGAGATGCGTCACGCGCCAGGTTGCGAGAACGGCCAGGACAAATCGGATCCAAAATTCCATCGTCTCCATTATGGTCCATAACGGCTGGGCCGATTGGCCGAGTCAATGTGGAAGCCGGTATGCGCGACGCCATAACCATGCACGCCTGGCAGCCTCAATCCTGCGAAGAGCCGGGTCCGCCCATGGGGATGGACGGGCCCGGATTTCCCATGCGCCCTTACCCGGCCGTCGGCGGGCACCCAAGCTGCACCGTGAAGCTTTCGTAGCTCACGTTCTGCCCGAACTCGTTCCCCATCCGCTAAAATCGCGGAAAGCCCACTATAAAATACGCCGCTCCCGTCACAATCCGGAGTATTCCGGTACAAGCGGCAAGCTTAGCGTCGCACATGTCGAAGCGTTACGCTGTGACGCTTGTCACACTATGCATCGTTAACAGAGTAATAATCTGTTGACCGCGTTCTGGATGTGGATGGCGTGAGGAGCGCCTGCCCCGATTTCACCTGATGCTCAAACTTTTTGACTTTTTATTTTACGACAATATGTTACGGCTGTTTACTAAATAAACACATCAAGTTCTACCCAGAAAAGCAGAATGGCCCCAGTCCTGGAGCAGATTGAATTGCCTGCGGAATTAGCCTACCCGGGTCTCGGTTCGTTTGAAGAGCGTCGAATTGGCGGCGGCGCGAAAATGGCGCCGCAAAACATTGAAAAATCTCAGAAGACGCCCGGAATGGGCACCCCTCGTTGAGGGCGACCGAACCGGCCATCCCGTTCAAAGATTAGGGTCCTTGTAGTAACCGGAGACGCGGTTGCTGACCTGCGGCGCCCATGCCAAGTCCGACGATGTCGCCCGGGCCGCCCACCGAACAGTTCCTGGGTTCAGCCTCTGGCACACCAGTTCGAGAGGAAGATGAGGCTTACACCCGGCTCCGAGCCGTCTCATATCAGAACGTGACATTGGTGCGCAGGCCGACCACCACTTCGTTCTTGATCCGTTGAATCGGATCGTCCGGGTTGGCGATTCCCAAGCCGGGATTGATGAAATACTGGACGTCCGGCTGAATCTGCCACGAGGGCAGGACCTGAAACTGATAGGTCGCCTCGAGAAAGGTCTCGCTCGAGCGAATGGGCGTATAGACCGAAGGCTGGAAGAATTGCATTTGTCGGTCGAAGCCGGACGCGCCGCTGCTCGCCCACACGGTTCCCATTTCGATGCCGAAGGAATCGTTGTCGCGTGTCGGCAACGGCGCCTTCAAGGCGAAGCCCGCGTTGATGCTGGCGCTAACGAGGTTGCGGTTCTGGTACGGCGTGAACATAGCACGGAAGAAGACATTGAGGCTGCGATTGGTATTCTCCTTCGAACGCCAGATCATCTGATCTATGACCCCATAGAGTGAGAAGTCGCCGTGAGGCGTTGCAGGCATCCCGTTGCTCAGGGGACTGGCGAGAGGCAGGCCTATGGTATCGTACTGCTGGTCGCCGAACTTGTAACTGTCATACCAGGCGCCGATCTTGTAGACGCCAGGCGGAGGACCGTCGGCGTTCGGCTTTCCCGACGCCCCGGAGCCAAACGCGTATTGCAGTTCGGCGATCGCCAATGTGCCGGTGTCGAGCGGAAAGCTCACGCCATTGGGGTTGCTCCTCGGCGTATTCGGCGAATCCCACGGGATCGGGCTGCCGTTGAAGACGCCGGCGAGCACGGTGACGCTGTCCGTCACCTGCGCCCGTCCGCGAACGCCCAGGCCCGCGAGCGGATAGGCGGGGCCGCTCGCGGGTAAATCTACCGTTGGAAGCCCCGGCCAACCTGACACCCCGTTAATGAAGAGAGAGTTTCCGCTTGGGGCGATAATGAATTCCTCGTCGAGACTCTGCTCGCCAATCTTGAAGTCGAACTTGTCGCCGAATTTCTGCTGATACCACAGCTCCCATAGCCGAACCCCGGCGGGCGCGTCGATGTCGCTCAGGGTCTGCTGGACCATGAGATTGCCAGTGCTGAAATCGCCGCCCCAAATCTGGAGGCCGCTCACATTGAGCGTGCCGCCCTTGAGACCGAATGCCTTCTCCGTGTCAATTTGCAGGGTGACAGTGGTCAGTCCTTTCGGCCCAATACCCTGCGCGACGCCGCCAGAGAGATTGCCGAACGTCTCGATGTTCTCGAGTAAGGTGAGCGTGACGCCGTACTTGGCCAGGGCGGGCCTGACGCCCCCCACGTCGCCAAGCAGGTTCGGACTGTCCCAGGAAGGGCTCAGCAAACCGAACGGTCCCGCGCTCATGGACGTGGTGGCTGCGCTCGACGGCGTCGCCGCGGCGTTAACCGCGGGTTGGCTCGACGCCGGGGCGGCCGACACGGGGGCGGCAGGCGGGATCTCGTCGGCACAGGCGGCGCCGGCGAGGCACGCCGCCGCGAACCCAAGCGCGGCGCGGCGGCGCCCGCCGACCGCCGCGAGGATCCCAGCCATCGAAGCGAAAAGCGGACGCTTCGCAAGCGGCATGAATCGTCTCCGGGGCGGGCGCGGAACGCTAATCGCAGCGCACCATATGCCGGTGGGATGACACAAATTCGGTGCCGCCGCCAGATTGCCGCAATCAGCCGCCGGCGGATGTCGCGGGTCGCGCGGCAAGAAGCGCCGAGCGTCGGGTCGCGGGGGCCCCGCGGAGGAGGGCCACGACCAGGAACGCCGCGCCGCCCAGCGCGACATAGGCCGAAGGCCGGAAAGCCATGTCCGGATCGATGTTCGCGCCCAAGACCTCCCAGAAGGGGATGTGGCGCACGAGCGCATACCAGGAGGCCTCGATCAGCGCCGCCAGGGGCGGCGAGACGATCGCGGCGGCGAGCGCCGCGCCCCACGCCGGAAGCCCACGCTTCGTGAGCGCCCGGAACAGCATCAGGATGATGAAGAAGCCGGTCATCATTACGGGCTCCGAGACGTCGGCCTTCGCCTGGATCATGAAATGGAGGAGCGCGAGCACTGCGAGCCCGTAGACGATCGAATGCAGCCTCTTCCAGCGCGGACCCAAGCGCCGGATCATCGCGTCGGTCGAGGTCGCCGCAAGCGCCGCGAGGCCGAGCCAGGTGACAAAACCGATGGTCAGATAGAACCGCAGCGCAATCTCGGACGCCACGTGCAGAAGCGCGAAATGCTGGTCGACGACATAGAGACAGAGATGCGCGCTGGCGTAGGCGAAAGCCGCGACGCCGACCATGCGGCGGATGGAGACGAGCTTGGTGTAGCGCGCGCCGCGCATCAGCGGCGTGACCAGCAGCGACAGGGTCAGGAACCGGATCGCCCATAGACCGGTGCGATGGATCATCTCCGTCACCACCTTGGGCTCGAGCGCGCCCGTCGCCGCCAGATATGCGATCCACGCTGCGGGGACGAAGAGGCCGGCGAAGACAGCCGCCTTCAAGGGCGAGAAGCGGCCGTTGCGTTCGTTCCAGGGCGCCTTCAACTGAATCATAGCGGATAAATCCTGGCGGCGGGCTCCGGCCTTTCAGAGCCTCGGAGAGCCTATACGGAGGCGGACGGCGATTGTTTCATGAGCCACGGGCCGACTGGCGCGGCGAAGGTCCGCTGCTTATAATGCCGCCGGGGACGCGCCAAGACGTCCCCCGACGCGATGGGGGCGCCTGGTGGATATCGTTCAGCGCGCAAAAGCGATGGTGCTGTCGCCGGCGCCGAATGGCGCGTCATCGAGCCCGAGTCCGGCGACCCCGCATATCTCATCGTCAATTACGTGGCGTTCCTGGCGGCCATCCCGCCGGCCTTCCAGTTCCTCCGAGGGCTTCTGTTGGGCTGGCGCGGGCCGCGGATCGGCTTCCACCACATCCATCATTTCGGCCTCTTTTCCGGCCTCTTCGGCGCGGTCGTCCACTGGCTCGTGGCGCTCGTGGTCGTCTACGCCATGGCGGTCATCATCGACGGACTGGCGCCGACGTTCATGGCGCAGAAGAACCAGCAGAACGCGATGAAGCTCGCGGCCTACTCGCTCACGCCGGCCTGGCTCGCGGGCGTGTTCGCGCTGATCCCGGGCCTCGGCTTCCTTCGTCTGATCGCGCTCATCTACAGCGTCTACGTGTTCTGGCTCGGCCTGCCGATCCTGATGAAGCCCCCGCCGGACAGGACCGGGCCCTATGCGCTGGCGGCAATCGTCTGCGGGATCGTGCTGGCCTTTGTCGTCGCGGCGATCGTCGGGCGAGGTCTATAGATGCGACGCCAAGCCCGCGCACCCTGCGGATCGGAGCCTCAGCTGACCCCGAGCTTCCGCTGCAGGCTGGTCGAAGACGTCGTGTACTGGAAGGTCAGCTTCTTGTCCGGGTAGACGTAGTGGAACGCCCGCTGGGCGGCGAGCGAGGCCTCGTGGAAGCCGCAGAGGATGAGCTTGAGCTTTCCCGGATAAGTGTTGATGTCGCCGACGGCGAAAATGCCCGGGACGCTCGTCTCAAACTTTTCCGTGTCGGTCGGGATGAGGTTCTCGTGCAGGTTGAGGCCCCAGTTGGCGATCGGCCCGAGTTTCATCGTGAGGCCGAAGAACGGCAGCATGTCGTCGCAGGCGAGATCATAAACCTCGCCGTCCTCCCGCCGGACCGTCAGCGCAGAGAGCTGCCCGTCGGCTCCTTTGAGCGTGGTCACCTGTCCGAGCACGAAGTCCATCTTGCCCGCGCCGACCAGCGCGCGCATGGCGTTGACCGAATGGGGCGCGGCGCGGAAGGCGTCACGGCGGTGGATCAGCGTGACGCGGCTCGCCACGGGATGCAGATTGAGAACCCAGTCGAGCGCAAAGTCGCCGCCGCCGACGACGACGACCCGGCGGCCGCGGAAATGCTCCATCTTGCGGACGGAATAGAAGACGCTGGTGTTTTCATAGGCGTCGAGCCCGGCGAGCGGCGGCTTTTTCGGCTGGAACGACCCGCCGCCGGCGGCGATAAATAGCGCCTTCGCCTCGATCACCTTGTCGTTGTCCGTCCCGACCCGGAACAGCGGGCGTTCGGCCGTGCCGAGCACTTCGAGCCGGTCGACGATCTCGTTCAGATGAAATTTGGCTCCAAACGGATGGATCTGCTTCGTCAGATTGTCGACCAGCTCCTGGCCGGTGATGATCGGAAAGCCGGGGATGTCGTAGATCGGCTTTTCCGGATAGAGCTCGGCGCACTGACCGCCGGCCTTTGGCAGGATGTCGATCAGATGGCATTTGATGTCGAGGAGGCCGAGTTCGAACACCGAAAAGAGCCCGACCGGACCGGCCCCGACAATCGCGACATCGGTGGAGATGATTTCGCTCATCGCCTCATCCCTGCTTGCCGGGCGTTGTCACGACGAGGCCGTCCAGGGCCGGCGTGACCTTGATCTGACAGGAGAGCCTCGAGTTCGGACGCACCTCGAAGGCAAAGTCGAGCATGTCCTCCTCCATCTGCGAAGGCTTGCCGACCGCCTCCGTCCATTCCGGCGAGACATAGACATGGCACGTCGCGCAGGCGCAGGCGCCGCCGCACTCGGCCTCAATCCCGGGAACGGAATTGCGCAGCGCCGTCTCCATGACCGTCGAGCCAAGCTGCCCCTCAACGGTGCGCGACTGCCCCAACACATCTATAAATGTGATTTTTGTCATCGAGTTCGAACACATCCCCAAGGTCGGCATTCCGTGACTGCGCGGGCAGCCGCCCCAGCCTGGCGGCGCCTTCATAGAGCAAGCGCGGCGTCGCCGAAAGGCTGTCGTGGGCCTTGCGATTCGCGTCGCGGGTTTCAGTTGTGGATGAGTTCGATTTCGGCGATGACCTCGGCGATTGCCGCCTTGAGCGCGGCGATAGCCTGCGAGATTGCTTGCCGTTGCGCTGCGTCCACATGTGCGGGTTCTGGCGCGGCCAGCGCCTTGTCTTCAAGCGCTTCGACTGCGCGGGCGACACGGCCGGCCCCGACAACCAGCGCGGAGCCTCGAAGCTTATGCGCGATTGTCGCCTTCGATTCGAGAGACAACACAGCAGGGTCGGACAATTGGTCGAAGAGAGCGCGGGACTGCACCCGGAATAGTCCCAGCAAGTCCTTCTCCAATTCCGGATCGCCTTGACACTGAAGGCTCAGATGGACAAGGTCCAGCGCCGAGTTGAGGCGACAACTCCGCAATTCTGCTCGGTTCGAGGCGGCTTTTGCAGGACCCGCGGATCCCTCACCATCCGGCATCGCGTCCTCGTCAATCAGGCCCAGGCATCGCGATGACATTTAGATGGAGCGGGCTTCGCAGCCTACCGCCGGCGGAAGAGTTTGAGAAACCATGGTAAATAAAGCATTAACGACGTTTGAAGGATGAGCGCGCCGCGCGGTTTTCATATTGGAGGCGGAGCGGTACACTGCAACGTGGTTAATAGGTGCGTTTCCCCCGGTCGAGGCCACGCCGGGGAAAACTGTTGGCGCGTTGGTCGATCCGGAAGCGATCGACGCCGATAAAGCGAGGCGGACACGATGGCAAAGCAAAACACAGCGCCGGATCCGGTGTCGGCGGCGATGTCGGCAATCGAAAGCGCGCTGAACCTCACCGACGACGACAACCTCGGCCCAACCGACACCCAACCAGTCGCGGCGCCCATTTCCACGGCTAAGCCGGTGATCATGACGCCGGTGCTCAAACCGGCGGCGCCTAGCACGGAGGCCGCGCCCCTCCTGCGCCCGAGCTCGGCTCCGCTCGCGTCCGCCGCCAGTGAAGCCGAGACGAAACCGCCGCTCTCCCCGACCCCGCCGGCCAATGATGACCGCGAGACGGTGGGCGCCATTCTCCAGGCCATGAACGCGCGCCCTGCGAGCCGCACCCCATTCATTCTTGCGCTGATCGGATCGCTGCTTTGGGCGGCGATCTGCGCTCTGTATGGCTACCAGAACGTTTGGCCCGCCCTCGCGGCTGGGCCGCTGAAGCAGACGCTGTTGCGTCCTGAGACGCCGCTCCTGGCGCTGGCGGCTCTTGGCCCGATCCTTTTCATGTTCGGATTTGCAGCGCTCTCTCGCCGTCTTCGTGAATTGCGCCAGGCGGCGCGCGCGATCTCCCAGGTCGCGGTGCGTCTGGCCGAGCCGGAGACGTCGGCCGGCGACCATATCGCGACCCTGTCGCAGGCGATCCGACGCGAACTGACCTCGATGGGCGATGGCGTCGAACGCGCGATCTCCAGGGCCGCCGAGCTCGAAACGCGGGTGAAGTCCGAAGTCTCGACGCTCGAGCGCTCGTACTCCGACAGCGAACGCAGGATCCGGTCGCTAATTGCGGAAATGGCTGATCAGCGAGAGGCGATCGTGGCCGGCGGCGGGCGTGTGCGCGACGTGATCGTCGACGCGCATGGCGGCATCGTCCAGGATCTCGATTCCGCAGGCCTCCGCTTGGGTGAGCGCCTGACAGAAGCAGGCCGGCGCATCGCCGCCTCGCTCGGCGCCTCGTCCGAGGAGATCGTCGTCGCGATGGACCGGACAGGCTCCGCAACCGTCGAACGCCTCGCGGCCGAAGGGACCCAACTGGCAATTTCGATCGCGGGGGTCGGCGAAAGCGTGGCCGCCCGGCTGGCTGACACCAGCAGGAAGACGGCCGACGACATCCTGGAGCGGGTCGGCGACATCGATGACCGCGTGAAATCAGCCGCGAACGCGTTGCTCTTCGATATGGCCGGGCGAAGCGACGATCTGATCGCGCGCATGAATGATTCGCAAACCTCCGTCGTCGATGCCATCGGATCGCACGGCGATCGGGTCGCCGCTCGACTCGCAGAGGCCGCCGTTTCTGTGAGCAGAGTGGTCGGCGTCCATGCCGACGATGTTGTCGGCCGCATTAACGAAAGCAGCACCCGGGCGGTCGAGGCGATCAGGGGACACAGCCACACCGCCGCGGATCAGTTGGCGGAGGCCTCACTTTTGATGTCCAACGCCATCGGGGCGCACACAGATGAGGCCGTAGGACGCATCCGGGACAGCAACGTCGAGGTCGTCGACACCATCCAACTCCATGGCGGCGGGGTCGCCGCCCGCCTGGCCGAGGCCGCGGACGAGGCGCGCAGCGCCGTCAGCGCGCACGCCGACGAAGTCGTTGGCCGCATCACCGCGACCAGTTCGCAGGCCGTCGACGCGATCAAGGGACAGGGAGACGACGTCGCGGCGCAACTCGCCCAGGCTTCGGCGGCGATGACCAACGCGGTCAGCGCCCATGCCGACGATGTCGTCGGTCGCATTGTCGCAACCAGTTCCCAAGCCGTGGAAGCGGTCAAGGGACAGGGAGACGATGTTGCAGCACAACTCGCCCAGGCTTCGGCGGCGATGACCAACGCGGTCAGCGCCCATGCCGACGAAGTCGTCGGCCGCATTGTCGCGACCAGTTCGCAAGCCGCGGAAGCGGTCAAGGGACAGGGAGACGATGTTGCGGCGCAACTCGCCCAGGCTTCGGCGGCGATGACCAACGCGGTCGACGCCCATGCCGATGATGTCGTCGGCCGCATTGTCGCGACCAGTTCCCAAGCCGTCGATACGATCAAGTCGCATCAGGACAATGTGGCGGCACAACTTGTCGAGTCTTCTTTCGCCGTGACAGGCGCTTTCGGCGCTCACGCCGACGATGTCGTTGGCCGGATCAACGCAAGCCGCGAACAGGTCCTGGAGGCGATCCGAACTCAGGGCGATTCCGTCGCCGTGCGTCTGGCGGCTGCAGCCGTCGAAGCCGGCAGCGCCGCCGGCGCTCACGCGGAAGACGTCGTAGGCCGGATCACCGCGAGCAGCACCGATGCCGTTCAGGCGCTTCGCTCCCATGGGGACGCGCTCGCCGGGCGATTGGCCGAAGCTGCCGATAAGATCAACTCTCACGGCGACCTGGTCGCCGCACGTCTGGGCGACGTCTCCCAGACGATGCGCGGCGCCCTGGACGACCACGCGGACGACGTCATCGGGCGCATCAATACGAGAGGCGCGGAGACGGTCGAGGCGATCCGCGCTCAGGCCGAACTCGGCCGCGACCCGGCTTGGCGAAACGAGCGACGTGGTCGCTCGCGATCTCAACGAGCGCTCGGCTTCGCTGATCGATCGTCTCGATGCAAGCGGGGCTCGGCTTGGCGAGCTCGTGCTCACCCACGGCGACAGTCTCGTCTCGCGCCTCAACACCATCTCGGACCGTCTGCACGAAACCGTCGTCGAGCGCGGCCAGATCCTTGAGCAGAGACTCGAGGGCTCGAGCGAGCGCCTGACCACCTTGTTGCAGGACCGCGCTGAAAATGCATCGGCGCTGCTTGACTCGCGAATTGTCGCGGTGACCTCGCAGTCGCTTTCCCGACTCAAAGAAGACGCAGAGGAGATCAATGCCCGGTTCGCCGCGCTCACGAGCGAAGCCGCTTCGACCGTCACAGTCAGCGCTGGCGCCATTCACGACAGTTTGCGGGAGCAGGTCGTCTCTTTCGGCTCGATTGTCGGCGACCGTGGCGCCCAATTGGTCGACTCCCTGTCGCAGCAGACAGCGCGGATGCGCGACTATGTGGACGCGCTCGACAATCTGGTCGGCGATAACGGACACAGCGTCGTCGACCGGATCGCCACCCATGCTGACGAACTCGGCGCGCGCATTGCCGGTCATCTGGATGCAATCGACGTGCTGATGCGCGCCCGTCGCGACGACTTCGATCAACATTTTTCCGATCATCTCGAGCAGCTTTCGGCGAAATCGGCCTATCGGCTCGGGCAGTTCGAGGCCGCGACGACCGCTCACCACAATGCCGTCGATCTCGCCCTGGATTCGCATTCCCGGCGCGTCGAATCCACGATTGGAGACGGGCTCTCGCGATTTGAGAGCGTTGTCGACGGCAGCGGCCGCAACCTTGTTCAGCGAATTGGCGAGCGATCGGACGCGCTTGCGGCCGATCTCGCCGCCAAACTCGCGGTGATTGAGGAGACGCTGGTCAAGGGCGGCGGAGCTGTGGACGAAAAGCTCGGTCGCCGAAACGAAGAGACCGCTGCGATATTCGACTCCCGCCTGCAGGCTGTGGACGAGCGCGCGGAAGCAAAGCTCAACCAGGTCTCGTCTTCACTGGAAGCCCTACTCGCCCGCATCGAAGACGGCCTTGCCCAGCGCGGACGGGCGCTGGCGGAGACGCTCGCCAGAAACACGCTCGAAACCGCCCGCACGCTCGGCGAAGGCGGTCGCGAAATCACCCAGGGCATGGACGCCAAGTCAGCGGAGATCGGCGAGACGCTGCAGAAGCGAGCCGGCGAGCTGACGCAAACCTTGTCTACGCTCGCCCATGACATCAACACGACACTGACCGGCCGAGTCGAGGACGTCTCCCAGTCCCTCGGCGTCAGCGTCGAACGATTCAAGGACCAGGTCGTGACGCCAATGCAGGACCTCGGCGTCCGATTCGATTCGAACCGGCAGGCGCTCGAAGAGCGGGTCGGCGATCACGCCCAAAGGGTAGCCGCGATGTTCGAGACGCATCGGAACGCACTTGGCGCGGCGCTCGACCACCATCAGACCTCGATGGCAGGCGCAGCCAAGCAGAGCGCGGAAGACTTCGATGCGCGTCTATCCGCGCTCGCGGATGCAGCCGATCAGAGCGCTCGCATCATCGACGCGCGATTAGTCGATCTCGCTGACGCCGCCAGCCGCAATGCCGGCATGATCGACGAGCGCCTAACAAGCCGTATTTCTGAGATGAACGAGACGCTGGCGAGAACTACCGCGGAAGCAGATACGACCCTGGCCGCGCGAGGGGTCAATCTTGCGGCCTCAATCGCCTCTCGAGTCGATGATCTGCGCGCTGTGATCGACGGCAGGGGCGCCAACCTGGTCGCCGCGCTCGGCGAGCGGGGCGAAGATGTGTCCAACCAGATCACCGGCGTCGGGGCCCGCGCAGCGCAGACAATCGACCAGCAGATGAGCGGTCTCGTCGGGCTCTTGACCCGCCGGACAGACGAGTTGATCGCCGCAGTCAACGGCAGCGCGGCCGATCCCGTGCGCATACTGGCCGCGCTCTCGGGTCAGGTGCGCGCCGAGGTCGCCAATTCGAGCGAGGCGCTCCGCGGCGCGGCCGAAGACGCCGCGCTACGTTCGAGAGAGGCGATCGAGGCGTTGCTGAAGCGCGCGACCGAGCAGATCGAACTTTCCGGAGCGTCGCTGCGGGGCGTGGTGTCCCAAAGCGTCGGCGCTGCGGAAGGCGCAGCGCAACAGTCGACTGAAGCGATCGACGCATTGCTGAGGCGCGTGACAGAGCAGTTCCAGGTTTCCGGCGTCTCGTTGCGGGACGCGGTCGCGCATACCGCCGGCGAGGCGGAAGGCGCAGCGCGACGGTCGACTGAAGCGATCGACGCATTGTTGAGGCGCGTGACAGAGCAGATCGAGATTTCCGGCGTCTCGTTACGCGACGCCGTCGCCGAAAGCGCCGAAACCTCTGTCGGCGCACTGGCCGGAACGGGCGACCGTCTTCGCAACGAACTGACGCAGGTCATCGACAACCTCGGGCAGACCAGCGCCGCGATCGATCACGCAGTCTCTTCGGCCGGCGAAAGGCTCACCGCCGTTCAGGGCGGACTTGCCGCGCGGGTCGAGGAATTCCAGCGCGCTCTCGGGGGGATCGCGTCGCAAGTCGCGACCCTCGGTCGCATGACGACCACGACCCAAGCCGATGCGGCAGCGCTCGCGGCGCAGCTTGCCCAGCACGCGGATTCGCTCTCAACGACGGCGGAGGAACTCGCCGCGCAGCAGCATACGCTTGATCTCACTCTTGAGCACCGGCAGACCAGTCTTCAGTCCCTTATCGCCGACCTTTCCGGCCGCAGCGAAGCGTTCAACGCGGTGCTCACGCGCTTCGCATCCACTGTCGAGGACAGTTTCACCAGAGCGCATGCTCGCGCCCAGGAAATTAGCGCAGCGCTGGCCTCGGCGACGCAGGGCGCCTCGGTGGCTGTCGCCGGACAGTTTGAGACAATCCGCGATACGGCGGCCAAGGAGCGCGACCGCACCGCCCAGACGCTTCAGGCCGCAATCGAACAGACAAACACGCAGCTTACCGGGGCCCTCGATCACGCCGCCGACCGGTTCCGGCAGTCGGTCTCCGAGGTGAAGGATATGGCGGGCCAGGTCCAGCGGGAACTCGAGGCGACGCGGCAGGAATTGCGGCGCGGCGTGCTGGAGCTGCCGCAGGAAACCAGCGAAACCGCCGAGGCCATGCGCCGGGTCGTCTCGGACCAGATCCGGGCGCTGAAGGAGCTCGCCGAACTGGTGACCGACTCGGGCGCCGCCTACGATGTGGCCGAGCCGGCCCCGATCGCCGCGTCGGCCGCGGCGGCAACCGGGCGCTACGAGCAGCCGCCTCACCGGGCGACCGTTCGCACAGTTGAAGCGCCTTCGCCGCGCGAGCCTGTGATGACGCAAGTCGCGGAGGCTGTCCCGATCCCGATCGTCGAGCTCGCTTCGCAGAAGCCGATGGCGCAGATTGCCGCCCCGGAACCAGCCCCGCCCGCTTCGGACGGCAAGGCCTGGACAGTCCCGCATCCGACCGGCCCGCTTTCCCCGGTCGGGGCCGCCGCCCGTTCCGCTCAGGCCTCCTCAGCCGATCGGGGCCAGGCTGGCTGGCTATCAAACCTGCTCGCGGCCGCCTCCCGGGATGAGCCGGACGCGAAGGACCCGCAAATCGGAACACAGACGCTCGAAGCGCTCACACAGGGCATCAACGGTCTTATCGACAACGCCGCAGCCGTTGAAATGTGGGATCGCTGGCGGCGCGGAGACCCGACGGCGGTGTCTCGACGCCTCTACACGGAAGCCGGACAGCAAGCTTTCGACGAGATCCGTCGCCGGTATAAAACCGACCCGGAATTTCGCGAGACCGCGACGCGCTACACGCAGGAATTCGAGCGCCTGCTGGCGAAGATCAGCCAGAACGACCGGGACGGCTCGCAGTGGCGAGGTTACCTGTTGTCAAACACGGGTAAGGTCTACACCATCCTGGCTCACGCCGCGGGCCGGCTCGGCTGAGCCGGCGGCCTGACCGCGAGCGGAGCGACGCAACACGTCGGACTCCAGGGCGCGCAGCCGAGGGTAACCCCGACGATCGGCGCCTGAAGTCGACATTTTGCTTCCGTAAATCAGAACTTTGTGGTATTGTCGCCTCATGACCGGACGGAGGCCCCTTCAATGACCGAGAGCCGCAAAAAGTTAAGGTAAATGGCGCGCGGGATATCAGGATCTGCCGTAACCTATTGAAATACCAGGATTCTCTATTTTCATTTCCTTGCGCCTGATTTTCCTTTCCTTGTGCGGGGGTTTCATTTCCTTGCGTTTGGCTTTGAATTCCTTGCGCTGGACTTCCATTCCTTGTCTCCGGGGCCCAGCAGCCGGACGCGGCGAAAAAAGTTACAGTTTTGGCGCCTAACCCTTTGAGAACGCTTCGCCGCTAACAAAAGTGCACGGCGCTCCTCGTCATGACTTCCGTCAAAGCGCGGCGTGCTCACACCTAGCGGAAAGTGTCCTTGTAGGTCTCCCGAAGGGTCGCCTTCTGCACCTTTCCCATCGCGTTGCGCGGCAGCGACTCGACGACAAACACGCGCTTCGGCGCCTTGAATTTCGCCAGACGGCCGGTCAGCGCAGACAGGATCGCCGCCTCCGTCAGGATCACGCCGGGACGAGGGACGACCACCGCCGTCACACCCTCGCCGAAGTCGGCGTGCGGAACGCCGATCACCGCGCTTTCGAGCACGCCCTCGATCGAGTCGATCTCGCTTTCGACTTCCTTCGGATAGACGTTGAAGCCGCCGGAAATGACCAAGTCCTTGGCTCGCCCGACGATGTGAATGTAGCCGTCCGCATCCACCTGACCGAGATCGCCGGTGATGAAGTAGCCGTCGGGCCGAAACTCCTGCGCCGTTTTTTCCGGCATCCGCCAGTAGCCGCGAAAGACGTTGGGTCCCTTGACTTCAATGACGCCAATCTCTCCGCTCGGAACGGGCGCGCCGGTCTCCGCCTCGCTGATCCGAACGCTGACGCCAGGAAGGGCGAAGCCGACCGTCCCCGCCCGACGCTCGCCGTCGTACGGGTTCGACGTGATCATGTTCGTTTCAGTCATGCCGTATCGTTCGAGAATGGAAAAACCAGTCCGTTCCCGCCAGGCCGCGTGGGTTTCGGCCAACAGCGGCGCCGATCCGCAGACGAACAGCCGCATACGCCTGCACACTTCCCTCGTCAGTCCCGCATGTTCAAGGAGGCGGGTGTAGAATGTCGGGACGCCCATCAGAGACGTCGCCTCCGGCAGCGTATGAATGACGGCGCCCGGATCAAAGCGGTTCTGGAAAATCATCGTCGCGCCGGAAAGCAGCGCGACATTGACCGCGACGAAAAGACCGTGCGTGTGGAAGACGGGCAGCGCGTGAATGAGCCGGTCGGCCGCGGTGAAGCGCCACGCGTCGACTAGCGTCAGGGCGTTCGACGACAGGTTTTCATGCGTCAGCATCGCGCCCTTCGAGCGGCCGGTCGTGCCGGACGTGTAAAGGATGGCCGCGAGATCATCCGGCGCGCGCGCGACCGTCGCGAACTCGGCGGGCGAAGCCGCGATCCGCTCGGCGAAAGTTCCGTCGCCCGCGACGCCGAGGCTTTCAACGGCAGGCAAGCCGAGTTTCTGCGCGAGCCGGCGAATGTCATCGAGCCCGTCGGGCCGGCACACCGTCAACGCCGGTTGCGCATCGCCCAGAAAATGCTCAAGCTCGGCGAGCGTATAGGCGGTGTTCAGCGGCAGCAGCGCAGCCCCCGTTCGAAGGCAGGCGAGCGCAAGCACAATCATATCGGCAGATTTGTCGACCTGCGCCGCGACCCGATCGCCGGGTTCGACGCCGAGCGCGACAAGCGCGTTGGCAGCCTGCGCCGAGCGCGCGAACAAGGCGCCATATGTCAGTCTCGTCGCATCCGATGTCTCCAGGGCGAGCTGGTCAGACCTCGGGCGCCGCGCGGCAATGAGATCGAAAAGATTGGCGGAGGGCGTTTCCGGCACGACGTTCCTCAAACCGACGATTTACCCGCGAGCCTTCGCGTGGCCCCATTCTCATTACTTTTATCCTACAGGTCGAGAAGAGGCCATTCGCCCTCGGCGCTCATCGTGTTGTTTCCTTTGGCAACTCCCGGTCGGTGCGCGTATGAATGCCCGCGGGGACGAGCAATAGGGGTCGACGAACATGGCGACGACGGGAAAGGCGCTGCGCGCATTAATCGTTGTCCACGGAGCCCGGATCGTCGAAGCCGGACTTGGGGGGGCTCCCGACGGCGACATCTCGGCGAGGCTGTCCGACTCGATTCTCATCACGCCGAGCGGCTCCCGATACGCCGAGTTGCGCCCCGCGATGATTGCTCAGATGCCGCTCGCTGGGGAATACGGCGCCTGGAAAGGTCCAACTAAGCCGTCGGGCGAATGGCGAATTCATCTCGACATCGCCCGAGCCAGGCCGGACATCGGAGCCATCGTCCGCATCCAGCCCCCCTATGCGACGGCGCTCGCGATGGCGCATAAATCGATCCCTGCCGCGCATTCGATGATTGCGCTCTTTGGAAATCCGGTCATTCGCTGCGCCAGATACGCCCCGAGCGGCACGAAAGAGCTGGCCGCCGCCGCGCTTGAGGCTTTGGGCGATGACGGACATGCGGCGCTGCTCGCCAATTACGGCGCGATCACGACCGGGCGCACGCTGGAGTCGGCAGTAGCGCGGGCGATCGAACTCGAGTCGTTCGCCAGGCTTTATGCGATCGCGCTTTCGGTTGGCCGGCCGGCAATCCTGTCCGACGAGGAGGTGGCCCGCGTCATCGAGCGTCTGAAGTCCAGCGGCGCTGATATCGAGGCGCGGATCGCCGGCGCGCATCCGCCGGCTAAAGCCAAGTCGACCACCAAACGGCCGGCAAAGAGCAAGTCATGACCTTGAGGCCCGGCCGACTCTTAAGCTGTCGTCGTGTCGAAGCCCTGTTGCTTGAGATCCTTTGCCGATAAGCGCTCGCTGACCATCAGCAATTGCGCGGCGGTAGAAGCGGCGATCACCGCGGGTTCTTTTCCTGCCAGGCCGCGCAAGCCGATCGGGCAGACGAGTTTCGAAAGAAGCGTTTCCGACAGTCCGGCCGCGCGCATTTGGCTCAGGAATCGCGCCCGTTTGGTCGCGGAGCCGATCAGTCCGACAAAGCCGAAGCGCTCCGACCGAAGCGCATCAGCGACGATCTCGAGATCGATCGCGTGCGAATGGGTCATCACGACGATCAGCGCCCCGTCGGGCGCGCTCGCAAGCTCGCCCGACGGTTCCGGCGCGTGGATGAGCGCCACGTTTGCGGGGGCGTATTCGGGGAAAGCCTCGCGGCGCGAGTTGATCCAGCGGACGACGAACGGGAGGGGCGCAAGCGCAAGCGCGAGCGCGCGTCCGACGTGGCCGGCTCCAAACAGATAGACCGTATGGGCGCTTTGCCCGAGCGGCTCGGCCCAGCCCTTCCCTTCAGTTTCGCTTCCGATCAGCCCCTCCCCGCGCCGGCTCCCTTCGAGCATCCGCTCGACCCGGCCATCGCCTCCAATGCTCGCCTTGAGCATCGCCGGTCCCCGCGCCTCCGCCGCCGCGAGCGGAGCGAGTTGATCGATGTCCCGACGATCGAAAGTCTCAATTCTCCATTCAACTCGGCCGCCGCAACATTGCGCCAGCTCCGGACCCAGGGCCAGCGAACGCCGTGTCGCCGGTCCCCGTCCCTGTTGCAGCGCGGATTGGGCCGCCTCGAGCGCCGCCCATTCCAGCGCCCCGCCGCCGATGGTTCCATGGAATCCGCCCGAAGGTCTGACGACCATGCGGGCCCCTGATTCGCGCGGGCTCGAGCCCTCCACGCGGGCCAGAGTGACCAGCGCCGCGGAGCCTTCAGCTTCGATCGCATCGATGAGGCGGCGAAAGGCCAGCATGACGCCGCTTCAGGCCGCTCCGTCAAGAGACCGGATCGCGTTCAGGATCGACTTTGGCGTGCATGGCGCCTCGAGCTTCGGCTGCCCCTTCGGATTCGTTGCGTGCACGGCGTCGAGGATCGCCGAATAGACCGAAATGGCGAGCATCAGCGGCGGTTCGCCGACGGCTTTGGAGCGGTAGATGCTTGGCGTCGGATTGGCGCGCGGGTGAAGCCGCGTGTTGAAGATGGGCGGCGCATCGGAAGCGACCGGAATCTTATAGGTCGCGGGCGCGTGGGTCGTCAGCCTTCCCTTGGCGTCGTACACCAGCTCCTCGGTCGTCAGCCACCCCATGCCCTGAATGAAAGCGCCTTCGACCTGGCCGATGTCGAGCGCCGGGTTGATCGAGGCGCCGACGTCGTGCAGGAGGTCGGCCCTCAACACCCGCATTTCGCCGGTCAGCGTGTCGATGGCGACTTCCGAGCAGGCGGCGCCATACGCGAAATAGTAGAACGGCCTGCCTTGCGCTTTGGCCCGGTCCCAGTGGATTTCCGGGGTCTTGAAATATCCGGCATGCGACAGCTGCACGCGGGCGAGACGGCAGGCCTTGGCCAGCGCGTCGAACTTCATCGAATGGTTGCCCGCGAAGGCGAATCCGTCGCGGAACTCGACAGTCTCGCTTGCGACTCCCCAGTGCTCGGCCAGAAACGCGGCCATGCGTTGCTTGATTGCTCCAGCGGCGATCTTGGCCGCCATGCCGTTGAGATCGGTTCCCGACGAAGCGGCCGTCGGCGAGGCGTTGGGGACCTTCGCGGTGTTGGTCGCGGTGATGCGCACAAAGTGCAGCGGCACGCCGAACTCTTCCGCGACGATCTGCGCGACCTTGGTGAAGAGCCCCTGCCCCATCTCCGTGCCGCCGTGATTGAGATGGATGGAGCCGTCGGAATAGACATGCACCAGAGCGCCGGCTTGGTTCAGCGGAATGAGCGTGAACGAAATGCCGAACATCACAGGGGTCAGCGCAATGCCGCGCTGGATGATCGGGCTCGTCGCATTGAAGGCGGCAGTCCGTTCGCGGCGCGCGCGGTAGTCGCTCGTCGCCTCGAGGTCTTCGATCATGGCGGTCTGGGTTTCGAAATCCTCCACCGTCTGGCCGTAAGGCGTTTGGTCGAGCCCGATCCGCAACAGATTGGCCTTGCGCACATCCAACGGATCGAGGCCGCGTTCGCGGGCGATTGCGTCCATCGCACGTTCGATGGCGATCATCCCCTGCGGGCCGCCGAAGCCGCGAAAGGCGGTGTTGGAGACAGTGTTCGTCTTTAGCCGCCGCGAGGCGATCGACGCATGCGGCAACCAATAGCCATTGCCGGCGTGAAACATCGCGCGGTCTACCACACCGGGCGAGAGATCGGCCGAGCAGCCGCAGCGCGCGTTGAGCATGACGTCGTAGCCGGCCAGGACGCCCCGGTCGTCATAGCCGACGCGCCAGTCGGCGCGGAAATCGTGGCGTTTGCCGGTCAGCATGAAATCGTCGTCGCGGTCGAGGCGCACTTTGCAGGGTCGTCCAGTGGCGCGCGCGGCGAGCGCCGCCATGGCGGCCCAGGCGCAGGCCTGGCTCTCCTTGCCGCCGAAGCCGCCGCCCATGCGCCGCGTCTCCACGGTCACGAAAGCGTCCGGGACGGCAAGAACCCGGGCGACGATATGTTGGGTTTCCGTCGGATCCTGGCTCGAGGCGTGCACCATCATCTCGTCGCCCTCGCCGGGAATGGCCAGGGAGGCCTGGCCCTCGAGATAGAAATGCTCCTGGCCGCCGATTGAGAACTGGCCCTCGAGACGATGGGCGGCCGCGGCGATCGCAGCGCCTGCGTCGCCGCGCGCAAAGGCGTAGTCGTCCTGAACGCGCGCGCCCGTTTTCAAGGCGTCGGCCACGGTGACGGCAGGCGGCTGCTCCTCGATGTCGATCTTCGCCATGCGGGCTGCGCGCCGCGCCTCATCGCGGTTCCGCGCGACGACGGCGAACAGCGGCTGGCCATGGAACATTACCTCCCCGTCGGCGAGGAGCGGTTCATCGGCGAAAACCGGGGCGATGTCGTTCTTGCCGGGAATGTCCGCCGCCGTCAGAACTGCGACCACGCCCGGGGCGGCTCGCACTGCGGTGAGATCAAGGCTCCTCAGATTGCCCGAGGCTTTGTCAGCCATGCCAATGGCGACATGCAGCGTCCCGTCCGGCTCGCGGATGTCGTCGACATAGGTCGCCGAGCCCTGCACGTGCAGGCGGGCAGAATCATGCGGCAGCGGCTTGTGAACAACCGAGGTCGGCGTAACCAGTTCCGCGACATCATTCGGCGGCATGGAGCGCTCCAATTCGGGTTGGTGCGCTCGCGCCGGAAATTTCAATCAGCGCCTTTTCGACAAGGTTGGCGGCGACCGCCATGCGATAGCCTGCGCTCGCGCGCTGGTCGGTCAGAGGCGCAAAGTCCGACGACAGCGCGGCGCGCGCGGCGCGCCAGCTCGCCGGCTGATCGAGACTCACGCCGGCCAGCGCTTTTTCTGCGTTCGCAGCGCGTTTCGGCGTCGCCGCCATGCCGCCAAAGGCGATCCGCGCGCCCGCGATGCGCCTGCCGTCCAGGTCGAGACGAATAGCCATCATGACGGCGGAAATGTCTTCATCGAAGCGTTTCGAGACCTTGAATGCGCGGTAATGCTGGCCCGCCGCGAGGCGAGGCGACTCGATCGCCAGCACAAATTCCCCCGGCGTGCGGTCCTGCTTGCCGTAAGCGATGAAGAAGTCCTCCAGCGGCAGCCTGCGGATCGCGGCGCCCTTTCGCAGGACAACCGTGCCGCCGAGCGCAATGAACGCGGGCGCAAGATCGCCGATCGGAGAGCCGTTCGCGATGTTGCCGCCAACAGTGCCGCTGACCCGCACCTGGATCGAACCGAAGCGGCGCATCAGTTCGCTTAGATCCGGATGGATCGTCCCGACCAGCGGCGCCGCTTCGGCGAGAGTCACGCCCGCGCCCAGAGACAACTCGCCGTCGGCGATCTCCGCGATCGCGTCGAGGCCGTCCACCCTGCCGAGCCAGATCACCCGCTTGAGATCGCGCAAAAGCTTGGTGACCCAGAGCCCGACATCGGTCGCGCCCGCCACGAGGGTCGCGTCGGGAAAACGCTGGTAAACCGCAGCCAGCGAGTCGAGGCTCGCGGGCGCGGCGAAGAACTGGCTTTCATCGCCGACGAAAAGCTCGGCGTCGTCGGCGAGCGCGGCAAGCGCTTGGGCGCGCTCGGCGGCCGTCGCGGCAAAGCGGTCGGTTGGCGCGCCGTCGCATGTCGCAAGCCCGGCGACCAGAATCGGGCGATAGCCGGTGCAGCGGCAGAGATTGCCGGCAAGCTGGTCGCAGAGGCTCGCGGCGGTCGCAGGGGCGCCGGAATGATAGGCGGCGAACAGGCTCATCACGATGCCGGGCGTGCAGAAGCCGCATTGCGAGGCGTGATGGTCGACCATCGCCTGCTGCACCGGATGGAGCGTCTGGCCATGGGCGAGATCCTCGACTGTGATCAGCTCCGCCCCGTCGAGCTGGCCGAGCAGCAGAATGCAGGCGTTGAACGCTTCATAAGTCAGCTTGCCGCGGCGCAGGCGAGCGAGCACGACCGTACAGGCGCCGCAGTCGCCCTCCGCGCAGCCTTCCTTCGTGCCGGTGGCGCGCTCATCCTCGCGCAGCCAGTCGAGAACCGTCCTGCGCGGCGAGAAGCGCTCGAGCGCCACCTCGCGCCCGCGAAACCGGAAACGCAGGGCATGGCGGGATTTCGTGGGCTTCGTCTGCAGATTCATCCGCGCTCCTCGAAACGACGTCCATGATGGGGCTTTTGGAGGCGAAACGAAAGCGCGGGAAAGTTACCCGCAGCGCTCATTAGGCAGCCCTCCCGGCGAACGGGCAGTCTTAATGGGTACCCCAATTTGGATTATTCTTATACTCCTCAGGCACTTCCGACGATCCGGAATCTCGCCCGACCAACGCCCGCGCCGTCTCTGCCTCCGCCTCCATCCGTTCCTCCCGCAAATCGGGCGGCAGAGCCTCATCGACAAGCGCATGGATCGCCTGGTCCGCGCCCATCACGGTCTGAGCGTTCGAACCGAGGCGGCGGACCGAGACCGTGTTGTCGCCCGCTTCCTTGCGGCCGACGGCGAGCAGCACCGGGACCTTTGCCAGAGAGTGCTCGCGCACTTTGTAGTTGATCTTTTCGTTGCGCAGGTCGGTTTCGACCCTGAGGCCGCGCTTCTTCGCCTTCGCCGCGAATTCGAGGGCAAAGTCGTCGGCGTCGCTGGTGATGGTGCAGACGACAATCTGAACCGGCGCGAGCCACAGTGGCAGGTGGCCGGCGTGGTGCTCGAGCAGGATGCCGATGAAGCGCTCCAACGATCCGCAGATGGCGCGATGGACCATCACCGGCGTCGTTTTCTCGCTGTTGGGAGCGATGTAAAAGGCGCCGAAGCGCTCGGGCAGGTTGAAGTCGACCTGGGTCGTGCCGCACTGCCAGTCGCGGCCGATGGCGTCGCGCAGCACATATTCGAACTTCGGCCCGTAAAAGGCGCCCTCGCCGGGATTGAGGCTGGTCGTCACGACATTGCCGTGGCGCGCCTTGATCTCGTCCAGCACGCGGCTCATCACTGCTTCCGCGTGATCCCACATGGCGTCCGTGCCAACGCGCTTGTCGGGCCGGGTCGAGAGCTTCACCACGATCCTGTGAAAGCCGAAATGGCCGTAGACGGAGAGGATCAGCTCGTTGATCTTGTGGCATTCTTCGGCGAGCTGCTCCTCGGTGCAGAAGATATGCGCGTCGTCCTGGGTGAACGAGCGCACCCGCATGAGGCCGTGCAGCGCGCCTGACGGTTCATAGCGGTTGACCGCGCCGAATTCTGCGAAGCGAACCGGCAGTTCGCGGTAGCTGCGCAGGCCGTGCTTGAAGATTTGCACATGGCCCGGGCAGTTCATGGGCTTGAGACAATAGATACGCTCGTCTTCCTCCTCGGCGTCCTCGCCGGCGGGGCGGCACATGAACATGCTCTCGCGATACCAGCCCCAATGGCCGGAAATCTCCCACAAGTGCTTGTCCAGAACCTGTGGAGCGTTCACCTCCTCGTAATCGGCGGCAAGCCGTCGGCGCATATAGGCGACCAGCGTCTGGTAGAGCTTCCAGCCTTTGGGGTGCCAGAAGATCGAGCCCGGCCCCTCCTCCTGGAAGTGGAAGAGGTCCATCTCGCGCGCGAGCTTGCGATGGTCGCGCCGCTCCGCCTCCTCGAGCTGCTTGAGATAGGCGTCGAGCTCCTCCCTCCTGGCAAAGGCGGTGGCGTAGATCCGCGAGAGCATCGGCTTCGTCGAATCGCCGCGCCAGTAGGCGCCCGCAACTTTCATCAGCTTGAACGCGTCGCCGACTTTGCCAGTCGAGGTCATGTGGGGGCCGCGGCAAAGGTCGGTCCAATCGCCTTGGCTATAAAGCTTGACCTCCTGGTCGAGCGGAATGGCGTCGATGAGTTCGACCTTGAATGCTTCGCCTTTCTTCTCGAAGAAGCCTTTCGCCTCGTCGCGCGAGACCACCGTCTTGGTGAAGGGCTTGTCGCGCGCGATGATCTCGCGCATGCGCTTCTCGATCGCCGGGAAATCCTCGGGCGTGAACGGCTGGTTGCGGAAGAAGTCGTAATAGAACCCGTTCTCGATCACCGGCCCGATCGTCACCTGCGTGCCGGGCCACAGCGACTGCACCGCCTCGGCCAGTACGTGCGCCGCGTCGTGTCGAATGAGTCCAAGCGCCCGCGGGTCGTCACGCGAGATGAATTCGAGGGTCGAATCCTCCGCGACAGGATCGGCGAGATCGACGATTTCGCCGTCGCGCACCGCGGCGACCGTGCGCTTGGCAAGAGAGGGAGAGATGGATTTGGCGATGTCGAGGCCGGAGACGCCGGGCTCAAAGGCGCGCACCGCGCCGTCGGGAAAGGTGACGTGTATCATCAAGACTCCTTGTGCTCACTCGCCGATACCAATCGGCGTAAGCGACGGAGGGAGGATATAAACGCGGCGCGCGCGAGGGGCAATGGGTCCGGAGCTGGAGTTCTGGCGATGAGCCAAGAGACGCTCGTCCGCCGTGTCGTCGTCGAAGGCCTCGTCCAGGGCGTCGGCTATCGCGAGTTCACCCGCAGCGCAGCCTTGAAGTTCCGCATCTCGGGCTGGGTGCGCAATCGCGCGGACGGCACGGTCGAGGCGGTGGTCAAGGGCGCGCCCTCCAACGTCGAGTCGATGCTGGCCGAGATGCGGCGCGGACCGCGCTCGGCGGCGGTGACCGGTCTGAAGCTGCTCGAGCCCGACCGCGCCGACGAAGTGGAGGCTAGCGCCTTCGTCATCCGTTCGACGCTGTAGTCAACGCCCACGCAATTTCAAATACTTAGGCGCGGCGAGCCGCTCGCCCGACGGAGTGATGATCAACTGAGCGCCTTTCTCTCATGCTCACGCCGGCTGCTTGAGCTTCACCACATTGTGCAGCGTGGCGTCGGCGGTTTCGAAGAAGCGCCGGACGCCGCGCGCGGCCTGGCGGATGCGCTGCTCGTTCTCGACCAGCGCGAGGCGGACGAAATCGTCGCCGTGCTCGCCGAAGCCGATACCCGGGGCGACGGCGACGTCGGCCTTCTCGATCAGCAGCTTCGAGAATTCGAGGCTGCCGAGATGGCGAAAGCGCTCCGGCACCGGCGTCCAGGCGAACATCGAGGCGCTGGGCTTGTCGATCGGCCAGCCGGCGGCGGTGAAGCTCTCGATCATCACGTCGCGGCGGCGCTTGTAGGTCGCGCGCATCTCGCGAATGCAATCCTCCGGCCCGTTCAGCGCCGCCGCGGCCGCGACCTGGATCGGCGTATAGGCGCCGTAGTCGAGATAGGACTTGACCCGGGCGAGCGCAGCGAGAAGCCGCTCGTTGCCGACGGCGAAGCCAATGCGCCAGCCGGCCATCGAGAACGTCTTCGACATCGAGGAAAACTCTACCGCCACCTCGAAGGCGCCCGGCGCCTGCAGGATCGAGGGCGGCGGCTCGCCGTCGAAATAGACTTCGGCATAGGCGACGTCGGAGAGCACGAAAATCTCGTGCTTCCGCGCGAAGATGACGAGGTCCTTATAGAAGTCGAGCGAAGCCACCATCGCCGTCGGGTTGGACGGATAGCAGACGACGACCGCGATCGGCTTCGGGATCGAATGGACGATCGCGCGCTCGAGCGCGGTAAAGAATTCGGCCGTGGGCGCCGACGGCACGGAGCGGATGGAGCCGCCCGCCATCAGGAACCCGAAGGCGTGGATCGGATAGGACGGATTGGGGACCAGCACCACATCGCCCGGCGCCGTGATCGCCTGCGCCATATTGGCGAAGCCCTCCTTGGAGCCGAGCGTCGCCACCACTTGTGTCTCCGGATCGAGCTTCACGCCGAACCGGCGCGCGTAATAGCCGGCCTGCGCGCGGCGCAATCCCGCGATGCCCTTCGACGCCGAATAGCGGTCGGTTCGCGGTTTGCCGACCGTCTCGACGAGCTTCTCGATGACGTGCTTGGGCGCGGGCAGATCGGGGTTGCCCATGCCGAGATCGACGATGTCGGCGCCGCCGGCGCGTGCCTTGGCCTTGAGCTTGTTGACCTCTTCGAAGACGTAGGGCGGCAGGCGCCGCACGCGGTGGAAGTCGCTCATCGTCGGCAAATATCCCTAATGGAAAGCCCGGTTTCGGCGCGCCAGCGCCAGGGCGCCTCTGTTAGCATCGGGCGGGGCCGCGCCGCAAACCCGTTCCTATTGATTTGCGGCCGGCGGCTTCGCTTGGGCCTTCTTGGCTTCGGCCGCTTTCTCCTCCGCGACCGCCTTGGCCGCCGGCGGGAAAGCGCTGCGGATCGCGTCGTGAGCTTTCTCGACCGAATCGAGGTCGCCCTTGACCGACTTGAGATCATTGTCGCTCATCTTGGGCTTGGCGGGTTCCGGTGGGGACTGAAAGACCGGAATGAAGTCCTGATCGCTTTGCGGCCGGGACTGGATGACGAAATCGGCCGGCGGGGCGACATCGGTTGCGAAGCCCGCTACCTTTGCGGCGCTCTTGAGCAGGCTGTCGCCCTGCTGGGCGGACGCGCCCGCGCTCCATCCGCAGGCGGCAAGGGCCAGAACCCGGATCGTCGCTTTCGGCCTCGCCATAATGTCGTTCTCTCCTCCGGCCCAGCCCGCGCCAAAGCGGCGAATCGCCGTTCCTTCGAAAGTCCTTGTGGCGCACCGCAGGGCTAGTGACCTATTATGACGAAAACGGGACTGGGTCCTACCCGGCGGCGATAAGGGAACGCTCTTTTGATGACCAAGAACAGCGAGACGACCCCGAGGCCCCCAAAGAAGGCCGCCCGCGCCAAGCCGAGGCTCGTGAGCGAGGCTTCTGCGCCAAAGGTTAGCGCGCCGAAGGCGCAGGCAGAGCGGCGGGGCGCTGACGTGTCCAAGGTCGAAGGGAAGGCGGAACCGGCGGCCGTCGCGGCGAGCGTGCGGGGCGACAGGGCCCAGGCGGCGGAAAAATGGGTCAACTCTCTGACAACGGCGAAGCCTCCCGTGAGGCCTCGCTATCCGACCCGCGACGCCCCGCCCTCCGCTCGCGCAGCAGCGACAGAACCGTCGCTCCAACCTGAAGAACCCAAGGGCGCGCCGCCAAAGGCCGCCGCGCGATCGATCCCGAAGCTCGCGACCAGGGCCGAACCGGCACCGGCGCCCAAGACGGCGAAAGCGCCTCCGATAAATATAGCGGGACGCGCCGAGCCGAAAAAGGCGAAGCTCGTCTGCGCACCCGAACCGCAGCCAATTCAGGAGAACCCGCCGCCGGCGACCGCCGCTCAGGAGCCACCGCCCGCGCCACTGCCGCCGGCGCGACCGGCATCGATAGACGCTCCTTCGGCGCCGGACGCCAAACCGCCCTTGCCTCCGGCTGCGGCCGCCGTCGCGGCCTTTGCCGCAGGCGCAGGCTTCGGCAGCGGCGCCGCATATCGGGCGCCCGACGTCGAAGCGCTCGCCAACAACGTCGCCCGCGTGATCGAGCAGTCGGGCAAGGCGCTTGCGGCCTATATGCGGCCGAGGGAAACGGGCGCGATCAAGGCCACTTTTGCCGATGACATGGGAGAAATGGTCAGATCTCTCGGCCATATCGCCGAATATTACATGTCCGAGCCCAAGCGGGCGCTCGAGGCGCAGACCGCGCTGACGACGCAATTCATCAATCTCTGGGCCGCGACCCTGCAGCGCTTTCAGGGCGCTCCGGCCGCGCCCGTCGCCGAGCCCGATCGTTCGGACAAGCGGTTCTCGGACGCGGAGTGGCGCGACAATCCCTACTTCGACTTCATCAAGCAGGCCTATGTGCTGACGACCCGCTGGGCGGACGATCTCGTCAGACGCGCCGACGAGCTCGACCCGCACGAGCGCGACAAGGCGCAATTCTATCTGCGGCAGGTGACCGCCGCGCTTTCGCCCTCGAACTTTGTCGCCACCAATCCCGAGCTTCTGCGCATGACGCTTCAGGAGAGCGGCGAGAATCTGGTGCGCGGCCTCAAAATGATGACCGAGGACATCGAGACGGGCAAAGGCAATTTGCGCATCCGCCAGTCGGACGCGCGCGCGTTCGAGCTCGGCGTCAATCTCGCAGTGACGCCCGGCAAGGTTGTCTTCCGCAATAACCTCATCGAGCTCATCCAGTACGAGCCGACGACGCCTCAGGTCTACAAGCGCCCGCTCCTCATCGTGCCGCCGTGGATCAACAAATTCTACATCCTCGACCTCAATCCGGAGAAGTCGTTCATCCGCTGGGCGGTGGCTCAAGGGTTGACCGTGTTCGTGATATCCTGGGTCAATCCTGACGAGCGCCACGCTGACAAGGGATTCGACGCCTATATGCGCGAGGGCATTCTGGCGGCGCTGGAGGCTGTAGAACAGGCGACCGGCGAGCGCGACGTGACTGCGATCGGCTACTGCGTCGGGGGGACGCTGCTCGCGGCGACGCTCGGCTACATGGCGGCGGTCGGCGACAAGCGCATCGGCAGCGTTACTTTTTTCACCGCTCTCGTCGACTTCACCGACGCAGGCGATCTCAAGGTCTTTGTCGACGCCGAGCAGTTGAAGGACGTCGAGGAAAAAATGGCCGAACACGGCTATCTCGAAGGCTCGGCCATGGCCAACGCCTTCAACATGCTGCGGCCGAACGACCTCATCTGGTCCTACTACGTCAACAATTACCTCAAGGGCAAAGAACCGATGCCCTTCGATCTGCTGGTCTGGAATTCCAACTCGACGCGAATGCCAGCCGCCAACCACAACTTCTACCTACGCCACTGCTATCTTCAGAACGATCTCTCCAACGGCCGCATGGTTCTGGGCGGAAAGACAATCGACCTCGGGCAAGTGACCATGCCGATCTACGAGCTGGCCTCGCGCGAGGACCACATCGCCCCCGCCCGCGGGGTGTTCAGGGGCGCCAAGTGCTTCGGCGGTCCGGTCCGGTTCGTGCTCGCTGGCTCCGGCCATATCGCCGGCGTCGTCAATCCGGCCGGCAAGGCGAAGTACCAGTACTGGACAGACGGACCCCCTACGGGCGATTTCGAATCCTGGCTCGCGCGGGCCAACGAGACGCCGGGGTCCTGGTGGCCCGACTGGATCCAGTGGGTAGCAACCCAGGCGCCCGAAAAAGCCCCCGCCCGCAAACCGGGCGAAGGCAAGCTCAAAGCGCTCTGCGACGCGCCGGGAGACTATGTGCGGGTGAAGGCGTAGGCCGTACCCGAGCATCCAGCCCGGCCGGAGGAAGGGACGGCCCATGTTTTACGCACTCGCGCTTTTGGCCGGCATCGTAGCTGGCTCGCGCGCCTTGACGGCGCCGGCCGCCGTAAGCTGGGCGGCCCAACTCATCCCTCTCAATCTCGAAGGCTCCTGGCTCGCCTTCATGGGCTACGCCTGGACGCCCTGGATCTTCACCGCTCTCGCGCTCGTCGAACTCATCACGGACCAGCTTCCCTCGACGCCGAGCCGCAAAGTGCCGATGCAATTCGGCGCCCGCATCGTCAGCGGCGCGCTCTGTGGCGCGACGCTCGGGACGGCAGCCGGTTCTTGGATCGTCGGCCTCGTCGCCGGCGTGATCGGCGCAGTCATTGGCACGTACGGCGGCGCCGAGGTTCGGGCTCGCATGGCGAAGGCCTTCGGACGCGACACCCCCGCCGCGTTCATCGAGGACGCGGGCGCGATCGTCCTTGGCCTGATCATCATCCTGGCGCTCAGATGAGCCGCCGCTTCGACGCGATCGTGATCGGCGCCGGCCAGGCCGGCCCGCCGATGGTGGGCCGGATCGCGGCGTCGGGAAAGACCGTCGCCCTCATCGAGCGCAAGCTCATCGGCGGAACCTGCGTCAACACCGGCTGCACGCCGACAAAAACCTTGGTCGCCAGCGCCTATGCGGCCCATCTCGCGAGGCGCGCCGCCGACTTCGGCGTGACCGCCGGACCCGTCGGCGTCGATTTCACGGCCGTCATGGCCCGCAAGGACAAGGTTGTCGGCGCCTCCCGCTCAGGCCTCGAAGCGTGGCTCAAGGGCATGGCGAACTGCACCCTCTTTGAGGGTCATGCGCGCTTCCTGTCGCCGACGACGGTCCGGGTCGGCGACGACGTGCTCGAAGCCGACCGCTTCTTCATCAACGTTGGCTGCCGCCCCGTCTTGCCCGACTTTCCGGGCCGGGATCAGGTGAGGACGCTGACCAACACGACGCTGCTCGAACTCGACGCCCTGCCCCCGCGACTCGTCATCGTCGGAGGAAGCTATATCGGCCTCGAGTTCGCGCAGAGTATTCCGCCGCTTCGGCTCGGAAGTCACCGTTGTGGAAAAGATGCCGCGCCTGATTGCGCACGAGGACGAGGGCGTGTCGGACGCGATCCGCGAGGCGCTCGAAGCCGAGGGCATCAAGGTTCGCCTGGCGGCCGAATGCATCCGCTTCGCGACGCGCGGCGCGGATATCGCGGTCGGCGTCAATTGCGCCGTCAGGCGAGCCCGAAGAGCTCGGATCGCATGTGCTGCTGGCGGTCGGCCGCCGGCCGAATACAGACGACCTCGGGCTCGAGGCGGCGGGCGTCAAGGTCGATGCGCGCGGGTACATCGCTGTCGACGATGGTTTGAGGACGAGCGCTCCCGCACATCTGGGCGCTCGGCGACTGCAACGGCCGAGGCGCCTTCACCCATACCTCGTACAACGATTTCGAAATTGTCGCCGCGAACTTGCTCGACGGCGCCCAGCGCAAGGTCAGCGACCGCATTCCGGTCTACGCGCTTTACGTCGACCCGCCGCTCGGCCGGGTCGGCCTGACCGAGGCGGAGGCCCGCGCGAAGGGACATTCGGTCCGGATCGGCGTTCGGCCGATGACGCGCGTCGGCCGCGCGGTCGAGAAAGGCGAAACGCGCGGCTTCATCAAGGTCGTGGTCGACCGCGACACCGACGCCATTCTCGGCGCCGCCATCCTCGGCGTCGGCGGAGACGAGGCGATCCATGGGGTGATCGAGGCGATGGCGGCGGGCGTCACGGCTTCGGCCTACACCCGCGTGATGGCGATCCATCCGACGGTTTCCGAGCTCGTGCCGACGGTCTTTGGCGCGCTGTCGCCTTGAGTTCGATGACTTCGTTAGAAGCCGGCCACGCCCCATCGACTATGTGGGGTGCAATCGCAGCAACCGAACCTTGCTGTTCCTGGAGTGAAGCCCGGGCCGAATAACGCCAACCGTTCCGAAATTGGAGCCGTCCAGATCGCCGGCTACGCTTCTTCTATGACCTCATAGTGCTGAACTTTCGCATCGAAATCCAGAAGCGCTGCAACGGCGCCAGGCTCCACAACGGCCTCATCAATCTCCTCGCCGGCGAAGGCTCGGATCGCATCCATCGATCTCCAACGCGTGAGCACCAGGAACTCGATGCTGTCGGCGAGACGACGCCGGCTCGAATGTGCGCCGACGAATCCCGGCAGGCGCCTCAGTTCCGGGACCACGGTTGTTCGAAAGTGAACGGGATAACGTTCAAGATCGCTGAGAGAGGCGCGTCCGCGCCATTCGCGAATGATCATGGGACGTCTCGTGACGGTTGCGCCCGCATAAAGTCGAGGAGTGCCTCCTGAACCGCCTTCGGCTCGTCGTGGATGATCCAGTGCGTGGCCTGAGGCCAATGCTGCAGGCGCGCGTCGGCGCAGAGCGCGACGCTTTCGTCGGCGAGCTGGGGCAAGCCAAAATCGTCCCTGTCTCCCCAGAGGACGAGGATTCGCGGCTTGAGGGCGCCTGCCGCCGGCATCGGCGGATCAAAAAGGAATAGCGCCCGGTACCAGTTCAGCATCGAGGTTATCGCGCCCGGCTGCCGCCAGGCGCCGCGATAGATTTCGAGAATCTCCGGCGTGAACGCTTGCGGTCGCGTCGATGACCGGAACGCCTTCGCCAGCGTCGCATAGTCGCCCAGCTTCAGCGCCATTTCGGAGAGCCAGGGCAGACGCAGGATCTGCACGTAGCGGCTCTTCTGCCGCTGGTCCCGATCCTCGCGCATGGCGCGGCGCCAGACCGCCGGATGGGGCGCTTGCAGCATCGCCGCGCTGAGGAGCCGATCGGGCTCCTGGCCCGTCATCCGCCAAGCGACCGATGCGCCCCAGTCGTGTCCCACCACATGGAAGGCGCGCCGCCCGAAGACGTCGGCCAGCGCAAAAACGTCGGCAGCCGCCACATCGAGCCGATAGGCTTCGATGCCGAGCGGCTTGCTCGAGAGATTATAGCCGCGCTGATCCGGCGCCACGACGTGGAAACCCTGCGCCGCCAACGGGCCGAAATAGTCCCGCCAGGCGAACCAGAATTCCGGAAAGCCATGCAGGAGAACGAGCAGCGGCCCATCGCCGGGCCCCGCCTCCGCGCAGTGCAGCGTCACCCCGTTTACGGGGATGAAACTGAAACGGAGTGTGGCGTCCGTCGCCAAAGTTCCTCGCTCCCTGAAGGTCGCCGAGCTGCGGGTCCCAAAGTAGCAAACGCGGGAGGCGCGTCAAAAGACGCGCCGTCCGCCTCAATCATTCTGCCGCCGTCTTCCGAAGCGTCTTTATGGGCGCTTTACGCTCTCGCCTTGGATTTCGTCTCGAAAGCTTATCCGTTCACAGCGTACGCTCTGGTGGGTGGCAAGCGAGCGGAGGCGAGCCTATGGACTGGTTCAGACGCGAGCGCACCCCCGTCCGGAATTGGGATCCCCCGATGGTCGGTCTCGATCGTTACGATCCGTGCGAGATCGATCCGCCCGGCTACATGTTTGTTCGCCTCGGCGCGGCGGTCGCGATTGTGTTGGCGCTTATTCTGGCCGCCGACCATCTGTTCAAGCTGACGCATTAAGCGGTGTGTCCCGGCGATCAACGCGCCGCTGAGCAGCGTGCGCACTAAAAGCGGCTGTCGGCGGGCGCGTTCAATTGTTGCTTCACGCTATCCACGTCGCCGAGCACCCAAAGAGTCGTGATCTGGCGGCCGCCAATCGTGAAGAATGCCGCGCCCGACCAGCGGATTTCGCGGCCGGTCGCATCGACTGAAAACAGGCGGCCGCGGTGGGCGCCTGAGAATGTCATTCTCGCCGCGGCGCGATCGTGAGTCGCGATCAGATCGTCGATTCGACAATTGTAGTCCGCCAGCGCTGCGTGCACCAAGCGCATATAGGCGATGAACCTTTCGGGGCCGCGGCTTTCGGATCCCAGTGAACCGCGGAAGCGAAAGTCCGCATGCAGGATTTCTTTAGCCGCCGCCTCGTCGGCCCGATTCCAGACCTCGTGGTAGAAACGCTCCACCAGCTCCTTCGGCGAGCCCTCCATGGCGTCGAACCTTTCGGCGTTGAACAGTCAAGCGCGTCGTCACGCGCCCGTGACCCGCACCACCTCCTCCACCCATGCCGGCACGGTCTCGCTCGCGGGCCCGTAGCGCTGCTCGTCGAACAACTCGGCGTTGTCGGCCGCTTCGAGGTTGATCTCGCAGGTTGGGAGGCCGTAGGCGCGCGCGTCGGCGACGAAGCCGGCGGCGGGATAGACCGCCCCCGAGGTGCCGATGGCGACGAAGAGATCGGCGGCGCGGAGCGCACGGTCGATGTCGTCCATGTAGAGCGGCATTTCGCCGAACCACACGACGTGGGGGCGAAGCCCGCCGGCGCGGCCGCAGTCGGGGCAGGCGTCCGCCGGCGACAGATCCTCCGGCCAGAGGCGTACGGAATCGCAGTGCTGGCAACGCGCCTTCAAAAGTTCGCCGTGCATGTGGATCACGCTTCGTGACCCCGCACGCTCGTGCAGGTCGTCGATGTTCTGGGTGACGAGGGTGAGGCGCCCGCCGCGCGTGTCGAGCGCGCCCTCGAGCCGCGCCAGCGCCCGGTGGGCGGCGTTGGGTCTGGCGTTGACGAGGTTGCGGCGCCGCATGTCGTAGAAGGCCAGCACGTCCTCGGGATTGCGCGCGAAGGCTTCCGGCGTCGCAAGCTTCATCGGATCGAACCGCGCCCATAATCCCTCGCCCCGCTTGTCGCGAAACGTGCCGAGCCCGCTCTCGGCCGAGACGCCGGCGCCGGTCAGGACGAAGATGTGTTTGGGCATGCGAGTCCTCCTCGCCGCGCATCACTGCGCCAATGTCATGCCCGCGAAAAGCGGGCATCCAGAGTTCGCGGAGCGAAAGTGGCGCCATGGCGGAAATCTGTCACCCCCGCGTCCGCGGGGGTGACAACATCAGTATCCGGCCCGCGCGACGCCGCTCACCTCAGCGCGACCGGTTCGGGCGCGGTCTCGGCGTCGGCGGCGTCGGCGTGGATCGTCTCCCGGATCAGGCGCTCCGTCGTCCGGTCGAGATAGGCCCACAGGTCCGCATGCACGGCGTTGAACTGGCGCCAGACGACCTCCTCGAACAGCCGTCGCGGCGCCTTGACCATGATCGTCGTGCTGCGCTGGCGCGTATAGCGGAAGGGGTTGAAACCGTAGCGCCGGCAAAGCGCGATGAACAGCCGCGTCGACCAGAGGTCAGGCATGGTGAACTTGAGCTCGACCGGCGGATCCGCGCGCGCGGCCTCGCGCAGCTTCGCCCTCAGCCGTTCGGCGGCGGCGCCGGCGGCGTCACGTTCTCCGGCTGTGGCGCCGCCTGAAAACAGAGCCTCGACCTTCCTCAGCCGCTCGCGAAGTTCGTCCTCGATCGCCATTCTGCCGCTCCTTGACGAAGACGACGCCATCTCGCAGCCAGAGCGTCAATCCGGAGGCCCCCGCCGTCCACACTTCTTTTTGCAGCGCGACGCGTCCTCACCGCGCCCCGTGCAGCGCAAGCGCGATCTGCACGAGGGCTGCGACCAGCTCGAGCACGATCAGGATGACGATCGCCGCTTCAAGCCGCGTCGCCCGGTCGGCGTCGATGATGTCGGTCAGCGCATGCGCGGTTTCGACGATCACGTCGAGCTTGCGCTTGAGGACGCCTGCGCGTTCGTTGAGCTCGTATTCGTCGACCAGGCGGGCGTAGAGGCGCTCGAGATCGGGCCGGTCCCATAGGACATCGGGCTTCTCCTCGACCGCGACGCGGCCGGACACGCGGTGCTGGGCGAGCAGGGCCTGGCCGATCAGCCTGAGCATGGCGCGGCGCCGGAACGGCGGCTTGCCGCGGATCGCGAGCTGGGCGGCGAAGGGCTCGATCACGTCGAAGACCTTGTTGACCTCGCGCTCGTCGCGCGCCAGCGCCACGGTCTTGGCGAGCGCGTCGGCGACCACCAGAAAGCGCTGCGGCGACAAGTTCTTGATCTGGATCGGGCCGCCGGCGGATTTCTGCTCGTCGCCCTCGGGCGTGATCTCGAGCACCGCGGTCTCGTCGTCGCCGCGCGCCCGCTCGCCGGTCACCCGCGCCCGAAGCTTGCTCAGCGTATCTTCCTCTTCGAGCGGGGTCAGGCCGACCAGAACCGCGACCCCGAAGCGGAAGAGCGCCACCATGCCGCGCTCGCCGACCCGGAACGCGAGCGGCAGCAGCGAGATCGTGTCCGGCCGCTCGAGCCCCGCCGTGTCGATGCGCTCGCCGACGATCAGCGCGCGCGCGGTGAGGCGCATCGGCGCGGTCGTGACGGGAAGAGTCTCGGTCATTTCGGTAAAATACGCGCCCGAGTGCGGCAACGCCAGCCAAGCCAGCCTCGCGATCCGAGACCGAGCCCGTCGCGACCGCTGTTCGACCGGCCGCATTCTCGGTAGGGTCACGAAGGAAGAACTCAGCGCGCTGGACAAACTACGCGAGGCCACGATGCCAGATGCAGCCGAACCCCGGTGGCGACTTGATGGCGTTCGGGTTGTCCATTCGAATGAGCTCGACATCAACACCCCGCAGACGCCCGGCATGAATCGCGCCGCGGCGATCACCCACGCCCGCGCCGGCGCGGATAAGCTGTGGGCCGGAACCGTTGTGATTCACCCGATGGCGAAGACCGGAGCGCACCATCACGGGCCGGTCGAAAGCGTCATCTATGTGGTCAGCGGCCGCGCCCGAATGCGGTGGGGCGAACGGCTCGAATTCGTGGCCGAGGCAGGCCCGGGCGATTTCATCTACGTGCCGCCCTATGTGCCCCACCAGGAGATCAACGCGAGCGACGAGGAGCCTCTCTCGTGCGTGTTGGTGCGCAGCGGCCAGGAGCCGGTGGTCGTCAATCTCGATCTGCCGAGCGTGGAGCCGAACCCGGAACAGGTGCAGTGGGTGGACGACCTGCATCCGGGCCGGGATTCTAGGCGCCTGTAGCCGCGCTCGCTGAGCGCGGCCCGCGGTCAACGACCGCGGCTACAACGACCCGGTCTCCGCTCTACCGCCTCAACACCGGATGCGCCGTCCGCGCCTGCCAGCCGGCGCGTTCGAGTTCGGGTGTTACTCCTTCTTCCTCCGGCCAGCCGACGCAGAGATAGGCAATGAAGCACCAGTCCCGCGGCACGTCGAGCGTCTCGGCGAGCGCGCGCGGATCGAGGATCGACACCCAGCCGACGCCGAGGCCGTGCGCCCGCGCGCCGAGCCAGAACGTGTGCAGCGCGCAGACCGTTGAATAGCGGCGGGTTTCGGGCATGGTGCGCGCGCCGAGGCCGTGTCCCTGCTCGGTGGCGTCGTCGCAGAAGACCGCCAGTTGCACCGGGGCCTCGCTGAGGCCCGCGAGCTTCAGCGAAGCGTAGAGCTGCGCCCGCTCGCCGTGATAGGCGCCGAGCGCTTGCCGGTTGGCCGCCTCGAAATTCGCCCGGACCGCCTCGCGGCGGGTCTCGTCGTCTATCCGGACGAACCGCGCCGGCTGGCAATTGCCGACCGAGGGCGCGAGCGCAGCGAGGCGGAAGAGCTCGTCGAGCGTCGCCTCAGGCACGGCGCCGGAGCGGAAGCGCCGCACGTCGCGCCGCCATGCGATGAGCTCGGCGAATTCGGCCTGAAATTCCGCGTCGAACCGCCGGGCCTCGACAACGGCGTCCGCCAGATCCCGCATCGCACGCCTCCTGCCGCCCGGCATAGCGCCGAAGGCGTGCGCTTCGCAAAGAGAATCTTGGAACGGTCTCACTCGACCGGCGTCAGCCCGTCGGGGCCGACGGAAGCGAGCACGCCGGTGTGGACGTTGAACTGATAGCCCTGCAACGTGAGCCGTCCCGCAGTGACTGCCTCGGCGATCCAGGGGTAGGTCATGAGGTTTGCGAGCGAGAGGCGCACGACCTCCGCCTCGATCCGGTCGAGCCGCCCCTCCGGCGCCTCCCCCGCCGCGAGGACCGCGGGCTTGCCGATTTCGACCCAGGAGGCGACGAAATCGCGCGCCTGGGGCGGCGCGCCATAGGCCATCGCCTTGACGCCGCCGCACTGCCCGTGGCCCAGCACCACGAGGCGCGACACTCTCAGCACCCGCACGCCGAACTCGAGCGCCGCGCTCGTTCCATGATGGCCCGGATCGGGACTGTACGGGGGCACGAGCGCCGCGACATTGCGCACGACGAAGAGCTCGCCGGGCACGGCGCTGAACACGGTCTGCGGATCGACGCGCGAATCCGAACACGCGATCACCATCGTCTCCGGGCTCTGCCCCCAATGCGCCAGCGCCTCGTAGCGCGCCCGCTCGGCCGGCCAGATCTCGGCGCGAAATTTTCTGTAGCCTTCGATCAGCGGGTCCATGGGGAAGCCTCGCAACGCCTCGTCTTGCTGCACTGCGATACGATGGCGACGGCGGCGCGGCAAGCCGGCGGAGGGAGCGCAGCGAACAATCGGCTGGGAAGTCGTTTGGCGATCGCCTCCCCCGCTCCCGGTCAGCGGGATTCGCGGCGATAATTAAATGGGGGCCCGAGCCCGCAGGCTCGTGCGCCCCCCTAATTCGATTAGCCCGACGATACTGATGGTTCTATCGTTTCTACGTGGGAGCCATGGTCTTGTGGGGCTTTTTCGGTTTGGGGTTGGGCGGCGCATGTTGCCGCTTGCAGGTCGCCATGCCGGTCGTGCCGCATTTTCTCGAAGCGGTCGTGGCGACGCGTTCGCCCGCCTGGGTGTCGGCGCTTATCGCCAAAGCCTTGGTGCTCTCAGCCGCGGGAAATGCAGCTTGGGCCGAAGCGATCTGTCCAAGCACGGCTCCGCAGGTCCATGCGGTAATGATCATCCGGCGCATTGTCATGGCGTTCCTCCCCGGGGCAACCCCGCGTTGCCAAATCGTCGCGAGCTTCGGGCGACGAAGATGCCAGACTACGCGCTTGGAAAGGTTTGTCGAGACGCAGACCGGATCCGGGGAACGTAATCCCGCAGGCTTTCTTGCGGATCGCAGGCCGGAGGTTTATCTTACCGTCGTCTTACCAACGCCTGGAGCGATCGATGGCGAAGCCTTCGAGCCTGAAAACCAAAGTCTCGACCAAGGGGCAGGTGATCCTCCCCAAGGCGATCCGCGACAGGCGCGGCTGGACCGCAGGCGCCGAGTTGATCGTCGAGGACAAACCCGAGGGCGTCCTTCTGCGCGCAGCGTCGAAGGCCGGAACGACGCGATTCGAAGATGTGGCCGGCTCCCTTGGTCCCGGGCATCGGGTCGTTTCAGTTGAAGAGATGCATCAGGCTCTGCTCGACGAGGCGGCAAGGCGCTATCGCAAGGCAGTCGATGATCGCGATTGATACCAACGTCGTCGTTCGCTACCTCGTGGCCGACGACCGCAAGCAATTCGGGCGCGCGACGGCCGTCATCGAGAGCCAACCCGTCTTCGTCTGCATGACGGTCGTCCTCGAGGTCGAGTGGGTCCTTCGCGCGATCTATCGCCTCGGTGGGCCCGCAATCCTTGACGCGCTGCGCAACTTCGCCGCGTTGCCCACGGTCGCCGTCGAAGACCCGGCGATCCTCGCCCAGGCGCTCGACTGGGCCGAGCAAGGGATGGAGTTCGCCGACGCGCTCCATCTCGCCAGCGCCTCGTCCTGCGACGCCTTCGCAAGCTTTGACCGCAAGCTCATGAGGGTGGCGCGGAAAGTCGGGGCGCTGGACGTGCGCGCGCCGTAACAGCAACGGGCGCTCGCCGCCCGCGGCGCCCAGCCCGTTGAAGCCGCGCATCGGCGGCCGCGAACTGCGATAATCGGGTCGCGGCGCGATTCGCTGCGCAATCGGCGTCCGCGCCGCATCGCCGAGAGACGAGGACATTGGTCGTGGCGCGGTCGTCGACGCTGAACAAGGAATCGCTGGTCAAGCTTGGCGCCGAACGGCTGGCTGATCTCTTGCTCGACGAGGCCGAGGGCAACGGGCCACTCAAGAAGCTCGTCATGGCCGCCCTCGCCGCGGCCAGAGGGCCGGACGCGATCGCGGCGATCGTCGACAAGCGCCTTGCGGGGCTGGAAAGAGCCAGCGGAGCGATCGGCTGGGAGCGGGTGAAGAGCTTCAGCGACGACCTTGCGGCGGTGTTGAAGATCATCACCGGCGACCTTGCCAAGGCGGACGCGGAAATGGCGGCTGATCGGCTGCTGCGATTTCTCGCAACCGCGGACCGGACGCTCTCTCGCACCGACGGCTCCGATGGCGAAGCCGCACACGTCTACCACGCCGCCGCCGCTGCGCTCCCTGCCCTCGTCGGCAAGCTCTCGCAGGCGCAAAACGCATCTCTTGCGGATCGGCTTTATGCGCTGGCGGCCGGGTCGCGATACCGCGTCGTGCTCGAATTGATGCCGGAGATCATCGGGCAGTCGCCTGGAAGCGTCGTCGACGCGCTCGACACGCGCCTTGCCTCGGCTGTGAGCTCCCTCGGCCCGATCGACGAAAGCGACCGCGACTGGAACAAGCGTATGCGCGTACGTCACCTGATCGAATTGCGCCAGCATATTGCCGACAGCCGCGGCGATGTCGACGCATTCATCGCCCTGGAAACCTCCTTGCCGGGACTCCGTCCGGACGCCGCGGATATCGCCGAGCGGCTGGCGCGCGCTGGACGACATCGCGAGGCGCTCGACTGGCTGCGCCGGCCCACCGGGTCCACGATCAGAATGCTGCGCGTGGAGGATATCGAAGCCGGGCTCCCCCCGCGCGATCCCGCGGCCGAGAGACGCGCGCGACTCGAAATCGACGTTCTCGAGGCGATGGGCGAGCGTTCGGAGGCCCGCGCGCTGCGACGGAAATCGTTCGAAACGACGCTTGACGCCGAGATCCTGCGCGATCATCTGGCGCATCTCCCCGATTTCGAGGACGTGGACGCGCTCGACGCGGCTTTTGCCCATGCGCTCGCTTCGCCCCTTTCCTACGCTGCGCTGCGCTTCCTCGTCGCATGGCCGCGTCTCGATCTCGCCGGGAGTCTTGTGGTCGAGCGTCGGGCGCAATGGGACGGCCGCCGCTACGAAATCCTGGCGCAGGCCGCCGAGGCGCTGGACTCCGCGCACCCGCTCGCGGCGACCATCCTCTATCGCGCGCTGATCGACTCGATTTTGGCCCGAGGGCAATCCCTCGCCTATCCGCACGCCGCCCGCTATTATTCCAAATTGGACTCGCTCGCGGCGCGCGAAGACCCGAACTGGCCGATCGAGCCAGCGCAAACCTACCGCGCCGGGCTCAAGAGCCGTCATGGGCGCAAACACGGGTTTTGGGGCCTCGCGGAAGCGACGGGACGCCCGGGCAAGGCGCTGGGCGATGACGCGTGAGGCGCGCCGTCGCTGCGCGAAAAGGCTCATGGATCGCGATTTAGCCGCGGCCCGCGGCCCCGATTCCACTCGATCGCCATTCGGGAGGAAGACAATGTCACGCCGATCGATGACGGGAACCCTGCTCGCCCTTATCGCGGGAGCCGTTCCGCTGGGTTCGCTGCGGCAGCGTCCGCCCAGGACCTCCGCGCCCATTGCGCGTCCGTTGGCGCCGACGATCGCTTGAGGCGCCTTCCTGCCGCGCTCGTTCCGGCGGCGCGCCAGCTTTTCGGCCCGGCTTCAAACGAGCCCGACGCGGCGCTCGAGGCGAGCACGGTCTATCGATGCATGAGCGGCCAAGTCTGGCTTTGCAACACTGGCGCGAACCTGACATGCGCCAAAGGCGATGTCCGCCGCGTATCCAGAGGCGCCGCAGCCTGGTGCAAGGATCATCCGGACTCGGACGTCGTGCCCATGGTCGCCACCGGCCACGCCACGATCTACACGTGGACGTGCGTCGGCAGCGAGCCGCGCATCGCGCAGGCGGAAAAGCTCGATCCCCGCGGCTTCATCGCCGTGCAGTGGGCGCCTCTCGGAAAATAGACTCCGCACGCGTCCCGTCCGGAACACGGTTCGCGGGCCAGACCCAGTGGTCCAAGTCAGCGATGAATCTGGCGCTTGCCATGCCGCGACTCGGCGATCGAACAGGAGCTAATATGCAAACTTGAATATATTCAGTCTGTTACACTACATTCATAAAGTATTAGTATAGCTTACGAAGCTGGCCGTCGCTGTCGACCAGCAAAACGCCAAATACCGCTGCCTTTTCAAATACTTGTAGAACGTTCTCCAACATTCCTCTTTGCGAGAATCAGAAATTCGGCTATAATGCCTGCAAGTCACTCTCGCAGGAGCCTTTTCGTGTCCAACCACCGCAACCGTTCTACCCAGCGCGTCCGAGCGCGCGCCGCCGCCCGCGCGCGCAGGGCGGAGACAGTCGCCAGGCGCCACGCCTATTTTGAGGCGTTGGCGTCCGGTTTCACTCCCCAGCAGATCGCCCAGGCGGGCATGGTCAGCGTAGCGAAGGTGAGGCGGGCGATCGACCGGGCAGTCGCGGAACGGCAGCTCGACGCGCCGGACCGATACGTTCATCTCCAGGTCGCGCGGCTCACCAAGGCGCTGCGCGTTATCGACGTGCAGCTCGAACGCGGGGAACTGCAGGCGATTGGGCCGCTCACGAAGGTCGTAGCCGCGCTCGACCGCTATCACGGGCTGAGCGGCGGATCCGCGCGAGCGACATCGCCGGCGCCGCTCGCCGTTCCGCGCCCGTCCCTCCCCGCGCCGCCGCTCGCGCTCACCCACGCCGCGCCGCCCCTCGACGGGGTCGAGGAGCAGGCCGAAAAAGGCACAGATTTTGGCGCCTAACGCTTTGAAATTGCTCCCGCGCTTACAAAAGTGCGCGGGCTCGCGCGACGCCCTTCAGCGAGGCGCGGTAGTGGCGCGGCCATCCGCCGTTGGTGAGCACCCGTAAACCCAGTCGCTCAAAACTGCACGTAAGGCCGACTGCTTCCAGCATCGAAACCTCGTCCCAGCCTCTTGCGTCGTCTCCTCCTTTCGCGTAAGAGCCCGCCCCTCAGAACCGCCCGGCCGTAAGGGCTGCCGTGGCGGTTTTTTCGCTCGTTCCGATGCGAACGGGGCCTCGCGCCCCGCCAAACTTTCAAGGGGGCGTCAAGCCCGGGAGAGCCAAATGCCCAAGTTGAAAACCAAATCGGGCGCGAAAAAGCGCTTCAAGATCACCGGGACCGGCAAGGTCATCTACGCCCAAAGGGGCAAGCAGCACGGCATGATCAAACGCACCCCCAAGCAGATCCGCAATCTGCGTGGCACGGCCGTTCTGTTCAAAACTGACGGCGCCAACGTCAAGAAGTTCTTCCTGCCGAACGGCTAGACCCCTTTTTCCGGAGATTTGAACGATGGCACGCGTCAAGAGGGGCGTAACGTCCCACGCCAAGCACAAGAAGGTTCTCAAAGCCGCCAAGGGCTTTTCCGGCCGCCGCAAGAACACGATCCGCGCCGCCAAGGCCGCGGTCGACAAGGCGATGCAATACGCCTATCGCGACCGCAAGAACCGCAAGCGCGAGTTCCGCTCGCTGTGGATCCAGCGGATCAACGCGGCGGTGCGCGAGCACGGGCTGACCTACAGCCGATTTATCTCCGGCCTCGCGACGGCGGGGATCGAGGTCGACCGCAAGGTGCTGTCCGAACTCGCCATTACCGAGCCCGCAGCCTTCGCCGCGATTGTCGAGCAGGCGAAGGGGCACCTGCCGAAGGCGGCGTAGTTCCGAACCCCCTCTCCCGCTCGCGGGAGAGGGCCGGGGTGAGGGTTTTGGCGCCGCCGCCTCCAAGACCCTCATCCGGCGCTGCGCGCCACCTTCTCCCGCAGAGCGGGAGAAGGGCTGCCTGTCGTAGGCTTCCCCATGTCCGATCTCGCCGCCCTCGAAAACGAAACCCTCGCCGCGATCGGCGCCGCGAGCGATGAAGCGGCGCTCGAATCCGTTCGCGTCGGCGCGCTCGGCAAGAAGGGGGCGATCTCCGCGCTGCTGGCGACGCTGGGCAAGCTCCCGCCGGACGAGCGCAAGGCCCACGGCGCAGCGATCAATGCGCTGAAGGATCAGGTGACTGAGGCGCTGGCGGCGCGGCGCGGGATCCTGAAGAAGGCAGCGCTCGAGGCGCAGCTCAAGCGGGAGATGGTGGACGTGACCCTTCCCGTCCGTCTGCCGGCCGTCGAGACCGGCCGCATCCACCCTTTGAGCCAGGCGATGGACGAGATCATCACGATTTTCGCCGATATGGGCTTTTCCGTCGCCGAAGGGCCGGACATCGAGAGCGACGACTACAATTTCACCAAGCTCAACTTCCCGCCCGGGCATCCGGCGCGCGACATGCACGACACGTTCTTTCTTGAGCCTGACGCGCATGGCGAGCGCAAGGTCCTGCGCACCCATACGAGCCCAGTGCAAGTGCGAACGATGCTGAGCCAGAAGCCGCCGATCCGCATCATCTGCCCAGGCCGCACCTATCGCACCGACTTCGACCAGACCCACACGCCGATGTTCCATCAGGTCGAGGGGCTCGTCGTCGATGAGAGCGCGACGCTCGCCAATCTCAAATGGGTGCTGGAGGAATTCTGCAAGGCCTTCTTCGAAGTACCGAGGGTCGGCATGCGTTTCCGCCCGAGCTTCTTTCCTTTCACCTCGCCCTCGATGGAGGTCGACATCCAGTGCCGCCGCTCGGGCGGGGAGATCCGCTTTGGCGAGGGCGACGACTGGCTCGAAATCCTCGGCTGCGGCATGGTCCATCCGAACGTACTGACCAACTGCGGGATCGACCCTGAAGTCTACCAGGGCTTCGCCTGGGGAATGGGCGCGGACCGCGTGGCGATGCTCAAATACGGCCTGCCGGACCTGCGCGACTTCTTCGACGCGGACCTGCGCTGGATCAACCACTACGGCTTCAAGCCGCTCGAAGTCCCGACGCTGGCGGGAGGGCTGAGCGGGTGAGTCCAATAGGAGGCGTCATGGCCGGGCTTGACCCTGAAGAGCGCGCGAACTTGCTGGAACTGCGATTTTGAAATTCACCCTCTCCTGGCTCAAGGACCATCTCGACACCTCGGCCTCGCTGACCGAGATCGTCGACACTCTGACGCGCGTCGGCCTCGAGGTGGAAAGCGTCGAAGACCCGAGCGCAAAATATGACGGCTTCGTCGTCGCGCGCGTAATTGAGGCCCGACAGCATCCCAACGCCGACCGCCTGAAGGTCTGCGTGGTCGACGCGGGCGGCGAGCCGGTTCAGGTGGTATGCGGCGCGCCGAACGCCCGCACCGGGATGAAGAGCGTCTTCTCGCCGGTCGGCACGTATATTCCGGGAAAAAAGATCACGCTCGCCAAGGGCGTAATCCGCGGCGCGGAATCGAACGGCATGCTCTGCTCGGCGGCGGAGCTCGAGCTCAGCGACGATCACGAAGGCATCATCGAACTGCCCGACGACGCGCCGGTCGGCGTTCCTTACGCCCGTTTTGCCGGGCTCGACGATCCGGTCATTGACGTCGCCGTGACGCCGAACCGCCCGGACGCTACGGGCGTCGCAGGCATTGCGCGCGATCTCGCCGCCGCCGGGCTCGGGACGCTCAGTACGCCGGCGCCGAAGCCGGTCGAGGGAGTCTTCGACTGCCCGACCGGCGTCCATCTCAAGTTCGCCCCGCCGGACGCGCACCTCTGCCCGGCTTTCGCGCTGCGGCTCCTGCGTGGCGTGACCAACGGGCCGTCGCCGGAGTGGATGCAAAAGCGCCTGAGGGCGATCGGCCTCAGGCCCATCAGCGCGCTCGTCGACATCACCAATTACGTCACCTTCGATCGCGGCCGACCGCTGCATGTGTTCGACTTCGCTAAGGTCGCGGGCGACCTGACCGTGCGGCGCGCCGTTCAGGGCGAGAGCGTGCAGGCGCTCGACGGCAAGACCTATGCGCTCGACGAGAGCATGGTCGTGATCGCTGACGCGAACGGAGTCGAATCGATCGCCGGGATCATGGGCGGAGAGCACTCTGGCTGCGACGAGAATACCCGCGACATGCTGATCGAGAGCGCGCTGTGGGACCCAACCAATATCTCCCAGACGGGCCGCAAGCTCGGTATTGTCACCGATGCGCGTTACCGGTTCGAGCGCGGTGTCGACCCCGATTTCTGCGTACCCGGCTGCGACCTCGCGACCGGCCTCGTTCTCGACCTTTGCGGCGGCGAGCCCTCGCGCATGATCGTGGCGGGCGATCCTTCGGCCCCTCGCCGGGAGCTTGAATTTCCTTACAGCGAGGTCAAGCGGCTGATCGGCGTCGACATCCCGCGCGAGGAAGGCGACGCGATCCTGACCCGCCTCGGCTTTGACGTCGGGGACGGCAGGGTCCGCGTGCCTTCGTGGCGACCGGACGTGCAGGTGAAGGCCGACGTCGTCGAGCAGATCCTGCGCATTGCCGGCATCGATCGCGCGCCGACGACGCCGCTGCCGCGACTGGATGAGGGCGTTCCAGCGCCGGTGCTGACGCTCCTGCAGAAGCGCACGCGGCTCGCCAAACGCACTCTGGCCGCGCTCTCGCTGCGCGAGGCCGTGACCTGGTCGTTCATCTCGAAGACCGCGGCGGAACTGTTCGGCGGCGGCCAGCCTTCTCTCGCGCTCGCCAATCCGATTGCCTCGGAGCTTTCCGACATGCGCCCGAGCCTCGTGCCGGGCCTCGTGGCTGCCGCCGAACGCAACGCCAGGCGCGCGCAGAGCGACGTCGCGCTGTTCGAGGTCGGACAGATCTTCCTCGGCTCCGGCGAAAACGATCAGCGCATGGCGGCGGCGGCCGTGCGGCGCGGCGTGGCCAAGGGGACGGGCGAGGGCCGGCACTGGAGCGGCGCCGGACCTGTCGAAGTGTTCGACGCCAAGCAGGACGCAATGGCCCTGCTCGACGCGCTCGGCGTCGCCAACGCGGTGCAGGTCGTTCCGGGCGGGCCGGCCTTCCTTCACCCGGGCCGTTCGGCGACATTGCAGTTCGGGCCGAAGACGGTCGTCGGCTGGTTCGGGCAACTGCATCCGAGCGTTTGCGAAGCGCTCGACGCCGAGGGGCCGATCGTCGCCTTCGAGATCACGCTCGACGCCGTCCCGCCGCCGAAACCAAAGGCGACGAAAGCGAAGCCAAAGCTCGAACGTTCGGACTTCATGCCGGTCGAGCGCGATCTGGCGTTCGTCGTCGCCGAAAGCGTCCGGGCCGGCGAGATTGTGAAGGCTGCGCAGGGCGCCGAGCGGTCGATCGTCGCGGACGTCGGCGTCTTCGACGTCTACCTGGGCAAGGGCTTGCCCGCAGGTTCGAAATCGATTGCGATCAGTGTCAGGCTGCAGCCGCGGGAGCGCACGCTGACCGACGCGGAGATCGAGGCTACGATCGCCAGAATCGTGGCCGAAGTCTCGAAGAAAACGGGAGCCACCCTGCGGGGATGAAGCCTGTGGCCAAGCGCGCCGCCCTATTGATTTTGGCATCTGCCGCCGCGGCGTTCCCGCGCTTGGCTGTCGGCCAGGACGACCCTGCGTGCGCAAAATATCAGGAGCCGCTCGCCTACAACGCCTGCCTCGCCAGTCACGGACCGAAGGCAAACGCGATGGGCGCAAACCCGGGCCAACGCCAACCCGGCCATTTGCCGTCCGCCCAATCATTGCCGCCGGGGCGCGAATGGCCCGCCGCGACACGCCGCCACGGGCGCGTCCACATGGAGTTCCGGATACAGTGACCGCGATGGAGGCGTTGACTCGCCCAATACGCCGTAGGCGACGGGCGCGGCGCCTGAGCCCGCGGAAAGCCGAGGCGCCGCGCCCTGATCCCCGCGCGATGGGAGGCTCAGCGCGGGGCCCGCGTAGCGCGCCTTTCCCCTCGGCGCTGCAACGCGGAATTCTAACTTCTGCCCGCGGGATGCGGCTCATCCTCACCGGCTCGCGATTCACTGGACCCGAACGAAATGTTCCGCTGTGACCCCGCTCACATCAATTTCGCGAAAGCCGATTGGACATGTGCCTGGGGAGTTGGCGCTGTTACCTCGCCGAGAATGACTTTGCCGTCCCAGGAACGCTGCAATGTCCTTGACGGCCGGTTATTGTTCCGCCACCGTTTTCCGAGACCCTTCGGGCGGAAACGATGTCGGTCCCCAACACACTTGCAGCGCATGGCTGTTTCAAGACGCTCAATCCGGAAGCTTGCCGGACTTTGGATCGTCAATGCGCCTGGCTGAAGATTCCGGCCGGCGCCTGGATCGTCGATCAGTCGGCGAACGATCGCGACGTTTATTTCATCATGTCGGGACATCTGAGGGCGGTGCAAAACAGTGCCCGTCAGGACCTCATCTTCAGCGACATGATGGCAGGATCGATCTTTGGCGAACTGAGCGCCTTCGACGGGGCGCCACGCGCGCTGAGCGTATTCGCGGTCACCGATTCGCTGGTGGCGAAAATGCCTCCCTCGGTGTTTGTCGAGGCGATGTTCTCCCATCGCCCTCTTTGCGAGGCCGTCGTCTCCACGCTGATCGCGCGGCTGCGTGAGAATTCCCGCAGGGTCGGCGAACTCGGGGCGCTCAACGTTCGCACCCGCGTCCATGCAGAACTCCTGCGTCTCGCGCGGCCCGATCACAACGATCCAAAGCGCGCGATCATTGTGACACCGCCGAACCAGTCGGAGATTGCGGCCCGTATCAACACGCGCCGGGAAACCGTCTCGCGCGAAATCAACGCTATGGAGCGAGGCGGGCTCATCGAACGGCGGCGGGGCGCGATTGTCATCACCGATGCGCTGAGACTGAGCGCAGCCATCGAAGCGGCGAGCAGCGGCTAGCGCCGCGCTTCTTCAGCAAGCCTCCGCCACCAAGCCTCGTTCCAGTTCCAACCCGCCGTCGGCGAGGGTGAGGGCAAGAGCCAGACTCGCGTTGCTCCGATGCGCGCTCCGCTGTCGCCGGGACCGGCCGCACGTCCCAGATAACGCCGGCCCGCGTTGAGGCTGGTGAAGGCAAGCAGCTTCGGCTCTGCGGTTTTGATCTTGGCGGTCAGCGCCGCGCAAGCCTCCCTTCCCAGGACGCCGGCAGGCAGCTCGTGATCCATCCCGCTCACGTGCTTGGCGATGTCAGTGAGGCCGATGCCCCACTGCGGCAGTTCGCTGTACTCGTCCGGCTTGACTAAGCGCGGCGTGAGCCCCACCGCGTGGAGGACGCTCCAGAACTTGTTCTGCGGATGTGCGTAGTATGCGCCGCGCGCGGCCGACACGGTTCCGGCGGCGGTGCCGCAAAAGACGATGTTGAGCCCCGACGGCAGGACGTCCGGCAGAACATGGCGCGGCGCGTACAAAAGCGTGTTCAGATCGACTGGTTGTAAGCGCCAACCTCAGGGTTTTCGCGCAGGACCCTGTCGACCGCTTTGAACATCTCGCGCATACGCGCCTCCGAAACCGGGCTTTCGACGACGATGACGAGCTCCGGTTTGTTGGAAGAGGCGCGCACCAGTCCCCAGGATCCGTCCTCGACCGTCACGCGCACGCCGTTGACCGTCACGACGTCCCGGATTTTCTGACCGGTCAGACGCTCGCCTTTCGCTTGCATCGCCTTGAACCGCGCTACGACACGGTCGGCCACATCATATTTTGCTTCGTCGGCGCAGTGGGGCGACATGGTCGGCGAGCCCCAAGTCTTCGGCAGGTCGCGGTAGAGATCAGCGATCGACTTGCGAGGGTTGCGGTCGAGCATGTCGAGCACGGCGATGGCGGTGACGAAGCCATCGTCGTAGCCGCGCCCGACCGGCGCATTGAAGAAGAAATGCCCGGACTTCTCGAAACCGGCCAGCGCCTTGAGATCGCGCACCCGGCGCTTGATATGCGAGTGGCCGGTCTTCCAGAAGTCGACCTTGACCCCATTGCCGGCAAGCTCGGGATCGGTCGCGAACAGCCCCGTAGACTTCACGTCGACCACAAAGATCGCGTTCGGATGCAACTTCGAGAGGTCACGCGCAAGCATCACGCCGATCTTGTCGGCAAAGATTTCATGGCCCTCATTGTCGACAAAGCCGCATCGGTCGCCGTCGCCGTCGAAACCGAGCGCCACGTCAGCGCCGCTCTCCTTCACCGCCTTCGCCATCGCGTGCAGCATCTGGAGATCTTCCGGATTCGGGTTGTAGCGCGGGAAGGCAAAATCGAGATCGCAGTCCAGCGGGACAACCTCCACTCCGAGCGCGCTCAGCAGTTTAGGCGCGAAAGCGCCGGCCGTGCCGTTGCCGCAGGCGGCGACAACCTTCATCGGACGGCTGATCTTGGGACGGCGGGTAAGGTCGGCGAGGTAGCGGGCCGGAAAATCGGCTATGAATTCATAAGTCCCGCCGGGCTCGGAGCCATAGTCGCCGCCGATGACGATGTCGCGTAGGCGGCCCATCTCTTCGGGCCCAAACGTCACCGGTCGCGCCGCGCCCATCTTGACGCCGGTCCAGCCATTCTCGTTGTGCGAGGCGGTCACCATCGCCACCGCCGGCGCATCCAGTGCGAACTGGGCGAAATAGGCCATCGGCGTGATGGCGAGGCCAATATCGCGCACTCTTGCCCCGCCCGCCATGAGGCCAGCCGTCAGCGCGAGCTTGATCGAGGCCGAATAGCTGCGGAAATCGTGGCCGACGACGACCTCGCGGGGAACGCCGAGCTCGCCAAGCAAGCGCGCCAGCCCGAGGCCCAGCGCCTGCACGCCCATGAGATTGATTTCCGTGCCGATCAGCCAGCGCGCGTCATATTCGCGAAAGCCGGTCGGCTTCACCATCGGCTGGGACTCGTAGGCGTAGGTGTTCGGCGAAAGCTTAGGCGACGGCTTGGGAAACAATCAGCGCCTCATGTGGAGAGTGATGAGTTGAGGAAACCACGGAGCCGGAAGATCCTCCGGGACCGTTGTCCGGTCGGATTAGATGACGCGCAAGCGACAGACAACCCCTGGCGCGGCTTCGCTGGCCGTAGTCGCGGGCTCGAGGGTAGACTTCCCGGACAGAGGCAGGTTCAGTACCGAAAATCGGCGCGAGGGAAGATGAGCGGGATGAGGTGGCGGCTGTTTAAGGGCTTCCTGAGGCTCGTCATCGGACTGGCCGTGGTCGCGACGCTGGCTGGCGGCTATCTTTTCTGGCGCGCCATGCCGACTTACTCCGGGTCGGAGAAACTGCCCGGCCTCTCGGCCGAGGCTCGGGTCTGGCGCGACGCCTATGGCGTCCCGCATATCTTCGCCGCCTCGGTGGACGACGCAGCCCGCGCGCTCGGCTATCTTCACGCAAGCGAGCGGCTCTTCCAGATGGAAGCGCAGCGCCGGGGCGGCCAGGGGCGGCTGGCCGAGATTCTCGGCCCCGATCGGGTCGCGGGCGACAAATTCGTACGCACCCTCGGATTCTATCGTGAAGCCGAGAGCAGCTTCTCGGCCCTGTCGCCTGCCGCGCAAAAACGGTTTCAAGCCTACGCCGATGGCGTCAACGCCTTCATTGACAGCCATAAGGATGCGCTGCCACCCGAGTTCCTGCTGATCGGGGACCACCCCGAGCCTTGGAAGCCTGCGGATTCGCTGGTCTTCGGCAAGCTCCTGTCACTGGAGCTTTCCAACAATTACGAGTTCGAGGCGTTGCGCGCGCGCCTGCGGCAGAAACTCGGTCCCGAACAGGCCGCCTGGATGTTTCCCGGCATGCAGCCAGGCGCTCCAATTACAACCGAGCCGACGCTCGGCGTCACGCATGCGAGCGTCAAGAGCCTGAAGGACCAGATCGGCGCTCTGATCGGCGTCACGCACGGAGCGTCAAACGAATGGGTGGTCGCCGGACCGCGGACGGTAACCGGCAAGCCAATACTGGCCAACGACCCGCATCTCGGGATCGGCGCGCCGATCCTCTGGTATCTCGTCCGCATCGTCACGCCCGAGGGTTCGGTCAAGGGCGCGACCGTGCCCGGAACTCCGTTGGTCCTGCTCGGTCAGAACGAGTTGATCGCCTGGGGCTTCACGACCGCCGACACCGATGTGCAGGATCTTTTCATCGAGACAATCGATCCGGCCGAACGCTCGAGGTACCTCACCCCCGACGGCCCAGAGCCATTCGAAACCCGCGCCGAGACAATCCGCGTGAAGGACAGCGCCGACGTGAATATCACCGTGCGCGCGACGCGCCACGGGCCCATTCTGTCCGACGCCAGCGAGGACCTGGGCAGCCTTGCCGAGCCGGGAAAGGCGATCGCCCTCGCCTTCACGGGACTTGGCGATCACGACACGACCGCGGACGCATTTCTGCGCCTAAACGGCGCTCGAAACTGGAGCGAATTCCTCGACGCGATGCGCCTTTACCAGACGCCTACGCAAAATATCGTCTACGCCGACGTAACCGGAGACATCGGCTTCTTCAGCCCTGGCCTCGTGCCGCTGCGCAAATCCGGAGACGGACTTGCGCCGGTCGACGGCGCATCGGGCGACTTCGACTGGACCGGCATGGTCCCGTTCGAGCAGCTTCCGCAGCTCCACAATCCTGAGATCGGCTTTGCCTTCAACGCCAACAACGCCAATGTTCCGAGCGACCATCAGCCGACGTTCGGCCAAGACTGGGAGGAGGACTTTCGCGCGCGGCGAATCCAGCAATTCATGGAGAGGATCGAGAAGCACAGCCTCGACACGTCCGCAGCGATGCAGGTCGACCATCTGTCGCTCGCGGCCAAGGCCTTGCAGCCTTTCGTCGCGGCGATCGCCCCTTCCGACGAGCGGGCGCGACAGGCGCAGGCGCTGCTCGCCAGCTGGGACGGGGTGATGGACAAGGACCGGGTCGAGCCCTTGATCTTCACCGCCTTTCTCAGTTCGCTCCACCGGATTCTGATCGAGGAGAAGACGGGCCAGAACATGGAGGCGATGGGCCCATTCGCCGCCACAACCCTTATCTCTTTGATGCGCGACCACCCGTCGTGGTGCGACGCGCCGGGAAAACCCGATCCGGATTGTCGCAAGGCGCTCGGACGCGCGCTTGACGAGGGGCTCGCGCTTCTCGTCAAGCGCGACGGCGGCGATATGAGCCAATGGCACTGGGGCAGCGAGCACGTCGCGCTCCTGCAGCACAAGGTCTTTAGCCACGTGCCGCTGCTCGACTGGATGAGCGATCTCAGCACGCCGTCGAGCGGTGGCTTCTATACGCTTGACCGCGGCGGCGGGTGGGAGCCTTCGCCGGATAGACCTTTTGCCCGCACCGAAGGCGGCGGATTTCGGGGTCTCTATGATCTCGCCGACCCGGAGAAGTCGCGCTTCATCATCGCTACGGGCGAATCCGGCCACATCTTCTCGCGCCACTATCGCGATCTCGTCCCGCTCTGGATCGACGGGAAATCCATCACGCTCACTGGGTCCGAGGATGACCTCAAGAAGGCGGGGGCGGCTTTGCTGACGTTCTCGCCCTGAGCGCTGCGAGGCGCGCGGTTGGCCGCAGGCTCGCCGTAATCCCGGGCTAGCGGCGGGAGAGCGCAGTCGGTAGAGTGCCCAAATGACCCAGACGCGGCGAATCCTGATCGTGGACGACGACGCCGACCTGCGCAACGCGCTGGTCGAGCAGGTCGATCTGCACCCCGAGTTTCAGGTGGAAGCCGTCGCGACCGGCGAAGCGGCGCTTGCGGCGGTCCTCGACTCTCCGCCCGATCTCGTGATCATGGACGTTGGTCTGCCGGACCTCGACGGCCGCGAAGCGGTGAAGCGCATGCGCCGTGAGGGATATCGCCGCCCGATCATCATGCTGACCGCGCATGATTCCGACGCCGACGCGGTGATGGGGCTCGATTCGGGCGCCAACGACTATGTCGGCAAGCCATTCCGTTTCGTCGTGCTGCTCGCCCGCATACGCTCGCAGCTTCGACAATACGAGGCGAGCGAGGACGCGGAGTTCCAGGTCGGTCCCTATACCTTCCGGCCGACGTCGAAGAATCTCGTGAACGCGCATGGAGTGAAACTTCGGCTGACCGAGAAGGAGGCCGCGATCCTGCGCTATCTGCACCGCGCCGAACAGCAGCCGGTGGCGCGCGAGACGCTGCTCAAGAATGTCTGGGGCTACAACGCCAACGTAACGACGCACACTCTGGAAACCCATATCTATCGTCTCCGGCAGAAGATCGAGGACAATCCGGCCGAAGCGCAGCTCCTGGTCACCGAGGGCGGCGGCTACAAGCTCGTGGCCGGCGGCTCGCCCGGAGGGCGAACCGAGTGACGCTCGACAGCGACGTTGGAAGGCTCGCGCGCACCCGTCCGTTCAGCCTCCTGCCGCGCGAGGCGGTGCAGCTGATCGCGTTCGCCTCCAACAAGCGTCGGCTCGGCGCGGGCGAAGCGCTTTTCCACGCCGGAGAAGCCGGAGAAGCCGCCTTTTTCGTCCATTCTGGATTGATCGCACTAATGGAACTGGGCGCGGATCCGGCTAGCGCGCGCCGGGTCGGCGCTGGCGCGCTGATTGGAGAGAGCGCGCTCTATGCCGCAGTCGCCCGCCAGGTCGAGGCGCGCGCCGTCGACGACGCGCTGGTGACGCAGATTGAGCGCGAGATCTTTCGCCGCGTGCTGACCGAGTTTCCCGAAGCGGCCGGCAAGGTCCGCACGGCGCTCGCCGAGCGCACCCGCCAGCTGGTCGACCGACTCGAGGCCGCCCGCATACGGTCGTTCGCGGACGCGCGCCCCACCCGGCCGGCGCCGTGACCGGCGACGCGGAACTGGGCCTCGGCGCCTTGCGCGCTCCGACGCTGGACGACATCGACGCGCTCGCCGAGGCTGCGTTCGCGCGGTTGCCGGACTCGTTCCGAAAACGTTGCGAAGGCCTTGTCATTCGGGTTGTCGACTTCCCCGACGACGAGACGCTGGACGAGATGGGCGCCGAGAGCGAGTTCGACCTGCTCGGCCTCTTTCGCGGGCGAGGGCTCGCCCATCGCGGCGCAGTCGAAGAGACGGGCGAACTGCCCAACATGATCTTTCTCTACCGCCGTCCTCTCCTCGATTTCTGGTGCGAGGGAGAGGATACGCTTGCCGCCGTCGTCACCCATGTGCTGGTGCATGAGATCGGCCACCATTTCGGCCTTTCGGATGCGGATATGGAGGGCATCGAGCGGGCGGCCCAATGAGCGATTCGGCCGATGCGCGGCTTTCGACCGTCGGCGAGGTCCCGGGAAAGCCCTGATTTCCGGCGCCTTCACAAGGGCGTCACGCTCACTGTAGAGTAATGCGGCGGCCGGATTCGGATCCCCGGCGTGTGCGACGTCAAGGAGGACGGAGCGACTTTGTGACGGTTCATGTGCCAGTCACGCCAGGCAATTGCCCGGCTCTCGTATTGAACGCGGACTTCCGTCCGCTGAGCTACTACCCCTTGTCCATCTGGTGCTGGCAGGACGCGATCAAGGCGGTGTTCCTCGACCGGGTCAACATCCTCTCCGAATACGACACGCTGGTCAGGAGCCCCTCGTTCGAGATGCGGCTGCCCTCGGTCGTTTCGCTCAAGAGCTACGTCAAGCCGACCCGCTTTCCCGCCTTCACCCGGTTCAACGTGTTCCTACGCGACCGCTTCACCTGCCAGTACTGCGGCGAGCGCGAGGACCTCACCTTCGACCACGTCATTCCCCGCTGCAAGGGCGGCGTGACAACGTGGGAGAACGTGGTCGCCGCCTGCTCGTGCTGCAATCTCAGGAAGGCGGACAAGCTGCCCTCGGTCGCCAAGATGTGGCCCGCGACCGAGCCCTACCAGCCGACCGTGCACGACCTCCACCAGAACGGGCGCCTGTTCCCGCCCAACTACTTGCACGAAAGCTGGATGGACTATCTTTACTGGGACAGCGAACTGGAGGCGTGAG
>CAWBBW010000029.1:0-89674 GCA_963787135.1 uncultured Alphaproteobacteria bacterium | reverse complement strand
GACTCGAACCTACGAAGGCTTAGCCAGCGGATTTACAGTCCGCCCCCTTTGCCGCTCGGGACACTCCCCCGCGTCCGATGAGGCTTTATGAGCCCCAGTGAACGGAAACGCCTCGGGCAGGCCGAGGCGATGGGGCTTATGTTGCCTTGCCGGGCGGCCTGTCAACCCAAAATCCTGTTCGAGCCGGCGCAGGGGGCCGCGTTCTCAAGCTGGTCTCCCGCGTCTCAAGCTGGTCTCGGGCGGCGACAAGGCTTAGGGCTTGATCTCATGATCTCAGCCTTAAAAGGCGCTTCACAATGACCCGCAAACGCGACCGGCGCGGCGCAGCGCCGCCCCCTGCCAAGCGCGAGGGTCGCCGCCCGGCCGGCGCCGCCAGGACCGATCGCGCGGGAGCGCAACAGAACCCGAAGCCCGCGCGCCGTGAGGCCGAGCGCGAAAGACCTCGCGAGCGGCGCGACTTGGACGTGGCGCGCATTTATGGCTTCCACAGCGTCGAGGCGGCGCTGAAGGCGCCGCGCCGTGAGCTCATCCGCCTTTATGCGACCGCCGCGGCGGCGGAAAGGCTTCAGCCGCAGATCGCCGCGCGCAAGATCGAAGTGCGGATCATGAGCCTTGAGGAGATCACGAGCCGCGCGCCGCGCGAGGCGGTGCATCAGGGCGTGCTGCTCGAGGCGCGGCCGCTTGCGCCGATCGACGTCTCCGAGCTGCCAGTGAATGGCCTCGTCATTGTCCTCGACCAGGTCACCGATCCGCACAATGTCGGCGCGATCCTGCGCACTGCGGCGGCCTTCGCGGTCGACGCGCTCGTCACCACCGAACGCCATTCGCCGGAGCTTTCGGGCGCGCTCGCCAAATCCGCCTCCGGCGGGCTCGAGCATGTGCCGATATGCTCGGTCGTCAATCTCGCCCGCGCCCTCGATGAGATGGGCGACCTGGGCTACTCGCGCGTCGGCCTCGATTCGGAAGGCCCGGTCCCCCTCGGGCGGGTGACGCTCTCGCGCCCGTTGGCGCTCGTGCTCGGCGCCGAGGGAAAGGGTCTAAGGCGGCTCACCCGCGAGCGCTGCGACGTGCTCGCCCGCCTCGATCTCCCCGGTGCGATCAAGAGCCTCAACGTGTCGAACGCCTGCGCGATCGCGCTGGCGCTGGCTTACGAGAAGCTGGCGGAGAGCTGAGCTTCAGGACGGAACACAAGCTGCGATTGCCGGTGCGCCTGGCTACTGCCGCGCGAAACCGCACTCCCTGGCGACGACTTTGCTTTCCCAGCAGCCGCTCTCCATGCATTCCTGGTGATATTGGCGGCACTTGTCGTGGCAGCGCGGGCTGTCGCCCATGCTCTTGGCGCAATAGCCGTAGCAAACCTGCAACCGCTCCGAACAGGTCTTCGCCTGGACCGGCCCCAAGAGCGCGAGCAGGAGCGAACCTGCCGCTGCGACCGCGAGGCTGCCGCGCAAGAGCCGTGGCATATTGACCCCCCATTCTTCCGTCATTCGGCGCAGGAGCAAGCGCGCGGCGCCGCTGAGCGAACTCTGCATCCTAAGGCTTTCTCGCGACGAAGATACCGCTTCCGAGATAATTGGTTCCGGTCAAGTTTATCGAACCGCCCATCTCGCCATAGAGCGGGGTCGTGTTGGTCGCGCCGCCCTGGAAGAACGAGCCGGCCAGCGCTGCGGTCCGACCCCCGATGTTGCCGGTCAGCGGCGAGCCCATGGGTGTCGCGAACGACGTAGTCGACGGGACCCATACGGCCGTGCCTGCGTAGTTCGTTCCGTCGAGGCCGTTGATCGTGATGGCGCCGTTGCGGGCTCCGAAATCGACCGCGGCCGAAAATGTGCCGGCGGCGAGATAAGTGAGACCCCCGTTCCCGTTGGCGATATCGGCGATCGCATGGCCGGTGTAAGTGGCCGTGCCAGTCGTTGGAAGGCTCCCGAGCGTCGTCGGAACGCCCGCGACCCACAGCAGCAGAACGCCCTGATCCTCAAACACGAGCGAGCCGTTGCTGTCTGCGCCGTTGACGGCGCTCCAGAAGCCCCACTGGGTGGACTCGCATTGGCAGGGTTGAACGGCGGCCGACGAGATCGAACTGAGGAACGACGACGTATTTGCGCCGACGCTCTGGGCCGTGACCAACAGCTGGTTGGCGTAGCCCCCGATTGAGGAAAGGGCCTGGCCGTTACGGGTCGAGATGGGGGCATTGGCGCCGTTATTGAAGACGACCGCCGCCCGTCCGGCGAAATTCGACGGATTGACATAGGCGCCTCGCGCCTCGTTCAACCCGGCGGTATTGTTCGGATCGGAGGGATCGTAGCCTCCGAAATAATAGGAGGAGGTGGACATGCCTCGGGAGGGCGCCCCGACGCTCGCCGCGTTGAAGACTGCGCCCATCTCACTCGAGTTGCCCGGCAGGTAGATGCTGACGTCGCCAGGCGTTCCGCTCACATTGGTCACGATATATGGGGCCGTGTAGTTCGTATAAGGCGGCGTGGATGAGCCGCCGTAAGCCGTCACCATCAATCCGCCGACATAGCCTTGCAGCGCCAGATCGGGATGATTGCTGGCCGAAAGCGTCGGCGTCGCTGTCGTAATGGGATTGAAATTGTAGTGCGCCGGGCCGGATTGAACAAAATTATATGACTGGCTGTTCGAGACGACGCCGGAGTTGAGGTTTGTCGTCGTGTTGTACAGGGTGTAACCCGCATTCGGCGTGCCGCTGGCGTTCGGCACGGTGTTCGGCGCCGATGTTGGGGTAGCGGAAGACACCGCCCCGCTCGCCACTCCGTACCAGTGGGCGCCGTTGCGCATCGTCACCGCGTTGAAACCGCCAGCCTGCGTGTAGCCAATATTGGGCGCGTTCGAGATCTCCGAGGTCGTGACGAACAGCGTCGCGTTCTGCGCCGCGCCCCGGCCAGACACGCTGAGGCCTGCCTGAAATTGTCTCGAGGTTGTGTCGGGGGTGCCGTCCGCATTGAAGCCGCCACGCTCGTAGCCGAGGATCGGCGAGACCGTGAAGGCGCCGGTGAGATAGGGCGCGGGACTCGCGCCGGTGGTCGTGCTGTACGAATGGCGCCGGGTCGCGGACCCGAAACCGTGAACGGCCAGCACCCCCAAAAGCATCCCCCGTGCCAGCCATCCGCAGAATCCACGCCGCAGTTAACTTTTTGGGCCGATTTCCGCCGCAACGCAACTGGGCCGAACACCGTCGCCGCCATCAGTCTCCGCGCGAGGCGGATCGCTGCGACGCTTCGTTCTTCGTTCCCTCCCGGTTTTGGCTGCGGCGCCGCTTTTCTCGTCTTCCCTGGGAGCTGCGCGGGTTGTGATCAGTCTAGCGCCGCATCCCAGATCGCGCGGGCGACCATCAGATCGAGATGGCCGCCGCCGCCGTTCTTGAAGACGGTGATCTCGCCGGGCGAGCGCCGGCCAAGCACGCGGCCCGAGACCAGGCCGAAAAGATCGCCTTGGATGCTTTCGCGCGCGATGACGCCGCGGGCGATCGGGTTGGCGAAGTCGCCGCAGTCGGCGGTGGTGAAGCGCAGCGTGTCGGCGAAGAGCCGGCCCCGGCGGACGACGTCGTCGTCGCTCTCGCGCATGGCCGGGGTAAAGCCGCCGACGAGGTCGACATGGGCGCCCGGCTCGAGCCAGGCGCCGCGCAGCGCCGGCTCGGTCGAGGCGGTAAGGCAGCTAACGATCGCCGCTTCGCTGACGGCGGCTTCCGGGTCGGTTCGAGCCTCCGCCTCAAGGCCCTCGCCCATGAGTTCGGCCGCAAGACGCTCCGCGGCCGCGAGCGTGCGGTTCCAGACCAATACCCTGCGGATCGATGGACGGACGGCGCGGAGGAAGCGGACATGGGTTCCGGCCTGGCCGCCGGCGCCAAGCATCGGCGAGTGTCGCGGCGTCGCCGGCGGCGAGCAGGTCCGCGGCCAGCGCCGAGTCCGCCGCGGTTTTCATGCGGGTGAAACTCTCGCCATGAATGGCCGCGAGGGGCGCACCGTCGGCTGGGTCGAACAGCGTTACCACCGACTGCACGTTCGGCCGCGCCCCAGTGCGGCTGTTGCCAGGGAACACCGTCGCCGTCTTGACCGCGATGCCGCGAGCGGCATGCGAGGCCATCCAGGTCAGAACCGCATTGCCGGTTCCAGGCTCCTCGATCAGCATCCGCTCGACCTCGCCCATGTCCCCGTCGCGGTGCGCCGTGCGCAGCGCCTCGATGAGAACGAGCGGGTCGAGCTTGGCCGCGATCGCGTCGGCGTCGATCAGGCGCATGGGGCGCCCATGCCCTCATCCGGCGCTTCGCGCCACCTTCTCCCGCGGGCGGGAGAAGGGATAGCGGCCCTTCTCCCGTTTACGGGAGAAGGTGGCCGACGCAGTCGGCCGGATGAGGGCCTTCGCCGATTCCAATTCACCCTAAACGTCCTTCATCAGGCGTATCGCGTCGTAGACGGCGGCGTGGATGTTGCGGCTCGAGACGGCGTCGCCGATGCGGAAGAGGCGATAGCGCCCTTCATGGTTGCGCACGATCGTTTGCGGCCGGTTCGCGAGCAGCGCCTCGTGGTCGATTTCGCCGAGATTCGTCGAGCCGCCTTTGAGTTCGAAGTAGAGCTCGTCGACCGGCGTTGAGCCGTGCTCGACCACGATCTGGTCCGCCTCCTTCTCGATATGGCGCTTGCCGTATTCGTCGAAGAAAATCCCGGCGACCCTGTTGCCGCGCCGCTCGAGCCGCTCGAGCCTGAGGTTGATGGCGATCGAAGCACGCGCGAGGCTCAACGCCCGGAAATAAGCGGGGTAGCTCGTTCCGCCGATGTCGGGGGCGAGCATGCGTTCGGGCGTGACGACTTCGAGCTCCGAGCCTGCCGAGGCGATGAACTCGGCCGCCGTCATGCCCGGATGGGCGCCGTTGTCGTCATAGAGCAACACGTTCGCCGCCGGTTTTATCGCGCCGGTCAGGATATCCCAGGGCGAGGTCGCAACGTCCTGGCCTGCGTCGAGGAAGCTCATGTTCGGTACGCCCCCGGTCGCGACGACGACGACGTCGGGCTCCTCGGAGGTAACGTTGGCGGCCTCGGCATAGACATTGCAGCGGATGGCGACACCAAGCCGCGCACATTCCGCGAGGCGCCAGTCGACGATGCCCATGATCTCGCGCCGCCGCTTCAAGCCCGCGGCGATCCTGACTTGCCCGCCCGCCTTCGCCGCGGCCTCGAGCACGACGACCTCGTGCCCGCGTTCGCCAGCGACCCGCGCCGCTTCGAGGCCAGCGGGGCCGGCGCCGACGACGACCACTTTCCGCCTCGGTCCGTCGCTCTTTGCGATCACATGCGGGATCGTGGCCTCGCGCCCCGTCGCCGCATTGTGGATGCAGACGGCCTGGCCTGAATAGATCGAGTCGATGCAATAGGCCATGCCGACGCAAGGGCGGATCTGATGCTCGCGACCCTCGGCCACCTTGCGGGCGATGTGCGGATCGGCGAGATGGGCGCGGGTCATGCCAACCATATCGAGTTTGCCGCTCTCGATGGCGTGGCGCGCCGTCGCAACGTCCTGGATTCGCGCCGCGTGGAAGGTCGGCATCCGCGTCGCAGCTCTCACTTCGCCTGAAAAATCAAGATGCGGCGCCGAGCGCGAACCCATGCCGGGAATGACGTGGGAGAGCGCCTCCTCGGTGTCGATATGCCCGCGGATCACGTTGACGAAGTCGATGAGCCCGGAGGCGGCGAGGCGCCGTGCGATCGAAACCCCCTCCTCGCGCGTGATCCCCCGATCCCAGTCCTCGTCGCAGACCATGCGGGCGCCAACCAGGAAATCCTCACCGACGCGCTTACGGATGGCGGAAAAGACCTCGAGGCCGAAGCGCATGCGGTTGTCGAGCGATCCGCCATAGTCGTCTTCGCGCTTGTTGGTGGCTGGCGACCAGAACTGGTCGATCAGGTGCCCGTAGCATTCGAGCTCGAGGCCATCGAGGCCTGCGGCTTTGACCCGCTCGGCGCCGTCGGCGTAGGCCTCGATCACCCGGGCGATGTCCCAATCCTCCATGATCTTCGGAAAGGCGCGATGGGACGGCTCGCGCACGTTGGAGGGCGCGATGACCGGCAGCCAGTCGGCCTTGTTCCAGTTGGTCCGGCGGCCGAGATGGGTCATCTGGATCATCACCGCCGCACCATGGTCGTGGACGTCGTCGGCGAGTTCGGCGAGCCAGCGGACGACCTCGTCCTTGTAGAGAAGGATGTTGCCGAAGGCCTGGGGACTGTCCGGCGCGACCACCGAAGAGCCGCCTATCATGGTCAGCGCGATGCCGCCCTTCGCCTTCTCGGCGTGATAGAGCCGGTAGCGCTCCTTTGGCATGCCATCCTCGGTGTAGGCGGGCTCATGCGCCGTCGACATCAGGCGGTTGCGAAGATGAAGATGCCTGAGCCGATACGGCTGCAGCAGCGGATCGGTCGACATGGTCCTTCTTATCCTCCGGACGCCTGTCGCGCCGCAACCAGACTATCTCGCACCGGCCTCATCAAAAACCATTAGCGGCTTGACGATCAAGGCCCTGCCGGTTTGATACGCGCAGAGGTCGCTGCGGGAACCCGTTGTGCGGGCTCGGCGACAAACGGGAGAATCGGATGCGCTCGAGAGAATTTGGCCGGACCGGGCGAGGGGTCAGCGAGATCGGCTTCGGCGCCTGGGCGATCGGGGCGAGCTGGGGACATGTCGACGAGGCCGACGCGCTGGCCGCGCTCAACGCTGCGCTCGACTGCGGCATGACCTTCATCGATACGGCGGACGTCTATGGCGACGGCCGGTCGGAGCGGCTGATCGCCCGCGTCCTGAAAGAGCGAGGCGGCGACAGGCCGTTCGTCGCCACCAAGGCAGGCCGGCGCCTGCCGGTTCAGACCGTCGGCGGCTATTCCCGCGAGAACCTTAACACGTGGATCGACCGCAGCCTCAGGAACCTCGAGGTCGACCGGCTCGATCTCGTCCAGCTTCATTGCCCGCCAACCGACCTCTACTATCACGCCGAAGTCTTCGGCGCTCTCGACGATCTCGTGAAGGCGGGCAAGATCGCCAGCTACGGGGTCAGCGTCGAGCGGGTCGAGGAGGCTCTGAAGGCGATCGAGTTTCCCGGCGTCGTCAGCGTCCAGATCATCTTCAACATCTTCCGCCTCCGGCCGGCCGACGTGTTTTTCAACCAGGCTACGCGGAGGAACGTCGCGATCATCGCGCGCGTGCCGCTGGCGAGCGGGCTGCTCGCGGGCAAGTTCAAGCCGGACACGCGATTTGAGGAAACGGACCATCGCCAGTTCAACCGTCATGGCGAGGCCTTCGACGTCGGCGAAACCTTTTCGGGCGTGCCCTATGACGTCGGCCTCGCGGCTGTCGAGAAAATCCGCCCGCTGGTCGGAAGCGGCTCCATGGCGCAGTTCGCGCTGCGCTGGATCCTGATGTTCGACGCCGTGAGCGTCGTCATTCCCGGCGCACGCAACGCCGCCCAGGCGCGCTCGAACGCGGAGGCCGCCGAGCTTCCGCCGCTCAAGCCAGAGGTCATGACGGAACTGAAGGCGATCTACGATCGCGACATCAGGCCCCATGTCCATCAACGCTGGTGACGCTTCTGCCGATCTTTATTGAAGGCCGACAGGCGCCTTCTTCGGGAGCCTGCATGGCACCTCAACCACCTTCTCTTGACCGATCGTCTCTGGCTCAAACGATTGACCGGCGAGGGCGACCACCCGAACCGGCTCGACGCCATCCTCTCTGAGGACCGCAGGGAGCTCGCCCGGGCGCGCATTGCTGAAGACGCCCGTCTTGATCTACGTCGTCGACCGCTATGACGACGCGGCGCTCGCTGGCCCGGTCTCCTACCTGACGACCTCGGGCAAGCCGCAGGAACAACGCCTGTCGGACATCCTATCGCACCTCTTCAATCACCAGACCCACCATCGCGGGCAGGCGCACGGCTGTTGTTCGATCGCGACCGACAATGAGCCGCCGACGCTCGATCTGCTGGCGTTTCAGCGCGGGCTTGGCGCGCCGGACCTTGAGACGTTGATTTAGGAGCCAGGGAACGCGCCGAACGTCCCGCCGTGCGGCGATCGCGCCTGCCCGCCTCTTTGCAACCGGGGACGATGAACCTAAACTATGCCGGCGGCCCGGACTCGAGGCTCACTCGAGATGCGGGCGCAAGGGAGGATAGTCATGGGCGCAGCAAACGCCGAAGAGGCGGACCAAATCGCGCCCTGGCACACCGCTTCCGCCGACGAGGTCGTGAAGCGGCTCGCGACTAACCGGGATAAGGGCCTCAAGGCCGCCGAGGCTGCTAGCCGGCTCCAGACCTACGGGCCGAACCGTCTGCCGGAGGGCAAGAAGCGGGGTCCGTTCCTACGGTTCCTCGGCCAGTTCAACAACATCCTTGTCTATGTTCTTCTCGCCGCCGGCTTCACGAAACTGATGCTGAGCCTGTGGGTCGACGCGGCGATCATTTTCGCCGTGGTGGTTCTCAACGGGCTCTTGGGCTTCATCCAGGAGGGGAGAGCCGAGAAGGCGCTAGATTCGATCCGCAACATGCTTTCCGCCGAGGCGCGAACGTTGCGCGGCGGCGAGACGCGGATGCTGCCTGCCGAACAGCTCGTCCCGGGGGACGTTGTGCTGCTCGAGTTGGGCGACAAGATTCCGGCGGACTTGCGGCTGGTCGAAGCGAAGAACCTGCATACCGAAGAGGCGGCGCTGACCGGCGAGTTGGTGCCGGCGGAGAAGAACACCAACCCGGTCTCGGAGAAAGCAACGGTCGGAGACCGCGAGTGCATGGCTTTCTCCGGCACGATGGTGGTGTCCGGCCGTGCGACGGGCGTCGTGGTTGCGACGGGCAGCGAGACCGAGCTCGGCCGCATCAACCAGCTGCTTGCGGATGTCAGCCCGCTCGAAACCCCGCTTCTGCGCCAGATCAAGAAATTCGGCTATGCGATTACCGCGGTCATCGGGGTGATCAGCGTGCTGATCTTCTCCTACGGACACTGGCTCGGACACATGAGCTTCGTCGAGCTCTTCCAGGCCGTCACCGGCATCGCCGTATCGCTCATTCCGGAGGGACTGCCGGCGCTCATCACGATCACGCTCGCTATCGGCGTGCAGCGCATGGCGCAGCGCAACGCCATCATCCGCCGGCTGCCTGCGGTCGAGACGCTGGGCTCGGTGTCGCGCATCTGCTCGGATAAGACCGGCACGCTGACGCTGATGGAAATGATGGCGACGTCGGCCGTCACCGCCGAGTTCGCCTACGAGATCACCGGCAACGGCTATGCCCCCGAGGGCGAGGTCAAGCAGGAGGGCAAGCCTGCGGGCGACGCCCCGGTCCTGGCGCTGATGGGGCGCGTTTCGATGCTCTGCAACGACGCGGAGCTCTTCCAGGAGGAGGGCGCCTGGAGGGTCGAGGGCGATCCGACCGAGGGGGCGCTCTATCCGTTCGCGACCAAACTCGGCCTCAACCGGCAGGCCGAGCAGGCGGCTGCTCCCCGGATCGACGCCATCCCCTTCGAGTCGGAACACAAGTTCATGGCGACGCTCCACAAGTCCGCGGACGGGCGTCAGATGCTGCTCGTCAAGGGCGCGCCGGAAGTGATCCTCGAACACTGCGATCGCCAGCAGACGGCGGGTGGCCAACCCACGCCGCTCGACCGGACGCATTTCATGAACGAATCGGACAGGCTCGCCGCGCAAGGCGAACGCGTCCTTGGGCTCGCGTGGCTCGAGAATCCGGGCGTGAAGGCCGGCAGTCTCGGCCCCGCCGACCTGCCCAAGACGCTTGTCCTGCTCGGGCTCGTCGGATTGCTTGATCCCCCGCGCAAGGAGGCGATCGAGGCGGTAAAGGAATGCCATGGCGGCGGCATCCGGGTCACGATGATCACCGGCGACCACAAGATCACCGCCGCGGCCATCGCCAAGATGCTCGGCATCGGCGACGGGAAGACCGCGATCACCGGCGTGGAGATCGAGGAGATGGACACCGCCACGCTCCAGGAGCGGGTGCGCGACGTCGACGTCTTCGCCCGCGCGAGCCCGGAGCACAAGCTCCGGCTGGTCAAGGCGATCCAGGCGAACGGGCAAATCGTCGCGATGACCGGCGACGGCGTGAACGACGCGCCGTCGCTCAAGAAGGCCGACATCGGCGTCGCCATGGGGATCAAGGGCACTGAAGTGACCAAGGAGGCCGCGGGGATGATTCTCGCCGACGACAACTTCGCCTCGATTACCGCCGCGGTGAAGGAAGGCCGGACGGTCTACAACAACATCGAGAAGGCGATGCTCTTCCTGCTGCCGACCAATGTGGCGCAGGCGCTGGTCATCGCGGTGGCGATCTTTTTCGGCTTCACCATGCCGATCACGGCACCCCAGGTCCTGTGGGTCAACATGGTCACCTCCGTCGCGCTCGGCCTCGTGATCTGCTTCGAGCCGCACGAGACCGATGTGATGCAGCGGCCCCCGCGCGCGGTCGACCGCTCGATCGTGACCGGCTTCGGCATCTGGCGGATCATTTTTATTGGCCTGGCGCTGCTCGTGTACACGCTCATCGCGTTCTTCGGCATGAAGTCCGAGGGCGCATCGGACGCGCTCGCGCGCACGGTCGCTGTCAACGCCATCACCATCGGCCAGGCCTTCTACCTTCTGAATAGCCGCTATCTGCTCGATTCGTCGCTGTCGCTCAGGGCGCATATGGGCAACAAGTACCTGCCCTACGGCATCCTTGCGGTGGTGATCCTGCAGCTCTTGTTCACCTACACGACGCCGTTCCAGGCGATGTTCGGCAACGAGACGATCCCGCTCTGGGTCTGGCCGTGGCTGCTGGCAGGGGGCGTGGTCTTCTTCCTCGTCGTGGAGGCGGAGAAGTTCGTCATTCGCTCGTCGGACTCGTTGCGGACGGCGGTGACCGCGGTCGAGGCGGGGACGTGAGCGGCGCGAAGCCAACTCGGGACACCCGGCCTGCGGGCGTGCTGGGGAGGGCTAGGCCCGCCCTAATTCACACAATGCGCTGTCATTAAGACCTGGCGCCGGCTTGCTTTTGCTTTCGTCTTTGCTTTCGCGAGCTTGCATTTGCTTTCGAAAATTTGAATCTGCTTTTCCGAATCGAGACTTTTCAATGGGTTATGAGGCTTGAGCGAAAAATGGAAAATCTTGCTGGTTGTGGCTATAGCCGCGCTCGCTCAGCGCGGCCCGCGGTCAACGACCGCGGCTACAAAACCCAAATGGAATGCTCCTCGTCGCGTCGACTCATGGAAATCAGAATAGCACGGCTTTCTGATCCCCGCGAGCAAAATGTCGCGCCTTAGCCCAGGCGATGCGACCGGGCCTCGACCCTGATCGACTTGGCCGGCGCAATGAGAGCTTGTTTTACCCAACGAGTTCCTGCCCTAGCCCCCGCGACCGGCAAGGTGCGCGGCCGAGCGCCAGGCGTGGCGCGCAAGCGCTTCGTATCGGGTGACCGCGTCGACGCGAACAATGGCTTCATCCGCGGTCAGCGCTCCGGTCGCGACCGCGCTCAACGTCGCGCTGCGATGGACGAGTCGCAGCTCGCCCAACGCTCTGGCGCTTTTCTCCAGCCGGACGAGCGCCGCCGGCGCATCGATCCCGGGGCCGGCGTCAGTCGACCCCGGCGACTGGGTCCGCGTTTCGATTGAGGCCGCATTGTCGACAGCCGCCAACTCGGCGACGAGGTCGCCCGCAACTGACGCCGCGTTCTGCATAGCGTCCGCGCAAAGCTCGGCGGCGCGCGCGTCTTCGGGCCCGCCTTCAGTGATTTTGAATCCCGCCTCGCCCGCTGCTTCGGCCAGCCGGGTTGCGTGATCGAGCGCGTGCAGCGTGCTCGTCACTCGCTGCTGCTCGTCATCCGTTTCGGGCGGCCCGCTGACGTCGGACATGAACGCCAGCGCCTTTTCCAACGCCTCGGCGGCCTCGGCCACGGATGCGGCGCTCTTTTGGAGATCGGCGGCTCCGCCGTTGGACGCGGCCGCCAGCGCCGTCTCCATGGATCCGCAAACGGTTTCGAGGGCGCGCGCAACCGTCCGCCGCACCGCTTCCACTGCCGCGACCGGAGTGGCGAGCGCGGCGGGGTCGAGGCTACGCGTCAAAGGCGAGGTCCGATCTGGCAGAAGCCGCTCGACCAGCCGCGTGAACCAGCCGATCGCCGGCATCAGCACCGCGACGCCGACGACGTTGTAAGCCGTGTGATAGGCCGCGAGCAGCGTCACGCCGTCGGTGGCGTTGGCGGCGCGGACGATCAGAGGAATGGTGAGCGGGAACAGGACCAGCGCGATCAGGGCGGCTATCACCTTGAAGAGGATATAGGCGAGCGCCAATCTCTTTGCCGTCGTGCTGGCGCCGATGGCCGCCATCGCGGAACTGGTCGCGGTGCCGATGTTCTGGCCGATGATCAGCGCGCAGCCCTGGTCGAGCCCAATGGCGCCGGCGTAATAGGCCGAGAGCGTGACGGCGATCGACGCAGTCGACGACTGCATCACCGCAGTCATCACGAGCCCAACCACGACCAGCGCCAGCAATCCCAGCGAGCCCGAGATCCACCCGACCCCGGGCGCGCCAAGGACGGCCGGCAGATCCGACGGATGCAGGCTCTCGGCCAAGCCGCCCATGCCCTGCTGCAGCGTTGTCAGTCCGAAGAGCACCAGGGCGAAACCGGCGAGCGCAGCGCCCGCCGCCGATATGCGTCCGCGACCGAGCAGCTTGATCAACGCACCGATGAAGATCAGCGGCAGCGCGTAGGACGACAAGGAGACGCGGACGCCGATCAGCGCCACGAGCCAGCCCGTTCCGGTGGTGCCGATGTTCGCGCCGAAGACAAGTCCCAACCCTTGAGGAAAGGTTAAGAGGCCCGCGCTGACCAGACCGATCGTGGTCATGGTCGTGGCGCTCGACGATTGGACGATGAGCGTGACAATGGCGCCCCAGAAAGCGCCGGAGAGCGGAGTGGCCGCCGCCCTGCCCAAGACCGTCCGCAGCGAGGAACCCGCAAGCGCCTTGAGGCCCTCGGTCATGACGGTCATGCCGAGCAGGAAGAGACCGACTCCACCGAGGATCGAGATCGTGGTCGACATGAACGCGCTTACCTTCTACCTACATCGAGATTCAGACTATCGGACCGAGCACGGCCGACGCTTCCCGGGCGCTCAGGCGGCGATGCGATAGAGCGCAAACAGCAACGACATCCCGATCACGACCACGGCGGTTGCGAGCACCAGTCGATCGGCAAATACTCGGCGCATCGACAAGTCCTCCTAGGCGAAGCTGTAACGCTCGGAATGATAGCGCGACATTGGCACTTCCAGCGCACTGAGCGCCCGCTCGATGCCGTCCATCATGACATTCGGTCCGCAAATGAAATATTCATGAGCCGCGTAGGGCGGCGGCACTTGGCGGCGCAGGATTTCGGCGTCGATGAAGCCTCGCTCGCCGCTCCAGCCCTCGTGCGGGTTCTGCAACCCGTGCACGACCTTCAGATCAAGCCGTCCGGTCAGCGTCTCCAGCTCCTCTCGAAAGGTGATCTCTTCGTATGTCCGGCTGCCGTACAGGAGCAGCACCGGCCGCTTGTCGCCGTTGTCGGCGAAGGTGCGGACGATGCTCATCATCGGCGTGACGCCGACCCCGCCGGCGATCAGCACCAGCATGTCGGCGGGCTCGCTATTGGTGGTGAATGCGCCGTAAGGCCCGTCAAGGAAGACAAGCTGGCCGGGCGGAACGCTGGCGATTCTGCTGGTGAAATCCCCAAGGTTGCGGATGGTCATTTCCACGCGGCCATCGGTGGCCACGGCGCTGGACGAAAACGAAAACGGGTGGCCGGTAATCTGAAACGGACTGCCCCACAGCGTCAGCCAGCCGAACTGGCCTGGCTTGAAGCGAAAGCCGGCATGGCCGTCCGGCGCCATGGCAAGGGTTATGCTGTCGCCGCGCTCGCGGCGTATCTCGCTGACGCGGTACGGCCGCCGCAGCAGGAACAGCGGCTTGACGACGCGCACATAGACCAGCAGCCCGATCCAGAACAGCGTCAGCCCAATCCAAAGCGTCCGCTTCATTGGCGATTCGAGGTAAAAGCCCCAGCCGACCATATGCGCCAGGCCGGCCGCGACCGCGATGAGGGCCAATGCGATGTGCAGCGCGTGCCAGGTCTCGTATCGGATGTTCCATTGGGTTCGCCACAGCGCCATCGCCACCAGGGCGATCAGCGAGTAGGTCGAGAGCGCGGCGAAACGGGCGCGCCAGGGGGCGGTGAAGGAATTCAGCAGCGCCACCAACTCCGGCCGCACCGCGAACAGGATCAGCGGATGGGCCACGACGAGGGCGACCGCCAGCAACGAAATTTGGCGGTGCAGGTGGTAGATGACGTCCTCGCCCCAAGGCGCGGTGACGAAACGGAACCGCGCCGTGAGGCCGAATTGCAACCCCATCATCGCGAGGCCGGAATAGCCGACTGCGACAGAGAACTCCGTCCAGAAATCGCGCGCAGGCGGCAGCGGTCCGATCAGGAGCGCGAACAATGGCGCGAGCACGCAGGCCAGGTAGATGGCTGCCCACGCCCCGCCGCGCAGGGCATAGCGTAGCTGTAGGGCAGCAGCGCCGCTCATCGTCGTCGGAGCAACCATGTCACGCTCCGCCGGCGAGCTCCGCGCGCGCGAGTTCCAACTCCTTCTTCTTCTGTGCGTCGACCTTTGGATAAGCGAGGTCGAGTTCCTCGACCGCTTCCACGATCGCCGCAGCGACGACGAGCCTGGTGAACCACTTGTTGTCGGCCGGCACCACGTACCACGGCGCGTGTTTTGAGGCGGTCGCCTGGATGGCCTCCTCGAACGCGTGCATATAATCGTCCCAGAACTTGCGCTCGCGCACGTCGGACGCCGAAAATTTCCAATTCTTCTCGGGCCGCTCAAGTCTTTGCATGAAGCGCTTTTTCTGTTCCGCGCGCGACACATTCAGGAAGAACTTGAGGACGATCGTACCCTGCCGAGTGAGGTAGTCCTCGATATGCGCGATGTCGGCCAGCCGCTCGTCCCAGATACGCTTGCTGACAAGCGGGAGGGGCAGTTGCTGCCGCTTCAGGATCTCCTCGTGCACCCGCACCACGAGAACCTCTTCGTAATAGGACCGATTGAAGATGCCGATCTTCCCGCGCTCGGGGAAGCGGCTTGCGTAGCGCCACATGAAGTCGTGGTCGAGGTCTTCTGATGAAGGCTGCTTGAACGAGAAAACCTGACAGCCCTGCGGATTGACGCCCGACATTACGTGCCTGATCGTGCTGTCCTTTCCCGCAGCGTCCATGGCCTGGAAAACAAGCAGCAACGACCAGCGATTCTGGGCATAGAGCATGTCCTGCTCCTCCGCGAGCCACTCGGTTCCGCGTTGAAGGAGATCGGCCGCCTCGCTTTTTTCTAGCTTGAGCCCCCGGGTGTCGCCGGGGTCGAAGTCCTTCAGTTGGAAGCCCTTGCCTTTGGTGATGCGGAAAGGACGGGTGTACTTCTGGATTTGGTCCAGGATCTCTTTTCTCGCCATGGCGTAGCCTCCCTGCGGCGACTTACAGTCTAGCGCCGGATTCCCGAGGGCGCCGAGAAGTTTTGTCGCAGCATCTTTTGGATTGCGACCGTGAATTGCTGCGCCGCAACAAAACAGGTGACGCTCAATCCCGAAAGGCCTAGACTCAAGTCGGCCCTCCAAATCCTCCCTGACATTCCGCGAGAATCGAACGTCCATGGAAAACTCCGCGTCCTCCATCAAGCGGGCTCCCGTGCTCGTCGATATAGCCCTGCAGGGCGGGGGCTCTCACGGCGCGTTTTCCTGGGGAGTCCTCGACCGTCTGCTGGAGGAGCCGTGGCTGCGCATCGACGGTATCTCGGGGACCTCGGCGGGCGCGATGAATGCTGCGGTCCTGGTCCACGGCCACCAGAAAGGCGGCGTCGCCGGCGCGCGGGAAGCCCTCGAGGCATTCTGGCGGCGCGTGTCCGAGGCGGCGCGCTTCAGCCCGTTCCAGCGTGGGCCGCTGGATATTCTTCTCGGCCGCTGGACGCTCGACTCGTCGCCGATTTATGTCGTGATGGATCTGATGTCGCGGCTGGTTTCGCCCTATGACCTCAATCCAGGCGGGGCCAATCCGCTGCGCGACATTCTCGCCGAGCAGATCGATTTCCATGTTCTGGCGCAGTCGCCGATCAATCTATTCGTCACCGCCACCAACGTGCGCACCGGCCGCGGCAAGGTGTTCAAGAACGCGGACATCACCCCGGACGTTCTGCTCGCCTCGGCGTGCCTTCCGACCATGTTCCAGGCGATCGAGATCGATGGCGAGGCCTATTGGGACGGCGGCTATTCGGGCAATCCGACGCTGTCGACGCTGGTGAGGGAATGCAAGTCGCAGGACACGATTCTGATCCCGATCAACCCGATCGAGCGGGTCCCGACGCCGCGTTCGGCCAGCGAAATCCTCAACCGGCTGAACGAAGTGTCCTTCAACGCCGTCGTCCTGAAGGAACTCAAGATGATGGCGCTGCTGCGGAAAGTCGCCGATCCAGGCGACGGCGAAGGCAAGCTGTGGGCGAACATGCGCGTTCATCTAGTCAGGAACGATATCATGACCGAACTCGGCGCCTCCTCGAAGCTCAACGCCGAATGGGCGTTCTTCGAATATCTGCACAAGGAGGGGCGGAAAGCTGCGCAGACATTTCTGGAAGCGCATGCGAAGGATCTCGGAAAACGCTCGACCCTCGATCTGGACGTCCTGCTCGAAGGGATCTGACTCATGGGGTTGCTAGGCATCCTCGTTGCGCTCGGCTTCCTCATCTGGCTTGCCTATCGCGGCTGGAGCATCCTGCTGCTTGCGCCCGCCGCCTCGATCATCGCCGCGGCGTTGTCGGGGCAGCCGCTGCTTGCGCACTGGACGCAGACGTTCATGGCGAGCGCCGCACAGTTCGTCATGCAGTTTTTCCCGATCTTTCTGCTCGGCGCGCTGTTCGGCAAGCTGATGGAAGACAGCGGCTCGGTGTCGGCCATTGCAACTTTCATGACCGAGCGACTCGGCGCCAAGCGCGCCGTGCTGGCGGTGGTGCTCGCCGGCGCATTGGTCACCTATGGCGGCGTCAGCCTCTTCGTCGCTTTCTTCGTGCTCGCCCCGATGGCGCATGCGCTGTTTCGCGCAGCCGAGATCCCGAAGCGGCTGATGCCGGCGGCGATTGCGCTCGGCACGTCGACCTTCACCATGTCGATGATGCCCGGCACGCCGGCGATCCAGAACGCGATCCCGATGCCGTTCTTCGGCACGACGCCGTTCGCCGCGCCCGGTCTCGGCGTCATCGCGTCGCTGATCACGCTTGCGTTTGGCGTCTGGTGGCTCGCCCGCGCCGAAGCCCGTGCGCGCACCGCGGGCGAAGGCTACCAGGGCGACGCGGCGCCCATAGAAGACGACGCGGAAAGCGAGATCGTGCGCGAACGCGCGACGACCTCCGGCGCATTCGATCCGGCCGAGATCGCCCACGGCGACCAAAGCCCGAGCGCGCCGCCGATCGCGCTCGCCGCGCTGCCGCTCGTTGTCGTGGTCGGCGTCAATCTCCTGATGTCGCTCTTCATCCTGCCGCGCGTCGATGCGAGCTTCCTCGCCGAGCCGGCCTGGGGCTCGACCTCGCTGGCGGCCGTCGGCGGCGTCTGGGCCGTCGTCACGGCGCTGGCCGCGGCCATAGTCGTGCTGATCGCCGTCAATTTTTCGCGGCTACCGACTCCACGTGCAACTATGGACGCAGGAGCCAACGCCGCCGTGTTGCCGGTGCTGAGCGTCGCAAGCCTGGTCGGCTTCGGCTCGGTCGTGGCGGCGCTGCCGGCTTTTGCGGTTGTGCGGGACTGGGTTCTCGGCATCGGCGGAGGTCCACTGGTGTCGCTCGCGGTCGCAACCAACGTGCTTGCGTCGCTCACCGGCTCCGCCTCGGGCGGCCTCACGATTGCACTCGACGCCCTTGGCGGCGCCTATATGAAGCTCGCCGCCGAGCAGGGCATCAGTCCGGATCTCTTGCATCGCGTCGCGGTGATCGGGGCCGGCACGCTGGACAGCCTGCCGCACAACGGCGCGGTCGTTACCCTGCTCTCGGTCTGCGGCTCGACCCATCGCGAGAGCTATCTCGACATTGTGATGGTCGCGATCGCCGGCGCGCTGATCGCGCTCGTGGCGGTGATTATCCTGGGGAGCGTGTTCGGCTCGTTCTGAGCGCGCGGCCTAAGCCGCGACGGCGACCCCCGCCTTTTGCGACTGCTTGCCGCCATAAAGCGTGATGTAGAAAACGGGCAGCACGAGAAGCGTCAGCATCGTAGCGACGAAGAGGCCGCCCATGATGGCGAAAGCCATGGGGCCCCAGAACACTGTCGGAGCGATCGGGATCATGCCGAGCACGGTCGAGATCGCCGTCAGCATGATCGGGCGGAAGCGCGACACCGTCGCCTCGACAACTGCATCCCAGATCTCGCGCCCCTGCGCCCGCTCCGTCTCGATCTGGTCGATCAGAATGACCGCGTTGCGGGCGATCATGCCGACCAGCGCGAGAATTCCGAGAATCGCGACGAAGCCGAGCGGCCTGTTGAAGGCGAGCAACGCGAGGACAATGCCGATCAGTCCCAGCGGCACTACCGCGATGACGAGGAAGACGCGGCCGAAACTGTGCAGTTGGGCCATCAGGAAGACGAGCATCAGAAGGAATGCGACAGGCAGCATGGCGAACACCGAGGCCTGCGATTGTGCGCTCTCCTCGACCGTGCCGCCGACCGCGATGTGATAGCCGCTGGGCAAGGTTTCGCTCAAGGTTTTGATCGCCGGCATCAGCGACCGGACCGCGCCCTCCGGCGTCGCGCCCGCTCCCACGTCCGCCTGCACCGTCAAGGTCGGAACGCGGTCGCGCCGCCAGATGAGAGGAAATTCCTGGTCGAAATCGAACGACGCGACCTGGCTCAGCGGCACCGTGCGCCCATTGGGAAGCGGCAGCTGAAGCGAGCGCAGCGTCGAGAGCGAGACGCGCTGCTCGTCGTTCGCCCGCGCGACAACGTTGACGAGGTAGATGTCGTCGCGCACCTGCGTCACCGGCGTTCCCGTCATCACCGTGTTCAGCACTTCGGCGAGAGACTTGCGAACTCAATCCCACAAGCCGCGCCTGATCCTGATCGATCCTGATGCGGACCTCGCGCGAGGGCTCGATCCAGTCGAAATTGACCAATCTCAGATTGGGGTCCTCGCCCATGATCTGCCCAAGCTTCAGAGCGATCGCGCGCACCTGCGAGATGTCGGGTCCGCTGACCCTGTATTTCACCGGCCATCCGACGGGGGGGCCGAGCTCGAGAGGCGACACGCGGGCGACGACGCTGGGGATTTGCTCCGCCAGCTCTTTCTCGAGCCTCGCATGCAGCCGGTCGCGCGCCGCCACGTCCTTGGCGATGATCACGACCTGCGAAAAGAAGTCGTTGGCGAGCTGGACATCGAGCGGAAGGTAGAAGCGGATTGCGCCGCGTCCCACATAGGTGCTCCAGCTCGCGACGTCGGGATCGCTCTTCAGCATGCCGTCGAGCTTGGCGGCGACGGCGTCACTGGCGAAGATCGAGGCGTTCTGCGGCAGGGTGAGATCGACCACCAGTTCGGGGCGGTCGGATGCCGGGAAGAATTGCCGCGGGACGTATGGCAGGGCCAGCAGCGAGAGGACGAAACAGCCAAGCGTCACGGCGATGGTGATCCAGCGCACGCGCATCACCCCGACCAGAATCGAGCGGAAGATGCCGCTCCACCATCCCGGGCCCGGCGGAGGCCCCCTTGTCGGGCTTCTTGAGCAGCCATACGCCGAGGAGCGGCGCGAAGAGGACCGCCACGAACCAGGATACGACGAGGGCGATCGTGACCACGGCGAAGATCGAGAAGGTGTATTCGCCGGCAGCGCTGCGGGCGAAGCCGATCGGGACGAAGCCGGCGATCGTGACCAGCGTGCCGGTCAGCATGGGAAACGCCAGCGTCCGGTAGGCGAAGGATGCGGCCTCTTCCTTGCTGTCGCCTTGCGCGAGGCGTGTCGTCATGACGTCGATCGTCGTCATCGCGCTGTCGACCAGAAGGCTCAGAGAGATGATGAGAGCGCCAAGAGAGATTCGCTGGAGGTCGATATTCATCGCCTCCATGATCGGGAACACGATCGCAATCGTCAGAGGAATGGTCAGCGCGACGACCGACCCGGGCCTCAGGCCGAGGCTGATGATGCTTACCGCCATGATGATGGCGATCGCCTGCCAGAGCGATTCCATGAATTCGCCGATGGCGGTTTGAACGACGACCGGCTGATCGGACACCAGCGTCGCGTCAACGCCGAGCGGCAGATTGGCGACGCTCTCGTCGATCGCCTTCTTCACGTTGCGGCCAAGCGCCAGAATATCGCCGCCGTCGCGCATGGCGATCGCGAGGCCGATGGCGGGCTTGCCGTTGACGCGAAACATCGGCTGCGGGGGATCGGAATAGGCGCGGCGCACCTGCGCGATGTCGCGCAACCTGATCAACCGCCCGTTCGACAGGAAGTTGACGTCGAGGATGTCCCCTTCGGACGAGAAGGCGCCGGACACCCGCAACGAAATCGTTTCGTCGCCGGTCTGAAGCGAGCCTGCGGGACTGACCGCATTCTGCGCCCGTCAGCGCCGCGATCAGAGCCGCACGATCGATGCCGAGACCCGCGAGCTGCTCCGTCGAAAACTCGACGTAGATCTGCTCGTCCTGCGCGCCCAGAAGCTCGATCTTCGATACGTCGGGAACCTGAAGCAGACGCGAGCGGATGTCTTCGACATAGTCGCGCAATTCGCGATGGGTGAAGCCGTCAGCCGTGAAGCCGTAAATCAGCCCGTAGGTGTCGCCGAAGTCGTCGTTGAAGCCCGGTCCGATGACTCCGGCCGGCAGCGTGCCGCGGATGTCGCCGACGTTCTTGCGGACCTGGTACCAGATGTCCGGGACGTCGGCGGCTTTCGTCGAGCCTTTCAGATTGACGAAGATGGTGGCGAGGCCAGGCTTGGTGTAGCTGCGCAGGAAATCGAGGCCCTTCGTCTCCTGCAGCTTGCGCTCGATGCGCTCGGTCACCTGCTTCAGCGTGTCGTCCATCGACGCGCCGGGCCATGCCGCCTGTACGATCATCGTCCTGAAGGTGAAGGGCGGGTCCTCGGCGCGGCCAAGCCGGAAATAGGACAAAAGGCCCCCGACCGTCGCGGCGATCATCAGGAAAACGATGAATGAGCGATGTTTGAGCGCCCAGTCGGAAAGATTGAGCCCGGTCAAGAAGCCGCTCCGAGCAGCCTGACCTTCTGGCCCGGATGCAGAGCCTGCACGCCGGCCGTGACCACGACTTCCCCGCCGGCAAGCCCTCCCGAAACAACGACCGTTCCGGGATCGAATCGCTGCACTTCCACATTGTGCAGGGAGACGGTCTGGGTGCTGGGATCGACGATCCAGACCGCCGGCTTCCCCTCGATTTGGGTGAGGGCGCTGGCGGGAATCGAGATGCCCAGGCCGGCGTCCAGCTCCAGACGCCCCGTCACTGTCGCGCCAAGGCGCATCGCCTCGGGATGGTCGATCAGACTCATCCTCACTTTGAACGTGCGCGTGACCGGGTCGGCCTGCGGATCGACCGTCCGCACCTGCGCCTTCGCAGTCACGGACTTATCGTCGGTGAGGGTGACGATGATCGTCGCATCCGGCGGCGCCGCCCGCAGCACCTGGGCCGGCACGTCAAACACAGCGTCGCGGCCATCTTCGCGCGCAACCTGAAAAATCGACTGTCCAGGCTGCACCACTTCGCCGGCTTCCGCGTTTCTTGCCGTGATCGAGCCCGTCACCGTCGACTTGAGCTCGGTGAAGCTCACTCTGTCCTGCGCCTGATCGAGCTGCGCCCGGGCGTCGTCGACCCGGGCCTGCGCGGTCTGCCGGCCCTGCCACGCCTGGTCGTAATTGACCCTGGTGGTAAATCCCCGATCCATGAGATGCGACTGGCGATCGAAGTTGTTGCTCGCCTCGACCAGTTGCCCTTCCGCGGCGGACAATGCGGCGGTCGCCGAGCGCAATGCGTTCTGCTCATCCACCGGATCGAGCGTCGCCAGAACCTGGTCCGGTTGGACACGGTCGCCGACGTTGGCCAATCGCTTCAGGATACGGCCGCCGATGCGAAAGGCGAGCGAGACTTCGTTCTCTGCGAGAATTTGCCCGGTCAGGACGACCGTTTCGCCGACGTCGCCTTTGGCGGCGGTTATCGTGCGCACCGGGCGAGGCGGCGCCTCGGCTACCGTCTTCTCTTCTTTGCAGGCGCCCAGCGCCAGCGCGGGAAGGAGGCAAAAGGCCCACGCAAGACGGCGGCCTCGGGTCGGAGCGGTCTTGCACGGGGCCATCGCGGTCCTTGGAAACAATCTATTATGACGGGAATCCGGCCCGCTCCCGCCGGCTCAAAGGAAATATGCGCCTGCTCGCCCGGGCGCCCATATAGCCGGGACAGGCGCCGTCTTTCAAGCCGCCGAGCCGCAGCGTTCCCCGCGATTGTGAACCCTGCAAACGCGGGGCGTCGGGGCTGGAATCCAGCACTCTTCGTGTGGCGTCGAACGACGCGTCGTGCAAGCATTCCGCCACAGAAAAATTCGAGGGCGGAAACATGAAGAGGTTCATCGAGCAGTGGGAGGCGCTTTGCGCCTCTTCGCTCATCCTGCGCTTCGTCGACATCAACCTGCGGGGCGTGGGGCAGGTCATGTTCCAGGACAATCCGCTGACCGGGCTCCTGTTCCTCGCTGCGATCGCCTGGGGGTCGGTTGCGGCGCGTGCGCCGGAGATCTTCATCGCCGGAGCAATAGCCGTGGCCACGGCGACGCTCGCGGCGATTTGGCTCAGGGTCGACCGGCCGACGCTCAACGCCGGTCTCTACGGCTATAATGGCGTGCTGGTCGGGCTCGCGCTCGCGACGTTCATCACGCCGGGTCCGTTGCTCTGGATCTATGTCGTTCTGGGCGCCGCGGTCTCGGTGGTCGCGACGCTCGGCACCGCGAATGCGCTGAGGCCCCTTGGCGTCGCGGCGTTGACGTTTCCCTTCGTCATCGTCACCTGGATCCTGCTCCTCGCGACCTACGGCTTCTCCGGTCTCGCCGGAGAGGGGCTGCCCTCGGCCGTCGTGATTTCGCCGGTCGAGCTGCTGCCGGAAAATCCGCTCGGCCTGGTCGATTTCGTCAGAGGCGTGCTGCTCAGCATCTCGCAGGTGTTCCTCAAGGGGAGCGGCATTGCGGCGCTGCTGCTGCTCGCGGGGCTCGCCGTGAGCTCGGTCCCGGCCGCTGCCTTCGCGCTCGGCGGCGCCATCCTCGCGGTCGCGACCGCTCATCTCTTCGGCGCGGAAAGCGATCTGATCGTGGGCGGCCTTCTCGGCTTCAGCCCGGTGCTGACTGCGGTGGCGCTCGGCGCTGTTTTCCACCGGCCGAGCGTGCGCGTCGCGGTTTACGCAGCGATCGCCACGATCTTCACTGTGGTGGCGCAGGCCGCTCTCGATGTCGGCTTGCGGCCGTTCGCGATTCCGGCGCTGACGGCGCCGTTCATTCTGGTCTCATGGATGTTCCTGCTTCCGCGCCAGTCCCTGGATGAAGGGCAGAGCGGAGGCGCCGATTCCGGCGTCGGGTAGCGGAATTCATCCTGATCTAATGCGAGGCGCCCTGGGGGCGCCGTTTCCGGGCGCCATTTCCATTGTTCCAAGGGCTTGCGGCGCCTTTTCCGCGCCGAGCGGCCGGATCAAGAGTCAGCTATTATACAAATAACATGAGTGCTATTCTTATGCCTTCAAATCCCCGTCGTCGTAGCCGAACCCGGCCCGCACCGCGAGGATCACCGGGACCAGCACGGAGGCGACGATCCCTGCGGCGAAGCCGTTGTTGTAAAGGTTGAGGCCCGCGTGCAGCGGCCCGACGCTCATCGCGGCGGACGAATGGACGAAGCCGGCGACCAGGCCCCATCCCCAGCCGAAGCGTCCGGCGATTGGAGCCAGCGTGGTGCCGAACAACGCCGCGAGCGTGGCCGACGGGTCGGCGGCGCCCCACGGCTTCAAGAGCGAGCCCATGAAGACGCCGAGCATGATGGGCGCGATGTTGCGCGGATGCTTGCCGTAAGCCGAGAAGCCGACGATGGTCAGGATCGCGCCGATCACCGGCCCGTTGAGGGAGCCCCCGATCGCGAGCACGTAGATCATGCCGACGAAGCCGGTGAGCCCCATGTTGGCCAGCGTCGGCCCGAACCCGGCCAGTGCGATGAAGTCGCTCGGCGCCTGTCCGGGCGCCCGCATGATCTGGCGCACGCCCTCGAGCGCGCCCCGGTCGAGGAAGTAGCCGACGCCGAGCATCGAGGCGAACACGACCGTGAGGAACGAGCCGAGCAGGAGGTTATGGCCCGTCGTCCAGACGAACACCGGATCGGGCACGAAGCCGTAGGATTTGTAGAGGGCGACGATCAGCGTCCCGACGATCCCTGCGGTGAACCCCATGTTGTAGAGGCTGAAGCCCATGTGCGCCTTGAAGAGATGCGCGGCGGCGGGCGCGAGGATGAATCCGATCAGGAGGCTGGTCGCCAGCGCCAGCGGCGACGCCGAGCGCAAACGGGATCGACGTGCTGAACAGGATCTCGGAAAAGACCGGCGCGAGCGCGGCGCCGAAAAAAGCGGTATTGACATGCGAGGCGAACGGCTCCCGCCTGAATCTGGCATAGAGATAAACGCCAAGAACGATCGCCCACACGTTGACGAGGTTCTTGCCGAAGAGGCCAAATCCCAAGCACCAGGAACAGCGCCGCCACCGAGGCGCCGGTGATCCTGGCGCCGGTCCAGTGGTAGACGAGGGCGGCGGCGAGCGTCAGCAGCCCGGCGTTGACGCAACCGCCGCCGATGCCGCCGACGCCGAAATAATCGGTGAGCAGCGCATCGCGCGTCGTGACGATGTCCGCGAGCCCGCCGAGCAGCGCTGCGGGCGACTGGAGCGTGAGCCCGAAGAGGACGAAGGCGGCCGCGTAGGCCGCGACGATCATGAGGATCGTGCGCTCGGGCGTCGTCCTCGGCGGATCGGCTGGCGGATTCTGAGCCGTCATCGGACGCCCTCCCGAGGGGATATTAGCCGATTCGACCGCGCTGAGGTCAGAACCCAATCAGCTCGACTGGTCTCTACCCTCTGTGGACGGTCGATAGAGAGAGTGTGAGCACGATTGTGCCTGTCACCCCGATTATCGCGACCTGAAGCGTTTCTTCGCCTCATCGGTCGCCGGCATGTAGAGCGAGACGGCCGTGCCTTCGGGGTCGCGGAACTGAAACGTCTTGTTCCCCCAGGGCATCGTCTTCAGTTCGTGCACGAGTTGGACCTTGTCCTTGAGGCGCTCGTAGTCGGCGTCGATATCCTCGACCTGGAACTCGATGGAGGCCGTGCGATTGGCGCCGGGCTCGGCGCTCCCCTCCTTCCACAGGGCTACAGTTTCAGCGCTGCCGATGGCAAGAGTGGCGACCGGGGTGACGATTTCAGCGAAGACGGGCGCGAGCCAGTCCGCAGGTAGCCCGGTCACCATTTCATAGAAGGCGACCATGCCCTTGATGTCGGCTGCGATCAGACGGGTGGAGGCGAATTTCATGACCATCTCCGAGGTGTTGACTTTGAATGTATGATACGATACCGTATCGTATCGTTTCTGTCAATTGATATCACCTCTCATGCGAAAAAAGCCCATAGTTATCGAACCGGGCGCCCGGTCGCCGCCGGACGTGCAGTCAAAGCGCCCGACGAACGGGTCCGCCGCTCGCGTGCGGCCGTGCTCGGCGTAACGGCGCAACTGCTCTTCGAGCGCGGCTATGGCGGCGCGACCGTCGATGAAATCTCGCGCCGGTCGGGCGTCGCAAAGACCACGATCTATCGGCATTGGCCGACGCGGACCGACCTGCTGCGCGACGCCTGCTCGACGCTCGGCACGCCTCTAGAGGCTCCGGACACCGGAAGTTTCGAGGCGGACGTCACTGCGCTGGTGACGAATCTCGCTCATCTGCTGCGGTCGGCCAAATGGACCTCGGTGCTGCCCTCGATCATCGACGCGGCCGAGCGTGACCCCGACATCGCCGACATGTACAGCAAACTTCAACGGGGCTATTCCCAGCCTTTCGAGATCGTCATCCAGCGGGCTTTACGAAGGGGCGAACTGCCGGCGAACACGGACGCGGCCATGCTGGTCGCGGCCCTCACGGGCCCGCTTTTTTATCGCCGCTGGTTTTCCCGAGAGCCGCTAACCGACGACTTTGCAAATCAGATCGTCCTGCACGCACTGCGTTAGGCTTTGCGCAGGCGCCGGGGCTGTTGAGAGACCAGACTGCAGCTCGACGCCTGTAGGCGCCTGTCGGGATCTTGGCCATAATCCGCCCATGACGGCCCGAAGATTCCCCACACGCGAGCGTCGCTCCGATCGCGCCTGAACATATCGAGAGCTTTCATCGCGCGGTCGACACCGTCGCGCGCGAGCGGAAATTTCTCACGCTTCTCGAAGCGCTCCCGCTGTCACAGACCCGCGAGTTCGTACTGAACAACATCAAGAGCGGCAACCCGCAATTCGTGGCGCTGGCGGCAGGCGAAGTCGTTGGGTGGTGCGACGTCCGACGGCACTTCTTCCCCGCGCACGCTCATCGAGGAACCCTCGGCATGGGGATTGTTCCGGCGTATCGAGGCCGTGGGCTCGGAGCGCGGCTTCTCAACGCGACTTTGGAAGCGGCGTTCGACGCAGGCTTTGTTCGCGTCGAATTGAACGTGCACGCTGACAATGGGCGGGCGATCGCTCTTTACGACAGGGTCGGCTTTGTGAGGGAAGGCACTCAACGCGACGCCGTTTTTGTCGACGGGGAATATCGAGACGCTATCGCAATGGCGCTTGTCCGTCGGGCGAAGGTTTCGCATCCGTAGGTCCGGGCTGTCGCCATTGGCGGGATTTCGGCGGTATGGTAGCTGCGCGTGGCTGTCGAACAGGCGCTCCTGGATGCCCGCTTTCCACGGGCATGACAAAGATTGCACGGAGTGGGGGTTATCAAATGTCCTATATCGCAGCCACGGACGTCGGCGGACGCCGTCCTTGAGCCCGCGTGACGACGACAAGCCGCCGCAGCTCGCGGGCGCGGCCATAACGCGGGGCGTTCTCTTCTTTGCCTTCTGGCTCGCGATTTCCGGCTGGAAGGCGGCGGATCTGCCGGTCGGGCTCGCCGCGGTCGCCGGCGCGACATGGACCAGTCTGGCCCTGCTGCCGCCGCAAGGCGCGCGCATCCGGCTTGGCGCGCTCGCAACGCTCGCCGTCAGTTTCTTCCGCGGATCGGTCGTGTCGGGATTCGACGTGGCGAGACGCGCCCTTCGTCCCGAGCTCGACCTTCGTCCCGGATTCGTCACCGCGCCTTTGCGCTTGCCGCCGGGCAACGCACGCAACGCGTTCTCGGCGCTCGCGAGCCTCATGCCCGGCACGCTGCCCGTGGGCATGGACGAGCGCTCGCTCCTCATTCATGGCCTCGACGTCGCGCAGCCCATCGCGCAGGATCTCGCGCATGAGGAGGCTCTCTTCATGCGGGCGCTCGGCGATGAATGACGCCCTTCTCGTCGCGGCGGGCTTTATCCTGCTGACCGTCGCCGCCGGCCTCGTCCGGGTGCTGAGGGGACCCGGCGACTTCGATCGCATGATGGCTGTCCAGCTCCTTGGCACAGGCGGCATCGCTTCGCTCCTCCTGATCGCGTCGGCGACGACGGTCGCCGGCGTCGAAGACGTCGCCCTCGGCCTCGCGCTTCTCGCGGCCTTCGCCGCGATCGCCTTCGTCAACAGCGCCGGGGCGGATGGCCCCGAAAGCCCGGAGGCCGGGGAGGGATGAGTTTGGCGCTCGACATTTTCAGCCTTGCCGCGATCGGCGCCGGCGCGTTCTTCTTTTTCGCCGGCACGGTCGGGCTTCTGCGCTTCCCCGATTCTCTCACCCGCCTGCATGCGCTGACCAAGGCGGACAATCTCGGTCTCGGCCTGATCGTGCTCGGGCTTCTGCCTCGCGCGGGAAGCCTGCTCGATGCGCTGAGACTGATCGCCATCTGGGCCCTCATCCAATTGTCCGGCGCAGCGACGGCGCAACTGATCGGGCGCGCGCTCAGCCGTCGCGAGGCGGCCGAGTGAGCGTGCTTCAGGTTCTCGATCTCGGTCTTGCGATCCTTGTTCTGGCGGTCGCCTGCTGGACCATCGCCGCGCGCGAGGTCTTCAGCGCAGTGGTCGGCTATGTCGCCTACGGGCTTTTGCTCTCGATTGTCTGGATCCGGCTCTATGCGCCGGACGTGGCCCTGACCGAGGCGGCGATTGGCAGCGGCGTGACCGGCGTCCTCTTGGTCACGTCGGCCGCGCGCCTCAGGGGCGCCGGCGGCGTCGTGGCCGCCGCGCCCCCGGCGGCTTCTGAGCGTTTCTTGGCCGCAGCTCTCGCGGTCCTCGTGGCGGCGGCGATTGCGGCTGTCGTGCTCACCCTCCCCGAGCCCGCCCCGACGCTCGCGCCCGAGGCGCGCGAAGGGCTTAGCCGCCACCGGTCTCGGCAATCCGGTAACGGCCGTTCTGATCGCCTATCGCTCGTTCGACACGATGCTGGAAAAGATCGTGCTGCTGCTGGCGGTGGTCGGCGTCTGGTCGCTTGCTCCCGACCGGTATTGGGGAGGCGCCCCGGCGCCGCTCGGCCGGGCGAGGCCCGAAGGCGCGCTCCTCTTCCTCGATCAGGCCTTGGTCCCGCTCGGGATCCTGGTCGGGATTCACATCTTCTGGGTCGGCGCGGACGAGCCCGGCGGCGCCTTTCAGGCGGGCGCGATTCTGGCTGCAATGTGGATGATCGTGATGATCGCGCGGCTGAGCGCGCCGCCGCGCGTCGGCGCGCGCTGGCTCAGGCTCGCGCTGATCGCCGGCCCTGCGATCTTTCTCGCGGCCGGCATCGCCGGCGTCGGGATGGCCGGCAATTTCTTCGCCTATCCCGCCGGCTTCGCCAAGCCCATCATCCTCTTCATCGAGGCTTTCATGCTGCTCTCGATCGCCGTGACGCTGCCGATGCTCGTCGCGGGTCCGCCGCGGCGGAGTCCGGAGCCATGAGCGCGGCGACGCTGGCGGGGCTCGTGGGGGCGGCGCTGGTCGGGCTCGGGCTCTACGGCCTCATCGTCAACCCGCAGCCGCTTCGCAAGGTTCTCGCCTTCAATCTGATCGGCAGCGGCGTCTTCCTTGTGTTCGGGATTGTCGCGCGCCGGGGCGCGGCGGCTGGCTTCCCTTTCGATCCGGTCCCGCAGGCGATGGTGATCACCGGCATCGTCGTCGCCTTCGCGGCCAGCGCGCTTGCAGTGGCCTTGATCCTTCGCCTCCAGGAAGAGACCGGGAATGTGGCGCTCGATCCCAACGCCCCAACGAAGCCTCCCGACGGTGGAGCCGCCGCCCCATGATCGAGACGCCTCCGGCTCTGGCGGCGACAGCCGGCGGGTCTCTGCTGGTGCTCGCGATCCTGGCGCCATGCGCCGGGATCCTGCTGTCGTTCGTGCTCGGCGGGCGGTTCGCCGAACGCGTCGCGCTCGGCCTCACGCCGATCGGGCTTGCCATTGCTACGGCTATCGCCGTTCTTGTTTGGCGCACCGGCGCGCCGCTCGTCTATAACGTCGCCGGACTTCCGCCCCCGCTCGGCATCGCGCTTCGCGCCGACGGCATATCATGCGTCATGCTGGTGACGGCGGCCCTGGTGATCGGGGCCGCTGGCTTTTACGCCCGCGCCAATTTCTCCACGCCGGAGGGCGTGACGGAAGCGCGCGCCCCGCTCGCCTTCTGGATCCTCATCCAGGCGATCTGGGCCGCGCTGACCATTCTTTTCGTCGGCGGGGACCTTTTCAATCTCTATGTCGCGCTGGAACTCTTGACCTTCGCGGCGGTCCCGCTCGTCTGCCTCGGAGGAAAGCCGGAGACGCTGGTCGCGGCGCTTCGCTACCTTCTGTTTGCGCTCTTCGGCTCCGTCTTCTACCTGCTCGGCGCCGCGCTCATCTACGGAGCCTATGGAACGCTCGACATTGTCCTGCTTTCGGAGCGCGTCCGGGCGATCCCCGCCGTCTGGCTCGCGGCCGGCCTGATGACGGCTGGACTGCTTGCAAAGACTGCGCTCTTTCCGTTGCATCTGTGGCTGCCTCCGGCGCACGCCAATGCGCCGGCCGCCGCAAGCGCGGTGCTCTCCGGACTGGTGGTCAAAGGCTCGTTCTTCCTGACCATTCGCCTCTGGTTCTACGTGCTGCCGGCTCTTCCGGGGAGCGCGGCGGAGGCGGTTCTCGGGACGCTCGGCTCAGCCGCGATCCTGTTTGGCAGCGTGCTTGCGCTGAGGCAGGAACGGCTGAAGCTCCTGATTGCCTATTCGACGCTGGCGCAGATCGGCTACCTCTTCCTGATCTTCCCGCTGGCCTCCGGCGCGCATCCGTGGGTCGCCGACGGGTGGGGCGGCGGAATGATGCAGACCCTCTCGCACGCCTTCGCCAAGGCGGCGATGTTCATGGCGGCGGGCCTCGTCGCCGAATTGCTCGGGCATGACCGGATCGCCGAGTTCGCCGGCGCCGGCCGCGCGATGCCCGCGACCTTCTTCGCCCTTGGACTCGGCGGACTGTCGCTGATGGGCTTGCCGCCGAGCGGCGGCTTCGCCGCGAAATGGCTGCTGCTGCGGGCCTCGGTCGCGTCCGGCCAGTGGCCGTGGGCGGTCGTGATGCTGGCCGGCGGGCTGCTCGCCGCCGGATACGTCTATCGCATCCTGGCTGCGGCGCTCGCGGATGGCGCGGTCGCTCTCAAGGCGCCGCCGCAACGGAGCCGCGAGGCGATCGCGCTGGCGCTGGCGATCGTGGCGGTGGCGCTCGGTTTCGCGCCGCAATCGTTTTTCGACTTTCTTCAGGTCGGCCGAACGGCCGCGGCGGCGGCGCTTCAATGACCGAAGTGCTCGGCCCCTGGCTCATCGCCGCGACGCTGATCGTCCCGCTCCTCTTCCTGGCGGCGTGCCTCTCGGACGGCTTGCGCGCTCAGGCGCTGGCGCTGCAATGGCTCGCGCCGGTTCCCGCGCTCGATCGCCGCGATCCTCGCGATCGCCGGCGGCCCGTTTGCGTTCGAGGCGCCCGCGCTGCGCATGAGCCTCAAACTCGACCTGCCGGGCGGGCTCCTGCTCGCCGTCGCTTCGCTCCTTTGGATCGTCGTCGGCGCCGCGACGTTTTCCGGCGAAGGACGAGGCGTTAGCGAACGCTTCGCGATTTCGTGGCTCCTGACGATGACGGGAAGTCTCGGCGTTTTTATCGCCGCCGATCTTCTCACCTTCTATCTTGTCTATGCGCTCGTCAGCATCCCGGCCTATGAGCTCATCGTCCGCGACGGCGCGCGCTCGTCGACACGCGCGGGCGGGGTCTACATGGCCTTCACCATACTCGGCGAGGCGCTGCTGCTGATGGCCTTCGCGCTGCTCGCGGCGGGCGAGCCCAATGGCAGTCTGCGGATCGGCGACGTCATGGCGGCGCTGCCGGCCTCGCCCTGGCGCGACGGCGCGATCGCGCTCGTGATCGCCGGCTTCGGCATGAAGATGGCGCTCGCGCCGCTGAACGGCTGGATGCCGCTGACCTATACCGCGGCGCCGATACCCGCGGCGGCGGTGTTGAGCGGAGCCGCGGTGAAGGCGGGCGTGATCGCCCTCATCCGCTTTCTGCCTTTCGCCGCGCCGATGCAAGGCTGGGGCGAGGCGCTCGTGGTCATCGGTTTTGTCTCCGCCTTCTACGGCGTGGCCATCGGGATCACGCAGCAGAATCCGAAGACCGTGCTCGCCTACTCCAGCATCAGCCAGATGGGCGTGATCGCCGCGGTCATCGGCATGGCGCTCGCTTCGGGGGACGTGAGCGCGCCACCCAAGGTCGCCTTTTACGCCGCCAATCATGTGCTGGTGAAGGGCGCGCTCTTTCTCGCCGTCGGCGTCGCCGCCGCGACGGATGTCCGCCGCAACCGGTGGCCTCTGGTTTTAACGGGGGTGCTGGCGCTGAGCCTCGCCGGACTGCCCTTCACCGGCGGCGCGCTGGCGAAACTTGCGGTCAAGGGCCCGCTCGGCGACGGTGTCGCCGCGAGCCTCGCCAATTTTTCCGCGGCGGGAAGCGCGCTTTTGATGCTGCATTTCCTGATGCGTCTTGCGCGCATGGAACCTCGTGAGGAAGCGGCGGAGACGCCGTCCTTTATCGTGCGGTTTTGGCCGGCGATCGCGCTCGGAGCGATTTTGATCCCTTGGCTCCTCTATCCCGCCGTCGGCGAGCTATCGGAGTCGGTGACCTTCGCCAAGTTGTGGGACGGGCTCATGGCCGATCGTCATCGGCGCCGCGCTGGCGCTGGCGCTTCGGCGCTGGGGGGCGAACCTCCCGCGCATTCCCGAAGGCGACACGGTCGTTGCGGCCGAGGCCGCGTTCAAGGCAAGTTTTGCTTTAAGCGGATTCTTCGAGAGCCTCGACGCGCGGCTTCGCCAATGGCCGGCAGCCAGCCTGGCGCTCCTCACGATCGCCCTCGTTCTGGCCGCGATGGCCGCGTACGGAGGTTGAGTGTCACGCCGCGCGACTGCTTCGATGCTGGCAGGGTTAGCCGTCCTGATCGATCGGACCTCGGCGGCGCGCGCGTCAAGCCGGGAGCGCAATCGACCGGCGCGAACGTCGCGCCGGTCTTGCCAACTCAAACTGGGTTGGCTGCACTTAACCGGCGGTTGTTGTCTCCAATTTCCTGCTGGAGCGGGTCGATGGAGTTTGCTTATCGGCCTCGGCCCCAATGAAATCCAGCACCACGCGACCCGCAACCTTACCATGCTCGAGTCGATCGAAGATCGTGTTGATCGCCGAGAGCGGCTGCAGCTCGATGTCGGCTTTGACCTTGCCCTCAGCGGCAAAGGCCAGCGTCTCCGCCATGTCTTCGCGCGTCCCGACGAAGGAGCCGCGGATAGTGATGCAGTTCGCCACGATGTCGAATAGAGGAACAGGAAAGTCGCCTGGCGGCAGCCCGACCAGCACGCAGGTTCCGCGCTTCCGCGTCATGCCGACGCCTTGCTTGAAGGCGCCGAGCGAGGGAGCGGTGATCAAGACGCCGTGAGCGCCGCCGTTGGTGCCCTTCTTCACAGCTTCGCCGGCGTCGGGATGCTTGGCGTTGACGACGAGATCGGCGCCGAGCTTTTTGGCCAGCGCAAGTTTGCCGTCTTCGATGTCGACGGCGCAAACCTGAAGCCCCATGATTTTGGCGTATTGAATGGCGAGGTGTCCAAGACCGCCCGCGCCGGATATGACGATCCACTCGCCAGCCTTAGCCTTGGTCTCCTTGATGCCCTTGTAGGTCGTTATGCCGGCGCAGATGATCGGCGCCGCCTGCTTGGGATTGAGGTTCGCCGGAATATGGGCGACGTAGTTGGGATCGGCGAGAAGGTATTCGGCAAAGCCGCCGTTCTTCGTGTAGCCGCCGAACTCCGCTTCGGCGCAGACCGTCTCCCAGGCTGATAGACAATGCTCGCAATGGCCGCAGGCCGAGTAGAGCCACGGCACGCCAACTCGGTCGCCCTCCTTGACGATGGTGACGCCAGCGCCCAGCGCGACGACACGACCGATCGCTTCGTGGCCGGGGATGAACGGGACTTTGGGCTTGACGGGCCAGTCGCCGGTGGCGGCGTGGAGATCCGTGTGGCAGACGCCGCAGGCTTCGGTCTTGACCAGTATCTGACCGGGACCGGGGGTCGGAATATCGAGCTCGCGGAACATGAGGGGTTTGCCGAACTGTTCGACGACGGCGGCGTGCATTGTGCGTGTCATTTTTCCATCTCCAAGTCTTGAGTGCGTCGTTGCTTCCGGGGTGAACTAGGATTATGCGGCGGCCGCCGTCCCAAGGCCGCGAACAGCCTCGATCATCTTGACCAGCACCGCCTGGGCATCGCCGTAGACCATGTCGCAATTGTCGCCGTAGAACAGTGCGTTGACGATGCCGGCGTAGCCTTTGCCCTGGCCGCGCTTGACGACATAAACCTTCTTGGCCTTGTCGGCGTTGAGGATCGGCATGCCGAAGATGGGCGAGGATTTGTCGGTGCGGGCGGCCGGGTTCACCACGTCATTGGCGCCGATGACGAGCGCGACATCCGCGTTGGCGAACTCGTCGTTGATATCCTCGAGCTGAAAGATGAGATCGTAGGGCACGCCGGCCTCGGCCAGCAGCACGTCCATCTGGCCCGGCATGCGGCCGGCCACCGGATGGATGGCGAACTTGACCTTGACTCCCGCCGCCTGCAGCAGCTTGACGAATTCGTAGAGCTTTTGCTGGCCTTGCGCGACCGCGAGGCCGTAGCCCGGCACGATGATGACCTCCTTGGCGTAGCGCATGAAGATGCCCGCGTCGCCCGCATCGACCGGCTTCAGGCTGCCTTTAATGGCGCCCTGCTTGTGCTTCGGCGCCTCACCGAAATTGGTGAAGAGCACGTTCGTCACCGAGCGATTCATGGCCTTCGCCATGAGCAGCGTGAGCAGCATGCCAGCGGCGCCGACCACCATGCCGGCGATCATCATCGCCGGGTTTTGCAGGACGTAGCCGCCGAGGCCGACGGCGAGGCCAGTGAAGGCGTTGTAGATCGAGATGACGACCGGCATATCGGCCCCGCCGATCGGAAGCGTCATCAGAACGCCGAAGACAAGCGCGAGCCCAAAGAAGAGAGTGATGAGAACGGGCATTGCGATCAGCGGATCGGCGCCGCTTTCAGCCGCAAACCCGATATACCCGCCGACGGCGAGGGTAGCGAGCAGGACCAGCGCGTTGAAGGCCTGCTGGCCTCGCACGCGCAGCGGATTCTTGATCACGCCATCGAGCTTGGCCCAGGCGATCAGCGAGCCGGATAACGACACCGCGCCGATTAGCGCGCCCAAAAGCGTAACCCCGAGTTGCGCCACGCCCTGGGACTTGCCGCCAAACAACTCGACAGCAGCTATCGCGCCGGCCGCGCCGCCGCCCATGCCATTGTAAAGGGCCACCATCTGCGGCATGGCGGTCATCGCGACCCTCTTGCCGCTCCACCAGGCGACACCGCCCCCGACGATCAGCGCGATCAGGGCAAGGCCGACGTTGACGAAGAGATGAGGCTCAGCGGCCGCGCTGACGCTGAAAGCATAGAGGAAGCTCGCGAGGACAGCGGCCAGCATGCCGACGCCGGCGACCAGTATCCCCGACGGCGCGGTGGCCGGCGAGGACATTCGCTGGAGCCCGTACATGAAGAGAAAGGCCGCCGTGAGATCGATGAGGCCAATGACGAGTTGCGGGATCATGACGAGCATCTCGGTTCCTCAGCTCTTCTTCGCGCGATGGGTCCGGGCGTGAGCGTGAACGAGTTTCGGGCGCGCTCCGCTCGTCTGGAACATGGCGAGCATCCGGCGGGTGACGGCGTAGCCGCCGGCGGCGTTGCCGGCGCCGAGCAGCACGGCGAAGAAGCCGATCGCCTGCTCCAGCACGGTGCTCGCGTTGAGGAGCGCGAAAATCCCGCCGACCACGACAATGCCGTGAACGAAATTCGAACCCGACATCAGCGGCGTGTGGAGGATCGCCGGCACGTGGCCGATGATCACCCAGCCCGCGAAGGCAGCAAGCATGAAGACATATAGGGCGACAAAGCCGCTGATTGAGATTGCGAAGTCCATGGCGATCTCCTGTTTTCGGCTCAGGCCACTTCTTCGACTGGTTCGGCCGCCGGAGCCTTGCCGCCGCCGTCGGAATTGACGGGCGGCTTGGCGACCTGGTTCTTCATCTGGCCGTCGTGGGTGAGCACGGTCCTGGCGAGAATCTCGTCGGCCCAGTCGATCGTGATGATGTTGTCCTTCATCATCAGCGCGAGCAGGTTGAACTGGTTCTTCGAATAGAGCGCGCTCGCGTCTTCGCCGAGGAGCGAGGGAACGTTGAGCGGCGCAACGATCGTCACGCGGCCGACCTCCGCCGTTTCGCCAGGTCGCGTATCCTCGCAATTGCCGCCGCCCTCGGCGGAGAGGTCGACGATCACGGCGCCCGCCTTCATCCCCGCGACCTGCGTCTTGCTGATCAGCTTCGGCGATGGCCGGCCGGGAATGGCGGCGGTGGTGATTATGAGATCTGCCGCCTGGATGTGCCTGGTCAGCACCGCGGCGACCTTGGTCTTTTCCTCAGGGGTCAATTCGCGGGCGTAGCCGCCTTTGCCGCGGGCGTCGACGCCGGTTTCGACGAAGGTCGCGCCCAGCGACAGTGCCTGTTCCCCGGTTTCCGGCCGGACGTCGTAACCTTCGGTCACGGCGCCCAGGCGATGCGCTGTGGCGAGAGCTTCGAGCCCCGCAACGCCAAGCCCCATCACCAGCACCTTGGCTGGACCTATGGTTCCGGCGGCTGTCGTTATCTTCGGCAGAACGCGACGCAGATGGGTGGCGCCGAGCTGCACCGCATAGTAGCCCGCAAGCGCCGATTGACTCGACAGCGCATCCATCGACTGCGCACGCGTGATGCGCGGCAGCCTCTCCATGGCAAAGCAGGTGATCTTCTTTTCGATCAGGCGCTTCACCAGGGCCGGCTGATGATCCGCATAGACGAATGAGACGAGAATGGCGCCTTTCTGCATGGCGTCGATCACCTCCAGCGCCGGAGGCTGAACGGCGAGGACGACGTCTGCGTCAGCGACCAAGGCCTTGCGGTCGGCGATGAAGGCGACATCCTTGAACGCGGAGTCGGGGAGGCTGATCGCGTCCCCCGCGCCCGTCTGCATGTGCAACTTCGCCCCGAGCTTGATCAGCTTGGGAACAACCGATGGCGCCAGAGCCACGCGCCGTTCGTGCGGCTGGGTTTCCTTCAGGACGGCGACGTTGACATACATCGGGGCTCCAGTTCCGGGTCAATTCTCGGGGCGATGCTTGCTGGAAGGGACCGCCGCGGGGGGTCGTGGCGAGGAGGAATTCGGGGTGAGCGAAACGCCTCATCGCGTTTGCCGCGGCGTTCGGCGGCTAAGCCGAACGCCGACCCATTTGGGCTCACACAGGCGCTTCGGCCGCAACGTAGCGAACAAGCTTCTTGTTTACGAACTGCTGGATGCCCATGTCGCCGAGCTCGCGTCCGTACCCGGAGTCCTTGATGCCGCCGAACGGCAATTCGGCGTCAGACCAGGAGATGTTGTTGATGAACATCATGCCTGTCTCGACCCGGCTCGCCACGCGCTTGCCGCGCGCAAGGTCCCTGGTGAAGACGGAGCCGCCCAATCCGAAGTCGGAGTCATTGGCGAGCGCGATCGCCGCATCCTCGTCCTTGACCCTGAAGAACATCGCGACCGGGCCAAAAAACTCGTCCCGGAAGGCCGGATTCTCAGGCATGACGTCGGTCAAAATCGTCGGCTGCATAAACGATCCAGCGCGATCGACCCGCTTGCCGCCCATCAGCACCTTGGCGCCGTGGGAGACCGCCGTATCGACCTGCTTCAGTAGGTCGACGAGGGCCGATTCCGACGACAGCGGTCCGAGCGTCGTCTTCTCGTCCAGCGGGTCTCCGGGCTTTAGATTCGAAAGCGCCGTTCTGAACTTCTCCAGGAATTTGTCGGCGAGCTTGTCGACAACGATAAATCGTTTCGCCGCGCAGCATGTCTGGCCGGTATTGTACATCCGGCCCCAAACAGCCCACTTGATCGTGTGTTCGAGGTCGGCGTCGTCGAGAACGATGAACGCATCGCTGCCGCCGAGCTCCATCGAAGAGGGCTTGAGGTTCTTTCCGGCTCGCGCCGCGATGCTCTGGCCCGCTGCGACACTGCCAGTCAGCGCTACGCCTTTGACGCGCGGGTCGTCGACGACGCGATCCGACTGATCATGCGAGATCATGAGATTGGTGTAGAGCCCGACGGGCGCGCCCGCCTCGATCCAAAGTTTCTCGAAGGCGATCGCGCATTGCGGCACGATGCCCGCATGCTTCACCAGTAGGACGTTGCCCGCCATCAAATGCGGACCGGCGACGCGGGCGAGCTGGTAGTAAGGAAAGTTCCAGGGCTCGACACAGAAGACCACTCCGAGCGGGCTGCTCTCCATATGGCCGTCGCCGAGGCTTGGATGGAGCTCGACATTCGCCAGGAAGCGCTCGGCGTTCTTGGCGTAATAGGCGAGGATGCTGGAGCTGAATTCAACCTCGCCGCGCGCCTCGTTGATGCGCTTGCCCATCTCCAGCGTCATGATGTGCGCCAGCTCGTCAACCTTCGCATGCATCAGGGCGGCGGCTTTTGAGACAATTTTGCCCCGCTCGGCGTATGTCTTGCGGCGCCAGCTTTCGTAGCAGGTCGCGGCGGCCGCAATCTTGCTCTCGAGTTCCTTGTCGGTGAGGTCCTTGAACGTCTTCAGCACTTTGCCGTCGGCGGGGTTGACGCTTTGGTAGCCCATAGCTTGTTCCTTTTCAGTTTCATCGCGCGGGAGCCGCGCGGTGTTCGTGATGTCGTCAGGCTTCGACGATCACCTTCAGCGCTTTCGTCTTGGCCGCGTGGCCGAATGTGTCGTAGGCATCGAGGATTTGGTCGAGCTTGAAACGATGGGTGATCAGGAGCTTGGGGTCGATCTTTTTGGACCCAAGACTTTTGAGCAGCATTGGCGTGCTGACGGTGTCGACAAGGCGAGTGGTGATCGAGATGTTGCGGTCCCATAGGCTCTCGAGATGGAGATCAACCTTGGTTCCGTGCACGCCGATATTGGCTATGACGCCGCCCGGCGCGACAAGCTGCTGGCAAAGCTCGAAAGTGGCAGGCACGCCGACCGCTTCGATCGCCGTGTCGACCCCGCGCCCGCCAGTCAGGCCCATGACTTTCGCCACGGCTTTGCCGTCGCCGCTGTTGACGCCGGCGGTGGCGCCGAAGCGCTTCGCCACTTCAAGGCGATTATCGTCGAGATCGATCATGATGATCTCGGCAGGGGAGTAGAACTGAGCCGTGAGCAGGGCTGCGAGCCCGATCGGCCCCGAGCCCACGATGGCGACGGAACCGCCGGGCTGCACCTTGCCGTTGAGGACGCCGCATTCGAAGCCGGTCGGCAGGATGTCGCTCAACATGACCAACGCCTCTTCGTCGGCGCCGTCAGGAATCGGATAGAGGCTGGTCTCCGCGTAGGGAATGCGAACGAACTCGGCCTGCGTCCCGTCAATCTTGTTGCCGAGAATCCAACCGCCGTTGACGCAGTGCGAATACATGAGCCTTCGGCAATATTCGCATTTGCCGCAGGCGGTGATGCAGGAGATCAGGACCCGGTCTCCCGGTTTGAACGTTGTGACGGCCGCCCCGACCTCCTCGATGACGCCAACGCCCTCGTGGCCGAGAATCCGGCCGGGGTCGCAGGTCGCGACGTCGCCTTTGAGGATGTGAAGGTCGGTGCCGCAAATTGTCGTCATGGTCACCTTGACGATCGCGTCGGTCGGCGCCGTGACGCCGGGCTTTGGACGCTCCTGCAAGGCGCTCGGGGGTTTCCTCTCCGAGCCGAGATAGACGAGAGCTTTCACCGGTTTCGCCTCCTTGTCGCAATTGGAGCGGCCCGTTGCCCTTGATCGCAACGCCGCAACAGCAAGTCGCGGAGGACTTCTAGGCGCTTGCTTGGCCTGAGCGGCAGAGTCGGAATCTACTCAGACAGCCACAGATGGAATTAGAATCGATGGACAGAGTCCTCGTCACTGACGACGGCATCGGGTCGATTTGACACATTCGCCACGTCCTCTGCCTCGCTGTTGTACCGCTGAAATCATCGCGGCGATTGGCGAGCCATTTGTGCTCCCCCGCGTTTTGATCCAATCCTTGCGTCCGACGAATTGGAACGCGGAAATTGCCGATGGCGTCCCTCGCAGGCGACGCTTACGCCAAAGTCGACGAGGAGGTCCGCCTCCGCGGCAGGCGGCTGCGCTCGCGCGTCTATTTGCCGGCGCACCAGCCAGGACTCGCGGACGACGGGCTGCCGGGAGACCGCTATGTGGAATATCACCGTCGACGCGCCCGGGCCGGGCTCGGCATGCAGATCACCGGAGCGACGCCGGTCCTCTGGTCGGAGGTCTGGGCCGGAGGGCTGACGCTGGTCAACATCGACGACCGCATCATCCCCGGATACCGGCGGCTCGCGGCCGCCGTGCATGCGGAAGGCGGCCTGATGCTGGCGCAGCTCGCCCATGTCGGCGCCATGGAGACAACCGGCGACGCCATCATCAGCGCCTCGTGGACTCACTCCGAGATCACGCAGCAGACGTCCCGCGAGGCCACGCCCGACGAGCTCGCCGAGATCGCCGAGCTTTACCGCGCCGCGGCGCTCCGCTGCCATGCGGGCGATCTCGACGGCGTCGAGGTGACGATGGCCCATGGAATGCTGCTCGCGAGCTTCCTCTCGCCGCTCATGAACCGGCGGACCGACCGCTATAGCGGCGACCTCGACGCGCGCACCCTCTACCCCCGCGAAGTGGTGAGCGCAGTTCGATCCGCGATGGGACCCGACGCCATCGTCGGAATCCGCATCCCCGGCGACGAACTCGTTGAGGGCGGCATAGGCGCAGAGGAGGCGGCGGTCCTCGCCGAGCGTCTCGTGCGCTCCGGCGAGGTCGACTATGTGAGCGTGACCGCAGGCAACAACACGCAGAAGCTCGCGCGCGTCGATCACTGGCCGCCGACGCCCGCGCCGCTTGCGGCCTTTCGCCATCTGTCGCGCGCGGTGAAGACCGCTGTGCAGGTTCCCGTTGCGACCGTCGGCCGGGTGACCACGCTCGCCTTGGCCGAGGAAATCCTGCGCTCAGGCGACGCCGACCTCGTCGGCATGGTCAGGGCCAATATCGCCGACCCCGAGCTCCTGCCCGAGTTGAGGGCCGGCCGGGCGGGGAGCGTTCGCCCTTGCGTTGGCGCGAACGTGTGCATCAACAGTCTCCTGGACCACAAGCCGCTCACCTGCATGGCGAACCCCGACGTCGGGCGGCCCTTGGGTCGCACCGCCGAGGGCTGGGGCGCCGGTCGCCGGGCGGTGGTGGTCGGCGGAGGACCCGCCGGGCTCGAAGCCGCGCGTCGGCTTTCAATCGGAGGCTGGCGTACGATTGTGCTGGAGCGCGAGCCGCGCCTCGGCGGACAGATGACGCTTTGGTCTGAGACGCCTTCGCGAATCGAATTTCTTCAGCTTGTGAACTGGTGGGCGGGCGAATGCCAACGCCTCGGCGTCGAGGTCCATACGAGCGCCGAGGCCGACGCTGCTCTCTTGACGCGCCTCGCCCCCGATCTCGTTGTCGTCGCAACCGGATCAAGGCCGGTGGAGGCGCCTGTTCCGCAAGAGGGCAACGAGGTAAGCCAGATCGGGCCGTACGACCCGATCCCGACGGGCGGCCACGTTCTCGTCCGCGACGAGATGGGCCGTCTCGCAGCGCTGCTGACTGCCGAGCAGGCTTCCCTCGGCGCTGTCCGTGTCACCCTGGTGACATCGCTCCTCTATCCCGGCGAGGGCGACGGACTGACCACCGTCTACCCCCTCATTCGGGACGTCGCCGCGCGCGGGGTCACGATGATCGACCGGGCCAAAGTAACGGCGATCGACGGACGACGCGTGCTGCTCAAAGGCCTCTTCGGCGAGGCGCGGCCTCCGGTGGAAGACGTGGATGCAGTGGTCGCCGTCGTCGGCGCAGTCAGCGTCGCCGATCTTGCGATCGAGGCCCGCCGCGCAGGGCTGACCGTCGTGACGATTGGCGACGCGCATCTGCCGAGGGACGTGACAAGTGCGGTATCCCACGCGGCCCGGCTCCTGGACGGCCTGGCGAACTCACCCTCCGACGCGTTGGGGGTCTCCATCGCCGGCGCGAGCGCCATGAGCATACCCTGAGGCTACAGCAGTCTGGTTCTTGTGCGCGTGCGATAGCCCAACGTCTGGATCAAAGCCTGGGGGTCCTTGTCTTGAGCTTGGCGCCATGTATCGCCAATGACGCCGAAGTTTAAGGTGTCAAAAGTGACGCAATGACCCTCCTCGGCAACGCCCTGTCAGCGCTCGAGCACGTATCGTCCTGGCGCTGGATCCAACGGCGGATAGCCTTTATCGGGCGCGCCGATGGCGGCGGGAAGCCGAAGCCCGTCGGACAGACCTTCGAGCCAGGACGACCAGGCCGGCCACCACGATCCCTCTTCGACTTTCACCCGCGCGAACCAGGTTTCCGGATCGACATATTTGTCATCGGTCGCGCGATGCGAAATTCGATAATGCCTCCCTTTGTGCCCCGGTTCGCTTACAATGCCGGCGTTGTGGCCGCCGCTCGTGAGAACAAAGGTCACGTCGGCGTCGGCGACGAGATTGATTTTGTAGACCGAACGCCACGGCGCCACATGATCGCGTTCCGTAGAGACGGCGAAGATCGGGGAACGGATATCGCTGAGCGCGATCGGCCGGCCATTCACTTCATAGCGCCCCTCGAACAGATCGTTTCTCAGGAAAAGCCGGCGCAGATATTCTTTGTGCATGCGGTAAGGCATGCGGGTGGCGTCAGCGTTCCAGGCCATAAGGTCGGTCATTGGCGAACGTCGACCCATCAGGTACTCGGTAACCACGCGTGACCAGATGAGATCGTTGGATCGCAGGAATTGGAACGCGCCGGCCATCTGACTTGCGTCGAGATAACCTTGAGCCCACATGATGTCCTCAAGGTAACTGAGCTGGCTGTCGTCGATGAACAACGTCAGTTCGCCAGCCTCGGTGAAATCGGTTTGGGCCGCCAACAGCGTGACGGAATTGAGAAGGTGGTTCGATTCGCGCGCCAAAGAAGCGGCCGCCATCGAGAGCAGGGTCCCGCCGAGACAGTAGCCGACCGCATTGACCTTGGCTTCCGGGATGATCGCCCGCACGGCGGCGAGCGCGTCGAACACGCCCAATTGCAAATAATCGTTCAGGCCAAGCTCGCGATCAGCGCCGGTCGGGTTGCGCCATGAGATCATGAACACTGTGTGTCCCCGGTCGACCAGGTATTTGACCAGCGAATTTCCGGGCGACAGGTCAAGAATGTAGAACTTCATGATCCATGCCGGGACGACAAGCACCGGCTCGGCGCGGACCTCATCGGTGGCGGGCGCATACTGGATGAGTTCGATGAGCCTGTTGCGGTAAATCACATTGCCCTGCGTCGCCGCCACTTCTTTGCCCGGCCGAAAGAGCTCGGCGCCGACGGGAGGCTCATTTGCGATATCGCGTCGCCAATCCGACAAGAAATTGGATGCGCCGCGGACCAGGTTCTGCCCACCCTCGTGAAGCGTCGCCGCGAGAACTTCAGGATTGGCGGCGATGAAATTGGTCGGCGAAACCATATCGAGCAATTGCCTTGTCATGAACGTGACGACTTGCTCGTGGTGCGGCGAAACGCCGGCGATATCCGTCGTGGCCTCCCGCCACCATTCCTCGTTCAGGAGAAACGTCTGGGCGATCAGATTGAACGGCCATTGCCGCCACGCCTCGTCTCGAAACCGTTCATCCTGGGGGGATGGCGCGAAAACCGCCGCGCCGGCCCGGTTCGATGCGAGCTGCGGATAGTCCGAGAGCAGTTGGGTGACTTTCCGCGCCCAGGCCTCAAAGAGTTGTTGGCGCTTCCCCGGAGCCGCCGAAAGGTGGATCGCCCAATCGGCGTAGGCCAGCCAAAGCGCGAAGGGGGAAACGCCCAAAGTGAACCGGCCGAACTCGGCGTGGAGCAGGCGGTCGAAACTCGTCGAGCACTCCGCCGAAGGTTCGCCCGCTGGCCGCGATCGCATGGGCGAATTGGGTTCGCCCACTGGATCGGCGCGTTCCGGCCCCTCAAAGGCCCGATATCGCGACCCATCGCCCCGCGCCTGCCCTGCGACTTCATTTGCGCCAACGGCGGGAGGCTGAGACAATCTCTGAAGGCTGTCAGCAGTCGCGTCTGCGACCCCGTGACCGGGCGTCAACGCGACACTCTCAGCCGATAGCGTCTCCGCCGAAGCCGTCCTTGGTATCGCTTGCTTGGCCATCGCCGCCCGCCTCCACGTCTTTACCCGTCGACTTCTGTGTACACTATCCGACGCGAGCTTCAGCGCGGTTGGCTTGCAAATTGCATGCGCGGTTAAGAACGCGGCGTGACGAAGCGCATTCCTTCGCGCGGTCGAGCTCCGCGCGATCTACGTATGGCGCCGCCCCAGCCGCTCATGACTTGACACCCAGTCCCCGCTGAGAACTGCGCTCGCCAGGGACGTTTCGCCGGCGAGCGCCACGCCCGCGCAGATCTCGGCGAATTTGTCGGCTTTGCCCTCCCCATGGCAGCCAAGCATCTCGAGACATTCCCGCTGCGTCGCAAGGCCCGTCCCTCCCCCGACCGTGCCGACGATGAGGGACGTCAGCGTCACCGACCAATAGTAGTCGCCGTTCTCCAGGAGCTGGGAATAGGTCACCGCGGCCTGGGATTCGGAAATGTCGGCGACGTCCTGACCGGTCGCAATGAACATCGCGGCGAGGCCGTTTGGCGTATGAGACCCGTTGTTGGACGATCCGGCGAGAAACGCGCCGGCATTCGAAATCTGTCTCGTCTCGAACAATGCCTTCGGATCGACGCCCATCAGATCCCTCAGAATGTCCTTGCGGATGACCGCCTCGGCGACAACGCGCCTGCCGCGGGTGAGAAGCATATTGATGCTCGAGTGCTTCTTGTCGGTGTCCATATTGCCGGAGAGGACATATCTCGCACCGCCTGGATAGGTCTTCGAAATCCATTGGCAGGCCGCGAGCGTGGCTTTGCCGACCATGTTCTGTCCAGCGGCGTCGCCGGTCGTGTAGTTGAACCGCAGGTGCCGCAACGGCCCAACGGCAAACTGCTGGATCTCGACGAGTTTGCCGATGTGGGTCGTGGCTTCGGCCTGTTGTTTGATCGCCGTAAAATTGCTCTCGACCCAGAGGCCGAACGCCCGCGCGCCCGCCGCGTCATCGAAGACGAACACAGGCGCGCGCTGCATGGAGCGCTCGATGATCGTCGTCTTCACCCCGCCGCATTCCGTCAGCAGCCGCATGCCTCGATTGTAGCTCGCAACCAGCGCCCCCTCGGTCGTCGCGAGCGGCACGAAGAAATCGCCTTGCGCGTGCTCTCCGTTAACCCGTAGCGGGCCGGCGACGCCTATCGGCACTTGAGCCGCGCCGATGAAATTTTCGATGTTCCCCTGAAGGAGCGACGGATCGAACGAATATTTCGCGACATGCGTGAGATCGACGCCCGAAACCTCGCGAATGAACGCGCGCCGCTGTTCCGCGCTCTGAAATGTGTAGTCATCGACCGCGTCGCGCGGAATCGCTCGCCGTTGCGTCGTGGGACCGTTGCTGCCGGACATCCCGTCCCTTCCTCCGCCGTCGCCGCGGTCCTTGGCCTCGCTGCCAGAGAATAGACCGACCCGTGCTTGCCCAAAAGGCCCGACCGGATCAGACTTGCCTTTGCAGAATCGAGGGAGCCGCTCATGTCCGCCAAGCCCGCCGCCTTCTCGCTCTCGGACGCTCTCGGCCTCGGCCGTCTCGCCATTGATGCGGCGGATGGACTGACCGCCCTTGTCGAGCATATGCACACGTCCATCCTCGAGACGCCTGGAATCGCACCGCTCGGTCAGGGCATGACCGGCGGGGTGACGCAGCTTGTCTATCGCGGCGTTCGCGGCGCGATCCGGTTGACTGGCGCCGGAGTTGGCGGCGCCGCGGCGCTTGTCAGCTTAAGGGCGGACGATCGGCCGACGTCGCGCAAGCGCGAGGTCGCGGTCGCGGCTCTCAACGGCGTTGTCGGCGACCATCTCGCCGAGACCGGCAATCCGCTCGCGCTGACAATGCGGCTTCGCCGCGACGGCAGGGCGCTCGCGCTCGACGGCCATGCGCTCGCCCAGGCGTTTCCCGACGCGACGGGCAAACTCGCCGTGCTCGCGCACGGGCTTTGCATGAGCGACCTGCAATGGACGAGGGCGAACCACGATCACGGCGCGGCGCTCGCCCGCGACCTCGGCTACACGCCGGTCTATCTCTCCTACAACTCAGGCCTGCACATCTCGGTCAATGGCCGCGCCTTCGCTCAGACACTTGAGGCGCTTGTCGCCGCATGGCCAGTCGAAATCGAGGATTTCGTCGTCATCGGCCACAGCATGGGCGGACTCGTCGCGCGAAGCGCCTGCGCTTATGGCGAGGAGGGGAAGCATCAGTGGCGGCAGAAGCTGCGCAAACTCGTCTTTCTCGGCACGCCGCATCACGGCGCGCCTCTCGAGCGCATCGGCAATTGGGTCGACGTCATTCTGGGCAGGACGCCCTATGCGGCCGCCTTCGGCAGGCTCGGCAAGGTCCGCAGCTCAGGCGTCACCGACCTGCGCTACGGGAACCTTATGGACGAGGATTGGCGGGGCCGCGATCGGTTCGCCCGCGATCCGGACGCGCGCCGCTCCGTTCCCCTGCCTGAAGGCGTCGCCTGCTACGCGGTCGCTGCGACGACGGCGACCTCCGTGGGCAGCCTTAAGGAACGCCTCATCGGCGACGGCCTCGTCCCTGTCGCCAGCGCGCTGGGCCGCCACAGCGATCCGGCGCGAGCGCTCGACTTTCCCGCTGGCCGGCGATTGATCGCGTGCGAAACGGGACACCTGGATTTACTGAGCCGGCGGAATGTTTATGAGCGGATTGCGGAGTGGATCGGGGGCAAAGAGTGAGAGCGCCCCCCGCGGGAGCTTTACGCTTCGGCGTTGCCTCCCTATCCCGCCTTTCTCCGACACCGAGCGCTGACTGACGCGACCCATGCCGTCATCGTCCCTGAAGGCAAGGCGTTCCCGATCGCCAGGTCCGCGCGCCGGCGGCTCCACTTTCGAATGAGCCCGGCACAGAATGTCGCGGAGGTTACGTCGCCGCGAAACCTATGCGGAATGGCGGCCGAGAATCATATCGGCCGCCTTCTCGCCGATCATGGCGGAAGGGGCCTGCGTGTTGCCGCTGACGAGAAGCGGCATGATCGAAGCGTCCGCCACGCGCAACCCCTCGACCCCGCGCACGCGCAGCGTCGGGTCGACGACCGAGCGCTCGTCCGCGCCCATGCGGCAGGTTCCGACCGGGTGATAGATCGTATCGGCGTGGTCGCGGATGAGGGCGCGCAGCGCCGCCGGGTCGTCATGGCCGGTCCCGTAAATATACCGGCCGCCGTACGGCGCCAGCGGCGGCTTGGCGAGGATAGTCTGCACGATTTCGACGCCGCGAACGAGCGTCTCGAGATCTTCGGGGTCCGACAAGAAGTTCGGATCGATCAGCGGAGCCTCCGCGATGTCCGCACTCGCAAGCCGAACAGTGCCGCGGCTCTTCGGCCTCAGCCCGCAGACATGCAGCGTCATGCCGGTTGCGAAGTGGAGCTTGCGGTTATGATCCTCGTCAATGCCGACGCAGAAATGAAGCTGCAGATCCGGCCGGTCGACATCGGGCCTGCTCTTGATGAATCCGCCGGCCTCGGCGGCGTTGGAGGTCAGCAATCCGCGGCTGTGCCGCAGATATTCATAAAGATCGACCACATTGCGAAGCAGCGCCGGAACCGTCAGGCCGAACAGTTTTGGCCCGTTGGCGCGAAGATTGGCGGCATAGTTGCAGTGATCGTGAAGATTGGTTCCGACCGCGGGCGCATCCGCGACGATGTCGATTCCAAGGCGCTTCAGATCCTCTGCCGGTCCGATTCCCGAAACCATCAGCAGCTGGGGCGAGCCGAAGGCGCCGCCGGAGACGACGATCTCACGCCGTGCATCAAGCCGTTCCTCCACTTCGGCGCGACGAACGATGACGCCGACCGCCCGCCGGTCTTCGAACAGAAGGCGGCGCGCCTGAGCGTCGGAGAGGATCGTCAAATTCGGCGGCGGAGCGGATTGCAGATAGGCCCTCGCGGCATTGTATCGGCGGCCATTCTTCTGGAACACCTGATATGGACCGACGCCCTCCTGGATTTCGCCGTTGAAGTCGGCGTTGCGCCGGTATCCTGCCTGAGCAGCCGCCTCGACGAAGGCGTCAACGGCGGGATTGCGGTAGCTGAGATTGCTGACGTGAAGCGGTCCACCGACGCCATGCCACGCGTCCGCGCCGCGCGCGTTGTCCTCCGAGCGCTTGAAGTAGGGCAGGACGGCCGCCCAGTCCCAGCCCTTGCACCCGAGCGCGGCCCATTCGTCGTAGTCCTGCGGCTGGCCCCGCGTGTAGATCATCGCGTTGATGAGGCTGCTGCCGCCAAGGCCGCGCCCGCGTGGCTGATAGCCCCTGCGCCCGCCGAGCCCCGCCTGCGGCGTGGTCTCGTAGGCATAGTTGCGCCGTGAACGCAGCGGCACAAGCGCGGCGATCCCGAGCGGAACGTCCGACAGCATCGAAGCCTTGGCAGGCCCTGATTCGACAAGGGCGACGCTTGTCCCGGCCGACGATTGCGCGAGACGCGCGGCGACGGCGCAACCCGCCGGGCCCGCGCCGATGACGATGTAGTCGAAGGTCCGGCGCTCGTCGCGCCCGCCGAGGTCTGTCGTCTGTCTGGTCATGGTGTATCCTTGTCCTTATCGGATCGAGCGCGGCCTCAAGCGCGCTCGCCGCGCGCGCCCGCGGGTTCCCCCGGTATCGCCGGGCGCTCAGCCCGGCTCTTGCGTTTCGCCCTGCGGCTCAACCGTGTCGCGCAATTCGCGGCGCAGGATCTTTCCGATCGGCGTGCGCGGCAGCGTGTTGCGGAACTCAACCTGGCGCGGCGTCTTGTAGCCGGTCAGATACTGGCGGCAGTAGGCGATGATCTCGACATCCGTCAGGGCTGGGTCCTTTCGGACAACGACGATCTTGACCGCCTCACCGGACTTCTGGTCCGGCACGCCAATCGCGCCGACCTCGTGCACACCGGGATGGCTCATCACCACGTCTTCGATCTCGTTCGGATAGACATTGAACCCGGAGACGATGATCATGTCCTTCTGGCGGTCCACAATCGTGACGTAGCCGCGCTCGTCGACGCGGGCGATATCGCCGGTGCGCAGATAGCCGTCCTGGGTCATCACCTTGGCCGTCTCGTCGGGCTTGTTCCAGTATCCCGCCATCACTTGCGGACCCTTGATGCATAGCTCGCCCGGTTCGCCGAGCGGCAGATCGCGTCCCTCGAGGTCGCGGATGGCGATATCGGTCGAAGGCAGCGGCAGGCCGATCGCGCCGGTGAAATCCTCGATCGTAAGCGGATTGGTAACAGCCGCTGGCGAGGTCTCTGTCAGGCCGTAAGCCTCGATCAGCGGCTTGCCGGTCGCCGCCTTCCAGCGTTCGGCGACTGCCCTCTGCACCGCCATCCCGCCGGCGACCGCGAGATGAAGACGCGAGAAGTCGAGCTTGAGAAACTCCTGATCGCCGAGCAACGCGTTGAACAGGGTGTTGACCCCGGTGATAACGGTGAACGGCGTCTGCCGCATCGCTTTGACAAAGGCCCTGATGTCGCGCGGATTGGGGATGAGCAAATTGTTCGCCCCGATCATCACCGGGACGAAGCAGTTCACCGTCAAAGCGAACACATGGTAAAGCGGCAGCGCCGTGACGAAGACCTCGTTTGCCGGCCCAAGGGATTGGGCGACCCATGCCTGAACCTGCTGGAGATTGGCGATCATGTTTCGATGCGTCAGCATCGCGCCCTTCGGCACTCCGGTCGTTCCGCCCGTATATTGAAGGAAGGCGACGTCGTCCGGCGCGACCGGCGCAAACTCGAAACTATGGCGACGCCCTAGCGACAGCGCGCGGTTGAAGCGCACGGCCTGCGGCAGGTTCCACGCCGGAACCGCGCGTCGCACATGCCGCAGCACGAAATTGGTCAAGGACCCGCGCAGGCCGCCGAGGAGATCGCCCGCGCCGGTCACCACGACGGCGCGCAGCTGCGTGCCGCCGATCGCCTTCTCCAGCGTCTGGGCGAAATTCTCCAGGACGACGATCGCCTCGGCGCCGGAATCCTCGAGCTGATGGTGAAGTTCGCGCGGCGAATAGAGCGGGTTGCAATTGACGACCACGTAGCCCGCGCGCAACGCGCCGAACAAGGCAACCGGATATTGCAGCAGGTTCGGCATCATCAGCGCCACCCGCGCGCCGCGCGCAAGCCCTGCGACATTCTGAAGATAGCTGGCGAACGCGCGCGACCGGCGATCGAGTTCGCCGTAGGACATCGTCCGGCCCATGCTGATGAAGGCGGGCCGGTCGCGGTAACGGTCGATGCTGGCGGCCAGGAACTCGCCGATCGAGCCGTAGGCGGTCGGATCGATATCGGCAGGCACGCCCTCGGGGTAGGACTTCAGCCAAATCCGTTCCATGTCGTCCTCTCGCTCAAAGGTGCAGACCCCTTAGCAGCTGGGTGAACGCGATCTGGTCGGCTGTCGGCGCGACCTCGCCTTCTTTCTCGCCGCGCGCAGCTGCGCTTTCGGGGAACATGCGGAACGCGGTGTTGAGGATGATCCGTCCCATGTTGGGCGCGACCGCATGCACAGCCTGGCCAAACCGGCCGAGCCGAGTCGCCACCCGCGCCGGTCGATGGATCAGAGCCTCGACGACCAGATCGGAAGCCTCGTCCGGGTCCAGCGTCGGCACATGCTGATAAAATTTGGTCGGCGCGATCATCTCGGTGCGGACCAGCGGCATGTTGACGTTGGTGAAGGCGACGCCGCGATCGAGGAACTCGCTCGCGGCGCAATCCGTCCATGCCTCGAGCGCGGCCTTCGAGGCGACATAGGCCGAAAAACGCGGCGCGGTCGTCAGCACGCCGATCGAGGAAACGTTGACGACATGCCCGGAGCGCCGTTCCGTCATCCCTGGGAGGAACCCCATCACAAGCTGCACCGCGGCAAGATAGTTGAGGCGCATCGTCCGCTCGAGATCGTGCGGACGATCGTAGGAATTCTCGATCGCGCGTCGGATCGACCGACCCGCGTTGTTGACGAGAATGTCGATGCCGCCATGCTCGGAGAGAAGCCTCTCAATGAAGGCGGCGCATTGCCCGGGTTCGGAAATGTCAGCGCTGTAGGTCTTGACCTCGAGGCCCTGAGCGGAGAATTCCTCCCGTGTCAGATCGAGCTTTTCCGCGTCGCGCGCGACGATGAGAGTTTTCGCGCCGGCCTGCGCCAGCCTCAGGGCGATCGCTTTGCCGATCCCGGCCGAGCCGCCGGTTACGAGAACGCGTTTGCCTGCCACCGCGCCGCGCAGCGACCGATCGACGAAGAGCGCCGGATCGAGATGCCGCTCCCAGTAGTCCCACAGGCGCCAGGCGTAGTCGTCGAAGCTCGGAACGGTGATGCCGGCCGGCCGAAGAAGCTTCTGCGTCTCGCGGCTGTCGAAGCGCGTCGGATAGTTGATGAACATGAAGATGTCGTCCGGCAGGCCAAGCTCCTTCATCATCATCTTGCGCATGCGGCGGAAAGGCGTCAGCGCCATCAGTCCGCGGGTGAGGGCCGGCGGCGCAAGCCCGAACAGGCCGGCGTTGACCTTGATCGTGAAGGCGGGCGCATGGGCGGCGCGCGCAAGCGCGGTCAGCATGTCGCCGACGCGGAGCGCATTAGGATCGGTCAGGTGGAACGTGCGGCCATTGAGCCCGTCGAGATGGGCGAGATGATCCATCGCGGCGACGACGAAGTCGACCGGCACGACATTGATCCGGCCGCCCTCGAGGCCGATCATCGGAACCCATGACGGCAGGGTGTCGCGGATCTTCTGGATCAGCTTGAAGAAGTAGTAGGGGCCGTCGATCTTGTCGATCTCGCCGGTGGTCGAGTCGCCGACGACGATCCCGGGCCGATAGATCCGCCACGGAATGCCGGTCTCTGCGCGCACCAGCGCCTCGCCCTTGTGCTTCGAGGAAAAATAGGGGTGATCGAGCCGCCGTGCTTCTTCGAACATGTCCTCGCGGAAGACGCCGTCATAGAGGCCGGCGGCGGCGATGGAGCTCACGTGATGAAAGCACCCGGCACGAACCGTCTTGGCGAATGCGAGCGCGTTCGCGACGCCAACGACATTCGCCGCTGCCACTTGCTCCGATTCGGCGGCGAGGTCGTAAACCGCGGCAAGGTGGAAGAAGTTGTCGATCTTGCCCTTGAGCCGCCGCACGTGTTTCGCGGAGACGCCGAGTTCAGGCTTCGAGATGTCGCCTTCGACCGGCGTTACACGCTCGCCGTCATCGCCGCAGAACGTCTTGAGTTCCGCAACCGCCTCGGGGGTCGGCTTGCGCATCAGGACGTAGACCGGCTCCTGATCCCGCTGCAGCAGACGCCGCAGAAGACGCTTGCCGATGAAGCCGGTTCCGCCAGTGACGAACGCGCCCATGAGCCTCTTCCTCCTCTGGGCTTTCATCTAGCGGAAAACTCTAGAATGAGCCGCCTAGAACTTTGGGCGGCGAATTCTAAATCCTCGTGCTTTGATGCTGAACCGTGAAAAGGCGGATTGGCCGCCGAGAACTAACGAGGATGGTCATGCCAAAGAAACTCACAGAACTTGCCACTGAGACCAACGAAATGCAGTTGGCTGCGAAAGTCAGAGAATCGGCCAGCCAGATTTGGCTTGCGGGCCTTGGAGCTTTCTCCAAAGCCCAGAAGGAAGGCGTCAAGATGTTCGAGGCGCTCGTCGCCGAAGGCGAGAAGGTTCAGGAGCGCACTAAATCCGTCGCCGACGAACGCCTCGCCGAGGTGAAGGCAAAAGCGACGGGAACGTGGGACAAGCTTGAGCAGGTGTTCGAAGAGCGCGTGGCGCGGGCTCTCCACAGCCTGAGCGTCCCAAGCCGGAAAGATGTCGACGTCCTGTCGAAGCGGGTCGCGGAGCTGACCGAGATCGCCAAGAAGCTCTCGCACGAAGAAGAGACCCACGCGCCGCGAGCCCGCGCCCACAAGTGATGGGTCGAACACGAATGGCTGAGGCCGTTCAAGCGGCAGGGTAGCCGAGGCTAAGGAGCGAGGGGTCATGAGCGGTCCTCGCCGCAATGGCAAAGTAGGGATCGCCCTCGCGGGGGGCGGTCCCCTTGGCGGTATCTATGAAATCGGCGCTTTGGTCGCCCTCGAAGCGGCCCTGAAGGGGATCGCCCTGACCAAGTGCGACGTCTATGTCGGGGTGAGTTCCGGCGCCTTCGTGGCGGCCGCTCTCGCCAACGGGATCAGCCCCAGCGAAATGCACGCAATGTTCGTTCTCGGCCGGTCGCATCGCGATCCGTTTGAGCCGGGCCTTCTGTTGCGTCCGGCCTTCGGCGAATACCTGCAGCGGCTGATGCGCCTTCCGGAACTGATGCAACAGGCGGCCTTCGCCTATTTTGGAACGGCGCCGGGACGCGGCTTCCTTGAATCGTTCATGCGCCTGACACGGGGTCTACCTAATGGCCTGTTCGACGGCGGCGCGATCGCCTCCTACCTGTCGCGGCTCTTCAGCCAGCCGGGGCGAACAGACGACTTCCGCAAGCTCGGGCGTCAACTGTTCGTCGTCGCGACCGACCTCGACAGCGGCAAATCGACGCAGTTCGGCGCGCCCGGACTCGACCATGTGCCGATTTCCGAGGCGGTCAAGGCGAGCGCGGCGCTGCCGGGACTCTATCCGCCGGCGCGCATTGGCGACCGCGACTATGTCGACGGAGCGATGAAGAAAACGCTGCACGCCTCGGTGGCGCTGAAGGCAGGCGTGAAGCTCCTCATCTGCATCAACCCGATCGTGCCCTTTGATAGCGAACTCGCTGAGCGCGCCGGCGCAAGGCCGATACGGCTTGCCGAACGCGGGCTCATTACCGTGCTGTCGCAGACCTTCCGCGCGCTCATCCACTCGCGTATGCAAGTCGGGATGGATCGCTACGCCACGGAATTCCCAGAGGCGGACGTTGTGCTGTTCGAGCCCGCGCAAGATGACGCGGTCATGTTCTTCGCCAACATGTTCAGCTACGCCGACCGGCGACGGCTTGCCGAGCACGCCTATCGCCACACGCTCGCGGAACTCAGGCGCCGCGCGGACGAACTCGAGCCGATCCTCGCCCGGCACGGCGTTGAACTTGACCGAGCCGTTCTTGAGGACGAGAAGCCGATGCTGGCGAAGTCTGGTCAGACAGGCGGTTTATGGGGTAGCGTGCAGCCGCTGAATAGGGCGCTGGACGAAATCGAACAAGCGCTGAACCGGGATAAACCTGGGCGCGCACAGGGTGGGAAACGCTATGGCGCGAAAGCCGCCCCGTCGGACGCGTGAGCGGATTCTCGCAACCGCCCTGGCGATGTTCAACCAGTTCGGAGAGCCGACTGTGGCGACGACGTCGATCGCCTTCGAGATGGGCATCAGCCCCGGCAATCTCTATTATCACTATCATTCCAAGGAGCAGATCGTCGCGGATCTGTTCGCCGAGTTCCGCCGCGAGATCGAGACGACTCTGGCCACGCCAGAGAAACGCCTGCCGAACGCAGAGGACTGCTGGCTCTTCTTGCACCTCGTGTTCGAGGCGATTTGGAAGTACCGCTTCATCTATCGCGACGTCAATGATCTCGTCGCCCGCTATCATGTGATCGAGGTGCAGTTCCGTCGCATCCTTGCCCACAAGATTCGGGTCGCCGAACAGATTCTCGGCGGCCTCGTCAAGGGGGGCCAGATGCGCGCTGAGCCCGCAGAGATCGCGACGCTGGCGCAGAACATCGTGCTGGTGGCGAGCTATTGGATGTCGTTCGAATTCGCTCGCGATCCGAAAGCCGTTCAGGACGACAGGACGCTGGCGCGTGGGGCCTTTCACGTCATCGCGCTCGCCGCGCCATATCTCGAGCCGCGCGAGCGCGAATTGTTCGATCGACCTGGCGAAGCGCTACCTCGACTGAGGAGAACGCCATGACGGCGAGTCAAATGGAAACCATTCCCGCATAGCGCAAGGACTATGCATACGAAGGCGCGGCGCTGAAGTAGGCGTGGCCCGAATTGCATCGGGGCGACTGCGAGCCCTTCCCGGACGCCGCGTTCGTAAAGCAAGCTTTGTCGCGCGGCACGCTCGTCTCAAGGGCGCGCTCGACTCCGAAAAAACTGCAGTGGCGCTGCAATCGGCCTGGCGCGCCTATCACCGCGGCGACTTCGGCGCTGCGGTCGTGGAAGGGACAGCGCTCGGGCCCATCGGCGCCAACGCGGCCAACAAGGCCGCCAACATCTATGCGACCTACCTGGAAACGGACGGCCGACGCAAGCGCGAGATTCTTCTGAGCTCCGCCGAGCGCGCCGAGGCCTTGCAGGATGCCGCGCCCGATTTCCCTAACGCCTTCTATTTTCACGCCCAGGCGCTCGGACGTTATGCGCAGGAGATTTCCATCGCCAAGGCGCTGGCCCAAGGGATCGGCGGCAAGGTGAAGGCGAGCCTCGACAAGACGATCAAGCTCGAGCCCAGACATGCCGAGGCCCATATCGCCCTCGGCGCCTATCACGCTGAGATCGTCAGCAAAGTCGGCGGAATGCTCGCGGGCCTCACCTACGGCGCGAGCAGAGAGGAAGCGATCAGACACTTCGCGCTCGCCCGCAAGCTCCTCCCGGACTCCGCGATCGCTCGTATCGAGGAGGCGAACGGCCTCGTCATGCTGTTCGGCAAAGGGAAACTCGCGGAGGCGCGGAAGCTGTATGGCGAAGCCGCTCGTTGCGCCCCAGCCGACGCGATGCAGAAGCTCGACGCGGAGCACGCGAAGGAGGAGGGGTAACGGCCTGCGGCGTCCCTTTTCGGGACGCAGGGGGAAAGTCAGGACGAAGATGGCGGACGCTGTGCGGCTGGGTCTGGACCAGGACTCGTTGTGACGGAAACAAGGCTGTCATTTGCGAGCGTAGCGACGCAACAGGTCGGGCTCCAGGGCGCGCAGCCGAGGGTAACCCCGACCCTCGACGACTGAGTCGATGTTTTGCTTCCGTAAATCAGAATTATGTGGTATTGTCGCCTCATGACCGGACGGAGGCCCCCTTCAGTGACCGAGAGTCTGCAGAAAGTTAAGGTTAATGGTGCGCCGAATATCATGATCTGCCGTAACCTGCTGAAATCGCAAGACTCTCTATTTTCATTTCCTTGCGCCTGACTTTCATTTCCTTGTGCCGGGGTTTCATTTCCTTGCGTTTGGCTTTGAATTCCTTGCGCTGGGCTTTCCATTCCTTGTCTCCGCGGCCCAACAGCCGGCCGCGGCGAAAAAGGTACAGTTTTTGGCGACTAACGCTTTGAAAACGCTTCGCCGCTTACAAAAATGCACGGCGCTCCTCGTTATGACGATTCCGTCAAAGCGCGACGCGCGCTAGCCGCCGACTCCGCCCTCTCCCCCTTGACAGAGAGCGACGGCGCCTCGGGCGGATCGAGCAGAACGTAATAGAGGTACCGTTCGAACTCCTCGGCGAAACGGCTGACGATCGCTTCGGGGTCGGGCGTCAGCGCGGCGTCGGTGACGAGGCCGAACTGCACCTTTCCCGCGTATGAGAGGATCGAAACACCCATGCCGATGTCGCCCGACTGAGGCACCCAGAAGAGCGACTGGCGCAATACGCTGCCGGCGACCGACAAAGGTTCGACAGGGCCAGGGACGTTGGTCATCACCGCCGTCGCGCGGCTCAAGAGAAGATCGAAGAGCTGGTCCTGCGCGACCTTTGGCCCATAGCCAAGCGCGCCGAAGAGGCCGAGCGTCACCCGCGGCTCGTAGGAGGCCTTCAGCTCCAGCATGCGCTCTCGCACCGTCATCAGCCGCTCCAGCGGATGTTCGATGCCGACCGGCAGTTTGACGGCGATGATGCCGAAACGGTTGCCAAGTTCGACCTCGCCCGGCTGGCGCAAATTGATCGGCACCAGCGCGCGGCATTCGACCCCCTCGGTCTGGTCGCCGTGGTCGACCAGATAGCGGCGCATCGCCCCTGCGACGCAGGAGAGCAGCATGTCGTTGATCGAGGCGCCGAGCGCGCGGCTGACCGCCTTAACCTCCGGCAGCCGCAACGGCTCGCCCCAGGCGACGCGCTTGGCGCCCTGCGGCTTGCCCTTGAAGCGGGTCTCGCTGTCGCTCGGCATGAAAAGCAGATAGCCAAGTTCGCCTGCGACGCCCGCTCCGACGCGTAGATAGTCTGCAGCTCGCAAGGGATTGCGCACAAGATCGAACGCCGTGCGCAGTGTCGAGGTCGAGGCTTGCGTCCCAGTGTTGACCGCGGCGACGACCGGCGCCATCAGGGTCTGCAGCCAGCCTTCATCTTCCTCGGGCGTGGCGCGACGGGAGTTGCGTTCGCCCCCATCGACGAGGGACATCGTGACCCCCATTAGCGCGATGCCGTCTGCGATGGCGTGATGGAGGCGGAACACGACGGCGGCGCCGCCTTCGAACTTCTCGACGATATGGACCTGCCACAGCGGACGGTTCGGATCGAGCGGCTCTGAGGCGAGGTCGGCGACAAAGCGTTCGAGCGCCTGCTTGCCCCCTTTTCCCGGCAGTCGCGCCCGCTTCATGTGGTGGGCGAGGTCGAATTTCGGATCGTCGCGCCAATAGACGGCCGCCGGAGTGAACTCGACCTTTTGGCGAAAACGCCGGTAAGCGAGCAGCCCATCGGCGAGTTGGTCCTCGAGCCTCTTCAATGCGACCGGGCCTTCCAGCACCCATACGCCGAGGATGACCATAAGGTTGGTCGGCCGGTCCATGCGCAGCCAAGTTGTATCGACCGACGACATGCGCTCGCGCTGGCTCATCTCTCACTCCCAAGCTTTTCCCGACCATAACCCGTTCCGGCAAAGGCAAGAAGCCGTTCCGGCTGCGTTTAGGCGGCCGAACCCACGGTTCCGGTATAAGCGTCTTTTAATGTCGAAAGAGATCATTCACGAGCTGTTGCTCGCCGAGCTCGACCGCGCAACAACGTTGCGCGCCAGGTTCGCTGAAGATGCGAGCCACAGCGAGCGGCGCGCGCATTTGCGCACTTGGCAGGCGGCGCGTCTTGCACGAACGCACCAGGACCTACTGGAGAGTCGCCGCTTTCACGACGCCGCCGAATTCTTTCTCGTCGATCTCTACGGGCCCAAGGACCTGAGCCGGCACATCGATGACGTCCGCCGCATCCTTCCCGTGATGATGAAGGTTCTCCCCGAGTCCGGACTCACGACGGTCGCGCACGCCGTGGAGCTCAACGTCTTGTCGGAAAGCCTTGACGGGGCCATCGTCGAGGCGCTCGGCGCGGATGCGGCGACAATCAGCGACGCGACATACGCCGCAGCCTATCGGAAGGCCGGCCGCGAAGAGGATCGCGAACGACAGATCGATCTCATCGCCCTGCTCGGCGCGGCGCTCGACGGGCTCACCAACCAGCGCTTCATCGGAGCGGCGCTCAAGATGATGCGCAAGCCTGCGGAGCTCGCCGGGCTCGGCGAGTTGCAGGGTTTTCTCGAGCGCGGCTATCGGGCGTTCGCCGCCATGCGCGGCGGCGCGGGCGAGTTCGTCTCGATTGTCGTCGGGCGCGAGCGTTCGATCGTCAAAGGACTGCTGGCGGGCGACGACGGCGTGCTGTGTTGGCGTCCGCAAAGTTAGGCGCGGCGCGTCCGCTGCGCGACAGGGAGAATATGGGGTGCGCTTTGACGAGTACAGCCGCTGCGACGGGCTCCGGCTCGCCCAGCTTGTCGCGGACAGAGAGATTTCGGCGGCGGAAGCGCTCGAAGCGGCGATCGCGCGCGCGGAAGCGATCAACCCGCGCCTCAACGCGATCGTCGCGCGAATGGACTCGATCGCGCGCGAGCGGGCGCGTGAGCCTTTGAGCGGGCCGTTCGCGGGCGTTCCCTTCCTCGAAAAGGATCTCGGCCAGGAATATGCGGGAGTTCCCTGCTCTTACGGTTCGCGCGGCCTCAAGCGCACCGGGTTCGCGCCGTCTGTCCACGCCGAAATCACCGAACGTTGGTTAAAGGCTGGCGTTCTGATCTTCGGCCGCACGAATACTCCCGAATTCGGCCTGCAGCTCGTGACCGAGTCCGCCGCATGGGGTCCCGCCCGCAATCCTTGGAGTGTTGACCTGACGCCAGGCGGCTCGTCCGGCGGATCGGCCGCCGCCGTGGCGGCCGGAATTGCGCCGCTCGCCGGCGCCAACGACCTCGGGGGCTCGATCCGCGTCCCGGCCGCAGTCTGCGGACTATTCGGCTTCAAGCCGGGACGCGGGCGCACGCCTTGGGGGCCGGAGCGCGGCGAGATGCTGTTCGGCTCGGCCGTCAATCACGTAATCTCGCGTTCCGTGCGCGACAGCGCGGCGATGCTCGACGCGACCCAAGGTCCTGAACTTGCCTCCGCTTTCCAGCTTGCGCCACCGCAGCGCCCATACCTCGAAGAGGTTTCGCGCGAAGGAGAGCGGCTGCGAATCGCCTTTTCGACCCGCGCACCGTTCGGTGAGCCGGTCGGTCGAGAGGCTAGTGCAGCAGTCGACGCCGCCGCAAAGCTGCTCGCCTCGCTTGGCCATGAGGTCGAGCCGGCGACTCCGGCGATCGACGGCGAGACGCTGCTCGACGATTTCGGCAGTTTGCTGTTCACTGGGGCGGCCCTGCTCGTCGCCGAGGCGAAACGGCGCGCCGGTTGCCGCGATGGGGATTTCGAGCCGGACACGCGCCTTCTCGCACGTCTCGGCCACACTCTGCGCGCCGACGAGCTCGCGGCGAGCCTCGACCGCTGTCAGGACTACGTGCGGATCATGAACGTGTTTCATCGCCGTTACGACGTCTATATGACGCCGACGACCGCAACGCTGGCGCCGCATATCGGCGAAACCTCGACACCGCGCGCCTTGGCGGCGTTCGCCGCCGCGGCGGCGAGGCTGGGGCTATCGCGCGCGATCCTTAGCTCGGGTCGGGTCCGTGCGCTCTTGCGCTTCAAGATCGCATGGGCGCCGTTCACCGAGCTCGCCAACTTGACCGGCGCGCCCGCGATGTCCGTTCCTTTGCACTGGACCGCTGACGGACTGCCGATGGGGATCCACTTTATGTCCCGGGCGTCAGACGAGGGCTTGCTGTTCCGTCTCGCCGGAGAACTGGAACGCGCGCAGCCGTGGTTCGATAGGAGGCCGCCGGCATGACGAATAAATGGCGCGGCGCACGCATGACAAGGAAGCACTCGAGGCGACGAGGCCGCCGCGAGCTTGAGTTTCGAGTTCGATCCGATCGACCGGGATCATCGTTGGAGGAGGGCGGATCATGACTGCAGTCCAGGCGAACGGCATCGCCATTGAATATGAAGATACGGGCCCGCGGGACGCGCCGGTCATACTCCTGATAATGGGCCTGGGCATGCAACTTGTCGCTTGGCCGAACTCGTTCTGCGAGGGACTGGCCGCGCGGGGCTTCCGCGTCGTTCGCTTCGACAACCGGGACGCTGGCCTCTCGAGCCGCATGCCGTCGGTCGGTAGACTTGCGACGAGAACGATGATGATGCGCGCCTTCTTTGGTTTGCCGGTCAGGTCGCCCTATACGCTCGACGACATGGCGGCCGACACGGTCGGTCTCCTCGACGCGCTCGCGATCTCCAAAGCGCACGTGGTCGGCGCGTCGATGGGCGGCATGATCGCGCAGATCCTCGCCATCGAGCACCCGGAACGCGTCAAGAGTTTGACCTCGATCATGTCGACAAGCGGCGATCGCGCGTTGCCCGGACCGAAGGGAAAGGTGCTGCGCGCCCTCATTCGGCCACGCCCGCGCAGCGAGTTGATGGCCATCCGGCGTATGATCGAGTTCTTTCGTCTGATCGGCGGCTCCCGCTATCCGCCGACCGAGGCCGAACTTCAGGCGAAAGTCGCACGCTCCGTGCGCCGCAGCTATCGCCCGGATGGCCTCACGCGCCAGCTCCTCGCCATTCAGACCGCCCCCAGCCGCGTGCGAGCGCTTCGCCGCGTCAAGGCGCCCACGCTGGTGCTTCACGGTTCCGAAGATCCCCTGATCCCGATGGCGGGCGGCGAGGATACCGCCGCCAACATCCCGGGCTCGCGCCTGCGGATTGTCCCCGGCATGGGCCATTTTCTGCCGGAAACACTGGTTCCGCTTCTCGTGGATGAGATCGCCGGACACTGTCTTGAGGCCGAAGACGCGGCGCAATGTAGGGTCGCTCGTGCCGCCGGGGCTTTGCCATGAAGCGTCTTTCCCTGCTCGACGCTCTCTTCCTTTACATGGAGACGCCCCAGACGCCGATGCACGTTGCGAGCGTGACAATCTTCAAGCCGGGGTCGCCACAGGACGATCTCTTCGCCCGTTTCCGCGAGCATACGGCGGCGCGACTCGATCTCCTGCCTTCGTATCGCCGTCGCCTCGAGCCGACGCCGCTCGGCATCGACCATCCGGTGTGGATAGTCGAAGACAAATTGGACCTCGAGTATCACATCCGCCACGCGGCCCTGCCAAAGCCCGGCGGCATGGACGAACTGCGGACCCTGATCGCGCAGCTTCACGCCGTCCCGCTCGACCGCAGCCGCCCGCTGTGGGAGTACCACTTTATCGAAGGGCTGGAGGACGGATGCTTTGCCGTCTACATCAAGGTGCACCATTGCACGATGGACGGGGTCGCGGGCATGGCGACGCTCGGCGTCACCTACGATTTTGCACCCGGCGCAGAGCATGAAAGGGCGCCGCAGAAGGTCGTCCCTCCAGACGTCGAGCCGTCCGATTTCATCGAGCTCACGAGTACAGCCGTTGGCGATTTCGTTCGCCAGGGCTGGCGGGCGGTGAAGTCCCTGCCGGGCGTCGCCAGGGCGCTGACCAAGGTTGCGCCGCATTTCGGCCGCGACGCGCGCTTTCTCTACCGCTACGTGAAGGAGATGCCGCGCACGCCGTTCAACAAGGCGATTTCTGCGCATCGCGTCTATGCGACCTCGTCGCTGCCGCTGCAGGACGTGAAGGCGCTCGCCAAATCACAGGGCGTCACCATCAACGACGTCGTGCTCGGGCTTTCGGCGGGCGCGTTGCGACGCTATCTTCTCGAACATGCCGTGTTGCCGGAAAAACCGCTAACCGCAGGCGTGCCGGCTTCGCTGCGGCCATTCGGCAACGCGCAGCTCAACAACCAGGTCGTCTTCACCCTATCCCGCCTGCCAACCGACGTCGGCGAACCGCTGCCCCGACTTGCCGCGGCCCACGCCGCTGGCCAGGAGGCGAAGGACCTGTTCGCCGACATGCGCGACTTGGTTACGACCGATGTCTCGATTCTCGGCGCGCCCCTCGTCGTCATGGCGCTGACGCGTCTCTGGGCGGGGGCGCGCGCCGCGAACTATCTTTGGCCATTCTTCAATATCGTGATCTCGAACGTGCCCGGACCGAGGCAGACAATGTATTGCGTCGGAGCGCCGGCCACACACTACTTCCCTGTTTCGATTCCCTATCACGGATGCGCGCTCAACATCACGGTGCAGAGCTATCTCGATCAGCTCGATTTCGGTCTCATCGCCTGTAGCGAGACCGTGCCCGACGCCCAACGCATCGCCGATTTTATCGTCGAGGATTTCGCCGCGTTGCGCGAAGCGGACGCAAACCTGGGCAGGCCAGAGGCGACCATCGCCGTCGCTGCGAAGAACGCCCCGGTCGCCGCGCCCAAACCGAGCCAAATCGCCGAGCCGAAGATCGAGGCGCCCGCGCCGGAAGCGGAAAAAACGAGCGCACTGACGCGCGGCATCGACGCGCTCAGCGCGGCGACAGAAGCCTTGCTGCGCAAGGTGGCGCAGAAGCCATCGCCTGCCGCACGCGCGAAGCCGGCGCGGTCGAAGCCGAAGGTCGTGCAGGCGGGAAAGCGATCGACGCGCAAGCGAGGTACCGCCGAACACGCGGACGAGCAGATCTCCGCCGCTTCGTCGGCGAAGTCGACGAGGAAGGCGCCTCGTCCCCACCGCAAGGGCCGGCCGCCGGCTCGGGTCGGAAAATAGCGGCGATGTCGAATCTCCGCGGCGAGATCGCTCCGCCTTCGACGTTTCATCTGGCCATCGAGCCGCGCGGTCTTTTCAGCGTCGCGCGGCTGATCGCCGCAGCGCCGTTCCTGGCGACGGCGCCGCGCGGGGCGCCTCACGCCGTTATCGTCCTGCCCGGCCTCGGGGCGACCGACCGCTCCACCATCGCGATCCGCGGTTACCTCAGGTTTCTCGGCTATCAGGCGACCGGTTGGAACCGCGGACGCAACATCCGGCCTGCCGGCGCGGATCTGCCGGCCGTCGCCTGCCAAATTCGCTCCCTCCGCGAAACGACGGGAGTGCCGGTCACCCTCGTCGGCTGGAGCCGTGGCGGCATTATCGCGCGCGAGGCGGCGCGTCTTGCGCCCGACGCGGCGCGCATGGTCGTCACTCTGGGCAGTCCGTTCGCTGCGCCGGCTGCGTCGAACGTCGGCGCCGTTTGGCGGCGCCTCACTGGCGAGGCTTTCCCCGCCCAGACGCAGGAGCAGATGCGCGCCCTTGCCGCACCGCTGCCGATTCCGAGCACCTCGATCTATAGCCGTTCAGACGGCGTCGTGGCCTGGCGGGCGTGTCAGCAGACGGAAGGACCTCAAAGCGAGAACGTTGAGGTGCGCGGCTCGCACATCGGTCTTGGCTTCAATCCCGCGACGCTCTGGGTCATCGCGGACCGGCTCGCGCAACCGCTTGGCGCATGGGCGCCGTTCCGCCCGAGCCCCGTCGTTGCTCGCCTGTTTCCGCGGACCGAGGAACGGTCCGGGCAGCGAAGCGGCGCTCGTCCTTGACATTTTCGTGACGACATTGATTGGCGTCGAAGATCGCTGTACGAGCTTCGGTAAAATGAAATGTTTGAAGAATTTGCCATTGGAGGAAACGTCATGCCCATCAAGATCATCCCGCCGACGCCTTCGGCCTATCCCTATCCGCTGCTCATCAAGCATCTCCTGCACGCCCCGATGGTTCGCTCTCCGGATCAAGAGATCGTCTATCGCGATCTCCGGCGCCACACTTACCGGACCTTCCGCGAGCGCATTGGGCGCCTCGCCAGCGGTCTGTCCCAGATCGGCGTCGATCAAGGCGACGTCGTCGCCGTCCTCGAATGGGACAGCGACCGCTATCATGAGTGCTATTTCGCAGTGCCGATGATGGGCGCCGTTCTGCAGACGATCAACGTCAGCCTGGCGCCCGAGGACATCGCCTACACGATCAACGACAGCGGCGCGACGACGGTTCTGTTCAACGCCGACTTTTTGCCGCTGCTGGAGAAGCTGAAGGAGCACCTGAAGGCGGTCAAGACCTACGTCCTCATGCACGACCGCAGGGAGCCGCCGAACGCCGACTTCCCGATCAAGTGCGAATATGAGGCGCTGCTGTCGCTCGGCTCACCCTACTTTCCGTTCCCCGACTTCGACGAAAACGCTTGCGCGACCACCTTCCATACGACCGGGACGACGGGGCGGCCAAAGGGCGTCTTCTTCAGCCATCGCCAGATGGTGCTCCACACCCTTTCCGGCCTGGTCGAATATGGCCTCACGCCCAGCCAAGGCCGGTTCCATCGCGACGACGTCTACATGCCGATGACGCCCATGTTCCATGTTCATGCCTGGGGCTGCCCCTACACTGCGACGCTCTCGGGCGCGAAGCTGGTTTTCCCCGGTCGCTACACGCCGGAGATGTTCCTGAAGCTGATCGAGATCGAAAAGGTGACGTTTACCCATTGCGTTCCGACCATCCTCCAAATGCTGCTCGCGGCTCCGGGGAGCGAGAGTGTGGACCTGTCGCATCTGAAGATGGTGGTGGGTGGATCGGCTCTGCCGCCGTCGCTGGCGCGGGCGGCTTTGGCGCGGGGGATCGATGTCTTCTCCGGTTACGGCCAGTCGGAGTCGGGGCCAATGTTGACCGGCGCGCATCTCAAATCTGAGCATCTGGGGGGCGATTTCGAGGAGGAGGTCCACTATCGAACATCGGCGGGCATCGCTGCGCCGATGGTCGACCTGCGGATCGTCGACGAAAACATGGCGGACGTGCCACACGACGGTGAATCCTATGGCGAGATCGTCGTGCGTACGCCCTGGCTGACCATGGGTTACCTCAACAATCCCGAAGCGTCCGAGGTGCTGTGGGGCGGGGGATACATGCATACGGGTGACGTGGCCTCAATCGACCGAGACGGTTACCTCAAAATCTCCGATCGTCTCAAGGACATCGTGAAGAGCGGCGGCGAGTGGATCTCTTCGATTGCTCTGGAAAACATCATCATGGAGAAGAGGGGAGTCCGGCGCGCGGCGATCCTTGGAATTAAGGACGTCAAATGGGGCGAAAGACCCTTTGCGCTGGTCGTTCTTGACGCCGATCATGTCGGCAAGATTGGCGAAGACGACATCCGCCTCCACGTCGCGTCTTATGTGGAAAGGGGCGTCATCTCGAAAATCGCAATCCCCGAGAATGTCAAATTCACCGACGATCTTCCTCTGACTTCGGTCGGAAAGGTCGACAAGAGGAAGTTGCGAGCGGACTATTTGTGAGGACCGGGGCAATCCCTTGGCGCCCCAAGCGCGCCACAGCATGACCGAACGCATGCTGGAAGCGATATGAGTTCATCGTTTGATGGGCTTCAGCCGCCGACCGCGGTGGAGGGCTGCCGGCTCGCGCGTGTCGCGATGAGCTTTCCAGGGTCGCAATAGACAAATTGACGCCAGTTTCGGCGGTGGAAGGGCCGCCACTCGCCCTCGGGTTGAGCCAGCCGATCAGCGATCGCGTAGAGGGAGGCTGGATGAGCGCCAAGGCCAAAGTGGCTTGAGTTGACCACGATGTTTTCCGCAAGTTCGCGCCGCGTTTCGACGCTGCACTGCCAAGAGACGACACCATCGGTGCGGCTCCAGATCGATGTCGTCGGCACTGGCGGCGGAGACCGCAACAGCCCGTGAAAGTCATGAGAATCGATTCGATGGCCGCTTGCGAACTCGTACAAACGCCAGGCGTTCGTCTCGCGCGGGTGTCCGGTGAACGGCGAGCCTAATGTTATGACAAGGCGCACCATGTCCGGCGAGTGTTTGGCCAATTCGCGGGCATAAAGGCCTCCGAGGCTCCAACCGACAATGCTGACCGCACGCCCGTGCTGTGCGCAGAGCTCCCGGAGGGTATCGTGCGCTCGTTGCAGTACACCCTCTCGCAGCCCGCAGTTGACGCCCTGTCCCCAACCTCTTGGCGAAAACCCGCGTGAACGCAAAAAGCGCCGCAGGACCAATGTGCTCGCGTCGCCGGCGACCAAACCGGGAAGCACAAGAATTGGATGCCCGTCGCCGAGCGGAGCAGCTGGCCAGAATGGGCGCAGCGCAATACTCGCGTAGTGTTCCCAAAATGCACGCACCTCAAGCAACTGCAGCGAGACACCCGGCGCACGACCCTGCGGCGGGGACGATCGTGCGCTGGCGCTCATTACATTCCCCCCATTGATCTTGTGTCAAAGTGGTCGACTGGATGTTTCAGGTCAAGATGCTCCGCGAATTTTCGTTGCTTGCACGCATCATCCGGGGAATTCATGTGATAGAATGGGCTGCTCCAGGGGTAGCAAATCGAACGGCAGCCACCCGCCCAAGGGGCCGCAGGCGAGTGCTTCTCTTCATCAAGGCGTGCGAAATGGCGTCTGAGCGCCACGAGCGGGAGATTTCAATGGCGACGGATGGCCGTTTCGAGGGGCGAGTGGTCGCGATTCGGGGCGCCGTCATCGACCTCGCCTTCGACTACAAATTGCCGTCGATCGAGGACGCGGTCGAAATCGTCGACTCCGACGGGCGCGCCGTCGTCGCGGAAATCCAGGCCCATCTCGACAGCGGCCGGGCGCGCGCCATCGCACTCGAGCCGACGACGGGCTTAAGGCGCGGTGACCGCGCGCGCTCCGCCGGAGGTCCGGTCACCGTCACGGTCGGGGAGGCGACGCTCGGGCGCCTTCTGGACGTGCTCGGCCGGATCGGCGACCGCGGCCCGCCCCTGCCGGCCGACGCCCCGCGCTGGCCCATTCACCGCAAGCCCCCGCCGTTCTCGGCGCAGACCGGCGCGACGAAACTCTTCGCCACTGGCATCAAGGTGATCGATCTCCTAGCGCCGCTCGCCCAGGGCGGGAAGGCCGCGATGTTCGGCGGCGCGGGCGTCGGCAAGACAGTTCTCGTGATGGAGCTCATCCACGCGATGGTCGAGAGCTATCAGGGCATTTCAGTGTTCGCGGGTGTCGGCGAGCGGTCGCGCGAAGGCCACGAGATGCTGCTCGACATGACGCAATCGGGGGTTCTCGCACGGACCGCCCTCGTCTACGGACAGATGAACGAGCCGCCCGGCGCGCGCTGGCGGGCGCCGATGACCGCGTTGACGATCGCCGAGTTTTTCCGCGACGAGCGCCATCGCAACGTGCTCCTCCTGATGGACAACGTGTTCCGCTTCGTCCAGGCGGGGTCGGAAGTCTCGGGCCTCCTCGGCCGCGCCCCCTCGCGCGTCGGCTACCAGCCCACGTTGGCCGACGAGGTTGCGGCGTTGCACGAGCGCATCGCCTCCGTCGGCGACGCCTCCGTCACCGCGATCGAGGCGGTCTATGTGCCGGCCGACGACTTCACCGATCCGGCGGTGACGACGATCGCCGCCCATGTCGACAGCATGGTCGTCCTGTCGCGGGCGATGTCGGCCGAAGGTATGTATCCCGCGGTCGACCCGATCGCCTCATCCTCGATCCTGCTCGATCCGCTCGTCGTCGGCGAGGAGCATGTGGCGGTCGCGACCGACACGCGCCGCGCGATCGAACATTATCGTGAGCTGCAGGACGTCATCGCGCTCCTCGGCATGGAGGAACTCGGCGCCGAAGACCGCAGGATCGTCGAGCGCGCGCGGCGCCTGCAGCGGTTCCTGACGCAGCCCTTCGCGGTGACGGAAGCCTTCACCGGCGTGGCCGGCCGCTCGGTCAAGGTCGCCGACACGGTCGCCGGCTGCAAGGCGATTCTCGCCGGCCAATGCGACGAGTGGCACGAGAGCTCGCTCTATATGGTCGGGACACTGGAGGAGGCTCGCGAGAAGGAAGACGCCGCGCGCGCCGCCGAACGAAGGCCTGCGGAGGCGCCCGCATGAGCGGCGGCCTGCATCTGACGATCGCGACGCCCGCGTCGCTCCTGGTCGACGCCGGCGATGTGGGCGCGCTGCGCGCCGAGGACTTAAGCGGGTCGTTCGGCGTTCTCCCCGGCCATGCCGATCTCCTGACGGTGCTGCCTCCATCCGTCGTGCGTTGGACGAAGCGCGGCGAGGCTCAGCGTTTCTGCGCGATCAGCGGTGGCGTCATGACGGTTTCCGGGGGCGACCGCGTCTCGATCGCCTGCCGTCGCGGGACAGTTGGCGACGACGTCGCGGCGCTCGAAGCTGCGGTCGTGGCCCAGCGCTCGGCCGAGCTCGACGCGGACCGGCGGGCGCGGGTCGAGCAGACGCAGCTCCACGCGCGCGCTCTCCGCCAACTCATGCGCTTCCTGCGTCCGGGCGCGAGCGCGGGGCCGCTCGGCGACGGCGACGCGCCCTTCACCGGAGAGGCCGCGCCATGACCGCGTCCGGAGGAAGGCCTGACGGCAAAATGGAGGAGGCGGCGCGGCTGGCGGCCAAGCGAGTCCGCCGGCTACGCGAGGATCCGGAGCCATCATTCGCCTCGCGCCTCGGCCAGATCGGCGTGCTGGGATGGGCGATCGTCGCCCCGATCCTTATCGGCGTCGCCGTCGGGCGCTGGCTCGACTGGGCGTTGAAGACCGGCATTTTCTTCACTGCGCCGCTCATCATGCTCGGGGCCGCGGCGGGTCTATGGACCGCATGGCGATGGATGCACCGGCAATGACGCTCGCTCTCATCGCAGCCTTCGCCGTCGGCGCGCTACTCGGAGCGGCGCATTTCGGCTCGCTCTGGTGGAGCGTCGTCCTCATGCGGCACGGCCGGACGATACTCGGCGCCGCTGCGCAAGCTTTGCGCTTCGCCGGCCTCGCGCTTGCGCTGGCTCTGATCGCGCGTCAGGGCGCCGCGCCCCTGCTCGCTGCGGCGCTCGGCGTCCTCGCCGCCCGCGCGTTTCTCATGCGCCGCTATCGGAGGATCGCGTGAAGTCGCCGCTGAGCCTTGAGCCGCTGTTTCAAATCGGCTCCGTGGCGATCACCGAGCCGGTTGTCGTCTCCTGGGCGGTCATCGCCGCGCTCGGCTGCTTCTCGGCCCTGGCGACGCGCCGCCTCGGCCTCATGCCATCGAAGACCCAGGCGACGCTCGAACTCCTCGTCTCGACCATCGACAGCCAGATTCGCGACACCATCCAGGGCGATCCGGCGCCCTTCCGAGCGCTCATCGGCTCGATCTTCCTGTTCGTTCTCGTGTCGAACTGGTCGTCGCTCATTCCCGGCGTCGAGCCCGCGACCGCGCATATCGAAACCGACGCCGCGATGGCGCTGATCATCTTCGTCGCGACTGTCGCCTGGGGCGTCAGGAGCCGGGGCCTCGGCGGCTATCTGAAGACCTTCGCGGAGCCGAGCTGGGTGATGATCCCGCTCAACATCGTCGAGCAGTTCACCCGCACCTTTTCGCTGATTGTGCGCCTGTTCGGCAACGTGATGAGCGGGGTCTTCGTCATTGGCATCATCTTGACGCTGGCGGGCCTTCTTGTGCCGATCCCGCTGATGGCGCTCGACCTGCTGACCGGCACGGTGCAGGCTTATATTTTCGCCGTGCTGGCGACCGTCTTCGTCGGCGCGGCGGTCGGCGAAAGGCGGAAGCCCGCCGCCGAAGCGACGCTTCAGGGAGCTCGATAGGTGAACGACCTCATTCAAGCCGTCAGCATCTTTTCCGCCGCGCTTGCGGTTGGCCTCGGCGCAATCGGACCGGGCCTCGGCGAGGGCAGGGCGGTCGCTTCCGCGATGGAGGCGATCGCGCGCCAGCCGGAGGCCGCGGGCACGATCTCGCGCACCCTCTTTGTCGGCCTCGCGATGATCGAGACCATGGCGATCTACTGCCTCGTCATCGCGCTCCTTGTGCTGTTCGCCAACCCGTTCATCAAATAGGCCGGCCGCGATGCGGATCGATTGGTGGACGCTGGCCCTGCAGACGGTCAACGTCCTCATCCTCATCTGGATTCTGAGCCGCTTCCTGTTTCGGCCGATCGTCGGGATCATCGAGGAGCGGCGCGCGGCGGCGGCCAAGCTTTTGACCGATGCGGAGGCCCAAAAGGCTGGGGCGATCGCGGCGCGCAAGGCCGCAGAGGCGGAAGCAGCATCAATCGCCGCGGGCCGCGACGCGACCTTGCGCCAAGCCGCGGCCGACGGGGAGGCGCAGCGCGCCACGGCGCTCGTGTCCGCCCGCGCCGAGGTCGAACAGCTGCGCGCCGCCGCCGAGGCCGAGATGCGCGGCGCGCGCGCTGCCGCCGCCGCAGCGGAGTCCGACCGCGCCGCCGAACTCGCGGTCGACATCGCCGGCAAGCTCATCGCGCGCCTGCCCGATTCCGCCCGCGTAGACGGCTTCATCGACGGCCTCGCCGAGGCGCTGGCCTCGCTCCCCGAGTCGAGCCGGGACGGGATCGGCGGGACGGGGAGGCCGAGGCTGACCGCGCCCCGCGAGCTGAGTTCTCAGGAGGCTCAATCGTGCCGCGACGCCTTCGCCAGAGCGCTCGGCCGGCCGCTTGACTTCGCCGTCGCGACGGACCCGGATCTCATCGCCGGGCTCGAGCTCGAGACCTCCCACGCCGTCGTGCGCAACAGCCTGCGCTCCGACCTCAATCGCATCGTCGAGGAACTGAGCCGTCATGACCGCGTCCAGCATTGACGGGCCCGAGTGGCTGGCGGCCGAACGGGAAGCGCTGAGCCGCGTCGATCTCAAGGCCGAGGCGCAATCGGTCGGACGCGTGGAGGCGATCGCCGACGGCGTCGCGCAGGTGTCCGGCCTGCCGGAGGCGCGGCTCGGCGAGCTCCTGCGCTTCGAGGGCGGGCGGATGGGTTACGCGCTGTCGCTCGAGCCCGAAACCATCAACGCGGCGATCTTCGACGAGGGCGAGAAGATCGGCGTCGGCTCGGTCGTCTCGGCGACCGGCGAAGTCGCGCGCGTGCCGGTCGGGCCGGGACTGCTCGGCCGCGTCGTCGATCCGCTCGGGCGGCCGCTCGACCGCGACGAGCCGATCGCGGCGGAGGCGTTTCATCCGATCGAGAAGCCGGCGCCGGCCATCATCGATCGCGCGCTCGTCTCCGAACCGGTCGCGACCGGCGTCCTCGTGGTGGATGCGCTCTTTGCACTCGGGCGCGGGCAACGCGAGCTCATCATCGGCGACCGCGCCACCGGCAAGACGGCGATCGCGGTCGACACGATCATCAACCAGAAGCGCACGGACATGATCTGCGTCTATGTCGCGGTCGGACAGCGCGCGACCGCAGTTGAACGCGTGGTCGAGGCGGCGCGGCAATTCGGCGCGCCGGAGCGCTGCGTGTTCGTCGTCGCCTCCGCCGCCGCCTCCGCTGCGTTGCAGTGGATCGCCCCTTTCGCCGGATTCACCATCGCCGAATATTTCCGCGATCGCGGCGGCCACGCGCTCGTCATCGTCGACGACCTCACCAAGCACGCCGCGACCCACCGCGAGCTCGCGCTGCTCACTCACGAGCCGCCCGGGCGCGAGGCCTTTCCGGGAGACATTTTCTATGTCCACGCGCGGCTTCTCGAGCGCGCGTCGAAGCTCTCGCCCGAGTTCGGCGGCGGATCGCTGACCGCCTTGCCGATCGCCGAGACGGACGCCGGCAATCTCTCGGCCTTCATCCCGACCAACCTCATCTCGATCACCGATGGCCAGATCGTGCTCGACTCGCGCCTATTCGCCGCCAATCAGCGGCCTGCAGTCGATGTGGGCCTAAGCGTCAGCCGCGTCGGCGGCAAGGCGCAGGCGCCCGCCCTGCGCGCTGCGGCCGGACGGCTGAGGCTCGACTATTCGCAGTTTCTCGAACTCGAGATGTTCACCCGCTTCGGCGGCATCGCCGACACGCGCGTGCGGGCGACGATCGTCCGCGGGGAGCGCATCCGCGCCGCGCTCGCCCAGCCGCGCTTCGCGACGCTGAGGCTCGTCGATCAGGTGGCGCTCCTGTCGGCGCTGTCGGAGGGCGTCTTCGACACGGCGCCGGTCAGCAAAGTGGGAGAGGGGCGCGCCCGCATCGCGGCGCAGCTCGACGCGCTGGCGCCGGATGCGGTCGCGGCGGTCATGACGACCGGAGCGTGCGACAAGGCCCAGCGCGCAAGCCTCATCGAGGCGGTGCGCGCGCTTGTCGGCGCATCCGGGCCGTCATGACCGAGCGGCTCAGCGACGTCGTCGCGCGCATCGGCTCGGTGCGCCAGCTCTCCTCGGTGATCGGGGCGATGCGCGGCATCGCGGCGGCGCGCGCCCGCGAGGCGCGCGAGCGGGTCGAGGGCGTGCGCGCCTATGCGGCAGCCGTCAGCGCGGCGATCGGCCAGGCGCTTGCCCTCGGCGAGGACGGCGGCGTTCCGTCGGGGTCACGGGACGGAAGCGACAGCCATCTCGTCATTGCGGTCTGCGCCGAGCAGGGCTTCGCCGGCATGTTCAACCGGCGAGTGCTCGACCTCGCCGAGCCGCTCCTCAAAGCCGAGGGATCGCACCGCAAGGAGCTCTTCCTTCTCGGCGCGCGCGGGCTCGCCGCGGCGGAGGAGCGCGGTCTTGCGATCGGCTGGAGCGCGGCGATGGTGGCGCATGTCGAGGAGGTCGGCGCGCTCGCCGACCGGGTGACGGAGCAGCTCTATTCCCGGCTTGAATCAGGGCGGGCGACTCGGGTCAGCGTCGTCCACGCCGCGCCAGGGCTCGCCGAAATCCATGTCGTCGAGCGCACGCTCGCTCCGTTCGACTTCGCCCGCTTCCCGCAGGTCAGAAACGCGTCGCCGCCGATCATTTCGATGCCGCCGCAGATCCTGCTCGCCGAGCTCGCGCAGGAGTACGTGTTCGCCGAACTCTGCGAAGCGCTGACGCTTTCGCTCGCCGCGGAGAACGAAGCGCGGCTGCGCGCGATGACTGCGGCGAAGTCCAACGTCACGACCATGCTCGAGGGGCTCGTTGGTCGCTCCCGGCAGCTGCGCCAGGAGGAGATCACCAATGAGATCGTCGAACTCGGCGCACGGAGGCGAGAGGTACCCTAATAGCCCGTTGATGATGTCGCTTTTTGATCAAGCGGTCTCACGGGCCCAGCCCCGAAGCCGAGCCCGGCGAGGCGCGTCGCGCGCTCGCCGCCGGTCCCGACAACGTCGACGCGCTTATGGGGTCGGCGGGCGACTTGCTGCAGCCGGGGAGGGAGAATCTGGACGACCTAACTTATTGTTTTCTCGCCGTTATTGGAGGGCCCAAATATCCGTGTGGTGCCCAGGAAAGGACTCGAACCTTCACGGCTTGCACCGCTGGTACCTGAAACCAGTGCGTCTACCAATTCCGCCACCTGGGCCCGGCGGTGTCATAAGAGCGGCGGCTGGGCGCTGTCAATGGCGCTGTCCTGGCTCATGACATATGAGACTGTGGGGTTTTGTTGGGTCGGCGGGCAGCGAGGTATTCGGCTGGTGTTTTTCCTGCAAGGGCTCCGTGGGGTCTGTGGTGGTTATAGAGGTGTTGGAAGGCCTCGACCATTTGGGCGATTTTGTCGATTCGCATGGGGAGGTCGGCGCAGGCGTAGAACTCGTAGCGCCAGGCTCCGTTACAGCGCTCGACGGCTCCATTGAGCTTTGGCGACCGCGGCGGGAGGACGTAGAGGGGCAGGTTCTTGTTGGCGCAGGCCTGCTCGAACTCGGCCATGAACTCGGAGCCTCCGTCGATTTGGATGGCTTTGACGGGATCGGGCATTTGCATGAGGACGGCGTCGAGGAACTCGGCGGCGTTTTTTGCGGTGGCCCGTGTGCAGGGCCTGGCGACGGTCCATTTGGCGAAAGGATCGTAGGCGTTGAAGTGCTTGATGGAGACGCCGGGCAGCGGATAGATCGAGAGGGTGTCGATCTGGACGACGTCGCCGGGCTTTTCGAAGGTGACGCCCTTGGGTTTGCGGATGGCGTGGGGACGCTTTCTTGGCGCTGTTCTGGCGGCGAGCTTGCGGATCAGGGCGGCAACGGGCTGAACCGTTCCGCGCCGGATGAGCGCGCCGATGACGCGCCCGACGGTGGCGTTGGATGTAGCGTAGCCCTGTTTGCGCAGGATCGGGCCGAGCTTTTCCTTGCCCCACATCGGATGATCCAGGCGCAGCCGCTCGACGGCGTCGCTCAAGCCTTGCGGTCGCCGGGGCTGGCGCAGGCGGCGCGGCCGCCGGCTCAAAGGCAGGGCGCGCTTTTGCCAGCGGTAGAGGGTGGAGCGGGGGAAGCCCACCGCCCTGGCCGCCTGCTCGCTGGTCAGCCCTTGCGCCATGGCGTTACGCCATCGCGCCAGCGCGTCGCGTCTTCTGGCGACTTCGATATCGGGGGTCTTCGCCGCCAGAAGACGCGACGCGCCCCGGGCATTGCGGATAATATGGCCGGGCAGGCCAAAAACCTGCATGGGGTTCTCCTTGTGATTCGAGCTTCAACACCCCGAACCTCGGAGAACCCCGCCTTTCATGCAATCGGTCTCACATCTGTCTGAGCCAGGTCATGGCGCGGTGGCACGCCCGCGGGGACCCTTCAATTCCTGCCCCAAGAGGGAGCTGCGGGTCTCTTCAGGCGCCTGCGCTTTTGACGACGCGGCAAGATATTCAAAGGGTTAGGCGCCAAAAACTGTCCCTTTTTTTTCGCCTCGGCGGACTATCCCGCCCGGGCAAGAAATTGAAAGCCCAGCGCAAGGAAATGAAAATCAGGCACAAGGAAATGAAAATATAAACTCCTGATCTATCAACAGATTATGGCTGAATCTGGTGCCTAGTGCGCCATTAACCTTAATATTTACGGCTCCGATTGATTGAAAGGCAAGCTCCGTCCGGTCAAGAGGCCACAATACCATAAAATTCTGATTTATGGAAGCAATCGCCGACTCACATGTCGACCGGTCAGGTTACCCTCGTCTGCTGCCTTAGACCAGGCCGCCCATGACAAGCTCTCCGCCGCGGGGCTAAGATGCCCGCGCCTGAAACCGCGCATTTGGGTCGCGCAGGAGAATCCCCGATGAGTGCGCGTCTTTCGCTGCATGTGCCCGAGCCCAGCGTGCGGCCCGGCGGGCGGGCCGATTTCAGCCATGTGAGCGTGCCGGAAGCCGGCGAGGTTCCGAGGCCCCCGATCGACGTCAATCCTTCGGAAATCCGCGACTTCGCCTATACGATGATCCGCGTGCTCGACGATCATGGCGAGGCGGTCGGCGACTGGGCGGGGGTACTCTCTGCCGACGAATTGCGCAAGGGCCTGCGCGACATGATGCTGACGCGGGCCTTCGACGCGCGCATGCTGCTGTCGCAGCGCCAGGGCAAGACGTCCTTCTACATCACCTGCCTTGGCGAGGAGGCGATCGCCATCGCCCATCGCAAGGCGCTCGCGCCCGGCGACATGTGCTTTCCGACCTACCGCCAGCAGGGCCTTCTCATCGCGGCCGGCTGGCCGCTGGTCGACATGATGTGCGAAATTTTCTCCAACGAGAAGGACCGCCTCAGGGGGCGTCAGCTCCCGGGGCTCTATTCGTCCAAGGAGGCGGGTTTCTTCACCGTCTCCGGCAATCTCGGCACTCAATATCCGCAGGCCGTCGGCTGGGCGATGGCGTCGGCGATCGCGGGCGACACGAAAATCGCCTCGGGCTGGATCGGCGACGGGGCGACCGCCGAGACAGATTTCCATTCGGCGCTGGTGTTCGCGTCGGTGTACCGCCCGCCGGTCATCCTCAACGTGGTCAACAACCAGTGGGCGATCTCGTCCTATCAGGGCATCGCGGGGGGCGAAGCCGCCAAATTCGCCGCCCGCGCGCACGGCTTCGGTATCCCGTCGCTCCGCGCCGACGGCAACGATTATCTTGCGGTCTACGCCGTTTCGCTCTGGGCGGTCGAGCGCGCGCGCGCCAATCTCGGCCCGACGCTGATCGAATGGGTCACCTATCGCGCCGGCGCCCATTCGACCTCGGACGATCCGTCGAAATACCGGCCCAAGGACGAAGGCGCCGCCTGGCCGCTCGGCGATCCGATCGAGCGCCTGAAGACTCATCTCATCCTGCACGGGCACTGGAGCGAGGAGCGACAGAAGCAGATGCGGGCCGAGGTCGACGCGGAAGTGCTGGAGGCCGCGAAAGAAGCGGAAAGCCACGGCACCCTGCACGACGGGCCGAAGCCGAGCCCGGCGACGATGTTCGAGGACGTCTACAAGGAGATGCCGCGGCATCTGCGTGAGCAGCGCCAGCAGCTGGGAGTCTAGACATGCCGCGCATGTCGATGGTCGAGGCGATCCGCGACGCGATGGACTGTAAGATGGCCGAGGACGAGCGCGTCGTCGTGTTCGGCGAGGACGTCGGCTATTTTGGCGGCGTGTTCCGCGCTACCGAGGGGCTGCAGCGCAAATACGGCAAGTCGCGCTGCTTCGACGCCCCGATCAACGAATCCGGCATCGTCGGCGTCGCCATCGGCATGGGCGCCTATGGGCTGAGGCCGGTCGCCGAGATCCAGTTCGCCGACTATGTCTATCCCGGCTACGACCAGATCGTATCGGAGGCGGCGCGGCTCCGCTACCGCTCGGGCGGCGAGTTCTTCTCCCCGATCGTCATTCGCATGCCGGTCGGCGGCGGCATCTACGGCGGCCAGACGCACAGCCAGAGCCCGGAGGCGCTGTTCACCCACGTCAGCGGTCTGAAGACCGTCATCCCCTCGAATCCTTACGACGCCAAGGGACTTCTGATCGCTTCGATCGAGGACGACGATCCGGTGATTTTTCTCGAGCCGAAGCGGCTCTATAACGGCCCGTTCTTCGGCCATCCCGACGAGCCGGTCACACCTTGGGCGAAGCACCCATTGAGCGAGGTCCCGGCCGGCCGCTATGTCGTGCCGCTCGGCAAGGCGGCGGTGAGGCGCGAGGGCAAGGCCGTGACGGTCATCTGCTATGGCACGATGGCGCATGTCGCGGAGGCCGCGGCGGAGGAGACGGGCGTCGACGCGGAAATCATCGACCTGCGCTCTCTGATCCCGCTCGACATCGACGCGATCGTGGGCTCGGTCGAGAAGACCGGCCGCTGCGTGATCGTGCATGAGGCGACGCTGACCTCGGGCTTCGGCGCCGAACTCGCCGCGCAAGTGATGGAGCGCTGCTTCTATGCGCTCGAGGCGCCGATCCAGCGCATCGCCGGCTGGGACACGCCCTATCCGCATGCAGAGGAATGGGACTATTTCCCCGGCCCTGCGCGGGTCGGTCGGGCGCTTGTCAAAGCGATGGAGGCCTGACCATGGGCCAGCGCTCGATCCGCATGCCCGACGTCGGCGAAGGCGTGGCGGAGGCGGAAATCGTCGAATGGTCGGTCAAGGTCGGCGATGTTGTGCGCGAGGACCAGGTGGTCGCCGCGGTGATGACCGACAAGGCGACGGTCGAAATCCCGACTCCGGTTGCAGGCACTGTGCTGGCGCTCGGCGGCGGCGTCGGGGACGTGCTTGCCGTGGGCTCCGAACTCATCCGCATCGACGCGCCGGGCCTCCCGGACAGCCCGCCTCCGGCCACACGAAAGGGCGTGGCGACGAAGTCCGAGCCGACTGGCCCCGAGGCCAAGCCGCTCACGGCGAGACCGGCGGAAGAGGCTGCTCCGATCGATGCGCCGCGCGCTGCGCCGGCGCCAGTCGTCCCGCCGCCGCCCGCCGCCGTTCCCGCACCGTTCCAGACTGGCGCCCCGCGGCCTCCAGGCGAAAGGCCGCTCGCGTCGCCGGCCGTCCGCGCGAGGGCGCGCGAAGCGGGCGTCGATTTGCGCTTCGTGCGCGGCTCGGGGCCCGCGGGGCGCATCACTCACGACGATCTCGAAGCCTATATCGCCCGCCCGCCCGAGGCGCCGGCGGCGAAGCGCGCAGGCAAAGAACCCAACATGGCGGTCGAGACCATCAAGGTCGTGGGATTACGCCGGCGCATCGCGCAGAACATGGCCGAATCGTCGCGACGGGTTGCGCATTTCTCCTACGTCGAGGAGGTCGACGTCACGGCGCTCGAGGAGTTGCGCACGTCGCTCAACGCACGCGCCACCGAGGAGCGGCCGAAGCTGACGATGCTGCCCTTCCTGATGCTCGCCACCGTCAAGGCGGTCGCGGATTTCCCGCAAGTCAATGCACATTACGACGACGACAACGAGGTGATCACCCGCTTCGGCGCAGTGCATCTTGGCGTAGCGACCCAGACGCCCGTCGGGCTGATGGTTCCGGTGGTGCGCCATGCCGAGACGCTGACCTTGCGCGAATGCGCGCGCGAGATGCGGCGGGTGAGCGAAGCGGCGCGTCAGGGCGTCGCGGCGCGGGATGAGCTTTCAGGATCGACCATTACGCTGACCTCGCTTGGGGCGCTCGGCGGCGTCGCGTCGACCCCGGTCGTCAACCGGCCGGAGGTGGCGATCATCGGCGTCAACAAGGTGATGGTGAGGCCGGTCTGGCGCGACGGCGGCTTCGTTCCGAGAAAGACCATGAACCTCTCGTCGTCCTTCGACCACCGCGTGGTCGACGGCTACGACGCGGCGACCTTCATCCAGCGGATGCGCGTGCTGCTTGAGGCGCCGGCGATGCTTTTCATCGAGGATTGATGCTGTGTAGGGCGGGGTCGATGACCCCGCCGCGGCGCGGTCAGCGGGCGCTGCAAGGCGCATGAGAACTGAAGGACTCCATGACTGAGCTTCGCTGCAAGGTTCTGATCGTCGGCGGCGGCCCGGGCGGCTATGTCGCGGCGATCCGCGCGGGCGAACTCGGCCTCGACACAATCCTTGTGGAAGCCGACAGACTGGGAGGAACCTGCCTCAACGTCGGCTGCATTCCCTCGAAGGCGCTGATACACGCGGCGGACGCCGTCCACGCGCTGACCGAACCGCATGCGCTGAACGCGCTCGGCGTTTCGATCGCTCCGCCGGCGCTCGACTACGCCAGGACGATCGCCTGGAAGGACGCGATCGTAACGAGGCTCACGACCGGGGTGGGCGCGCTGCTCAAGAAGGCCCACGTGCGCAGCCTGCGGGGACGCGCGACCCTCCTCGACGGCAAGTCGGCTTTGGTCCACGCCGACACCGGCGAGCAGCGTATCCATTGCGAGCATCTTGTCATCGCGACCGGCTCCGAGCCGATGGAGCTCGCGGCGTTGCCATTCGGCGGCGACATCCTGTCCTCGACCCATGCGCTTGCGCTGACCGATGTTCCGCGATCCCTTGCCGTCGTCGGCGCCGGCTATATCGGCATGGAGCTCGGGATGGCCTTCGCCAAGCTCGGCGCGAAAGTGACGATCGTCGAGGCGCTGCCGAAGATCCTGCCGCTCTATGACGACGAGCTCACGCAGCCCGTCGCACGCAGTCTCGCCGACCTTGGCGTCGAGACGATGCTCGGCGCGCGGGCCCTTGGTTTCGCCGATGGCGCGCTCAAGGTCGCGAACGCGGAAGGCGCCGGGACGACGGTTGCGGCGGACAAGGTGCTGGTTGCCGTCGGGCGACGGCCCCGCACGAGCGGCTTCGGGCTCGAAACGCTCGATCTTGCGATGGCGGGTCCGTTCCTGCGCATCGACGAGCGCTGCGCGACCTCGATGCGCAATGTCTGGGCGATCGGCGACGTGACCGGCGAGCCGATGCTTGCGCACCGCGCAATGGCGCAGGGCGAAATGGTCGCCGAGATCATCGCCGGCGAGAGACGCGCCTTCGACCACCTTGCCATCCCGGCGATCTGCTTTACCGACCCGGAGATCGTCGCCGTTGGGCTCTCGCCAGACGCCGCAAAAGCGGCCCATGGCGAGATCCTGATCGGCCTCTTCCCGTTCCGCGCCAACGGGCGGGCGATGACGAAGCAGGCGGACGAGGGTTTCGTGCGCGTCGTCGCGCGGGCAGACAACCATGTCGTGCTTGGGATTCATGCGGTTGGCGCCGGCGTCTCCGAACTCTCGGCGGCGTTCTCGCTCGCGCTGGAGATGGGGGCGCGGCTCGAGGACATTGCCGGCACGATCCACGCCCATCCGACGGAAAGCGAAGCCTTCCACGAGGCCGCGCTGAAGGCGCTCGGCAAGCCGCTGCATATTTGACGGGCGCCGCGAGGCCGGTCAACGATCGATTGGACACTGGCGGCGAACGCAATATTGTGGGCGCGTCTCATGGGTCGCTGAAGTGTGACCTCCCTGAGACCGGCAATACAATTCGGTCGCTCGGTGCAGCCGGCCACAGCAAGAACGACAATCTGCGATTTGTTTCGGACCTTCAGTTCGGGAGTGCGTCGTGAGCCTTTCGGCAGTCGATATCAGGCAGCGATGGCGGCGCAGCGGCGCAGCTGAACCGCCGGCGCGAGCAGGCGCGCTTCTCGCCATGATGTTCGCCCTGCTGCTCGTCGGATGCAACGGCGCCAAGAACGCCTATGTCCCGCCGCCGCCGCCGAAAGTCGTCGTGGCGCAACCTGTTCAGAAGCCGGTGACGATCTATCTCAACCTGACCGGCAACACGTCGGCCTTCAGGTCGGTCGACCTCGTTGCCCGCGTGCAGGGTTTCCTCACCGACATCGACTATGTCGACGGCGCCGCAGTCAAGGCGGGCGTCAAGCTTTTCGGCATCGAGCGCGATCAGTACCAGGCGCAGCTCGATCAGGCGAACGCGACGCTCGCCTCCAACCAGGCGACGCTCGCCTACAACACGGCCGAATACCAGCGCCAGTCGACGCTCGGGAAGCAGGATTTCGCCAGCCAGGCGACGGTGCAGGAATGGAAGGCGAACGCCGACAAGTCCGCCGCGGACGTCCTGAACGCCAAGGCCGCCATCGAGACAGCCCAGATCAATCTCAACTACACGACGGTAAGCGCGCCTTTCGACGGGGTCGTCACCAGGCACCTGGTCGACAAGGGGGCGCTAGTCGGGGTCGGGTCGCCGACCAAGCTCGCAACGATCATCCAGCTCGATCCGGTCTATGTCTATTTCACCATGAGCGAGCCACAAATTCTTGAGATCAAAGTGAATAACGCCAAGGCGGGTATCGCATTTCGGACGACGGATCTCTCCAGCATACCGGTCGAGATAGGATTGCAGGGCGAGGAAGGGTTTCCGCACGCAGGCCGTATGGACTATGCGGCGCCCCAGGTCGACGCCTCGACCGGCACGCTGGAGGCCCGGGCAATTTTCGATAACAAGGAGCGCAGGCTGCTGCCCGGTCTCTTCGTCCGGGTGCGCACGCCGGTCGGCAAGCTGGACAGCGCGATTCTCGTGCCCGACGCGGCGCTCGGGACGAGCCAGGAGGGACGCTATCTGCTGGTCGTGGGGCCGGACAACGTCGTCCAGCACAGAAACGTCAAGACGGGCGACCGCGAAGGGCCTTACCGCATCATCGAATCCGGGATCGATCCCGGCGACTGGGTGGTGACCGAGGGGGTCCAGCGCGCAATCCCGGGCGCGAAGGTCGATCCCCAGCAGACGAAGCTCAGCGCGGAGCCGGAGAAATCCGCCGAGGCCCCTGCTGCCTCGAAGGATGCCGCGAAGCCGGCGCCCGCGGATCCGGCGAAGTGACGGCGCGGGAGAAACGCCCATGATCTCCCGCTTCTTCATCGACCGGCCGGTCCTCGCCAATGTTCTGGCGCTGTTCTTCGTCGTCATCGGGCTCGTCGCGCTCGTCAACCTGCCGACCTCGCAATATCCAAACGTCGTGCCCCCGACCGTGCAGGTCACGACGCGCTACCCGGGCGCAAGCGCCACCACGCTCGTCAACACCGTCGCCCTTCCGCTCGAGCAGAACGTCAACGGCGTCGAAAATATGCTCTACATGCAGTCGACGAGCGCCAGCGACGGCACCTACAATCTCACCGTCACTTTCGCGATCGGCACCAACGCCGACGAGGACGAGATCCTGGTGCAGAACCGGGTCTCGGCCGCGCTCTCGTCCCTGCCGGCGGAAGTGCAGATCCAGGGCGTGACGACCAAGAAACAGTCGACCGCGATCCTCGAATTCGTCGGGCTGCGGTCGCCGGACGGCCGGTTCGACTCGCTGTTCCTGTCGAACTACGCGGTCATCAACGTCCAGAACGAGCTCGAGCGCCTCAGCGGCGTCGGCGACGTGTCGGTGCTCGGCGCCGGCCAGTACGCCATGCGCGTCTGGCTGGACCCGAACCTCATGCAGGCGCGCGGCCTCATCCCGCAGGACGTCATCGGCATCATCCAGCAGCAGAGCCAGGAGGTCGCCGCCGGCCAGATCGGCGCGCCGCCGGCCGTGAAGGGGCAGGATTTCCAATATACGCTGAACCTCAATGGCCGCCTCAGCGAGGCGCCCGACTTCGAGAATCTCATCGTCAAAGTCGAACCGGGCGCGGGGGGCCGCATAACGCGCGTGCGCGACGTGGGGCGCGTCGAGCTCGGGGCGCAGACCTACAGCGAATCGTTCAATCTCGACGGCCGGCCGGCGGCCGGCATCGCCGTCTCCCTCCTTCCCGAGGCCAATGCGGTCGCCGTGTCCAATGAGGTCCACGACAAGATGGAGGAGCTCAAGAAAAGCTTCCCCGAGGGCCTCGAATACGTCATCCCCTACGACACGACAAAATTCGTCAAGGCCGCGATCCGCGAGGTCTGGCGCACGCTGATCGAAGCGGGCATCCTCGTGCTCATCGTCATACTGGTGTTCCTGCAGGACTGGCGGGCGATGCTGGTGCCGGCGACGACTGTGCCGGTGACGATCATTGGCGCATTCGCAGCGATGGCGGCGCTCGGCTTCTCCATCAATCTCCCGACGCTTTTCGCGATCATCCTTGTGATCGGCATCGTGGTCGACGACGCCATCGTGATCGTCGAGGGCGTGTCGCGCTATGTCGAACAGGGCATGCCTGGGCGCGAGGCGGCCAGCAGGGCGATGGACGAATTGACCGGTCCGGTCATCGGCATCACCCTGGTGCTGATGTCGGTGTTCATCCCGGCCGCGTTCCTGCCCGGCCTGACGGGACAGCTCTTTCGCCAGTTCGCACTGGTGATCGCCGCCACCGCCCTCATCAGCGCGATCAACGCGCTCACTCTGAAGCCGACCCAAAGCGCCCTCTGGCTGAGGCCCCCGGTGCCGCTTGAGCGGCGGAACATCTTCTTCCGCGCCTTCAACTCGGTCTATTTCGCTGCCGAGCGCGGCTATGTCCGGCTGATGACCGGAATGACCGGGCGGGCCTTGCTCATGGTCGCCCTGGCGCTCGCCCTCGTTGTCTTTGCGATCTGGGCGCTGACCCGCGTGCCGACCGGATTCCTGCCGACCGAGGATCAGGGCTATATGATCGTCGTCGCGCAACTGCCGGACGGCGCCTCGAAGGAACGCACCGATGCCGTGCTGGCGAAGATCCACGATGTCACGGCGAAAGTCCCGGGCGTCGAGCATGTCGTGACGGTGAGCGGCATCTCGATCCTCGACAATCGCGCCAGCCTCGCCAACGCCGGCGTCACCTTCGTCGTGCTTGACGACTGGGACGCGCGCCTCAAGCAGACGGGGCAGGACCAGGAGACGATCCAGCGGCGCATCAATGGAGGGCTGCAGTCGATCCCCGAAGCCTTCTCCTTCGCTGTGCTGCCGCCACCGATCCAGGGCGTAGGCAACGTCGGCGGCTTCACGATGCAGGTCGAGATTCGCAACGGCGATTTCGACTACGACCTTCTGCAAAGTCTCGCCAATACCGTGGTCGCGAACGGCAATGCGCAATCCGGCCTCGCGCGTCTCGCCACGACTTTTCGCGCCGGCGCGCCGCAATTCTCGGTCGTGGTCGACAGAACGAAAGCGGAGGCGCTCGGGATCACCGTCGGCCAGGTTTTCGCCGCGCTATCCGGCTATGTCGGGTCGAACTATGTCGCCCAGTTCAACCAGTTCGGCCACGTCTTCCAGATCTACACGCAAGCGAACGCGAACCAGCGCGCCTCGATCGACGACATGCGCAATCTCAAGGTGAGGGCGGGCAACGGCACGATGACGCCGATCGGCACGGTGGTCGAGGTCAGCGAGGTGACGGGCCCGCCGCTGATCAGCCTCTATAATCTCTACCCGACCGCAACCGTCGTCGGCTCGCCGGCGCCCGGCTTCAGCTCGGGCCAGGCGCTCGACATCATGGATCAGGTCGGCGCTCAGTCGCTCCCCAAGGGGACGGGCTTCGACTGGACCGCCATGTCCTTCCAGGAGAAGCAGGTCGGCAGCCAGATCTATTACATCTTCGGCTTCGCGATCCTGATGGTCTATCTGGTGCTCGCCGGACAGTACGAGAGCTGGATCCTGCCTTTCGCCGTGCTCCTCGCCGTGCCGCTGGCGCTGCTCGGCACGGTCGCCGGCCTCAACCTCGAAGGCGCGGACAACAATCTCTACACCCAGATCGGCATCATCCTGCTCATCGCGCTCGGCAGCAAGAACGGCATCCTCATCGTCGAATACGCCCGCCAACAGCGGGCCGCCGGCAAGGATGTCCTCGCCGCGGCGGTGGAGGCGGCGCGGCTTCGATTCCGCCCGATCGTCATGACCTCCTTCGCCTTCATCCTCGGCGTGCTGCCGCTCGTTCTGGCGACGGGAGCGGGCGCCGAGGCGCGGCGCTCGATCGGCATCGCCGTGTTCAGCGGCATGATCGCCTCGACATGTCTCGTGGTCGTCTTCGTCCCGTCGTTCTACGTGGTGCTGCAGCGGCTCGAGGAGCGGCGGACGGGCCGACGTGCGAAGGCTCAGCTGGGGCCCAGTCAGCCGGAAGCCGCCCTCGTTGGATCGGTCGACGGGCCGCGTTGACCGTTCGGGTGTCGACAAAGGTCATTGACATTTGTATATACAGAGCACTACCCCCGCTCTATGACCCAGCCGGCCATCCGCGGCTTTGATTTGGGATCGCGGGAACCGCGACAAATGTCAGAAGCACGGCATGTCAATCGAAGAGATCGAGGGCGTGTTTTCGCGGGCGGTCGTGATTCTTCCCGACAAGGAAAATCCGCACGGCGAACCGCGATTGAAGGCGATCGGGAAAACGCCCGGCGGACGGCGCGCCTTCGTCGTCTTCACGTGGCGCGCCGAGCGCGGCGGCAGCGCGATGTTGCGGCCCATCAGCGCGCGGTTCATGCACAGAAAGGAAGTCGAGTGCTATGAAGAAGCCTATCCCGACGTTCAAGACCGATAGGGAGGCCGAGGACTTTGTGGCGAAGGCGGACCTGACGGCATACGATCTTTCGGGCGGTCAGGTCGTCCGCTTCGAGATGCGCCCGAAAGACAAGGCGGTCAGCCTGCGGCTGCCGGAGAAGCTGCTGGAGGCGGTGCGCGGCGAGGCCAGGCGCGAGGGCGTTCCCTACCAGCGGTTCATCCGCATGGCGATCGAGAGCGCACTTCACAGGGCGAGCCGGAAGTAAGTATTGGGGGAGACGCCGGATAGGTCTCCCACCAGCCTTCTTGAGGCGAACGCATGACAGAGCCTTTGCCGGAAGCCGCGGACAGCGAAAACCTCACGAGCGCGCTTCGACGTTGCGGCGCGCTGAGCGACGGGCGCGTGAGCGCGGTCGCGGTGGAAAGCACGCGGGCGACAATTCTGTCGAAGATCGTTCGACTGCGCTTGAGCTACGATCGCCCGGGCGCTGGCGCGCCGGACACGCTCATCTTCAAGTCCGGGCTTCCCGAACGCCTGACCCGCGCCTGGAACGGCGGCCGGCAGGAAGTGGCGTTCTACACCGAGATTGCGTCCGCGATGCCGGCCGGAATGGTCCCGCGATGCTTCGAGGCGGAGTGGGACGAGGACACGAAACACTGGCGCCTTCTTCTCGAAGACCTGACCGACTCTCATCAGATCGCGACGACATGGCCCTTGCCGCCGGCGCGCGAGCAGTGCGAGCAGATCATCCGGACCTGGGCGCGCTTCCACGCGCATTGGTGGGACGACCCACGCCTCGGCGTATCGATAGGGCGCTGGGGCGACGCCGCCGCGGTTGACGCATTCCTCCCGCGCTTTGCGGAAAAAGTTCAGCAATTCGCCGACCGTCTCGGCGACCGCCTGCCGCGGGAGCGGCGCAATCTCTACGAAACGTTGCTGGACCGCGCGCCTCGCCTCGTGGCGCTGACCCAAAACCGGCGAAATTCGACGATCGTGCATGGCGACGCCCATGTCTGGAATTGGCATCCCCAGAGAATACTAGCCTCAGCGGGGGTTAAGGCACCGTGTGGACCACTGTGTGGACCGCTGCGACGGCGAGAGAGGCGCCGCCCGACGGAACTCCACTCAAGCCGTCCCAACGATTTCGCGAAATGATTCGCGCGTTCGCGCAAGGGGCAGGGGTTCCAAGTCGCCTGATAACGGAAACACGATCGACCCCCACTCCGGGGCCTCTTTAGGACAGACCCCGGAGAGTCCCGGCGATCCCGGCATGAGCCCGTCAATATTCACTTATAAAATCAGATTAACATAGAATTAACATTAAAACTGTGTAGGTATTTCGCGCGCTGTGGGCCCCCGTCGGGGACGGGGGAAACCGTTGAAATCGCTGGGAAATTTGCTGAAACATTTAATTTTTAAATACTCTCTATATCGATTCTATTCAGAACTCAGAACTACCCGTGAAAACACCCGGGATTTGAGGCGAAAATGCGTTCTGAGCGGCACTCAGAACGCACTCAGAACTCAGAACTCCCGCGCGCCGACGGAGCCAAGGCGCGGATGCGACGGAGCTTCGCTGTCGCGGCGCCTGCGCCAAACGACGCTGGCGAAGGAGAGGGCTTGTTGCTCGGTCGGTTTGCGCCCGCGGCAGCGTCTGAAGTATCTAGTTCGACGTGCCTTACCGCGATGATCTACCGGTTTTGTCGATATGTCGCCTGCGGGCGCTAGGCATCGTCACGCCTGCGACGACGACGTTCCTCGTCCAGCTTGGCCACGTCGAGCAGAACATTAGCATCCATTTGAGGAGGTTTCCGAGCGGCGGCAGTTGGTCATGGTTTGGGTGCCCGACGTGTGTCGATGGGTAAGGACGTTGCGTCTGCATCTCGACGATATCGTTTGTCCTAGTTGCTGCAAGCGGCGCGGAATTCGGCCCCGCGCTGATACCATGAGCCGCAGGCAGCGGGCAGAGCGCAGAATTCAGCAGCTCCGGGGCATGTTGGCGAGCGAGACGCCTTTGCGGTTCAAGCCATCGACTTTGTGGGGCACGATGGAACGCCGCTCGCGGCTTGAAGCGCGCTTGCGCGAATGCGAGTTCCGTGTGGCTCATGGGAGAGGGTCAGGTAAAACCACACTTATCGAAGATCCTTGCCACGAGTCGGGCTTCGTAGCGCCGAAGCGGCCTTGGCCCCGATCGAAGCCCAACCCTGACTGATCGCTGATGCCGATGTTTTCGAAGCGGCCAGCGGCGCTGGCGCATTTGAGCGACGAGGCAGCGGCTTGCGCGTTGAGCAAGCACTTCGGCAACATCGTTGAGGCTGCCAGGGATCTCGGCGTGGATCGCCGGGATTTGCGGAGGTTGACCTGGAGCAATCCGGCGATTTTGGACGCTTCGCACGAGCGGCAGGCGCTGTTTATCGACCACATGTGGAGCGAGGCTGTGGCTGGGCTTGACAGCAGGAGCGCCCGCGTTCGGATGCGTGCGGTTGATCGGATATTTGCGCACCCGAGGACAATCGGTCATCCGTTTGCTAGCTCTTTGGCGGCGTTCGCGCCCGCGCCGCGTGCTCGCGGTCCTCGCGGTTCCAATAATTTCGTCGAAGCTGAGCGGGCTCGCGCGTCTGTCGATCGGGAACTCGCGGCGGAGCGGGACATGGAGCAGGCAATTGAGCGGGAGCGCGAAGCAGCGGCTGAGCGGGCCCTCGAACGGGAACGGGTCGAAGTCACGGTCGAGCGCCGCCCGTCTACGCCGTCGGTTGCGCCGGCTATGAACCTGTGGCCGCGCGGCATTCGTCGTCCGACTCGCGGACGCCGCTGGTAGCGCGCATCATTTGCTTGCCGCGGCGAGCGTCGCCGAAGTCGCATGAGGCGTGGCGAGGCGCGGACGATTCGATTGAGTCGGGCGGCCGCGACTTTCAATCTCGCGGCGGCGGCGTTGTCATTGCCGTTTGCCCTTCGTTGTCGGGCAGAGCAGTGGCGGGAGGCCGCGAACGACGCGGTGCGGGTTCGCTTTCACGGCGCGTGTTACGCGGAATGGCGGATCGAGCGCCTGCCGCGCCACCCTTCCCGCTGGGGCTCGAGGGCTGAACCTTTCCGAAGCGAAAGGTCGCGACGCATGCGCGGCGCCGACGTTGCCCGTGTGGCCCGCCGCCGCTTGTAGCGCATCTGTACCGGCGCCCTATGCGCCGCCGCGGGTTGCGCCGGTACGCCCTCGACAATGATAGCCGGCAGAGCGGAAAACACTAAACCCACTAGTCCGATTAGGCCCTTTAACGCCTTCGACGCCAAGCCCCTAATAGATCGTGTGGTAGTGCACGTGCGTGACATGCGTGATCACACTGACTGGGGCGGCTACGTGGTGAATGAGATAGTCGCGACTTACGTATCCCTGGCGAGCCGCCCAAGACGTGTAGCACCACTGATGGCCGCAGCTATGTACGTCAATCTCAGCGCCGGCGGGAATGACCGCGCGAATCGGATATTGGGTGCCGGGGCCACCCCGCAGATTCAGATTGCTGGTGGTGTGCGTAAGGTTGGCCTGTGCATTCGCAGTCGCCAGCGACAAGACCAGTATCGCGCCTGCTACAATAGTCGTGCGAAGTGTTGACATACGTTCTCTCCTTTTGAGTGTTTGATCAGGTTCGATTGTTTGAGGATCGCCGTTGCCTGCCTCAAAAGCGCATCCCGTGGTGCTGCGTCGGGGGCGACGTTGGTTGTCCCGAATCCTCTCTAACAGAGCCGAAGCGCGATCGATATTTGACGAATTATCGCGTCAATTGTTGCAACGATCAGCAACCAAGCCCACGCTTCGGTTCGGCACGACCATGTCGCATTCAATCGATGAGATTGAGCGTCTCGTCTCTGCAGAGATCAAAATGCGCAAAGTCAGTGAACGATCCGTCTTGGTAGGTCGCATGAAGCTCGAAGATGCAATGCTTGCCCCGTTTGAGTTTAACGACCGTGCTGCTGCCTGGCGCCAATCCTTTCACGAGACTCTTTGCGGCGGGGCTTCCGACCGCAGTAGCGTGAAGTTCCACCAGGGGAACGCGGCGATGATTTGTGACGTGCAGATACGCCGACTTGTTGCTGACGTGCGCAAAAGCCGCGCCGCCCGAAAACGCAACAGCGACAACTGATGCAATTAGGCCGCTGACTTCAAACTTAAATGACTTATTTGTCTCTCCCCACCTCGGTGGCCGTGCCACGATTTCTTCATAACTGCCCGCATGAAGTTGTTTATCGCGCCAAGCGCCCCACAGGGACGGCCGCGCCTATTAGTTCGGTGCATGGGGTTCTCCCTTGGTTGTTCGTGCAGGGAGGTAGACCTTGTCCCGTCACGTTAGGCAACTTGCGGCCGCCGCCGAATGGGCGGCTAGAACACGTGAAAAGGCACTGGCGTCAAAACGGCGGCTGCGCGACTTGTCGGTTTCCGCGAGAGGTTGGGCTTTCCTGCCGCAAATGCGGGGCAGCCGATGGACCGCGAGACTTTCGTTTCCTCCTATTTTTTCCCCGTGCGGTCTCGCCCTTTGCATAGACCGCTGGAACCGCGCAGCCAGGCGATCGAGAGCAGACCGACCGCTATTGCGGTGGAGGT
>CAWBBW010000028.1:0-181942 GCA_963787135.1 uncultured Alphaproteobacteria bacterium | reverse complement strand
GCCTCGCCCTCGTCCTGAAGCGCCGCAAAGAGCCCTCGTCCTGAGGAGCGATGCGAAGCAGCGCGTCTCGAAGGACGATTCGAGAGCGGCGGCGCAACGGGGCATGCACTCCCTGATTAGAGACGAACCCATGTCCGAAGCGACGAGAGCAGCCTGCCGCTGCGGCGCGGTCGAAATCGAAATTTCCGCCGAGCCGGTCGCCCAGTTCTACTGCCATTGCGACGATTGCCAGATCGTCCACGGCGCGGCTTATGTGCCCGAATCCGTCTATCCGGCCGACGCCGTCATCGTCGTCCGCGGCGAGCCCGCGGCCTTTACCGTGAAACGAAATCCCCGCGTTTTCTGCCGCGACTGCGGCACGCGCGCTCTTCATCGATGTGCTGGCCCTGAGGCTCCGAGGGGTCAACGGCTATCTCCTCCCGCCGGGCGCTTCGAACCGCAGTTCCACATGAACTGCCAGTTCGCGGTTCGACCCGTCGCAGACAGCCTTCCCCATTTCAAGTCACGGCCGGCACGGTTTGGGGGCTCTGACGAGACGGTCGATTGGTGAATTCGGCTCGGACTATGGTGGGCGGTCTACGGTGGGCGACCGGAATTGCTTTTCCTCGGCCGGCGCCAGACCGTGGCGCCCGATGACTTTGCAACTCCCTCCACCGTCATGGCCGGGCTTGTCCCGGCCATCCACGCGGTAGTCGCGGGCGCCAATGCGGGGAGGCTGGGTCTATATCATGACCAATCGCCCGAACGGCATTCTCTACATCGGCGTGACCTCCGACATCGGCCGACGCGCTTACGAGCACCGCGAAGGGCTTCACCGAGCGCTACGGTCTCAAGCGCCTCGTCTATATGGAATCCTACGAAACCATCACCGCCGCCATTCAGCGCGAGTTGAACATGAAGCACTGGCCGCGCGCCTGGAAAGCCCAACTGATCGTCAATTCCAACCCCGGCTGGCTGGACTTGTACGCGACGTTGAATCGATAGCGCGGCCAGCGGCGGCGGGACCGCGCGATGGCCGGGACAAGCCCGGCCATGACGGCTCCCGTCATTGCTCGATTGCCAGATCGTCCACGGCGGCGCTGACGTGCCCGAATTTGCCTATCCGACGCCGCGCCAATACCGAGTGAGATAGCGTGGAAACAACGATAGCTTCCTTTTTGTCGTTGACGTCAACCGCGACGGCGCCGGATCGTAGAGGGGACTGACGAACGGTCCCGCTGATGTCGAAACGCATCGATAAGTCATGGCTGGTCTTTTCCAGCGTCGAAAACCTGGAACACGACAGGTGCGTGGACCTCTTCTCGCGCCCGGACGGCACGTTCGGGTTCGAAGAATTCAGGCGGGATCCGGAAGACGGCGGGGAGTGGACGCCGGTTCAATTCTACTCGGGCGTCAGCTATCGCTCGCTCGACGACACGTTGACCGAAGCAAAGAAATTCGTGCCCTGGCTCAAGGAGAGGCTTGGCGAAAAGCCTGGGTGAGCTTTGCTCTGCGACTGGCGCGCGCCCTCGGGATGACGGTGACCAACTGGCGCCGTCATTGCGAGGAGCCATAGGAGTTGAGAGACGGCCGTCTGTCGACGGGCTAGGGCGACGAAGCAATCCATGCCGCAGGACCCGCACCATGGATTGCTTCGGCCCTGCGGGCCTCGCAATGACGGGGTGAATGCCTGAGGAGCCAACATGGCCCGCGCGCCGTGCGTCTACATCATGGCCAGCAGGCGCAACGGAACGCTCTATACGGGTGTGACTTCGAATTTGGCGCAGCGCGCCTACCAGCATCGCGAAGGTCTCACGCCCGGCTTCACGAGTTGCTACCGGTGCAAGCTGCTCGTTTGGTACGAAAGCCATGAACGCATGGACGAGGCGATCGGACGCGAGAAGCAGATCAAGGGCGGATCGCGCGCCAGGAAGATCGCGTTGATCCAGGCGATGAATCCCGAGTGGAGCGACCTTTACGAAACCCTCGCCTGAAGCCGCTCCTCGCCGTCATTGCGAGGAGCGTGAGCGACGAGGCAATCCACGCCGCAGGGCGCAAACCATGGATTGCTTCGGCCCTCCGGGCCTCGCAATGACGGCCTCGCCGCCTCCGTCATTGCGAGGAGCGTTGAGCGACGAAGCAATCCACGCCGCAGGGCGCAAACCAGGGGGTTGCTTCGGCTCTCCGGGCCTCCCAATGGCGGTGATGGATCACCCTCACCCCTCCTCCGCCAGCCGCCGCCAATAGTCGATTATCCCCGTGGTGCACGCCGGCCGCTGCTTCGCCCAGGCCAGCGCCTGCGCGGTCGAGTTCGACCTGGTCGTCGTGGCGCCCGGCCGGGAAGGCGAGGAGCTCGGCGAGGTAATCGGCGAGCCAGGGGGCTTCTTCCGGCAGAAAGACGAAGCCGTTCTCGATCGTCGCTGCCTGGGCGTGCAGGCGCATGACCTTGTCGCCCGACGGGGAAAAGCGGGTCGCGCGCGAGCATCCGGCCCAGATCAGCTCCTGGATCAGCTGCGTTCCCGACGCCCTGTCCTCGATCAGGATCGCCTCGGGGGAAAAGCGCCGGTCCTCATCGATCACGGCGCGCTTGAGCTCGGGAAACGAGAGTTTTCGGCGCAACACGTCGAGGAGATAGAAGTTCGGGCCCTTGAGGCCCCAGGTGGTGCAGACGGAATAGTCGGCAAGCTCGCTCGGCTTGTTGGCGGTGTCCCAGCTCTGGATGATCCGGTCGAACCCCCGGATCGAGTCCGGGGGTGACGGGATTTCGTTCAGGTCAAAGCGCCGGAACCAGGCCGCCTTGATCATCGCCCCGCCGGCGGGCGCAGGAGCCTGCTGGTATTGCGAGGCGAAGTTCATCTCGCCGATGGTCGCGCGGATGCGGCTCAGCGTCGCCAGCGGCTCGCGCTCGGGAGCGAGCGCCTCGCCCGCCGGCCGCCGAAACTCTCTCGGTCCAAACGGCGTCTCGATCGCGAAATGCTCGTCGCCCTCGGCGATCGCCGGAAACGACACGACCTCCCAGCCGCCCTGCCGGAGCACGTGTCCCGCGAGATCGTCCTCGTGCAGGCGCTGCATGACGATGACGATGCTCCCCTTCGCCTTGTCGTTGAGCCGCGAATAGAGCGTCGAATCGAACCAGTCGTTCGCCGCCCTGCGTCGGCTCTCGGACATTGCATCGGTTGGCTTCAGCGGGTCGTCGATCAGGATCACGTCGGCGCCGCGGCCGGTCAGCACCCCGCCGACCGAAGTCGCCATGCGAGAGCCGCCGCTTGTGGTCGCGAGCTCGGCCAAGGGCTCGCGGGATGAGGCGAGTTTTGTCGAAAACAGCGACTGGTACCATGGGGACGTCATCACCGCCCGGCAGTCGCGGGCGAATTTTTCCGACAGGTCCTGGGCGTAGGTGACGTTGACGACGGAGAGTGTGGGATCGTGGCCCAAGAGCCACGCCGGCAGGGCCACCGAAGCGGCGAGCGACTTCAGATGCCGCGGCGGCACGTTGACGATAAGTCGCTTCACCCGGCCCTCGCCCACCCCCTGAAGCTTCGCCGCCAGAACCTCGGCGTGCCAGGCCGGCGAAAAGCTCTGCCCGGCATGAAGCTCGGCGAACGAGCGCACCAGAAAGGAATAGAAGTCCGCCCGGAGCAGGGCGTGGAGTTCGGCGGGGCTGAAGGCGGTCATGGGCGCGCCCTCATCCGGCCGGCTGCCGCCGGCCACCTTCTCCCGCAAGCGGGAGAAGGGATCGCGCCCCCTCTCCCGCTTGCGGGAGAGGGTTGGGGTGAGGGCACGGCGCTCATTCCTTCACCCGCGAGAGGCGGCGGACGAGCTCGGCGACGACGATGGCGTCGCCCGCGGCGGGGCGTTCGGCCGGCTGCGGCGCCGGGCGGCCCTGATCGCCGTCGAGCAGCGCAAAGACGAATTGCGTCGCGCGCTGATCACCGCCCGCGGCGCGATTGACGAGCTGCTTCACCGCCGCCTCGAGCTTGGTGATGCGCCGCCGCCGGCCGTTTTCCTTCGCCTCGACCTTCTCGCCGAGCGCGCTCGCCACGAGCGCGCTCAAAGCCCCGCGCTTCGGCCGCCCGCGCGGATTGCCCGACTGCCCGGGCCGGAAGCGGGTGTCCCGCCGGGGCTGTTTCTCCCCTCTCCCGTCCGGGAGAGAGCCTGCCCCGAGCTCGTCGAGGGGGGTCGGGGGTGAGGGAACGGACGTCTCAGACAAAGGGCGATCTCAATATCATAATGGGTATTCTCGTCTCAGTTGAAGCCGGGCTGCATCGCATGCGGTTCCGATCTGTCCCCGCCCCCTCTTGTGGGGGCGGGTTAGGGTGGGGGGTCGCGCCATGCAGATCCCGTTGGCGTGGAGGTAACGCGCTCACGTTTCCCGTCTGCGCGACGTCGCGCTCGCGTTTCCCGTCCGCGCGACCCCCCTCCCTCGCCCTCCCCCACAAGGGGGGAGGGAATGCGCTCTCTGGGTTCGCGGCGCGCACCGCCTCTGCCCCGCGCGACCTCATCGAAGGTCTCGCCGCCCGGATGAAGGCGCGCGCTGTCTCCCGTCGCGGCCTGCCATCGCCGGATCGCGGCGTCGATCGCGGAGAAACCCGCGGCGTCGCAATCGTCCGCGCAAACGAGACGATGGGGCCCGAGCGTCCACGCGTCGCCCGCCTGCGCGACCGGCGCGCGCGCTCGCTGATCGCTTTGCTGTAGGCGCGATCGCTGATCGCGCCCGCGGGCCATAGGGCGTCGGGAAGGACGCCAGTCGATCCTCAGATCGATCTCGCTCAGCTCAAAGCCGGTCGCTTCGAGGGCGAAATCGAGGTCGAGGCTCTTCAGCTCCTGAAGCTCGACGCCAAGCCGCCCGTCGTCCCAGGAGGCGAGCTCGCCAAGCCGGTTGTCGGCAAGCATGAAGGCTCGGGCCTGGGCTTCGCTCAGATGATCGAGCGTGATGGTCGGAACCTCCCTCAAGCCCAGGCGCCGGGCGGCGAGCAGCCGCCCGTGACCCGCCAGCACCCCGCCCTTCCCGTCGATGAGGACCGGCGCGTTGAAGCCGAAGGCCGCGATGCTGTCGGCGATGCGGGCGACCTGACGAGCCGAGTGTATGCGCGCGTTTCTGGGATCGGGCGTGAGCGCGTTCGCGGGAAGCCAGCGGACATGAAACCGCGCGGCCGGTTGATTGCGACTGGTCATGAGATTGCCCTTGTCGGTTCCAGGGCGGCTCACGAACCCCGATCAGCGAAGCTTCGTATCCTATCCGCATCGCCGCGGTTATGCAAGAACAAAAATAGAACAAATCGATGTTTAGCGTTCTAAAACATATAGATGCTTAATTTCTTTCATCTGCCGCCCGGCCTTTGGCGGCGGAGCGATCGTCACCCGTTTTCGGGGCGCTCCACGCCCCTGTTATCGGCCTGATCAATACGAATTGGCCGCCTGTTACCGTCCTGTTATTTCGCCCTTCCCCGTACATGAGAATTCTATCGGAACCAACTGGAAATAAAGCGTCTTTCCTTGGCAGGATTGAGCAGAAACGCGGCGTCGGCCCTGTTTTCGCCCTGCTAGCAGGCGCCTCACGCCCGCCAGGGGAAGGTCCAGGTCTCGGTCAGCGCCTTGGGGCCGGCGCGCAGGAAGACGCGCAGATCCGCGCTCTGGCCCGGATCGACGGCGATGTCGACGCCGGCGCGGAAGCCGCGGATATGGGTGTTGGGGGTGAGGAAGGTGCGCAGGATCCGGCCGTTCGAGGTGGTGGCGACCACCGCCACCATCGAGGGATCGCTCATGTAGTAGGAGAGTTCGCCGCCCGAGAAGTCGATCAGGAACCGGGTCGCGCCGGGCGGGGGCGATTCCGGAGCGCCGAGCGCGCGCGCCGCGACATGGAAGGTGGCGATCGTGCGGCCGCCCGGCGTGAGGTCCTGATCCATCGTCAGCGCGGTGATGCGATAGCCGTACGCCAGCGACTTGCCCGCCTCGAGGCCGTCTTTCGGCGACCAGGCGGCGACGATGTTGTCGTTGGTCTCGTCGCTGGTCGGCAGTTCGAGCAGCACCACCCTGCCCTCGCCCCAGCCCTCGTGCGGCTCGATCCAGTAGCTCGGCCTGAGTTCGTAGGCGAGTTCGAGATCCTGGTAGTCGGGGAAGTTGCGGTCGCGCTGCAGGAGCCCGAAGCCGTGCGGGTTGGTATCGAGAAAGACCGAGACGGCCGGCGCGACCGGATTGCTGAGCGGGCGCCAGATCCATTCGCCGGCGCCGGTGTGCATGAGGAGCCCGTCCGAATCGTGCAGTTCGCCACGGAAATCGTCGGAGAAGCGACGGTCGTTCTTGCCGACGTAAAACATCGAGGAGAGCGGCGCGAGGCCAAGGTCCGGAATGGCCTTCCGCGCGATGAGGGTGACGTTGGTCTCGATATAGGTTTCCTGGTCCGGCACCAGATCGAAACGGAAGGCGCCGGTCGCCGATTCGCCGTCGAGCAGCCCATAGATCACGATGCGCTCGGCCGCCGGGCCCGGCGTTTCGATCCAGAATTCGCGGAAGAACGGGAACTCCTCGTTGAGCCGCTGGCCGGCGCCGATGGCGAGCCCGCGCGCCGAAAGGCCGTAGCGCTGCCCGCGGCCGAGAAAGCGGAAATAGCTCGCGCCGAGGAACGCCACGACCTCGTCCCAGACGTGGGGCGCGTTGATCGGGAAGCGCAGGCGGAAGCCGGCGAAGCCCAAGTTCACCGGCAGGTTGGCCTCGACCTTGGTCCGCCCATAGTCGAACAGGTTCGACGCATAGGGAATGGGCGCCGGGATGCCGTCGCGGAGCACGTTGATGGTGACGGGACGCTTGTAGAGGTGGCCCAGGTGAAAAAGCTCGAGGCGGAAATTGTTGTTCTGCCCGTCGAGCAGAGGTTTGTCTGATTTGAAGCGGATGTCGCGCCAGGCGTCGAAATCGAGATTCGCCAGTCCGTCCGGCATGGCCGGGATCGCCGCGTCATAGGGCGCGGCGGCAAGGTCGCGCGCGCGCTTGACGACGTCGGGATATCCGAACGGCGCCGAGCCGCCGCCCGCCCCTTGCGTTTCGGTTTGAGCGGTCGCGCGAGCAACGAAGCGCGCGCCCGATGCGGCGGCGAAGCTGGCGAGCAGCGCGCGGCGGGACCATTGGTTCATGAGGGTCATCGAGAAGGGCGCCCAGGCGAAAGCAACCGCACCCGCTAGTAGGGCAACGGCGCCAGGGCGCTGCCGTTGTTGACAGTATGGACGCGCGCTTCGATGCCCATGCTGAAATTCGGCGTGATCTGGTAAGTGACGCCCATGCCGACGGTGCCGACCGCCTGGACGGAGCCCGGCCCCGAAAAGACGTTGTTGACCGCGTCGAGCGGACTGATCGTCCCGAAATTGCTCGGCCGGGCGAGATCGACCCCGGCGATCAGATAGGGGGTCACCTGCCCCATCCGGTAGCCGACGATGGCTTCGCCTCCGGCGAAGGCGGTTCCGGTGAACTGGGTGAAGCCGCGCGGGGTCGACCAGAGCTCGGGCTCGTAACCGCTCGACGCCCGGACGCCCAGGATCACGCCATTGTCGAAATCATGATTGTAGCCGATGTAGCCCTCGGCCCCGAACCCGCCCTTGACCCCCTTGCCGCCCCAGGCGGAGACGCCGGTTCCGACATAAAGGCCGGCCCAGGGGTCGGGCGTCACGTCCGCCGCGCTGGGCGCGAGCGCCGGATAGCTCGAGGGCGACATCGGCAGGTCGGCGGCCGCCGCTCGCGCGACAGGCGCGAGGAGAGCCGCTGAGACGGCGAAGGAGACGAAGCAGAATTGAACGGCGACACGCATGGGCTCGGACATTATCACGAACTCGCCGCCTCGCGCCAGAAGCGAAGCGCGGCAAGCCGATGCGGTCAGCCCCGCTCGCTCTGGACAAGGCGCAGCCCGGCGCCTATAAGCCGCCATCCGCTTGGGTCCCAAGAGGACGCGCGGTCGCCCAGGTAGCTCAGTTGGTAGAGCATGCGACTGAAAATCGCAGTGTCGGTGGTTCGATTCCGCCCCTGGGCACCAGTTAAATCAATGGCCTAGCCGAGGTCCCCGGCGGCGTGTAGACACTTTTTTTGGTCTGTGTAGACATCTCTCTTCGGCATTTGTTCTTGGCTTAGCGCACGTCAGGGTGCGCCGTCGAGACGAACGCTAGACGTCGCTCAACGACTTGTCCCTACCGCTCCGAGGCAGGTGCGTTCACCTCCGCACGCAGGTCCTGCGAGCCTATGGCCGGAGTCGATGTGAAGCTGCTGTTGCAGATCGCGACCGCGAACGTCGCAAGTGGGCACATAAGCGGGCCTTGCCTTGCGTTGTCTCTATGCCCGGTCTCCGCCTAAGCAGGAATCCATGGAGAAAGTCGGCGAAACATCTTGAAGAGTGGATTGCGATCAGTCGAACCCGCCACCCGGCGAAGCGCAAAGAGCGGTCGTAAAAGCTCACCGCTTATGGGTCGCGCGGCGCCATTCCGACGTGGGACGCCGCACCCGGGTAGGCGTCGATGAACGGCGGGTGCCCGGCGTAGGACAGGGCGTGCGCGATCTCGCCAATCGGCATGTCGGTGACGGCGAGCAGCTCGCGCGCCTTCGGGTAGCGCACGTTGTCGGAATGGCCTGGAAGCTGGCCCCCTCGATTGCCAGATATCGAGACAGCGTCCGGACGTTCAGCTTCAGGATGCGCGGCGGCGGAGGGGCTGGTGGGAGCCCTACAAAGAATGAGCGGCCGGACCGCGTGTCTCACCCGGTCCCTCCACAACCGGAGCACTCGCAACGGGCGAGGCTGCTTCCGTCGCTGGCGGGAATGACCATCCGACCGGCGCGACTCGGCATGCCTCTGGCAGAGCTGCGCGCTCGCCGCAATGAGCCTCTCCGCCGTCAGATGGACTTCACCTCGCCGCCGTCCATGCGGAGCGTCGAACCGGTCATCCAGCGCGCGCCTGGCGACACCAGGAAGGCCATCAGCTCCGCGATCTCCTCCGGCTCGCCATAGCGGGCGATGCCGGCCTCCTTCGGGAAGTTCGCGGTCGCCTCTTCGACCGTCATGTTGTGCAGTGGCGCCCAATGCTGGAGATAGGACTGGCGGCGGCCCGTCATCACCGGTCCAGGCAGCACGCTGTTGACCTGCACACCATCGGCGATGCCGCGATCCGAGAACGCCTTCGCCAAAGCGACGATCGCGGCGTTGATCGTGCCGACCGCGGCATAGGGCGCTTTCGGAAACAAGGCCGAATTGCCCGACATCAGGACGACCGCGCCCTTGGCCTTCTTCAAAGCGGGCCACGCCGCGATCGTGAGGCGCCGCGCCCCGTGCAGCTTCAGCGCCAGCCCGCCCTCCCATTGCTCGTCGGTCATCTCGAAGAGGTCGATCTGAGGCACCGCGCCGGCGATATTGAGCAGCGCGTCGATGCGACCGAATGCAGCCAAGGCCTGATCGACGACGGTCTGGGCAGCTGGGAGCTCAGAAAGGTCGATATCGATTACCAGCGCTTCGGCGCCGGCGGCCTTCACCGCCTGCGCCGTCTCGTCCAGATGGGCCCGGTCCCGAGCGACGAGGACGAGCGCCGAGAAGTCGCGCGCGAGGCGGATCGCCGTCGCCCGTCCGATGCCCTGGCTCGCGCCCGTGACGATCGCGACTGACTTCGCCATTGGAGTCTCTCCTCGATTGCGAAATGGAGGTCAGCGGGGAAGGAATTCCCGGATGGCCGCCGCGATCTCGGGAGCGTGTGTCTCCAGCGCGAAATGTCCGGTGTCGAAGAAGCGCACCGTCGCGTTCGGGATGTCGCGCTTGAAGGCCTCCGCGCCCGGCGGCAGGAAGAATGGATCGTTCTTGCCCCACACCGCCAGCAAGCGCGGCTTGTGGGTCCGGAAGTACTGCTGGAAAGTCGGATAGAGCGCGACGTTGCTCTTGTAGTCGCCGAACAGGTCGAGCTGCACCTCGGTCACGCCGGGCCGGGCGAGGTAGAAATTGTCCAGCGAATGGCCGTCCGGGGAAACCTTCGTCGTGTCGATTACGCCGTGCGTGTACTGCCAGTACGTGCTTTCGGGCTTCAGAAAGTCGCGCAGCGCTGCGCGGTTCGCGGGCGAAGCGTCCCTCCAGTACGCCCGAATCGGATTCCAGCCGTCGCTCAAGCCCTCCTCGTAAGCGTTGCCGTTCTGCGAGATGATCGCGGTGATCCGGTCGGGATGCTTGACCGCGAGCCGGAACCCGGTCGGCGCGCCGTAATCGAACACGTAGACCGCATAGCGATCGAAGCCGATGGTCTCGGTGAAGCGATCGATCGTCTCGGCAATCCGGTCGAACGTGTTGCCCCTATCGGGCATATCAGAGTTGCCGAAGCCCGGCAGATCGGGCGCGACGATATGGAAGCGGTCGGCAAGAGCCGGGATAAGGTCGCGGAACATGTGGCCGGCGGTCGGGAAGCCATGCAGCAGCAGAAACTTCGGCGCGCCTTTAGGGCCGGCCTCGCGGTAGAAGACGACGCGGCCGTCGACTTTGGCAGTCCGATAGTGAGTCGCCGTCATGAAGCTTCTCCTTTCGCTCATCGATAACCAGGTTTGGCTCAAGCCGATTCTGTCTTGCTTCTCCCCACGCCGGCGCGGTCTTCCAGCGCCACACGCGTCAGATCCTGCTTAAGGAGGTAGAACGAAGCCGCCAGGAAGAGGAAATCCTTCACCAGGAACGCGACCGGCAGATACATGGCCGGAAATCCGCCCGCTTCCGTCGCCCACGCGTTGGGGAAAAACGGGATGATTGTGACGGCGCCGAGAAAGGTGACGATCGAGCCAAGCGCGCCAACGACGCCGAGCCTTCGATACCAGAAGCCCAGGAAAATCAGCGTCCCGAACAGCCATTCCGTCGTGCCGAGGAAGAAACTTGCGCCCCGAATCCCAAACGCGGGGATCAGCCAGAAGACCAGCGGACTGTGGCCGATGAACGGCGCAATCTGATGAGCTTCAAAACTGAACCACTTCTGGTAGCCGAAGATGAAGAACGTGAAGACCATCGCGGCGCGGATCAAGCGATAGTCAATATCGCCCCGGAATGGAGCGAGCGTCGAGAGATTAGTGATGAGTGCGTTCACAGTGTCGCTCACTTCAGCCATTGACGACCGCGCCGATTGCCTCGCGAATGATGTCGAGCACATATGAGGGCGCAGTCACCGACGGCGTGTGATCGACGGGCTGCGAGCGGATCCGGGCCTTCATCCGCCCGGCCATGAATCGCTGATTTTCCTCGACGATCATCCGGTCCTGCTCGCCGACCAGGAACCAGGCCGGCCGGTCCTTCCACAGCGGCCGCCCCACTTTGACGGTGATGCAGGCGGGCGAGATCGGCCGCTGGACCGCGGCCAGCACTGCTAGCTCCTCCGCGGAAGCATTTTGCGCGAAGGCGGCGGCGAAGGCCGCCTCGGGCAGATAAATCCACCCGTGCGCGTCCGGCGCGAGCTTCGGCGCCTGCGGATGCGGCGTGCCGCGATAGAACACGTCAGCGACCGTGTCGCCTTCGTCCGGAGCGAGCGCGGCCACATAAACGAGCGCCTTCACCTTGTCGCTGCGGGCCGCCCCAATGACCGCGCCCGCATAGGCGTGGCCCGCGAGGACGACCGGTGGGTTCACGCGCTCGAGCGCTCGATCAAGCGCCGTGACGTCGTCGTGGAACGATGTCAACGGCAAAGGCGCGGCAACCGCCTTGACGCCATCTGCTGCCAACCGCGCGATGACCTTCGCCCAGCTTGATCCGTCAGCCCAGGCGCCATGGACAAGCACTACGCTCGCATCGCTTGAGGACATCTTCACTCCGGCTGACCTCCGGAATTCGGCTCGTAGTAACGGGGCGACCCGGCCACAATCGGCCACACCCGTGAAGCTTTGATGGCTGAGACGAGCAGCCGGGCGCCGCTATCATCGGCGCGCGCTTCGATCGACACCCTGAACGATTGGGCTCCGCCGGTCGTCCAAGGAATGGTCACGACGCTGTCGGAGCCAGTCGTGGGAATCGCCGCCTCGGCCTCTGCGAGAGGGGCTTGCGATCTCTCGCCGGGTTCGATCGCGACCTTGAGCCGAACTGGCGCATCGCCGGTCGCCTTGGCCTTGAGTTTCAGTTCGTATGCGCCGGCGGGCATCGCGTCGGCCACGATGCTCCGCCACACGCCCGCTCCTTGAGGGGGCAAGTCGATCGCGAGGCCCGAAGCGGCGTCAAAATGGGCCGGGTGGTCCGAAGTTTCATTGTCGTGGAACCAGAAGGGCGGGCGCAGAGTCGCGAATACGGCGGAGGCTGGGGACGCCGTGCCGAGCACGAACTGCTCAGCGCGCCGCCAGACGCTCTCGCCGACCTTGCGGCCGAGCTCGAGGCCGCGCTCATTGTCCGCCGGCCAGTGAACCCCGGCCCAGACGCGCGATATTCCGGCCGCTTCGGCAGCGGCCGCGAAGGTTGGATAGGAGAGCGCGACCGGCTCGGCCAATTCGCGCTGTTCGACGTAGAGATGCCTCACCGTCTGTTTGAAATTGAAGTCCGGCTTTCCGATCGCCAGCTCCATCGCGCGAGCCCAGGACGCGGTGAAAGCGCTATGGCCAGAAATGTAAGAGGGGAATGGCGGCGTGGGCAAATACGGCTCCCAATCGGCTGCGGGCACCTCTGCTAGTCCGGCCGGAAGGATGACGGAATGTTCAGCGTCCTCCTTCGCGGCCGGCGTGGAAGAGGCCAGTGCTTCGGATAGAGAGCGGGGGCGCCATGCGCTTATCGTCGCGTCGCCGAGCGCGCGAATCGCGGTGATCGGGCGCACATAATCATAGGCATACTTGGCATCCCAGGCGGCGATCGAGGCGTCGAAGATCGCGTTGCTGGCGACGAAGAACAACTTGACGTCGTCGTCGAGGCGCAGATCATTGGTGTCGGAGACGAATTTCGTCATTTCGATCAGTTCCGGCGCGGGAGCCATGCCAAAAATCCCCCAATATTCCGCCTCGGCCTTCTCTGTGTCGGTCAGCGCGCCGCTCGTCTTGATTAACACGTCGATCTGCCGCGACCATTCGGCGGACCCGGGCGCCGGCGGCGGTATGGGGCGGAATTCGTCGGCGCGCGCCAGCGAGAAGGGCATGACGCGGCTCCATTGCGGGGTCGTCGGAAGTTGCCGCCTTCCAAACAACTCAATCGGCCGCCAGGCGTCCGGCGGTCCGGACGTCCGTGGTTGGTAGCCAGTCGTGTCGGCGAAGTTGCTGGCTTCGCTCGCACCGTCGTCGCGGCAGTCGGCGAGAACGGCTTCAGCAGCCCGCCGCCCGATCTCGGCCGGAGGCGTGTGGGCGTTCGGATCATAGCCGAGCTCCTCCATGCGTTCGATGAGCGCGCGCCGATGCTGTGGCGCAAACGTCCGCAAAACGGTGAAGGCGGCGTGACTGATCGCTTCGCGTTTGTTCGCTTCGTTCTCCGCGCCGCCTTGTCCCTTGAGGGCGGTCCCCGAGACGACCCCCACGGCGATGGGATCGTAGGCGGTCCAGGTGTCGTAGATTGCCGTCTGGAGGATAGCGAAAAACCGCGAGCCGACCGTCGGCTCCCACGCCACTTCCTGCGCGTAGGGCAGCGCCTGGTCGAGCCACTCGGTTACAATCGAGGCGGCGCTTGCCGTCGACGCGCGCGTCACGAGGATCAGGCTGAGGGCGACGCACAAAAGACCCCTGATCAATGTCTCTTCTCCCGGTGTTGTGACAGCCCGGCCCTTCGCCGGCGCGGCTCGCCCTTCGCCAAGCCGGCTTCAACGCAGCGACTTGGTGAAGCCCGCGAGCGACGCCGTCTGGTCCATCTTCATGGCTCCCGCGTCGTCGACCGTGACCCTGGCGACGCGGCCGTGTTTGAACTGAGCGAGGATCGCCGCATAAGCGGGGTTGGACGCCGGGACGATCACCTCGCACTTGCTGCCGATATCGCCGAACTTGCATTCGCCGGCCGCAAAGAGGTGGCGAAACGCCGGCGTCTTGGCCTTGTCGACGAACACCTCGATCCGTGAGCCGGCGACCCCGACCTGGGTTGTGCGCACCACGATCATGTGGGGCTTCGCCTTGTCGATGGCGAATACGGCGTTCGGTCCTGTCGCTTCTCCGGCGCGCAGCATGACTGCCTCGGCCGCCACGGGTCCGCCAACGAACGTGATGACAAACGAGCTGACGAGAAGGCGCCCGACAACGTGCATGACAGCTTTCCCAACGGCCTTGGATGGAAAGGAACCAGGTAGCCCAGTGAGGCGCCGGACTCCCATGCTGCGACGCCCGCTCACAGGAAGCGATAGACGATCGGGCAGTCCACCACGAGGCCGACCGATCCGAACTTCTTGCCGTCGAGCCCAGTGACCCAGCCCTTCTGCACCATGCCGAGGATCGAGAATTCCTCGGTCATCCGGGACCGGTAGCCGAGTTCGATCGCTCTTTGGGTCCATACCGACGGATTGAGATCCCAGATCGGGCTGTAGTCGGTTGCGACGGTGGGAATGCCGCCGAGCACATTCAGCGGAGAGCCGCGGTCAGACAGCGCGCTGTTCAAGCCCTGACGCTGCGGATTGTCCTTGCCGGTTGGACCATTGGCGAACACGAAAATGCGCTCGACCGGGCTAAAGAGGCTGTCGTCGGCGCCGCATTGATATCCTCCAGCCCCGGAGCGTAGGTGGCGCCCTCCAACGTTGCGGTCAGCTTGTTGTTGGTGTCGGTCGAGAGGTAAAGCACTGGCTTGGCGAAACTAAATCCGGTGGTGAGCATCATCGTGACCGTCTGGTCACGCGGGCAAATCTTCACCACCTTCCGATGGACGAGACCATGGTCAGGGTTTCCGTCACAGAATTGGTTGAGGACATCCGGTGACACGTTATAGGCGACCACCGGCGCGTTGTAGATATGTCCGCCAGCGTTGGTGATCTTGACAAGCAGGGTGTAATCCTTGTCGCCAACGCCGCTTGGCTGAAATTGCTTCGGCGGGAAGAAATTGGGAGCGTCGCCTGGCGTCACGCTCCGTTTCGGCGAGAAATCGACCGTGCCAACGTCGAAAATCAGCTTGAACTTGCTGTCCAGAGTCGCGTTTCGAACCGCGCGGCCGACGTCTGCAAAGGTCAATTTCGGCGAATAATTGAGGCCGAGTTGTTCAGCGTTGCCCTTATCGTCGGTATCGGTGACAACGTACCAAACAGTTTCGCCGCTCTTCATCGCGCCTTGGTAGAGAGGCAGGGTGATGGTTCCCTTGTCGAAATCGATCTTGCCAGACTTCAGATTCTGGTACTCACCGACGAGTTCGCGCTGCACCTGAGACGGCTGCGGACCGAAATAGGTTGCCGGCACATCGGCCCCGATCGCCGCCGGCGCCGGCTGGACTTCCTGGGTTTCGAGATTCTGCGCGAGCGCTGATGCCGTCGCGGCCCCGATCACGGCGACAGTCAATGCCGCGGTCTTGACTAGACTTGCCTTGGCCCTCGCCCTGCTAGGGCAATTAGTTAGAGCCGGACTGGGTGTGTTCATAGGGTTACTCCTTGTGTTGCACTCACTCAGCCGCAGCGGCAAAAGCGATTTATTGGCCGGCTGTTCTTGGAGCGATCGAGTCTCCCGTGTCGGCGAATGTCGATCGTCGATTGGCGGTCTCCAACGGCCAAGCGACCTCAGTTCAGCCGATGCATTTCCGCATTCGCGAGATGCTCAAGAGATGACGCCTTCGCGCCGACCAATTAGGCGCAGGAATCGTGTTCGAGGTGAAATGCCTATTCGCAATCGATGCGATAGCCGCCGTCTATAGAGACAAATCGCCGCGGGTTTGTGAATGGGTCCAGCGCAAGCGTCTTGGAGCTCGGATCAGTGATCGACCGAGCTGGCGCCACACGTGTTCCGCCGCTTCAATGGGCGTGCGCCCAGCTAATAGCTGAAACGCCTGCCAGCCGGGGACCGTTGAGACGTCACAGCCGGCGAAAAGACGGTTTAACGGAGTCGTTCAATCTTTTCGCGGAAGCGTCTCGGCCCTCAAGTTGGAGCAACTCTGAGGCGGCGTGCGCCCCTCATTTCCAGCCAGTGGCCATGCGGCGTCTGGACCGCCCTCAAGAGGATGGCTGCGCAATTGCTGCATCTGAGCACGACGCCCATCGGGGCTGCATAGTACCGCAGGGAACCCACGGCTCCGACCGAGCCGCATGCGTCGCATTGAATATGGGCGGTCGTCACGTCGGCGGCGAAGATCTCGCGAAGAGCGCCTGCGGCGGCATTGCCATCCAGAGCGAAGTCCAAATCGTTTTCAATCATCGCCTTTATCCTCTGGTGGGCCCGAACCGCTCCGTCTTGATCGTGAGAGCGTCATGTCCAAGCTCCACCAGGAACATTGAGACATCCTCCACGAAAGGCGTGGGGCCGCAGACATATGTCATTGGATTCCGGTCAGGTGGAAAGCACGCGTCGGCCAGCATCGACTTGTCGATCCTTCGCCGGTAGCCCGTCCATCCCTCCGGCTGTTTTCTGGTGAGCGTCGTGACCACGCGCAGATCGGGATCGCGGCGCGCCATTGCATCAAGTTCTGATCGATAGATCACATCTTCCAGATTCCTGGACGAATGCAACAGCACGGCGGGGACGCGGCTGTTCTGCCTGTCACGGTGTCGCAGCATAGCCATAAGGGGCGCGATTCCCGATCCGGCCGCGATGAGACAGAGCGGACCGCCCATGGCGACGCTCCATACGAAGTAGCCGCCGATTGGCCCCCGCAATTCGAATTGGTCGGCCTGCCGAAGCTCATCGACGAGATATGGCGAAACCTCGCCGTTCTCCACTCGCTCCACCGTCAAAGCGATCAATCCATCCTCTGGGGGCGACGCGATCGAATAACTGCGCTGCGCCTGGTAGCCAGCCTCGCCTGTGAGCCGAATGTCCACATGCTGGCCCGCCTGGTGTCCCTGCCATCGGGCGACCTCGAGAAGAAGACTTTTGACGCGCGACGTTTCGACGATGACTTGACGCACTTTGGCTCGCCCCCACTCAAGTCTCCGCACCGAACCGGGAACCGGCTCAATCGCCGTCATATCTCTGCTCTTTCCAGGGGTCGCCGTGGTTGTGATAGCCAAACAACTCCCAGAAGCCATGTTCATCCTCTTCCATGAACCGCAATCTCCGCACCCATTTGGCGCTCTTCCAAAAGTAGAGATGTGGAACGAGAAGCCGGGCTGGACCGCCGTGCGCGGGTGAAATCGGCGCTCCCTCGTAGCGAGTCGCGATCATGCCCTTGCCGCCGACAAGATCGGCGACTGGCACATTTGTCGTGTAGCCTCCGTCCGAGTGCGTCATGGCGTAGAGCGCCGGCGGCTCCTTGACGGCCGCGGCCGCGAGCAGATCGTCGAAGGTGACGCCCTGCCACACGGTGTCGAGCTTCGACCACTTTGTGACGCAATGAATGTCTGTCTTGATTGTGGTCTGAGGGAGCGCGTGGAACTCAGCCCATGTCCACTTGCCGAGTTGCAATCCGTTGAGGTGAAGCCCAAAGTGAGCTGGACCCCAGATTTAGGACCACCGGCTAAGGTGTGAAATGTCCTGCTCTGTCGCAACCGACGGAGCGAGGAATGACGAAGTCACGCAAGAAGTTTGATGCGGCGTTCAAGGCGAAGATTGCGCTTGAGGCGCTGCGCGAGGATGCGACGGTTCCGGAACTGGCGAAGCGGCACGGGGTGCACCCGAACCAGATTTATGCCTGGAAAAAGCAGGTTCTCGACAATGTCGCGAGCCTGTTCGCGCGAGGGGCGAGCGGTTCGGGCGATGGCGAGGAAGAGCGCGAACGCGAGACGGCCAAGCTTTACGCCAAGATCGGCCAACTGACGGTCGAACGGGATTTCTTGGCCAGGAGGCCAGGTCGATGAGCGCGCCCGATCGAAGAGCGATGGTCGAACGGTCTGGCAAGGACCTGTCGGTGCGCCGCCAATGCGCGCTTGTGGGCGTGGCGCGCTCGGGGATCTACCGCCCCAAGCCCGTCGCCGGGGCGGACGATCTGGCGGTGATGCGCCACATCGACGAACTGCATCTCGAACTTCCGTTCTACGGCTCGCGGCGAATGACCTTCGAGCTCAACAAAGAAGGCCGTGGGGTCAACCGCAAGCGGGTGCAGCGGCTGATGCGGGTGATGGGGATCGAGGCGCTGGTTCCGCGCCCCGGCACGAGCAAAGCCGCGCCCGGGCACAAGATATACCCCTACCTGCTGCGCGGCCTGAAGATTGTCGAGCCGAACCACGTGTGGGCGGCCGACGTGACCTTCATCCCGATGTCGTGCGGCTTCCTCTATCTGGTGGCGATCATCGACTGGGCCAGCCGAGCGGTTCTGGCGTGGCGGCTGTCGAACACCAACGATGCGAGATTCTGCGCGGCGGCGCTGGAAGAGGCGCTGCTTCGGTTCGGAAAGCCGCGGATTTTCAATACCGATAGTCAAAGGATCGAGGCTAGTTTCTGGGCGGCCTGACTCAAATACCGATCGACCGACTGGTAGGCTGGCGCCCGTAGGGCGTTCCGGTGTGGCCTGACCCACACTCCGATCGACCAGCCGTGTCTTTCCCTGGACCTGTCGGCTGCCCGGGAACGCCTTGCGGTGGGGCTTTGCCTCGCCGATGCCTGTGACCCGAGAAGGGCCTGACCTCCTGGTCTCGTGACTGTCCTGTCCACGCACTCGGTCCCGGCGAAGCCGTTCATGCACGGTTAGAGCTGGAGGTGGGAATGACTGTCATTGAAGGAAAAGAGCGTCGCATCGTCGGCGGCGTGGATACGCACAAAGATCTGCACGTCGCAGCCGTCGTGGATGGATCGGGTCATCGGAACGCGATCCTTCGCCACGACCCGGCAGGGCTATCGGCAAATGCTCGCCTGGATGTGTTCGCTCGGCGACCTGCAGCGCGTCGGAGTAGAGTCGACCGGGAGCTATGGCACAGGCCTTCTGCGCTTTATGCAGCGGGCGGGCATTGAGGTCCTCGAGGTCACGACCCCGGACAGGCAGGACCGGCGCAGGCGAGGCAAGAACGACGATCTCGACGCTCAGAACGCCGCCCATGCCGCCTTCGCAGGCCAGCGAACCGTCACCCCGCGAAGCCGGGACGGAATGATCAAATCGCTGCGGGTGCTTATGACTTGCCGTAAGACGGCGGTGACCGCCAGGCGTGTCGCCCTGCAGTTGATCCACAACACGGTCGTCTGCGCCCCTGACGGGCTGCGCGATCAACTGCGCAACATGACCCGCATGCAACTCATCCGCACGCTGGCCTCGTGGCGGCCCGACCTGACTGCCTATCGTGATGTGGAGATGGCCTATCGCATCACCCTCAAATCCCTCGCTCGTCGATACCTCGAACTGCATGACGAGATCGCAGATCTCGATACGATGATCGCCGCCATCGTCGATGAGTTGGCGCCGAACCTCGTCGCACGCAATTCCATCGGCCATGCCGGCGCCGCACAGCTCCTCCTCACGGCCGGCGACAATCCGGAGAGGTTGCGGTCTGAAGCCAGCTTCGCATCCCTATGCGGCGTCAGCCCAGTTCCGGCGTCGTCCGGAAAGACCGTCAGGCATCGGCTCAACCGGGGAGGAGATCGTGCCGCCAATAGCGCGTTGCACATCATTGCCATTGGTCGCCTGCGCACCGACCAGAGAACCAAAGATTATGTCGCACGTCGAATGAGCTATGCGGGAAAGTGGGTGACGGAGTGAGTCAAGCGGCGGATTTCATATCGGCGGCTTCTTCAATTCCGTCTTTGAATTTTACACCGTCGATGACTTTCGGCAACTGGTTCTGACCGCGCAATCTCCGCCAGGTCTTCGACGCCGCCATCACCAGTTTGAACACCATGAGACGCGCGGTATCTTGCGACAGCGCGCCCTTCATGCGGACGGTGCGATGCCTCACCGTCGCGAACACGCTCTCGATCGGATTCGAGGTTCGCAAATGGTCCCAATGATCCGCGGGGAAGTCGAAGAACGTCAGCAGGGTCGGACGATCCTTGATCAGGCATTCGATGGCCTTGTCGTATTTGGGCGCGTATTTCTCGGCGAATGTCGTCATCGCCGCTTCCGCCGCGGCCCGGTTCGGCGACAGCCAGATCTCGCGCAGATCCTTGTGCGCGTTGGGTTGCATCGACTTCGGGAGCTTGTCGAGCACGTTGAGTGTCTTGTGCAGCCAGCATCGCTGATGACGCGTCGTCGGGAACGCCTCGTCGAGCGCTTTCCAGAACCCGAGCGCGCCATCGCCGATGGCGGCTTGCGGCGCGACGGCCAAGCCGCGCGCTTTCAAGTCGACAAGCAGTTCCTTCCAGCTCTGCGCGCTCTCCCGCATGCCTGTCTGAAAGCCGATCAACTCCTTCTTGCCCTCCGGCGTCGCGCCGATCAGCACCAGCATGCATTCGGCCTGCGGCTCCATTCGCGCCTGCAAATAGACGCCGTCCGCCCAAACGTAGACGTATTGGCGCGCCGATAAATCGCGCCTCTGCCATTGGCGATATTCGTCTTCCCATTCGCCCTTGAGGCGCGCGATCACCGCCGACGACAAGTTGGGCGCGTCCTTGCCGAGCAATGCGGAAAGGGCTTCCTGGAAGTCGCCCGCGGAAATCCCGCGCAGGTAGAGGACCGGCAGCAGCGCGTCGAGGCTCTTCGTGCGCCGCGCCCATTTGGGCAGGATATGCGAGGTGAAGCGTATCCGCGCGCCTGTCGTCGCGCCCCGATCGCGAGCCTTCGGCTTTTGCACGTCCACCGGTCCGATCCCCGTCTGGATCGCGCGGACCGGATCATGCCCGTGGCGAACCACGCGCCGACGACCGTCGGAAAGAACCAGCTCGGCGTTCGAGGCCAGGAATGTCTCGAACTCCGCTTCGACCGCCTGGGCAATCAGCCGTCGCGCGCCAGCCCGTAGAATCTCGGTGAGCGGATCATCGATAGCCCCTTTCTGTCGAAGGGAAACAACTCTATTCTCGTCCATGGCGTAACGCTCCTTTCCGGAGATTCGGGTGGCTTCAGCACCAACCCCGTTACGCCGCCTTCCTCATACCGTCACCCAGTCTCCCGCGTAGCTCACGTCGAATAGCCGAAGGGCATTCCAAGCCCGACGCCATTCGAGCCTTGAAGCGATACATCGCCAGAGAGGTCTTCACGCTCATCTCGCAGCGCCGCAAGGAAATCAACGCCACCCAAATCGCAGCTTGACAAACAGAAGGGCGTCCAGGGCTCCACTTTCACCGCCGAGGCTTTCACCAGCAAGCTTGTGACGGCCGGCGTCGCGATTTCGATGGACGGACGCGGCCGCTTCATGGACAACATTTTCATCGAACGGCTGTGGCGCTCGATCAAGTACGAAGAGGTGCATCTGAAAGCTTATGCCGACGCCCGCGAGGCGCGGGCCGGCATCAGTTCCTGGATGAACTTCTACAATTTTCGGCGCCCGCACCAGGCGATGAACAACCAGATGCCGATGGCAGTGTGGCGCGCCGGCATGGACAAAATCGAGGCGGCTAGGGCTGTGGATATGCCGCTTCGCTTGGACAACGCAAATGCGTTGCCCACATACCCACAGCAGAAGCAGCAAGAAGCGGCTTGATTCTTGAAGGACAAGGGCAGGCGAGATCACACCTTAAATCCAACGTCCCGTGGTCCCACAAATGGGGTCCAGTTCAGTAGACGATCTCATTCAAAGAACGATCGAACCCTGCAAGGCGGCGTTGAAGGACGCCGGTCTCACGGCCGCCCAGATCGACGAGGTGGTCCTCGTGGGTGGGCAGACCCGTATGCCGAAGGTGCAGGAGACCGTGCGGGCGTTGTTCGGTCGCGAGCCCCATAAGGGGGTCAACCCCGACGAAGTGGTCGCCGTTGGCGCAGCCATCCAGGCCGGCGTGTTGCAAGGCGACGTAAAGGACGTGCTGCTCCTCGACGTGACGCCTTTGTCGCTCGGCATCGAGACGTTGGGTGGTGTGATGACCAAGTTGATCGATCGCAACACCACGATCCCGACAAGAAAGAGCGAGACCTTCTCGACCGCAGAAGACGATCAAACGGCGGTCACGATCCGGGTGTTCCAGGGCGAGCGCGAGATGGCGGCCGACAACAAGCTTCTCGGCCAGTTCGACCTTGTCGGCATTCCGCCGGCGCCGCGCGGCGTGCCGAAGATCGAAGTGACCTTCGATATCGACGCGAACGGGATCGTCAACGTCTCGGCCAAGGACAAGTCGAGCGGCAAGCAGCAGACGATCCGCATCCAGGCGTCGGGCGGGCTCAACGAGGCCGAAGTGCAACGCATGGTCCGCGAGGCCGAAGCGCATGCCGAGGAAGACAGGCGCCGCCGGGAGCTCGTCGATCTTCGCAATCAGGCAGACGCCGCGATCTACGGCGCAGAGAAAGCGTTGAAGGATGCGCAAGGACGCCTGGCTGCGGATGTGAAGAGCGACATCGATGGGGCTGTCTCGGCGCTCAGAGCCGCCATGCAACGCGATCAAGTGCAACCTATTCGCGACGGAATCGAGCGCCTAAGGCGGGCGTCGATGCGGATCGGCGAAGCGCCCAACCGCGCCGGCCAGGGTTCAGGCGGACAAGGTTCTGGGGCCGGCGACAATCCCGACGTGATCGACGCGGAGTTTCGGGAAGTCGACGACGACCATCGCAAAGCAAGCTGAAATGCGCGCTTCTCCTGCGCGTTCGCCTGCCCAGCTGACTGTGCAAGGAAGATAACCCGATGCCGCATAATGATCCGGATGACAAAGTCCGTCTGGTCGGAGAAGGCCTGTTGGCCGACAGCCAGGAGCCCGCTGCGGTCGAGGCTGCGAACGCGTCCCTGCGCGACCGCCTGCTCCGAGCTCTGGCGGAAGTCGAGAACACGCGACGCCACGCCGAACGGAGAGTGGCGGATGCGCGCGAATACGGGATTTCCGATTTTGCGGCCGAGCTTCTGTCGGTCGCAGACAATCTGCAGCGGGCGGTCGCCTCGGCGGAGGATCAGACTGACCAGACGCCGGGCGACGCCGCGCTTCTCGACGGCGTTCGCGCGACCCTGCGCCAGCTCCTCGCGACGTTGGGGCGATTTGGCGTCAGGCGCATCGAGGCCCTCGGCGCTTCCTTCGATCCCCACCTCCACGAGGCGATGGCCGAGGTCGAAGACGATTCGAGCCCGCCGAGAAGCGTCGTGAGCGTTCTGGAGGACGGCTACATGATCCACGACCGGTTATTGCGAGCCGCTCGGGTCGCTGTCGCCAAGCCGCGACTGGAAGCTGCGCCGCCTGTCGACGTGGCGTCGGGCGCATGAGGTTCAGCTCCGATAGAGGGATCGCGAACCGTCGCAGGCGTAGATGGATGCGCTCTAAGCGATCGGCGTCAGGCACGTCTTCGGTCTTATCGGCGACTCGCGGGCGTGTCGGACGGGCGAAGGCCAGGGAGACCGTCCTCGCGGCTACCGCGAGTGACCCATCAACGCGCGAATTGGTGGTCTGACCCGCCTTGCGGTGTCGGACGACGCGTGCGCGCCGCCTGGTGCGTCGTCACGCGCGCAGCACGCCGGCCACGGAGCGGCAACTTATGCCAGGGGAACGTCCGCTTGGGCTCCTCCAATTCCACGATGAGCGCCGCCAACGCCGTGCGGAGCTGGTCGAGCACCTGCGCGTAGTCGATGATCGCGTGCTCCTGCACGTGCGTGGGCTGCCCTGCTTCCTTCACGTCGTGCTGGCGAATCGTGGCGTTTGCAAAACTGGAATCGGTGTGCGTCCCTTCCGAGCGGATCTGCTGGTCGAATTGCGCCAGCCGCTGGCTCAAGTCATCGATCGTGAGGATCAGCTCCACCGCGCGGCGACCGAGCAAGGCATGCGCTTCCCAATTATCGTCATGCAGCGTTCGCGGCTGCAGCAGTTGGAAGCTGGTGATCGCGACCGACGCGCTGCCGCTACGGAAAGCGGCCAATTGCGACTCGGCGACGGCGCAAGCGCGAGCGACCTGCTCGTGGTACTCCTCGACCACCCGGAGCAACCGGAAGCGATAGGCCAGGGCCCGGACTTCCTGCGCACGCTCCTGAATCCGCACCTGGCGGACGGCGCCGATGTAGGCCAATATGCCGGCGGCGAGGGCGCCCGCCGCCGCGCTTGCTTGGATCCATGCGGCGCGAACGGCGGCGGCGGCGCCGATGCGCGCCGCCTCGATGGTGGCCTGAGCCTGCGGGTCGGTGAAGTTCGCAAGGTCCATCGACATTCCTCGAGGCGCATTAGCGCCGGCCCTCTTCTCCGGCGGCCGACAGGATCATGACATCCGTCGCATGGCCTCGAGCATGCGCTGATGCAAGACCGGCTGCAGGGCCGTGAACATGAAAAAGAACCAGAAGATATCTCCAACGGACATGTTATGCTGCTGTCTAGCCAGCGGCTAGGCCCGTCCCGCGGGGTCGAAACCAAGGAAGCCCTCGTCAGCGTAGTAAGGTCGATGCTCGCGCTTCGGCTGCACCAGCAGCACACGCCCGCGAGGAAGCCCCCGACGTGCGCCCACCAGGCGATTCCGGGTCCCGTCGCGGCGTGAGGAGTTCGCCCATGCCCTGCGTGAGCTGCATCAGGAACCAGATTCCGACGAAGACGATCGCTGGAACATCGAAGAAGAACGGAAAACACAGGATGCGGCTCGGCGGTTCGCGATAAAATGACTGGCCCTCTGAACGAGGCCGCTGCGGTGGGAAGCGATCGGGCGTGGAGATCGACCATGTCCGCCGAAAACAAGTCGAAAAACGACCGTTACGAGTATCCGATCGGCTTCATCAAGGATGGGATCATCATTGAGTAGCACGGCATCGAAACCGGCCGGGCGCCGCCACCCGAGGCCCTTCGGCCAACGCTAACGGATCGCCGGGTCCCATCGCCGGGACAACATCGCCCGACTACGCGTGCCGGTTCGTCTCGAACAGGAACCATACGCGCCGTTCGGCCTCGTCGATCCAGTTCTCAAGCAGGCTCGCTGTCGCGACATCGCCGTGCTCGTCACAGAGGTCGTGGACTTCACGCATGCTCTGGGTGAGCTGCTTGTTGTCGTCACGAAGTTCGGCCAGCATATCCTCAGGCGTCACGTACTCGGCGTCGTTGTCGAGGATGCGCTTCAGGCGGCCGATCTGACCGACCGAGCGCAGCGTCGTCCCCCCGATTTTTCGCACCCGTTCGGCGATATCGTCGGTGATGCCGAAGAGCTGGTCGCCCTGCTCGTCCAGCAGCAGATGGTAGTCGCGGAAGTGCGGCCCGGAAATGTGCCAGTGGAAGTTTTTCGTCTTGATGTAGAGCGCAAACACGTCGGCAAGCAGGGCGGTCAGCGCTGCGGAAATGTCACGGGTCGCATTGGCGGCAAGGCCGCTCGGCGGATTGGTCGACGCCGCCCGTCGTGATGCCGCGTCGTTGGGGGCCATCATCCAGTCTCCGTCTCGAGCCGCAAAGCGCCCGCCATCATACATCACCCGGTCGCGGCGCCAATTGCCTGAGAGGCCGATGGGCGAGCCCCAAACAACGCGACCGGTGCGCCCGCGCGGGCAAAAACGAAAGCGCCGAAGGCTTTCCAGAGGGTTAAGCGCCTTTCTTTGCACCTTTTTAGCCACCGGGCCGGTCCGCCTTTCTCGGAAACACGACTAGCTCTTTTTGGCCCTTCATATAGGGGCCATTTCCGTTCCCGTTTTGAGCGATTTCAAGGGCTTGCGGCGCCTTTTTCGCACCTCGCAGCCCGCGGGCAGGTTCCGATGGCATTCGCGACGCCTTGCTAAATTATACTTAAACAAAGAGTTAATTATACACTTCGCGCAGCACTTCAAGCCCGCCGGACCGATCGCCCGACGTTTCCGAAAAGTAGACCACACTTTCCGGCTTTTGGCAAGAAAATGTCTGATTTTCAAAAGCTCGAATCTGAGCGACCCTCCTCCCCTTCCTCCCCGCGCTGGCTCGACAGCAGGTCGCGGGAGAGTTCATAATCCTCATTGCCGAAGAACACCCGGCTCGCGCGGATTGAGCGCTTATGTCTCATGATGGGGAAGGCCTAGCGCGACTAGCGGGCGATGCGGATCATGGCCGCGCTCAGGGATCGACTATAGCGGAGGCGAGGGAGTGAATTGAAGGTTAAGCAAAGTGTCGGGGCGACTTCGCTGCCGATATTCCTGCGGGGCGGACAATCGTTTCGCCGCTCTGCGCCCTCACGCGGCGCGCCGGCGGTCGATGTGGCGGATGGTGGCGACCGTCGCGCTCACGTTGGCGGCGCCCTGCTTCGGCCTGCGACTTGGCGCCCCGGCCTACGCGCAGTCGCCAATCCTTACGGCGTGGCTCGCCGCCAACGCGGAGTGCAAAGGCGGCCACGGCGATGACCCCAAGACGGCGCAGGCGTGCGAGAAGCGCGACCAGATCGGCGCGAGGCTGAAGCGCAGGGGCTGTGTTTACCAGGAGGACGGCGACTGGTGGAAATGCCCGCACTGACGTCACGGGTTCATTTGCCGGATGTGAACGGGCATAGAATTGAGGGCTGCTCTACCGCTTATTCGTCGACGGGGTGAGACGAAAGTATATTTCGGCTTCCATGCCGTCCCGCAGGAACGCAATCTTCGCGCTCCCTTCGAGATCAGCGGCCAGGAGCCGGATGAGGCGGGTGCCGAAGCCTTCCTTCACGGATTTGGTTTCGATGCCCGGCGAATTCTCGCGCCATCTGAGGTGGGCCAGGTCGCCGGAGCGACGGCAGTCGAGTGATAAAAAGCCATCGGGTCGAGACAGCGCGCCATATTTCGCCGCGTTGGTCAAGAGTTCGTGCATCAGCAAACTGAGGTTGGCGGCCGACCCCGAGTTGATTGCGACCGGCTCACACGTCAGCTCGACCTTTGTTTGATCGAGGTAGGGAGCAAGCTCCGTCTCGATGATTTCGCGAACCCCGACGGTTCCGGCTTCGGACTGCGGCTCCATTTTTTGCGTTCTTGCCATTGCCGCGAGGCGACTTGAGAAACGTTCTTTGTATTCTTCAACCGAAGCTGCAGATTTTCCACTGAGCATGGCGATCGATTGGACAGTCGCGAGCGTGTTTTTTACGCGATGGTGCATTTCCTCGAACATCAGCTTCTGGCGCTGTTCGGCGACAAACCGCGCCGTCACGTCGTGGCCCTCGACAAATATGCCGCTCACCGCACCAGCATGGTCCCGGATCGGCTGATAGACAAAATCCACATAAAGTTGCCGCGCCGGGGCGTCGGGCCTACGCTCGAAAGTGAGGGGAACGCTCGTGCCGACGTGAGCCTCGCCGGATCGGAAGACCTGATCCAGCAGCGTCACGAACCCCTGCGCGGCGACCTCCGGCAGTAGATCGACGACCCGTTTTCCATGGGCGTCGCCGCGGCCGATCAGCCGGTCGTAAGCGGTGTTGGTGAATTCGAAAATATGATCCGGTCCCCTCAGGACCGCGATAAAGCCGGGCGCCTGGCCGAAGAGATCGCGAAGCCGGCCGACATCGCCCAGCAGCTTCTCGTTCGCTTGCGCGAGCGCCTCTCTTGCGAGGTGCTGCTCCGTCACGTCCCTACAGACGACGAGCACTCCGCCGACGCCACCGCCCTCCGTGTCGATGGGGCTGTAGCCGTATGTCCACCAGACTTGTTGCAATGCCCCATGGCGGGTGACAGGCACGAGTTGATCTTCATGCCAGGTTGAGCCCTCGCCACGCATGACGAACTCGATCTGGGGACCGATGATCGGCCAGATCTCCGCCCAGCAATCGCGGCCGGCTTCACCCAGCGCCGAAGGATGCCGTTCCGGCCCCATCGTCTCGCGATAGGCGTCATTATAGAGTTGAATCAGTTCCGGCCCCCACCAAATGAACATAGGGTGGCGGGAGGTGAGCATGAGCCGCACGGTGGTCTTGAGGCTTTGAGGCCAGTTTTTGGGCGGCCCCAGGGGGGTTCGGCTCCAATCGTACTCGCGGATCAACCGCCCCAATTCTCCGCCATGGCGGATGAAATTGAGGTTTTCCGTACGGATTGTGTTCATAAGTTTGACGATGACGTCTTTCCCGGATTTGGAGAATGGCACCAGGGCTTGAGGCGGCTCAGAATTTGGCCCAAGCGCCATTCAGCGTCAGAGCCTGCAACTGTTCAGTTGGCGTCATTATTCGGGATCGGTCGCATCCAATGCAAGGGGTTATTGCGGGGACCGTTACGAGGTCGCGCCGCGATCGTCGGCGTTTTTCGCGGCGTCGTTGAGGTTAGTATGATGCCTGAAGACAACGCGGGTGCCGTCCCACACCTCGAACCCCTCAATCGGGCCCTGGTGGTTCGAAAACAGCAGCCTCGCCTTGGCGACAGCTTCCTCGTCCGAGAGGCCGGTTAGAATCTCGACATCGACGATATGGCCCCGTCTCATGAAATAGCACCGCATGGATTTTCGACTCCCAGTTTGAACCAGGGAGTTCGCGTTTCCTTGCGGCGGAACGCGCGTTGGCTCTCAGCCATCGAAATCGATGATGCCCCGATATTATCAGACGAGGCGTACGACGCCTAGGCCCGATTTCAAGGTCGATCAGACTTGCGCATCAAATCGTCCACCTCCCCGAAAAGCTCTTCTGCTTCGTAGGGCTTGGCGATGAAACGGCCATCATCGGGGATTTCGGCGCGGGTTGGCTTCCGTTGGCCGGAGGTCACCACCAAGAGAACGTTCGGCCAACGATCGTGAACCTGGCGCACAAGATCCATTCCATCGAGCGCGCCGGGCATCTGGATATCGGTGAAGAGCAGCCGCACGTCGTGACGGGTTTCCATCAGCTTGAGAGCGGCATCGGCATTCTTGGCCTCGAGGACGGCAAACCCGTGCTTTTCGAGGAGGCAAGCGGCGTGCAGACGCAGAAGCTCCTCGTCCTCCACCACCAGCGCCAACGGTTGTGCAGCTTGATCCATCAGGACAAACGCACGAAGCGGCGGGGGGTTTCATGTTACGTCGCCAATCCATGTGGTCCGGTCGGCGACCGGCGCGACGGGCGTTGACCCGACTTCATCGGCGCGGTGAAGCGACTACTCCCTTGGGAGTGGAGCGAACGCCCGAGCAGGAAGGCCGCATAACCGCGGCCTATCCCGGAGGGGTCACACTATGCATGGCAGCCCGCTTGATTATGGATACGGCCGGTAGACGCGGCAGGAACCATAATGCGGAAAGCAATAGATCGGATAGGCGGCAAGCGAGCCCAGATCGGCGATGCCGCCGGCGACGCCGGTTGCGGCAGCCGCGACCGGGTTACGGTCATAGGCGTATCGATGTCCATTGCGCCATGCAGTACGGGTGCGGCGGGCGGCGTGTGAGGGACGCTGGAGGCCGGTCGTCGCAACGCTTGGCGTGGGCGCCGGCTCACTGAGCGAGGGCGTGCCCCCGCTTGGCGTGGGCGCCGTCCCGTTAGGCGCCGACGTGACGACGCTCGGCGTAGGCGCCGGCTCAGCGAGGGAGGGCGTCTCCGCGCCTGGCGCCGACGGGTCCGCGCTGGCTGCGGAAAGAGGAGATAACGAGACAAAAGCAGCCATGCTGAGCGCGATGGCCGAAACGTGAAGCGAGCGGTGTGTCATGGCGACTTCCCTTCAGTGGGTGTCGGCGGCAGTGTGCCGCGGGGAACGCCCCTCGCCCGTAGTCCCTAACGCGGGAAGCGACCGCACGGTTCCGGAAGACGCCGAGTTGGCGTCACTCAATTGGCGGGGCTCGCCAAAAGGCGACGTTCGACGGCGCCAGACCGGAATCCGGCTTCGGGAAAGCCCTTCCTGACGAGCCTGTCTTGCTCCAGCTACGAGTTCAGGTCGAGACGCGGTCGACCGGCTCGACCGCGACGCCAACCGGCGACGCCCAGTGCCCCGAAGCCCGCCAGCAGCAGAGCCCAGGTCGCAGGCTCGGGAACGGGCGCGTTGGCGACGGCGGAGACATAGTTATGCCAGCCATAGTCAACTCCGTCGTACACAATCAGGCTTTTGTTATCGAGGCTTTCGATCGCGATATAGGCGTTGCCAAAGAAAAAGCCCTGCGGGTCGCCGAGCGGCAGGTACCTCAGAAATGGCGTGTCGAGAAACGTGTTAGCCCCCGGGCAGCCCAGGGGAAAACTGGCGCAATACGAAGGATTCTGGCCGCCGGTGTTTGCGGTATAGCCACTGACGTCCATTTCGTAGAACGCCGCCACGGTGTTGGCGCCCTCGTAGTTGTCATATAATCCCTGCACCCATGTAATTTGGTAGTCTTTCTTGCCTACCGGGGCGGCTGCGTTATCCGCCGCCACCGCTGTGTTCAGCGTTTTCAACAGGGCGGCGTTAGGAGTGACTTTGATTTGAGCTCCGCCGCTATACACGTTGGTGTTGACCGGATTGCGATCTTGATCGAACTGCAACGCCTTGGCGATCGAGACATTCAAGGCGCCGCCGGGGTCGCCGCCGGAGCTGAGCGTCCACCCCTGGGCGGTTGTCGCAGCGGGATTGTTCGATTTGTTGTTGGTGTTGTTCCAGGCATCGAAACCGGCCCCGAATATAACGCTGATGCCGCCTGGGTTATTGCTAAACTCCGTTGCCAGGCTGTTCGGTTCGAAGAAGGCGGTGGTCTGGCAGAAGTCGTTTGCCAGAGCAGCGAAATCCGCCCCGCTGCACTTATTCCAACCCGTGCTGGTGGTCGGCGCCGGGTTGTAGTTCACAACCGACGCTGAGGCCGGTCCGGCCAAGATGAAAGCTATGGCGGTTGCGCCGAGTAACTGAGGCATTGTCGCCCTCCTTGTCGAGGTCACGCGACATTTCAGATGAAGTCCCCACTCTAACGCCATGATTTTCCTCCTGCTGTTGATGCTTAGGCTATTCCTTTCTGCTTGCTGGAGCGTGGGGCCCGAGAGCCAACCGAAGGGGAGGCGACAAAAAACGCGGAGGCCCCGTCCCTCCTTGCGACCATCGCTCGCTGCGGCGGCAGCGACATCTTTACGACAGCCGGCCGCCGCATTGCAGTCCAGTTTACGTCGATCGCAAGACTTGACAAGACTGAAATCTCGTTGAGACCCTGTCGCGGTCTGTAGATGCATGGCCGCGCCGATCCGGCAATCCGCGTTTGGTCGCTCATATCCTGCGCGCGAGGGGTCAAAGACCGGCAGGCTTGCTCGCGTCGAGGCGGTACTTGAGATAGTCCGCCGCCAGGATCGGCTGGTATCGGGCGCTATCGCCCGCGCCGACGCAGGACGGGATGGCCGCGACTTCGGCTTCGGGATTGGGGTCGAAGAAGAAGGCGATGGAATAGCGTTCGCGCCCGCTCCGGTTGACGACCCGGTGCGGAGTGGAGACGTAGACGTCGTTTGTCCAGCGCATCAGGCAATCGCCGATGTTGACGACGAAGGCGCCCGGCAGGGCAGGCGCCTCGACCCATTCGCCCGCGCGGGTGCGCACTTCGAGGCCGCCGACGTCGTCGGTCGCGAGCAGCGTCAGATTGCCGTAGTCGGTGTGCGTCCCCGCGCCAATCGGTTCCCCGCCGCCGCTCCCGGCCGCCGGATAGTGCAGGAGGCGCAGCGTCGCCATCGGACGGTCGAACTTGTCCGCGAAATAGTCGGTCGCGATGCCGAGGTCGCGGGCGAAGGCGCGATGGATGCGGGCGCCGAGCGCCGCGCAGGCGTCGAAATAAGCGAGCAGCGTCTCGCGGAAACCGGGCAGATCCGGCCACGCGTTGAGCGCCCGGAAGGCTTTGCCGGCAAGAAGCTCCGGATCGTCCGGCTCAAGATCGAGGCCGACATTGTAGGCCTCCTTGTTGTCCGGACCCTGCTTCGGATCGAGCGCCTCGTGCAGGAGACCGGAATAGCCGCGGTTGCCGCCAATCGTTTCGATCGCGAGCCGCTGCTTGTCGGCGAACGGGAGCGCGAAGAACGCCTTCGACTGCGCAAAAGCCTCAGCCATCAGATCGCGGCCGACGCCGTGACCCACGACGTAGAAGAAGCCGACATCGCGGCACGCGGCGCCGATTTCCCCGGCGACCTGATTGAGCACGCCCTCGTCGTCGCCAAAAGACGAAAGATCGATGATCGGCAACCCCTTCGTCACGTATGGCTCCCTTGTCTTCAGCAGCAGCCGAGGCTGCTCCGGTAAAATTCGACAACCGCAGGCTCGAGATCGTCCCAGGCGCCGAGGAATTTCGCGCGCGACGGCATCTTCTTGCGGAATTCCACTCGCAGTTCCGCCTCGGCCGCCTCGAGATCGACCCGCGTGAGCTTGCCGTCGCGGACGATCTCCCTCCCTTCGACGATCAGCGCCGCGACATGCGCCGCGGTCGAGCGCGCGAACACAAGATCAATCGGCTGCACGCTCATCACCGCGTCGCGGTCGAGCGCGTCGAGATCGAGCACGAGAATATCGGCCGGCTGGCCGACGCGGAGAAGCCCATCGCCCGGCGCGCCATTGGCGAAGCGCCCGTCGGCGACAATTTTGGTCAGCCAGTCGCTGCGCTTAATGATGTTCTCGAATCCCCAGCCGCCGTGCAGGAAATGGCCGAGGCGCATCTCGCGCAAGATATCGTCGTCCTCGTCGAAGGCCGAGGCGTCGACGCCGAGCGCAACCCGGCAGCCGCGCTGGATGGCCTCGGGAATGGGCGCGACGCCGCTGGCAAGATGCAGGTTGGAGCTCGGGTTGGTCGCGATAGTCGCTCCGGACGCGGCGATCGCGTCGAGATCTTCGCTCCGCGCCCAAACGCAATGGGCGAGCGTCAGACGCGGCGTGAGCAGCCCCAGCGACTTCAGGCTCGCGACCGCGCCCTCGGGATAGACGCGGTCGGCGAAAGCGCGCTGATAGCGCGTCTCGAGCAGGTGCATGTGCACGCGCCGGCCCGTTTCGCGCGACCGCTCGGCGATCGCGGCGAGCATTTCGTCCGAGCACCATTGCGGCCCGTTCGGCCCGAACTGGACGGAAAACGTGGGGCTCTCGACCGCCGCCGCAATCGCCTCGACCCGGGCGATCTGATCCTCGATGCTCGGCGCGGGCGCGAAGAACTCCGCCTCGATTACGGCGCGCGCAGGCTCAGAGAGCCGGGCCAGCACGCTGTCGGCGGGGCCATAGACCAGCGGATTGCGGTCGCGCATGAAGATAGCGAGCGTCACCCGGACGCCGACCTCCGCTGCGGCGCGCGCCATCTCGCGGGCTTCCTCGACCGGAGGCATCGGGCCCTGGAACCGGGTGTAGTGCGCCATCACCGACCCGGCTCCGCCGCGCGCCGCCCGCCCGAATGCGGCGAGCGCGCCGAGATAGGGGTCGATCGCCGGCATCGCTGCGCGACGCAGGAGCCAGGTCTCGAGAGGCTTCGCCGCCGCGCCGAAGGAGGTCGGCGACAGCGGCCTTGCGTGATCGTGCGCATTGACGAGCGCCGGCATCGCGAGCAGCCGGCGCGACGGCTGGCTTGCCGCGGGCGAGATCGAGGCGATACGGCCGTCTTGAAGCGCGATGTCGACCGGCGGACCGGCCGGCGCCCCGTCGGTCGGCAACAGGATAACGCCGGCCAGGAGATCGCTCATGACGCAGGCTCCTCGATGAGGCTGACATGCGCGGCGACGATGCGCCAGCCCTCGGGAAAGCGGATCCAGGTCTGCATCTGCCGCCCGATCTTCCCCGGCGCATTGTCGCGCCGGAACAGCGTGGCTGCGATAGCGCAATCCCGGCCGTAAGCGACGACGCGCGTCTTTTCGAGCTTGCGCGCGAGCCCGTGCGGCGAGCGCGCAGCGCGGAAGGACTTGATCGCCTCATAGCCGTAGAGGTTTTCCGTGGCGCCGTAGCGGATGACGCTCTCGCTCGGCAGGAAGAAGCGGTCGAGCGCCGCGACATCGTTGGCGACCAGCGCACGCTCATAGGCCGCAAACGCGGCCTCGACCTCGGCCCTGGCGTCGGGATCGTCGATCGTCACGACCCGCGCTTCCTCGTCTCGATCGACTGCTTGAGCGCGCTTAAGAAAGGAATGTCGGCGAACTGGTCGGCGCGGACCTTGTCCCACGCGACCCCTTGCGGCTGCGAAAAGGGCGTCAGCGTCGCGATCAGCTCGAGTTCGGTCGCGATATAGTCGAGCGCGGAATCATGGGCCTCCATGACGACTTCGCCGTCGTCGACCACCTGCGACGAATGAACGGTGGTCGCGATCGGGGTCTTCGCGTCGACAAGGCCAAGCTCGCGAAAGACGCCCTGCTCCAGATCGGCGAAGCCTGCGCCCTTGCCCGTCCGCCCGCCCCGCCGCGTGACCGCGACGCAGCCGACGACGCAGAAATCGAGCTTCGGCATGTCCTCGAAGCCGACCGGCTCGCCATGCTCCATGAAGCCCTGCGCGGTGGCGGCGGTTTCGAAATCGACGCCCTTGGCGGCGAGCCGCTCCGGGTCGATCTTGAGATAGGGAAAACCCTTGGTCAGATAGGGCACCGGCGAGAACAGAAGCTTGCCGTCGTAGAGCGCCCTCAGCCTCACCGGGATCTGCGGCGGGTCGGGATTGCACTTGACGACGCGGGCGCGTTTCCATTCGTCGAGTTCGCCGAGCCGCTTTGCGGCGGCGTCCGCGCCGACGAAGTTCGGGATGCGATCGAACGCCGGTCCGACATTGACCCCCGTCTCGGTGAGGCGGCCCCAGACAAGGCTGCGGACGGCGGCCTTCATGCTGTTGCGTCCCGCCCAACGTGAGTGGCCGCTGTCCGGCATGATCGCTAGCCTACCTTCGCCATGGGAGCGGCAACGACGCCGTCCCGTTCGAGGGCGCGGGCGACGCGCAAGGCGAGATCCTCGCGCCACGGCGGGGCGATGATCTGCACCGCGATCGGCAGCCTTTCGCCGTCGGTCCACAACGGCGCTGCGACCACCGGCAGACCGACGAAAGAGATGGGTTGGGTAAAGAGCCCGATATTCGCCCGCACCGGCATTTCCTTGCCGTCGAGGACGAAGGTCTTCTGGCCGAGTTTTGGGGCGCGGCACGGCGTCGCCGGCGCAAGCAGAATGTCGGCCTCGCGAAAGAGCACAAGCGCCTCCTCGCGAAAACGGCGGCGGAACTTCTGCGCCTGCACGTACCATGCAGCAGGCAGCATGGCGCCCGCGACGAGCCGGTCGCGAACGTCAGGGTCGAAGTCCGCCGCGCGGGTCTGCAGGCGTTGAAGGTGCAGCGCTGCGCCTTCGACCATGGTGATGAGAAAAGCCGCCGCGCGCGCACGAGCAGCGTCGGCGAGCTCGACGACACGGTCCGCCTTCAGGGCGCGAGCGACCGTGTCGACGGCGGCAAAAGCCGAAGGCTCGGCCGAACGCGCGAAATAGCCGCCGAGCCTGGCGATACGAAGGCCGGCTGCCCCCGCTTCGAGCGTCGGCGTCGCTGGCGCGCCCGGAACGTCCGCGAGCGCCGGATCGCCGGGATCGGGTCCAAGCATCGCGTCGTAGGCCAGCGCAAGATCGCCGACTGAGCGAGCGAATGGCCCGGTATGATCGAGGCTCGCGACAAACGGGAAAGCTCCGGCCCGCGACAGGCGGCCGTAGGTCGGCTTGAGGCCGAAGATGCCGCAGAATGAGCTTGGCACGCGGATGGAGCCGTTGGTGTCCGATCCGAGCGCGATCGGAACGAGGCCGCCTGCGACCGCGCCTCCCGTGCCGCCGGACGATCCGCCGGTCATGTGCTCGAGATCGTGCGGATTGCGCGAAGGACCGTCGTGGGCATTCTGTCCGGTGAAGTCATAGGCGTATTCGCCCATGTTGAGCGCGCCGACGAGGACGGCGCCTGCGCCCTCGAGCCGCGAGACCAGCGTCGCGTCCCTCTTCGCCGGCGCCCGCTCGCGGTTGATCTTCGAGCCCGCGCGCGTCGGCAGCCCCTCGACGTCGAAGAGGTTCTTGACGGCGAAGGGGGCGCCGGCCAGCGGCCCCAGGCTTTCGCCGCGCGCGCGTGCGGCGTCGATCGCCTCGGCCCTGACAAGCGCGCGCGCCGCCGTCACGTCGGTAAAGGCTCCGAGCGCGCCGTTGCGCGCTTCGATACGCTGGAGCGCCGCTTTGGTCACCTCGCGGGCGCTCGCCGCGCCGCTCACAACCGCAGCTGCGATCGCCTCAGCTGAACCGTCCAAGAGCCCAAGACTCACGGCCTGAACACCGGCGCCGGCTCCAGGCCATCGTCGAGCTCCTCGGAGAACAGCAGGTCGGCCTGCTGGGCCGCGATCCGCAGTTGCAGGATCGTGCCTGCGCGCGAGTTCGCGGTCAGCGCCAGCCCGAGCAGGGGCGCCATGGCGTCGAGGAGAGCTTCGGGATCAAATGGAGGAGGAGTCACGCGCCGGCATGTCTAAAGGAGGCAGGCGGCGGCGTCCAGCCGACGGACATCGAGCATCAGTGTCCCGCCATATGGCGTCCGATGGTGGTGCGGTCGGCGCCTGCGGCCTCGGTCAGATAGGCGACCTTGCCCTCGGAGATCACAGCGACGCGGTCGGACAATTCGAGGATTTCGTCGAGATCTTCGGACACCAGCAGCACCGCCGCGCCGCGATTGCGCTGCTCCATGATCTGCGCCCTGATGTCGGCGACGGAGACGAAGTCGAGGCCGAAACAGGGATTGGCGACGATCAGCACGTCGACGTCGTTGGAGAGTTCGCGCGCGAGCACCGCCCGCTGCACGTTGCCGCCGGAGAGATCGCGGATCGGCGCGTCGGGCGACACCGTCTTGACATTGTATTTGGCGATGAGATCGCGCGCCCGCGCCCGCATCGGCCCCGGCGACATCCACCATCCGAACGAGGCGATCGGCGCCTTGTCGAAAGACCGAAACGCCATGTTCTCGGCGACCGACATGACCGGCGCGGTCGCGTTCTTCAGCGGCTCCTCCGGTAGTCCGAACACCTTGAACTTGTCGAAGTGGTCGCGCTTGGGCTCGAAATCCTGGTCGTGAACCAGGACCTGGCCGAGCCTGATCGGGCGCTGGCCGGAGAGCGCCTCGACGAGCTGGCTCTGCCCGTTGCCGGAAACGCCGGCGATGCCGACGATCTCGCCCGCACGGACCTGAAGATCGAAACCGGCGACCGCGTCGCGGCCTTCGTCGTTCTCGACAAAGAGCCCCGCGATCTCGAGAACCTTGGCTGTCTTGCCCGACTGCATGCGGGCGGCGGAGGGCCGCACCACCGCGTCGCCGATCATCATCGCCGCCATCTCGCGCGTCGAGAGCTCGCCGACCTTGCCCCCGCCGACCTTGGCGCCGCGACGGAGGACACTCACGTCGTCGCAGAACGCCTCGACCTCGCGGAATTTGTGGGTGATCATCAGCGCGGTGATCTCGCCGCGATGCGCCATGTCCTTGAGCAGGCCAAGGATTTCGTCGGCTTCGCCCGGCGTCAGCACGGAGGTCGGCTCATCGAGGATGAGGAACCGCTGGTCGAGATAGAGCAGCTTCAGGATCTCGAGCTTCTGCTTTTCGCCGGCCGCGAGCGAGGACACCGGCCGGTCGAGCGGCACGCGGAACGGCATGCGGGCGAGGAAGGTTTCGAGCCGTTCGCGCTCCTTGCGCCAGTTGATCACCGCCGGCGCGTCGGCGCGGCTGGCGACGAGATTCTCCGCCGCCGTCAGCGAGGGCACCAGCGTGAAATGCTGATAGACCATGCCGATGCCGAGCGCCTGGGCATCGCGTGGGTTCTTCACGTTGACTTCGGTCCCGTCCAGCAGGAGCGTTCCCTTGTCCGGCGTATAGAAGCCCATCACGCATTTGACGAGCGTCGACTTGCCCGCGCCGTTCTCGCCCAGAAGCGCATGAAACGTCCCCGCCGGAACCTTGATCGAGACATTGTCGAGCGCGGTGAACCGCCCGAAAGTCTTGGTCATTCCCATGGTTTCGAGCGAGGGGCCGCGCGCCGGAGGCGAGGGGGATTGCGCGAGCGGAGGAGCGTCGGTCATGGGCGTGCGTCTCCTGAGGAAAGGGCTTGCTCGGCAATGATCGCGACCGGGCCGCCGCCGTCTGGCCCCTGGTGCTCGGCTCCGCCGGACACGAAGATTTCGGCATGCCCGATGAGGCTCGCGAGCGCGCCGGCGACGAAGGCGCGGGCATGGCGCGTCGAGGAAATGTCGGAGTTGTTGAGCATCGTGTGACGATAGCCGCGCAGCGCGCCGTCCGATCCCGCCTCCGCCTTCGCGAGCAGAGCCACGACACGCGCCCGTTGGGTCTCGGATAATTGGCCGTGCGCCGGGAGACCAAGCCCGGCGAGCACCGCGCGCACCGGCTCGACGTCGATGTTGTCCCGCATGACGCAGTGTCCGACCCGAAGCGGTCCGCTCCAGTTCGGCGCCGTGCCGAGCACGACGATTTCGTGATCGGCGAGCTCGACGCCGGCGGAAGTGGATGCGCGAGACGAAAAAAGCGAGAGGTCCCGCCCGATCGCGGCTTCCGTCAAGCCGGGGCGATCGACTTCCCGAAGGGCCACAGCGACCCCGAGCGCAGAGGCGGCGCGGGAAAGGGACATGGATTTCAACGTGTCGCGCGTCGCCGTCGGCAAGCCCCGCGCGTCGGCCGCGGCGACGCGATCTGCAGTCAATAGCGGACACTTGATCTGGACGAAGTGGACTTCGTCGGCCGCTTCGATCCCCGCGTCGTCGATCGCGGCGCGGACGCCGGTCGCTACCGCATCGACCTGCGCGAGCCGACCGAGGTGCTCATGGGGCAACGGCGGCGTGCGCGAGCGCCCGATTGCCAGCGCGCCCGGCGCATCGGGCTCGTCCGAGTTGCGCGCCTCAAACACCAGGAAGTGCGGCGCCAACGCGCCCTCCGTGCCCCCCGACATGACGATACAGGGTTCGTCGGCGTCGGCGTCTTCGCGATGCACCCGCAAGGCGTCCTGCAGCGCGCGAGTTGCAAAACCGCGAGAGAAATCGTTGACGAGGCCATTACCCTCCGTCTTGCCGAAGACGGCGACGACGGCGTTCCCGTCGATTGCTCCGTCGCGCATGCGTGCTTCGAGTCCGGAGACGTCGTCGGGGGCGTTGGCCGAGATGCGATGCACGAATGCGCGGCGCGTCACGGCAGGCTCGCGATCACGGCCTTCGAGTTGGCGACGGCGCCGAACACGCCGCCCTGCATCGTCACCATTTTGATCGCCGCCTCGTGATTGCCCGGATCGGTGGCGCCGCACGCGTCGGTGACCAGCAGGCATTCGAACCCGCGATCGTTGGCCTCGCGCATTGTCGTATGCACGCAGACATCGGTGGTGATGCCGGTGAGCAGCAGATTCTCGATGCCGCGCGAGCGCAGGATCAGCTCGAGGTCGGTCGCACAGAACGACCCCTTGCCGGGTTTGTCGATGATCGGCTCGCCCGGCAGCGGGGCCAATTCATCGATGATGTTCCAGCCAGGCTCTCCGCGCACCAGGACCTTGCCGCAGGGGCCGGGATCGCCGATCCCCGCCCCGATCCGGCGCGAGCGCCAGCGCTTGTTGTCGGGAAGATCGGCGAGGTCGGGGCGATGGCCCTCGCGCGTATGGATCACATGGTAACCCTTGTCGCGCATCGCCCCGAGCAACGCCTTGATCGGCTCGATCGGGGCGCGGGTCAGCGAGAGGTCGTAGCCCATCGCGTCGACATAGCCGCCCTTGCCGCAAAAGTCGGTCTGCATGTCGATGATGATGAGCGCCGTGTTGGCGGCGCGCCAGTCACCGTTATAGGGCCAGGGGTAGGGATTGGCGGGAACAGTGGCCATGTCTATTCCGCCGCCTTCGCCAGCTTTTCGCCATGTCGACGGGTCGGCGGGGGGAAGCCTGAGCTCGTTCCATCGACATGGACGACTTCGTCCTCCCAGGGCAGACGATATTTGCCCGCCACAAAATCCTGCATGAACGTGTAGGGGCAATCTCGCGCGCCGCCGGCCACCGCGGTGAAGCCGCGATGGCCGAGCTGATAGATATTGTTCTCCACCGACCAGTGCCTGCGCGCTTCTCGCACAAGGTCTGGCCGGACCTCGGCGGTGATGATTTCGTTCGGGCGGCCGGAAACGCCCTGCGCGAGGATCGCGCCATCGAAATTGACGATCATCCCCTCCCCCATCGAGTTGAAGGTCCCGTCGGAGCCGCACATGCAGACATTGGCGGTGACCATCAGATTCTGAAAGCTGTTGGCCTGATTGGTGAAGCGCCAGGCTTCGCGGATCGGCGCGGTGTAGCCGGCCGTGCGCAGCATGATCTCTGCGCCTTTGTAGGCGCATTCGCGCGCCATCTCCGGGAACATTCCGTCGTGGCAGATGATCAGAGCGAGTTTGGCGCCTTTGGGCCCGTCGATCACGGGGACGCCGATGTCGCCGGGCTCCCAGGGCTCGACCGGCGTCCAGGGATGCATCTTGCGATAGTAGAGCTTCAGTTCGCCTCGATCGTCGATCACAAGACCTGAGTTATATGGGTTGCCGTGGGGGTTGAACTCCATGATGGAGAAGCAGCCCCAGATGTTATTGTCACGGCAAGCTTGCTTGAACGCCGACACTTCCGGCCCGTCGAGCAAGCACAAGATCTCGGGGTTCATGTCCATGGAAAGGCCGTGCAGCGCATATTCCGGAAAGACGACGAGGTCCATCGTCGCCATGTTCCGTCGCGCCTTGCCGACCATTGCAACGATCCGCGCGCATTGGGCCCTGAGGTCCGCCGGCGTGACGACGACCGGCAATTGCAATTGCACGACGCCGATAACCACGCCGGCAGGAGATTTATTCAGTCCGCCAAGCCGGTTCATGGCGCCGCTCATTTCGCCATCGTCAATTCGCCCGGCATGTCGCGGGACGACTGGGTCGCGCTCGAGGTCGCGATCATCAGGCCAAGGGTCAGGATGTAAGGCGCGGCATTGAAGAAATAATAGCCCTGGGTGATCCCGACCGACTGCAGCGCCGGACCGAGGGCGCCGGCCGCGCCGAAGAGAAGTGCGGCGAGAACGCAGCGCAAGGGGCTCCAGCGCGCGAAGATCACCAGCGCTACCGCCATCAGGCCCTGCCCCGAGGACAGGCCCTGGTTCCACGATCCCGGATAGGACAGCGACAGGAACGCGCCGCCGACGCCAGCGAGAAACCCGCCGACGGTGGTCGAAAGGAAGCGCACGAAATCGACCGAGATGCCCATTGCCTTCGCCGCCGCCGCGCTGTCGCCGACGGTGCGCACGATCAGGCCCCAGCGCGTGTTGGCGAACGCCCAGGCCATCAGCAGAGCCACGGCGATGCCGACGAAAAACAGCGGGTTGATGTCGAGCGCGCTGCGCAGATTGGCGTCGTCGCTGAAACCGCCGAACGGGATCGAACCGAGGCGCGGCGCGGTCGGCTGGATGTAGGGCTTGCCGAAGAAGAAGGCGACGCCGGTACCGAACAGCATCATCGCAATGCCGACCGCGACGTCATTGACGCGAGGCAAGCCGCAGATCGAGCCATGCATGGCGCCGAGTACGGAGCCGGCGACCCCGGCCGCGAACACGCCTGCCCAGGGCGAGCCGGTGTGATAGGAAATCGCATATCCGACCATCGCGCCAAGGACCAGCGTCCCCTCGAGGCCGAGATTGACCCGGCCGGATTTCTCGGTGAGGCACTCGCCGAGCGCGACGAACATGAACGGCGTCGAAACCCGGATCGCGCCGCCCAGCATGGCGATCAGAACGGTGACAAGCCCAGCGTTCATGTGCGGTCCTTGACGACGCCCGGCCGAAAAATCGCGAACCGCCCATAGAGCGTCTCGGAAACCAGCAGCACGATGAAGATAAGGCCCTGAAGCACGAGCACGGTCGCGTCGGGCAGGCCCATGCGGCGCTGGATCAATCCGCCCGAAGCGACGAGACCCCCGAACAGGATCGCGACCGGAACGATGACCACAGGATTGTGGCGGGCGAGGAACGACACGAGAATGCCGGTGAAGCCGTAACCCGCGGCGAGCGACGCGTTGGCGCGCCCCTGGATGGCCGCGACCTCGAAATAGCCCGCCAGCCCCGCGCAGCCGCCGGCGATCATCGCGCAGCTGACGATGAGCCGGCCGACCGGCAGCCCTTGCGCGAGCGCGGCGCGATAATTGCCGCCCGTGACCCGCGCCGCGAAGCCGAATGTCGTCCGCGTCATCAGGATATATAGCGCAATGGACAAAAGGACGCCGACCAGGAATCCCCAGTGCACCGAGGTGCCCGGGATGTTGCCAACCATATAGGCCTCGCCGATCGGCTTGGTCGACGGTTTGTTGGGATTGGTCGGGTCGCGCATCACGCCTTCGACGAAGAAGTTCATGATCGCGATGCCGATGTAGGTCAGAAGCAGCGAGGAGATCGTCTCGTTGACCCCGCGCGCATATCTCAGGTAGCCAGCGATTCCGACCCAAATGCCGCCGACGATGACAGCGGCTGCGACCATCACCGGAATTGTCACGATCGGAGGGACGACGCCGACCATCGGCACAGCGATCGCCGCCGCGGCGAAGCCGCCGAGCACCAGCGCTCCCTCGGCGCCGATCATGATGAGGCCGATGCGCGCCGGGATCGCCACCGCAAGCGCGGTAAGGATCAGCGGCGAGGAACGCTGCAGCGTGTTCTGGAATGAGAACGCCGTCCCAAATCCGCCGCGCCAGACATAGTCGACGAAGTCACCCGGCGATTTTCCTATCGCCAGGAGGAACAGCGCGAAGAGGAGAGCCGCCACCAGCAACGCGAACGCTGGGATGACGACATATTCCGAATTGACGCGCAGCCGCGTCCAGAATCCGTAACTGGCGGCGGGCGCCGAGGGCGGCGTCGCCCCCAGCGTCCCGGCCGGAAGTCCGTTCGCCGCCGGGGCTCCGGAACTCATGGCCGCTCTCGCTTTAGGTGATCGAACCGACGACGCCGTCGAGCAGATAGTCCATCTTGTCGAGGAACGGATCGAGATTGCCGTAGGTCTTGTCGATCACGACCTTGCCGGTCTTGTTGTCCTTCAGCGGGCCGACGTAGATCGGCACTTTATTCTTCATGTCGGCGATCGCCGCTGTCGCCGCGGCCTTGGACGCCTCGTTCGCGCCAGCGCCGAACGGAGTGTTCTGAACAAAATCGACCTCATATCCGCCGGCGGTGAAGTTGGGCAGCGGGTTGCTCGCAGCGAGGTCGGCGGCATAGCCCTTGTAAATCGTCGACCACTTGTATTCGGCGCCGGTGATGAACCCTTTCGGCGCAAGGGGCGCCTGGCTGGCGTTATGGCCGCAGGTTTTGACCCCGCGCTTTTCTGCCGTCTCGATCACCACCTTCGGAGAATCGACGTGGCAGGTGATGACGTCGCAGCCGGCGTCGACGAGCGCGTTCGCCGCCTCGGCCTCGCGCACCGGCATCGACCAGTCGCCGGTGAAAATCACCTGGACGATCGCCTTCGGATTGGTCTTGCGCGCGCCGAGCAGGACCGAGTTGATATTGCTGAGCACACTCGCAATCGGCTTGGCGGCGACGAAGCCGATCTTGTTCGATGTCGTGCAGGCGCCGGCCGCGACGCCGTTCACGTAGTGGGCCTGGTTGAGATAGCCGAAATAGCTGCCCGCGTTCTTCGGATCCTTGTCCTTGTTCCACAAGGGCGCTGCATGGCGGAACTGGACGTTTGGATATTTCTTGGCCATGTCGACGACGAACGGCGTGTAATAGCCGAAAGAGGTCGCCAGTATGAGTCCGGCGCCATCGAGATTGATCATCGATTCCATGGTCTTGGCGCAGGCGTCGGTTTCGGGAACATTCTCCTCCTCGACGACCTTTACCCCGGGCACCAGTTTCAGCGCCTCGGCGGCGACCGCGTGCGCCTGGTTCCAGCCGAAATCGTCGCGAGCGCCAACGTAGACGATGCCGACCGTGAGGTCGCCCGCGGCCAGGGCGCGCCCGATTGCGCCGAGGTTCAGGGTTGCGCCCGCTGCGCCCCACGCAGCCGTCTTGAGGAGCGTGCGGCGAGAAACTTCCGATGCTGACATTATGGCGTCCTCATTGCTCGAAAACGATGGCGCGCCCTTCGCGCCATTGCCCCGCCCGCCAATTCGCAAAGAGCGTGCCGCGCGGTTCCGCGCGCCCTCCCGCTAACGGACCGCCTCTTCTTTTGGCGCCCCGCCCGAAAGATAGGCGCAGACGCCTAGCGTTTTCGCCAGCGGAGAGGGTATGGCTCAGGCGCCTCGTCCGCGGGCGGCGGATAGCCCGGCTCTTGCATTCCGAGGCGAAACGCCGAGGCTAAGACGCGCACGCGATGGCGCTCCCCGCGCGCCAAAGGAGGCTCAATGTCATGACGGAATCGCTCGCGGCGCTTCTCGCCGCCCATGCCGGGGGGAAGGCTCTCAGGGCGACGATCGACGAGACCTACGACCGCGTCGAACGGCACAATGACCCGGCCCTCTTCATCGCGCTTCGCCCAAGGGCTGAGGCTCTGGCGATCGCCGGGCGGCTGCAGGCGGACGGACCGGAAGGCAAGCCCCTGTTCGGCGTTCCGTTCGTCGTCAAGGACAATATCGACGTCGCCGGCTTGCCGACCACGGCCGCCTGTCCTGCTTTCGCCTACGAGCCGCAGAAATCGGCATTCGTCGTCGAGCGGCTCGAGCGCGCGGGCGCGATCGCCGTCGGCAAGACGAACCTCGATCAGTTCGCGACCGGCCTTGTCGGCGTGCGCTCGCCTTACGGGGTCCCGCGGAACGCTTTGCGGCCGGACCTCATTCCGGGCGGATCGAGCTCGGGTTCAGCGACCGCGGTCGGCGCGGGACTCGTTCCCTTTTCGCTCGGGACCGACACCGCCGGCTCCGGACGGGCGCCGGCGGCGCTCAACGGCATCGTCGGGCTGAAACCCTCGCTCGGCGCGCTCTCGGGCGCGGGGCTCGTGCCCGCATGCCGGACGCTCGACACGATCTCAATTTTCGCCCGCGACGTCGCCGACGCGTTTGCCGTGTTCGAGGCGGGGTGCGGCTATGATGAGGCCGACCCCTTCTCCCGCCCCTTTCCACCCCCGACGCTTTCCGGCGTGCCGACGGGCCTCCGGCTCGGCGTCCCCCGACAGGATCAGCTGCAATTTTTCGGCGATCCTGAGGCGGAGGCGGCGTTTGCGCGGGACGTCGCGGCCGGCGAGTCTCTCGGCTTTCGGCTGGTGGAGTTCGATTTCGAGCCTTTCGCCGAGGTCGCGAAGCTCCTGTACGAGGGGCCGTGGGTGGCTGAGCGCTACGCGGCGACGAAGCCGCTGATTGAAACCCATCCGGAGGCCCTGCATCCGGTCACGCGCGCCATCATCGAGGGCGCCCGCAAGTTCGACGCCGTCGCTGCGTTCGAGGCGCTTTATAAGCTCGCCGGCCGCAGGCGGCGCGCTGAGCGCATCTGGTCGGATTTCGACATCATGCTTCTGCCGACAATTCCGCGGCCCTATACGGTCGCGGAGGTCGAGGCCGACCCGATCCGGCTCAATTCCTGTCTTGGGACCTATACCAACTTCGTCAACCTGCTCGATCTCGCCGCTTTCGCGACGCCGTCCGGAATGCGCGGCGACGGCCTGCCGTCGAGCGTGACCCTGATCGCGCCCTCCGGAACCGACGGCTTGCTCGCCGGGGTCGCCGCGGCCATCCAGGCTCGCTCTGGCGCGCCGATGGGCGCAACGGGCGCGATGCCGCCGGCCGCGCCTCCGTCGGCCGCAGAGCCCGCGCATGGCCGGATCGCGCTCGCGGTCGTCGGGGCGCATTTGGCCGGACTGCCGCTGAATCGCGAGCTCCTCGAACTCGGCGGAACGTTTTTGCGCGAGGCCGAGACGACGACCGACTATCGTCTTTTCGCGCTGGCGACGTCGCCAGCGAAGCCGGGCCTCCTGAGGGTTTCGGACGGCTCCGGGACCGCGATCAAGTCGGAGCTATGGACACTCGATCCCGCAAGCTTCGGAGCCTTCGTCGCCAAAGTCCCGCCGCCGTTGACCATCGGCGCCATTCGCCTCGCGGACGGATCGAGCGTCAAGGGATTCCTGGTCGAGGCGGAGGCGGTCACGGGCGCCGCCGACATCTCGAAATTCGGCGGCTGGCGCAGCTATCTGGCGTCGAAGTGATGCGGATCCACGTCATCAACCCCAACACCACCGCCTCGATGACGGCGAAGATCGGCTATGCTGCGAAAGCCGCCGCGTCGCCCGGAGTCGAGGTCCGCGCGGTCAATCCTGACTTCGGCCCGCCAAGCATCGAAGGCTATTTCGACGAGGCCTTTTCCGTGCCTGGCCTCCTGGCGGAGATCGCCAAGGCGTCGGGCGCCGACGCTTTCGTCATCGCCTGTTTCGACGACACCGGCCTCGAGGCCGCGCGCTCCGCGACCGAGGCGCCTGTCGTTGGAATCGGCGAGGCGGCGTTCCATATGGCGAGCCTCATCGCCGAAAAGTTTAGCGTCGTCACCACGCTTTCCCGCTCGATCGCGCCGATCGAACGCAATCTCGCCAAATACGGGCTTGCGGCGCGCTGCGCCCGCGTGCGCGCGTCGAACGTGCCGGTGCTTGGGCTGGAAGAGCCAGGCTCCGACGCGCGCCGCACGATCGAAGCCGAGATCAAGCGGGCGCTTCTTGAAGACGGCACGGAGGCGATCGTGCTCGGCTGTGCGGGCATGACCGATCTCGTGCGCGACCTCGAGCGATCCGTCGGCGCGCCGGTGCTCGACGGCGTCGCCTGCGCCGTGAGCCTGGCCGAAAGCCTGGTTCGCATCGGGCTCAAGACGTCGAAGCGGAACACCTATGCTCCGCCTCTCGCCAAGGCCTATGCCGGCGACTTCGCCCGCTTCTCGCCAAAGTGAGCGCTGCGATTCGTCATTGCGGCGCCGAATACCGGCCGTAGTTCGTCATCCGGTCGGCGACGTTCCTGATCTCCTCCGACGACAGGAGCGGCGGCTCGCCGAGCTGAAGGCAGTTGACGTATTGGTGCGCGAGCGTCTCGACCTCGACTGCGAGCCACATGGCGCCGGCAAGGTCGGGCCCAAGCGCGATCATGCCGTGGTGCGCCAGAAGGCAGGCCGCCCTGCCCTTGAGCGCTTCGACCGCGTTTATCGACAATTCCTCGGTTCCGAAAGTCGCGTAAGGGGCGCAGCGAATGCTGTCTCCGCCGGCGGCGGCGATCATGTAATGGATCGGCGGAATGCCGCGCTCCATGATGGCGAGCGTGGTGCAATAGGTGGGGTGGGCGTGAACGATCGCGTTCACCTCCGGGCGCTCGCGCATGATCGCGAGATGAAACCGCCATTCAGTCGACGGCCGACCGTTTCCGACCACTTTGCCGTCCAGGCGCATCTCGATGATGTCTTCGGCCGTCATGGCGTCATAGGGAAGGCTCGTCGGCGTGATCAGCATCCCCTCGCCCTCGCGCAGGCTGATATTGCCCGAGGTTCCCTGATTGATGCCGAGCGCGTTCATGGAGCGGCAGGCGTCAACGATGCTTTGGCGTCTCTTTCGACCGGCTGGCGACAACATTGCGCGTTCCATATGTGTGGGAGGAAGCGGTCCTGCGAGGGCGGACTTGGCTCCACGCCCTTTTAGGGGGTTGCGGGGCGATGCGACAAGCGGCCCATCCCCTGCCGGAACGAGGCTCCGCCATTGCGTGTTGGGGCAGGTTGCGTCTGTGCGTATCGGCGCCAGGCTCGATTGACCGGCCCGGGACCGTTTGCTAGCAGGAAGCAGAGTGACGCAAAGGCTCAGGAATTTTCGCCGATTCGCGGCGCGAATGCATTGGGCGGCCTTAAGGTTCGAGGGGGGCGCTCTTGGGTAACGCAAATCGTGGCGGCCTGCTGGCGCTCGCCGGACTCGTGACAGCTTTCCTGGCCAGTTGTGCTTCTGAGCCTCCGCCCGCCCCCGTGGTCACCGCCCCGGCCATCAGTCCGGACGCGCTGGTCGGCAGGTGGGGGTTCGCCGCCTACCATCGGGACGCGGATCGGACGCGCACGATCAAGGAAGCGCTCGCCCAGTGCAACAAGCCGTATGTGATCAAACAAGGCCCCAATGGCGGGCTGATGATGAACCTGGCGGACCAGTCGGAGCTTTCGGAGCTGGTTCTAAAGCCCGGAGCCAACGGCGTGACCTATCTGGGTCCGCCGGGCGACGCCGGCACAACCGACGATCGCCAAGTTCTGAACGTCGATCCAAATTCGTTCACAACGATCTGGGTTGATCCCGACAACGCCGGGCGCTATGGCACATCGGTCTACGAACGTTGCGGCAAGCGCGCCTGAAGCTTTCCGCGTCCAATGGAGCACGCATGACAGTTCGAGCGAGTGTGTTTTTGCGAGCGGCGCTGGCCGGGGCGATCGCCGCGGCGGCGTTTGTGTTGCCGGGCGTTTTCGCTTCCGCCCAGCAGGTCGACATGAACGTCGTCGATCAGCCGGGCTACGTGCCGGCGCCGGATGACGAGCAACTGAGCGGCGTCTACGAAAAGCAGGAAGTGTTCTTCCGGACGAGCGAAGCGCCGGGCACCGTCGTCATCGACACCAGCCAGCGCTTTCTCTACCTCGTCCAGCCCAACAACCGCGCGCTTCGCTACGGCATTGGCGTCGGACGCGACGGCTTCCAGTGGTCTGGCCTGCAAAGAATATCGCGCAAGCAGGAATGGCCCGACTGGCGCCCGCCGCCGGAGATGATCGAGCGTCAGCCCTATCTGCCGCGCTTCATGGCCGGAGGTCCGGGCAATCCGTTGGGCGCCCGCGCGCTCTATCTCGGGCAGACCATCTATCGCATTCATGGCACCAACCAGCCCCAGACGATCGGCCACGCCGTCTCGTCCGGCTGCTTCCGGCTGGTCAACGACGACGTCATCGATCTCTTCGATCGCGTGCCGGTCGGCACCAAGGTGATCATCAGACAGGCTGTCGCTCTCTAGTCCCGGCTCCGCCGCTATTCTTCGAGGCTCTTCATGCGCTCCATCAGACCGCTCGCCGTCGCCACGGCTGCCCTTGGCTTCGGCGCCCTTATGGGCGCCGCGGGAGCCGAGGCCCAGACGCTCAAGACCGTCCAGGACCGGGGTTCTCTGATCTGCGGCGTGAGCCAGGGACTGGCGGGCTTCTCGATCAAGGACGACAAGGGCGAGTGGACGGGCTTCGATGTCGATTTCTGCAAGGCGCTCGCAGCGGCGATCTTCAATGATCCGTCGAAAGTGCAATACGTGCCGCTGTCGGCCACGGAGCGTTTCGACGCGCTGAAAAACAAGCAGATCGACGTGCTCTCGCGCAATTCGACCTGGACGCTCGGCCGCGAGAACGACTACGGCGTCCTGTTCGCGGGCGTGACCTACTACGACGGCCAGGCGTTTCTCGTTCCCAAGAGCCGCAACCTCACCGGCGCGCTCGAGCTCGACGGCAGCAAGGTTTGCATTCAGGACGGCACGACTTCCGAACCCAACGCCATGGATTTCTTTGAGACGAACCACATCAATACCGAGGTCGTCCACGGCGCTACGGTCGCGGATGTCGTGGCCGACTATCTGTCGGGCAAGTGCAACGTGCTGACGACCGACGAATCGCAGCTCTTCGCGCTGCGCTCGCAGTTTCCCAAGCCCGGCGATCACATGATCCTGCCCGACGTCATCTCGAAGGAGCCGCTGGGGCCGGTCGTCCGCCAGGACGACGACCAATGGTTCAATATCGTCAAATGGGTCAATTTCGCCCTGCTCGACGCGGAAGAGCTTGGCGTCGGCTCGAAGACAATCGACGACGCGCTGAAGTCGCAAAAGCCTTCGGTCAAGCGGCTGGTCGGGACCGAAGGCGACTTCGGCAAGCCGATTGGCCTCTCCGGCGCCTGGGCGGCCAACGCGATCCGCGCCGTCGGCAATTATGGCGAGGTGTTCGACCGCAATGTCGGCGCACACTCGAAGCTCGGCATTCCGCGCGGCCTCAACGAGCTCTGGGACAACGGCGGCATCCAGTACGCCCCCCCGATCCGCTGAGAGCGCAAGCCCGGGCCGTAGCAGCCACCTAGTGGCAAACCTTAGTCCTGCCCTCGTACGTGCACTGACTCGTATCCGTCGGTGAGTTGGGCGGCGGCGGAGATTGCCTGTTGAGTTGAGTGGTCGTCGGACTGGCCCTCGGAAGGATAAGATTTTGCGCGGGCGGCGGCGGGACGATGATCACCGGGTAGTTGGTCATGAACTGCGCCTCGGCCGGAGTTCCCGCACCGAGGGCTAACGCAACGCAAGCGGCCAGGCGAAGAGTTCTTGCCTCGATCATGGGGTTCCTCAGGGGCCGGCCGCGCCTCGGGGGCTCGTCATTCAACCCCTGAATCGTCCATTTGTCGATAGGCCAATTGGCCGCAGCCGTCTCCCGGCGCGCTCAGTCGAGAACCATCGTCGCCATTTGGACGCGAATCTCGCGCGTCAGTTCAATGAGCGACGCCATCAATAGCGCAAGCGCCACGACGAACATCACCGCGACGATGCCTCCGTGGGCTAACCCGACGAGCGCGGCCAGAAAGGCGCAGATCAAGAGCGCCGCGGTGACAAGCGCGCTGAGCACCGCATAGGTAATGGCCTGGCCCAGCAGTTGCATCCGGCGCACGAAGGCGTGGGCGATCGCGTCCCTGACGGTCGGTTCGAGAGAGGCGAACTCGCCTGCGCGTAAGGAACGGTTCCGATCGACGATCCGCTCCATGCGGGCGATCAGAATGGAAAGAAACGCGGCGACGGCGCCCAGCATGAACGCCGGCGCGGTCGCGTGCGAGATCGCCATGCTGAGGTGATCGATATCGCCGACGACCGCCATGCGCCCCTATGCCAGTCTTGAGCGCTCAAGGCCCGTAGCGCCCGCCATGCCGGACGGACCGCAAATCGAAGCATGAGGACCAGCAAGCAGAATTGCAACCGGAAGCTTGGCGCGAGACCGGGCGCCCTGAGCTATGCGTGTCCTTTCTGTCACGCCTCGCCGCATTCTGCGGCGGCCGCGCCAAATCGCATCCGCGCCAGAGGCGCGAAGTCTTGCCGGCGCCGGATCGGCTATCTAAGAATTTCCCGAAGGAGTCCGGCTCGGCGGCCGGCTCGAGGGCGCGAGATGCGGGGCGTTGCAAAGGCTATCTGGGTCGCGGTCGGCTTGCTTGCGGGCGCGCCGGGCTTCGCGGCCGACCTGCCGACCAAGAAACCAGCGCCCGCGCCCGTTCCCGTGCCCGCTATTCCCTCGACCTGGCATTACGAAATCACCGGCTATGGCTGGGCGTCCAGCATTGCGGGAAGCACAGGCTTCGGCACCCTGCCGACGCTGCCTTATTACGCGAGTTCGGCAAAGTGCTCGAGCACTTTCAGGGCGCGTTCATGGGCAGCGTGGTCGCCCGCAACGACATGTTCATCGGCGGAATCGATTTCGTCTGGGCGCGCATCGGCGGGTCGGCAGTCTTACAAAACCAGGACAATGTGCTCTACGGCGGAAAGACGGACCTCACCCTCAACGAGGCGTTCATCACCGCCTTCGGCGGCGTTCGCGTGCCGCTCGGCGTGCCTAACCTCGATCTCTACGGCACGGTCGGCGCCCGCAACTTCTACAGCGGGACCAAGCTCACTGTCTCCGGCCCGTTCGGATTGTTCAATGGGATCAATCCGTCAACAAGGACTGGATCATGCCGGTCGGCGGCTTTGCTGCGCAGTATCGCTTCGACGACCGCTGGTTCATGAACACGCTTGGCCGATCTCGGCGGCTGGACGGACAGCGCGACCGGACAGGCGCTCGCCTCCGTCGGCTACAACTGGACACAAAACATCTCCACGACGCTCGGCTATCGCGTCATGTACACCTACACTCACCAGGACACCGGGACCAACCTCGCTTTTCAGCCCAGGAGCTTCCGCTACCAGCAGTGGATGTACGGGCCGTTTGCGGGCTTAAGTATGGCTTCTAGGACGTGGAGATCGCTCGGGACCGGAGGGGTGGCGGTGTGATGCGGATGGCGCATGGCTCGGATTTGTGGAGCGGCCTGTGGGGTGGGCCGAACCCCCTGCTAGCAGGCAGAAAACAGGGAAAGCCGTGCCTCAAAGGCTCGTTTTTGTCGCGAAAGACGTTGGAATCCAATACTTTGCGCGAAAGGTGCCTCGCTGTCGGAACAGGAGGGTATCAGGGCGGTAAATCGCGCCTAACAGGGCGATAACAGGCGGCGGGGCGCGAGGGGGGCACTCTGCGCCAATTCCATTTATGGGAGCCATGCGCTGGAAGCGGGGCTGCTTAAACTAAATTAGCGATTTTGCCCCCGCTCATCCCTCGTCGACAAACGCGCGGAGCGCGGCGGGGGCGCGGACAACGACGCCGCCGTAGCCCTGTTCGATCAGCCCGCGCTTGGCGAGGCGCCGCAGCATCGTCCGGACCGAACTGCGCTACAGGTTGGCGGCGCCGGCGAGATCTTCCTGGGTGATCGAAACGCCGGCGGGCTCCGGGTCGTCGGAATCGGCGAAACGGCGCGCGCTCAGCCGCAACAGCACGGCGGCGCAGCGCCGTTCGCTGTCCGCAATCAGAAGATCGGCCGCGATGTCGAGGGCGATGTCGCCGTAAAACAGCGTCAGCTGAAGGAAATATCGCCACCAGTCGGCTATTGAGCCGAGCCGAGCCGATCCTGCGTTACCGCGGCTCGGACAAGCCGGAATGGCGGAGCTGACGGACCCGTTGTCATGCCCGCGAATGCGGGCATCCAAGGTCGTTTGCCCCGAAGGCGGCTCAGTGACAATTGTCCGCGCGGAGGCTCTGGATCCCCGCGTTCGCGGGGATGACACCTCACGGCGTCGCTCTTGTGGATCGGCGGCAATGGGAGACCAAGCTTAGAGGCGCCCTTTGTTTTCAATGAAATCGAAGCCGTTGTTTCGCATGACCGGCCGGTCATGCTGGCCAGCCCCTCCTGCCCTGATCCTGGACGGCTGCGCCAGCTCCGAAGGCTTTCTCACGCCCGTCCCCTCCGACGCCGACGCTCAGGGAACGATGGGGCCGCGTGACGAAATGACGCGTCCCGCGTGCGTTGCAATTGCGTTAAAATATGGCGTCGAGAAGACCGCAACAAGCCGGCAGAACTGGGAGTACGAGGAGGAAAGCGCGATGGTAAAGCCACTCTCTGAACAGCTCTCCGAATTGTCAGTGCACGCGAAAAAGGCCGAGGATGACGTAGCCGCAGCGAAGAGCGAGACCCATGACAAGATTTGTGGCGCGCCGGGAGCAGTTGCGCGCCGCGACGACGCAAGCGGTTGAAAAACTCAAGCAGGATCTGAAGTCCGCCGGCGGCGCCGCCTCAGGCAACTTCAGCGCGCTCAAGGCGAAGGTTTCCGCCGATGCCGATGCGCTCAAAGCCAACGTTTCTCAATGGAAGAAAGAAGTCGACGCCAAACGCGCCGAGCACCGCGTCGACGAACTCGAGCAGGAAGCTGCCGCTGCAATCGATTACGCCATTTCCTCGGTCGAACAAGCGAAACTGGCTGCGATCGACGCCGTGATCGGCCGCCTCGACGCAATCGCCGCCAGGAGGGCTTGACGACTGGTTCGTCCGGCCTTTCTTCACGAGAATGAGAGCGAACCATCGTCCACCTTTGGCCGGACGAACTCGACTAGGACTTAATGAGATAGAACCAACGCCGCCATCGAAGGCGGCCATTGGGAGGGAAGGGAAACTTAGGCCTGTCAAGGAGAGGCCCCATGACCTACGACAATCCAAGTCTGACTGACATGCACCGCGGCATCAGGGATACGTTGAAGAAGCACTGGTGGCTTCTCATGGTCGAGGGCGTCGTGCTGATCGTTCTGGGCGTCCTTGCTATCGCGTACCCGTTGGTGGCCACGATTGCGGTCGACATCTATGTCGGCTGGCTGTTCCTGATCGCCGGCGTAGTCGGGCTGATTGCGCTTTTCGCGACCGAAGACATCGCCGCTTTTCTATGGACCATCGTCACGGCGGCGCTGGCGGTCGTGCTTGGCGTGCTGTTGATCTGGAAGCCGGCGACGGGCGCATTGACGCTGACTTTCGCACTGACGGCGTTTTTCTTCGCCGAGGGACTGTTTCAGGTCATCACGTCGATCGCCTATCGCAAGGCGATTCCGAGCGTGTGGGGTTGGATGCTGGCGAGCGGTGTCTGCGATCTGATTTTGGTCGCCATCATCGTAGCCGCCTCGCCGTTGAGCGCCGCGTGGACGCTGGGTCTGCTTGCCGGGGTCAATCTGCTGACCTCCGGCGTAGCGATCGTGATGGTGGCCATGGCCGCACGCGACGTTGTCGAGACGGTCAAAGACGCCGTTGCGACAGCGCGTCGCTGATCGGATGTTCCGAGCGCTCGGTACTCGGGACGGTCCCTACCTGGCGGCTGCTCGGCGCGATCGAAGCGGTCAACGGCCTCATCCTCTTTGGCCTAACGACCGCTTTCCTCTACGCCGCCATTCACGAGGTCTGGCCGCTGAGGCGCGATTGACGCGGGGAAGCCGCCGGCCGTCGAATTTGCTTCCGTTAATCAGAAGGCTGTGCTATGGTGGCCTCACGGCGGACGACGCCCGCTCGTTCAACTGTCGCCTGCCGCAAAAGTTAAGGTTACATCGCCGCGCGTGGCGAAATCGGACCTAACCCTTTGATAAAGCTCGATAAGAGACTTTCATTTCCCTGCGTCGGCCTTTCAATTTCTTGCCTCCCGGCTGGACGCGCGGGGTAATCGACAAGAAGGCTGCAAAGCGACAGTTTTTGGCGCCTAACCGTTTGAAAAACCTTCCGCGTCTCCAAAAGTGCGCGGCGCCGGAACGGGCCGGCGATCGAGGCTTCAGGCCCCATTCGCCAGCGCCAAACCTTTCCAGTCGGCCTCAGCGGCAGACGAGGGCGCCGCCGACGCCGCGGTAGCAGCGCCGGCCGTAGCCGTAACCGGGATGCACGACAGCCGCGCCGTGGTAGCCGCCGTAGCCATAGCCGCGATGCATTCCCACCGCGCCGTGCGGGCCGACGCATCCGGCCCGGTAGGGACCGGCGGCGCAGGCGGCGGCGTTGGCTTCAGGAACCTGGACAGCGAGCAAGCCTAGGACCAGCAGGCCGGATGCGATGAATTTCATACCTTCTCTCCTCGAGTTCAATTTTGGATGGACGTTATGTCCCGTATCCCTGCGAAGACCCGTACTCTCGCGGGGCGGCGGCCAGCGACTACTTGTCGCCGGCCTGCGCTTTCGTCATGGCGTCCCTGCACCTGACGCTGAGGGCGTCCGCGTGAACCTTGAGGCAGGCGGGCACGGCCGCCTTGCTCTTGGCGTCGCTGCAGAACGACTTGATGTCCGACCTGCAGTCCCTGCCAACCGCCGCCACCCGGATGAAGGCCACCTGGCAATCCCCCGACAATTCCTTGAAGTGCGACTTGATGCAGGCCGTCACCTTGCCGGCCCCGGGCTTCACGTCGGCGCAGAACTGCTTGACGTCCGCCTTGCATGTCTCCGCCAGCGCCGACGGCTGGGCGTAGCCGGCGGAACTCCACATGAGCAGAACCGCGCCGAGCGCGAAGAGTGACGTCAACGTCTTCATCGGAACCTCCTCCTGAACGCGCGTCCCCACGCTCATTTCTCCATCATCAGCCCCTCGGCGCGATCCTCCTTGAGGATCAATCCGATCGCGTGAATGATCGTCGCATCCGGATGAGCCTTGCAATGTTCGATCACCTGGTGCTCGACTTCGCGGCCCTTCTTGAAGTCGGCGAAGTGCTTGTGGGCGAGGCCGTTGTACCAGCCGCTGTACCAGCTCGCGAGCGCGTTGGCGTCTTCCTGATAGGTGTCGGCGAGCTGGCCGCAGGTCAGTTTCTGCACGTCGATGAAGCCGTTGGCGTCGGCATAGGCAGAGAGATCGACCGGAGCGGCCTTCGCTGCGCCGATCATCGCCATTGCCGCCGCAAATCCGAGAAGCGTCGTCTTTTTCATTCCATTCGTCCTTCCGTACTGGTCTTTGTGAAGCTGGTTCGAGTTTCGCCGGGCCGCTTTCCTCCCGGCAAAGTAGCCTTGTGCTCGCCCCCGCGAATCAGAAGCGCGGGCCGCTCAGTAGCACGGCGGATAAGGATAGTAGCCGCAGGCCGGCGGCGGCGGGGCATAATAGGGATAGGCGTATGGATGATAGTACGCCCCCGCGGCCACCGCCCCGAGCGCTGCCGCGCCGACCGCTGCGCCCACAGCCGCGCCGCCGTAATAGGGGTGGTAGAACGCGCCCCTGTAGGCCGTGCGGCGCGCAAAGCCGGCGTAGGACATGGGCGTCCGCGGCATGCCGATGATGTCGATGAACACTGAAGCCGGGCCGTCGGCGCCGTTGAGGTCGCCCTCCAGCACCTTGACGTTGAAGACGAGATCGGCGCCGTCCATCTTGGGCGAGGTCAGTTCGACGACCGCGTCCTTGACGGTCGAGGCCTCCTTGTCGAACGCGGAGACAGTGGCGTTCGGCGGATCCTTGGCGAAGCTGTCGGCGCCCGCGACCGGATCCCACTCTTCCAGGAAATGCGCGGTCAGCGCGTGGCCGGCCGAGCGCACCGGCCGGTCGGCGAAGATGATGACGTTCGGCGACACGTTCGTCAGCGTCAGCTTGCCGCCCTGCAACGTCGCGCCGTGCGAATTCATCACGATGAGCGACGGCACGATCTCGGGCTTCGTGGTCGAGGCGACGCCGATCGCCTTCGTCTCCGCCTGGGGGGACTTCAGCTCCGGGGCCGTCTGCGCCGAAGCGCCGAACGGCGCCGCGATAAGCGCGGCGAGCCCCGCGCACAGGCCGATCATGGCGTCTCTCATGGTGTTTCCTCCATTTCGGTTGGATCGTTGCGCTGAATGCGCTTCGGGCGTTCGATAGAGATCCCGCCTGCCTGTTTAGCCTATTTGCGACTCGCCCCAGCGCGCAAGACGCGGGAGCGACGCCGGCAGTCGACCCCAGTCCCTCGCATTTCGGTCACCGCAAGCGGCACGTATTGCACTCGTGAAGCCCTTCGCTGAAACCCGCGCCGACATAACACGAAGCAGTGTTCCGGAAACCGTCAAAAATGCAGCGCCCACGCGATTTTTCGACGCACCTGAGGGCGGCGCGACCCGTCCGTCCGCTGCTCTATGGCCGCCCGGAACGGCGCCGTGCTAACCACTCGCATTGACGGCGTCATTATCCGCTGACACTGTAAGAATGCGGGCCTGGGCGGCGCAAGTTGCTGAATGCAGAGTGCTTCTGTGGGAAAGCGCGAGGCTGAGGAAGCGCTCCGTTTCTATGCGGAGCTACAGGAGCGGACGTCCATTGCGGCGTGCGCCGCTCTCTTTCGGGGCGCGGTGGCCAGATTTGGCATTGAGGTCTTCGCCTGCGGCGAGATCGACCTCGACGATCGCGACCGCAATGTCATGTTCATAGCCGAATGGCCGAAGGCCTGGATTCGCTATTATGTGAAGTCAGGCTTGGTCAAACGCGACCCGCTTGTCAACGCGGTGACGGTGTACCGTAAGCCCTTTACCTTCGGCGACATCATCCACGACAGGCGCTTCTCGACCCTCGACCGGGATGCTCTGCGCGCCGCCGCGGAACAGGGATGGACCCAGGGGCTCGCCGTGCCTGTCGCGCGCGGCGGCTCGCGCTTCGGGCTTGTCACCCTGTTGGGCCGGGGCGAGCAACTCGATCCCTCGTTGCGTCTCCACCTTTGCCTCATCAGCGAGTGCCTGTTGACACGCGTCCGATCGCTGGCTCGGGGTCGGGAAGCCGACTATGCGATGCCGCCGGCGGGACTCAGCAAGCGCGAAGTCGAAGCGGCGCGGCTCGTAGCGCTCGGACGTTCGGACGCCGAGATTGCCGCGGACTTGGCCATTTCCGGGTCGACCGCGCACAAGCATGTCGAGAGCGGCCGAAAGCGTCTCAAGGCGAAGAACCGGGCACATATGGCCGCGCTTATCGTGTCGCTCGGCATCGCTGCAGCGACCTGATCCGTCAATTGGTTATCGCTGTAGACATGGCCTATTCAGGCCATTTTCACGTTGGGGAAATCGTGTAGGCTAAAGGTGTAAACTCAGCGATGGCCGAGCGGCCGGGCGGTCAAAACAGGGGAGCACATATCATGAGAAGGATTGCGGTCTATGTTCTCGGCCTGATCGCATTGATAGGAATGCCGAACTTCGCAGGAGCAACAGGGGTCATCGTCGGGAGCAGCCTGGCCGGAGACCAGGTCTATGGTCAGTGGGAAGACCCTATCTTTGTCGGCACCCTTCTCGACGGCGCCACCGGAGCTGTCTATCCGCCCGGAATCGTGAACACCTCGGGCACCGCTTCCTATAGCTTGGGCAGCACAACGCCGGCGTCGCCGACTACAATAACCTGGGGCGCCGACACCTGCCCCTGTAGCGCTCCTCCGTCCAGCTCTGTTACCTTTACCGGCGACGTCATTCCGGCGGGCTATGGCTCGACCGATTTCCCAATCGGGAGCTTCAATTACACGAACGGCACCAGCCTCAACGGGACCGAAATTTTTGGGGCTACTCTGGTGCTGTACGCCGTCGACGGCGTGCTCGGCAATATTCCGATTGGATCGATCGGTTTCAGGTTTACGGCCACCGTCAACGATGGAACGCCAGCACAAAATGCGGACTATCTGAATGTTGACGGGATCTCGGGATCTTTCAATGTTCTCGAGGGAGCGACCGCCAGCGCCTCACTATACGGCATAATCGATGGTTTCGAACCGGCGTATTTCCAGCTTGACCCGAACCAGTCAGGCGGGTTTATCGGGACCAATTTGCCTTCGCCTATCCCCGAACCCTCAACCTGGGCCATGCTTCTGGTTGGCTTCGCCGGGCTTGGCTTTGCGGGCTATCGCAACGCCCGGCGAACGGGCGTCGCCGCCGCCTAAGCCGCCTAACAGGAAACCAGTGGCCAACCGCCACGCGAAGGGCCGCCTCATGGGCGGCTCTCTGTTTCGCGAGACCCTGCGCACCGATCCGCTGGAAAAGGCTAACGAAGAGTCCGGCCTGGAGTGGGGCACCCGACAGTCTCAGGACACCCCGCCCTATCTGCCCGCCAAAGCGGCCGTGAAAGGCGGACGCCAGCAGGCGCTTGATCGCGGACGATGCGACGCTCTCCTGCCTTCGACGCGTCCGCGCGCCCCCTATTTTCTCTCGATCCAGAAATCGGCCTGCAGCTGGGCCGCCTCGTCCTCGAGCAGCGGGCCGACGATTTCGGTCGGGCGCTGGCCAGCGGCAAAGACGATGTCGCAGGGCAGGTCGAGGGTCGGGTTTTCCTCATGCGCGCCGGTCTGGGCTTTGAGCGCCTTCTCGGTCTGGCCGTAGACGACGCGCCCGATCCCGGCCCAGTAGATCGCGCCGGCGCACATCGCGCAGGGCTCGGCCGAGGTATAGAGCGTACATTTCGCAAGATAGGCGACCTCGTAGGCGCCCGCCGCGCGCGAGGCGAGCAGCTTTTCGGCATGGGCGGTGCGATCGCCGCCCTCGCTCGTATAGCCGTTGCCCTGCTCGATCAGGAACGCGCCGTCGCCGTCGGCGAGCACGGAGCCGAACGGATGGTCGCCCGCTTCGCGCGAGCGCTTCGCAACGTCGAAGGCGCGGCGCAGGAGCGCCTCGTCGTAGGGGCGAAGGGAGGCGTTCATGCGAGGCTCATCTCCGATTTTGGTTCCCCAACCGATAGCACAGGAGGGCGCCCCTTTCGTGTTGGCGCGAAGGGCCTGAAGAGTGATCGACGCTCATCAACGCGGTCAAGTGCCGCTTTATTGGGCGGTCGCAGGCGCAAAGGACGTGACTGCCAATTAATTTGACACCGCCCCCCGCCACGGTAGGGTCCGGTCAAAGGCGACGATGGCCGTCGCGCGACGGCTCCGGGGGAAATCCTTTCGTTCGTCGCTTCTCCGGAACGGCAGGCGAAGCAGGTTTCGGCGCGGTTCTTGCGTAAGTTTGGGGCAGGACGGGCGTCCGGGTCGAGGGAGCGAGGTTGTGTTGAGGTGAAAGTCGAAGCTCCCCTGCGCCTGCAGCTCGTCGGCGTCAGCAAGTCGTTCCCCGGCGTCAAGGCCAACGACAATGTGAGCCTGAGCGTAAAGCCCGGCGAAATCCACGCGTTGCTCGGCGAAAACGGGGCGGGAAAATCGACTCTCGTCAAGATGATCTATGGCATTCTCGCGCCCGACGAAGGCCAGATCATCTTCGACGGCTCGCCCCAGCGCGTTTCGAACCCGCGCGCGGCGCGCCGGCTCGGCATCGGCATGGTGTTCCAGCATTTCTCGCTATTCGAGGCGATGACGGTGCTGGAGAACATCTCGCTAGGGCTCGATTCTCGCCTGTCCCAGCGCGAGTTGCTGGTCGAGTTCAACCGGGTTCTCGAAGCCTATCACCTCACGCTTGACCCGCGCCGCATCGTCTCGACCCTCTCTGTCGGCGAGCGCCAGCGCATCGAGATCGTGCGCGCGCTGCTGCTCAACCCGCGCCTTCTCATCATGGACGAGCCGACCTCGGTGCTGACGCCGCAGGAGGTCGAGCAACTGTTCGAGACGCTGAGGCGCCTCGCGTCCAGCGGCTGTTCGATCCTCTATATCTCGCACAAGCTGCACGAGATCGTGGCCCTTTGCGACACCGCGACGATTCTGCGCGGCGGCAAGGTCGTGGCGGCCTGCGACCCGAAGCGCGAGACGTCGCGCTCGATGGCCGAGATGATGATCGGCGCGAACCTGAAGGAAATCGCCAAGCCGCCAGGGCGCGTGTTCGGCGAGCCCAAACTCGCCGCTGACGGCCTGAGCCTGCCAAAGCCGAGCGAGTTCGGCGTCGCGCTGAACGAGGTCGCGCTTTCGGTGCGCGAGGGCGAGATTTTCGGTGTCGCCGGCGTCGCCGGCAACGGCCAGAACGAGCTCTTGAGCGCGATGAGCGGCGAGACGCTGGCCGCGACCTCCGAAGCCATCATGCTGGCCGGGCAGCCGGTCGGCCGGCTCGGGGTCAACGAGCGGCGGAACAGGGGCTTGTGCGCAGTTCCGGAGGAGCGCAACGGCCACGCCGCCGTGAGCGAGTTCTCACTCAGCGACAACGCCTCGCTGACCGGCCGCGAGACCATGGACATGGTGTGGTACGGCCTCATAGATCCCGGCAAGGCGAGAGACTACGCGAAGGATGTGATCGGCGCCTTCACCGTGAAGGCGACGGGGCCAGGGGCGCTCGCGGGCTCGCTTTCGGGCGGGAATTTGCAGAAGTTCATCATGGGCCGCGAGATCATGCAGAGCCCCGAGGCGCTCGTCGTCTGCCAGCCGACCTGGGGGGTCGATGCGGGCGCGGCGGCGGCCATCCATCAGGCGATCGTCGATCTCGCTGCGCGCGGCTCGGCGGTGCTGGTGATCTCGCAGGATCTCGATGAACTGCTGACCCTCTGCGACACGATCGCCGTCATCAATCTGGGGAAAATATCGAAACCGATGAAGGTCGGCGAGGTCTCGATCGAGGAGATCGGGCTCCTCATGGGCGGCGTGCACGGCGATCCGGCGGCGACGGTCGAGATGACCGAGGCTTTGCATGCGCATCAGATTTGAGAAGCGCCTGACGCCGAGCCGGTTCATGCAGATCGCGACGCCGATCGCCTCGGTGCTGCTGACGATGCTGCTCGGCGCGGTCATCTTCGAGCTCATCGGCTTCGACGGGCCGCACGCGATCTACGAGACCTTCATCACGCCGATCGTCGCGCCCTACAAATGGGTGGACGTTCTGACCAAGGCCGCCCCCCTCATCATCATCGCGCTCGGCCTTTCGCTCGGCAATCAGGCGAAGATCTGGAACATCGGCGCGGAGGGCCAGTACATCATCGGCGCGCTCGCGGGCGCGGGCGTCGCTTTCGCGCTGCCGAACTCGGCAGGGTTCGTGATGGTCCCGCTAATGATCGCGGGCGGGATTCTCGGCGGCATGCTCTGGGCGGCGATCCCCGCCTTCCTCAGGACGCGCTATCGGGTGTCCGAGGTGCTCTCGACGCTAATGCTCGTGTATGTCGCGCTGCAGGTGCTGAGCTATCTGGTCGGCGGCCCGTGGAAGGACCCGAACGGCCACAATTTCCCGCAAACGGCGCCCTTCAGCGCGGCCGAGTCCCTGCCCCACGTCCTGCCGGGAACGGTGATCCCGCCTGGCCTCATCGTCGCAATTGTATTGACGCTGGTCTTCTGGCTCCTGACGACCCGCTCGGTCTATGGCTTTTCGGTTCGAACTGTCGGCGCCGCGCCGAACGCGGCGCGCTACGGCGGCTTCGACGCTTCGCGCACCGTGTGGTCGACGCTGATGATCAGCGGCGGCATGGCGGGGCTGGCCGGCATATTGGAGGCGATGAGCCAGCTCGGCCAGATCAATCTCGGCTTCCCCTCCGGCTACGGCTTCACCGCGATCATCGTTTCGTTCCTCGGCCGTCTCAATCCGATCGGCGTCTTTCTCGCGGGGCTGATCCTCGCCGTCACCTATGTGGGCGGCCAGGTTGCGCAATCGGCGGTGCACGTGCCCGAGGCGACCGCTGGCATCTTCCAGGCGACGATGCTGTTCTTCATTCTCGCAAGCGACATTCTCGTCCGATACCGCATTCGCGTCGTTCGCGAGGCGCCGAGGGTGACTGTGCCGGCTGGAGCGACGGCATGAGCGTCGGTTTTTTCATCGACGCGCTCGTCACCGTGATCGGCGTCACCACGCCGATCCTTCTGGCCGCGATCGGCGAACTCGTGGTCGAAAAGAGCGGAGTCCTCAATCTCGGCATCGAAGGGATGATGCTGATCGGCGCGGTGACCGGCTTCGCCATCGCCTTCAACTATGGGCCCGACCTCGGCGACTGGGCGCCCTGGGTCGGCGTGATCGCGGCGGGGCTCGCGGGCGCGGCCTCCTCGATGCTGTTTGCGGTCCTGGTGCTGACGCTCGGCTCCAATCAGGTCGCGACGGGACTGGCGCTCGCGATCTTCGGTATCGGCCTCTCGTCGCTGATCGGCGCGAGCTATGTCGGCATGACGATCCCGCAGTTCGGTCAGTTGTTTCCGGACTTGCTCGCCGGCGACCCATTCTGGCGGGTGCTGTTCGGCTACAGTCCCCTCGTCTATTTCGCGTTGATCATGGTCGTCGCCGTCGGCTGGTTCTTGACCCGCACGCGGGCGGGGCTGGTGCTCCGGGCGGTTGGCGAGAACGACGTCTCCGCCCATTCGATCGGCTATCCGGTGATCCCGATCCGCTACGCGGCGATCGCCTTCGGCGGCGCGCTCGCCGGAATCGGGGGCTCGTATTTCTCGATGGTGATCACGCCGATGTGGGCCGAGCAGATGACCGCGGGGCGCGGCTGGATCGCGCTGGCGCTGGTCGTCTTTTCCGGCTGGCGCGCCGGCCGTCTGCTGGCCGGGGCCTACTTCTTCGGCGTCCTGATGACGCTCGAGCTCTACGCCAAGGCGTCGGGCTTCTCGTTCCTGCCGTCCCAGTTCTGGGCCTCGATGCCCTACATCATGGCTGTCGCCGTGCTTGCCGTCATGTCGGCGCGCGATGTCACCGGCAGCGAAGCGCCGGCCTGCCTCGGCCGGCCTTTCATGCCCAACAGTTGAAACAGCATGTCAACGAACAAGGAGTACGACATGAGTTTCATTACACGCCGCAATATGCTGAAGGCGACCGCCGCGGGGCTGGCTTTGCCCGCCCTGGGCCGGAGCGCCTTCGCGGCTGACCCGGTCAAGATCGGGTTCATCTATCTCGGGCCGCCCGGCGACTGGGGCTGGACATGGGCGCACGACAAAGGCCGCAAGGCGATGGCGGACGCGCTCAATGGTCAGGTGGTCGCGAACTACGTCGAGAACGTCAAGGAAGACGCGAGCGCGATTCCGATCCTCAAGGATCTCGCGCAGCAGGGCAACAAGCTGATCTTCACGACCTCCTACGGCTACATGGATCAGACGATCGAGGTCGCCAAGCAGTTCCCGGACGTCAAGTTCGAGCACTGCACCGGCTACAAACACGCCGACAACGTCGGCACATACAATTCCCGCTTCCATCAGGGCCGCTCGGTCGAAGGCACGATCGCGGGCCACATGTCGAAGACGGGCACGATCGGCTATCTCGGCTCTTACAAGGTGCCCGAGGTGGTGCTCGGCGTGAACGCGTTCACGCTCGCGGCGCAGGCGGTAAATCCGAAGATCACCACCAAGCTCGTGATGATCGACTCCTGGTTCGATCCGGCCAAGGAAGCCGCCGCCGTCCAGACGCTCGCCAACCTCGGCTGCGACGTGGTCGCCCAGCATACCGACAGCCCGGCGGGCTTGCAGGTCTGCGAGCAACGCAAAGTGTGGTGCTTCGGCCAGGGCGCCGACATGACGCGCTTCGCGCCGAAAACGCAGCTGACCGCGATCGAGGATATCTGGGGCCCCTACTACATCTCCCGCGCCAAGGCGCTGCTCGACGGCTCGTGGAAGCCGGACGATGTCTGGTGGGGCATGAAGGAAGGCACCGTCGTCATCTCGCCCTACAACAAGGTCATGCCCGCCGACGTGGCCGCAGCCGCCGACAAGATCATCGCCGGCTGGAAGGACGGCTCCTACGACGTCTTCACCGGCCCGATCGCGGACCAGTCGGGCGCGGAGAAAGTCGCCAAGGGCCAGCGCATGGAGGACAAGGACCTCGCGGTGATCGACTGGTACGTCAAAGGCGTGCAGAGCTGAGGGCTGATTGCCCTCACCCCAGCCCTCTCCCGCAAGCGGGAGAGGGAGGCTAATCCCTTCTCCCGCTTGCGGGAGAAGGTGGCGCGGCAAAGCCGCGCCGGATGAGGGCCCGCGCCTACGCCAACTCATGCACCCGCGCCTCGGGGCAGACGCGCATGGCGATCTCGGCCAGATGCAGATGGTGGGTGAAATAGATCACCTGCCCGACGCGTCCCATCTCGGCGAAAAGGCGCAAGGCTTCTTCGGCGCGGAAATGATCGAAGGTCTCCATGATATCGTCGGCGATGAACGGCGCGGGTACACGCACCTTGGCGAGTTCGTGGTAGCCCGCGACGCGCAGCGCCAGATAAAGCTGGAACCGCGCCCCTTTCGACAATTGCTCCGCCGCCTTCGAGCCGCCGTCGGCGCCGAGCGCGATCAGCATCTCGCTCTGCCCGTTCGGCTCAGTGGTCAGCCCGCGATAGGCGCCGCGGCTGATCTCGGAAAACGCCCTTGACGCCCGCTCCATCATCGCCCCGCGATGGCGGTCGCGGTAGAGACGCAGCGCCGCGTCCGCCGCCGCGACGCCCGCGCGCAGCGTGAGATAGCGCCGCGCCCCTTCCTTGATCTCTTCCAGGATGGTGCGCCGCTTTTCCTCGATGCGCGCGACAACGTCGTCGCCGCCGACCGCCTCGAGCCGTCGCCTGGCCTCGCGGTAGGCAGCGAAGCTCTCGCGGCTCGCTGCCTCGTCGTCGGCTTCGCGGGCCTTGAGCGCACCGAGCTCCTCGTCCAACGACGTTTGATCGGCGGTTTGCAGGGCCGCGCGCGCCGCCTCGAACGCGTTTGCGATATTGAGCCCGAGAATGGCGCGCGTCTCCCTGGCGACGTCGTCGCTGAGCAAATCCCGCCGCCTGCAGTCGTCGAGCTTGGCCGCGACTTCGGCCAGCGCGCCGACGCCGAAGAAATCGGTCATCGCCGAGCCGAGCCTCGCGCTGACCGCGAGCGCCTCCAGAACCGTGCCGAGCGCCAGGCGCGCCTCTGCCAGCGCCTTCGTTTTTTCCTGGCGCCGGCGCTCGTCCTCGCGCGCCCGCGCGACGCGGCCCTCGATCACGTCGGCTAGCCCGCCGGCGTCACCGCCATCGCTCTCGATTCCCAGCAGCTGACCGATCTCGTCGACGTTCGCCGCAAAGCGCTGCTTGTCGTGCTCCATCGCGGCGATGCGGTGGTCGAGCTCGGCACAGTCCCTCAACGCCGCGCGCAGGTCTTCGAGGGCCTTCAGCGCCTGCCGAACCGCGTTCAGCGGCGGCTCAGCCTCGGCGTCGCCGAGCCACGAACCCGCGCAGGCCCCTCGCCAGTCGCAGCGCCAGCGCGCATCCTCCTCGAGGGCGGCCTTCAACCTGCCTTCGGCGCGAATGACGTCGGCCCGCCGGTCCCTGGCCTTCTGTCGCAGGCTCTCGCCCTTTGCCTGCTCGGCGATCGCCGTCTCGGCGGCCTCGATCAGCGCTTCGAGCGCGCCCTCGGCCGCATGCGGGACCCCAGCCGCCTTGAGGGCGTCGCTCAGCGCCCGGCACGCGCGCAGGGCGCCATCGTTTGCGCGCCGCGCAGCGTCCTTCGAGTCCCGGTGCGCTGCGACGATCGCCATCGCTTCTTCGCGCCGAGCCCGCCATGCGTCGAGGAAGCTCAGGGGGTCGCGTCCTTTGGGCGGCGCGGCCGGCATCAGCGCGGCGATCTCATGATCGAGAGCGTGAAGGCCCTCTCCGCTGCGTCCAGATCCGCCCTGGCGCGCGCGCATTCCGCCTCGACGCCGGCGAGCTTGACGATGCGCTCCCGCCGCGCGGCAAGTTCACGCGCATTGGCAAGGCGAGCTGCGCCCGCTTCATCGTCGCGGCGCATCGCCGCCTCGAACGCGTCGGCCGTCGCGATCGCCGAGCGCCGCGCGATGGCGCGGACCACGCAACCTCCCTCGCCGCCCGCAAGTCCGCGGCGGCGTCGTCGCCGATGAGTTCGGTCGCGCGCGCGGCGGCCGCCGCCTCCGCCTTGAGTCGCTCGGCCTCGCGCGGTCTTCTCCGCGAGACGATCGACGGCGCTCTGGCGGGCCGCGATCGTCTGCGACACGCGCTGGCGCAGCGTCGCTATTTCCGCTTCGCCAGGAACCGGGACAAGCGCCAGCGCGTCCTCATCGCCGCGCCATGGCGCGAGCGCCGCAAGCGCGTCCGCAAACTTTCGCCCCTGCCTCTGCATCTCGTCGCGCAGTGCGCGAAGGCGCGAGGCGGACTCGTCGCGCCGCGCCGCCTGAGTCGGGTCTTCAGGATCTCGATGGCCGCGCCTCTGCCCTCGGAATGCGGCGCCTCATCGAGCGCCTGGGTTTCCGCACGCCTTGCCTCGTCCAGCGCCGCCCGCGCGCCTTCGAGCTTCGTCAGCACGCCGGATCGCTCGGCGATAAGGTCCTCGAGCGCCCCGACCGTCCGCACCGAGAGGAGCAGTGTCTGCGGCTCGCCTTCGCCAGCGCGGCCGAGGCGGCTCAGGATTTCCACGACCGCGTCGCGCTTGCCTTCGAGTTCGCCGCGCCGAACGGGGATGTCCTTAGCGCTGTCGTAGCGGCTACGCAGCTCCCGCCAGCCGTCGACGCGCCCCGCGACCTCGAGGGCGGTCGCGTCCTGGCTGAGCCGTCCCAGTTCCTCCTCGAGCACTCGGATCGCGGTCTCCGCGTTCTCCTGCTGCGCGGTCAGACGAATCGCTTCGGCCTGCAACTCGGCGAGCCTCTCGCGCCAGCCGTCCGGCGCCGTCGGCAGCCCGGCGAGCGGCGCCAGCCTCGCTTCCGCGTCCCTCAGCGCGGCCAGATGCGGCAGGCCAGCGAGCAGCCGCTGAATCGCCTCCGCCCGCGCGCGGCCCTCGCTCAGCGCTTTAGCTGCGGCCTCATAGGCGACCTTTGCTTCGTCGCGCCGGCGTATCAATTCGGCATAGGTCGAGGCCAGCGTGTCGGCCTTCTCACGCTCCTCCCTCAAGACGTCCAGGGCGCGCTTCTTCTCGGCAAGCTCGCTGCTCTTGGCGCGAGGCCGGAAAAACGCATCGGCCCTCTCGCGCAGGCCGACGAGCCGGCCGCTCATCTCGGCAAGGCCTGCGCTGGCGGAGAACAAGAGTTGGCCGAGATCGCCGCGGCTCTCCAAGATCGCCTCTCCGCCCTTCTCGAGGCTCTCATCGTCGAGCGAGAACATCATTCGGAACGCGGCGCGGTCGACCCCGCCGAGTTCCGCCTTGATCAACGTCTCGTCGAGCGGACGGTTGTCCGCGTCGACGAGGCTGTTCTTGTCGCGCTTGAGGCGCGCGACTTCGTGTGCGACGCCGGCAAGCTCGAGCCGCGCGCCGATCCGCATCGCGCTATAGGCGTGCCAGTTCGATCTCGTTTCCGGCGCGCCGTAGGGCGACTGCTTCTCGACGCCGAACAGAAGATCGAGGATCGCCGCCGCGGCGGTCGATTTTCCCGCTTCGTTGAGGCCGTAGACGATGTGGAAGTCCGGGCCGTTCGACGGCGCAGCGCCAAAGTCGAGCGGATAGTCGGTGAACCGTCCGTACCGGGTGAGATCGAGCCGCGCGATCCTCACGGCGCGCGGTCCTTGTCGCCGGCACGAAGAAAGGCGAGCACGTCCTCGGCGCCGTCGCTTGCGACCTCTCGAAGGATTTGCGCGAACTCGGCCGCGTCGCGGCCGAACAGGTCTTCGCGGGAGCCCGGCGGCAGATGGCCGCGCAACTCCTCGGCCATCTCCCGCAACTCATCCTGAAACGCCTTCGACTGCGCGACCTCCCGCTCCATCAGCGCCCGCAGTTCGGCGACCGGATCGCTCGACGGCGAAGCGCCTGCTGCGCCGGGCTCGGCGCATGCGAGTTCGACCTTGTCGATCCAGGTCTTGCCGATAGCGGCGGCGGCGCCGCTCGCCTCCTCCGCGAGACGGTCGGCGTCGAAGCGCAAACGCCATGCGAGCGCCGTCGCGCCGGCGAGCCTCAACCGGGCGACGAGATGCTCGCTCTTCGCCGAGACGCGCGCCGCGGTTAGCGCCGACCTCGATCCGCTTCAGCGCTGCCCGCCAGTCCTCAACACCCGAGAGATCGACGCCGACACGCTGAAACTCGGCGATGCTCGTCACCCGCTCCTCGAGCGTGATGGCTCGGTCGTCCCCGATCGTCGCCAGCGTCGCCGACTTCGGCCCCGCTTCGTTGATGTCGCGCCCCTGCGGGTTGCCGGGCATCACGATCGTCGCCCTGCCCCGCTCCGCGAAGCGCTGGTGGATGTGGCCGAGCGCCCAGTAGTCAAACCCGTGCCCGTGGAGTTCGGCAGGCGCGCAGGGCGCGTAAGCGTCGTGTGACGGAGACCCCCCGAGGCTCGTGTGCATCAATCCGAGATTGACGGCGCCATCGTGCGGCGGACGAAACTTGGGCAACAGGCTCTCGGGCGCGTGCTTCTGGGCGAAGCTCACCCCATGCACCGCGACATCCAGTGCGCCGCCGCGCAGGAGGACAGTCTCCGTGCGGCCGGAGAAGACCTTGACCGATTCCGGCAGCGTCAGCTCCCTGGTGATGCGCGACTCGGCGTCGTGGTTGCCGCGGATGATGAACGCCTTAATGCCCGCCTCATGCAGCCGCCTGAGCTGGTCGGCCAGAAAGCGGGCGGTCTTCATCGAGGTCTGTTCGCCGTCGTACAGGTCGCCGGAGATCATGAGCGCATCGACCTGCTCGGAAAGGCAGAGGTCGATGATCGCGACGAAAGCCTTGCGCGTCGCCCCGCCAATGAGCTCGGCAAGCTCCGGCTCGCGCAGCGCCAGAGAGCGCAAGGGCGAGTCGAGGTGGATGTCGGCGGTATGAACGAATCGGAACGCCATGGCTTCGGACCTGCTTATCGCAAGCCTTGGCCAAAGGCGGAGGCGAAGTCGCGGCAAGCCGCGATTGCGGTGGATAAAGCCGCCGCGCCCGAAAGTGGGCGCCCGCTTGTCGCTGCCGGCGCATTGGGGCATAGACCCGCGCTCGGCGGCAGGCGACGGGCCCTCCGCCCGGAACGGGACCCCATCGTATTGGACAACCGGCAAAGCTCAGTTGGGCGCGACCGCGTCGAAAACGCGGGCCTCGTTCGCGTCAGCCGGTCGCTGCACACGTTCTGGCGGAAGACCGTCCGGGCGCCCTGGAGGAACTTGCGGCGTCGCTTGCGCAACGCGAGGGCCGCGTCAGCCTCCGGCGTCCCGGTCGCGGTCGACTGGACGACCCAACTGGCGACTGTCCCCTATGAGGGGCGCTTTCCGCCGCCGCTCGCACAATGCACGGTGGTCGAGCCCTGCGAGTACCGAACCCGGCTACACCCGCTCAGCGTCAATTCGACCACGACCGAAAAGATGCATTACGTCGACCACACCGTCCACGCGCCGGCGATGACGCTCGAGCATCTTCGTCGGCCAATACTGGTTTCCGGCGCTGGGCCTCCTGATTTCGGAGAGGGGCCAGGTCTGGCGCCATTCGTTCCTCGGCCCGTTCCAGGAGGGGTTTCTCGCCGGCATCAAGGCGATCTCAGACCAGACGCTGCCGGACGGGACGCGCGAGCATCGGCTGCATCTGGAGCGGCTCGCCCGGGCGCCAAGAATAACCGGCGAGCATCTCCTGATCGCCGGTTCCGACAAGCCGAATTTCGGCCATTTCATGCTCGATATCGTGCCGCTGATCCATCTCGGCGCGACGACGGGCATGCCCATGCTGGGCTGGACGCTGAGGCCCTGGCAGCGCGCGCTGATCGCACGGCTCGACGTTCCTCCCGGCCTCATCCGGGAGATCAGGCCGCAGCCTGTCTTTCTCGACCATGCCATCGTCAGCAACCGCTTGAGCGGCGTCAGCTGCCAGAACGCCCATCCGCAGCATAAGCAAGCATTCGCCCGGATCCTCGCCAACGTACGAAAGGACGCGCCTGCATTGAACACGCCCGCGCGCGTCCTCGTTTGCCGGGGCCTCACCAACAGCCGCAACGTGACCAATCGCGCCGCGATGATCGAGGCTTTGAAAACGCTGGGCTTCGTGGCGATCCAGCCGGAAACGCTGCCGTTCGACGAGCAGGTTCTCACGTTCGCCCAGGCGGAGGTCATTGTCTGCGAGTTCGGCGCGGCGATGGCGAACGCGATATTCTGCCGGCCGGGGACCAGGGTGGTCGAGATCATCGCCGAGGGCCAGCACGACCCATGGTCGTCCCATCTCTTCGCGATGATGGAGCTCGAACACGTCGTCCTGTTCCAGCCCCAGTCGGAGGCGGACCTCACGAGCGCGCCCCGGCACGTAAAGGACTCGCCCTTTGCCTACGCCGTCGATGTCCCGAGACTGGTGGAAACGGTGAGGGCGCTGCTCGCAACGGCCTGAGGGGCCACGAAGCGGCCTCGAAGGACGGAGGCGCGTCCCTTCGTCTATTCCTTCGCTGCGAATACGGAGACCGGCGCCAGCGCCGGAGGCTCGTCGGCGAGGCGCTGGCGATAGACGCCGAGGTTCTCCGACACCCGCTGCACGTAGTCCCGCGTCTCGTCGAAAGGAATTCGCTCGATCCAGTCGACAAGATCCGCCTTGCCGTTACGCGGATCGCCATAGGCCGCGATCCACTGCGCGACGCGTCCCGGTCCCGCATTGTATGCGGCGAAGGCCAGTTCCGGCGAACCGCCGATGTCCTCCATCACCTGCCCGAGGAAGGCCGCGCCGAGCTGCGTGTTGAACGCCGGATCGACGATCAGCCGCACCGGATCGTAGGCGACCCCCGCGCGGCGGGCGGTCGAGGCGGCCGTCGAGGGCAGGATCTGCATGAGGCCCTTGGCGCCGGCGCCCGAGGCGGCGCGCCACAGGAATTCGCTTTCCTGGCGGGCGACCGCGTAGACGCTCGCTAGATCAGCCGAATGGGCGAGCGGCAGAAAGGCCGGCACGCCGGACGAGGGAAAGGCCATCGCGTCGAAGGCGTAACCGCGGATCGTCGCGATCTTGCCGAACTGCACCTGCGTAGCCGCGTCGCCATAGCGCTTCACCACCGCAGCCATCGCGGCCATCTGGGCCTCGTCGCGCCATTCGCGCGCCGCCTCGTAGGCGAGCGCGGTTGCGAGTTCGTTGAGCCCGTCGCGATAGAGAGCCTCGGTCGCCCGCACCGCCTCGTCGCGCGCGTCGCCCTCCGCCACGGCCATCGGCGCCCGGAGCTCAAGACGTTTCGCGCCGAGACGCGCGGCGGCGAGCTGGCCGTAATAGGCGATCGGCTCGCTGGCGGCGCTCTCATAGTCGGCCGCCGCGTCTTCGACATCGTCCATCGCCTCGGCGGCGCGCCCCCGCCAGTAGGCGGCGCGCGCGATCGAGAGCGGCGTGTCGGCCGCTTCGGCCGCGAGCGCAAACCATTTGGCGGCCGCCGGCGCGTCGCCAAGAAAGCGCAAGGCGATCCAGCCCGCGTGAAAATCGAGATCGACCTGCGCGGCGGCCTCATCAGGCCGCGCAGCCTTGTCGCAGATCTCGTAAGCGAGCCTCGGCTCGTTGAGGTCGAGCAATTCGCGCGCGACCATGCGCCGCTCGGTCCACCATTTATCCGGGTTGATGAGGGCCGCGCGGTCGGTCGGCGCGAGGCCGAGCAGCGTCGCGGCCTCGTAGGCTCGGCCGGAGCGTCGCGCGTCCTGGATCCGCGCGAACAGGAGTCCAGGATCGTTCTTCAGCGCCGGAGGCACCGCCTTCAGGAGCGCTGGAATTAGCGGCCCACGCGCGGCAGCGATCCGCGCCTGGGCGAGCGCCATCTCGTCGACGCCGGCAAGGGCGGCGGCGCGCAGCGCCGGCCAGTAGTTCTCGGCGTAGAGCAGCCGGTCGGCGCGAGCCTTGTGGTCCGCCTTCAGAAGCACCGCGCCGAATTCGCGCAGGATCAGGCCTTCGGTCCAGGAATTGAAATTGCCGTTGCGCCATAGCTCGCGGGCCGCGGCGATCGCTTCGTCCACATGGCCGATGTCGGCTTTGGCGCGCGCTAGCGCGAGCGCGCCGGGGCTCGACTGGGGCGGAACGGCGGCGAAAAACTCGATCACCGCCGTCGAGGCGAGCGGATGGACGAGAAGATCGGCTTCCTGCCTGTAATGAATGTAACCGTTCCCCAGCCATTTCGGATGAGCCGTGGCGAAGGCGGTGAGCGCGGCTTCCGGCGGATGAGGATCCGCCCTCAGGGCCGCCCATTGCAACGCCAGCCGCTCGTCCGGATCGCTGGCCGCGTTGGCGAGCGCAGTCAGCGTCGCAGCGTCGCCCTTGCCATAGGCCAGAGCCGCGGGGGAAACGGGGACGGCCACCGGAGTTGCCGCCTGGCCGGGCGCCAGTTGCGGCGGCGCAGGCGGCTGCTCAGGCGCGGCGGCGGGCATTTCAAACGCGGTGCCAGGCGCTTCCGGCGGGATCGGGATATCGAGGTTCGCCATCGACGCCGCGTCGATTGCGCGCTGATCCGGCGATGCCGACAATCCGTCCGCCGAGGCTTCCCAGCCCCGCGGGACAAGGTTGTGCGGCAGAGCGTCGATGGGGAGCCCCGCGGCTTTCAGGAGCGCCGCGCGCTCTTCGGCGATGCGCTTCAGCACGCCAAGTTCATGAAGCGCGCCGGTCCTGAATGGCACGATCGCGATCAGCAGGGCGGCGGCCGAGGCGCCAAGAAGCGCGCGCGTGCGCCAACGGGTCATGGGTTCCATCCTTGCGCGCGAGGATGGAACGACATTCCTGACGAAGTGTTAATCCTGCTCGAGGAGCGCCCTCCCCCTTTCGCGCGCGCCGCGCCGGGTCTATGTGTCCGGGCGCGGCTGGAATGAGCCGATGATACGGCCGCGCGGCCAGCCGGAAGCGGAAAATGGAAAAGCGGGCGAAGTTTCACGGTTCGATGCCGGCCCTGGTGACGCCGTTCAGGGACGGCCAGATCGATGAGCAGGCCTATCGCGCGCTGATCGACTGGCAGATCACATCCGGATCGCACGGGCTGGTCCCGGTCGGAACAACCGGCGAGAGCCCGACGCTGACCCACGAGGAGCACAGCCGCGCCGTCGACATCTGCATCGACGAGGCGCGGGGGCGCGTTCCGGTGATTGCCGGAGCAGGCTCCAACAACACCGCTGAAGCGGTCGCGCTCGCGCTGCACGCCGAGCGCGCTGGCGCCGACGCCGTTCTCGTCGTCACGCCCTATTATAACAAGCCGACCCAGGAAGGGCTCTACCAGCACTTCAAGGCCGTCAACGACGCGATCGGCATTCCGATCATGATTTACAACATCCCTTCGCGCAGCGTCGTCGACATGACGGTCGAGACGATGAAGAAGCTTAGCGATCTGCCCAACATCGTCGGCGTCAAGGACGCGACCGGCGACGTCGGCCGCGTCTCGCGCCAAAGGCACGCCATCGGGGCAGACTTTATACAGCTTTCTGGCGAAGACATGACCGCGCTTGCCGCAATGGCGGCCGGCGGGCACGGCTGCATCTCGGTCACCGCCAATATTGCGCCGGGGCTCTGCGCCGAATTGATGGAGGCCGTCTTCAAAGACGACTGGGGCCACGCGCTGAAGATTCAGGATCGGCTGACTCCGCTGCATGCCGCAATCTTCGCCGAACCGGGCGTCAACGGCACGAAATATGCCCTAAGCCTCCTGGGCCGCGCGCGCAACGAAACCCGCCTGCCCCTCGTGCCGGTGAGTCAGGCGACCGAGGCGTTGATCCGCCGCGCCATGGTGCACGCAGGCCTCTTGAACGCCTGAGCGAGCCCATGCCCTTGCGTTCATTTGCCGCATTTCGCTGCGGACAATCCGAAGCGCCGGCGCCCGCCTCCGCCCTATTGCGGCGGCATTGCGGCGTCGACGCGCCGTCGGAGGCGCTGAGCGATGGCTGAGAAGGAAAAACCCAACTTCAAGGTCGTCGCCGACAATCGCCGCGCGCGCTTCGACTATGAGATCGGCGAGACGTTCGAGGCGGGCATTATGCTGACCGGTACCGAGGTCAAGTCGCTGCGCACCGGCAAGGCGACGGTGGCCGAGAGCTATGCCGGCGTCGACCGCCACGGCGCGGTGGTGCTCTACAACGCCAACATTCCGGAATACCTCCAGGCGAACCGTTTCAACCACGAGCCCAAGCGTCCGCGGAAGCTCCTCTTGCACGCCAAGGAGATCGCGCGGCTCGCCAAGGGCGTCGAGCGGGAGGGCATGACGATCGTTCCCTTGCGCATCTATTTCAACGCCAAGGGCCGGGCCAAGATCGCCATCGCGCTCGGGCGCGGCAAGAAGCTGCACGACAAGCGCGAAAGCGAGAAAGCGCGCGACTGGAACCGCGACAAGTCGCGGCTCATGCGCGAGCGGGGCTGAGGCGGAACGGTTCAACCGGCGGATCGGTGGAGAGAGAGAATGACGGCGGAGGAGCTTCTTGCCGGCGATTTCGCCGCCTTGCCCGATCTGATCCGCGCCCATGCCCGAGAGCGCGCGGACCATCCCGCGCTCATCGAGGGCGACGAAACGCTAAGCTACGGCGGTCTCGCCGCGCTGATGGATCGGATCGCCTTCGCTGTTCAGCGCGACGGCGTCGGCGCCGGCGGGGCGGTCGCGATCTGCGCGCGAACCTCGATCCCTTATGCGGCGGCCTTCCTCGGCATCCTGGCCGCCGGCGCCGCGGTCGCGCTGCTCGCGCCGTCGTCCACGCCGGCGAGCCTCGTCATGATGCTCAAGGACAGCGGCGCCAAACTGTTCCTGCTCGACCGCGAGACGGCCGAGGCGCTGAAAGGGACCGGCTATGAGAAGGGGATTGCTCGGATCGCACTCGACGACAGCGACGTCGCGACGCCCTTCTCTCGCTGGCTCGGCCCGGACGGCGCGACGCCTGCGAACGTCGTCGTGGCGCCCGATCAGCCGTTCAATATCATCTACTCGTCCGGCACGACGGGCGCGCCCAAAGGCATCGTTCAGCCGCATCGCATGCGATGGCGCCACTTCCAAAGGGTTTCCTACAGGGGCGCTGTAACGATCGTCTCGACGCCGCTCTATTCGAACACCACGCTCGTCGTCTTCCTGCCGACGCTGGCGCATGGCGGCACGGCTGTGCTGATGCCCAAGTTCGACGCCGGACAATTCCTTCGCCTCTCCGAGGAGCGCCGCGCGACGCACGCCATGCTCGTGCCAGTGCAATACCGCCGGATCATGGAGCGCGAGGATTTCGCGCGCCACGATCTCTCGAGCTATGTCCTCAAGCTCTCGACCAGCGCGCCCTTCCCCGCCGCGCTCAAGGCCGACGTCCTCAAGCGCTGGCCTGGGCGGCCTCGTCGAATTCTACGGGATGACGGAAGGCGGCGGGGCGACGTCTCTCGTCGCCCATCAGTTTCCGCACAAGCTGCACACCGTCGGCCAGCCGATGGCGGGCCACGACATTCGCCTGATCGACGAAGAAGGGCACGAGGTCGAGAGAGGCAAGGTCGGCGAAGTGGTCGGCCGGTCGGAAGCGATGATGACCGGATACCACAACCTGCCCGAGACGACGCGCGAGGCCGAGTGGCGCGACGCCGAAGGACGGCGCTTCATCCGCACCGGCGATATCGGACGCTTCGACGAGGACGGCTTTCTGATCCTGCTCGACCGCAGCAAGGACGTGATCATTTCCGGCGGCTTCAATATCTATCCTTCCGACATCGAAGCCGAACTCGTCCGGCACGAAGCGGTCCTCGAGGCCGCGGTCATCGGCGTCGCCTCCGAGCGCTGGGGCGAAACGCCGGTCGCCTTCGTCGCCCTTCGGCAAGGCGCGGCGGTCGACGGGCCGGCGCTCAAGGATTGGGTCAATGCGAGGCTCGGCAAGACCCAGCGCCTCTCGGCGCTGTCGATCGTCGACCGTCTGCCGCGCAGCGCCATCGGCAAGGTGCTCAAGCGCGAATTGCGCGACGGCTATCCGCAAACGCCGCCGGCCGGGTCGGTGTGAGGCGGCAATTCAATTCATTACGGCCGACCGAGGGCAACGCTCTCGGAGCGACCTGTCATTGCAGAAGGCTTTAGGCGCGCAAATCTGCTTCCGGCTTGAAAAGCCCGCGCCGCCCATGCAGGCTGGGCCTTATCAAGACGACGGGTAAATGCGCGGCAAGGGGACTTTCATCTGAAAATGCTTTTGAGCATGTACTCGATTTTGTGGTTCCCTTCCTGCCTGGCGATCGTTTTTGCGTTGGCCTCGACGCCGGTGTTTCGTTTTGCCGATACGGCTCCCACGTATACCAAGGAAAGAAACGGCACAATTGACGGACTTAGGGGCATCCTCGCACTCGGAGTATTCTTTCATCACGTTGCGGTCTACGCCAAATATCTCCAGACTGGAATTTGGACTGTTACGCCGGACAGGTTTTACTTTAATCTCGGTCCAGCTGGCGTCAGCGTCTTCTTTATGATAACGGGCTATCTTTTCTGGATGCAGATGCTGTCAGCGAAAGGGCGGCCGGATTTGGTGAGGCTATACATTTCACGGGTGTTCCGAATCGTACCGCTTTATACCGTACTCGCCATCGTCGTTTTTATCATTGCCGGAATTGAAACGGGCTGGACACGGCGCGTTGACTCCGTTTCGCTGTTGATCGAAATCTTGAGGTGGCTCTCCGGCGGCCTGTTCGTGAGCGGTTCAGTGAACGGATTTGTCCTGGCGGCCGCAATGGTGACGTGGACGTTACAGTACGAGTGGTTCTTCTACTTCAGCTTGTCGATCACTCGGATCTTTGCCAGAAATACTGTCATGGCGGGGTTTTTCACGAGCCTGAGCCTTTTAGTCAGCCTGGCGATCCTTTCCACGCTCCGCGACCAGGTTTCCGTTTTCGTCGCGATGTTTTCGGTGGGAATGGTCGTCGCCACCGGGCAGTTCGCAAAGCTAGCGGACCCCCTCAAGCTACCGGGTTGGGCGCAATCAGCGATCGCGACCGCCGCCGTTGTGTACGCGCTTCTTTCCGTCCCCGCATACTCGATTTCGTCGATCATCTGCTTGGGGATATTTTTCGCCTATGTCGCGAGAGGTGCGACGCTCTTCGGGCTGCTGACAACACGTCCCGCCAAACGGCTCGGCGATGTCAGTTACGGCCTCTATCTCCTGCAGGGCCCGGTGCTTTTCCTTGCTTATTCGCTTCCGGTTTCAAAGGCGCTTTCCGCGGCGTCGCCGCTTGGCCATTGGACGGTCGCCGCGTTGTCCGCCTGCGCGCTGGTCGCGATCGCCACCCTCTCTCACGCTTATGTCGAGAGGCCAGCGATTGAGTTCGGACGGGGAGTCTGGCGCCGCGTCTCGAGCAGCGAATGGCCGGTCGCATTCGCACGTGAAGCCGCTCCGGTCGAATAACGGCCGACCGGAGCGCCAGGACTTCAACTGTCCATTACGCCGCCGCCTTCAGCGCCTGGTCGATGTCAGCCAGGATGTCGTCAATGTGCTCGATGCCGATCGACAGGCGCACGTAGTTCTCCGTGACGCCGGTCGCGAGCTGCTCTTCCGGCCCGAGTTGCGAGTGCGTGGTCGAGGCCGGATGGATGGCGAGCGAGCGCGCGTCGCCGATATTGGCGACGTGATAGAGAAGCTTCAGCGCATCGATGAACTTGCGCCCCGCCTCCTTGCCGCCCGCAATCTCGAAGCCGACGAGGCCGCCCTGCCCGCCATGGAGATATTTCTCGGCCCGTCGCCGAGCCTCTCCGACCTGTTGCGAGGGATGAATGACTTTGGTCACCCCCGGCCGTTTGGCGAGCCATGCCGCGACTGCGGACGCGTTGGCGCTGTGGCGCTCCATGCGTAAGGGCAGCGTCTCGATGCCCTGCAGCGTCAGGAACGCGTTGAACGGCGACATCGCCGACCCCAGATCGCGCAGAAGCGTCACCCGCGCCTTGATGATGTAGGCGATGGGCCCGAGCGGCTTGACCGCCTCCGTCCAGACTGCGCCGTGATAGCTGGGGTCTGGCGTGTTGAGCGCCGGCTGGCGCCCTTTATGTTCCTCCCACGGGAAGGTCCCGCTATCGACGAGGATGCCGCCGATCGAGGTGCCGTGGCCGCCGAGATATTTGGTCGACGAATAGACGATCACCGCCGCGCCGTGATCGAAGGGACGGGTCAGGATGGGCGCGGCGGTATTGTCCATGACGAGCGGAACGCCGAACCGCCGGCCGATTGTCGCCACTTCGCCGATCGGGAAGGCGATCAGCTTGGGGTTCGGCAGCGTCTCGGCGTAATAGGCGCGGGTGCGGTCGTCGGTGGCTCTGGCGAAATTCTCCGGGTCGTCCGGATCGACGAAGCGCACTTCGATGCCCTGGTCTTTCAGCGTATTGGCGAAGAGGTTCCAGGTCCCGCCGTAGAGATCGGTCGAGGAGACCACGTTGTCGCCCACCCTCGCCAGATTCTGCAGCGCAAAGGCTGAAGCCGCCTGCCCGCTCGCTAGCGCCAGCGCCGCCACGCCGCCCTCGAGCGCCGCGACGCGCTTCTCGAGCACGTCGTTGGTCGGATTCATGATGCGGGTATAAATGTTGCCGAACTCTTTGAGCGCGAACAGGTTCGCCGCGTGTTCGGTGCTTTGGAACTGGTACGACGTGGTTTGATAGATCGGCACCGCGACCGCCCCGGTCGCGGGATCGGCGCGCCAGCCCGCGTGAAGCGCCAGCGTTTCAGCCTTGTGAGACATGGTTTCCTCCCTCGAATTCGCGTTGCATAGCTTTAAGGCCCCCTTGCTGACGTGACAAATGCGGGCGATCACTCTTGTTGATCATTCTTCAGTGGTCCGCTTCCATAGTATACTAATTTGATGGACTAATTGGACCATAGCGTCTCGCTTGCGGTCGCGCAAGCCGCGACCGGAACGACTGCGACCGTGGCGCGCTTCCAATTCCGTCCTCCACTCAGGCGTTCGCGCCGCTTGTCGAATTTCGCTGTGATTCCTGTATGGTCGGCGCGATTGTGATCGATTGCGAACCCGGACCTGTGTCGCCGGGTGCGGGCTTCGTGGGGATTCCTGAGGAGGGCTTCGTGAGCACAGAGCAAACAGCGTCCGGCCAAAATCACGCGCGCAGGTTTCACCTTCCGCACTCCCATCTTGACTCGGTCTTTGGCAGCGACTGGTTCGGCGTGAGGGCGGAAGGATTTGCGCGATTTTTCGGAACGCCGACCTTTCTTATCGCCCAGACGATCATCGTGGCGGTCTGGATTTGGGTGAACGTCGTCGGCTGGACCCAGTTCGACATCTATCCCTTCATCCTGCTCAATCTCGCTTTCTCGCTGCAGGCCGCCTACGCGGCGCCGCTGATCCTGCTTGCCCAGACCCGGCAGGCCGATCGCGACAAGTGCAACAGCATCGCCGATGCTCAGCATCGCGAGGAACTGCATCAGGTCAACGAGGAGCGTCAGCAACAGATGCAGAAGCAGTCGGGCCTCATGATCGAAATGCTCCAGCAGAACACGACGCTCACCGAGAGCGTGCAGACGCTGCTCAAGCAGAACACCGAACTGACAGAGGCCGTCAGGGTCCTGGTCGAGCGCATCGAAGCGATGACGGCCGAGGTCCATATTCAGGTCGCCCACTCCGGTCGTTGAACGCCGGCCAAACCTCAGGACATCCATGCCCGTCGTCGTCGCTTTTGGAGATTCCAACACCTGGGGCTACGACCCCGCCACCGCGGCGAGATTCGCGCCCGATATGCGCTGGACCGGCGTCATGCGGCGGGAACTCGGCGCCGATTACAGTGTGATCGAAGAGGGCCTCAATGGGCGCACGACGGTGTTCGACGATCCAATCGAGCCCGATCGTCGCGGCGCCGACTATTTGCCGCCGTGCCTGCGCAGTCACGCGCCGCTCGATCTCCTCATCATCGCGCTCGGCTGCAATGATCTGAAGGCCCGATTCAGCGCTTCGCCCGGAGACAGCGCATTCGGCGCGGAGCGGCTGATCCTGATGGCGCGCGCCGAACCGGTCGGACCGCAGGGCGCGCCGCCGAGGATTCTCCTCGTCGCGCCGCCGCCGCTCGCCAGGCTCACCGGCTTCGCCGAGATGTTCGAGGGCGGCGCCGAGAAATCGCGTGTTCTTGGCGCCCGATATCGCGAGGTCGCCGAACGCCATGGCGTAGGCTTCGTCGACGCGGGCGCCTTCGTCGCATGCTCGCCGCTCGACGGCATCCACTACGCCCCCGACCAGCACGCAATCCTCGGCAAAGCGATGGCGGAAGCGGTGCGGATGACGCTGGCGTGATCGCAATGCTACGGGCCGTTCGCGTGCGCGATCAGGTTCTCCGGCCTCTCCTCCCGGATTAGAATTGGATGACCAGCCGTCCTCTCGTGCCGCCGGCCTCCAGCCGGCGATGGGCCTCGGCCGCCCTTTCCGGCGGATAGACATCCGCCACGCGAAGCGTGATTTCGCCCGCCTCGACCTGTTGCCGAAGCCGATCGAGCTTCTCGAATTCCTGCGCGTAGGAGCGCACCATGGTCGCGGTAAAGTGAATATCCCGCTGCGGGGCGCCCTGGAAGCCGCGAACAGAGGTGAAGGCGCCGCCGTCGCGAACGGCGGGGATGACAAGCGCATTGAGCACCGCTCCGTCCGCGAGCCCATCGACGCCTTGAGGGAAATGCTCTCGAATCCGCGACGCGACATCATCGCCCCTTCGGACGACGATATCGGCGCCGAGCGAGGCAACCAGCTTTTCGTCTTTCTCGGATGCATCGGCGATGACCGTCAGCCCCTCTGCTTTGGCGAGCTGGATGACATAGCCGCCATAAGCGCCCGCCGCGCCGGTCACGGCGATGACCTGACCCGGAGTGAGCTTGAGCAGGTCGAGCGACAGGCGCGCCGTCAGCCCGTTCATCGGCAAGGTGGCGGCCTCGGCATGGGTTTTTCCGGCAGGGGCGCGCACGACCGATCGGGCGTCGAGCGCAATTTGTTCGCGATACGCGCCATGGCCGCCTTTGGGCACGACGATGGCGATGACGGCGTCGCCAACCTTAAGTCTGTCTGGAACGCCGCTTCCGACCTCATCGACGATACCCGCCGCCTCCATTCCCGGAACGTAGGGTGGAGGATCGGCCTTCTGCTGTTCGGCGCGCGAGCCGTTGCGGACCCCGACGTCGGTTGGGTTGACCGTCGCTGCATGGACCCGGATTCGCACCTCGCCCGGGCCGGCGTGAACTTCGGGCAGTTCAATGACCTCAAGAACTTCAGGACCGCCATGAGTGAAGAGTCCAACTGCGCGCATCGTTTCGTCCTTTGTCCGTTGTCGAGATTTTATAGAGATGGGGCCGCAGTTCCGGGTTGCTCACCCTGAAGCGGACCAGCATCTCGGCCAACCCTTCAACCCTTCGAGTTCGGCCTGCCAGCCGGGCGCCGATGGCTTCCATTTCCTGGCGGGCGCCACGTGTCAGATTTTCGCCACTAGCTGGATCGGTCCCCAAGCTGCACCAGCTCGAGCGCGTCGATCGCCGTGTTTCTCTCTGCCTCCGTCCGCTTGAGGGTAAGCTCCAACTGCTCGGTCGAGGATCTGCTGCTGCCCATCAGGACCACGCCGCCGATGGCGAGAGCGATCCCGACGATCACGCGGGCGGGTGTGAAGTCCAAGAGACCGAGCATGAAGCAAACCAGCAAGGCCGGGCCGACGACGGCGCAGACCCGCCCCGCGATGATGAGCCTTCGGCTGCGCTGGATCGCCTCGCGGAGTTCCTCGATCCGAATCTCAAGTTGCTCGACCTGCTCCACCGGGCGCCAATCCGATTCGAATGTTGAAACCTGACGCCGTATTGCGCGTCAGCGCGGCCCGAAGGAATACCCCAAGCGACATCGCTCCCGCTATGGAGGTGACGCTCAAGAATCGCCGGGATGTGCAGCGCGGGAGCGTTCGCGTCCCCTTCACAGCCACTATTGAGCCCGAAGTTGCCGGTCGTATCGATCTGCACAACATTCGGCGTGAGTTGCTGTTCCTGGGTCGGGACGGACCCATCGTTGTCCGCGGCGCTATCGGCGCTCCGGCCTCCTCCTCCAAAAGACATCTCGGCCTCTGCTGTCGAGGAGGCGAAATCCTGTCGCTCCGGGCGGCCAGGCGCCATCGTCGGCAGCGCGGAACGCCACGAACACGTTCGGGACGCAGACCTCAACCTCTTTCAGGATCTCCGGCCCTTGACGAGTCGCCCCGCCAAGAAACTGAATCCGGAATTGCTCGGAATCAAGCGTCTCCGAGACTATCCGCTTGCGTTCCTCCGGTTTGCGCGGCTGCTGAGCGGCCTCACGCTCCGGGGATGCGACGGCTTCGCGATTTGCCGAGAGGTCAGCGTGCGCCGCCGTCAGGCTGCTGCCGACGCCCTTGTGAGCCTCGCCGGCGACCGCCAACGTGGCGCGGCCTAGCCTTTTCGCTATCGCGTCCGAACTGTCCTTCCGTTGCGTTCGGCGCAGCCGCCACCGGTCAAGGACAAGGTCGCAGGCGCGGGCGACGATGATGAGGGTGACGATCAATCGCGGCTCCCAACGCGCCCCCCCGCAAACAAATCTTCGCCGTCGCGCGCAACGAGCGCTCAGGCCATCCCGTCTGGGCGCCCGAGCGCCCGCCCCCTTCGGGGTCGACGGGAAAACCAAGGAGCGCCGTTCCCCTGCGCCAAATCGGATTGCGACCGCTTCAGGCCGACAGCTACTCAGGCAAGACTGCATATAACACTTTGCTTTACTATGCGTTAAGGCGCAGCGGGGAGCGCAGGCTGAATGGGTCGCTGCTCAAATCGCGCCGACGGCGCAAACTGTCGCCGAAATCATGGGCGAAATCGCGCCGCGATTGGCTTTGTCGGATCCTGCGATTCGTGTCTCGTAGGAATCCGGAACCGGTCGGCTGGAATCCGGATTTTTCTTCCCTTTTTCCCAAATTATGCTATTCTTCCGGTTTCCTGAACACGGAGGCATGGCGGGAATGGAACAGACTGGAGTCGTAGAAATCACGCCGCCGAAAGGGCGGCGGCCTACCGCATTCGGCAGGGCGGCGCGGGCGAAGCGCATCTTCGCGCGGCTGCGCGAGGGCTGGGCCTATGACGAGGTCGCCCGGGAGGAGAGGCTGAGCCCCCAGCGGGTCCGGAAGATCGTCTCTGAGGTGCTCGACAAGCGGGTCGTCGACCGCGGCCAGGATCACGCCCGGCTCCAGCTTGCCCGGCTTGCCCCAGCGCTTCGGGTCGCCGGCGAGGCGCTGAGCGGGGGCGACGTCAGGGCCATCGGGCCGTTCCTCAAGGTGCTGAAGCAGCTCGACACCTATCAGGTGACGCTCATCAGCAAATATACTTACGGCCCCGAGGAGCGGGAGAAGCTTTTGAACAAGCTCAACGCCATCGCTGCCCGGCTCAAGGACGATCCCCCGGAAGAGGCCCGCGCAGCCGAGGCCGCAGCAGGCGCACCGGGCAGCGAAGCTCGCGGGAGTGGAGCCACGATCGATGACCGCGGCTGGCGGGGATGACCGGTGTGTCGAAGAGAGGGGTTCTTCCGGACGAGCCAGCTCCGGTCAGCCGCACACCTGCAATATTTTTTTCCGGCTTAAGCCTCGCAAGCCCTTGAAAACGCTCATTTCGTAGGAGCAGATTCAAGTAAAAGAAAGCCAACGAAAGCTTGTGCGCGCATCAACGCGCATCCGCGCAAGCCGAGGCAAGCAATGGCAAGTTCCGTCAGCCGTGGATGAGGCTCTGCACGAAGCTCTCGATGCCGGCGGCGGCGCGCAAGGCGCGTAGCCGCTCGGCCGTGACGATGGCGAGCGCGTCGCTGTAGGCGCGCTGCAAGTCATCATTAACAATCACATAGTGGTAATTGCGCCATCGCTCGATCTCGGCCTTCGCGTTGTCGAGCCGCTGGTCAATGGTCTGCGAGGAATCCTCGGCGCGGCGCTCAAGGCGAGAGCGGAGTTCGCGCATCGACGGCGGCAGGACGAAGATTGTCACCACGTCGTCGCCGAGCCGCTCGCGCATCTGCTTCGCGCCCTGCCAGTCGACGTCGAACAGCATGTCGCGCCCTTCGGCGAGCACCCGTTCGACCGGCGCGCGCGGCGTGCCGTAGCCGTTGCCGTGAACCTCCGCCCATTCGAGTAGATCGCCGTCCGATTTCATCCGCTCGAATTCGCGCCGGTCGATGAAACGGTAGTGGATGCCGTCGATCTCCGAGGATCGCCTCGCGCGCGTCGTCACCGAAACCGAGAGCGTGAGATCGAGCGACTTGTCCTGCATCAGCATGCGCGTCAGCGTCGTTTTGCCCGCGCCCGAGGGCGAGGACAGAATCAGGATCATGCCGCGCCGGCTCGCCGCCATAGTCGAAGGACTCACTCGATGTTCTGGACCTGCTCGCGGAATTGCTCGATTTGCGCCCTCAGTTCAAGCCCCTGCGCGGTCAGGGTCACGTCATTGGCCTTGGCTGAGAGCGTATTGGCCTCGCGGCTGAACTCCTGGGCGAGGAAATCGAGCCGCCGCCCGATGGGACCCCCGCCAGCGAGCAGCGCTCGCGCGGCGGCGACATGGGTCTTGAGCCGGTCGAGTTCCTCGCGGATGTCCACCTTGGCGGCGATGAGGATCGCCTCCTGATGCAGGCGGTTCTCGTCGAAGCCCCGCGAGGAGTCCAGCAGCGCGGCGACGTTCTCGGCAAGACGCGCACGCACCGCCTCTGGCCGCCGGGCCGGGTTGGCGTCGGCCGCAAGCGTGAGGGCTTCGATTGCGGAGAGCTGTTGGCTGAGGACGGCGGCGAGCGCCTTGCCCTCGGTTCGGCGCATCGCGCCGAGCGCGGCGAGCGCTTCGTCGAGGCTCGCAAGCGCGCCTGCGCAGGCGGCGTTGACTTGAGCCTCATCGTCGGCCGTCTCGACCGTCTCGACAACGCCGCGCAGCGCAAGCAGTCCGTCCATTGTCGGAGGGGCGAGGCCCTCCTTTTCCGCCGCCGTCCGGGCGACGGCCGCGATCACCCCGAGCGCCGCCTGATCGATCCGCATCGTAATCGCCGCGCCCTCGCGCTGGGCGGTGAGGGTGGCGAAGCAGGTCCCGCGCGCAAGCGCTTTTGCAAGCCGTGCGCGCGCCTCCGCCTCGACGCGATCGAACGGCGAGGGCATCCGCAAGCGAAGGTCAAGGCCTTTTGCGTTGACGCTCTTGATCTCGAACGCCCATCGCCACCCGCCGCTCGAACCGGCGGCTCGAGCAAATCCGGTCATGCTGCTCGCCGCCATCCGGCGCGCTCCTTTCATGAGCCTTTGACCAGGACCCTATGCATTCTTTCGGCTGGCGCGTCACGCCGCTTCATCCGGTTCATGTTGAGTTCAGGCAGTTAGCGGCAGATTGGGCACGAAGACCATTGGGGTCTTTCTACCAGAGGATTCATCGCCCATGATCAAGAGCCTTGTCGTCGCCGCCGCCCTCACCATCGGCCTTGGCGGCTACGCCCTCGCGCAGGACGCCGCGCCTGCCGCCGCCCCGATGGCGCACGAGATGCATCATCACCATCACCACCATCATCATCACCATCACCATCATCACCACATGCACCACGACATGGCGCCGGCAGCGCCGAAGACCTAAGCCAGTCCAGGCGTATTCCAGGCGCCGGTCTTGGAGGAGCCGGCTCTCCGGGCCGTATGGTCCGGTGAGCTTTTGTTTGCCAATGCGAGCTTCGAGGGAGCGCTACTCGACGGACTTCTTCGCCCGCAAACGCTTGCGCGTCTGGACCTCGAACCGCGGTCCCTCGGCGAGGCGCACGACCGCGCCCCAGAGCGTGCGCACGTCCTGCTGGGTCAGCTCCATTCGATGGAAGATGTTGCGCAGATTGCGCCGCATGCCAGGCTTCTTGGTCGTGGGCCGGAAGAAGCCGCTGTCATCGAGCCTCGCCTCGAGATAGTCGAAGAAGGCAAGCAGCATCTCGCGTTGCGCGGGCGGAGAGATCGCGCGCGGGATCGTTGATGGCGGCGGCGCATCGCCGTGCGCCGCCTTGAACCACTCGTAGCCGCAGAGCAGGACCGCCTGCGAGAGATTGAGCGAGGCATAAGCGGGACTTGAAGGAAAGGTGATAATCGAATCGGCGATCGCCACCTCGTCGTTGTCGAGGCCGGTGCGCTCGGGGCCGAACAGAATGCCTCGTCTTTCGCTCTGCACAGATGCGGCCGCGCCCATGGCGACGCTGGGGCTCAGCACCGCCTTCATCTGGCCGCGCTCGCGCGCCGTCGAAGCGTAGACGTAGTGGAGGTCTGCGACGGCCGCTTCCACAGTCGAAAAGACCCGCGCGGCGTCAAGCAGGGTGGTCGCGCCCGCCGCTGCGGAATAGGCGACATCACGATACTCATCGCTGCGGGGCCAACCTTCGCGCGGATTGACGAGCCGCAAATCGTCAAGCCCGAAATTGGCCATCGCCCGCGCGCACATGCCGATGTTCACCGCGAGCTGTGGACGGACTAAAATGACCGCGGGGCCTCCACCGGCATGCGGCTTCGTCTTGTCTGTCCCCGCGCCAACCATGCGAGCGGCCTAGCGTGCGGTCACACCGAACGCAATCGCGGTCAAACCTTCGCCAGGCGTTTGAAAGCCCCCAAGAGCGCAGCGTGCAAAGCACTGCCCCACCGCAGGCATCGCCCGTCGTCCAGCGGCTACAGCCCCAATTGCCTCGGCGTCCACTGGGCGAAGGCCTGCGCCAGCGCCACGATCCGATCGTGGTTCGACTGGACCCAGAGAGCTTGATCGACTGCCATCGGATAGTAGTCGCTGGTCGCGCTCAAAGGCGTTTCGGCCGGGACCATTCCCCGCTGTCCGTGGACGATGAGGACGCCGGCAATCGAATCCTGGGTCGCACCCAGCAGGCCCGGTTGGCCGCTTCTCGGACCTAGATAAATGAAGTCGATCTGCGCGATGAGGACAGCGCCTCTGCGATCCTCGGGTGCGACATAGGGACCCAGAGCCTGAGCCAATAGACCCGGAAGCGCCTCCTCTACCCAGGCGGCGGTCGGGTCCCCCGAATTGGCGCGCAAAGGTCCAACATCGACCTGAATACTGCGGAACCGGACGGAGGGCTGCGCCAATGCAGCTACAGGGGCGAAAGCCAGTCCCGCGACGGCCGAAAGGGCCACACGGCGGGTCAAGGCGCGGGTCGACATGACAAACTCCTCTTCCTTGTTCGGACGGGGCGGCATGTGTCGGACTATATAAATACGACCTTCACGATTTCATAGCTCTTGCCGCCGCCGGGCGTATTCACTTCGACGCTGTCGCCGGCCTTCTTCCCGATCAGCGCCCGCCCGGTCGGCGACGAAACTGACACCTTGCCCGACTTCACGTCGGCCTCGGTCTCGCCAACGATCTGGAAGACCTTCTGCTTCTCTGTGTCTTCGTCGATCAGCGTCACCGTGGCGCCGAACTTGATCGTGCTGCCGTTCAGCTTCGATACGTCGATCACCTCGGCGCGCTGCAACAGGTCCTCGAGTTCAACGATCCGGCCCTCGTTGTGCGACTGCGCTTCCTTGGCCGAATGGTATTCGGCGTTTTCGGAAAGATCGCCATGCGACCGCGCCTCGGCGATCGCCGCAATGATGCGCGGCCGCTCGACCTGCTGTCGGCGGAGAAATTCGGCTTCCAACGCGGCGTGGCCCGCGGCGGTTATCGGCAGTTTGTCCATGAGGCATCCGTCAAAAAGAGGTTACCGCGGCGGCGTCTTTTCGCGCCGTCACGCCAAGTAGTCCTGCAAAGCCCTGACTTCGAGTTCGCCTGCCACGACGGCGCGTATGCCTTCGGCCGCCGCGATGGCCCCTGAAAGTGTGGTGTAATAAGGCGTCTTTTGCAAGAGGGCTGCGCGGCGAAGCGGCTTGGAATCGGCAAGCGACGTCGCCCCCTCGGTCGTATTGAACATAAGCTGCACGCCGCCGTTGCGCACCAGGTCCGCGGCATGCGGACGGCCTTCCGACACTTTGTTGACTTTCTCCGCTTTCAACCCGTGCGACGCCAGGTAGCGTTGCGTTCCGCTCGTTGCAAGGATCCTGAAACCCAGCGCCTGGAGCATCCTTAAGGGCTCGACGATCCGCTCCTTGTCGGCGTCCCGGACCGAGACGAAGACCGTGCCGGTCTTCGGCGGATGCGACCCCGCCCCCAGCTGGCTTTTGGCGAAGGCGACCCCGAAGGACCGGTCGATCCCCATCACCTCGCCGGTCGAGCGCATCTCCGGCCCGAGCACAGTGTCGACGCCGGGGAACCGTGCAAACGGAAATACGGCTTCTTTGACCCCGACATGATCGAGCTGGGCGAAGTTGAGATCAAACGAGGCGAGCGGTTCGCCGGCCATGATCCTGCTTGCGATCTTGGCGACCGGTTTGCCGATCACCTTGGCCACGAACGGCACAGTGCGCGACGCGCGCGGATTGACCTCGAGCACGTAAATCACGCCATCCTTCAGGGCGTACTGAACGTTCATCAACCCGCCGACCTCAAGCGCCAGCGCCAGCCGGTGCGTCTGCTGTTCGAGCTTCGCCATCGTCTCGGGGCTCAAAGAGCGCGGCGGCAATGAGCACGCGCTGTCGCCCGAATGAATGCCCGCTTCCTCGATGTGTTCCATGATCCCCGCCACGACGACTGTCTTGCCGTCGCAGAGAGCGTCGACGTCGATCTCGATCGCATCCGACAGATAGCGATCGAACAAAAGCGGATTCTTGCCGAGAACCGTGTTGATCTGGCCGGTCTTGTCGTTGGGATAGCGCGCTTTGACGTCAGAGGGCACCAGGCCCGGCAGGGCACCGAGCAGATAATTGTCAAGCTCGGTCTCGTCGTGGATGATCGCCATCGCCCTTCCGCCGAGGACGTAGGACGGCCGAACGACCAGCGGCAGACCGAGGTCAGCGGCGATCAGCCGGGCCTGCTCGACCGAATAGGCGATTCCGTTCTTCGGCTGCTTGAGGCCGAGCTTGTCGAGGAGGCGCTTGAAGCGATCGCGATCCTCGGCGAGATCAATTGAATCGACGGAGGTTCCAAGTATCGGCGCCCCCGACTGCTCGATGGCGTGGGCGAGTTTCAGCGGAGTCTGCCCGCCGAATTGCACAATGACGCCCTTCAGAACACCTTTTTCGCGCTCCTTGTCCAGGATCGCCAGCACGTCCTCTTGGGTCAGCGGTTCGAAATAGAGCCGGTCCGAAGTGTCGTAGTCAGTCGAGACGGTCTCCGGGTTGCAATTGATCATGATCGTCTCGTACCCCGCCTCGCTCAGCGCGAACGACGCGTGGCAGCAGCAGTAATCGAACTCGATGCCCTGACCGATCCGGTTGGGACCCCCGCCAAGGATCACGATTTTCTCTCGATCCGTCGGTGCGGCTTCGCAGCTCGCCCTTCCTGCGAACGGCGCCTCGTAGGTCGAGTACATGTAGGCGGTGGGCGACGCGAATTCGGCCGCACAGGTGTCGATCCGCTTGAAGACCGGAAGGACCCCGAGCTGCCTGCGAGCGGCGGCGACATCGGGCTCGCTCAGTCCGGTGAGGCCAGCCAGGCGCACGTCGGAGAACCCGGCAGCCTTCAGCGCGCGCAGGTTGCCCGCGTCGCCCGGAAGCCCATAGGCGCGCGCCTTGGCCTCGAGCGCCACGATCTCGGCGATGCGCTCGAGGAACCACGGATCAATTCTCGAAACCTCATGGATTTCTTCGGCGCTCATGCCCATTCGCATCGCCTGGGCCACCTTGAGCAGCCGGTCCGGGGTCGGCGTTCCGATCGCCGCGCGCAGCACGTTGTGGTCCTCGCCCTTGCCGAGCCCTTCGATTTCGACCTCATCCAGGCCGTCGAGGCCGGTCTCGAGCGAGCGCAGCGCCTTCTGCAGCGATTCTGCGAAGGTGCGCCCGATAGCCATCGCTTCGCCGACGGACTTCATCGCCGTCGTCAGCACGGGCTCGGCGCCCGGGAATTTCTCGAAGGCGAAGCGCGGAATCTTGGTGACGATATAGTCGATCGTTGGCTCGAACGAGGCCGGTGTCGCCCCGCCGGTGATGTCGTTGGCGATCTCGTCAAGCGTATAGCCGACGGCGAGCTTGGCTGCGACCTTGGCGATCGGAAAACCGGTTGCCTTGGAGGCGAGCGCGGACGAGCGCGAGACGCGGGGGTTCATCTCGATGACGATCATGCGCCCGTCAGCCGGATTGACGGCGAACTGCACATTGGAGCCGCCGGTCTCGACGCCGATTTCGCGCAACACCGCGATCGAGGCGTCGCGCATGATCTGTAATTCCTTGTCGGTGAGGGTCAGAGCCGGAGCGATAGTGATCGAATCGCCGGTGTGGACGCCCATCGGATCGATGTTCTCGATCGAGCACACGATGATGCAATTGTCCGCCTTGTCGCGGACGACTTCCATTTCGAATTCCTTCCAGCCAAGCACGCTCTCCTCGATCAGCACCTCGCTGGTCGGCGAAGCATCGATGCCGCGCTCGACGATGTCGATAAATTCGCTCTTGTTGTAAGCGATGCCGCCGCCGGTGCCCCCCATGGTGAAGCTCGGACGGATGATGGCGGGAAGTCCGATGTCCTCGAGGGCGGTCAGCGCCTGCGGCAAAGTCTTGATATGGTGCGAACGCGGGGTCGCAAGGCCGATTTTGGTCATCGCCTCACGGAAGAGTTCGCGATCCTCGGCCTTGTCGATGGCCGCAGCGGTCGCGCCGATCATCTCGACGTCGTATTGGTCGAGGACGCCCATCTTTCTCAGGCTCAGCGCGCAGTTGAGCGCCGTCTGCCCTCCCATCGTCGGCAACAGCGCGAACCCGCCCGGAACGGCGTAGCGCTCTTTGGCGATGATCTTGGCGACGATCTCCGGCGTGATCGGCTCGATATAGGTCCGGTCCGCCATTTCGGGATCGGTCATGATCGTGGCCGGATTCGAATTGATCAGGACGATCCGATACCCTTCCGCCCGCAGCGCCTTGCAGGCTTGCGTTCCCGAATAATCGAACTCGCAAGCCTGGCCGATGATAATCGGCCCGGCCCCGATGATGAGGATCGTCGAGATGTCGGTGCGCTTTGGCATAGGTTCCCTAAGGCTCGCGCCCCTGCCGCGAACGATGCGGGTCTTCAACACACAAAAAAAGGCCGCGCCGCGGCCAATAACGATCGGAGGCGTCCTTCGAGGATTGGCAGGCGCAACGCCAAAGCCTCGCCCGTCCGGGCGCCGAGCCGCCTATTCGCGCTCTTCACCTGGACGGCTCCGTAACCGAAAATTGCCGGTTTTGGAAGAGCAATCGACGAGCGGCCTGACGGCCTAGAACTTGTAGCCGACCACCACGCCGAAATCGGTGTCGCCCGGATTCTTGCTCGTGCAGAAGCTTGCGTGCGAGGCATGCGATACGGTCGCGACGACGTCCCAGTTCTGGGTCAGCTGAAGGCCAAAGCCGCCCGCCTCGCGGAACGTCAGTGGGCAGCCCATGTCTATGCGTTGCGGGCCTTGCCAATCGGGCGAGTTGTTGACCGCGCCGCCGAGTTCGCCCTCGAAGAACAGCATCTTCCAGATCGGGATCCGCCAGTTGAAGGTTCCGAAGGCGTAGCTCGTCTTGCCTCCCGTGTTGACCATCGCGCCGAGCCCGATGCGGGGGCTGAGGAACCAGTTCACGTAAGGGTTGGAGAAGTTCGCGAAGGGCAGGTTCGAAGACAGGGTCTCGAAGGAGACGTCGACCGGCGCGTTTTCGTCGTGATTGGGGTTGTGCGCGTAGGCGCCGACGCGCACTTCCTGAAATAGCGTGATGTACGGAGCGGCCTGAGGGAACTCGTTGGCTGAGGAATCGGCCGGCGGCGCCGACGTCAGATCGGCCGCGAAGGCGAGACTCGCCCACGCCAGGCAGGCGACAATCGCCCCGGCGAGACGGACTCCGAGATCGGTACGCCATCCCATCCACTCGACCCCGTTGACGAATCTCGCCCAAGTTTCACCCTAAGGGCGCTCTTGCTCCCGGCGCAAGCGCTTTAGGAGCGGGGCGCCGACCCGAAGATGCCGCTGGGAGGAGCTGTGGCCTCTTTGCAACGTCCGCGCAGTGGCCTGGAGACCATTCTCATACCGGCGCGCGACAATACACCCGATTTACAGAAACGCGCGTTGAGGCCGCCCCAAATTCGACGCGCCCCTGGCACAAATCTTGGGTGACGCTCAAATGGACCCGAACCTTTTGGTCTGGAGGGCGTTGAGAGGCGGCCCGACCGGGCGGATGACGAACGAGGCCTTTAATGCTGATCCGCTACGGCTATGAAATGACCTTCGGCTGCGCCGCGCCGACGCCTATGGTGTGCCAGCTCGACGTCCACCCGTCGTGCAGCCCCGCGATCCGGGCGGAAACGCCCTTCGCCTCCAATCCGCGTGTCGAATCCTGGCTCTATTCCGACGTGTTCGGCAACCGCTGCCGCCGGTTCCTTGCACCCCCCGGCGATCTGACCATTTCAAACTACGGCGTCGTCGAAGTCAGCGACCGGCCCGACCCGGTCGTTCCCGACGCCGCCGAGATCCCTGTCGCCGATCTGCCCGATGAGACGCTGCTCTATCTCGTCGGCAGCCGTTACGTCGAAACCGACAAGCTGAGCCAGCTCGCCTGGGATCATTTCGGCCACACCGCGTCAGGCTGGCCGCGAGTCCAGGCGATCTGCGATTTCGTCAACGGCCATATCACCTTCGGCTATGAAAACGCGCGCTCGACCCGCACCGCCTACGAAGCCTACGTGGAGCGCACAGGCGTTTGCCGCGACTTCGCCCATCTGGCGCTGGCGTTCTGTCGCTGCATGAACATTCCTGCGCGCTACGCCAACGGCTATCTCGGCGACATCGGAGTGCCCCCGGACCCCGCGCCCATGGACTTCAACGCCTGGTTCGAAGTGTTTCTCGGCGGCAAGTGGTATACATTCGACGCCCGACACAACATGCCGCGCATCGGCCGGATCCTCATCGCCCGCGGGCGCGACGCCGCCGACATTCCGCTCGTCAATTCTTTCGGACCGCACGTCCTCAAGACGTTCAGCGTAGTGACCGAAGAGACGGATTCGGTCGCCTCTCCGCCGTTGGCCGGCGTTCCGTCGCGATCGGCGGCCTGAGGCCGCCTGCTAGGCGGAATCGGCGCTTTGGCCGATCCGCCGCGAGGCCCGCGCCTCGCGAAACGACACCATCCGCCGCCGCTCCTCGTCCCAGAGCGCAAGGCGGACGCAGCCTAGGCTCTGCCAAAGACCGACACGCCCGACCTCACCCAGCGCGGGATGGTCCCGCAAGACTTCGCGAAGCCGGTAGAACGGAATACCGCTCGACAGGTGATGCACGTGGTGTACGCCGATATTGCCGGAGAACCAATCGAGCGGCGGGGGCAATTGGTAGAGGGAACTGCCATGCAGCGCCGACTCGGGCTGGCTCCAATTCGCCGTCGGCTCCCATGTCGTCCCCTCGAACTGATGCTGCACGTAGAAGAGCCACACCCCTGCGGTCGCCCCAAGCACGACGATCGGCAAGTGGACAATCAGGAACGGCGCGAAGCCCGCGCCCCAGACGAGTAGACCGGCCGCGATGAAGATGCCGGCGTTGGTGGTCATCGTGCTGAGCCAGGGCATGGCGCCCTTGCGCATGAAGCCGAATGGTAGGCGGTTCTCGATCACGAAGAGATAGAGCGGGCCGAGCCCGAACATCACCAGCGGATGGCGATAGAGCCGGTAGCGAAGCCGGTCGAGCCAGCCGCGCGCGATATATTCCCTGACCGTCAGCGTATCGATATCGCCGATGCCGCGCCGGTCGAGATTGCCGGACGTCGCGTGATGGATCGCGTGGCTTCGCCGCCACAGATCATAGGGCGTCATCGTCACGACGCCGATCGCCCGGCCGATCCAGTCGTTGGCGGCCTTGCTCGGAAGAAGCGCGCCGTGCCCGCAGTCGTGCTGGATCATGAACAGACGGACGAGAAGTCCCGCCGCCAGGGGCGCCATAGCGAACGAAAGCAAGATCTGGCCGTTCCGCGAGGCGATCAGCATGACCGCCCACAGCGAAACGAACGGCACGACAGTGATCGCGAGCTCGATGACCCCGCGCGCCGCGCTCGGCCGGCGGTAGGGAAGAAGCGCCTGCGCCCAGTCGCGGCCAGCCAAGGCTACGACATTTCCTTGCATTGCCGACATCGTCTTCAGACTCCGACACGCGATCTTGAAGGATAGCGTCGTCGAGCGGGTCGTCGACTGCGCCGGGAAGGATGGAAGGGACCGATGGGCGTCGCCGAACTGCGAAAGCCGGCCTCGAACGCCTCCGTCGCCGTTGGAACGGGCTCGAGTTGAAACAGCATATACCGGGCGATGCGAAGAAGCGATGACAATCGGCGAACATTCGGGGCCTCCCAAGCGCCTGCCGACCAGGAATGCGTCGCCGAGCCCGAGGGGTGGGAGGGACGTCGGAGTTCAGCCTGTTGTTGAAGACGGCCGCACGTCTGCGCCGCTTATGTTGTCCGGGTCGATGAATTGTGGAAGTCATGGCCTGCCGACTCGTTCGGACGAGGGGAGATTCGCTTGGCCTCCATGTTTGTCGCGATCTGGGTCGCCGTCCTGACGTTCGTTGCCGGGGTTCTTGGGCTCTACCTGCAAAAATTGCTGCCCGACCAGCATTCGGTGGAGAAGTCGCGCGACATGATCGGGTCGGTGATGGGCCTCGTCACCCTCTTGCTGGCGCTGGTGCTCGGCACAATCGTCGGCTCGGCCTATTTCTTTTCGTCAACTCAGCAGTCCGAACTGCAAACTCTTTCTACCCGCAACCTCCTGCTCGACAAGGCGCTCGCCCAATACGGGCCCGAAACCAAACCGGTGCGCGACAAGATGAAAGAGGGCATGACGCAGGTCTATAATCTCTTCTGGGGCAGCGGCGCCGGCGACGTCGATCCGAAATTGCTGACGGCCGCGTCAGCGATCGACAGTTTGAAGCCGATGGGCGACTATATCGCCTCGCTCGACCCGCAGACGCCGGCTCAGAAGGCAGCGGCGGCGGCGGCGCAGGCCAACTTCGGGGTGATCGAGCAGACCCGCCTGCTGATGTCGCTGCAGCTCGCCGTGCCGTTCTCGAAGCCCCTGCTCTACGTGGTCGTCGCCTGGGCGGCGATCCTTTTCTTTGGTTTCGGGATGCTCTCCCGCATCACTGCGACAACGCTCGCGGCGATGGCGCTCGGGGCGTTTGCGGTGGCGAGCGCCATCTTCCTCATCCTCGAGCTCAGCGAGCCCTATTCGGGCCTCTTCCGCATTTCGCCGGCCGCGCTCGAGCAGACGATCGCAGCGCTCGACAGGTAGGGGTGGTCCCAGGCAAGCGGCGACCGCGCCTGTCGCGTCTCACTCGTCAACGTTGGTTTCCGGGCGATCGCCGCCCTCGGCCACCTCGTCGCGCCAATGTCCGTCCTTGTCCTCCCAGGTGATGCCCGTCGTCTCGCCGGCGACCCGCTGCTCGCGCGCGGCGCGCTCCGCAGCTTTGACGGCGAGGTCGCGGCTCCGAAACGTCTCCGAGTAGACGTCGCCGACGCGATACGCCCAGCCGCCGTCATGCTCGACAATATGGTAGGTCACTGTGGCCATCGGCTCCTCCTTCTCCCTGGGCACCCTAGCGCCGAACGGACCGCCGCGGCGAGTGGGCGTGGGCCGAAGACCTCACCGGCACGCCTGCAGGCCTTCGCCGACCGAAAACCGGCTAAGCGAAATGCGCCATGAGCCCGATGCGATCCTTGTCGAGGACGGCGCCTCGAGACGCCCGCAGAGCTTGACCTCGTCGATCTTGATATTGCCGATGAGGCCCGCCGCGATGAAATCGACGGGCGCGGAGGTCTTTTCGGTCGCGACCAGCATGGCGTAGGGCGAGAGCCCCTGCTTGACGAAGCCGACCGTGATCTCGCCGTCCTTGGGCGGGGCTGCGCCGGGCTTCGAGGCGCGCGCGGCGCCCGGCGTGACTTTGCCGTCCGCAATCGTCACTGGGAAGGTGACCTCCTGGCCTGGGCGCAGGTCGATCGTCGGGCCGATGTCTTGCGCGACCGCCATGGCGCGCGGAAGGGCGAGCAGGAAGGCAAGGGCGCCGACCAAGGGGGCGCGTGGGACCTTGTGCATCCTCAACCCCTGCGCCGTCTTCGACGCCCCTTCGTCGGGGACGCCCTCGGTTTCGGAATAGCCTCCCCTCCACTCGGGGGCAACCAATGCGTCAGCTTGCGGGGGCCCGGGCCGGATTCAGCGCCTTGCGGTAACCTACTATAGGGAGAAGTAGTTTCCGCACCGCGGCGGCCGGCTAGGGAATTTGCAAATCCTTGCTTTGCCTGTTTTTTCCTTGCTTTTCCTTGAATCTGCGCTTGCTTTTTCTTTCCCTAACTTTCCCTAACTAGAATTCGCTCCTCCGATTCGTGGCTTTTCAATGGGTTACGCGCGCTAAGAGCGAAAATTTTTTCTCGTCGCGTGTCGTCGCTCTTTTCGGCGGGCGGTTGGTCTCGATCGCGGTCTTCATGAGCGCCATCATAACCGGAATTCCGATTTTCAGCAAGAAATTGCTATTCCATAAAATTTGCGTCTCGTCCCGAACTTCCGCCGCCCGCATATTCGTTTGCCATACCGAACCAGTCGGGAATTTCGCCGGATAAGGCATCATCGCCCGCCCGAGCAACAGAGTCCCCCGCGGGGGTGCGTGCGCTGGCGGAAAGAGGAGACGGCGCCGCCGCCTCCTCCCGTCGCAATTATTTATGAGAATGTTCGTGGGCGGTCGTGCTGTGCTTGTGCCCCTGCTCGCTGTGTTCGTGAGCCGCTTCGGCGTGCTCCTTGGCCTCTTTGTGCTCGCCGAGATCGTGATGATGGGCGGCTTGATGGTGGTGATGGGCGGCGGCGTGATGATGAGCGGCGGCCTGATGATGATGCTCGCTGGCCGGATGCTTCGGGGATTTTGCCATGGCGTTTTTCCTCCAAACCGGTCAATTAGATATGCCGGTTGCCGCTTCGATATGGGGCGGCGGCTTCAGTTCGCAACAACCCCTTGCCCGGGATTGACTTCGGGCAGCCGGGTGTTCATTCCCCAGATTCTGCAGCGTGAGAAAGCCTCGCCGTGAGCAAACCGCAACTCCGATGGACGAATCAGGGGGCGGCCTCGGATTTCGAGGCGGCCCGGAAATATCTTTCGCTTATCGCCTCGGATGCCAAGGTCAGCGCGCTGGTCAAGAACCTCCGCAAGACGAAAATTGTGGACCACGCCGCCAAGGACTTGCTGCGGGCGGCCGAACTGCCGCTTTTGCCCCGCGACGATCCGCATGTGGACGAGGACCTGAAAAGAATCAACAAGGGAAAGCCGCTGGCGCCAATTCTTGTTGTTCGCGGCGACTTCGCCCTCGGACTCCCGCTCGTCGTGGCGGACGGCTATCACCGGATCTGCGCGGTCTGTTATTTCGACGAGAGCGCGCCCGTTCGCTGCCGCATCGCAAGCGGGGGGCGGTGATCGGGAGTCTGCGACCAGGGTGAAGCGATGCCCGCCGATGTCCCGACGCCCCACCCCTGCGTCGTCCTGCACGAGGAGTTCCTCGAACCGATGGGCCTCAGCGTCGATGCGTTGGCAAAGCCATTCTTGTCACCCGCAGCCGCACCAACGACATCCGCCACCGGCGACAGGGCATCACGGCGGCCATTGCGCTGCGCCTCCTCAGTGGTTCATGAATATGCAGTCGAACGGCTGACGGCGGAACTGGCGGCGATCGAGCCGCGAAGCGCGGCGTGAGGGCTTGGATCGCGCCCGTGCGGGAAGCGGGAATTGGAGACGAGTCGGCAATCGCCGCAATCCGCGGCGGACCCATCGACGTAACCTGAGGGGGATGCGAAGAGGAGAACCGAATGGTGTACGGCGCCGAGCTAGCCTGCGAATCGAGCGGACGATCGTCCGCCTCCTCATCTCTACCAAGAGGCGGAGCGCCCTTTCCGCTCCCCCTCATCGTCGCGATCGGCCTCGCGCTCGCCGGCTGCAACGCCAATCAAGGGTTCAGCGCTTCCCCGCAGGTCGTCGCCGGTCCCTACTTTCCCAATTACAATCCTTACGATCCGACCAAGTACGCGCAGACAAGCGGCTTTTATGCCGGGCGGTGAAGAGCGTGTCGAGTAGCGCGATCAAGCGCCGGTAACCCGCGGATTGAGTAAACTGCTTTCTGTAGCGTCCGAGTCATCATCAAAGTGTCGGAATCAGGATTTATACGGCCCAAAGCTAAAATGACTGCGGGAGGGACACATGCGTGCGCTGTTCGCGCCCGTCGCCGCCAGCTTGCTTCTCCCCGCAACCCTCCACAGCGCCGCCGCGCAGAGCCCGCAGTTCGTGCCGGCGTATCCGCTTTATTGCCAAGGCCCTTTGACCACCGGCGCGCCATCCGGCGGCGAAACCACCACGCCTTTCAAATGGGCCTCCGTCGGGGCCGGCGCCGCCAACCCGGCGCCTGGACAGTGCGTCTGGGCTGACCGGGGCCCGCGGGGCAGTGAAATTCAGTCCGGCGACGGGAATGTGATCTGCGACTGGTCCAGCGCCATGCAGAGTGTGCCGGCCGGGACTTTCGTCGAAGTCGGCGTCGCGCGTGATCCGATCGTCGGCAACTGCATGCACCTGTTCCGGTACTTGGGGAGCGTGTCCACGCCCGTCTCGGGCATCCCCTTTCTCACGCCCTTCACCCGGCAGAGCATAGCCGGCCTGTCATCCGCCCAAATTACGGCCTTGCGCGCCGGCATTCAGGTGATGATGAGCAAGCCGGTCACGGATCCGACGAGCTACCGGTTCCAGGCCAATATCCACGGCACCCTCGACACTCCGACTACGATGGAGGAGATGCAAAGCTGGAACCAGTGCGAGCACGGAAGCTTCTACTTCCCGTCCTGGCACCGGATGTATCTCTACTTCTTCGACCGCATCTTGCGTGCGGCTGCGGGGTCTGCCGGGTATCAGAACGTCGTCCTGCCTTACTGGAACTATAACGATCCGGCGCAACGCACCCTGCCCCCGCCGTTCCGGCTGCCCGCCGACGCGAGCAATCCGCTTTACATCGCGCCGCCCGGGCGACCCGCAGGGGTCGATAGCGGGGCCTTCAGCCTCTCGTCGAGCGCAGTCGACGATTCCGGCGCGCTCGCCGATGTCGATTTCGACACCGGGGGCTCTTTGGGCAACGGCTTCGGCTCAGGGCCGGCCTCGCCGGCACAATTCAACACGGCGACCGGCGACCTCGAGATGCAGCCCCACAATGTCGTTCATTCGGATCTCGGCGGGCTGATGGGCGTCATCGACACGGCGGCGCAGGACCCGATCTTCTGGCTGCATCACGCCAATATCGACCGGCTGTGGAACAAGTGGATCGAGGAGGGCGGCGGGCGGGCCGACCCGACCGACGCTGCCTGGCTCAACACAACCTTCACTTTCTACGACGAGGCCGGACATGCGGTCTATCTGACCGGCGCCGAGGTCGTCGATACGGTCGGCCAGCTCAATTACCGCTACGACGACGACCCCCCGCCGCCGATGTTCATAAAATTCCCGATCATCGTTGCGGAGGGCGCCTTGGCCGGGGGTGAACAACAACGGATCAAGCTGGGCGCGTCGCCGGTCATCGTGCGGCTGCCCATCAACGAAGAGACGCGTCAGACGCTGAGCAGGCTCTCCCGGGAGCCTGACCGCAAAGTGTTCTTGCGCATAGAGGACATTCGGACGGAGACGCCGCCGAGCTATCATTACGCGATCTACCTGAACCCGCCCGCGGGCCAGGAGATCAGCGAGCGCACGCCCGGCTTTGTCGGAAACCTGAGCCTGTTTTCGATGACTCCCCACAAAATGGCCGGCATGCAAATGCCCCGCCAGGAGGTGTCGATCAACTACGACGTCTCTCGGCTGGCAGCCGGGCTATCGCCTGATTTGAAAGAACTTTCGGTCGTCCTCGTCCCGCGCGGCCTCGTTGGGCCGAACGGCGAGCCAGCTCCCTTGCCCGAGGAGACGGCGGGCACGGCTGGAAGCGTGCAGCTGATCGAGCGCTGAGGCAGAACCGGGGTCGGCCGCAGGAGATGGCCAAAACCGCGCTCTTGTCACACGGGCTGCTCCCCAACGTACTTGCAATCCACGGCGGACCCATCGACGTAACCCCGGGCGCGTTCCTTTGCGGCTAGCGCGCGCTGGGCGTTGCGCCGGGAGGACGCAGCGTCTGGCGCGCGCGACGGATATTCGGCGTTCAGCACGCCCTAATCGGGGACCTGACGCAGGATGCTCTCAGGGCTCCCGGCAAATCGGCGGCGGCTCAGGCAGCGGAGCGGGATGGGCCTCCCGATAGCGCGCGAGAATCGGCTCGAGCGTTTCCTTCCGCCAGAACCTTGGAGCGCCGATGTCTTTCAGGCACGCGGCGTTCCAATAGAGCCCGGCGCGCGACGGCGCCTCTCCGGCCTCGACCGCCCGCGCGACGGCGTCGATATCCCGGGACTCGGGATAGATGTAGAGCGTGGTCGGATCGTCCTTCGCCATCGCGAAGATGCTCTCGGCGTCCGACTGCGACCAACTGGTGCAGCCATCGCTGCGCCCAGCCGCGTAATTCACGAGCTTTCCGAACGGAACGTAGCCGTCTGGGTCGGCGTGCGGGCTCGCCGGATCTCTTCGGCGGCACACTCCGCGAAGCAGGACCGCCGGATGTCCGCCGATAGCGCGCTCTCTGGCGTTTGCGGTCTCGCCTTCGCCGTCGAACTTGAGGAACGGGCGCGTGAAAACCTCGTCTCCTCCGCCCGCTGCGCGATAATACCCCTTGAATGACGCGGTGGTCTCGCCCGTCACATACGCCCCGCCCGTCGTCAGGTCGGAGTCCATCGCGTTGCCGAAATTTTTCACGCACCGCCGTCCGTTGGCGAAATCCGCAAGGCCGCCCAGGTCGCGGCCGCCGCCGTGGCCGGCGGAGATCGCGCGAAACGACCCTTGGGCTTCGCAGATGATGTAAAACCTTCGCCCCAATCCGCCGCCGAGGTCATGGGGACGCGTCGCGTCAAACGCGAAGTAACAGGGATTGCGGACCGCCTTCCGCTGATAGAGCGCGCGGGCTCTCTCCAGCACGACGGGCGCGATCTGCCCCTCGCCCTCGCCGACATGGGCCTCGAGCCAGGCCGGAACGCTGGGCTCTCCCGCCGCAAGAGAGGGCCTCGCGCCAGCGAGTGCGATCAGGAACGCGAGACCGACGCGTTCAAGACGGCGCAACCCGAATGGCAATTATCCTGTCTCCTCGATTCGAGCGGCGTCGGCCGAATGTCGTCGTCCCCGCCCCTTGGCCAAGTTCGATTTTGATCACCAAAAATTAATGAATTGATGACCGGATTCGCATCTTTGGCGCGTTTCCGGCCCGCACGCCGTAGCCCTGCGACGTGAACAATCCTTAATCCACTCGTCCCGGCCGCGCCCTCCCGGAAGAGGCGCCTTTTGCTCTCTGTTCTCAGACATATATGCGTCGCCGCGGCAGTCAGGGACGATGTCGCAGTTCGGGGATCCAGTGATCAGCAAGACATTCTCTTCAGGCGAGCCGGGACGGCGGTCTCGTAGCGGAAGTCAAATCGAGCGAGTCGGGGCAAATCGTGAGCCGACGCCGCAAGAAGGGGTCCGCCTGGTGAAGGCGTTCCACCGCATAAAGGAGCCGCGCTTACGGGAGGCCGCCACCCATTTTGTGGAAGCGCTGGCGGACACCCACGATTTGCACGCAGCCGTCCGGCTGCTGCTCGACTAGTTCCGTTGCACTGAGGTTTTGACGGTTTGAAGCTCAACGGAGGACCGGGAGGTCCTCGGACTCGATCAGAAGCTCGATGCTGCGCGGGACGCCGGGGATCCGCCTGATGAGGTCGGCGCGTTCGAGGGTGAGCACCATCTGATGGACGCTGGGTGGCGAGACTTGGAAGTGCCGCTGCATGTCGGCTTCCGCGGGCGGTTGGCGGAAGATACGGCTGTAGGCGTAGATGAAGGCCAGGTACTGACCTTGCTTGTCGGTGAACGGGGGAGCTGGGGACACGCGCCAAACAATTGATTCATAGCCTGATTCGTCTGGGCCTCGCGATTCGCGAGGAGACCCGGATGAACATACGCTACCATGTCGAACTGAACCAAGCCGAGCGGTGTGAACTCGCCGCGCTGGTGGGCGGCGGCAAGCATTACGCCCGCAAGATCAAACGAGCCCAGATTCTGCTCGCCGCCGACAGCGGTCTCAGCGACGACGCTATTGCCACGGCGGTCGCTGTCGGCGGCTCGACCGTTTACCGGACCAAGCGCCGCTTCGTTGAAGGCAATCTCGAAGCCGCCCTGAACGAAGAGCCGCGGGCCGGCGCCGATCGCAAGCTGACCAGCAACGAAGAAGCCCTGCTCGTCGCCACCGCCTGTTCGAGCCCGCCCGAAGGTCGCGCCCGCTGGACGCTGGAGCTGCTGGCTGGCGCGATGGTCAAGCTGACCGACCATGACAGTCTGTCGCGTGAGACCGTCCGCCGGCGCTTGGCCGAGAACCATCTCAAGCCCTGGCAGAAGGACATGTGGTGCATCCCCAAGGTCGACGCCGAGTACGTCGCCCGCATGGAGGATGTGCTCGACCTCTATGCCGAGCAGCCTGACCCAAAGCGGCCGGTGGTCTGCTTCGACGAAAGCCCCACCCAGCTCATCGGCGAAGCGCGCCAGCCGATCTCGGCCGCACCCGGACGGCTCGAGCGCTTCGACTACGAGTATCGCCGCAACGGCGTCGTCAATCTCTTCGTCTTCCTTGACGCCCACCGCTCTTGGCGCAGGGTCAAGGTCACGGGTCATCGCACCGCTGACGACTTCGCCCTTTGCATGCGCGAGCTTGTCGATGTCGACTTCCCAGAAGCCGAGCGCATCCGCGTCGTCCTCGACAACCTCTCCACCCACACCGCCGCCGCTCTCTACGCCGCCTTCCCGCCGGCCGAGGCGCGCCGCGTGCTCAGGCGGCTCGACTTCCACTACACGCCCAAGCACGCCAGCTGGCTCAACATGGTTGAGATCGAGATCGGCGTGCTCAAAGGCCAATGTCTCGATCGCCGCATCGAAAGCTGTGTCCGGCTCGTCGCCGAGATCGACGTCTGGCAGTCTCAGCGAAATCAAAGCGGCGCCCGAATCAACTGGATGTTCTCCACCGACAAGGCCAGAACCAAAATGGCGCGCGCCTATCCCGATCCCTCGCTCAAAGAGTCATAATCTCTGTGCGGAACTACTAGGTTCTGGCTCGACCGGGGCGAGGGGCTTCCCTGTTACTCCCTGGTAACAAGGAGAAAGGGAAGACGTAGCGGTTTCCGGGCGGCTGAAATCGTGGAAATTGATTGCGTCTCAATGGCTTGACTGCAAATAGCCCTGATCTTTAGCGTTGACATAGCAGGGAAGACAATCTCTCGCTGTTCGGCGGGGAACAGGGAGATCGGCGACCGCCCGCCCGTCTCTCACTGAACATGAAGAAGCCTTCATAAATAACTGATATATTTGATTTATTTGGCCGGTGTCCTACTTCTGGCCGATCTGGCCGTTGATCGGCTGAGGCCTTGGGCTCTGCTACCATGGATGGTGCGTCTACAGCCCGGAAAAGCCGATCACCGAGGACGAGAGTCGAAGGGAAATGAAGAAGGCGGCCTGAGGCGCCTGCGGACCCATCTGCGAAAGTTTTGAGCCCCGACGCCGTCGGCTTGGCCTACCGGAAAGTCAACTCGGGGCGAGTGACGGAGGCGAGTAAATGGGGATTTCGTAAGCTGTCACCGTAATCCCCGCGAATGACAGGAGCACGTCAAACTCAAATGGATCGCCGGTACCCATTTGCGCGCCTTCTACTCGTCTATGCGGACATCGATAACACGCAGCAAATCAGGTAGGAAGAGGGACTACGATGACTTGCTTCCTTCCCGATTCCGGCGCCGCCGTCATGAGGGTCAGCCTGAAAAGTTGGGCGAATGTGCTCGCCGCCGCCGGTTGAAGAAGAACGAACGCACTCTACGCTAGGTCCATGACAACGGCATAACTCTTGATCAATCAATACAATGAAGACTGAAAGTGCGAATTCTGGATGTCAGGTCACAAGGGCGTTTCTGCCCAGCCAGACGGAGGCTTATCCCGTTGACTCAGGTTCCGCTAGATGTAGTGTCTGAAGCTGGGCGCGCTTGAGGCCAGCGCCGGTTCGGAGCGCGGAGCGGTGGGGCGCGGGCGCACGCTGGCGGAGTTCCAGCGAGAATTTCCTGACGAGGCGCGTTGCGATGCGTTTCTGTCTGCGCGACGCTGGCGGGACGGGTTTGTTTGTCCCGCCTGCGGCGGGGGCCGCGCTGTGGCCTTGAAGAGCCGTCCGCGCCTGTTGGAATGCCTCGATTGCGGACGGCAGACCTCGCTCACCGCCGGCACGGCGATGCATCGATCGAAATTGCCGCTGACGACGTGGTTCTGGGCGGCGCATCTAATGGCGACGCATTCCAACGGCATGTCGGCGCGACAATTGGAGGACCAACTCGGCGTCACCTACAAGACGGCCTGGCTGCTGGCGCAGAAGCTTCGGCGCTCGATGGTCGATCCCGACCGCGATCTTCTCGAAGGCGTCGTCGAGGTGGATCAGACGGAGATTCCCTTCCGCGCCGGCGACGCGTCCTTCGAGCCCGGCTCCGCCGGCAAAATCCTGGTCGTCGGCGCCGTCGAGGTGATCGACCGCGGTGCCGGCAGGCCGAAGCCGAGGCGCAAGGGCGCAAAGTATCTCGACACCCGTTCGGGTCGGTTGCGCCTGGCCGTGATCGCCGACAACTCGGCCAAATCGATCGAGGCGTTCGTGCGCGCCAACGTGAAGCCTGGCACGACGCTGATCACCGACGGCCACGCCGCTTATCCGGGGCTGTCGGGCGACTACCGGCACGATCCGCGCGTTGTCGGTAACATGGCGGCCAACGTCGTCCTGCCCTGGAGCCACCGCGCCTTCTCGTTGCTGAAGCGCTGGGCGCTGGGCACATATCACGGCCTGCGGCGCAAGCATGTCGACGCCTATCTCGATGAGTTCGTCTTTCGCTACAACCGCCGCTTTCATCGGCACGTCTCGTTCGAAACGGTACTCGGGCTCGCCGCGCACCGCACGCCAGAAACCTATCGCGACATCATCAGCCGCCGCGCGCCCCACAAAGCAGTCTTTCGTCAGCACCCACTACCTATAGACCCCCCTGAGTCAAAGGGATAAGCCTCGCCAGACGGTGGGCTTATACTTTTATCGACCGACAAACTGCGGCAAGGTCGGGCAGCGCCTTTGTGGCAAGCCGAGCAATTCGGCTATTTAGCTTACTGTCAACTTTCTGGAGGAATTTTGCTGACCGAAGCGTACTTTTAAACGAGCCATATTCATCCCTCTCGTAAGTGTCAACTGCCGCATCGAAGAACAATTCGCCGGCTTTCTTGACATATTTTCTTATTGCGTTCTCAAATTCCTGCGATTTCATTTTAGATAGAACTACTGCTGGCAACTCGTAGTTACCAATTTTCGCCAATAGTTTGTATGTGCAGTAAACTATCCAATAGGCGCTTGTAACACTTAAGAGGCCGGAATTTTGATCACCCTTCATTCCATCCAATAACGTCTGCCTTTCTTCATCCGCAAAACTCCCCACGAGCCATGCAAGATATACCTGCCGCGCTTGAATTCCCCTGTGAAACAACTTTTGGTACGGTTGATCAAAAAGTTCGCTTTTATTGTCAATAGCCTGAATCAAAAAAACATTCTCGGCTGACGCCAAATACTGCGTGACCCTATCTAACTCAATTGTAGATTTATTCTTTTTCTTTCGAGATCCCTCCTGTTTTGGAGCATAGCTTATGCTTACATTCCTAAATTCCGTCCGTAGCTGCTGCTGGAGCGTATCTGCCGCCCTAACCGTCCATATTTTTATGGCGTTTTGGGAATTGTTATATCTGACAATTTCGTTCCGCAGTGCGGCTTTGGCCGCTATCACCCGGGTAAGCACTTTGGTTTCGGCCGATGCGGCAGCGCGAACAAGACTCGAAGTTGTTTGACATCCATTTACAATACTAAATCTTCTCAACTTCAGTTGTGAGGAATTAACTGTAGACGTCAAAGTTTCCGCTGTATCAGCAACGATCGTTATTCCATTATTCAATGCCCAGAACGTGCCTGGCGATTCCTTCGCCGTATTAATTATCTGTTCGTTTATGCCGCCTTTTCGCGCTCCGAGAAACAGCCGGATATTTCCAGCAAAGAGTTTGTCGCCGTGCGCGCTATGGAGCCTCTGTAACTCAGTGGCACTAACCGAGCCAATCCATGCTTTTCCATAAGCACCACGGTCCTCTATATGGGGACCAGCGAAAGTTAACACTTCTTCTGCAATCCCCTCCTCCGAGCTAACCAAAGCTTTATATTTTGCAATAACTTCTCCCTGCGGAGAGAAGAAAAATGACGTCTTGTCTCCACTCTTTGTATCTTGATGGGCCTTCACGGAAGCTGATATCTCGGAAGAATCGATCCCAAGGGAAATCAATCCAACTGCGACGTTATACTCTGGATAAGCCTCCTTTATCTGGATTACTGATTCTGCTAAATCAGGGCGACCGGCTTTGGCCAGGTTATCTGGGCTCTTAACGAATGCGGCGCTGCTAATTGCTGCATCCCATTTGGCCTTAGGTGTTTTTTTATCGAAATTCTCGGGGCAGTAGGCCTGTATCACAACAATCTCTTGCGTTGCCTCGCCAGCAAATACTGCGTCAATCCCCTGGTCATTTCCTCCGTCGGCGGCGGCCGCTTCCAAAGCTTCGTCTTCGTCGATATCGAAGAAATTAATCGCGTACCACGCAGCAAAAGCACGATTTCGCGAAATCCTGCCTCGCGACGCGAGTTCATCGATGGAACCGATTATTTCCTTTAGATCGGCGTTCATACCGCGGCCTGCCGTTGCCCCGATCGGGGGCGGCTTTCGCTTAGCCTTCTTCAACTGCACCCTGTCGTCCCCCCGCACGTGTCGCACTTCAAGCACGTCCCGTTCCGCACCATGGTGAAATTCCCGCATTCCGGGCAGGCCTCGCCGACATAGCCTTTCATCCGCGCTTCCGCCCGCCTGTCGGCGGCCCCCTCGGCCGCGGGCGGCGAAGCGCGACGCCGCCCATGGTCAGGGGCGCGGGCTCGGCGAGGTCGCCTTTCAGCGCGGTCGCGCCCTGGACATAGCCCTGCGCCGAGAGCCGCCGACGGCCTGATCGTCGGGCGCTTCGCCGCCCGGCGCGCTCGGCACCAGCATCAGCTTGTCGCCCTTCGAGCGCACGAGGCCGCGGGAGACGACCGAGGATGTTGCAGCGAGCGCCCGCCGCCGCCGGGCGCCCTGTCCTGCTCGACGCCGCCGCCGAGCACGGTCGCGCCGATCTCCTCGGGGGCGACATGGGCGAGGTCGTTGCGGCCGAGATAGGAGATCGCGAGCTCGCGGAAGATATAGTCGAGGATCGAGGTCGCATTCTTGATCGCGTCGTTGCCCTGGACGAAGCCGGCCGGCTCGAAGCGGGTGAAGGTGAAGGCCTCGACATATTCCTCGAGCGGCACGCCGTACTGGAGGCCGAGCGAGATGGCGATGGCGAAATTGTTCATGAGGCTCCGGAAGGCCGCGCCCTCCTTGTGCATGTCGATGAAGATCTCGCCGAGCCGCCCGTCCTGGTACTCGCCGGTGCGCAGATAGACCTTGTGGCCGCCGACGACCGCCTTCTGGGTATAGCCCTTGCGGCGGTCGGGCAGCTTTTCCCGCTCGCGGGTCCGCTCCACGCGTTCGATCACGCGCTCGACGATCTTTTCCGCGATCTGCGCCGCGCGGGCGGGCGCGTTGGAGGCGATCAGCGTCTCCAGCGCCTCCTCTTCCTCGTCGTCGGTCTCGACCAGCTGCGAGTTCAGGGGCTGCGACAGTTTCGAGCCGTCGCGATAGAGGGCGTTGGCCTTGAGGCCGAGGCGCCAGGAGAGCATATAGGCGTCCTTGCAGTCCTCGACCGAGGCGTCGTTCGGCATGTTGATCGTCTTCGAGATCGCGCCGGTGATGAAGGGCTGCGCCGCCGCCATCATCCGGATATGGCTCTCGACCGAGAGGTAGCGCTTGCCGGTGCGGCCGCACGGGTTGGCGCAGTCGAACACCGGATAATGTTCCACTTTAAGATGAGGAGCGCCCTCCAACGTCATGGCGCCGCAGGCGAAAATGTTCGCTGCCTCGATCTCGGCCTTGGAGAAGCCGAGCGCGGCAGAGGAGATCGAAGCCCGGCGTCTCGTAGCGCTCGGCGGGGATTTTGAGCGCCCCGCTCAGGGTTTCGGCCCCGAGCGTCCACTTGTTGAAGACGAAGCGGATGTCGAAAGCGCCGCGCGAGCGCCGCCTCGACCTTTTCGATCGCCGCCTCCGGCAAGCCCTTGGCGCGCAAGGCGGAATGGTTGATGCCCGGCGCATGGGCGAGCGTCGCCCGGCCGACCGCGTAGCCGATCATGTCGTCGATCGCCTTCTCGTCGTAGCCAAGCGCCCTCAAGGCGTCGGGAACGGCGCGGTTGATGATCTTGAAGTAGCCGCCGCCGGCGAGCTTCTTGAACTTGACCAGCGCGAAGTCCGGCTCGATGCCGGTGGTGTCGCAATCCATCACGAGGCCGATCGTGCCGGTCGGGGCGACGACGGAAACCTGCGCGTTGCGATAGCCGTGCGCCTGGCCCAGAGCCAGCGCCGCCGACCATGACGCGCGCGCGGCGTCGCTCAAGGCCGCCCAGGCGGGGCCGGCGGATTTCAGCGACTCGTGGTCGAGCGGGGTCGGGGCGACCGAGAGCTGCTCGTAGCCCGCCGCCTCGCCGTCGGCGGCGCGCTTGTGGTTGCGGATGACCCGCAGCATCGCTTCCGCATTGGCCTTGTGGCCGGGAAAGGCGCCGCTCTTGCCCGCCATCTCGGCCGAGGTCGCATAGGCGCGGCCGGTCATGATGGCGCTGAGCGCCCCGCAGATCGCCCGGCCCGCGTCGCTGTCGTAGGGGATGCCGCAGGACATGAGGAGCCCGCCGATATTGGCGTAGCCGAGGCCGAGCGTGCGGTAGTCGTAGGAGAGGCGCGCGATCTCGCGCGAGGGGAACTGCGCCATCGCGACCGAGATTTCGAGCGTCAGCGTCCAGAGCCGGACCGCATGCTCGTAAAGTCCGACGTCGAAGGTCTTGGTCTCCGGGTCGAGGAACTGGATGAGGTTCAGCGAGGCCAGATTGCACGCCGTGTCGTCGAGGAACATATATTCCGAGCACGGATTGGAGGCGCGGATCGGCCCCGACGCCGGGCAGGTGTGCCAGTCGTTGATGGTGGTGTGGTACTGGACGCCGGGATCGGCGGAGGCCCAGGCGGCGTAGCCGATCTTGTCCCAGAGGTCGCGGGCTTTCAGCGTCTTCGACGGCTTGCCGTCGAGCCGGCGGGTGAGATTCCAGTCGCCGTCGCTCTCGACCGCATGCAGGAAGGCGTCGGTGACGCGCACCGAATTGTTCGAGTTCTGGCCCGAGACGGTGAGATAGGCCTCCGATTCCCAGTCGGTGTCGTAGGTGTCGTAGTCGAGCCGCGTCAGGCCCTGGCGGGCCTGCTGGATGATGCGGCTGATGATGCCCTCGGGCACGTCGTTCTTGCGCGCGGCCTTGACCTCGCGCTTGAGCACCGGGTTCTTCTCGACGTTGAAGCAGTCGTCGCCCGGGCCCTCGCAATTGACGCAGGCCTTGAGGATCGCCTTCAAATGGCGCTTGACCACCTTGGAGCCGGCCGCGAGCGCGGCGACCTTCTGCTCCTCGTTCACCTTCCAGTCGATATAGGCCTCGATGTCGGGGTGATCGACGTCGACGACCACCATCTTGGCGGCGCGCCGGGTGGTGCCGCCGGACTTGATCGCGCCCGCCGCCCGGTCGCCGATCTTGAGGAAAGACATGAGGCCGGACGAGCGCCCGCCGCCGGAGAGCTTCTCGTTTTCGCCGCGGAGGGCGGAGAAGTTCGAGCCGGTGCCGGAGCCGTATTTGAAGAGCCTGGCCTCGCGCACCCAGAGGTCCATGATGCCGCCCTCGTTGACGAGGTCGTCGGCGACCGACTGGATGAAGCAGGCGTGCGGCTGCGGATGCTCGTAGGCCGATTTCGACTTGACGAGCTTTCCGGTTTCGAAATCGACGTAATAATGGCCCTGGCTCGGCCCATCGACGCCATAGGCCCAGTGGAGGCCGGTGTTGAACCATTGCGGGGAATTGGGCGCGGCGACCTGGCGCGCCAGCATGAAGCGCATCTCGTCGTAATAGGCGTGGGCGTCATCCTCGCCGTCGAAATAGCCGGCCTTCCAGCCCCAATAGGCCCAGGCGCCGGCGAGCCGGTCGAAGACCTGTTTCGCCGAGATTTCAGAGCCGTAGCGATCGTTCTTGGGAAGCTGCTCGAGCGCCGAATCGTCCGGAATCGAGCGCCACAGGAACGAGGGAACGCCGTTCTCGGCGACCCGCATCAGGCGCGCGGGCACGCCGGCTTTGCGGAAATATTTCTGCGCCAGCACGTCGGCCGCGACCTGGCTCCAGGCGTCGGGAACCTCGATGTTCTCGAGCGAGAACACGATCGAGCCGTCGGGATTGCGGATCTCGCTCTTTGTCGTCGCAAAGGCGATCAGGTCGTAGGGCGAGAGGCCCGCTTTGGTGTAGCGCCGTTCGATTCGCATGTTTCCTTCCACCCCAATCGCTATGGCGGCCTGCCCAGGCAGCGCCGCCTTGCCCCTCGAACGCGGGCCCCTGCCCGGCGTTCCGATCCTCAACGCCGCCCATGACGGCGGCGGACACAAACGCTTCCCTTCGGCGTCGTCGCGCTGACGGCCGCTCGATGTCAGAACCCATCTGGCGGCGCGACCGGCGCCCCCTCGCATAGCCTTGAAAACCGTTCTCCGGCGGGGCTCGCGCGGAGCGCGGGACCCTTTTTCCCGGAAGACTCCAAGATTACGACTCTGTGACAGAGACGTCAATACCTAGTTAGGCATCTCCGCCTCGGACACCACATATTGTGGAAAAGAATCTCTAACGTTGCGTTAACGCCGCGCCGGAAACGAGAGCATCGTCCGAGTCGGCGGCGCTGCGCAAGGGGTGAAACGCGTCTTACAGCGCAAAGTTCAACTGGACAGGCAGGGCGCCCCTCGGCATAGTCCCGCGCGCGCCGGATGGAGGCGCGTCCCCGAAGGATAGCGGCCGCCGCGGATGAAAGAGTTTCTCCTGCGCTATTTCACCTGGTGGAACGGCGCGACCCTCAACACTCTGTTCTACACTTGGCGTTTCGGCGAGCTGGTCGGGCACGACGAGTTCGGCAACGCCTATTACCGGAAGGCCGGCATCGATCCGGCGCTCGGCTTCGAGCGGCGCTGGGTGATCTATAACGGCGTCTCGGAGGCCTCGATGACGCCGCCCGGCTGGAACGGCTGGCTGCATCACACGGTCGACACGCCCCCGACCGAGGAAGATTATAAGCCGCATCCGTGGGAGCTGCCGCATATCGGCAACCCGACCGGCACGCCCGAGGCGATCCGCCCCAAAGGCTCGCTGCTTCGCCATGGGCCGCGCCAGGCCAACGCCGGCGACTACGAGGCCTGGAGCCCTCCCGGCGCGTGAGCGCCGCCTTCATTCCGCCGCCCTTCATCGGCAGATCGGCCCGCATGAGCACGTCCGTCGTCGCGCTTTCGAGACGTACATTCAGCACCGCCGCGCGCCGGACGGCGCCCGTCGCATGCGTGCTGGCGCTCGCTATGTTCGCCCCGCAGGCCCACGCCGACAAGATCGCCAATCCGACCGCAGTGTTCGACGGGCTCGACAAGATCACCGGCCGGATCATTTCGTTCGAGGTCGCGATCAACGAGACCGTGCAGTTCGGCACTCTCCAGATCACGCCCCGCGTCTGCTATTCGCGTCCTCTGACCGAGCAGCCGCAGACCGACGTCTTCGCCCAGGTCGACGAGATCGACGAGAAGAAAGAGGTCAAGCGGATTTTTTCCGGCTGGATGTTCGCCGACAGCCCCGGCCTGCACGGGGTCGAGCACCCGATCTACGATGTCTGGCTGACCGACTGCAAAGGCGGAACAACGGTGATCCACGAGGCGTCGCAGGTCGAGGCCTCGGCGCCCGACACGGACGTCCCCGCTGACCAGGCGACCGACGCCAACGGACAGCCGTCGTCCCCCACGCAGGCGCCCGCGGCCCCGAAGAAGCGCAAGCCCAAGCCGGCGCCGACAGTGGTCGCCGCCCCCGCCCCCGCTCCCCCCGACAATAACGCGCCGCTCGAACTCGGCGGCGCGTCGAGCAACTCGCGCGGGCGGTGATCCCTTCTCCCGGATAGCCCGTCGAGAGACGGGCGTCTTTCGACGCCCTATGCGGGAGAAGGTGGCGCGAAGCGCCGGATGAGGGCCTTACCCTCACCCCGGCCCTCTCCCGCAAGCGACGCTGCGCGGGAGAGGGGGTTTATATTCTGCCGAGCGCGCGGGCGAAGCGGTCGAACATTTCGTCGATCTCCGATTCGCTTATGATCAGCGGCGGGCAGAAGGCGACGAGGTCGCCGATCGCGCGGATGATGAGCCCTTCCTCCTGGCAGAGTTCGGCAAGCCGCGCCCCGAAAGCGCCGGGCGCCTCGAACGGCGCCTTGGTCGCCTTGTCGGCCACGAACTCGAGGGCGCCGATGAGACCCGCGCCGCGCGCTTCGCCGACGTTTCCGTGGGAGACGAATTCGGCGAGGCGGCCCTGGAACTGCGGCGCGAGCCGGCCCGCCCGGCCGACGAGATCGCGCTCCTCGATGATGTCGAGGTTTTCCATCGCCACCGCCGTCCCGACCGGATGGCCGCTCGCGGTGAAGCCGTGGGCGAAGACGCCGATCTTCGCCGAATTGTCGGCAACCGCCTGGTAGACGGCGTCCGAAATCAGCACCGCCGACAGCGGAAAGTATGACGAGGTCAGCGCCTTCGAGGCGACCAGGATGTCGGGCTCGATCCCGTATTTGTGCGACCCGAACATCGCGCCGAGGCGGCCGAAGCCGGTGATCACTTCGTCGGCGATGACAAGAATGTCATGCTTGCCGCAGATCGCCTGCATCGTCCGCCAATAGCCGGCCGGCGGGGGAATGACGCCCCCCGCCCCCATCAGCGGCTCGCCAATGAACGCCGCGATCGTCTCGGCGCCCTCGGCGTCGATCAGCGCCTCGAACTCCGCGCCGAGCCTCGCCGAGAACGCCTCCTCAGTCTCGCCGGGCGCGGCGTTGCGCCAGTAATGCGGCGCAGTCAGGTGGCGCACAAAGGGCAGCGGCAGATCGAATTCGCGATGGAAGTTCGGCATGCCGGTCAGCGAAGCCGAGGCGATCGAGACGCCGTGATAGCCTTTCTGGCGGCTGACGATCGTCTTCTTTTTCGGCCGGCCGAGCGCGTTGTTGTAGTACCAGACGAGCTTGACGACGAAGTCGTTGGCTTCCGACCCGGACGACGTGAACTGCGCCTTGGCGATCCGTCCGCCTGCGAGATTCACCAGCCGCTCGGCGAGCGCGATCGCCTGTGGATGCGATTTGCCGGAGAACGAATGGTAGTAGGGCAGCTTGGCCATCTGCCGCGCGGCCGCCTCGACCAGCCTCGGTTCGCCGAAGCCGACCGCTACGCTCCAGAGGCCCGCCAGCCCCTCGAGATATTCCTTGCCCTGATCGTCGCGGACATAGACGCCGTGCCCGCTCTCCATCACCAGCGGCCCGAGCCTCTCGTGCCGGCGCGCGTTGGTGGCGGGATGGAAGTAATAGGCGACGTCTCGCGCTTCGAGCGAATTGGGCAAGAGGGTCATTGGGGGCTCCGGTCGGGCGCGCGCATTTGCGCTCGCGAAAGGGCGAATGTCCAGCGGACCGCGTGAACCTCGCTATCGCCAAGTCAGCCACGCCGTTCCCGCCGCGAGCGTGACGAGCGTCAGCGGAAGCCCGACCTTTAAATAGGCCCAGAAACTGATCGGCGTTCCCTCCGCTTTGGCGCGCTCGGCGACGATCAGGTTCGCGACCGAGCCGAGAAGCGTGAGGTTGCCCGCGAGCGTCGAGGCCATCGCGACGACGAGCCAGGCGCGCTGAGGATCAGGGAAAGTGGGGATGAACGGCCGGAGGATCAGGACCGCCGGCACGTTGCTGACGATGTTGGAGAGAACCGCCATAAAGAGGGAAAGCCGCCACGGCATCTCGAGACCGAAGCTCTTGGCCATCGCGATGCGGTCCGGCGTCAATAGCGCCTTCTCGGCTCCGGCGACCACGATGAAGAGGCCCGCGAACAGGATCAAGAGCGGCCCGTCGATCTCGCGGTAGATCCGATAGGGCTTGATCTGGCGGGTGAAAAGGAGGATCGCGCCGCCGAGCAGCGCAGCCTCGGCCGGGGGCGCGCCGGCAAAGAAGGCGACCGCGAGCCCCGCGCAGACGAGGCTCGCCTTGACGACCTGACCGACGTGCATCCGTCCGGGCTTGAGGTGCGGCTGGAAGTCGCCGTCGCGGGCGAATTCCGTCCGGTACGCGAGCCATACGACGGCGACGACCGCAACGAGTCCGAAGACCGCGACCGGAGCGAGCACCAAAGTAAAGGTAGGATAGGAAATCTTGGAGATCGCGCCGATCACCATGTTCTGCGGATTGCCCGTAATCGTGGCGACGCTGCCGCAGTTGGAGGCGGTCGCCGTCGCGACGAGATAAGGCAAGGGGTTGCGCCCCAGGGCTCGCACGACCTGCATGACGATCGGCGTCATCACCAGGCAGATCGCGTCGTTGACCAGGAAAGCTGAGAGGATTCCTGCAAGCGCCGTGACCGTGACGAGAAGGACGAACGGCGCATGGGCGTGCTCGATCGCGAGTCCGCCGAGCCCACGAAAGGCGCCCGACACTTTGAGATGGGCGACCACGATCATCATGCCGAGAAGCAGTGCGATCGTATCGAAATCGATGGCGCGAAGGGCTTCCTCGAGGCTGAGCGGCCCTAGCGCGATCATCGCTGCGCCGCCAAGAAAAGCGATCCCGGCCCGGTCGAGTCTCAGGCCCGGAATGCGGCCCGCTGCGACCCCGATGTAAGTCAGCGCAAGGATCGCGAGCGCGGCCACGGCGGTTGGGGTCATTCTCCGGGCGCTCCGGCAGCGACCGCTTCCTCGCGCGCCAGGGCCATTGCCTGCTCGTCTCTCGTCTCCGGCATCAGGGCGAAAAAGACAAAAAAGGCGAGCGCTGCGGCGGCAGCGAGAAAGAGAAACGATGCCGAGTAGCCAAAGTGGTCCATCACCTCGCCAGCCGCGAGCGCGCTGATCGACGCGCCGACGCCCTGGGTGGTCGCGACCGCCCCTTGCGCCAGATTGTAGCGCCCCGTGCCGCGCATGATGTCGGCGATCAGGAGGGGCGTCAGCGCTTGATAGATGCCCGCCCCAACTCCATCAAGCAATTGCACGCCGAGGAGCCAGAACGCGTTGTCGGACAGCGTGTAGAGCGCCGCCCGAATCGGCAGGACGGCGAAGGCGATCAGGAAGATCGGCCGGCGGCCCCACCGGTCGGCCCGCCAGCCGACGAGGAGCGCGATCGGCAACATCACGCCTTGGGCGGCGACCATGCAGAATGACAGCATCGCTGTGGCTTCTTTGGGATACTGGAGCGCAAGCTTCTGCCCGACGAGCGGCAGGAGCGGCGCGTTGGCGAAGTGAAAAAAGAGGGCTGAGACGGCGAAAATCATTAAGGGGCGCGTGCGGAAGAGGACGCCATATCCCGTGGGGCCGCGGCCCTCGGCGCCGTCCTTTCCGAGATCGCGCGCCCGATCGTGATCGATCGCCTTGGGGGGGATCATCAGCACGGCGGCGGAGGTCAGGGCCGCGAAGACGGGCACGAGCAGAAAGACGACGCGCTGCGAGAAGAGAGTGCCGACCCCGCCCGCGACGAGCGCAATCGCGATGTTGCCGCCATGGTCGAAGGCCGAGTTGCGGCCGAGGCGCCCCGCCAGCGCATGCTTTGTGACGAGCCCGAGGGTCAGCGCCGCGACCGCGGGCGCAAACGCGTCGCCGGCAAGCGACAGAATGCTCGTCGCCAGCGCGATCGGCCAAAAGGTCGGGGCCGCAAAAATGATGATGGCGGCGAGGGTCATCGCCGCCATGGTCGCCACGATCACGGCGCGCTTGGCGCGGGTCAAGTCGATCGCGGCCCCGATTGGGGTCTGGAGCGCGATGCCGAGAAGGCCGCTAAGAGTTGACACCAGCCCGACATCCGTCTGCGTCCAGTGCTGGCTGGTTACGAGAAAGACGTTGATGAAAGGTCCGAAAAGATTTCGGACGTCTGCGGAGAGAAAGTTCAGCGCGTCGAGCGCGATAGGTATCGACAGCATCGTCGTGGCCCGGACGACGGCACCGCGCTCCGCCCGGGCAAGGAACGCCGCTCGACCGCTCTTCGTTCCGTGTCGACCGGGGCAAACGAAAGGGCCGCCCGTTCGGCGGCCCGGCGCATTTGCTTGGAGCGAGATGAAAGCTGGAACGAATTTCTTCCGCGTTGCCGGACCGGCGTCGAGGTGAAGAGTACATAGCGGATCGCCCATATGTCGCGCCGCGCTCAGCCAAAAATTGCCCCGCGCGTCGAACCACTCGATGTTCATTTGGGGAGACCTTGGGGTTGCGACGAGCGCTGGCGAGGCTTGCGAGCCGGGGCCGCGCATTGTTCGTGGTGGGGGCGGAATCATCGGATTGGCTGCAGACGTTTTCATTGATCTGACACGCCGTGGGAATTTTTCGCTCGGGCGGGAGCGCGTCAAAGATCTGCATAGGGGAAAGGGTTCTGGTCGAAGCAGCCGCAACGCTGCACCGGTCCGTCCGCGCGAAGGACCTTGTAGCTGAGACGCTATCAGCGCGTCGCCGGTAAGTTGGCGTACACGCGGCTTGTCTTCCGCCCTTCCGTTCTCACGCCCGCTGAGCAATCGCAGAGCTGCTCGGAGCAGAATTGCTGGGAAAAGTCACGGTGACGATCAGGCCCTTCGACCTTCGCCGATCATTGGAGAGTGAAATCTGCCCCCCATGCGCGAGGACAATGTCCCGAGCGATTGCAAGTCCCAAGCCCGTTCCGCCGCTCTCCCGGTTGCGGGAGGTCTCGAGCCTCTGAAAAGGGGAGAAAGCCTTGTCAAAGAGCTCCGGCGGTATGCCCGGTCCGTCGTCGCTTACGGTCACGGTCAATTCATGAGGCGCCCTTAGCAGAGCTACCCTCGCACGGTCCCCGTACCGGACCGCGTTCTCGATCAGGTTTGAGAAGGCCCGCCGGATTGCGGTCCGGCGGCCTGAAAGCGCGGCATGGTTCGGGCCGTGGTATTCTGCGCATCCACCTGCGTCCGACGCCTCGTCGCAAAGGCTGATCAGCATCGAGGCGAGATCGAAGGCCTCGGGCGCGTCCGAGGTTGTAGCGCCCGCCGCGAAGGACAGCGTCTCCGTCAGCATGTCCTGCAAGGCCGCAATGTTGTCGAGCATCTCGGCTCGCTGGCCCTCGTCAGCGACAAACTCCGCCTGGAGTCTAAGCCGGGCGAGAGGCGTTCGCAGGTCGTGCGAGATCGCCGCCAGCATATGGGTGCGCTCGTCCACGAAGCGCTTGAGGCGGCCCTGCATGGCCTCGAACGCGTCGTGGATCGCGGCCAGTTCCGGGATCGCGGGGCGGACAATATCCGTAGTTTCCCGCTCGCGCCCCAGCCTATCCGCGGCCGCGGCCAGCGCCCCGAGCGGCGCAACCAGCCCCCGGGCGGTGACGACGGCGATCGCGCCAATGAGAACCGTACCCGCAATCACAATGGCCAGCGACCGGAGGAGGCGGCTCCGCGCACCCCTCTCGCTCGGACTGATGGTCAGCCAGCGACCGTTCCCCAAGTCGACGGTGACGAGAAACAGCGGGGGAACCAGCAATTCCTCGCCCGGAAGGATTGGGCCCTCCGACCATGTCGCCTGCAAACCCGTAGGCGCGGTCATGGATGCGACGCCGCTCAATGGCCATGGTCCATCAAAGAAAGCGTCAACGGCGGCGGATGGGCGGTCGGCGAGCTTGCTCCGAACTGTCGCAACGACCCGGTTCAGCGGCCAAGGAGGCGGCACCAAATGCCGTGGCGGAGTTTGGTCTATGCCGACGGAAAGGCCGCCAAACCGGGGCAGTCGTTCGAGGAAATCCGGTTCGGTTGCAGCTCCCGAAAGCGCGGATCTGGCGAGATCGGCCACAGCGTCGCTAAGCCAGAGCGCACCATAGAGCGGCGGCCGGTTCTCCGGGGTGAGCAGGAACACCGCGACCACCAGAACCTGGATCGCGACCACAGCCGCGGCGATCGAAAGCCCGATGCGCGCGGCCAGTCCAAACCTCCCGAAGAGAGTGCGGATCACGACGCCGGCCCCGGGTGCCGAACCTCGCTCGTGAAGATGTACCCGCCGCTGCGGACGGTCTTGATGAGGGCAGGCTCGCGGGGATCGGTCTCGATCTTCCGGCGCAGCCGGCTAATCTGGACGTCAATGCTCCGGTCGAACCCCGCGCTCGACCGCCCGCGCGCAAGGTCGAGCAACTGGTCGCGGCTGAGCACGCGGCGCGGGCGCATGACGAAGGCGAGCAGGAGGTCGAATTCACCGCTCGTGACATCGACGACCGCGCCGTCCGGCGAACGCAGGATCCGGATGACAGGCTCCAGTCGCCAGCCGTCGAACTCATAGGCGGGCGGGAGGTCTTCCGGCTTCGCCGTCGTTCCGCCGGCCCGGCGCAGCACGGCCTTGATCCTCGCTAGCAGTTCCCGCGGATTGAAAGGCTTGCCCATGTAGTCGTCGGCGCCGAGCTCGAGCCCGACGATGCGATCCGTCTCCGAGCCCATCGCGGTCAGCATGATGACGGGAGGGCCGTTCCGCTCGCGCAGCTTGCGGCAGAGCCCCAGCCCATCGTCCCCCGGCATCATGAGATCGAGCACGACGAGGTCGAACCGACCGGCGTCGAGTGCGGCAATCATTTCGCGCCCGTTGCCGGCCTGCGTGACGCGGATCGCGTGCTCGCCGAGGAACTTGGCCAGGAGAGTCCGCAACTGGCGATCGTCGTCGACCACCAGGACATGACAGGCGTTATTGACGTTCAAGAACGGCTCCGATGCGAGGTGGGCACGGGTCGGCGTCTTACATGAGGCACGATGGCGCGTCAGGCCGACAATGTAACAAGCTGTTTCAGCATGGGGAAACGCTCGCTGGCGGACATTCAACGACGCAAGTTGTTACCTTCTGCAACACTAAAGACATTTCCGAGAAATAGGCAGGTTTGAGCTGGACCCCGGATTTAGGACCATTGGCTAAGGTGTGAAATGTCCTGCTCTGTCGCAACCGACGGAGCGAGGAATGACGAAGTCACGCAAGAAGTTTGATGCGGCGTTCAAGGCGAAGATTGCGCTTGAGGCGCTGCGCGAGGATGCGACGGTTCCGGAACTGGCGAAGCGGCACGGGGTGCATCCGAACCAGATTTATGCCTGGAAGAAGCAGGTTCTCGACAACGTCGCGAGCCTGTTCGCGCGAGGGGCGAGCGGTTCGGGCGATGGCGAGGAGGAGCGCGAACGCGAGACGGCCAAGCTTTACGCCAAGATCGGCCAACTGACGGTCGAACGGGATTTCTTGGCCAGGAGGCCAGGTCGATGAGCGCGCCCGATCGAAGAGCGATGGTCGAACGGTCTGGCAAGGACCTGTCGGTGCGCCGCCAATGCGAGCTTGTGGGCGTGGCGCGCTCGGGGATCTACCGCCCCAAGCCCGTCGCCGAGGCGGACGATCTGGCGGTGATGCGCCACATCGACGAACTGCATCTCGAACTTCCGTTCTACGGCTCGCGGCGAATGACCTTCGAGCTCAACAAAGAAGGCCGTGGGGTCAACCGCAAGCGGGTGCAGCGGCTGATGCGGGTGATGGGGATCGAGGCGCTGGTTCCGCGCCCCGGCACGAGCAAAGCCGCGCCCGGGCACAAGATATACCCCTACCTGCTGCGCGGCCTGAAGATTGTCGAGACGAACCACGTGTGGGCGGCCGACGTGACCTACATCCCGATGGCGTGCGGCTTCCTCTATCTGGTGGCGATCATCGACTGGGCCAGCCGAGCGGTTCTGGCATGGCGGCTGTCGAACACCAACGATGCGAGATTGTGCGCGGCGGCGCTGGAGGAGGCGCTGCTTCGTTTCGGAAAGCCGCGGATTTTCAATACCGATCAGGGCTCCACATTCACCGCCGAAGCTTTCGTCGGCAAGCTCGCGGCGACCGGCGTCGCGATTTCGATGGACGGACGCGGCCGCTTCATGGACAACATTTTCATCGAACGGCTGTGGCGCTCGATCAAGTATGAAGAAGTGCATCTGAAAGCTTATGCCGACGCCAGCGAGGCGCGGGCCGGCATCGGTTCCTGGATGACCTTTTACAATTTTCGACGCCCGCACCAGGCGATGAACAACCAGATGCCGATGGCGGTGTGGCGCGCCGGCATGGACAAAATCGAGGCGGCTAGGGCTGTGGATATGCCGCTTCGCTTGGACAACGCAAACGCGTTGCCCACATACCCACAGCAGAAGCAGCAAGAAGCGGCTTGATTCTTGAAGGACAAGGGCAGGCGAGATCACACCTTAAATCCAACGTCCCGTGGTCCCACAAATGGGGTCCAGTTCAGTTCTAGACAGCGCCCACTGAACAACGACCATAAGTGGGAGCTGTGATGCATCCGATAATCCATGCCACCGCTCGGACGGCGGTATGCTTTCTTCCCTTCAGTTCGAATGGACCCCGGAAGGACACCTTGGCTGGATTCCCTTCCAGACCACGGCTGTCCAAAGCCAAGGCCTTGGTCGGCGGCGCATTGTGCGCCGCGGGGCTGGCGCTTTTCGCCATGGGTGCATGGGCCGGCGTGACAAATTCGTGGCCCGTTCGCTACCCGCGCCAGCTGATCGAAGGCCGGCCCAAGCTGATTTCCATAGTGCCGGAGGCGCGGCAAACCGCGGTGGATCGCGCAGGCCGCTTGTTGGACTATCCGGGCAAGGTGGAGACCCAATGCCCAGAGCAGGCGCCCGGGACCGCGGTCATCCTCATTGCGGGGCAGTCGAACGCCGCGAACAGCGGCGCGGCGCGCCATATGACGCGCTATCCCGATCGGGTTTTGAACTTCGTGGCCGGCCGGTGCTTTGTGGCTGCTTCGCCTCTTCTGGGCTCGAACGGGTCCGCCGGCGAACTATGGACGCTGCTTGCCGACAAACTGATCGACTCGGGCGCCTTCGACCGGGTGATCCTGGCTCCTGTGGCGGTGGGCGCGACCAAGGTTGCGCAGTGGGCGGAAGGCGGCGACATGAATGCAACGATGAAACCCCTTACAGCGGCGCTCGTATCGCGCTATCGCGTGACCCACGTCTTGTGGCACCAAGGGGAATTGGATCTCATGCTGGGCACAGACGCGGATTTTATCGGAAGTATTTCCTGTCGTTCGCGGCCAGCCTTAGGACCCAAGGTATTGAGGCGCCGATTTACATTTCCAGGGCGACGCGGTGCGGGCCGGGTTGGAAGGTCCCAAATCCTGTTCGCACAGCCCAGCAGCAGCTGCTGGATTCGAATTCGGGACTAAGGACCGGCATCGACACGGACCTTCTGCTAAACGCGCAGGATCGATACGACGACTGCCACTTCGCAGAATCGGGCCAGACGAAAACCGCCCAAGCCTTTGCCGAGCTTCTCATGCCTTCGCACACGGCGACGCAGCTCAAAACAGATGAGCAACGGTGACGCGGTCCGGCTTAGTTTCCGGAGCCGGATGCCCTTTGCGCTTTCCCATCCCGCGCAGGAAGCGGGCCCGCGCTCAGATCCGGCGACGGGCGGCTGCTTGGAACAGCCGCCCGTTCGGTCACTCTGTCAATTCGCGGACACAAGGTGGCGGGCGAAGCCCGACGGACGGGTTTTGAAAGCGGGAACGCATCGTCGAAGGCTCGCTCCCACGGTCGTGCAAGCCTGCCAGCTTTGAAGCAGCGGGCCGTACCCGGCCCTCTGGGCCACCCCCGGGTCAAGCCCGGGGGCAGGCTCTTCCCCAGCAAGCTGGGGAAGTAATGAGCGCCTCGAAGCGTGATGTGTGCATCCCGTAGCGTGGCAGGTGCGGGCGCCGGGGCCCTCTCCCGAGCCGCGAGGCGCGCCTCGCGCTCAGGCTTGGACGAGGAGCAGGACCTTCCCGCTCGGGCCTTGAGCCAGCGCCTTCTGCGCCTCGGCCGCTTCGCTCAGCCTGAACGTCGCGGAGATCGGGATCGTGAGAGCGCCGCGGGCGGCGGCGTCGACGGCGCGTCTGAGGACGACCGGGTCGTCGTGGGCCATGAAGCGCTGAACGGCGACAGGACGGCCATCGTCCGCCCCCTCCGGAATCTGTACCGCACTGGCGACCTTGCCGCCGTCACGCACATGCTTGACGGTGTTCGCCGCCACGGGCGCGGCAGCGGCGACGGCATAGTCAAAGTCGGGCGACGATGGCGCGAGATCAATATCGAGCGCCTCGCCCGCGAGCGCCCTGCCTTCGGCGAGCCGGGCCGCCCGGACGCCGGCGACGGGCATGGCGCCGAGTTCCTTGAGGTATTGCACCGCGACCCGTCCGACCGCGCCGAGGGCTCCCGAAACCAGGACCCGGTCGCCCCGCTTGACGCCGAGGAGATCGACCGCCTGCCGGCCGGTGAGAGCGACGAGCGGCAGCGTTGCGCCGGCCTCGAAGGTTACATTCGACGGGAGCTTCGCGATCCCGGCCACAGGCGACGCCGCCATTTCGGCATAGCCGCCCTTGCCGTTGAGAGGCAGGTGCGCAACCACCCGGTCGCCGACCGCGAATTCGGTCACGCCCGTTCCGGCCGCGACGATCGTCCCCGCCGCGTCGACGCCGAGGATTGCCGGAAATTGCAAGGGGGCGACCTGGGCGAACAATCCCTTCCGCACGATCACGTCGACGGGGTTGAGGCCGGAGACTGCGATCTTGACCAAAGCTTCGCCGGCCCCCGGAACGGGATCGGGCGCGTCCTCATAGCGGAGCTGATCGACGTCGCCATAGGCCTGAAGACGGACAGCTTTCATGATTGGCTCACCCCTCGATTTCGGACGATGCGATGACTCCCATATGGCGCCTCGCCGCCGCCAGGGGAACGGCGCGAGTGCGCAACCGCGCGTCGTGGAGGACGATTCCGAGGGTAAAGCGCTCGCCGCTCTTGATGCCGCTAACCACACGGCGCAGCGCCGCGCTGCAGCGCCCGCGCGTTCCCTGAACCGGCCGCTCGCAGACCGCGAAGATTACACCGTCGCGCTGGCCGACGACGGCGCCATAAAGGTCCTGATGCAGGCATTGTACCCGCCGGTTCGATAGCGCAGGAGAAGCGCCGTCGGGCGCCTCCGTCCGGCCGGCGTGCGCGGCTCAGATCGATAACGTCGCTCTGCGCGCCCTCGGACGGCCAGACGCCGCCGCGGTCATTCCGGCGAAAGCGATCAGCAGAATCGCCCACTTGAAGCGATCGGGCGGAGGCTCGACGGCCTGGCCGGCGGCGAGGAGCGTTTCGATTTGATCCTGGAATCGATCATAGGCACCGTCTTCGTCGTCTTCAGTCGCGGAGAGGTCCGCAAGGCCGGTCGCGCCTAATTGCGGCGCGATGCCCCGAATCTCAGCCTGATTGCCCAAATTGAAAGAAAAGGCCGGAATAGAGGGCTGCGGAACGTAATCGCCCAGGGTATCGGCCCGGGCATAACCCGACAGTGCGAGAAACGCGCCGGCCGTGCATAAAGATCTGTGTATCCGGCTCATGATGCTCCGCCCGAGCCTTTCCATGTTAAGGACCGTATACATTCTGTCAATGGGTCGAGCGCTCCCTTTCCACCGTCGATCCTTGCGCCGCCCTCTTGATGGCGAGCCCGCAGCGCAGGTGCTAAAGACGCCGCCATCCCTCCAACCGCAAGGCCCGATGCGCAAGCGCGCGGATATCGTTCTCGTCGAGCGCGGCTTCTTTTCCAGCCGGGCGCGCGCGCAGGCCGCGATCGCAGCGGGGCTCGTCAGCGTCGGCGGCGTGGCGCTCAAAAAGCCGTCCGAGGAGATCGGCGACAGCGTGCCAATCGAGGCCTCGGCGCCGCACCCCTACGTGTCGCGCGGCGGGGTGAAGCTCGCCGCGGCGCTCGACGCGTTCGAGTTCGAGCCGGAGGGCATTGTCTGCCTCGATGTCGGCGCCTCCACCGGCGGCTTCACGGACGTGCTGCTGGCTCGGGGCGCGAGGCGCGTCGTCGCCGTCGATGTCGGGCACGGACAGTTGGACAAGCGTCTCGCCGCCGACCCGCGTGTGCGTTCGCTCGAGGGTCTCGACGCGCGGGCGCTGACGCCCGAGCATATCGGCGAGGCGCCGGCGGCGATCGTCTGCGACGTCAGCTTCATCTCGCAGCGGCTGGTGCTGCCGCAAGTGCTCAAGCTCGCCGCCCGCCCGGCGTGGCTCGTCAGCCTCGTCAAACCGCAGTTCGAGGTCGGCCCGGCGCAGATCGTCAAGGGCCGGGTCAGGAGCGAGGCCGCCCTCGCGCGCGCCTGCGACGAGGTCAGCGCCTGCGTCGCGGCGCTTGGCTGGACGGTCCTCGGCCTGACCCCTTCGCCTCTGCTCGGCGGCGGCGGCGCGAGAGAATTCCTGCTCGGCGCGCGTCATGGCTGAGGCGCTCCGCGACCTTGCGATCGTGGCGCTCGACGCGCATGCGCGTGGCGTCGCGGAGGGCGGGGCGACCGTCCCCGGCGCGCTTCCCGGCGAGCGCGCGCGCGTCCGGCTCGAGGGGCGGCGCGCCGAACTTGTCGAGATCCTCGACGCCAGTCCGGAGCGCGCAGACCCCTACTGCCCCTGGTTCGGCCGCTGCGGCGGCTGCGCCGCGCAGCACATGTCGGATGCGCTCTATCGCGGCTGGAAGCGCGAGCTCGTCGTCGAGGCCTTGAGGCGCGCCGGGGTCGAAGCCCGCGTCAGGCCGCTGGTCGACGCGCATGGGAAGGGCCGGCGGCGCGCGACGTTTCACGCCCGCTTTCCCCACGGGGCGCCGGACGAGGTCGGGTTCATGCGCGCTGCGTTCGCATGACATCATCTCGATCGACGCCTGCCCGCTATTCGCGCCCGCGATGGCCGGCGCGATCGAGGCCGCGCGGGCTCTCGCCCGCGATCTGAGAGGCCTCATGAAGCCGCTCGACATCGGCGTCACCGCGACAATGGAAGGCCTCGACGTGGATCTCCGTGGATCGGGGCCGCTTGATCTTTCCGAAACCCGCAAGCTCACGCGGACCGCCGACGCGCTCGATCTCGCGCGCCTCTCCAATCACGGCGCGATCTTGGTCGAGCGCCGCGCGCCGCGCGTCGCCTTCGGCGAGGCTTTGGTCACCCTGCCCCCGGGCGGCTTCCTGCAGGCGACCGAGGCGGGCGAAACGTTGTTGGCTGACTTCGCCGAGACGGCTATGGCTGACGCCAAAAAGGTCGCGGACCTGTTTTGCGGCGCCGGCGCCTTCGCGTTGCGCCTGGCGCGCCGCCGCGAGGTCCATGGCTTCGATTCCGACGCCGCCGCGATCGCGGCGCTCGAGCGCGGAGCGGCGGCGGCCGAAGGCCTCAGGGCGCTCGTCGCCACAACGCGCGATCTCTTTCAGCGACCGCTACGCGCCGACGAGCTTGCCTCCTTCGACGGTGTCCTGTTCGATCCCCCACGCGCGGGGGCAGAGACGCAGGCGCGAGAATTCGCGGCAAGTTCGCTGAGGCTCGTCGTCGCTATCTCCTGCAACGCGGCGACTTTCGCGCGCGATGTGCGCATCCTCGTTGAAGGGGGGTTCGAGATCGAGACGGTCACGCCGCTTGACCAGTTCCGCTCTTCGCCCCATGTCGAGATCGCCGCCGTCTTTCGCCGCAAGACCGCAAAGCCGCGCGCGCGGAGGCTCTTCGGGTGAACGCGACGACGCGCAACGCGGCGCTGGCCGCTCTTGAAGGCATCGTCGGAGCGCGTCATGTGCTGACCGACGCCGCCCTCTTCGCCGGAGCGCTGGTCGAGCCGCGCGGGCTCTATCGGGGCAAGGCTCTCGCCCTCGTCCGGCCGGGCTCGACCCAGGAGGTCGCTGCGATTGCCGCGTTCTGCAACCAGGCGCGGATCGGAATTGTGCCGCAGGGCGGCAATACCGGGCTCGTCGGCGGCCAGACTCCCGAACTCGAGCGGCGATCAGATCGTCCTCTCGACCCAGCGGCTCAAGGTCATTCGCGAGATCGATCCGCAGGCCGACGTGATGGTCTGCGAGGCCGGCGTGACGCTTGCCGAGGCCCAAGCCGCGGCGCTCGCCGCCGACCGGCTTTTTCCGCTGTCGCTCGCGGCCGAGGGAACCTGCACCATCGGAGGCAATGTCTCGACCAACGCCGGCGGCGTGACGGTGATCGCCTACGGCAATACGCGCGATCTCGTCACCGGGGTCGAAGCGGTCCTGGCCGATGGACAGGTGGTCCATGGCCTGAGCAAGCTGCGCAAGGACAACACCGGCTACGACGTGAAGAGCCTCTTCATCGGCGCCGAGGGCACGCTCGGCGTCGTTACCGCCGCGTCCCTGAAGCTTTTCCCCAACCCCCGCGCCCGCGCAACCGCCTTCGTCGGGCTCGCCAGCCCCGATCGCGCGCTCGAACTGCTCGGGGTCGCGCGCGAGCGGCTCGGCGGCGGCGTGACCAGTTTCGAGCTGATCGGGCGCATGGCGCACGACATCACGGTCGGCAACGGGCTCGCGCGCGCGCCTCTCAGGGGCGCGCACGCCTGGTACGTTCTGATGGAGGCGTCCTCGCAGAGTCCGCAGGGTCTCGACGAGGCGTTCGCGGCAGCGCTGGAGACGGCATTCGAGCGCGGTATCATCGAGGACGCGGCGATCGCCGCTTCGCTCGACCAGCGCCATGAATTCTGGCGCTTGCGCGAATTGATCCCCGAGGCTCAGATTCGCGAGGGCGGTTCGATCAAGCACGACGTCTCCGTCGCGGTCGGAGCCGTGCCGGCCTTCATCGAAGAAGCGACGCGCGCGGTCGAAGCCTTCGAGCCCGGGGCTCGCGTCGTCGCCTTCGGCCACCTCGGCGACGGCAACATCCACTACAACGTCTCGCAGCCGGTCGGGGCGGACAAGGCTGCGTTCCTTGCTCGCTGGGACGCGATGAACGAACTGGTGCATGGCATCGTTGCGCGCCTCGGCGGCTCGTTCTCTGCCGAGCACGGTGTGGGACGGCTCAAGCGCGACCTGCTGGCGCACACCAAGGACCCGGCGTCGCTTGCGGTCATGCGCCAGATCAAGGCGGCGCTCGACCCGAACGGGATCATGAATCCCGGGAAGGTTTTATGAGGGATTCGCCTGTTCACATAGCGCAAAGCCCGCTCACGGCATATCCTGTCGGGGCGTTGAGTCGGCGTTCGCGCCGCTCACCGTTCACGAGCTTGAGCGAAGGATCGAATAGCGTGTCGCGGCGCAGCGGTTTCGCCGCTTTGTTCATCGTCTTCACCCTCGGATCCGGCATAGGCGCCGGGCCGGCCGTAGCCGCTTGCGCGCCCAAGGCCTTCGACGGGGCGTCTTTCACCGTCTGCGCCTTCGATCCTCGCCGCGATGATCTGAGGCTCTTCTGGAAGGGAGCCGACGGCAAGCCCTATGGCTCGCTCGCGGCGCTCGCCGACGCGCTGAAATCGAAGGGCGAGCGGCTGGCCTTCGCCATGAACGCGGGAATGTTCGCCGAGGACCAGTCGCCCGTCGGCCTCTATGTCGAGAACCGGGTGAAGCTTCACGACGCCGACACGCGCGGCGGCGCAACCAATTTCCACATGAAGCCGAACGGGGTGTTCTGGATTGGCGACGGCGCGGCGGGCGTCACCGAAACAGACCGCTATCTCGCCAATCCGCCGGCGGCGCGATTTGCCACGCAGTCGGGACCGATGCTGATTATCGACGGCAAGATCCACCCCAAGATCCTGCCGACCGGAACGTCGGCGAAGATCCGCAACGGCGTCGGGGAGTGCGCGGGCGGCGTCGTCTTTGCGATCGCGGACGAACCGGTCAACTTCGACGTGTTCGCGCGGCTCTTTCGCGACGGGCTCGGCTGTCAGAACGCGCTCTTCCTCGATGGCTCGGTCTCCTCTCTCTACGCGCCCGAACTCAAGCGCGACGACGAACTGGAGCCGATCGGACCGATCGTCGGGGTCGTGCGGCCGGAGACAGTCGGCAGCCGGCAGTAGGCGCGGGACCGAACGCGCCGATTCGACCCGAAGGCATGCGACAATGACCGAACCATCGTGGCGCGTTCTGAATCGCGCGATGTGGGACGAAAGGGTTCCATTTCATCTCAGCTCGCGGCTCTATGACCTGCCCAGATTCAAGGCGGGCGCCCTGTCCCTCAGAGCGCACGAGATCGCGGACCTCGGCGACGTCAGCGGCAAAGAGCTGATCCATCTCCGATGTCACTTCGGGAAGGACACGTTGTCATGGGCGCGGCTCGGTGCGCGCGTCACCGGCCTCGATTTTTCCGAGGCCGCCGTCAAGGCCGCGGCGGCGCTTGCAAGGGAGATCGGCGTCGACGCTCGCTTCGTGACCGCCGACGTCTACGACGCCCCGGCGGCGCTGGGCCAACGTACGTTCGATATCGTCTACACCGGCGTTGGCGCGCTCTGCTGGCTGCTGGATATGGAACGCTGGGCGAAGGTCGTCTTCGATCTGCTCCGCCCGGGCGGTCAACTCTATCTGTACGAGTTTCACCCGCTGAGATGGATCTTCGGGGAAAACGCCGACAGGCCCGAGATCCGCGACGCCTATTTCACGCCGGTGGAAGGCTATGCTGTGGGCGGCGTCACCTATGCCGACGCGACGGCCCCCGCTCAGCCGACGCCGACGATCCAGTGGAACCATCCGCTCGGCGAAGTCGTCACAGCCCTGGCCGCAGCAGGAATGCGGACCCATTCGCTGCGCGAACTCGACGGCGACGTCCTGCAAGAATGGCCGATGATGGTCAAGTGCGAGGACGGCCTCTACCGCATGCCGCCGGACGGCCCATCGCTGCCGCTGATGTACGTGTTACGCGCCTGGCGCGAGGGTTGAGCGCTTCGCATCGACGGAGGCGTTTACCCAGGCTGGCGGTTGCCCGCATTCCGCAAGAACGCTTCGAACGCCCGCAGCGTAGCAGCGGAGACGTAGTGCTCGATGCCCTCGGCGTCGGCTTCGGCCGCCTCGCGCGGCGCCCCGACCGCCACGAGCAGTTCGACCACCAGCCGATGGCGTTGACCGGCGCTTTTGGCCATCGCGGCGCCCGCCTCGGTTAAAAATATCCCGCGATAAGGTCGCGCCGTCACGAGGCCCTCGCGCTTCAACCGGGCAATCGTCTTGCTGGCGGTGGGGTGGGCCACGCCGAGTCGACGCGCGATATCGGTCGTTCGCGCTTCGCCGTTGACTGCGATCAGATCGGCGATCATCTCGGTGTAATCCTCGAGCGTCGCGGCCGAGCGCGCCTTCCGCGCCCTGCTGAAGCGCCGGGCCTGAGCCGGTTCGGCCGCAAGTTCCGCGTTCTCGGACCCCAGGCCTTTACGGGGCGTCTTCGTGACCACAACGCCCTCGCTGGACCCGGCGGGAACCTTCGCCGCCCGCCGCCACTGTGTCGACTCCATCTTCAATATGCAGCCTTGGCTGCAAAACGCAACCCGCGTTTTATCGCACGCGTCAAGCCACGGCGATATTACGCAGCCCATTGACTATAGCGTAGCATAAGCTATATTTCGGAGCGCAGGCGTTAGACCGCCGCTGACTCGCGAGATCCAATGACCGACGTTGTGATGCGCACAGGGATGACGGATCGAACCGTTGTGGCGATTCGTGACGTCTTGTCCGGCAAGGTGCGGCGATTCAGTCCGCTCCTGTTCGCCGGTCCCGCGGTGATCGCCTCGATCGCCTATATGGACCCGGGCAATTTCGCCACCAACATCCAGGCCGGCGCGAAATACGGCTATGCGCTGCTGTGGGTCGTGTTGATGGCCAATGTCATCGCCATGCTGTTCCAGGCGTTGTCGGCCAAGCTGGGCATCGTGACGGGGCGCAACCTGGCCGAATTGTGTCGCGAGCATTTTCCCCAGCCCGTCGTCTATGCTTTGTGGATCGTCAGCGAAGTGGCGGCGATGGCGACCGACCTTGCCGAATTCCTCGGCGGGGCTATCGGCCTATCCCTGTTGTTGCACATCCCGCTTCTCACGGGCATGGGCGTCACCGCTCTGCTAACCTACGGCATTCTGATGTTCGAGGCGCGAGGGTTTCGACCGATTGAAATCATTATCGGCGCGTTGGTCGCAGCGATCGCCCTTTGCTACGTCGTGGAGATGTTCGTCGCGCCGGTTGACTGGGGCGCGGCGGCGCTCGGCAGCGTCGTACCGCGATTGCCGGACGCCGGCGCCTTGACGATCGCAGTCGGCATCGTCGGCGCGACCATCATGCCGCACGCGATCTTCCTGCATTCCGGCCTCACCCAAAACCGGGCGCCGGCGCGCAACGACGACGAAAGACGCCAGTTGCTGCGGTTCTCGAACATCGAGGTCCTGATCGCACTCGCGGTCGCCGGTCTCGTCAATATGGCGATGGTGGTGATGGCTGCGAGCGCGTTTCACGCGGGCCATAGCGACGTGGCGGAAATCGAGACCGCCTATTCGACGTTGACGCCGCTGCTCGGCGCCGCCGCGTCGGGCGTGTTCCTCACGGCCCTGCTTGCGTCGGGACTCTCGAGCTCGGCGGTCGGCACCATGGCCGGGCAGATGATCATGCAGGGGTTTGTCGGCTTCCGCATCCCGGTGATCGTCCGCCGTCTGGTGACGATGATTCCCGCGTTCATCGTCGTGTGGCTCGGCGTCAATTCGACGAGCGCGTTGGTCATCAGCCAAGTGGTGCTGAGCTTCGCCCTGCCGGCGCCGGTCATCGCGCTCCTCATGTTCACGCGGCGCAAGGACATCATGGGCGCCTTCGCCAACAGCCGGCTGACGAACATCGCGGCGATCGTCGGAACAGTTGTGATCCTGGCGCTGAACGTCGTCCTGCTGCTGCAAACCTTCGGCGTCGACATCCCCGGCCTGCCGAGCAGCTAGGGCGCCTCGCTCGCATCGTCACGCTGATCGCGGGCTGCGTCACATTGGCGCCTTAACCCAATGGGCGATTCGAGATACAGCACCGCCGTGCCGAATCGGCTCCGGACCACAGCATTTGATGCCGGCGATGGCCAGTCCTGTCGAGATCGGGGAATCCTATTCCAAATTGGACCGGATAGACACGGCTTATGGGTAGCGGCGACAGCGAAACTCCAGTTCCGCTCAGGCCTCCGAGCGCCGTCGAGGGCGGCTCCGCGGGTTTGCCCGCCGCGAAGGCGCTCGTCCCCGCGCCATACGCTCTGCCTGTCGCGCCGAAACCTCCTTTGCCGTCGTCGGGGAAGAGGACGCGATGGAGAACCTGGGCCATCCTCGCTCTTATAGTCATCTGCGCTGGGACTGGCGGCGCGTATTGGTGGCGGATGCAGCAGGGCGGCCTTCCCGCAGGAATCGTCTCAGGAAACGGCCGGATCGAAGCCGACGAGATTGACATCGACACCAAATTCGCTGGCCGCATCGCCGAAATGCTCGCGGACGAAGGCGACATGGTCAAAGGCGGCCAGGTTCTCGCACGCATGGACACGCGAGACCTGGAAGCGTCGCTCAAGAAATCGGAGGCTCAGGTTCTCCAGGCGCGGCACGCACTCGAAGAGGCGCGCGCCAACGTTGTGCAGCAGACCACCCAGGTCACGCTCGCCAAGCAGGAGTTCGACCGAACGAGCGCGCTCGTCACGCGCGGCTTCGCCACCCTTGAACTGCTCGACCAGCGCCGGCAGGCCCTCAATGGCGCGACTGCCGCTCTCGCCGCGGCGAATGATCGCGTCGATGAGGCAGAGCGAGCGATCGACGCCGCCACGCATGACGCCGAGCTCTACAAGGTCAACATCGCCGATAACACGCTCGCCGCTCCGCGCGACGGACGAATCCAATACCGCATCGCCAATATCGGCGAAGTGCTGCCCGCGGGCGGGCGCGTCTTCGCCATGCTCGATATCCTATATGTCTACATGGACATTTATCTCCCGACGGCGGAAGCGGGCAAAGTGAGGATTGGCGCAGATGCGCGCATCGCCCTCGACGCCGTGCCGAATGTCGCGATTCCGGCCAAGGTCGCGTTCGTCGCCACACAAGCGCAGTTCACGCCGAAGACAGTAGAGACCAAGGACGAGCGCGATAAGCTGATGTTCCGTGTCCGGGTCCGGATCGATCCCGAGCGGCTGCGTGCGCGCGGGGAGTACGTCAGGAGCGGCCTGCCCGGCGTCGGCTACGTCAAATACGACCCGTCGGTCGCCTGGCCCGACAAGCTGCAAGGGAACGTCCCGAGGTGATCGAGCGCGAACCTCCGGTCGCGCGGATCGAGGGCGTCTCGCAACATTATGCCCACGCAGTCGCGCTCGACGACGTCTCGATCAAGATTCCCGCAGGCCTGATGGCCGGCTTCATCGGGCCCGACGGCGTCGGAAAGTCTACGCTATTGAGCATCGTCGCCGGCGCGCGCCACATCCAGTCCGGACGCGTATTCGTCCTCGACGGCGAGATTGGCGACCCGTCGCACCGGGCAGCTATCTGTCCTCGCATCGCCTACATGCCGCAAGGCCTCGGCAAGAATCTCTATGCGGACCTTAGCGTGCGCGAGAATATTGAATTTTTCGGCCGACTGTTCGGAGATTCCGGTTTCGAACGGGACCGAAAGATCGCGGAACTGCTCGAGAGCACCGGGCTCGCGCCGTTTTCCGACCGGCCGGCGAAAAAGCTTTCAGGCGGCATGCGGCAAAAGCTCGGCCTGTGCTGCTGTCTCATCCATGATCCGGACCTCCTGATCCTTGACGAGCCCACGACCGGCGTCGATCCGCTTTCTCGGAGGCAATTCTGGGAATTGATTGACCGCATGCGCTCACGCCGCGCCGGGATGAGCGTGATGGTCGCGACGGCGTATATGGAGGAAGCGGAGCGGTTCGACTGGCTGGCGGCGATGAGCGCCGGAAAAGTGCTGGCGACTGGATCCCCGGCAGACATCAAGGCGCGAACCGGCGCCGCGAGCCTCGAGGAAGGTTTCATCGCCTTGCTCCCCGAGGAGGAGCGCAGCGACCATCAGAGATTGCAGATTCCGCCGCGCCGCGTCGTCAGCGGCGAGCCGATCATCGTCGCGCGCGATCTAACCTGCCGCTTCGGCGACTTCGCAGCAGTCGATCACGTGAACTTCACCATCGAGCGCGGCGAGATCTTCGGCTTCGTCGGATCGAATGGCAGCGGCAAAACGACGACCATGAAAATGCTGACGGGCTTGCTCGCGCCGAGCGAAGGGGAGGCGCTGCTGTTCGGCAAGCCCTTGCAAGCGGGCGACATGAGTTCGCGCTATCACGTCGGCTACATGTCGCAGTCGTTCTCGCTCTACACGGAATTGACGGTCCGGCAGAATCTCGATCTGCACGCGCATCTCTTCGACATTCCGGCGCTGAAGGCGAGAGCGCGCATTGGCGCGCTGACCCGAGAATTCGGCCTCGAGGACTACCTCGACCAGCGCGCGCTGGATCTGCCGCTGGGGATTCGGCAGCGGCTGTCGCTCGCCGTCGCCATCGTCCATGAGCCGGAAATGCTGATCCTCGACGAGCCGACCTCGGGCGTCGATCCGCTGGCTCGCGACCGCTTCTGGCAGGCGCTGATCGACCTTTCGCGCAATCAAGGCGTGACGATCTTTGTGTCGACCCACTTCATGAACGAAGCCGAGCGCTGCGACCGAATCGCGCTAATGGATTCGGGACGCGTACTCGCGACCGGCGCGCCGGCGGCTCTCGTCAAGGCGCGCGGCGTCGCCACCCTCGAGGACGCTTTTATCAGCTATCTCGAGGAAGTGACGGGATCGCGCGCCGCCAACGAGAGCACGGGGGTTGCTGAGACCCTTGCGCCGCTGTACCCGGCGGCGACCGAATCGTCCTGGTTCAGTCCCCGCCGTCTCTTCGCCTATACGATCCGGGAGACCCTGGAGCTTCTTCGCGACCCGATCCGGCTGGGGTTCAGCCTCTTCGGCACCGCGCTCCTGATGCTGGTGTTCGGCTTCGGCGTTTCGACCGACGTCAACAATCTGTCCTTCGCGGTGCTCGATCACGATCAGAGTCCCGAGAGCCAAGCGTATCTGGAGGAGCTCAGAGGCTCCAGCTATTTCGTGGAAAGGCCGCCGCTCTCCGACTATCAGGAGCTCGAAAACCGGATGCGAAGCGGGAACATCAGGGCCGCAGTCGAAATCCCCCCTGGCTTCGGCCGCGATATCAAACGCGGACGTCCCGCCTGGGTGGGCGCATGGGTGGACGGCGCGATGCCGTTCCGCGCCGAGACCATCCGCGGTTATCTGCAGGGCATGCATCAGCTTTATCTGGCTGATCCCGCCGTCAAGACGACTGAACCCGGCGCGCCGCCGCCCGCCGACATCGAACTGAGGTTCAAGTACAATCAGGATTTCGACAGCATTTACGCGATGGTGCCTTCGACCATGGCCTTGATGCTCGGGCTGTTTCCCGCGATTCTGATGGCGCTAGGGGTCGTTCGCGAAAAAGAGCTGGGGTCGATCACCAATCTCTACGTCACCCCGGTGACCCGCCTCGAATTTTTGATCGGCAAGCAAATCCCCTACATCGCGATCGCCATGACCAATTTCGCGTTGATGTTCCTGATGGCGTTGTTCGTCTTTCAGGTCCCGCTGAAAGGCAGCTTGTCAGCCCTAGTGGTGGGTGTGTTGCTCTATGTCACCGCGATGACTGCCTACGGCATGCTGATTTCGGCGTTCACGAACACCCAGATCGCCGCACTGTTCGGCACAGCCATCCTGACGGTGCTGCCCGCGACCCAGTTCGCCGGCATGATGACGCCGGTCTCGTCGCTTGCGGGGTTCGCGCAGATCGTCGGCCGCGCGTTCCCGATGACCTATTTCGTGCCGGTCACCGTCGGAACGTTCACCAAGGGCCTGGGCTTTATCGACCTCGGCGCGAACCTCGCAGCGCTCGCGGCCTTCATCCCGCTGCTGACGCTCATGAACCTTTTCCTCCTGCACAAACAGGAACGCTAGGAAAACATCCCGCGATGCGAATGATCGCCAACATTTTCTGGCTCGGCATCAAGGAACTTCGCAGTTTCCTGAGCGACTACGTGCTTCTCGGGCTCGTCATCTACGCCTTCTCGCTCGCCGTGATCATGCAGGCGCGCAGCAATTCGCAGGAGTTGCACAACGCCTCTATTGCGATCGTCGATGAAGACAACTCCGAGCTTTCGCGCCGAATTGCCCACGCGTTCATGCCGCCGCTGTTCCAGACGCCTCGCATGATCGCAGAGCGCGACATCGTTCCGCTGATGAACAGAGGCGCCTATACGTTCGTGATCGACATCCCCCCCAACTTCCAGCGCGACGTCCTTGCCGGACGTCAGCCGGGGCTCCAGATCGACGTTGACGCCACCGCGATGGTGCAAGCCGGTCTCGGCTCCGGCTACGCCCAGCAGATCGTCACCAATGAGATCAACGATTTTCTCTCAAACGCAGAGGGCGTTCCGCTGTCCAGCGTCAATCTCGACGTGCGGATCGCGTTCAACCCGAACCTCACCACCGCGTGGTTCACCAGCGTAATGGCGATCATTAACAGCATCTCGATGCTGGCGATCATCCTCGCTGGCGCCGCGATCGTGCGCGAGCGGGAGCATGGCACTATGGACCATCTCCTGGTCATGCCGCTGACGCCGTTCGAGATTGCGATGTCGAAGGTCTGGGCAAACGGGCTGGTGATCGCGGTCGCCTGCGGCCTCTCCCTCTACCTAATCGTGCGCTGGATGCTCGCAGTTCCGATCGCCGGTTCGATCCCGCTGTTCATGGCCGGCGTGGCGATCTATCTCTTTTTCGCCACCGCGATCGGAATCTTTCTCGGCACGATCGCGCGCTCAATGCCGCAACTCGGGCTGCTCTATATGCTGGTCTATCTGCCGATGAACATGCTCTCCGGCTCCAATACCCCGCTCGAAAGCATGCCGCCCTGGCTCGCGACCGCCATGCAGGCCTCGCCCTCGACGCATTTCGTGTCGTTTGCGCAATCGATTCTCTATCGCGGCGCCGGGCTCGACGTCGTGTGGCCGGAATTCCTTGCGGTCGCCGTGATCGGCGGCCTCTTCTTCTGGCTGGCCATTTTGCGCTTCAGGTCGGTTGCGGCGCAGGCCATCTAACCAACGTTTGACCGCGGACCCGGCGCCATCGCGCGCCAAGCGTTTTGGTCCTGACGGCAGACGTCCGATCCGCCCGGCCGCTCGCCGAGTTCGCCGGTCGCTCGCTCAGGGAAAAAGCCCCCGCGCCTGTTTCGCCTTCCTCACCCGTTCGACCCCGATCGCCATCGCGGCGGTGCGATTGGAGACGCCGTCGCGCTTCGCCCGCGCCACGACCATGCTCCAGCTGCGATCGAGCGCCCGTTCGAGCCGGTCCATCACTTCCTCCTTCGACCAGAAATATTGCTGCAGGTCCTGAACCCATTCGAAATAGCTGACGACGACGCCGCCGGCGTTGCAGAGAATGTCGGGGATGACGAAGATCCCGTCGTTGCGCTCGGCAAGCACGCGGTCGGCCTCCGGCGTTGTGGGGCCATTTGCGCCTTCGGCAATCACCCGGCAGTTCAGGCGCCGGGCGACGTCGGCGTCGATCACCCGCTCCACCGCGCAGGGCGCGAGAACGTCGCACGGCTGCTCGAGCAGCGAACGCGGGTCGATGACCGCTTCGTTCGACCAGCCGAGGAGCACGCCGTTCTTTTCGACGTGATCGACCAGCGCCCGAACCTCGAGGCCCCTGGGATCGTGATAGGCGACCGTGTGGTCGCTGACGCCGACGAGCTTGACTCCCCGCGCCGCAAGACCGAGCGCCGCATGCGTGCCGACGTTGCCGAAGCCCTGAACGATCGCCGTCGCTCCGACCGGATTGATGTCGAGGGCCTCCAGCGCGCGAAACGAAAGGAAGGCGACGCCATGGCCGGTCGCCTCGCGCCGCCCGAGCGTTCCGCCGGTGCCGACCGGCTTGCCGGTCACGATTTCCGGCACGGTGATCCCCTGGTACATCGAGTAGGTGTCCATGAACCAGGCCATCACCTGCTCGTTGGTGCCCATATCCGGCGCCATCACGTCGACGCGAGGCCCAACGAAGGGGATCATCTCCTGCATGTAGCGGCGGGAGAGGTTTTCGAGCTCTCTCATCGACAGCGCGTGCGGATCGACTGCGACGCCGCCCTTGCCGCCGCCGTAAGGCAGATCGGCGAGCGCGCATTTCCAGCTCATCCAGATCGCCAGTGCGGCGATCTCGCCGATGTCGACGTTCGCGGCGAATTGCGTGCCGCCCTTGGCGGGACCGAGCGTCAGGTGGTGCTGGACGCGGTAGCCGACGAAGACCCGCTGGCGGCCGTCGTCCATGTGGATCGGGCAGGAGACGACGATGGCGCGCTTGGGATAGAGGAGCCGGTCCCGGTCGTCCTGCGGAATGCCCAGATGATCGGCGATGACATGGAATTGCTCGCGCGCCATTTCGAAGACGGGACCCGCATAAAGGCTTTTCATGGCGTTCTCCGTGGCGGCCGCGGCGCCGTGAAGCGGTCTTTAGCGCCGCAATCGGGCGCGAGGGATCCCTACGGTCTCGGGGCCCGCGCCGCTCGACGGAACGATGATAGCGGGCGCCGACGACCAAGGCGAACGGCCTGAGCGCCGGCGGCGCTTTAGCTTGGGCGCGCAGGCGAGCGTACCCCGACCGTCGACAATGGAGTCGACAATTGCTTCCGTAAATCAGAATTCTGTGGTATTGTGGCGTCACGACCGAACGGAGGCACCCTTCAATCACCACGAGCCGCAAGAGTTAAGGTTAATGACGCGCCTGGCGCCAAATTGTGCCATAACCTATTGAAATATCTCGATTCTATACTTTCATTTCCTTGCGCCGGACTTTCATTTCCTTGTGCTGGGGTTGCATTTCCTTGTGCTTTGGCTTTCAATTCCTTGCGCTGGCCTTTCAATTCCTTGCCCCGAGCCGGCCAGCCGGCCGCGGCGAAAAAAGTTGCAGTTTTTGGCGCCTAACCCTTTGAAAACCTTGCCGCGTCTTCAAAAGTGCAGCGCGCCAGGCTTTAGCTTGACTTCCGGGGCCGGCCGACTATTTTGCAGGGCAATCGCGCCCGCGGCTCACGCGGGCTTTTCTGTTTCCGGCGCTACCTCCGGCGCCAATTGTCCAAGGATCGTTGCAATGGCCAAGGCCGCCTCGCTCAAGATCAAGCTGCTGTCCACAGCCGACACGGGCTATTTCTACGTCACCAAGAAGAACGCGCGGACCAAGACGGAAAAACTCACTTTCAAGAAATACGATCCGGTCGCGCGCAAGCACGTCGAGTTCAAGGAAACGAAGATCAAATAAGCCCGAGACTTCGCGACGGCCAAGGGCGCCTTTGGGCGCCTTTTTTGATTCCTACCCTTTCATTTGCGCGACGATCCCGGCAATGTCGCCCATTCCCCAATGCTCGATGATCTTTCCGTCCTCAATGCGGAAGATGTCGCACGAGGTGAAGAAGAGCCGCTTGCCGGTCGGCGGGACGCCGTAATAGAGGCCCTGGTGCGTGCCCTCGTAGGCGAAGCTCGCAGCGACCTTGTCGTCCTCCGCGAGGCTCGCCTGGATCGAGACGTTCAGGTCCGGCAGGCCTTTGAGCCGCGCCGCGAAGAAGGCGACGGTCGCCGCCTTCGGCTTTACGCCAGGAGGCCGGGGCGGCGCGGCGGCGCTGACCTGATGATTGACGCAATCTTCGGCGTAGAGCGCCGCGAAGGCGTCGATGTCATGAGCGCTCAAGGTCTGTGCGAAACGCTCGGCGATCGAGGCGTCGGCCGCATGCGCTCTTTTCGCGGTCCAGCACGCCGAGGCGAGGAGCCCGACCCCGGCGATGACGGTTCTGCGGCGCATGTCCTGGCTCCTTCGTCCGTCGCATCCGCGCGTTCGCCGACCCAAGCGCGCACGAATTCACTTCGGCGCAGGCATCTTGGCGTAGACGTCGCCCGGTACGATCACGGAGACCAGCGTCGATGGAACGTCTTTCGGCCCGAACGGTCCCGGAACCGCATTCTTGACCGGCGGAAGGCTCTTCAGGTAGGCGGCGATTGCCTGCGCATCGTCGGCTGACAAATGGGCGAGGTCTGGCCAGGGCATGACCGGAAACAGCTTGCGGCCGTTCGGCATCACGCCTGTGGTGATGGCGGTGATAATCTGCTCGGTCGTCCAGTCGCCGAGGCCCGTTTCTTTGTCCGGGGTCAAGTTGCCGCCGACGAAAACGCCGACGCCCGGGATCCCGAATCCGACCTCGGAGCCCGCGAGGGTACGCGTCATGTCAGGCTTGCCGAGCAGGTCGCCGGGCGTATGACAGGTGCCGCAACCGGAAATTATCACAAGATACTTGCCGCGCTCGATCAGGGTCTCGGCGGCGGAGGGCGCGGCGGACGCGCCAAACATCGCGGTGGCTACGAGCAAAGGCAAAGCCCAGTTTCGCATGCTCCACTCCCTTGATGAAGTCGTCTGTTGTACCCGGTAGAAACGCTCCTCCGACGCTTTCGTTGCGCGCCTCGGATCGGCGCGGGGCTAAATTCTATATCCGGCTGTAGGTTGACGACAACGAACTCGGGAGAGCTAGCGAGAGCCATCGGGCTCGATCGTCGGGTCAGCGGGATCCGCGCCATGCGAAGTCGCGTGGCCGGGGCGCACCAGCCGGTCGTCGTCGATCGCTGGCAGTGGCGCGGCTGACCACGGGCGGTTCTGCAGCGTCGAGCGGTCGCTCGACATCGTGAACCCCTTGTCGTCGCTCCAGCTAAGGCCGACGGCGCCGAACCGGGCCAGCGCCTTGTCGTCGAGCACGAATTTCGCCCCGCAGTCTGCGGGCGCGCTGAGCGCGCTGACGATGATTTGGCCCGGGCGCAATCCTCGTCGAACGCCATTCGATCGACGACGATGCTGAGCGACTGGCCTTCGGGCAACGCGGCGACGCAGCCGACGCGGTCGCAGGGCGCGTCGGGATCGCGGGAGCCGGCGGGATCGCGCCCGTCGCCGTCCGCGGTCAGCCATTGCTCGGCGGCGAAGGCGTTGAAGCGTTTGCCGACGATCTGCAGGAGGCCGTCGGCGTCGCGCACCGCGGCCTCGTCGCCGGAGGGCGCAACGATCACGTCGTAGCGGGGCCCCTGCGTGGCGCCGATGAGGCCAACGATCGCAAAAGGGATGGCGCTCGCGCGGAAGGTCCAGGTCCGCCAGATCGTCGCGCTCATCACGGCGAGCGCCAGGAACGGCAGGGCGTATGGCGCGAACGCACGCAAGTGCAGGGTCGAGCCCGGAGCGTTGGCAATGAACCGCGCCGCCCACAAAATGAGCTTGATCCCGGCTCCGACATAGAGCCAGACCGGCGCGTCGAGCCCGAGCGGATAAAGAGCCGCGCCGAGCAGCGCGCCAGGCACGGCGAAGAACTCGATGACGGTCAGCGTCAGCGGATTGCCGATCAGCACGTAGGGGCTGAGATCGTGGAAATGATAGGCCATGAACGAAGCGGTAGCGCCGGTTGCGCAGGCGGTCGCGACTAGGAGGCCGAACGGCTTGTGGAAGAGATCGACCAAAAGTCCGCCCGTCGCTGCCCTGCCCCGTTGCGGCACAAAGGGATCGGGGTCGCTCACGAAACCGGCGAGCCGCGCCTCCATCACCGCAACCAGGGCCGCCACCGCGGCGAACGAGAGCTGAAAGCTGACGCCGAGAATGGCCTCCGGTTCGATCGCGACGACGGCCAGGACCGCGAAGGCGAGGTTGCGCATAGTGAGCGCCCGCCTGTCCATGATCACCGCGCCGAGCACGATCAGCGTCATCACGAGCGCGCGCTCGGTGCCAACGCGCGAGCCGGTGGCGATATCGTAAAGCAGCGAGCCCGCCATCGCGACGCCGGCCGCCCATTTCTTGATCGGGTATTTGAGCGCGAGCGTCGGCGACAGCGCGAGCAGGCGGCGCGATACGATGAAGAAGATTCCGGCGACAAGAGTTCATCTGCACGCCGGATATCGTGATGATATGGAATATTCCGGCCTCGCGGATGAGGTCCTTGGCATCGTTGGAGAGGAAGTCGCGCTTCCCCGTCACCATGGCCGCGGCGATCGCGCCCTCGTCGCCGCCGATGATCGCGTTGACCCGCTGGGCGAGGCGATTGCGCGCTTGATCGATCCCAGCGTTGAAGCGCTGGCGCCAGCTCGCATCGCCCGGCGCGCTTACGCGCCGGATCGGGCCGAGCGTCGAACCGACGGCGCCGACGCCGGCGAAGAACGCGTCGCGAGCAAAGTCGTAGCCGCCCGGCAGCGCCGCATGCGAGGGCGGCAGCAGCCGCGCTTTCATCGCCACGAAATCGCCGGCTGCGATGTCGGGCGTCTTGCGCGTGGTAACGCGGACGCGGCGCGGCGCCTTGTCACGCGGCATGCCGTCGGCGCTGACGACCGCGACCACCATGCGCGCGCCGACAGGCCTTAAGTCCACTTCCTCGACATAGCCTTGCAAATCGACGATGCGGGTGCGGTCGAGGACCGGGGCAGTCACCCGCTCGGTGCGAAGCGACATGGCCAGGAACCCGGAGAACAGAGCCGCAAGGGCGAGCGAGAGGCCGAGCGCGAACGGACGGGCGCGCGAAATCCCGGCGAACGCGGCGAAGAGTGCGGCGAGCGCCGCCGGAAGCCAGAGAACCGGCTCGCGGTCGGCCGCCAGATTGAGCGCGACTCCGCCCATGGCCGCGACCGGCAGCCAGAGAAAGAACCGCCGGTCCTCGACCTCCCGCGCCAACGCGCCAGCAAAGACCTTCCGCCAGTCGGGGGCGTAGGCGGCCGCGCGGGCGAGACCGGCGGTCGCCGACAGAACGCCCGTGCGCGCGGGGGTTGACATGCGTCAGAATAAGCACGGAGCTTCCGCAGAGGAAAGCGGCCGAGCGCCGACGCGTTAGAGTCATTGAAAGCCGCGAGGGCGCCAAGCTGGTCTCGGTTCGGGCCCGCTATATAGTGCCGGGCGAGAGAGAACCGGCGGAGGACGCTCATGAAGGACGACAGTGCGAGGCGGCTCAGGGCCAACCGCGTCTGGCTGACCGAGGATGGCTGCGATCTCGAGGCGTTCCGGGCGCTGGTCGAGCGCACGTTGAATCCCGCTGACTATCCCTTTGCCAGCGAGGTCGTCTCGAACGTGCTCGTCTATGAAGGCGACGCGGTTCGCCGCGCCGCCGCCTCGCCCGAAAGCCGCAGGGAGATCATGGCGGAATGGGTGGAGGCGATGACCGATGGGCCCGGCGTTATCGCCTTTCGCGGAGCCTTCACCGAGCTGAAACCGATCGAGGCGGCGAACGCGCATTTCCGGGCGATGATCGACGAGCAGCACCGCAGCAACGCCGGCGTGCGGCGACCATTTCGCCAAGCCCGGCGCGAACGACCGGGTCTGGAACGCGCTCGAAAAACTCTGCCTCGCCGATCCGGCCGCCTTCGCCGCCTATTATGGCAACCCGATCATCGCGCTCGTCAGCGAGGCGTGGCTCGGGCCCGGCTATCAAATCACCTCGCAGCTCAATGTCGTCAATCCGGGCGGCGAGGCGCAGGTCCCCCATCGCGATTATCACATGGGCTTCCAGACCGCGCGGGAGATCGAGCGCTTTCCGGCGCATGCGCATCGCCTGTCGCCGATGCTGACGCTGCAGGGCGCGGTCGCCCATTGCGACATGCCGCTCGAATCGGGACCGACGCTCTACCTGCCGTTCTCGCAGACCTATCTGCCCGGCTATCTCGCGGCGGCGCGCCCGGAATTCCGGGACTATTTCGATGCGCACAAGGTCCAGCTGCCGCTCGCCGCCGGCGACGCGGTCTTCTTCAACCCGGCGCTCTTTCACGCCGCCGGCACGAACCGCTCGGCGAGCATCAAGCGGATGGGCAATCTGCTGCAGGTCTCGTCGGCTTACGGACGCGCGATGGAAAGCGTCGATCGGCTCAAGATGAGCCTCGCCCTCTATCCCGTGCTGCAGAGGCTCCTGGCGGAGAAGGCGATCACCGCGGAAGCCGCGGACAACGCGATCGCGGCCTCGGCCGAAGGCTACGCGTTCCCGACCAATCTCGACCGCGATCCCGCTATCGGCGGGCTGGCGCCGCAAAGCCAACAGGCCCTGATGCGGCAGGCGCTCAAGGAAAACTGGACCCCAGACCGCTTCGCCAAGGCGGCCGAGGCGCAGGCCTGGCGGAAGCTGACGTGATCAATGGCCCGGAGCGTTATGCGGCCTCGGCATAGGTTCGAGAACGGCTTTCATGCCGGTATCAGGGCGAAAAACAGGCGAGCATCCCACTCCGCGGAGACCCGGCCGTAAAAGACCTTTGTTATCCGTCGCTTCCAAAAAACCATTGCGCGCCAGGGGAAAAAGACCAGGAAAATAACAGGACGCTATTTCGCGCTTATCAGGGCGATAACAGGTGACCGGCGCGCACGATAACAGGGCAAACCGGCCGCCATGAAAATCGCCCGGGAGGCGCGGTTGCTATGCGCAAGACGCATGCAAAAAGCGGCGCTGGTCAGACTGTCGCCCGGTACATCGACGGCGTCGTTCCGAAGATCGCCCGAAAACGGGCGTTGAAGGTCGAGAGATCGCCAAAGCCGCTGTCGAGCGCGACGGCGAGCACGGGATCTTTCGAGGTCGCGAGCCGCCGGGCAGCGCGTCCCATTCGCACCCGCAAAACATACTGGTACGGCGTCATGCCGACGAGGCGCCGGAATACCCGCAGAAAGTGGTGCTTTCCGAGGCCCGCCATCGCAGCCATCGCCCCGAGATCGAGCGAGTCGTCGGGATGGTCCTCGACCTCACGCAGGACCTCGACGATGCGCCGCGTTTCCCACCCCCTGGGCGCCGACGGTACACGAAAGCCGTCGTTCAGCGCGGCGACAACCGCCTCGAAGAGGACGATCAGAAGCTCCTCGGCCTTCAGCGGCGAAACGCAATCCTGGACGCGCTCGATCGCGGCGAAGAGAGGCGCGAGCCGGTTAGACGCCGGCAGCATCGGCCGGCTGAGCGGATTACCTCGGCGCGACGAGGCGATGGAGACGATCTCCTCGAAAGCATCTTCCCGCACATTGAACGAAATGCAGCGATCCCCCGCGCTGTGCTCGTGCCCGCATTGAAAGCACGAGCGATCGGCGCCGAGCAGCAGCGCGCCGGGATAGAGCAGGCTCTCGCCGCAGTCGCTGCGGTAGGTGAAGCAGCCCTGAAGGACAGCCGAGATGCTGAAACCCTTATGGCGCTCCTCGTAGGGCCGATCGCCGGGGCCGGCGGAGCAGACGATCTCGCTGACGCTCCAGGTCTCGCCCCCGGCGATGCGTCGCGCGAAGGGCGTCGAACCCCGCGGCCCTGCAGGCGTCTTCGTAAGGGGGTCATTCGTCGCCATGGAGCAACTATAGCAATTTTCCCCAAGCCGGCCGTCGGGCAGGCGCTTACGCTCCAAGCGAAAGGAGGCGCGCACATGCTCAACCATGTTTCGATCGGCGTTCGCGACATCGCGAGGTCGAAAGCGTTTTACGATTTTGTCCTGCAGGCGATCGGCTACCGGCGCCTGAGCGAGGGCGAGGATTTACTCGGCTATGGCAAGGAGGAGGTCGTCTTCTGGATCAACCTCGCCGACTTTCCCGTGCCGGACGATCCGAAGTCCGGACTGCATTTTTGCTTCGTTGCGCCCGATCGCGACAGCGTCGCGGTGTTTCACGCCGCAGCCCTCGCCGCCGGCGGCCGCGACAATGGGAAGCCCGGCATCCGAGCGGACTATAGCCCGGATTATTTCGCAGCCTTTGTCGTCGATCCCGACGGCTATCGGCTCGAGGCCTTGCACCTCGGAGCGTGACCGCGATGGCGACTGTTCGAACGTCCCTCGACACTGCCGCATCCGCCGACGAGGCGTGGGCGGTCATTCGCGATATCGGAGCCGTGCATACGCGCCTGGCGCCGGGGTTTGTGACCGACACGAAGCTCGAGCCCGGCGCCCGCGTGGTGACCTTCATCAACGGCATGGTCATCCGCGAGCCAATCGTCACGATCGACGACGAGGCCCGCCGGCTCGTCTGGACCGCAGAAGGGGGATATGCGACCCACTACAACGCTTCGCTGCAGGTTTCGGCGCGGGCAGACGGCGGCGCAACCGTCGTATGGGTCGCCGACTTCCTGCCGGACGACGTCAAGCCGCAATTGACCAGGGCGCTCGAGGCAGGCACGAGGGCGATGAAGCAGTCGCTCGATAAGCTGGTGAAATGAGCGGCGACGGGAGCTCGCGCCCTCGCGACCGGGCAGCCTTGCCATAGCCTCAAAGCGTGCGAAATTGCCTCGATGGACCGGCTGGACTGTGAGCGGATGTTCGTCGCCGTGATGGAAACGGGCGGTTTCTCCCGCGCCGCGGCGCGCCTTGGGACGAGTCCGGGGCAAGCCTCCAAGCTCGTCGGCAGGCTGGAGGCGGAGCTTGGCGTCCAGCTTCTGAACCGCACGACACGCGCCTTGTCGCCGACCGAGGTCGGCAGGGCCTATTTCGAGCGGATCAAGGCTCTCATCGAGGAGTTCGACGCGCTCGACGGTTCGGTGCGGACTGTTTCTGGGGAAGCTCGCGGACGGCTCGCGCTCTCGGTTCCGCTGTCGTTCGGCATGATGCAATTGCAGGCGGCGCTGGTCGATTTCGCGCGCGCCTATCCGGAGATCGTTCTCGACGTGAGCTTCTCCGACCGCGTGGTGAACCTGATCGACGAAGGATTCGACGCCGCCGTCCGCATCGGTGAACCGTCCGACGCGAGCCTCATCGTGCGAAAGCTCTGCAACAACAGAATTGTCGTCGCCGCTTCGCCTGACTATCTCGCCGAGCGGGGCGAGCCCGCAGATCCGGCCGCGCTCGCAGGTCACGACTGCATCATCGACACCAATTTTCGCGATCCGCTCGTCTGGCGCTTCATCGTGCCGGACCGGGAGGAACAGCTTCGGATTCCGGTCGCAGGGCGCCTGCGCTTCTCGAACGCCGAGGCCTGCGTGGTCGCGGCGGAGGCGGGATTGGGCGTGGTGCGTGTGCCGACATTTGTCGCAGGGCCGCGCATTCGCGCCGGCGCTCTGAAAGCCGTACTGAGGCCCTTCGAATACCCGCCGCGGAGCGGGGTCCACGTGCTTTATCCGCCCTCGCGTCACCTCGCGCTCAAAGTTCGCGCTCTGGTCGACTTTCTCGCGGCGCGTTTTCGTGGCGACCCGCCATGGGACCAGGGCTGGTGAGCGGACGCGTGTTCAGTTCCAATTCGGCAAGAGTGATTCTCCCAACGCCCGGTTTATCCAGGCGGCGAACGCGTTCAGCATGCGGCATCTTGACCCATCGAAGGATTATCGCCGCCATGATCGACACTCGCACTGCTCCCTACGCTGTCTTCATCTTACGCCTTGCGCTCGGCGTTCTTTTCCTCGCTCACGCGGGCTTGAAGATCTTCGTTTTCACCCCGGCCGGAACTGCGCATTTCTTCGGCTCGCTCGGTCTCCCGCCCGCGCTGGCTTATGTCACGATGGTGTGGGAGGTGGCTGGCGGCGTTGCGCTGATCGTCGGCCTATGGCCCCGGCTGGCCGCCGTCGCCGTCATTCCGATCCTGCTCGGCGCCATCCTTTCAGTGCACGGCGCCGCGGGCTTCTTCTTCACCAATCCGAATGGCGGCTGGGAGTTCCCCGCGCTATGGATCGTCGGCCTCATCGCGGTCGCGTTGACCGGCGACGGCGCGTTTGCGCTCGCGCCGACGCCAGTGCCGGGCTCCGCCACCGAAGCAACCCGGAGCTTGCGGCAAGCGGCTTGAGCCTACGTAATCGATCGCAAGCGCTGCATGCATCGAGCGGACGGCGGGTTCATCCCGCTGTTCGGCAATCTGCGAGGACAGCCGTGAGTTGGGCCTCGAGCGGCCCGGCCCCTGGCGCATAAGACGCCTCGATCGCCGCCGTGCCGATGGTGAAGGCGTCGGCGCCGGCGGCGCGAATGGCGGCGATGCGGCCTGACGAATTGACCGATCCGGCGACAACGACCATTCCCTTCCCGGAAAGTCCGCGCCGGCAGGCGGCGACGAGATCGAGCGGTTCGGCTTCGGTCGCGCGATAGGCGAGAATGTCGACGCCGGCGCAGCCTTTTTGCGCGAAGGCCCGGCAATGCGCCTCGACTTCCCTCGCCGAGCCGCCGAGCTGCGTGGGATGGCCGACGGGCTTGCCGGCAAAAGGCAGATAGCGCGTCGCGCTCCCCGCAAGAATGCGCAAGGCCTCCTCGACGTGAACGCCGCCCATGAGCCAATCGACTCCGAGCGCGCGGGCAAGCGCAATGGACCGCAATTCATCGTCGCGCGAGGTCGACACGACTTCCATCCACGCCGCCGCCCCTGCGGCGCGGATGGCCTCGGTCAGGCGCTTGAGCTGAGAGGGATCTGCGCCCACGTCCTTGAAGCCGATGTGCTTCAGTCCGAGCAAACTCGCGGTCTCGACGAGGTCGAGCGCGTTTTCGACCGTCGCGTCGTTGCGCGTCAACATGAAGACGAAGTCCATTCGCCGCCTCAATCGTCCAGCAAAGCTTCGCGCTCTCCAGCGAGCCCCGATCCGCGCTTCGGTTCGCTTCGTTTCCCGTTGGCCTTCTTCGCCGGGGCGGCTGCGCGCTTCATATCCGAGGACGACAGGCCAAGCACCCGTTTCGCCTCCCTGATCAAATCCGGATCAATCGGCCGCGGCTCGAGCGACACGTTCCTTCCGAGCCTGTCCTCGAAGATGCGAAAGGCAGCGATTCGGCCATAGGGCTTGTCGTTCGCCGGAATCAGATGCCAGGGCGCGCGCTCGGTCGAGGTTTCCGCCATCATATCCTCGATCGCCGTTTCATACTCGGGCCAGCGGCGTCGATTGCGGAAGTCTTCGTAGGACAGTTTCCAGCGCTTGACCGGGTCGATGAGCCGACTGCGAAATCGACGCCGCTGCTCGTCGGCGGTAATATGCAGGAAGAGCTTGACCAAGCGAATTCCCGAATTGACCAGGACGCGCTCGAACTCGTTGATTTCGCGATAGGCGCGACGCCACTCGGCTTCTGTCGCGAACCCCTCGACGCGCTCCACCAGAACGCGCCCATACCAGGAGCGGTCGAAGACGACGATTTGCCCTTTCTCGGGCAGGCGTCGCCAGAATTGCTGGAGGTAGTGCTGCGCGCGCTCATGTTCGTCGGGCGAGGCGATCGGATTGACCTTGAAGCTGCGCGGATCCAGCGCCCAGCCGAGGCGGCGCACGATGCCGCCTTTGCCGGCGGTGTCCGAACCCTCAAGGACGATGATGGCGCGCTCGGAGGTCTGGAGATACGCCTGCTGAATCAATTGAAGAACGCCCTGAAGCGAGGCCAGGCGCCGCTCGTAGTCCGCAAAATCCAACCTCGGGTGTTCGGTTATATCGGGCAGCCGCGGCCGGCTTACGACTTTGAAATGCCCAGAGTTCATCGCGCGTTCTGGCAACAAGACCCGTGTCCTCCGAGATCCGGCCCGATCCCTCGGCCCAAGTTTGATTCCTGTCAGTCGTGCCGCCATCCCTCGCTGCGCATGCTTGGCTTCTTGCTGCTTCTTCACGAGACGGCGCAACCAAAATTCGAAGGCAGCGCTTTGGCCCTGCCCCCTTGGACGCGCGCCGGGTGATGGGGAATGCGGTACGGTGTCGCGGCTTTGCCGCGATGGCGCTGGTCTGCTAGAGCCTCGCGCTTCGATTTCCGCCCCCGCTTCTTCGAGCCTCGCGCCTCATGTCCCAGGTCATCACACGCTTCGCGCCTTCGCCGACCGGATTCCTCCATATCGGCGGCGCGCGGACGGCATTGTTCAACTGGCTTTACGCCAGGCGCTTCGGCGGGACGTTTCTCCTGCGCATAGAGGACACCGACCGAGAGCGCTCGACCGGAGCCGCGGTCGAGGCAATTCTCGACGGGCTCAAATGGCTCGGGCTCGACTGGGACGGCGAGGCGATCAGCCAGTTCGCGCGCGCGAAGCGCCATCGGGAGGTGGTGGATGAGATGCTGGCGACCGGCGCTGCATACCGCTGCTATGCAAGCACCGACGAACTCGAGGAGATGCGGCAGAAGGCGCGGCTCGAGGGCAAGCCCATGCGCTACGACGGGCGCTGGCGCGACCGCGATCCGGCGCAAGCGCCGCCGGGCGTTGCGCCGGTCATCCGCCTCCGCGCCCGCCAGGAGGGCGAGACGATCATCGACGACAAGGTGCAGGGCAAGGTCGTCTTCGCCAACAAGGAGCTCGACGATCTCGTGCTCCTGCGCTCCGACGGCAACCCGACCTATATGCTGGCGGTCGTCGTCGACGATCACGACATGGCGGTCACCCATGTCATCCGCGGCGACGATCACCTCACCAACGCCGCCCGCCAGACCCAGATCTATCAGGCGCTCGGCTGGGACGTCCCAGTCTGGGCGCATATCCCGCTCATCCACGGGCCGGACGGCGCGAAGCTGTCGAAACGCCACGGCGCGCTCGGCGTCGACGCTTATCGCGCCCTAGGCTACCTGCCCGCGGCCCTGCGCAACTATCTCGTGCGCCTCGGCTGGAGCCAGGGCGACAAGGAGTTCTTCACCGAAGAGGAACTCATCGCCGCCTTCGATCTGGCGTCGGTCGGCCGCTCGGCCTCGCGTTTCGACTTCGCCAAGCTCGAGAACATGAACGGCCACTTCATGCGCGCCATGAGCGACGACTATCTCTTTAAGGCGCTCATCGACGCCCTTCCCTATCTCAAGGGCGGGCCCGAGATCGCGGCGAAGCTCGACGAAGCGAAGCGCGCGCAAGTTCGCGCCGCGATCCCGGGCCTGAAGGAGCGCGCCAAGACGCTGGTCGAACTGCTCGACGGCGCGGGCTTCCTGTTCGCCCCTCGGCCGCTGGCGATGGACGAGAAGGCGGCCGACATTCTCGCTCACGGCGGCCGCGCTCACCTGGCCGTGCTGCTGCCGAAGCTCGAGGCGCTCCCCGAATGGTCGGGGTCAGCCGCCGAGACGGTCGTGCGCGCCTATGCGGAGGCCGTGGGCGAGAAACTTGGCGCGATTGCCCAGCCGCTGCGCGCAGCGCTGACGGGCCGCTCGACCTCGCCCGGCATCTTCGACGTGCTGACAGTGCTCGGGCGTGAGGAGAGCCTGGCGCGGATCGCCGACCAGGCGAAACGGTAGACGCGCCGCCCGCTCGCGGAGAGGCGGCGAGCCGGCGGCGCTTCGCCTACTCCTGCGGCAGCGCCATCGGCTGGGCCGGCACGGCGGAGGCGAGTGGGCCGGGGCCGGCGCCGTCGCGCTGGTAGACGTCGGGCCGGAACTGGACGATCCCGTCTGGGGTCGCCCAGGCGGTGACATAGACCCAGTAGACGTTGACCGGCGTCGTCAGCTTGACGTCGAGGCGCTGGCCCGAGCGGATCACCTCGTCGATCTGGTCGCGGCCCCAGCCTGGGTTATCCTTCAGTAGCCAGGCGACATAATCGCGCACGTCCTGCACCCGCACGCAGCCGGACGAGACGAAGCGGAAATCGTCGCCGAAAATTCCCTTTGACGGCGTGTCGTGCATGTAGACGCCATAGGGGTTGGGGATGTTGATGCGCACGAAGCCGAGCGAATTGAGGTCGGCGCCGGTGTCCTGGCGATACTTGTAGTTGGTCGCCTCGGTTGTGTTCCAGTTGATCGAGGAGGGAGGCACTTCCTGCCCCTCCTTGTTGAACACCCGGATTTTCTCTTCCGTCAGATAATTCGGGTCGTCCTTCATCTTCGGGATCAGGTCTTTCTTGATCAGCGAAGGCGGCACGGTCCAGAACGGATTGAAATTGATCTCCGTCGCATGCGTCTGCATGATCGGCGACTGGCGGTCGATCTTGCCGACGCCGGCGGCGTGATGAGAGTAGACGACCCCGTTCTCGACGGTCTCAACCGACGCGGAGGGAATGTTGACCACCACGAACCGCTCGCCGAGATCCCCGGAATAGGCCTTGAGCCGCACGATGTTGGTCTCGAGCTGCTGCAGGCGCGTCTCGGCCGGCACGTTGAGTTCGACGAACGTCGCCTCGTTGACGGCGCCGCTCTCGCTGAGGCCGTTGCGCGCCTGAAAGCGCTTCACCGCCGCCTCGACGAAAGAATCATATGTGGTCCCCGCCCCGGCGATCGGATCGAGGTCGCCTGTGGCGACGAGGCGGTCACGCAACGCCTGCACCCGCGGACCCTTCGAGCCGATCTTCAGATCGGGGCCGGGAGGCACCTGGCCCCAGCCGCCCTTGGCGACGATATTCTGATAATTCTGGATCGCTTGCTCGGTCGCAGTGACGGTGGCCGGCGAAAGGATGGGCGTCGATTCGCGCCCGACCGCCATGTGCGGAGACGCCTCGTAACTCTGCGGCCATTCGGCCTGATCGCCGTCCTGCGCCGTCGCCGCGTAGGGTGCGAGACTCGCGACGCCGAATGCGGCCAGCGCGGTCGCGCCAAAAAAAACGCGGCGCGACAGCCGCGAGACATTGCGATGGCCCATCAAATTCGAACTCCTCGAGGAAGGGAGCGAGCCTTGGCGCCCGCAAGCGTCTCGCCACTCTTCCCTTTATGCGCAAACAGCCGCGCCGTCTCGTGGCCGGGCCGCGCGCCAAGTCACCATAGGTTCCAGTCGGGCGTTTTTATGGCCGCCCGGCGCTCAGAACGCAAATCGGGCGTCCGCGGACGGACGCCCCACTTCATCGACATGCTTTTGGTTAAAAGACCGTTACGTTATCAGAGCTTGTACTTGATCTGATCGGTCCAGTAGCGCTCGAGGCGCAAGAGCGAAACATTGACCCGCGCGAGGTCGTCGCCGGGGATGCCGCCGATCTGCTCGACCGTGCGGGCGTGCTTGTCATAGACGGCGGCCACGATGCGGTGAACCTCCTTGCCCTTTTCGGTCAGGCTGATCCTGACCGAACGGCGGTCGATGCGGGAGCGGGCATGGTGAAGAAAACCCATTTCGACCAGTTTCTTCACGTTGTAGGAGACGTTCGAGCCGAGGTAATAGCCTCGGGTGCGCAACTCGCCGGCCGTGAGTTCTTTGTCGCCGATATTGTAAAGCAGGAGCGCCTGCACGGCGTTGACGTCCGAGCGGCCGTGACGGTCGAACTCGTCCTTGATAACGTCGAGCAGCCGGCGATGCAGCCTCTCGACCATCGTTAGAGTTTCCAAGTAGATATTCGCGATCCGAAGTTCAGGCTCGGCGCGAACCGAGCCGCTCTGGGTCTTGACTACATTCAGCATGGCCCACCCGTTTGTTCGTCTCTCCGCGGCCGAGCTTTGTTCGGTCCGTTAATGGGTAGAACTGTAAGGGAAGCCCATGAATACGAGCCTAAAAATCAAGATGAATCGAAGGTTTTCGCGCTCTGGTAAATAACGGCTGAATCCCATCCGTCGTTTCCTCGACAAGAGCCGGGTCAACGCTCGTTCCTGTTCCTCTCAGTCGCGCGCCCTGACCGCGCGCCAGCTCAAGAAGAAATAGCCGACGACCAGCACGACGTTGAGCATCGCGCCGCCGTAAGAGATGGACGCCGCGCGCGGACTTAGGAAGGGCGAGGCCGATTCGACCATAGCGCAGAGAAGCCAGATCGCGCCGCCCCAGGGGGCTGCAAGCCATAGTCCGACGGCCGCCAGGAGGTTGAAGCAGGCGAAGGCGACAATCGTGGCCTGAAGCGGCAGCGCCATCGTCGTAAAATCGCCGAGCCTCGGGAAGGCGCCGAGAACGATCGCCCAGTTAAACAGGCCCTTGCTGACCCAGACCCAGGCGAGCGTGCGCATGTACCAGAGGAGCGCCGTCTCCCAGCCCACGCTCGCGATCGCCACGGAGAGGGCGCCATCCGACGGGTTCGGAGGCGAGGGGTCGATGTGCTCCACCACGCCGTCGCGCGTCTGGCGCATGATGTGTTTCATGCGCTCCGAACCTGGAAGGTTAGTTCCTCCGCGCCGATCGAGGCGAAATAGCCGTCGAGCTCCGCACTTGATGGAGGAGCGCTCCACTTGGGGCGGTTGTCCTTGTCGACGATGAGAGCGCGCACGCCTTCATAGAAATCGTGCCCGCGGCAGATCCGGGAGACGATGCGGTACTCGACGCGCATGGCCTCGTGGACGTCGAGCGAAGGTCCAAGCGCCATTTGCCTCAATGCGATGGCCTGGCTGGTCGGCGACTTCTCCAGCATCGCCGCGCGCGCAGGGCTCGCAAAGGCGAACCCCCTGCGCTCTGCATCCGCAAGCGCATCGACGATCGCGGCGCGGCTCGGCAGCGCGAAGCAGGCCTCGACGCCGTCCGCCTCGTCCATCAGGGCGGAGGGCTCGGGGTCCGCGGCGGACCTCGCCAAAGTGGCGTCGACCGGCCAGTCATCCTCCAGCGCCGCAGCCAGGTCGCCGAACCGGGCGCTCGGGACGAACGTCTGAACAAGGCCGAACGCGAGCGCGTCGCCCGGACTGGCCCGAAGGCCCGTCAGCGCGAAATAGACGCCGGCGCGGCGAGCGAGCCGGGGCAGGAAATATGTTCCGCCGACATCGGGAAAGAAACCGATCCCGACTTCCGGCATGGCGAAGACGAAGCGCTCTCCCGCGACGCGATGGGAGGCATTGATTGATACGCCGGCGCCGCCGCCCATCACGATGCCGTCGATCAGAGCCACCACGGGCTTCGGGTAGGTCCGGATGCGCTCGTTGAGCTGGTATTCCTCGCGCCAGAACGTCAGTTGGGCCGCGTGGTCGCCGGCGCGGCCGAGCTCGTAGAGATGCCGGATGTCGCCGCCGGCGCAGAACGCCCTCTCGCCGGCGCCCCGAAGAATGATCCGGGTCACGCGCGGATCACGCTCCCAGTCGTCGAGCGCGGCGGCCATCAGGCGCACCATCGTCAGCGTCAGCGCATTGAGCGCCCTGGGCCGATTGAGCACGATAACTCCGGCGCCGCCGCGCCGTTCGATCAGCGCCTCGGCCTCCAGAGCAGCGTCGGTCACGGCGTAGCGACCTCAGCGAGCACGGCGTCGATGCCGGCGGCTACGGAGTCGATCGGCGCCATGCCATCGACCTCATGCAGAAGGCCGCGCTCGCTGTAGAACGGCGTCACCGCGGCGGTGTCGCGCTCGTAGGCCGCGAGCCGCGACTTGAAGACTCCAGGATCATCATCCTTGCGCACAGGCAGGCCAGCTGCCTCCGCCTCCGCAGCGCGATTGACGATACGATCGACCAGCTTCGCCGGGTCGACTTTCAGCTCGACGGCGGCGTCAAGCTTAAGTCCCTTCTCGGCCAGCATGGCTTCCAATCCTCGGGCCTGGGCCGTCGTGCGCGGAAAACCGTCGAGAATGAAGCCGTTCTTCGCGTCCGGTTCGCTGATGCGGTCGTTGATGATGCCGATGACGATGTCGTCCGACACCAGCGCGCCCGACTCCATCACCGCCTTGGCCTTCAGCCCGATCGGCGTGCCGGCCGCGACCGCGGCGCGCAGCATGTCGCCGGTCGACAGTTGCGGAATGCCGAACTTGCGCACCAGGCGCTGAGCCTGCGTGCCCTTGCCCGCTCCCGGAGGCCCAAGCAGAATCAGCCTCATCGTTTCCGCCCTTTCAGCCTCGCTTTGCGGATCAGCCCTTCGTACTGATGCGCCTGCAAATGTCCGTGGATTTGCGCCACCGTGTCCATCGTCACGTTGACGACGATCAGGAGCGACGTGCCGCCAAAATAGAACGGCAGAGCGGCATAGGAAATGAGCCATTCGGGCAAAAGGCAGATCAGGGACAGGTAGCCCGCGCCGAGCACCGTGATCCGGGTGAGAACGTAGTCGATATATTGCGCCGTGCGTTCGCCCGGGCGGACGCCGGGGATGAACCCGCCGTGCTTCTTGAGATTGTCGGCGGTGTCGGACGGATTGAAGACGGTCGCGGTATAGAAAAAGGCGAAAAACACGATGAGAGCGACGTAGAGAATGAGATAGAGCGGACTGCCGCGCCCGAGCAGCGTCGTGATTGTCGTCAGAATTCCCGAACTTGTCGAGCCTTGCGCGAAATTGGCCACGGTCGTCGGCAGGAGCAGCAGCGAAGAGGCGAAGATCGGCGGAATGACGCCCGAGGTGTTGAGCTTGAGCGGCAAGAACGAGCTCTGCCCCTCGTACATCTTGTTCCCGACCTGGCGGCGCGGATAGGTGATCGGCACGCGCCGCTGCGCGCGCTCCATGAACACGATGAAGGCCACGACAACGAACACCATCACGATGACGGCGAGCACGAGGCCGGTCGAGATCGACCCCTGGCGGCCCATCTCGAACAGCTGAATGATCGCAGACGGGAGGCGAGCGACGATGCCGGCGAAAATAATGAGCGACGACCCGTTGCCGACGCCTCGCGAAGTGATTTGCTCGCCGAGCCAGACGAGAAACATCGTTCCGCCGGTCAGCGTCACGATCGTCGAAATGCGGAACAGGAGGCCCGGGTCGCTCACGACCCCCGGGCGGCCCTCGAGGCCGATAGCGATGCCGTAGGCCTGGAACATCGCAAGCACGACGGTGAGATAGCGCGTGTACTGATTGAGGACCTTCCGGCCCTGCTCGCCCTCTTTTTTGATCGCCTCGAGCGAGGGCACAACCGAGCTCAAGAGCTGAATGATGATCGATGCCGAAATATAGGGCATGATATTGAGCGCGAACACCGCCATGCGCTGCACGGCGCCGCCCGAGAACATGTTGAACATGTCGAGCACGCCCTGCTTCTGTCCGAGGAAGGCGGTCTGGAACGCCTCCGAGTCGATGCCGGGCAGAGGGATGTAGGTCCCGAGGCGGAAGATGACGAGCGCGCCCAGTGTGAACCAAATGCGCTTCTTGAGCTCATCGGCCTTAGCGAAGGCTGACCAGTTGATATTGGCTGCGAGCTGTTCGGCGGCCGACGCCATGGTGCTCTCCGGGCGGCGCCCACGGACGGGCGCTCATGTTCAAGAACGGCGTTCCCTCCGCCCTCTTTGGCGCGACGGGAAAGCCCCTATCATATGGTCGGCGCTGGCGCCAATGTCACCCCGAAAGCTTGGCGCTCACGTTGCGGCGGGCGCATCCTCTTTACGCAGGGTCTTCAGGTTGCCTCCCGCCTTCTCGATCGCCGCCGCGGCGCTCTTCGAGGCGGTGGCGACTTCGAAATTCGCTTTCGCCTTCAGTTCGCCCGAGCCCAGAATCTTCACGCCGTCGCGCGGATGAGTGACGACACCGGCCTTGATCAGGCTCTCGAGGGTGATCGGCTCAGCGGGGTTGAGCTTGCCCGCGTCGATGGCGCTCTGGATGCGCCCGAGATTGACCTCGTTGTAGACGATCCGCGAGGGCGGGGTGAAGCCGCGCTTCGGCAGGCGCCGATGGAGCGGCATCTGACCGCCCTCGAAGCCTTTAATACGCACACCCGAACGGGCGGTCTGGCCCTTGCCGCCGCGTCCGGCCTGCTTGCCCTTGCCCGAACCGATGCCGCGACCCACGCGGATGCGCGCCTTGGTCGAGCCCGGATTGTCTCTGATTTCGTTGAGTTTCATGGCGCGATCCTCATTGACCGTCGACGACGCGCACGAGATGCGCGACCTTGGCGATCATGCCGCGGTTGGCAGGCGTGTCGACAACGTTAGATCGGCGGCCGATCCGGTTGAGGCCGAGCCCCTTCAGCGTTTCGCGCTGGGGGCCGGGGCGGCCGATGGCGCTGGCGGTCTGCTCCAGCGTAATGGTCTTTTGCATGGGCTTGGTCATGGCGGCCTCCGCCCTCACAAATCGCTGGCGTCGGGCTCGACGCCCACGCGCCGGGACTGCAAGGTCGAGACCTTGAGGTTGCGCCGCTGGGCGACCGAGCGCGGGCTGTCTTCGCGCGAAAGCGCGTCGAAAGTAGCGCGGATCATGTTGTACGGATTCGACGAGCCCTGGCTCTTCGCCACGACGTCATGGACGCCGAGCGACTCGAACACGGCGCGCATCGGGCCGCCCGCGATGATGCCGGTGCCCGCCGGCGCGGCGCGCAGGACCACGCGGCCCGCGCCATGACGCCCGTTCACGTCGTGGTGCAGCGTGCGCCCCTCGCGCAGCGGCACACGCACGACGCCGCGCTTGGCGGCTTCCGTCGCCTTGCGGATGGCTTCGGGCACCTCGCGCGCCTTGCCGTGGCCGAAGCCGACGCGGCCCTTCTGGTCGCCGACGACTACGAGGGCGGCGAAGCCGAAACGGCGGCCGCCCTTCACCACTTTCGCCACGCGGTTGATGTGGACGAGGCGGTCGACAAATTCGCTGTCGCGCTCCTCGCCGCGCCTTGCATCGCGGCCGCGGCCGCCTTCTCCTTCACGCGCCATTGTCTCTTTCCGTCACTAAAAACGCGGCGCGCGCGAAACGGCGCCGCTCGCTTCCGTTTGGTCTCTCAGAACTCAAGCCCGCCCTCGCGGGCCCCCTCAGCCAGCGCTTTGACGCGGCCATGATACATGTAGCCGCCGCGATCGAAGACGACCTTGGCGACGCCGGCCTTCTTCGCCCGCTCGGCCAGCTCCTTGCCGACGATTCGGGCGGCCTCGACGGTCGCGCCGGTCTTCAGCGATTCGCGCATCGTCTTTTCGAGCGAGGAAGCGGCGGCGAGCGTGCGGCCGTGCTCGTCGTCGATGACTTGGGCATAGATCTGCTTCGACGAGCGGAACACGCTGAGCCGCGGGCGGCGGCCCGCATTGGCGGCAATCGCTCGGCGGATGCGCGCCTTGCGCCGGTCCGTGGATGTGTTCGACTTGGCCATGGCGGCGTCCCTTACTTCTTCTTGCCTTCCTTGCGGAAGATGAATTCACCGGCATATTTCACGCCCTTGCCCTTGTAGGGCTCGGGCCCGCGGAACGCGCGGATCTCCGCGGCGATTTGGCCCACCTGGCGTTTGTCGATGCCGGCGATAGTGATTTCGGTCGGCTTCGGCGTCGTAATGGTGACGCCGGTCGGGATCGGAAACACGATGTCATGGCTGTAGCCGAGCGACAGCTGCAGGTTCTTGCCTGCGACCGCCGCCTTGTAGCCGACGCCGTTGATCTCGAGCTTCTTCTCGAAACCCTTGGTGACGCCGCCGACAAGGTTCGCGATCTGCGCGCGGGTCATGCCCCACATCGCGCGGGCGCGCTTGTCCTCGGTATGCGGCTGGACATGGACGGCGCCGTCGTCAATCGAGAGCGCCACTTCCTGCGGCGCGGTGAATTTGAGTTCGCCCTTGGCACCTTTGACGGCGATCGTCTGACCTTCGAGCTTCGCGGTGACGCCGGAGGGAATGACGACGGGCTTCTTGCCGATACGAGACATGGCTTAATTCCGTTTCTTTGCCGCGCCCGTCAGAAGACGGTGCACAGGACCTCGCCGCCGACATTGTTCTCACGCGCCGCGTGATCGGCCATGACGCCCTTCGGCGTCGACACAATCGCAACGCCGAGCCCGTTGCCGACGCGCGGCATCGCGTCGACAGTCGCGTAGACCCGGCGGCCGGGCTTCGAGACGCGCTCGATCTTGCGGATGACCGGTTCGTTGTCGAAATATTTCAGCTCGATCTCGAACTCGGTTCGGCCGTTGGCGTAGTCCGTAGTCGAATATCCGCGGATGTAGCCTTCGGACTCGAGCACGTCGAGAACCTTCTTGCGAAGGGAAGAGCCGGGCGTGGTCACCTTTCCGCGCTTGCGCATCTGCGCGTTGCGAATCCGGGTAAGCATATCGCCGAGGGGATCGTTCACTGCCATGATCGTTCTCCTCTCACCAGCTCGACTTGACCAGGCCCGGGATGAGGCCCTTGTTGCCGAGTTCGCGCAAGGCGATGCGCGACATCTTCACTTTGCGGTAGTAGCCGCGAGGACGGCCGGTCACTTCGCAACGGTTGCGCACCCGGATGATCGCGCCGTTGCGCGGAAGGGCCGCAAGCCTGAGGCGCGCCTCGAAACGCTCCTCCATCGGACGGCTGTCATCGTTGGCGATGTCGAGCAGACGCTTCCGCCGACCAGCGAACTTCTTGGCCATGCGCTGCTTGCGCAGGTTATTCTCAATTGCACTCTTCTTTGCCATCAAAGGCCTCCAATTTTCCGCGTCTGAGCCATCAAGCTCACTGCCGGAACGGGAAGTTGAATTCACGCAACAGGGCCTGGGCTTCCTTGTCGGTCCTGGCTGTCGTACAGACCACGATGTCGAGCCCAAGCATGGCTTCGGCCTTGTCGTAGTCGATCTCGGGGAAAATGATGTGCTCCTTGACGCCGAGCGCATAATTGCCGCGCCCGTCGAACGACTTCGGATCGAGGCCGCGAAAGTCGCGAACGCGCGGCAGCGCTACCGTCACCAGACGATCGAGAAATTCGTACATCCGCGTCTTGCGCAGCGTTACTTTGGCCCCGATCGGCATGTTCTCGCGCACCTTGAAGGTCGATATCGCCTTGCGGGCGCGGGTGATGACCGGCCTCTGCCCGGCGATCATCGCCAGATCCGCGGCGGCGGACGTCACCTTCTTGGTGTCGTTGACCGCTTCGCCGACGCCCATGTTGAGCACGATCTTCTCGAGCCGCGGGACTTCGAGCGCGTTCTTGTAGCCGAACTCCTCAACGAGCTTCGGCACGATCTCGTCGTGGTAGATCTTTTTCAAACGCGCGACATAGTCCTTCGGCGGAGCCTTGACCGCGCCGGCGGCCGCAACTTCGCCGCCCGCTTCCCTGCGGGGCTTGGCTTTGGCGCCTTTGGCTTCGGCGGCGGCATCGGGCTTCCCGCTCTTGGGGAGAGCGGCGGCCTTGTCGCTTTTGGCGGCCTTGTCGCCCTTTGCGGGCTTGGCGCCTTTTTCCGTCTTTGCCTCAGCCATCGATCAGGTCTCCGGAACGCTTGGCGACGCGAACCTTGCGGCCGTCGTCGAAAATCTTGAAGCCGACGCGCGTGGGCTTGCCGGACTTCGGATCGGCGATCGCCAAATTCGACAAATGGATCGTCGCCTCCTTGGTCAGGATGCCGCCCTCGGTCTGTGCGGTCTGGCGCGTATGACGTCGCACGAGATTGACGCCGGCCACGATCGCCCGCCCGTCATCCGGAATCACCTGGCGGACCTCGCCGGTCTTACCCTTGTCGCGGCCGGTCATGACGACGACCTTGTCGCCCTTCTTGATCTTCGCGGCCATCACAACACCTCCGGGGCGAGCGAGATGATCTTGACGTGGTTCTTGGCGCGCAGTTCCCGCGGCACCGGGCCGAAGATGCGGGTCCCGACCGGCTCGGACTGATTGTTGATCAGCACCGCCGCATTGGAGTCGAAACGAATCACCGAGCCGTCAGACCGGCGGATGTCCTTGGCGGTGCGCACCACCACCGCCTTCATCACGTCGCCCTTCTTGACGCGTCCGCGCGGAATCGCTTCCTTGACGGAGACGACGATGATGTCGCCGATCGAAGCGTAACGACGCTTCGATCCGCCCAAAACCTTGATGCACATCACGCGCCGCGCGCCGGAATTGTCGGCGACGTCGAGATTGGTTTGCATCTGTATCATGGCCTGATCGCCTTTCTATTCAGATCGGTTTCCGGCCCCTTGCGGCGCTGGACTTCTTCTGAAGGAAGCTCATCGCCTCCGGGATGAATGCTGGCGCGACGTGGCGCGCCCCTCATGCTTTCGGCGCCGCCTCGTTGATGACGATCCAGCGCTTGAGTTTCGAAATCGGCTTCGTCTCCTCGATCGAGACCGTGTCGCCGACCTTCTGCGTCTTGTTCTCGACATGCGCGTGGTAGTTCTTCGTCCGGCGCACGGTTTTCTTCAAAAGCGGATGGGTAAAACGGCGCTCGACCTTCACGACGAGCGTCTTCTCCTGCTTGTCGCTAACCACGACGCCCTGCAAAATTCTCTTCGGCATGTCTTTAGTCCTTGGCCTTGGCGGCGGCGCGCTTCTGCGCGGCGAGGGTCATGACGCGCGCGATGTCGCGGCGGACGACGCGCACTCGAGCCGTGTCCTGCAATTGCCCGCTTGCTTTCTGGAATCTCAGGTTGAACCGCTCCTTCCGGAGCTTGAGGGCTTCGTCGTTGAGCTGGTCTTCCGTCATGACGCGGAGATCGGAAACGCGGCTGCTCTTCTTCATCTCGCTCTCCTATTCCGCGATGCGCTGCACGAAGCGCGTCTTGATCGGCAGCTTCGCGGCGGCGAGCAGGAACGCTTCGCGCGCCAGGCTTTCCGGCACTCCGTCAACCTCGAACATGATGCGGCCCGGCGCGACGCGGGCGACCCAGAGCTCGGGCGCGCCCTTGCCCTTGCCCATACGCACTTCGATCGGCTTCTTCGACACCGGCACGTCCGGGAACACGCGGATCCAGACGCGTCCCGCGCGCTTCATGTGCCGGGTCAGCGCGCGGCGGGCAGCCTCGATCTGACGCGCGGTCACGCGCTCGGGCTCCAGCGCCTTCAGGCCGTACTCGCCGAAGTTCAGCGCGAAACCGCCCTTCGAATTGCCGTGGATACGGCCTTTGAAGGCTTTGCGGAACTTGGTTTTCTTGGGCTGCATCATCGGTCTGGACTTTCAATAGGCTCGCGTGCGCTCAGACCGCTTCGCGGACATGATCGCGGTCGCGGTGATCGCGCTCACGTGGCTCGCGTCGCGGACGGTGAGTCGAGGAATGGTCGGCGTCGGCCTGGCGCTTGTCCTGGGCCATCGGGTCGTGCTCGAGGATTTCGCCCTTGAAGATCCAGACCTTGATGCCACAGGTGCCGTAGGCGGTATGCGCGGTCGCGACGCCGTAGTCGACATCGGCGCGCAGGGTATGCAACGGCACGCGCCCTTCACGGTACCATTCGAGGCGGGCGATTTCGGCGCCCCCGAGCCGGCCCGAGCAGTTGATGCGGATGCCTTCCGCGCCGAGTCGCATCGCGGACTGGACTGCCCGCTTCATCGCCCGGCGGAACGCCACGCGGCGCTCGAGCTGCTGGGCGATCGAATCGGCGACCAGGGTCGCGTCGATCTCGGGCTTGCGCACCTCGACGATGTTGATCGCGACTTCCGAGTTCGTGAGCTTCGCCACCTGCTTGCGCAGCTTGTCGATGTCGGCGCCCTTCTTGCCAATGACGACTCCGGGGCGGGCCGAATGGATGTTCACGCGCGCCTTCTTGTGCGGGCGCTCGATGACGATCTTCGAGATCGCGGCCTGCTTCAGGCCCTTCATCAGGACGTCCCGGATCTTCATGTCCTCGTGCAGGAGCTTGCCGTATTCGTCCTTGCTCGAGTACCAGCGCGAATCCCAGGTGCGGTTGATGCCGAGGCGCAACCCGATCGGATTGATCTTCTGACCCATTGTGCCTCTCCGTTATGCCGCTTTGGCGTCGGCGGCGACTTCGCGCACGACGATCGTGATGTTCGAGAATGGCTTTTCGATCCGTCCCGCGCGGCCCCGCGCGCGCGGGCTGAAACGCTTCATCACCATGTCCTTGCCGACCCACGCCTGGGCGACCACAAGATCGTCGACGTCGAGATCGTGGTTGTTCTCGGCGTTGGCGATCGCGGATTCGAGCGCTTTCCGGACCTCGGTCGAAATCCTCTTCCTTGAGAATTCGAGATCGGCGAGCGCGGTCGAGACCTTCTTGCCGCGAATGAGCTGGGCGAGAAGATTGAGCTTCTGCGGACTAACGCGCAGCATGCGGACGGTCGCCTTGGCCTCGTTTTCGGCGAGGCGCCGCGGGTTGGGTTTCTGGGACATGGCGCTTTAAGCCCTCTTCGCCTTCTTGTCGGCGGAATGGCCGTGGAACGTGCGCGTCGGCGCAAACTCGCCGAACTTGTGACCGATCATCTCTTCCGACACGAGCACAGGGATGTGCTTATGGCCGTTGTAGACGCCGAAGGTGAGGCCGACAAACTGCGGCAGGATGGTCGAGCGGCGGCTCCAGATCTTGATGATGTCGGAACGGCCCGATCCGCGCGCGACATCGGCCTTCTTCAAGAGATAGCCGTCGACGAACGGCCCTTTCCAAATCGAGCGCGTCATGGCTCAGCCTCTCTTCTTGCGGGCGTGCCGCGTCGCCACGATGAACTTGTCGGTGGACTTGTTGGAACGGGTCTTCTTGCCCTTGGTCGGCTTGCCCCAGGGGCTCACCGGATGACGGCCGCCCGAGGTGCGGCCCTCGCCGCCGCCGTGCGGATGGTCGACCGGGTTCATGGTGACGCCGCGGTTGTGCGGCATCCGGCCTAGCCAGCGGTTCCGGCCCGCCTTGCCGAGCGAAGCGTTCATGTGGTCGGGGTTCGACACCGCGCCGACCGAGGCGAAGCACTGGCCGTGGATGAGGCGCTGCTCGCCGGAGCTCAGGCGCAGCGACACATAGCCCTGGTCGCGGCCGACGATCTGCGCATAGGAACCGGCGGAGCGGGCGATTGCGCCGCCCTTGCCGATCTTCATCTCGACGTTGTGGACGATCGTGCCGACCGGAATGCTCGAAAGCGGCATGGCGTTGCCGGGCTTCACGTCGACCTGGAGGCCCGCGATCACCTCGTCGCCGACAGCAAGGCGCTGGGGCGCGATGATATAGGCCTGCTCCCCGTCGGCGTATTTGATCAGCGCGATGAAGCTCGTGCGGTTGGGATCGTATTCCAGCCGCTCGACCTTGCCGGCGACGCCGAGCTTGCGGCGCTTGAAGTCGACGATGCGGTACGACTGCTTGTGGCCGCCGCCGCGGAAGCGCACGGTGATGCGGCCGGCGTTGTTGCGGCCGCCTTTCTCGGACTTGCCGACCGTCAAGGCCTTGACGGGCTTGCCCTTGTAAAGATCGCTGCGATCGACGAGCGCGAGCTGGCGAAGGCCCGGCGTGGTCGGATTGTATGTCTTGAGAGCCATGGTCCTTGGTCCTTAGAGGCCGCTGGTCACGTCGATGCGATAGCCGTCCGCAAGCGTGACGATCGCTTTCTTCATGTCCTGCTGGCGGCCGCGCACGCCGCGAAAAGCCTTGGTCTTCCCCTTGCGCAGGAGAGTGTTGACCGCGGTCACCTTCACGTCGAACAGCTTCTCGATCGCCGCCTTGATCTGCGGCTTCGTGGCGTTGCGAGCGACCTTGAAGACGAACTGGTTGCTTTCGGACGCGATCGTCGCCTTTTCCGTGATTACGGGCGCGACGATCGTTTCGTAGTGGCGAGCGTCCTTGTTCATTTGAACCGCGCCTCCAGCGCTTCGATCGCGGCCCTGGTCAGCACGAGCTTCTCGCGACGCATGATGTCGTAAACGTTGGCGCCCTGAACCGGCAGAACGTGTATCTGCTGCAGGTTGCGGGCGGCGACCGCGAACTTCTCATGCACCTCAGCGCCGTCGATGATGAGAGCGTTCTTCAGCGACGCCTTGGCGAAGGTTTCGCGCAAGGACTTCGTCTTGCCCTCGGCGAGCTCCGCCGTCTCCCACACCACGAGACCGCCGTCGCGAACCTTGGCGGAGAGGGCGTGGCGGAGCGCCAGCGCGCGGACTTTCTTCGGCAGATCATGCTCGTGGCTGCGCACGACCGGACCCATGGCCCGGCCGCCGCCGCGGAACTGCGGCACGCGCGCCGAGCCGTGCCGGGCGCCGCCGGTGCCCTTCTGCTTGTACATCTTCTTGCCGGTCCGGTGGATGTCGGCGCGGCCAAGGGTCTTGTGGTCGCCGGACTGGCGCTTGGCGAGCTGCCAGCGCACCATGCGCGCGATGAGATCGGCGCGCGGCTCGAGGCCGAAGATCGCGTCGCTGAGCTCGAGCGAGCCCGCGGCCGATCCGTCCATCGACGTCATGTCGAATTTCATGGGCGTCAGTCTCCCTTCGGCGCTTCGGCGGGCGCGCCGCCGGCCTCGGCGTGAACACGGAACTTGCCAGGCAGCGGCGCCTCCTTCGGCAACGGCTTCTTCACCGCGTCGCGGACCGCGATCCACCCTCCGGCGTGGCCGGGCACCGCGCCCTCGACCATAATAAGGCCGCGCTCGGCGTCGGTCTGGACGACCCGCAGATTCTGGGTCGTCACCTTGTCCGTGCCCATGTGGCCGGCCATCTTCTTCTGCTTCCAGGTCTTGCCCGGGTCCTGGCGGCCACCGGTCGAACCGATCGACCGGTGCGAGATCGACACGCCATGAGTGGCGCGCAGGCCGCCGAAGTTCCAGCGCTTCATACCGCCCGCGAAACCCTTTCCGATCGTCACCCCGGTGACGTCGACATATTGTCCAACGGCGAAATGGTCGGCGGTGATCTCGGCCCCGACCGGAATCATCTTGTCCTCGGCGACGCGAAACTCGGCCAGCCGCAATTTTGGCTCGACATGGGCGACCGCGAACCGGCCGCGCTCGGCCTTGGAGACGTTCTTGACCTTGGCCTTGCCGATGCCGAGCTGCAGCGCGGTATAGCCGTTCTTTTCCTGCGTGCGATGCGCGACGACCTGGCAGCCCTCGACCTGGAGGACCGTGACCGGCACGTGATCGCCCGCGTCGGTGAAGACCCGGGACATGCCCAGCTTCTTTGCGATGATGCCTGAACGCATTGGCCTTTATCCTTCGTGAGCGCCGGAGAGGCGCTCGGCAAATCCCTTAGAGCTTGATTTCGACGTCGACGCCGGCGGCGAGATCGAGCTTCATCAACGCGTCGACCGTCTGCGGCGTCGGATCGACGATATCGAGAACCCGCTTGTGGGTGCGAATCTCGAACTGCTCGCGCGACTTCTTGTCGACGTGCGGCGAGCGGTTCACGGTGAACTTTTCGATCCGCGTCGGCAACGGAATGGGGCCGCGAACCCGGGCGCCGGTGCGCTTGGCCGTGGACACGATCTCCTTCGTCGAAGCGTCGAGCACCCGGTGGTCGAACGCCTTGAGACGGATTCGGATGTTTTGCGTGTTCATGTGTCAAATCCCTGCCGGCGCAGACGGGGCGATTGGCCGCCCCGCCCTTTTTCGCTGGTCGTGAAGCCTCATTCGGTGATCGAAACGACGACCCCCGAGCCGACCGTGCGGCCGCCCTCGCGGATGGCGAAGCGCAGCTTCTCCTCCATCGCGATCGGAACGATCAGCGCGACGTCGATCGTCACGTTGTCGCCGGGCATCACCATTTCGGTGCCCTGTGGCAACTGGACGATGCCGGTCACGTCGGTCGTGCGGAAGTAGAACTGCGGACGGTAGTTGGTGAAGAACGGCGTGTGGCGGCCGCCCTCCTCCTTGGTGAGGATATAGGCTTCGGCCTTGAACTTGGTGTGCGGCTTGACCGAGCCGGGCTTGCAGAGAACCTGGCCGCGCTCGACGTCCTCGCGCTTCGTGCCGCGGAGCAGGCAGCCGACGTTGTCGCCCGCCTCGCCCTGATCGAGCAGCTTCCGGAACATTTCGACGCCGGTAACGGTGGTCTTGGTCGTCGGCTTCAGGCCCACGATCTCGACTTCCTCGCCGACCTTGATGATTCCGCGCTCGATGCGCCCCGTCACTACCGTGCCGCGGCCGGAGATCGAGAACACGTCTTCGACCGGCATCAAGAAGGGCTGGTCCTTCGGACGCTCGGGCTGGGGGATGTAGGCGTCGACCGCGTCCATGAGCTTGAGAATGGAGTCGTGGCCGATCTCGGGCGACTTGCCCTCGAGCGCCATCAGGGCCGACCCCTTGACGATCGGAATGTCGTCCCCCGGGAATTCGTAGCGCGACAGCAGCTCGCGCACCTCGAGCTCGACGAGCTCGAGAAGCTCCGGGTCGTCGACCATGTCGACCTTGTTCATGTAGACGACCAGCGCCGGAACGCCGACCTGCCGGGCGAGCAGGATATGCTCGCGCGTCTGCGGCATGGGGCCGTCGGCGGCGGAGACGACGAGGATCGCCCCGTCCATCTGCGCCGCGCCGGTGATCATGTTCTTCACATAATCGGCGTGGCCGGGACAGTCGACGTGCGCGTAGTGGCGCTTCTTCGTCTCGTACTCGACATGGGCGGTCGAGATGGTGATGCCGCGCGCCTTCTCTTCCGGCGCCTTGTCGATCTGGTCGTAGGCGGTGAAAGTCGCCCCGCCCGTCTCCGCGAGCACCTTGGTGATCGCAGCCGTCAACGACGTCTTGCCGTGGTCGACGTGTCCGATCGTGCCGATGTTGCAATGCGGCTTGGTACGCGCAAATTTTTCCTTGGCCATAGCGAACTCCTTCAGTGGCCCTTCTTCGACGCGGCGACGCGCCCTACTTGAACTTCTCGATGATCTCGGCGGCGATATTCGCCGGGACCTGCTCGTAGTGATCGAACTGCATCGTGAAGTTGGCGCGGCCCTGGGTGCCCGAGCGCAACTGGTTGACGTAGCCGAACATGTTTGACAGCGGCACCATCGCGTTGATGACGACGGCGTTGGCGCGCATGTCCTGACCCAGAACGTGTCCGCGGCGGGACAAGAGATCGCCCATCACGAAGCCGGTGTGCTCCTCGGGAGTGACGACTTCCACTTTCATGATCGGCTCGAGCAGGACCGACCCGCCCTTCTGCAGCCCCTCCCGAAACGCAGCGCGACCAGCGATCTCGAAAGCGAGCGCCGACGAGTTAACGTCGTGATAGGCGCCGTCGATCAGCGTCGCCTTGACGTCGACCACGGGAAAACCCGCCAGAACGCCGGAGCCGAGCACGCTGTTGACGCCCTTCTCGACGCCCGGGATATATTCCTTCGGCACCGCGCCGCCGACGACCTTCGATTCGAATGAAGAGCCCACGCCCGGAGGCTCCGCCGGCTCGAACACGAGCTTGACCCTGGCGAACTGGCCCGAGCCGCCCGACTGCTTCTTGTGGGTGTAGTCGATCTCCGTCTTCCTGGTCAGCTTCTCGCGATAGGCGACCTGGGGCGCGCCGATATTGGCGTCGACCTTGTAGGTGCGCTTCAGGATGTCGACCTTGATATCGAGATGCAGTTCGCCCATCCCCTTGAGGATGGTCTGGCCGGACTCCGGATCGGTCGACACGCGGAATGATGGGTCCTCGGCGGCGAGCTTCGAGAGAGCCACGCCGAGCTTCTCCTGGTCGGCCTTCGACTTGGGCTCGATCGCGATCTCGATGACCGGCTCCGGGAACTCCATCTTCTCAAGGATGACGGGCTTGTGCAGGTCGCAAAGGGTGTCGCCGGTGCGCGTGTCCTTGAGGCCAGCTAGCGCGACGATGTCGCCGGCGTAAGCCTCCTTGATGTCTTCGCGGTTGTTGGCGTGCATGAGCAGCATGCGCCCGACGCGTTCCCGCTTGTCCTTGGTCGAATTGAGCACCGTCGTGCCCGACTCGATCTTGCCGGAATAGATGCGGCAGAAGGTGATCGTGCCGACGAACGGGTCGTCCATGATCTTGAAGGCGAGCAAGGAAAACGGGTCGGAATCGGTCGGCATGCGAACGACTTCCGCGCCGGTGTCGACGTCGTGGCCCTTGATGCCGCCGCGATCGACGGGCGAGGGCAGATAGTCGACCACCGCGTCGAGCAGCGGCTGCACGCCCTTGTTCTTGAAGGCCGAGCCGCAGAGCACCGGCACGAAGGTGATTTGCCTCACCGCCTTGCGGATGCAGCGCTTGAGCGTGTCGATGTCCGGCTCGTGGCCGTCGAGATAGGTCGTCATCACGTCGTCGTCGAGCTCGACCGCGGCTTCGATCAGCGTGTGGCGATATTCCTCCGCCTTCGCCTTGAGGTCGGCCGGAATCTCTTCGTCATGATATTTCGCCCCGAGACCTTCGTCGTCCCAGACCACGGCCTTCATGCGCAGAAGATCGATAACGCCCTTGAAGCTCGACTCGGACCCGATCGGCAGCTGGATGCAGATCGGCCGGCCGCCGACCTTGGTGTTGATCTCCTCGACGCAGCGGGAGAAGTCGGCGCCGACCTTGTCCATCTTGTTGACGAAGACGATGCGCGGCACGCCGTATTTGTCGGCCTGGCGCCATACGGTTTCCGTCTGCGGCTCGACGCCCTGGTTGCCGTCGAGAACGCAGACCGCGCCGTCGAGCACGCGCAAGCTGCGCTCGACTTCGATGGTGAAATCGACGTGGCCGGGCGTGTCGATGATGTTGAGGCGCTTGTTCTGCCAGATGGTGGTGGTGGCGGCGGAGGTGATCGTGATGCCGCGCTCCTGCTCCTGCTCCATCCAGTCCATCGTCGCGGCGCCGTCGTGGACTTCGCCGATCTTATGGGACTTGCCGGAATAGTAGAGGATACGCTCCGTCGTCGTCGTCTTTCCGGCATCGATGTGAGCCATGATGCCGAAATTTCGATAGTCTTCGATAGCGTGGCTGCGCGCCATGATCCTGATCCCGATTGCCTTGAACGACCGCCGCTTACCAGCGGTAGTGCGCGAAGGCGCGGTTGGCTTCCGCCATGCGATGCGTGTCTTCCCGCTTCTTCACCGCGGCGCCGCGGTTGTTGGAAGCGTCGAGCAGCTCGGACGAGAGCCGGTCCACCATGGTCTTGTCGTTGCGGTCGCGGGCGGCGGAGATGATCCAGCGGATCGCCAGCGCCTGCCGGCGGTCGGTGCGCACTTCGACCGGCACCTGATAGGTCGCCCCACCCACGCGCCGCGAGCGCACCTCGACCGAGGGAGCGACATTTTCCAGCGCCTGCTTGAACACTGCGAGCGGATCGGTCTTGGCCTTGGCCTCGACATTGTCGAGCGCGCCGTAGACGATCGCCTCGGCCACGGACTTCTTGCCTTCGTACATGATGGTGTTCATGAACTTAGCCACCACCACGTCGCCGTATTTGGCGTCGGGGATGATCTCGCGTTTCTCAGCGCTATGCCGGCGGGACATGGCCTAAACTCTCTCTCTCGTCTCTCTGACCGTCATGGCCGTCCCCGGGTTTAACCCGGGGATCCCGGCCATCTCGTGAATTCCTGTCTCGATCCCCGGGTCTCGCTTCGCTAGCCCGGGGATGACCCTCGCTCTGCTCAGGTCACTTGGGCCGCTTGGCGCCGTATTTCGAACGGCGCTGCTTGCGGTCCTTGACGCCCTGGGTGTCGAGCACGCCGCGCAGGATGTGGTAGCGCACGCCCGGCAGGTCCTTGACGCGGCCGCCGCGGATCATCACGACCGAGTGCTCCTGAAGGTTGTGGCCTTCGCCCGGGATGTAGCCGATGACCTCGAAGCCGTTGGTCAGCCGCACCTTGGCGACCTTGCGCAGCGCCGAGTTCGGCTTCTTCGGCGTCGTCGTATAGACGCGCGTGCAGACGCCGCGCTTCTGCGGGCTCGCCTGGAGATGGCGGGCCTTTTCGCGGTAGGTCTTCGGTTGCCGGGGCTTCCGGATCAACTGGCTAATCGTCGGCATGTCGGCCCTAACTTCCCGTTCCTTAACGTCGCCCGGCCGAAAGCCAGGCTCACAGATCCAAACGCCCATCGGCGCGCGTCGCAGTGAAGCAACGCGCGAAACCGACAGCGCCCGTCAAACCGGTCAGGGTTTGGGCGCCGCCGAAAGCAGAGGATCACGGGCACTTTGCCCGCGATCATGCGAAACAGAACCGGCCCAAAGGGCCGGAGTTTGGCTCGTCGATGAGATCGTCAGCGTTTAGAGCCGTTGGGTACCAGACGCGTCGCCCGATACATCAAGCTCTACGACCTGTCGAAAACGCGCGGAACATATTCGCGAGATTCCTGCGCGTCAACCCCTTTCGCGCGACGACAACCGGCCAGACGCAAATTTTTGCAGACGATATCGATCGTCGCGGTTAGTACCGTGCCGGAACGTAGGGCGCCAAAAGCGGCGTAGAGCGGAAACCGCAGCCAGACAAGCGCGGCTCCGGGAGCACCACGAGCAGAGGAGTGGCAGACATGGATACGGTCGCTTTTCTTGGATTGGGCGCGATGGGTTCGCGGATGGCGCAACGCCTCTTGGGCCAAGGCCATACGCTCAAAGTATGGAACCGCTCGCCGGGGCCGACGGAAGCTCTCGCTGAGCGCGGCGCGGTCCGGGCGGCGACCCCTCGGGAGGCCGCGGCCGGCGCGGACGTCGTGATTTCGATCGTCTCGGACGACAGGGCGGCGCGCTCCGTCTGGCTCGACGCCGAAGCCGGCGCCTGCGCCGGTTTGGGCCCAGGCGCTCTCGCGGTCGAATCGAGCAGCGTGACCCCGGCCTGGATTCTCGAACTCGGGGCCGCCGTCCGCGCCGCCGGCGCCGATCTCGTCGACGCGCAGGTCACCGGGTCGCGCCCGCAAGCCGAAGCCGGGCAACTCATTTACATGATCGGCGGCGAGGAGGCCGGGTTCGAGCGCGCGAAGCGAGATCCTCAAGCCGCTTGGCAGCGCATTTTATCATATCGGCCCGCTTGGCAAGGGATCGATTTTCAAGCTTGCGGTCAATGCGCTCTTCGCCGCGCAACTGGCGAGCGTCGCCGAGCTGCTCGGCACGCTCGCCAGGAGCGGCATCGACGAGCGGATGGCGGTGGAGACGTTGACGCACTTCCCGACCCTGAGTCCCGCGATGGCCGGCAACGCGCGCCTGATGGTCGAGCGCCGCACGTCTCCCTTGTTCACCATCGACCTGATGACGAAAGACCTCGGCTACGCGCTCGAGGTGGCGAGGGCGGCCGGCGCACAGGCTCCGATCGTCGAGGCCTCACACAACGTCTTTGAGGCCGCGCGAGACAAGGGATTCGGGGGCAAGAACATCAGCGCGCTGCGACTGCTATACGAATAGACGAGGCGACCCTCACTTATCCACGAACGCCTTCTCGATCACATAATCCCCGGGCTCCCCATGGTTGCCTTCCTCGAAGCCGCTGGCGTCTAGGATGGCGCGGAGGTCGGCGAGCATGGCCGGGCGGAAAGCGCCGCCTGCGTCCGCGCTAATGACAATTTCCGACGAGCCTCGCGACGCAGTCGATGTCGAATCACCGCCGCGTCTTCGGCGCTGGCGCCGGTCAGGCGGCCTCGTGCTTGTTGACGGTCTCGATCCGATCGAGAGTCTTCCCGAGGCCGCGCTTCGCAATCTGAATGTCGTAGTCGTTCTGGAGATTGAGCCAAAGCTGCGCCGTTGTACCCAGCGCCTTGGCCAGCCGAAGCGCAGTATCGGCGGTAATGCCGGTCTGTTCGCCAGCGATCCGCTCGATCCGTGTTCGAGGCAAGCCGCAAGCCTTGGCGAGGGCGCCCGCCGACATTTTCAGCGGAACCAGAAACTCCTCCCGCAGAACCTCACCGGGATGCATGGGCTTGAGCGTCTTCGCCATCGTCGCGTCCTCTTCTACTCATGGTAATCTATGACCTCGACCTCTGTCGGGCCCTCTGCCGTCCAGACAAAGCACATCCGGAACTGATCGTTGATCCTGATCGAGTATTGCCCCTTGCGGTCGCCCGCTAGCGCCTCGAGACGGTTGCCAGGGGGCGACCCCAAGTCGCGGAGATCGCCCGCGGCGTTGAGATAGCGCAATTTTCGCCGCGTCGCCTTGACTAGATTGGCCGGAAATCCCTTCGGACTTTCGCCATTGAAGACTGCCTCGGTGGTCTTGTCCCGGAAGCCCCTGATCACGAGCAAAGCGTATCGTTAAAATGATACAGCTGTCAAAGTCATCGTATCAGTCAATGATACGGGCGCTCTTGATCCGATCCGCGCCTCGAGATTGCGCAGCGCCACGAAGCCGTGCACTCGATCCAGGATTGACGGGAAAGATAGGTGTGCCAGCTGGATTGGCCACGCTCGTCACTTATCCACGAACGCCTTCTCGATCACGTAGTCGCCCGGCTCCCCGTGATTTCCTTCCTCGAAGCCGCGGGCGTCGAGGATGGCGCGGATGTCGGCGAGCATGGCGGGGCTGCCGCAGAGCATGAAGCGGTCGTGGGCGGGATCGATCGGCGGCAGGCCGAGCGTCGTGGTCAGCGTGTCCGAAGTCAGCGCGAGCGAGATGCGGCCCTGGTTGCGGAAGGGCTCGCGGGTCACGGTCGGGTAATAGATCATCTTCTCCCGCACAATATCGCCGACGAGCTCGTCGTTCGGCAGGTCGCTCGTGAGATAGTCGCCATAGGCGAGATCCTTGATCCATCGCACCCCGTGGGCGACGACGATGCGCTCGAATTTGTCGTAGGCTTCCGGGTCCTTGACGATGCTCAAGAAGGGCGCGAGGCCGGTGCCGGTGCCGAGCAGGAAGAGCGTGCGGCCGGGCTTCAAATTGTCGACGATCAGCGTGCCCGTCGGCTTGCGGCCGATCAGCACCTCGTCGCCCTCCTTCAGATGCTGGAGGCGCGAGGTCAGCGGCCCGTCCGGAACCTTGATCGAGAAGAATTCGAGCTCGCCCTCGTAATGCGCGCTCGCCAGCGAATAGGCGCGGAGCAGCGGGCGCCCGTCGCGCTCGAGGCCCATCATCACGAACTGGCCGCTCCTGAACCGGAACGCCGGCGCACGAGTGGTGCGGAAGCTGAACAGCCGGTCGGTCCAGTGGCGGACGCTTAAGACGCGCTCCTGATGGAATGCACTCATGGGGGACATGGCTCCGGGTTTCGCGGGGCGCGCCCTTAACACGAGTCGGCTGGCTCGTGAATGGGTAATACGCGGCGGAGATGCTGCTTTTGCTATCATACGCCATTGATATGTTTTAGTCACGAGCATCAAGGCGCGATTCGGCATAGCCGCGAGAGCCAGTAGAATTTATTTCCGTCCCGCATCGCGCCGGGCGAGGTCGGCTGGCTAGAGTGCGCTATGCGCCAATGGCGGCCGAATTCCGCAGCACAGCCAAATGACGCGATGGGCCAGAACCGGACTTGTCTCAAACCGCGCGCCGCTTCACGATACTGGCAAACGCTGCGGGCCGGGGACAAGCCATGATCATGGCTGGCAGGCAAGATCGCGGGAGCGTTCTCTTTTGCCCGCCGTCGGTGTTTGGTCGTGACCGGCGGGAGGACGGCCGATGCGGGGATCCCTGAGGGAGAAGATCGGCGAAGGCGCCTTCGCGGACGTCCACGCCTGGGCGCCCGGTCAGGTGGTGAAGCTGTTCAAGGCCGGCCTGCCGCAGCGGGTCAGCCGGTGGGAGGCGCGGATGACCCGCGCCGTTTTCGCCGCGGGCGGCCCGGCGCCCGAGGTGCTCGGCGAGGTGACCCTGGAGGGGCGCTTCGGCATCGTGCTGCCGCGCCTCGACGGACCGACCCTGCTGCAGCTCTCGCGCAGCGGCGCCATCACCTATGCGCAAGCGGGCGCGATCATCGCGTCGCTTTGCCTGTCCGTTCACAACACGCCCGCGCCGCCGGACGTCTTGCTTCTTCGCGACTTGATGGACGGCTCGTTGCGGCGCTCCGGCGGCGCAGTTCCGGAGCACATCGCCACGGGCATCCTCGCTCTGATCGAGCGCCTGCGGCCGGGGGACGGGCTGTGCCATACCGACCTCCACCCCGGCAACGTGATCATGACGGCGGATGGTCCAAGACTGATCGACTGGGGCGGTGCGGTCCGCGCACCCGCCGCGCTCGACCTTGCGTTCTGCCACGTCATCCTGTCCGAGACCGCTCCGGAAGTCGTCGACAATCCGCGGCGGCCGCGCGCCGTCAATGCGGCCGCGCAGTCCGAATACGCGCGGTTGGCCGGCATGTCGCAAACGGCGCTGACGGCGGCGGTGGAGCCCTATTTGCCGATTGCCCGCGTCTGGATCCTCCGCTCGGGGGCGATACCTGCCCTGCGGGAGCAGCTGATCCAGCGCGCCGAAGCGGCCCTGCGCCCGCAGGACTAAAGCCTTCATGTCGCGCGCGACGGAACGCGATTTTTGTCTGTTGTTTGCTGGGCCAGTCGCTGTAAAGCCGCACTGGAAATAGACTCTTGCGCGATTTGACACGTCTGCGGCGTTGCCGGCGCCCTGGACGCAGCTTAACTGTATTCCTGAACATCCAGCATCCGAGGTCCTCATGCCTGCGTCCCGCCAGCCCGCGATCTTCATTCCCCACGGCGGGGGACCCTGCTTCTGGATCGAGTTTCCACCGCCTTTCGGCCCGCACGCCTGGGACAAGCTGAGGGACTATCTGGCCGGCCTCGTCGCGTCGCTGCCGGAGCGGCCGAAGGCGTTCCTGGTCGTGACCGCCCATTGGGAGACGGCCCAGCCGACGGTCAGCGTCAACGCGAAACCCGGCATGCTCTACGATTATTACGGCTTTCCCGGAGCACACCTATAAGCTGAGCTATCCGGCGCCGGGCGCGCCGGACGTCGCGGCCGAGGTCAAGCGCCTGATCGAGGCGGCCGGCCTGCCGGTCGCGACCGACGGCGAGCGCGGTTTCGACCATGGCGTGTTCGTGCCGTTCCTGATCGTCGATCCGAAAGCCCAGATCCCGGTCGTCATGCTGTCGCTGCGCAAGGATCTCGATCCGGCGTTCCACATCAGGCTCGGCAAGGCGCTGGCGCCGCTGCGCGATCAGGGCGTCGCGATCGTCGGCAGCGGCATGAGCTTCCATGATCTCCGCCATTTCCAGGACGGCGACGGCGCGGCTTCGGCGACCTTCGACGCCTGGCTCGACGAAACGGCGAAGGCGCCGCCCCGGGAGCGCGAGGCGCGCCTCGCGGCCTGGGACAAGGCGCCGTCCGCGCGCGCCTGTCATCCGCGCGAGGAGCACCTGCTGCCGCTGATGGTGGTCGCCGGCGCCGCGGGCGAGAGCGCGGGCAGCCATGAGTTTCGCGATGTGATCGGCGGGAAGACGATCTCGGCATTCCGCTTCGGGTGACATTCGAGCCGGGCCGGCGCCTGGCTCGATCGCTGACGCCTTCCGGAGAGTTTAGCAATACTTGACAGTTACGCTCTCGCGCCGGACCCCGAAGCCCGGTTTTTCGGCGCGCGTTCTTCCCCCTGTTCTTTGGCTGTTACAGGCCCTGATAACGAGATGAATCGCCCTGTTATCTTGTTCGCCTTCCACACGAGCAGTTTTAGTCAAGCCTCTGATCAAGCTTGATTTATTCAAAAGCAAGGGGCGCGGCGCGAGGCGATTCTCCCTGATAGCAGGGCTTAACAGGGCCTCCGCGCGCCCGTCATAGGTCGCCTGGCGGGCCAGGGATCGGAAAGATTTCCTGCCATCTGCGCCACTCCCGGAGCTTACGCCTTCAGCTCCGCCGGGAAGCCCGGCGCCCGCAGGTCCGTATGCAGCGCGTCCTCGAGCAGCTTCACCACCTGGGTCGACCAGGCGCCGCCGCCGTAGGCCTCGCGGGCGCGGATGAACGTTTGCGCGGTGATCGCCGCGAGGTCCAGCGGCACGCCGAAGTCGCGCCCGAGCTTCATCGCGAAGCCCAGGTCCTTGCAGGCGAGGTCCATGGTGAAATTGATGTTGTAAGAGCCGTTGAGCACGAGCTGCGACTCGGTCTCGTGCACGAAGCTGTTCCCCGAGCTCGCCTTGATCACATGATAGGCCTGCGCGAGATCGAGCCCGCCGCGTCTGGCGAGCATCAAGGCCTCCCCCGCCGCGACCAGATGAACGAAGGCCAGCATGTTGGTGATCACCTTGATCACCGACGCCGAGCCCAACGGTCCGACGTGAAAAATCGGCCGTCCCATCGCCTCGAGCGCCGGGCGATGCCGCTCGAACACCGACGCCTCGCCGCCGACGATGACGGCGATCTCACCCGCCGCGGCCTTATGGACCCCGCCCGTGACCGGCGCCTCGAGCGTGAACACGCCCCTGTCGGCCGCGATCGCCGCCAGGCGCTGGATCGTATCTGAATCGTTGGTGCTCATCTCGATCCAGGTCGAGCCAGGCTTAAGGCCCAAGAGGAGGCCGTCGGCGCCATTCAACACCAGCTCCGAGATTGCAGGAGACGGCAGGCAAGTGACGACTGCCTCGACGCTCGCGCCGAGCGCGCGGGGAGACTCGGACCAGATCGCCCCTTCCGCCAGAAGCGCTTTTGCCGCATCCGGGTCAGCGTCATGGACGTAAAGTTCGAAACCCGCCCGCCTGAGGCTTCCCGCTAGCGCCCGGCCGAGATTGCCAAGTCCGATAAAGCCATATCGCCTCGCCATTCATATCTCCTGGGACCGGTCACATAAGCTGGGATAACCGACCGGCGGCGGCAGGCAAGGCTAAAGCTAGCAGTTTAACGGTCCCCGCCGGATCTTGTGGCCTTGAAGCCCCGCCCGAACTAAGTATGTTGTTGGGGCTGGCCGCCTAAAGGGGCATAACTGGGCCGCTTGCTTCGGGGAGCCCACGGTGGAAACGATAGCGGCTTTGGCGGCCAAGAAACTTGGCAAGTTTCTCGCGCACGACTTCCTTGATATCTTCGGCTCCGCCCACAATGAAGGCGCGGAGCGTCTGGGCGCGCTCGCGCGCAGCACCATCGAGTGCATCGCCCGAAGCGACGCGCTTTATCACAACTTCGAGCATACGATGCTCGTGACGATTGTCGGGCGCGATATCTTGCGCGGGCGAACGCTGTCACATCGAATCGAACCTGGCGACTATACCAACCTTATCTGCGCCTGCCTGCTGCACGATATCGGATTCGTTCGCGGAATCCTCAGCGGAGACACCCTGACCGAGTTCGTTGTCGACCATACTGGAAAGACCATCACGTTGCCGCGCGGCGCCTCCGACGCCTCGCTCGCCCCCTATCATGTGGACCGGTCGAAAATGTTCGTTTACGAGCGGCTGTGGAATTCTCCTAACGTCGATGCGGCGCGCGTCGCCGATGCGATCGAGCTGACCCGGTTTCCGCCCTTGGTCGAAGAGCGAGAGAACGCCGGAACTCGAGGCGAGGCTCGTTTTGGCCGCAGACCTCATTGGCCAGCTTGGCGATCCTCTCTACCCGAAAAAAGCCAAAGCCCTCTTCTGTGAATTCGAGGAACTCGGCAGCAACCGCCAGTATGGGTACGAGACCCCGGCGGACCTCGTGGAGAAATACCCGACGTTCTTCTCTGAACGGGTTTCGGCGCATATCGAGGAAGGCGTCAAATATCTGGCTCTGACCGCCTCTGGCCGGCAATGGGTCGCCAACCTCCACAATCACGTCTACTGCGCCGCGAACGGCAATTGGATGATGGGCCCCCAGCACTGAGGCTGCACGGGGTCGTCAGTCCGGAGGCTCCACCGGGCCGAACCTCGGCACGAGATGGAGGGCAGACCCCTCCCACGGGTGAGCGGCCGCGACTGCCTCGTCGAGCTCCACTCCGAGGCCGGGTTCCTCCGGCGGAATGACATAACCCTCTTCCCAGCGAATCGGCTTTTTCAGGAGCCTCGCCTGGAAGCCGTCCCAGCGCTCGATGCCCTCCAGAATGAGGAAATTCGGGCTGCAGGCCGCAAGCTGGATATTGGCCGCGCCGACGACCGGTCCGCAATAGAGATGCGGGGCGATCTGGGCGTAATGGGCCTCGGCCATCGCCGCGATCTTCTTGGCTTCGAGGATGCCCCCGACCCGGCCCAAATTCATTTGCAGGATGGAGGCCGCGCCGGTCTCGAGCACGCGGGCGAACTCGTATTTCGTCGTCAACCGTTCGCCGGTCGCGATCGGCATGCGGCACTGCGCAGCGACCCTGGCCATTTCCTCCGGCGCCTCGGGCGGCGTCGGCTCTTCGAACCATAGCGGCTCGTAAGGCTCGATCCGGCGCGCCAGACGAAGCGCGCCCGAGACCGTGAACTGGCCATGCGTGCCGAACAGAAGGTCGCATTTCGTGCCAAGGGCCTCACGCAGCGTCTTGCAGAAGGCCTCGCTCAGCGCGAGCCGCTCGAGGCTCGGCTGGCGCGGGTCGAAAGTCGAGTACGGTCCGGCGGGATCGAATTTCACCGCGGTGAAGCCTTGCGCGACGTATTTGAGCGCGCGCTCCGCGGCGGCGTCGGGAACCGAATAGACCGGGCTGTCGGAATAGGCGTGCGAGCCCGGCTCGTCAGGGTAGAGATAGGTGTAGCTGCGCAGGCGCTCGTGAACCTTGCCGCCGAGAAGGTCGTAGACCGGCCTGCCGACGGCCTTGCCGATAATGTCCCAGAGCGCCATCTCGATCCCGGACAGCACGCCCATCAGCGAGACGTCAGGACGGAGCGTGTAGCCGCGCCCGTAGACGTTGCGCCAGAGCGCCTCGATGCGGAAAGGGTCCGCGCCCAATACGTGGCGCTCGAACACGTCCTCGATCATCGCGACGATCGCCTTGGGCGCGAAGCTCGCCGCATAGACTTCGCCCACGCCCTCGATTCCGCAGGCGGTCTTGAGCTTGAGGAACAGGAAATACCGGCCGCCGAAGGCAGGCGGCGGATTGCCGACGACGAAGGTTTTGAGCTCGGCGATCTTCATCGAAGGGCGTCGCCTGTCAAAATACGATCACGTTGCGCAGCGCCGCTCCCGAGCGCGACGAGGCGACCGCCTCGTTGATCTTGTCCAATGGATACCGCCCGGTGATGAGTTCGTCGAGCTTGAGGCGTCCCTCCCGGTAGAGCGCGACAATCCGCGGCACATCGATCAGCGGACGGGCCGAGCCCATCTTGGAGCCGAAAATCCTCTGTCCGTCGGCTGCGATCCAGCCGGGATCGATGGTCGCCGTGACACCCGAGGGCGGCATGCCGACGAGGACGGTCGCGCCGTTGCGCTTCATCAGCGTCACGCCCTGTTCCGCCGCGCCCTTGACCCCAACGGTGACGAAGACCCAGTCCGCCTTCCGCCCTCCGGTCAGCTCGGCGACCCGTTTTGCCACGTCCTCGCCCCGGGCGTTGATCGTATCCGTCGCCCCGAAGGCGCGCGCGGCTTCGAGCTTGCCGGGCTCGACGTCGACGGCGATGATCGGCGAGCAGCCCGCGAGCCGCGCGCCCTGGATGGAATTCAACCCGACCCCGCCGCAGCCGATGACGACGGCGCTCGAGCCCGCCTTGACATTGGCGGTGTTGACGACCGCGCCCATTCCCGTCAGCACGCCGCAGGCGATCAGCGCGGCGCTGTCGAGCTTCACGTCCTTGGGAATCGCGACCGCCTGGGAGGCGTCGACGACGATGTGCTCGGCGAAGGCGCCGGTGCGCAGGCCGTGGACCACGGGCTTGCCCTCGCCGTCGGTCAGCGGCGACTGCTTGTCGAGCGGGAACACTTCCTCGCAAAAGACAGGCGCGCCTTCCGCGCAGGCCGGGCAGAAACCGCAGTTGCGTATGAGGGTGGCGACGACGTGATCGCCGGCTTTCAGCCGGGTCACGCCCGGACCGACCGCCTCGACAACGCCAGAGGCTTCATGGCCGTAGACCGCCGGAAGGTCGCCCCCCCAGGCGCCGTCGATGAAGAATATGTCGCTGTGGCAGATCGCGCAGGCCGCCATCCTGATCAGAACCTCGCCCGGGCCGGGGGCGGCGAGTTCGATCGACTCGATGGTCAGCGGCGCGCCAAAGGCGCGGCAGACGGCGGCTCTGGTTTTCATTGGGGAGTCCCCGGGAGATTCGTGTTTAGGCCCGCGGCAGGTATTCGCACGGCGCCGGGAGAGTTCAAGCGCAGTCTTGACGCAGGGGGCATGCTTTTTTGTGGGGAGGGCGCTCGCGTTCTCCAGTCGCGTCCGGCGACTCGGAGCCCAGCCTCGCTCCCTGCTAGCAGGGAGAAAACAGGGAGATTGCGCGTCATTGCACCAATTCATCCGCAAAAAGCCATTTATTCCCAAGCTATTGTAAAAGGATCTTCATGCGGAACAAGAGAAACATAACAGGCGACTATCAGGACGCTATTTCGCGCATAACAGGGCGATAACAGGCACGGTGACGCGTGCAGCGCGGATTCCTCCCTCGAACTGACGGGCGGGCAACAACCGGCCGTTTTCCCTCCGCCCGAGTCATGCTCTAACATTGGCGCGCCGCCCGCTCCGACGGGCGGGCCACGATCGAGGAGGAGGCGCTGCCATGCTGTTTGCCGTGAATGGTCTGATCGGATGCCCGGTTGCGGCGAGCGACGGCGACATCGGCAGCGTCAAGGACTTCCTGTTCGACGACCGGAGCTGGAAGATCCGCTGGATGACGGTCGACACCGGCCATTGGCTTACGGGCCGGCAAGTGCTGATCCACCCTTCGGCGATCGCTCCCCTGGAGTTGCCGCCAAAGCCTGCGCTGCCGATGATGACCGGAGGCCAGACGCTGACGATCTCTGTCCGTTTGACGAAGCAGCAGATCGATTCGAGCCCGGACGCGCGCGAAGGCGCGCCGTGCACGGCGGATTTGGAGGCGCGCCTCTACAACCACTACGGAATCGACCCGTATTGGGGCGACACGTATTTCGGCCCTGACGCCATCGATCCGCTGTCGAAGCCGATCGCCGCCGAAAACGCGGTGCGTCAGCAGGCAATGAGAAGCGGCGCCGGCGATGGCGATCTCTATCTCGGCAGCGTCGCGGAGGCGAAAAGCCTGACCGTCCACGCGACCGACGGCGACCTCGGTCCGGTCGAGAACATTCTTGCCGACGACGCCAACTGGGACATCCGCTATCTCGTCGTCGCCACGCGGCACTGGCTGCCCGGCAAGCTCGTCCAGCTCGCGCCCTACGCAGTGACGAACATCAACTGGAGCGACCACCGCATCAGCGTGAACGTGACGCGCGACCAGGTGAAATCAGCCCCCGCCTGGGACCCCGTGGCCATGGTGGACAAGGTTGCGGAAGACCAGCTGCACCAGCATTTCGGCTGGCCGGG
>CAWBBW010000027.1:0-133439 GCA_963787135.1 uncultured Alphaproteobacteria bacterium | reverse complement strand
CTGAAGAAGTTGCTCAGGCGAAGCCGTTGGGCGCGAAGAAGCAGTTCAACATCGGCAAGGACCTGCTGCTGCATTCCTACAACGCCCGCTTCCACGCCGTGCTCCGCGCGGCCGGGGCGGAGGGCGACGTTTCGCTCGACGAACTCCACGCTCTCGCGCACGAACTCAGCGTCTGGGAACCCGTTGACGAGGCGGTCATCGTTCACTGGGTCCCGAAATCGGGGAAGTCGGGGTATCGCCCCATCGTCGTTTCCGGCGTCATGCGCACCGCTCAGGCGCTCATGCTGCGGGACGTGCTGTCGGTTATGGACATCGACAGTGCAATTGATTGCACCAAGAAAGGAGGCGGAGGCGAGAAGAAGGGCCTGATCAAGGCCGTCTGCAAAGACATCGAAGACGAGTACCATTGGTGGTGGACCCCGGACATCAAGAGCTGTTTCGGGTCCATCAAACCACGCAACTTCGGATGGCTCCAATCGACCGCAGGTTGATCAGGAATGTCGCCTATTTACCGAAGTGTGCGAAGATCGTGGTGCCACAGCATGAGAATGCCGAAGCCATCCTTCAGTACCTCCATGCGAAGTATCCCGATCTCAGTCGAGATGGGACTATCTCTCTCCATGCTCTCACTGTTCAGGTCGTTCGGCGGGGCCTACTCCAGGGCTCTGTTCTATCGCCGCTGCTGGCGCGCGCCGTCATCTACCGCGAGGTCTACGCTGCGCTCTCTCACAAGGAGCTAAAGTGTTACTCGTATTCCGATGACCTGTCTATAGGCGCGCACACGAAAGGAGAATGCCGAGCAGCAAAACATGCGTTGACGGATCGTCTGTCATCGCTCCCCGCCGGTCCGATTGAACTTCATGACGTGCCCATCAAGAACGCTAACACTCAGCGCATCGTGATCCTCGGCTACTCGCTTGAGGCCGGCAAGGGGCACGGCGACAACTACGTGCACGTGAAGCCGTGGCGCAAGCGCACGGACAAATCCAAGCACAACCTTTATCGCAAACTGGAGGCTGCATCGCCTGGGGCGGACCTTTTCCAGATAGGGGAGAATTACCGTCGCCGTGGTTTGGAGCGATGGGGGCCTGGACCAAAGTTCCGCTGCTTAGCAACGAAGCGTCGCGTAGCATCACGACGAGCTACGTCAGTGATTTCATCGACGGCATTCCCATGGGCACCTGGCAGCTCAACAAGCCCCCGCTGGCCAACTCGAAGTCCGCCTAGCCTTCTGGCGTTATTCGTCAGCATGGCTGGCGCAGATAGGGCAAGCTTCTTCAGCGGTCGCCAAAGCTCGATCTATCGCTGTCATGAACGCGGCAAGGGTGGCGTTCACCTCTCCATATTTCACCATTTTGGCTCCTAGCGCGCGCGCTTTTTCAAGCGCCCAGCGGATCGCCATTGTCGGTGAATGTGCCTTCATGGATTTCACATTCGTCTACAGCCTCTGCCTGCAGCAAGACCGTCATCGCCCGTCGCTCCAGGCCATACGAGGTCTCCGTTTTCTTCGTAGCTCGCCGCATGCGGGTCTCCTGATCTTCGGCTCGGGCCGCGCATCCGGCCCTCGACCAGCAAGGTAGCAATCAGGAGTTCTCAACAGGTGAAGGCGGGTGGGGTAGCGGCGACAAGGTACACGAGGCCCCTCGCGCCGAAAGGATGAGCACCTCCGGTTCAAACGGAGCCCTTGGGCCGTCTTTGCGTTGCCGACAGGTTTGGGCCGTATCTCTAGTCTTTTCCCAAACTCGCCTTTGCCTTCGCGCCTGCGCAGCAACTGCAATCTGGTGGGGCATACGTCCTGGGAACGCGTAGAACTCTAAGGGCGTTTCAAGTGCCCCACTTTCGAGCAAATGCTTGACAAACCTCACTTGTAGCAGTCCTACCTCCCCCACCACCCCCTCTTTCATCGGCTAGACGCTGCATTTGCGCGCCTCGTCGCTCGCCGGCGACAATCAAAAATTCGAGATCACCAGCATCGCGAAGCCCGGCCTCCGGCGTCCAAGAGGCTCGCCCTCCCGCTTTCAGGGAGGGCGAGAGAACGCGGGAAAGCGACCCCCTTCCGGGCTCATGCGGCGAGTCGGCGCCGCGCGACGCAGTCCGGCGGCGTTCCGCCGCGCTCCGGCGCCGATTGCCGCATGGGACGGCCGTAATCGGCAACGCGATCCTCGCGTCAACCCTAACGTGAAAGAAAGCGCGCGGAGACGTCCGGATGGCTCCTCGACTGCCTTAGGCGCTCAGGCCGCGAAACGCTTTCAGGGCGAAGTCGGCGGCGCGGGCGTAGACCTTCTCCTTCCATTCGTCGGTGTCGACATAGAGCGCGTCGCGCACTTTCGCCTTGATGTCGCGGGCGAGCGCGGAGTCCAGGCTCAGTCCGGACGTGATGCCGCGCGCATAAAGCCAGTTGTCGCCCCTCAGCGCGTCCAGCAGTTCCGGCAATTCGATGGTGCCGTACTCGAGGCCGATCGCGGTCACCTCCGCGCCGGGCAGGCTCTCCTCGATGCTGCCGATCAGCGGACCGGTGACGGGAGGCGACTTCGACGTGCCGTCCGCGGTCGAGGTGACTGCGTCACCCCACCACGCCCGGGCGCGCTCGAACGCCGGCGCGCCGGGAGGAATGATCGAGAGCGGCTCGCCATAGCCCATCGGCCCAAGGCCGGAGTGAATATCGATCACGCCCACCCGTTTTGCGCCCGCGCCATGCTTCCGGACGATGGCGCGGAAGGCGCCGTTCGACCAGGTCGGCTTCCGCCCGCCAAAGAAGAGCCCATCGGGGAAAACGTACTGGCCGCCGGCGACGGCGGCCTGATAGGCCTTCATGCCGCCGTTGGCCTCACGCCAGGCTTTCAGCGCCGAGTCCGCCGTGGCGCGGCCGGGACCGTCCCAATCTGACGGCAGCAGCAGATCATGGATCTCGGCATAGCGCGGGTTCTCCGGCAAGGGCGTGGAGAAATCGCGGAAGTTGCGGTTGAGATCGACATTGTCCTCGGTCACCCGGCGGATGTGAGAAAAACCGTAGGGGTTGATGGCGTGAATCATCAGCACTGCGACCGATTGCGGCCGGGCGTCGATGACGCCGTCCCCGATGAAGCCGGTCTGGCAGCCGGAGCCGCAGAAGCCCTCGTTGCCGTGCGTGCCCGAGACGACGATGAAGAGGTTCTCCGCCTCCATCCCGCCGAACCGGGCGACGTCCGCCGCGAGTTCCTCGCCCTCCGCGCCTCTGGCGTTTGGATTGACATGAGATTCGAGCGCCGCGCCGGCGGTGCGCGCTGCTTCGAGGAATTTCTGCCGAGCCTCTGTGGAGGTCGCCGAAAAATACTGCGGGATTCCCATCGGCCGTCTCGCGATTCGGACGGAGGCTACACCCTGGCGCCGCCTTGGAAAGTTCGACCTCTCTCCGCGGGTCCGTCCGCCCAGGCAGCGGCCCTTAAGCATAGTCGCAGATTGTGGGCAAAGTTATTCTAAAAACCAGAATTTCTGATAGAATGGGTCCGTCGCCGAGGCGAGAGAGGTTCAATTTGGGACAGCGCCAGACCCGGAGGCAACGGATGAAGACCCGTTTAGGGCGAGCGCCCGCCAAAATCAGCTTTAACCCATTGAAAAAACTTAATTTACTGAAGAAAATGGATTTTCATTTCCTTGCGTCTGGCTTTCGTTTCCTTGTGCCGGAGTTTCATTTCCTTGTGCCGGATTTGCAAATCCTTGCGCTGGATTTTCATTTCCTTGCGTCCGGCTCATCGGGCCATGCAAGCTTCGGCCATCTGTTTGAGCTCGGCCTTGCGCCTTGCGTCGAGCGCATCCGCGCCGAGCCGCTCCGCCTCGCCGGAACGCTCGACGACGTCGGCGACGCACCGGCACGAGGTTTCGCAGTCGTCCGCCGTCCGGCCGCCGGCGACGCAGGCGCGCTCGCAAGCCGCGAGAAAGGCGCCGTAGTCCGGCTTCGGCGGCGGGACCGGTGGAAAGAGGCCCGAGACGCGCCGCGGCCGCCAGACGAGGGGGAATCAGGATCAGCTGGTGGCCCAGATAGAACGGCGAGGCTGTGGCGCCCGGCGAAGCAGACCGCACGCGCTGGCGCCGAACTCGCGCGCCAGCGTTTTGGCGAGGCGATACGCCGCTCAAAACGCCGGGCAGCAGGGAGGCCCAAGGCCGATGAAGACGACGCCCGCCCAGGGCAGTAGCGGATACCAGTCGAGTGTGTTCGGCAGCGCCTTGCCGAGGCCGATCCACAGGAGTGCGGGCGGATCGAACAGGGTCGAATGGACGAAAAAGGGGATAACGATCGCCGCCGCCCCGACGAGGAGGCTCGCGAAGGCCGGCGCCTCGATGAATGGCAGCGCAAGAACGCTTGCGCCGCGATGCAGTGGAGGATGCCGAACCAGATGCCCTCGCCGGGAGCGAAGATAAGGCTGCCGACGGTCACCAGCGCAGCCGCGGCGGCGACGATGGCGAGCCGGCGCAAGAAGGCGGGCAGGTTCAGGCGGTTGCGCTGGGCGAGCGCCAGCGAGACGCCGACGAGCGCAAGAAACGTGCACGCGACGGCGTGCGAGAAGAGCCGCATCGGCGGCGAGAATGGCAGCATCGGCGAGACCAGCTGGATAGTCGGCGAGGTCCCAGCTGAGGTGGTAGAGCGCCATGCCGATCAGCGCGACGCCGCGGGCGCAGTCGATCGCGTCGACGCGGCCGCCGGTCTTCGGCGGCCCGTCGGCCGGCGCCGTCCCGGCGCTCACAACGCGGCTTCGAACAGCGCGCCGTCGAGGACGCGCTCGCCCTCGAATTCGACCGGGCCGGTCATCAGCACATGATCGTCCGCGGCGCGCCACTCGATGACGAGTTCGCCGCCGGGCAGACGCACGATTCCCTTGCGCTCCATGAGGTCGAGGCGGGAGGCCGCGACCAGCGTCGCGCAGGCGGCCGAGCCACAGGCGAGCGTCAGGCCGACCCCGCGCTCCCACACCCTTGCGACGACGCGGTCGCGCGCCTGCGATCTTCGAGCAAAGGTGACATTGGCCTTTTGCGTGAACATCGGATGGACTTCGATCCGGGCGCCCCAGGCCGCCGCATCGACGACAGCGAGGTCGGCGACGAAGAAGACCGCATGCGGATTGCCGAGATTGACGACCGAGGCGGGACCCAGCGCGGAGAGCGCGTCGCCTTCGGGCCAGTCGAGATCGACCCGCCTCGTGTCCGCAACCGGCCGGACAAGCGGAATGGCCTCCCACGCCAACTTCGGCGCGCCCATGTCGACCCGATAGACCGAGGCGTCGAGACGCTCGCAGACGATGCGGCCGGCCTCCGTCTCCACATCGACCCTCTCGACGCCGAGCTCGCGGCAGAGGCGATCGGCGACGCAGCGGGTTCCGTTGCCGCACGCCTCGGCCAGCGTGCCGTCATTGTTGAAGATCCGTACGTATGCCGCAGTGCCGCGAGAATTCGGATCGCTCAAGACCATCATCTGGTCGTAGTCGAGCCCTTGCGCCTGATGGATGGCGCGCGCGTCCTCGGGACTTGGCAAGAGCGAGGACCCACGCAGATCGAGCACCAGAATCTTGTTGCCCGCTCCGTTCATGCGCGCAATGGGGCGCCCGGCCAACGAATGGCGCAAGCTCAATCTATGAGTCTCCCTCTCCGGCGCGCGCCGCAGCAAGCCGGCGCGTCGCCCGGTCGATCGCCCGCGCGCCAAGGCGCGTCAAGGCCGCGCGTAAGGCCTCGTCGTCGATCGAAGCCGCGGCCCCACTGGCTTCCGCCTCTGCGTCGGCGCTCGGATGCGGCGTGGGCCCGCGCTCTTGCTTCAATGCCGGCAAGGGACCCTGCCGGAACGCGACCTTTTCGACGCAGCGCCAGCCGAGATGCGCGTTGACCCTGGCGACGATGATCGCGGCGTTGTGCTGAGCCTCGAGCACGAAAGCGCCGTCGACCCTCAGCACCAGCGTTGAAGGCGCGATCGGCGCCTCCGGGTCGCGCTTGGCTGCCCGCGGCGGCCATTGCAGTTGAATCGGCCGTGCGTAACGGGCAATCGATTCGCCGACGATCACGGGCCAGTCTGCAACGAGGCTCGCCTCGCTCAAGCCCCGCGCGGCCAGCGCTTCCCCGATGATCTCGGGCATGAACTCGGCGAGCGCCTTGGCGCCGCGGCGCGGAGGCTTCATGGTCGGCACATCTCCAGTAAGGTCGGCAGCATGAACGTCAATGTAAGCGTGCTCGGGGCTCAGGCAAAGCGAAACGCGATTGTCGCCCGAACGCTCAAATGGTGGGACCGGAACCGCCGGGAGCTGGCGTGGCGCGCGAGCCCCGGCGAGACGCCCGATCCCTATCGCGTATGGCTCTCCGAGGTCCTGCTGCAGCAGACGACCGCCCAGGCGGCGACGCCCTATTACCAGGTGTTCATCGCGAAATGGCCGACCGTCGAGGATCTCGCCGCTGCCCCGCACGAGGCGGTGATCAGCGCCTTCGCCGGTCTCGGCTATTATTCGCGGGCGCGGAACCTCCATGCCTGCGCGAAGGAGATCGCTCGGAGGGGCGGCCGATTTCCGAGCGAGGAAGCCGAACTGCGCGCACTGCCGGGCGTCGGCGCCTATACCGCAGCCGCGATCGCGGCCATCGCCTTCGGCGGCCACGCGGCCCCCGTCGACGGCAACGTCGCGCGAATCCTGGCTCGCCTGCTCGCGCTTGACGAGCCTATTGCCCAGGCGCGAAGCGCAATCGCGGCGGCGGCGCGCGCGCTAGCGCCCCGCAAACGTCCCGGCGATTTCGCCCAGGCGCTGATGGATATCGGCGCGACCATCTGCCGCCCGCGCAACCCGGAGTGCTCCGCGTGTCCGCTGAGCGAAGATTGCGCCGCACTGCGGTCCGGCGCGCCCCAGGCCTATCCCCGCCGGGCCGCGGCCAAAGCAAGGCCGCGGCGCAGAGGCGCCGTCTTTCTCGCCCGCAGGACGGACGGCGCCTTTCTCGCGCGCCGACGGCCGCCGCGAGGCCTCCTCGCCTCGACCGTCGAACTTCCCGGAACGCCCTGGACAAGCGAGGGCCCCGGAGGAGCGTGGCTGGACGCCGCTCCGGTCGCAGCGCGCTGGCTGAGGCTGCCGGGCGTCGTCGAGCAGGTCTTCACCCATTTCGAGTTGACCTTGACGGTTTACGTCGCCCTCGTCGAAGGCGGCGCTCCGGACGGGTGCTTCTGGGTCTCGCCTGACGGCGTCGGCGAGGCAGGCTTTTCCAATGTGATGCGCAAGGCGGTCGCCCGGGCCTTACGGGCCCGATGAGCGCGGCCCGGGATCAACGCACGCAGGGCGGCGTAAGATTCGCCCAACGGAATCCTGGTAGAACTCGGAGCCTGCGGCGGCTAGTCTGCCGTCCCACACTGGTCAACTCTGGATCGTTTATGGCGCCGCTGATTACCCGTTCCGCTTTCCGGTTACCGCTGGACGAGGAGTTGCGCGTGCGCTTTGGCCACGTGACGACCTGGGTATTCGATCTCGACAACACGCTATATCCGCCCGACTGCGGAATTTGGCGCATGATCGACGAGCGCATCACGCTGTTCCTCAGCGATCTCTTTGGCCTGGACGCCCAATCGGCGCGCGCCTTGCACCAGCACTATTACCTGAAGCACGGAACGACCCTTCGCGGGCTCGTGGAGGACAACATCGACGCGGCGTCGCAGTTTCTCGAATTTGTCCATGATATCGACCGCTCCGCGCTAAAGCCCGACCCGGTTCTCGTGCGCGAGGTCGCTGAATTGCCGGGCCGCAAGCTGATCTTCACCAACGGATCTCGCGATCACGCGATGCTCACGGTCCGGCAACTCGGTCTCGACGGCCTCTTCGAGGACGCGTTCGACATCGTCGCGGCGCGGTTGATCGCGAAGCCAGCCGAAGCCGCCTATATTGCGTTCTTCGAGCACTACGATATCGACCCGCGGGGCGCGGCGATGTTCGAGGATGTCGTCAAGAACCTCGCGGTTCCCAAAGCCCGAGGCATGACGACGACTTTGGTGACGGCGAAGCCAGGACAGGCGGATCACCGCGAAGCGCATGACCGTGCGACGGCCGAGGGCGCCGCGGCGGGGGCCGATTTCGTCACCGACGACCTCGGTGGGTTTCTTGCGCGCCTCAACGCACAGCTCTAGGCGATCCGAAGGCAAGGGATTGCGGCGCCAGGCTGCGCTAACGCACATGAATTGCGGACGGCGCTTCGCCGCAGTAACATCGTCGCGTCCACAAAGGGAAAGGCGATGATTGATAAGCCGCGTCGAGAAGCTTCACGCACGGCTGTTCGCAATATAGCGGGCGGCCCCAGTTTCGATCTCGATCGCGCGCTCAGATCGATCGTGACCGTCCAGTCGTCGGTCCCCGAAGACGCCTACACCGCCCAGATTTTGGGCGAGCAGCGGACCGGCAGCGGAGTGGTGATCCGCGAAAGCGGACTTGTGCTGACGATCGGCTATCTCATCACCGAGGCTGAGACCGTCTGGATCGCCCGCTACGACGGGCGCGTGATCCCGGGTCACGCGCTCGCCATCGATCAGGAGAGCGGGTTCGGTTTGGTGCAGGCTCTCGATCGGCTCGATTGTCCGGCCTTGGAGTTGGGGCGATCCGGCGACGCCAGGATTGGCGATTCGGTCGTGGTGGCGGCCGGCGGGGGGACGAAGGCCGTCCATGCGTCAGTCGTCGCTAAACAGGAATTTGCCGGCTACTGGGAATATTTCCTCGAGGAGGCAATCTTCACCTCGCCTGCGCATCCCTTCTGGGGAGGGGCGGGCGCCATCGACGCATGGGGCAAGCTTCTCGGCGTCGGCTCGCTCCACGTGGAGCAATTGACCATGCAGGGCGGACCGCGCGACATCAACATGATCGTGCCGATAGACCTTTTGCCGCCGATCCTCGACGATCTGCTGACCTACGGCCGGGTCAACAAGCCGGCGCGTCCCTGGCTTGGCATTTATTCCGCCGAGAGCGGCGACGAGGTTGTCGTGGCCGCCCTTGCCGAACGCGGACCAGCCGCCTCGGCCGGACTGCGTCGCGGCGACGTGCTCGCCAGCGTTCGCGGCGCAGAGATCGCGGATCTCGGCGACTTTTACCGGAAAGTGTGGCGTTGCGGCGAGGCCGGCGCCGAAGTGCCGGTCGAAATCATCCGCGATGGACGTGCGCTCGGGCTTAAGGTCCAATCAGCGGACCGGACCGCCTTCCTGAAGCGGCCGCGGTTGCAGTAGCCGGTTCGACGCGCCGGCCGCGAGAACGCGCCGGGAGCTGCAGCAATGCGGGCCTCCGTCTGCGATCTCATTGACAAGCTTGCGCAGCAACGCGTCGGCGAAGCTGTTAAAATCGTCGATCGGCACGACAAACGCGCCTTTCCCTCCGATGACGTTGTCGCGGTAATATTGCGCGAGCCCGCCCGGCGGATTGGTGTGCAGCGCAAGATAGCCGCCGAGCGTCGCGGCCCGACGATTGAAGATCGTCAGTCCGTTGATTACCGCGCCTGATCCGACTGCCGCGTCGCGCGCCGCGGTGACGGAGTTCCCTTGATTGCTCGTCCCGTCGCCCGAAACGTCGATGATCCGGCGATCTGTCGCGAATTCGGTCTCCGCGAATAGGGCAAACGAAAAGTCGATCGCAGAACCGATCGCGGTGCGTCCGACGAAGGCGCGGGGCGCCGCGGTCAAGGCGGCCGCGAATGCGCGGGCGTCGGCCGCGTTCCGGATCACAGTCCAGTTGACCACCTGCTTTTGCTCGCTCTCGCCGGCCCATTCGACATACGCGAGCGCTATCGCTCCATGCGGGCCGGTGGAAATTGCGTCCATGAGCTTCGCGTCTTGGATTGCTTCGACGTAGCCGCGGCGCTGGAGCGCGAATTCGCCGTCATCGATACTGCGCGAGACATCCGCCGCCAGCACGACCGCAGCGTCGACTGCAATCGGCGGCTCCTCTGCTTCCGCCCGGTGGCCGCATGAAGCAGCGAAGATTAAGAGGAGAGCGAAAAGAGCCAGGCAAGACGCATGACGCATTACCGATGTCCTTCGTCGCCCAGCCGAGCCGAAGGCTATCAAATTCGATGAGAACCTCCAAAGCGAACCGCTGGCCGCTCGTTGGCAAGGAAGAGGAATTCAAAACCAAGGACAGCCCAAAAAGAGCTGCCGCTGAAAGCGGTGCGCCTGTAGCCCGTCCGAAAGACGAAGCTAACTCGCCCTATGACGCATCCTTGATTTGGAATTCCCCTCCATTGTCCGGTGGCGCGGATCAGCGCGAAATCATGCCGCGCAGCGTGCGGTTTTCTCCGCCCAGCAGAGCGTAGCCGATATCGTCGATGCGCCACTCGCGACGCTCCAGCACGAGCGCGTAAGTCAGGTGCTCGCGCGCGCCGTCGCCGCGCGCAAAGTCAACGCCGACCGTGGCTGCGGTTCCGTTCTCGAAAGTCGCGGCGACCTTGAGATCGACCAGATGCGGCGACGAGTCGCTGAACGGGTCGGCGGGAATCTCGGCAGCGGCGCCGATCGCCCGAAGCAAGGAGCGCGAGAAGAGCCTCTGCCGAGCGCTGGGATCGCTGAATGCGCCGAGGCCATTATCCCGAAGCGAAAGCGCGTCGGCCGCATAGACATCCCGGACCGCCGCTTCTGGCGAGGGCTGCGGGATCGCAGCCTCCGCAGCCAGCGCAATGGAAGCCAGACAGGCCACAAAAAGGAACATCCGCATCGGGCAGTCCTTCGCTATGTCTGGTGACTAAAGCACTCCAGGAAACATTGCGCTGTGACGGCCGTCACACTTCGACACAATTTTCGTTCTGAAGGACAGAATCTTCGAGTCACCTTTCGCGGGATGGGATCTGGAAATCCGCAGCCTCCGTCTTCGCGGCCTTCATCCACCCAAGTCCGGCCTCCGTCGTGGTCAGGGGCCGATATTCACAGCCGACCCAGCCTTCGTATCCCAGGCGGTCGATCAACGAGAAAAGGAACGGGTAGTTGATCTCGCCAGTGCCAGGCTCATGCCGGCCGGGATTGTCAGCAATCTGGACATGAGCGACGCGCGGCGCCGCGGCCTCGAGCCGACGTGCGAGGTCCCCCTCCATGATTTGCATGTGATAGATATCGGCCTGCAGATAGAGATTGTCGGACATCACAAGGTCGATCAGCCGCAGCGCCTCGTCCGTGCGGTTGAGGTAGAAGCCCGGCGTGTCGCGGGTGTTGATTGGCTCGATCAGCAACTTCACCCCGCGCCGAGCCGCGGTCTCGGCGGCGAAAGCGAGATTTTTCAGGAAAGTGGCCTCCAGGACTCGCGGGTCGGCCTGCATCGGCGCGATTCCCGCGAGGCAATTGAGCCGTTCGCAGCCGAGCGCCGCCGCATAGTCGAGCGCGCGCCCGAGCCCGTCGCGAAACTCGTCTTCGCGGCCGGGGAGAATGGCGAGCCCGCGTTCTCCGGCCGCCCAGTCGCCTGCTGGCAGGTTGAATAGCGCCTGCGTCAATCCGTGATTGGCGAGACGGCAGGCAATCTCTTCGGGATCGTGCTCGTAGGGCGACATGTATTCGACGCCTCTGAACCCGGCCTTCGCCGCGGCGGCGAAGCGGTCGAGAAAAGGCAGGTCGGTGAACAGAAACCCAAGGTTTGCGGAAAATCTGGGCATGGCGGCTCCGGACTGGACCCTCTGGCGGCAACGGGGGCGCGCGCCGCCGCCGCGGGCGCTGCGAGGGCAGCATAGACGACAGGATACATGATCCGCCTCGCGACAAACGCGGACATGCGGGGCGCGCGTCCCGCGTCTGGAGCGCCCCGACGTTCAAGATGGTTCGCCGAGTTGACGCCGCCACGCCGAAGCCCGACATTGCAACCACGATTTGCGAAGGCCCGCGCCTTCACGCAAAGATTTTGAGATGCCCGGGAGGCGACCCATGGACCTTCGACTGACCGAAGAGGAAGTTGCGTTTCGCGCCGAAGTGCGCGCGTTCCTGCGCGACAACCTGCCGGCGTCGATCCGCGAGAAGGGGATCGCGGGGCGAAAGCTCACCAAGGACGACTATGTGCGCTGGACGCGCATCCTCGCTGACAAAGGCTGGGCGGTTCCGTTCTGGCCAAAGCAATGGGGCGGCACGGGCTGGAGCCCGGTCAAGCAGTCGATCTTCCTCGACGAGACCCAACGCGGCAACGCCCCGGAAGCGATCGCCTTCGGCGTCAGCATGGTCGGGCCGGTCATCTACACTTTCGGTTCTCAGGCGCAGAAGGAGCGGTTCTTGCCGCGCATCGTCGATTTGCGCGACTGGTGGTGCCAGGGTTTCTCCGAGCCGGGCGCGGGATCCGACCTTGCTAGCCTTCGCACGAGCGCGCGGCGGGACGGCGACTCGTGGGTAATTTCCGGCCAGAAGACCTGGACCACGATGGCCCAGTACGCCGACTGGATCTTCGTCCTTGCGCGCACCAATCCCCAGGCGAAGAAGCAGGAGGGCATCTCGTTTTTCCTCGTCGACATGAAGACGCCCGGGATAACCGTGCGGCCGATCCAGACCATCGACGGCGGGCATGAGGTCAACGAGGTCTTTCTCGATGAAGTGCGCGCGCCGCTCGACGCGCTGGTCGGCGAGGAGAACAAGGGCTGGGATTACGCCAAGTTCCTGCTCGCCAACGAACGGAACGGCATCGCCCGCGTCGGAATCTCGAAGGCTCGCCTCGACCGGCTGCGCGAGCTCGCCGCGCTGCCGATCTATGGCTCTGGACCGAAGATCGACGACCCGTTCTTCCGCGCCAAGATCGCAGCGGTCGAAGTCGAGCTGAAGGCGCTGGAAATGACGCAGATGCGCGTCATCTCCAATCGCCGCAACGACGGCAAGCCTGATCCGGCCTCCTCGGTGCTCAAGATCAAGGGCTCCGAGATTCAGCAGGCGACGACCGAGCTGTTGATGGAGGTGGTCGGCCCCTACGCGCTGCCATACGAGACGACCGAAGATGGCTCCAACGAGCCGCCGGTCGGCTTCGATTGGTCAGGCCCGCTGCGCCCGCCTATTTCAACAACCGCAAGGTCACGATCTATGGCGGATCGAACGAGATCCAGCGCGGAATTATCGCCAAAGCCATCTTGGGACTCTGACAATGGATTTTGAGCTCAGCGGCGAGCAGCAGATGCTGCGCGACAATATCGTGCGGCTAATGAAGGATCGATACGGCTTTGAGGCCCGCAAGGGTTATCAGGCGAGCCCGCGCGGCTGGAGCGAGGCGCTGTGGCGCGAATACGCCGACATGGGTCTGCTTGGCGCGCCCTTCTCCGAAGACGACGGCGGCTATGGCGGCGGCGCGGTCGAGACCATGATCGTGATGGAGGAATTCGGCAAGGCGCTGGCGCTCGAACCTTATCTCCAGACCGTCGTCCTCTGCGGCGCGCTCATCAAGCATGGAGCCAGTCCCGAAAAACGTGCCGAGCTCATCGGCAAGATCGCAGCGGGCGATCTGCGGCTCAGTTTCGCCCACGCCGAGAGGCAGTCGGGCTACGATCTCTATGATGTCGCGCTGACCGCGCGCAAAGATGGCGCGGCTTTCGTGCTGAACGGCGAGAAGGGGCTTGTCGGCCAGGGCGATAGCGCGGATGCGCTGATTGTTTCCGCGCGGCTCAGCGGCGGACGCCGCGATCGGGACGGGATTGGCCTTTTCCTGGTCGACGCCAATGCGCCCGGCGTCATCGCGGCGCGGCTATCCGACCCAGGACGGCCAGCGCGCAGCGGAGATCGCCTTCGCCAACGTGCGGGTCGAGCCGAAGGACGTTTTCAGCGAACCCGGGCGCGCGTTGCCTGTCATCGAACGGGCGGTCGACGAGACGATCGCGGCCGTTTCCGCCGAGGCGGTGGGCGCGATGAGCGAGGCGCTGACGATGACGGTCGAATACATGAAGACGCGCAAGCAGTTCGGCGTGACGATCGGCTCGTTTCAGGCGCTGCAGCACCGCGCCGCGGATATGACTGTCGCGCTCGAGCAAGCGCGCAGCATGATGTATCTGGCGACGATGATGGCGGGCGAGGAGGACGCGAAGGAACGCGCCAAGGCGATTTCCGCGGCCAAGGTCCAGATCGGGCGGTCGGCCAGGTTCATCGGCCAGCAGGCCGTGCAGATTCATGGCGGCATAGGGATGACCTACGAGTACAAGGTCGGCCACTTGCTCAAGCGGCTGACGATGATCGACGCCGCTTACGGCGACGCGGACCTGCATGTGCGCAAGCTCGCCGAGCAGGACAGCCTGTTCGCCTGAGGCTCCGATTGGCAACGATTCTCGTCACCGCTTTCGAGCCTTTCGGCGGCGAGACGGTCAACGCGTCGTGGGAGGCCGCGAAGCGGCTCGAAGGCTGGCGGTGCGGCGATCATGTCGCTGTGGCGCTGATGCTGCCATGCGTCTACGACGCCTCGGTCGATGTGTTCGCCGAGACGTTCGAGCGGCTCAAACCCGATGCGGCGCTGATGACCGGCCAGGCGGCGCGGCGCGGGCTCGTCTGCGTCGAGCGCTTCGCGCGCAATGTCGCGAATGCGACGACGCCGGACAATCGCGGCGTCGTCAGAGGCGCCGCCGCCTCCGATCCTGGGTCCCGAACGACTAGAGGCCACGGTCTCGGTCGGAGAAATCGCGCGCGCAATCCGCGGCGCGGGGGTTCCGGCGCGCGTATCGACGAACGCCGGCGACTACGTCTGCAACCATCTCTACTACGGCGCGCTGGCGTTTGTGCGGCGCGTCTCGCCCGGGACGCCCGCGGTGTTTCTTCACCTGCCGGCGACGCCCGAGCAGAGTCCGGCGCGCTCAAACCCACGCCGGCTTTCGACGCCCGACGCAGTGCGCGCCTTGAAATCCGCCGCAAGCGCCATCTGCGAGTGCATTGGCGCAAGCTGACGGTTTGGGCTATCCCCCAACATTCCCGTCCGCTCGCGGCATGATAAGACCCGTTCGAGCGCGGGCTAACCTGGAGTTGACTTGCCTCACCTCTGCGAGCATGAGCAGCGCCGGGCGCGACATGGCTAGCCCGATTGCCTTCATTGGCGTCGATGGGGGCGCGACGCGCTGCCGCGCGCGTCTGCGCGACCCCGACGGGGCTGCGCTCGCGGAAGCGGCCGGCGCCGCGGCCAACATCCATGTCGATTTCGCTGCAGCCATCGAGGTCATGCGCGCCCTGATCGTGGAAGTCCGGGACAAGGCGGGGCTCAACGCCGACAAGAATGAGCGCATCGCCATCGGCTTTGGTCTCGCAGGACTGAACGATGCCGGCGACGCGACGAAAGTCTGCGCAGCCTTTCCGGGTTACGCATTCGTTTGCGCCGCAAATGACGCGACGACCGCCTGCGTCGGCGCTCACGCCGGCGCGGACGGCGGCCTTGTGATCGCCGGCACCGGTTCGGCGGCGATCGCGCGGGTCGGGGGCAAGGAGACCATCATTGGCGGACGCGGCTTCGCGCTCGGCGATGACGGTTCGGGCGCGCTGATCGGCCTCGCCGCGCTGCGGGCGGCGACTCGCGCCTACGACCGCCTTGGGCCCTCGAGCGCCCTGACCGACGACGTGCTCGGCGCGTTTGGCGATGATGTTGTGGCGATGGTCCGGTGGGCGCGAACAGCCAAACCTGGCGACTACGGCGCCTTCGCGCCTCGAGTCTTCCAGCACGCAGCCAAGGGCGATCCGATCGCTCTGGCGACGGTCGGCGCTGCTGCAGACGCGATTGCGGCGCTCGCGCGCGGCGCGGTCGGGCTCGGCGCCGTTCGGGTAGCGCTGGTCGGCGGCGCCGGCGAAGCGTTGCGCCCCTATCTCGAGGCTGAGATCGCGGCATTGCTGACCCGTCCGCTATACGACGCAACCGACGGAGCGATCCTGCTGGCCGGAGGCGTCGTGGCCAGCGAGAGGGAAGCGGCGCAATGAAAGTCTTTACCGGAGCGCGCCTCTTCGACGGCAAGCGGTTTCTCGACGATCATGCGCTCGTCGTCGACGGCGCTGCTATCCATGCGCTTGTCGAACTGAAGGATCGCCCGCGCGACGGCGAGCAAATCGATCTCGGCGGCGGAATCCTCGCGCCGGGTTTCGTCGACTGGCAGATCAACGGCGGCGGCGGCGTGCTGTTCAACGCCGAGCCGACGGTCGAGGGCATCGCCAGGATCGCCGCCGCCCACCGGCGCGAGGGGGTGACGGGATTTCTGCCGACGGTTGTGACCGACGCGCCGGAAGTTCTGGCCGCGGCGCTGACCGCCGCTCGGCTGGCGCATGTGCGCGTTCCCGGCGCGCTCGGGATTCATGTCGAGGGACCCTTCATCGATCCGCGCCGAAAAGGGGTGCATCCGCCGGAATGGATCCGCCCGATGCGTGAGAAGGACGCTGAGGCGCTGATCGCGACGCGCGCCGGCGTCATGGTGGTCACCCTTGCGCCCGCCTCCGTGCCGCACGAGATGATCGCAAGGCTCGCCCGATCGGGGATCGTCGTCAGCCTTGGACACTCGGACGCCACCGCGGAAGAAGCCGAAGCGGTCTTCGACGCAGGGGCGCGCGCGGTCACTCACCTCTACAACGCGATGAGCCAGCTCGGCTCGCGAACGCCCGGCGTGGTCGGCGCGACGCTTGCAGATCAGCGTGTCATCTGCGGGCTCATCGCCGACGGCGAGCACGCCCATCCGGCGGCTTATCAAGCGGCGATCGCCGCTAAGGGCCCGCGAGGGATCGCGCTCGTCTCGGACGCCATGCCGCCAGCCGCGGGAGGCCCCGACGTCTTCGAGCTGCAGGGACGGCGCATGACGCGCGTTGGTCACAAGCTAGTCGATGAAAACGGGACGCTGGCGGGGGCGGCGATTACGATGCCCGACGCGGTGCGCTATGTCGCTTTGACGCTCGGTCTGCCGCTTGCCCATGCCCTGGCGATGGCGACGCTGACGCCCGCGCGCCTGCTCGGCGTCGACGATCGGATCGGCCGCCTCGCGCCCGGCTGCCGCGCCGACCTGGTCCATCTAACCGACGCTCTCGACGTCGCCGGGGTCTGGGCCGAAGGGCGCGCGTTGGACGAACGCGGCGCGCGGGGGTGAAGCCGGCTCAGCGCGTTTTCTCCTTCATCGCCATCCGCGCCGCATCCGCGCCGGATTTCATCGCGCCGGTGAATCCGCCCGAACTCGGCAAAGGACGAGGCAAGATAAACCGACGGAATCGGCGTCCTGGACGAACGCGGCAGGCCGGCCCAGATGCCGCGTTCGAACGGCAAGGGCGCAAATCCGTAGACCGCGCCGCCAGGGGTATTCATGAAATTGTGCATCGAGCGCGCATTGAGGAACATGCGCTCGGAGACCGCCGCGCTGAAGCCCGGATATTCGCGGTCGAGCGCCTTCTCGAATGCGTCCAGCCACCGTCCACGCCTGACCTTTTCGTCCTGCGGCGCAAGAGCGGCCCAGTTGTCGAAGCGGTCGACGCCGACCACGGAAACGAGCGCCGGACCATCTCCCAGGCCGCTGTCGATCGCGCCGTAATTGGCGATGCCGAACGACGGCATGCGGCTTCCGGGATCGGCGGCAAACATCCGACTGCATTCCCCCGTTTGGCTGAGCGAGGTCATCCAGTCAGGCAGCACCGCCAGGCTATAGCGATCGAGGCCGAGTTTCGGTGGCGGGACTCGGAGGCCGAAATGGGCCGAGAACAGCGAAATTGAGAGCGCGTGTCCCACATAGGCGCGTTCAATTTCCGCTCGCTTATCGGGCGGCAGCATGCGCGCGAGAACATGCGGGGCGCAATTGGCGAAGACCTGCTTTGCGGCGATGCGCTGTTCATCGGCCTTGGTCCTCGAGTCGACGTGGCGAACGAATGCGGGATGGCCGGAACTGTCGAAGTCGACCACTGAAGCGTCGCGGCCGAGCAGCACTGAGCCGCCGGCCTTGGTCACGACCTTCGCGAGCTTCATGGTGAGCACGCGCGAGCCGCCTTTGATGAAGCGGCCACCCGCCTTGAGAAACCCGCCTTGCGCCATGGCGAAGAATGGCCAGGCCAGACGGCGGGGATCGTCGGTGTAGTATCCGATGTTCCCGGCGATCGCGAATTTCGCCGCCTCGTCATCGCCAAGGAATCGCAGAAGAACGTCAGCCGTCGACAGGCGCCAATCCCGTGCGAGCCCGCGCAAGCCGACGCCCGCGCGCAGCAGTTCGCCGAATGAGCGGGTTTCGCCCGCTCTCGTCAGCCGCTCGACGCCGGAAAGAATCTGCTCCATGGCGCCGAGGAGCCGGGCGAAACCGTCTCTGCTCTTCGGGAACCGCGTGCTGAGCGCAAGATGCGCTGCGTCGAAGCCGACCGGCAAATCGAACGTCTGGCCGACGGGACCACCCTTCACCGAAAAGAACGGCGAAATCGGAATCCATTCGATTTCGTCGAGGAGGCCAAGCTCGGTCAGAATCGCGTGTTTGGGTTCGCTTGGGTCGTGCGGATCGGCCGTCTGATGCAGGGCCGGCTCGATCGTCAGCGCGCCCGTCTTGAAAGCCGAGGCAGCCCCGCCGACGCTGTGGTTGCGTTCGATGACGCAGACCTTGCGGCCCGACTTGGCGAGAAGGGCCGCCGCAGTGAGGCCGCCGAGACCTGAGCCGATGACGACGGCGTCAAAAGCAGTTTCGCTCATAGGGAAACTCCTTTTTCGCAACTGCGAGCCCCATTGCGTTTAAAGCAATGCATCAGGACCGGAAAGGCGGTTGTTGATCGCGATCAGGCGCTCGCGCGCTCGGCCGGCTTGCATCGCCGCGGCAGATGCTAAAGCATCGCCAAATGCCCTCAACCGACGCTTGGACGTTGCTCCGCTCCTTGTTCGACGCCGCCGTAGCTGCGGCCGATCCGGCGCTCTGCGTTCCTTCGAATCTGCCCGCTCGGCCCAGGGGGCGCACCATCGTTGTCGGCGCGGGCAAGGCGGCGGCGGCAATGGCGGTGGCGGTCGAAGCCCATTGGCCATGGCCGCTGGAAGGCGTCGTCGTGACCCGCGTCGGCCACGGCGCCCCGACCAGGCGTATCCGTGTCGTCGAGGCGGGCCATCCGGTGCCGGACGAGGCGGGCGCAGAGGCGGCGCGCGACATCCTCGCCATGATGCATGGATTGACGAGCGACGATCTCGTCATCGGACTCATTTCGGGCGGCGGCTCCGCCTTGCTCACGCTCCCGGCAGGCGGCGTCACGCTGGCCGACAAGCAGGCGGTGAACCGCGCGCTTCTCAAAAGCGGCGCGCGCATCGGCGAGATGAACGCGGTGCGTAAACATCTCTCGGCGATCAAGGGCGGTCGGCTTGCGGCGGCGGCCGCGCCGGCGCGGTTTGTCAGCCTCGTCATTTCCGATGTGGCCGGCGACGACCTCTCGGTGATCGCCTCGGGCCCCACGGTCGCGGACCCCTCGACGCTCGAAGACGCGCGCGCCGTGCTCGCCCGCTATCGCATCGACGTCGCCGGCCGCATCGCCGCGCATCTTGCCGATCCCGCCAACGAAACGCCGAAGCCTGGGGACCCTCGCCTCGCAAGGACCGAGAACCACCTCATCGCGACGCCGTGGGACGCGCTTGCCGCCGCGGCGTCGAAGGCGCGCGAAGCGGGCTACGCGCCGCTGATCCTCGGCGACGCCATCGAGGGCGAAGCGCGCGAGTGTGGCGTCGTGCATGCAGGCGTTGCGCTCAGCGCCGCCCGGCACGGCGCCCCGGCTGCCCCGCCCTGCGTTCTCATCTCGGGCGGCGAGACGACGGTGACGGTCGGAGGCCGGGGCCGAGGCGGGCCGCAACGTCGAATTCCTGCTGAGCCTTGCGCTGGCGCTCGACGGTCAAGCGGGAATCTTCGGGCTCGCCGCCGATACTGACGGGATCGACGGCACGGAGGACAACGCCGGCGCGTTTCTGGCCCCCGATACGCTCGAGCGCGCCCGCGCGCTCGGCCTCGACCCTCGCGCGCGTCTTGACGACAATGACGCCTATTCGGTGTTTGCCGCCCTCGGCGACATTCTCGTCACCGGCCCGACCCGAACAAACGTCAACGATTTCCGCGCGATTCTGATCGACGCGCCGCCTGCCGGCTGAACCGCCGTCACACCCTGAGCGGCATCAGCACATAGAGCGCCGACGCGCCGTCGCGATCCTGGATGAGCGTCGGCGAGCCGGGATCGGCGAGGCGGATGAGCGCCGTATCGCTCGAAAGCTGGCCGACGATGTCGAGAAGGTAGCGCGCGTTGAAGCCGATATCGATCGGGGGCGAATCGTAGTCGACTTCGATCTCCTCGCTGGCAGAGCCCGAATCGGGATTGTTGACGGAGAGCGTCATCTTGCCGTCGGCGATGGCGAGCTTGATCGCCCGGCCCCGCTCGGACGAGAGCGTGGACACGCGGTCGACCGCCTTCTCGAACGGCTCCTTATCGACGATAAGGCGCTTGTCGTTGCCGGTCGGGATGACCCGCGCGTAGTCGGGGAAGGTGCCGTCGATCAGCTTGGTCGTCAGCATCACGTCGCCGAACTGGAAGCGCGCCTTGGCGGTCGAAATCTCGATCTGAACGTCCTGCGACATGTCCTCGAGCAGCTTCAGGACTTCGCCGACCGCCTTTCGCGGCGCGATGACGCCGGGCATGCCGCCCGCGCCCTTGGGCGCCGGGGTTTCGACGCGCGCGAGGCGATGCCCGTCGGTGGCGACGGCGCGCAGCATCAGGGTCCCGCCGACGTCGACCGTGTGCAGGAAAATGCCATTGAGATAGTAGCGCGTTTCCTCGGTCGAGATCGCGAATTGCGTGTTGTCGATGAGCCGCTTGAGCTCCACCGCCGGCAGCGTGAAACGATGGGAGAACTCGCCCGAGGTGATGTCGGGAAAGTCGGAGGCGGGCAGCGCCTGGAGATAGAAGCGGGAGCGGCCGGAGCGCAACAGCAGTTGCCCGGTCTCGCCGGCGATTTCGAGGCTCGCCTGCGCGCCCTCCGGCAGCTTGCGGACGATGTCGTAGATCACATGCGCAGGCACTGTGGTCGCGCCGGACTGCGCGACGTCGGCGGGGACCGATTCGGTCGCCTCGAGGTCGAGATCGGTGCTTTTCAGCGCCACTTTGCCGTCGGACGCCTCGATCAGCACGTTGGCGAGAATCGGGATCGTATTGCGCCGTTCGACGATGCGATGCACGTGTCCCAGAGCCTTGAGCAGGACCGAACGCTCGATGGTGACCTTCATCGCTTGAATTCCGAACTCTTCGTGACGACCGACGCGCCCTGACGCGGGGCTGGGGACTCTGCCAAGGCGCTCCGGCCGGCGCAAGGGCGCGTTCCGCGCCGGCCGCCGTTTCCTTCTGGATATTAACGATTTCGTCAATCGGGGCGAAAGCTTTACCGGCCCTTAAATCGCCCGCTTTACTCTCTCTCCCTGCGTGAGGCGCGTTCTGCCCGATCACCGGGCGCGTCGTCGCGAGCGGGATCGCAATGTTCGGGCGACGCGGCAAGAAGAGCCGGACGCGGATCGAGCCGCGCCTCGATTGGCGCGACGAGGCCGGGGAGGATCTGCGCGCCGATCCCGCTGATCGGCCGCCTTCGGCCCGCAGGGCGAGGCCGGCAAAAGCGCCGCGCGGCAAGAAAAGCAGGGGCCGGCCACGACGGTCTTCGCTCGGCAGGCTTCTTTACTGGACCGTCGTGCTCGGCGTCTGGGGGGTGATCGCGCTCGCCGGGCTCATCGCTTATGAGGCGAGCCAGCTGCCGCCGATCGACCAGCTCGCGGTGCCGAAACGCCCCCCCAATATCGCCATCCTGGCCGACGACGGCTCGCTCATCGCCAATCGCGGCGACACCGGCGGCGCGGCGGTGAGGCTCATCGACCTGCCGCCCTACCTGCCCAAGGCCTTCGTCGCGATCGAGGACCGGCGCTTCTATTCGCATCTCGGCATCGACCCGGTCGGCATATCGCGGGCCGTCGTGCGCGACCTGACCGGCAGGGGCGGAGTTGAGGGCGGCTCGACGCTGACACAGCAGCTCGCCAAGAACCTGTTCCTCACCCGGGAGCGCACGCTCTCGCGCAAGATCCAGGAGGCGATCCTCGCCCTTTGGCTCGAACGACGATATTCCAAGGACCAGATCCTCGAGCTCTATCTCAACCGTGTTTACTTCGGCTCGGGCGCCTATGGGGTCGAAGCGGCGTCGCAGAAATATTTCGGCAAGAGCGCCCGCTTTGTCACACTGTCGGAAGCGGCCCTCCTCGCCGGCCTGATGAAGTCGCCGACCCGCCTTGCGCCGAATCACAATCTCGCCGGCGCCAACGAACGCGCGGCTCAGGTGATCACCGCCATGGCCGAGCAGGGCCACATCACCGAATCGATGGCCAAGATGGCGCTCGCCAGCCCGGCCAAGGTCTGGCGCGACAAGAGCGCGGGCTCGATCAACTACGCCGCCGACTACGTGATGGACGCGCTCGACGACACGGTCGGCGCGATCGACGAGGACATCGTGGTGACGACCACGATCGACCTCAGGATGCAGGCCGAAGCCGAACACGCTCTGACAGACGAGCTCAACGCCAAGGGCTTGAAGTTCGGCGTCGCCGAGGGCGCGCTGGTCGCGATCGACCCGGCCGGCGCGGTCAAGGCGATGATCGGCGGGCGCAGCTACGCCGAGAGCCAGTTCAACCGCGCCGTCGCGGCCAAGCGCCAGCCGGGTTCGTCTTTCAAGCCGTTCGTCTATCTGGCGGCGCTGGAGAAGGGTCTGACCCCCGACACCGTGCGCGAGGACGCGCCGATTTCGGTCAAGGGCTGGAATCCGGAGAACTACAGCCGGGAATATTTCGGCCCTGTCACGCTGACCACGGCGCTCTCGCTGTCGCTCAACACGGTTGCGGTCCGGCTCGGCCTCGAGGTCGGGCCGAAGGCCGTCGTCTCCGTCGCTCACCGGCTCGGCATCGCCTCCGAACTCGAGCCCAACGCTTCGATCGCGCTCGGCACGTCGGAGGTCACGCCGCTCGAAATGGTCTCCGCCTACGCGGCCTTCGCCAACGGCGGCATCGGCGTACAGCCGCATGTGATCTCGAGAGTGCGCACCGCCGACGGCAAGCAGCTCTATGCCCGGCGCAACGCGAGCTTCGGGCGCGTCATCGATCCGCAATACGTCGCCATGATGAACGAGATGATGCAGGAGACGCTGCTCACCGGCACCGCGCGCAAGGCTGAACTGCCGGGCTGGCAGGCGGCGGGCAAGACGGGGACGAGCCAGGATTGGCGCGATGCCTGGTTCGTCGGCTACACCAGCTATCTCGTCGCCGCAGTGTGGCTCGGCAACGACGACGACAGCCCGACCAAAAAAGTCTCGGGCGGCAACCTGCCGGTCGAGATCTGGAGCCGGTTCATGAAGGAAGCGCATGAGGGGGTGCCGGTGGCGGGCCTGCCGCTCGGGGTCTGGCGCAACGCCGATTCGCCGAACCCGTTCGCGGCGCCGCTGCCCCCGCTCGACCTCACCGGCGGGCAGGCGCCGACGGCGCCCTCCGGCAGACGGGGCGGCGGCGCTCCGGTCGCGGCGAGCGCGCCGCTCAACCTCACTCCGCCGCAGGCCTCGGGGCGCGCGTCGCCGGCCCCCGTCGACCCCAGCGCCCCTGTCCCGCCCGCGCCGGTCCCCAACGTCGGCCGCCAGCCGGGGCAAAGGGACAAGAGCCTGTTCAACAGGATTTTCGGGACGCTGTGATGGACGACGTCGAAATCGCCCGCGCCCTGCATGTCCTGTTCGTCGCCCATTGGATCGGCGGCGTCGCTTTCGTGACCCTCGTTGCCCTGCCGCTCGCGCGGTCTTGCGCCGACGCGGGCAAGGGCTGGGCGCTGTTCGAGGCGATCGAACGCCGTTTTGCGGCGCAAGTGCGCGTCTCGATACCGCTCGCCGGCGCGACCGGACTCTGGATGGCGTGGCGGCTCGATCTTTGGGGGCTGTTTGCGAGCCCGGCGTTTTGGTGGATGGACGCGATGGTCCTGCTGTGGGCGTTGTTCATGGTGATCGTCTTCGTCATCGAACCGCTCGCGCACGGGCGCATCGCTGCGATGGCCGCGGAGGCTCCGGCGGCCCTCCTCGTCCGGCTTTCGCGCGCCCACCGCGTTCTGCTGGCGGCGGGGATCGTCACCATCCTCGGCGCGGTCGCCGGCGCGCACGGGGGCGTATTCGGATGACCGGCGGCTGAGAGGGTCATCCATTGCAACGGGAAAAGTCTCTGATTAAGGTCAGAGAATGGACGGCGCACAGGTCCAACGGGTTCGCAGCTTCAACCGGCTGGTCACGCAGCGCGTCGGCGCGCTGGACGAGAGCTATCTCAAGCGCGGCCGGCCGCTCGGCGAAGCGCGTCTCCTGTTCGAGGTCGGACCCGAGGGAGCGGATTTGCGTGCGCTACGCGACAGGCTTGCTCTCGATTCCGGGTACCTCAGCCGGCTCCTCAACTCGCTGACGGCGCAGGGTCTCGTCGAGGTCGGCAAGGACGCGCGCGATGGCCGCCTGCGGCGCGCGATCCTCACGCGCAAGGGACGGGCCGAGCGCGCCGCGTATGGCCGCCTCTCCGACGCGCTCGGAGCCTCGATGCTCGCGCCGCTCGACTCAAGCCAGCGCGAGCGCCTGGTCGAGGCGATGGGCGAGGTCGAGCGATTGCTGCGGGCGGGCAGGGTGGTGATCTCTTTCGAATCGCCCGCCAGCGCCGACGCAAGGGCGTGCCTGGACGCTTATTTCCGCGAGATCGCCGAGCGCTTCGAGGCGGGATTCGACCCCGCCAAGGAGCGCTCCGGCCTCGACGGCGAGCTGGGTCCTCCCGGGGGTCGCTTCGTCGTGGCGCGCCTGGAAGGCGAAGCGATCGGCTGCGGAGGGTTCAAGCGGGTTGACGCCGCGACGGGCCTGATCAAGCGGGTATGGACCGCGCGCTCGGCGCGCGGCCTTGGCGTCGCGCGGCGGATGCTTCGAACGCTTGAAGGCGCCGCGCGCGACGCCGGCCTCACCACGCTTCGCCTCGACACCAACAAGGCGCTGACCGAAGCCCACGCCCTCTACCGCAAGGAAGGCTATCGCGAGATCGAGCGCTTCAACGACAACCCTTACGCGCATCACTGGTTCGAGAAACGGCTTTAGCTTTGTCATCCCCGACGGCCGCAGGGCCACCGACCCTCATCCGGCCGACTGCGTCGGCCACCTTCTCCCGCAAGCGGGAGTAAGGGTAACGCCCCCTCTCCCGCTTGCGGGAGAGGGTTGAGGTGAAGGTGAGGCGACCTCAGAACCCGTAAAACTCTCGCCGCAGCGCATCCTCGTAGAGCCGCTTGCGGTAGTCGACTTCCTTGTGCAGTTTGTGCTCGCGGAAATGCGCGGCCTCCCACTTGTCGAGGTCGGCGACCGAGTGCTCGCTGCCCGAGGCGAGCGCTTCTTCCTCGCGGATCGCCGCCACCCACGCGTCGACCGCCGCCTTATAGTCGGCCTGGAGCTGGTCCAGTTCCTGCTGAAGATTCGCCGAAATATCCGCCATGGGTTCCCCCTGTTTTCCGTCGATTACCCTTGCACTATGAACAAAAGACGACACCGAGACGGCCCCGCGGGCGCGGGGTCCCGCATTACTCCTCGAACCGTTCGCTCGTTCCGGCCGGCTTCACCGGCGCGATCGTGGCGTCGGGTTTGACCGCCGGCAGGCCGGGATCGCGGAAGCGGTTGACGATCGGATAGCGCCGGTCGCGGCCGAAATTCTTCGGGCCGACCTTGACGCCCGGGGCCGACTGGCGGCGCTTGTATTCGGCGAGATAGAGCAGCTTTTCGACCCTGCGCACCGTGTCGGGGTCGAACCCTTCGGCGATGATATCGGCGAGCCGCATCTCTTTTTCTACGAGCCCATGCAGGATGGCGTCGAGCACCGGATAGGGCGGCAGCGAATCCTCGTCCTTCTGGTTCTCGCGCAATTCCGCGCTCGGCGGCTTGACGAGGATGTTTTCCGGGATCACTTCGCCGTCCGGCCCGAGCGCGCCCGCAGGTCTCCAGCGGTTGCGCAAGGCCGACAGGCGGAACACCTCCATCTTGTAGAGATCCTTGATCGGATTGAAGCCGCCGTTCATGTCGCCGTAAAGCGTCGCGTAGCCGACCGACATTTCCGACTTGTTGCCGGTCGTCACCACCATCGCCCCGGTCTTGTTGGAGATCGCCATCAGGATCAGGCCGCGGGCGCGGCTCTGAATGTTCTCTTCGGTGATGTCGCGTGGGCGTCCGGCGAACATATGGCTGAGCGCATGCTCGACGCCCTCGACCGGTTCGGCGATCGGCACGATGTCGTAGCGCAGCCCAAGCGCCTTCGCGCAGGCCGCGGCGTCGGAGAGCGATTCGTTCGAGGTGTAGCGATAGGGCAGCATCACCGCGTGGACGCGCGCGCGAGCCGAGGGCGTCCACCGCCATCGCCGCGCAAAGCGCCGAGTTGACGCCGCCGGAGAGGCCGAGCACCACGCCGGGAAAGCGGTTGTTGTCGACATAATCGCGCAGGCCCATCACGCAGGCCGAATAGTCGGCCTCGTCGCCCTCCTCGACCGTCTCGCGCGGGCCCTCGACGCAGCGCCAGCCCTTCTCGCCCCGCTCCCAGACCGTGCGCGCGACCGCGGAACGGAAGGCGGGCAGCTGCACGGCGAGGCTGCGGTCGGCGTTCAGCGCAAACGACGCCCCTTCGAACACGAGCTCGTCCTGGCCGCCGACGAGGTTGAGGTAGATCAGCGGCAGGCCGCTCTCGACCACCCGCGACACCGCGACGCTCTCACGGATCGCGAGCTTGTCGCGCTCGTAAGGCGAGGCGTTGGCGACGAGCAGGATCTCGCCACCGGTCTCGAGGATGCATTCGACCGGGTCGGGGCCCCAGATGTCCTCGCAGATCGGCACGCCGATGCGCACGCCCTTGAAGGCGATCGGGCCGGGCGAGGGGCCCGGCGCAAACACTCGCTTCTCGTCGAAGACGCCATAATTGGGGAGATCGACCTTGAACCGCACCGCCTCGATCCGGCCGTTGGCCAGAAGCGCCATGGCGTTGTGCAGCTTGCCCTCCTCGACCCAGGGCAGGCCGACAAGCACCGCAGGCCCGCCGTCCGCCGTCTGCCGCGCCAGCTCTTCGCAGGCCGCGCGGCAGGCCTCCTGGAAGGCGGGCTTCAGCACGAGGTCTTCCGGCGGATAGCCGGAAAGGTAGAGTTCCGGCGCCAGCACGAGGTCGGCGCCGAACGCGGCGGCCTTGGCGCGCGCTTCTTTCAGCCGGTCGCGGTTGCCGGCGATGTCGCCGACGATGGCCGGGATTTGCGCGAGCGCGATGACGAGGCGATTGGCGGGGGCGGCCATTGGGATGATTTAGCGCGGGGCGGGAGGCGGGGGCAAACGGCTGAACAGCCGCGCCCGGATTCTCCCTCGCCCCGCTTCGCGGGGAGAGGGTTGGGTGAGGGGCGTGGGCGATTGGCCGCCTTGCTTTTCTCCCCGCCCCTCATCCTAACCTTCTCCCCGCGAGCGGGGAGAAGGGACACCGCCAGCGAACTTGGCGAGACTGAGATTGAACGCGCGCGACGTCGCTGCGGCCGCGCCGTCCTTCAGCGCGAGCGCGCGCTTTTCGATCAGGACCCATGACAGCGCCGCCACGCCGATCGTGATCGGGGCGGCGACGGCGATCAACGCGACCAACCCCAGACCGGGAAAAAGGAACGCCAGCGTCTGCTGGATCGGGAAGGCGTAGATATAGACGCCGTAGGAAAAGTCGCCCGAGCCGTTGAACGCCAGAATGCGTCCCTTCGGGAGGTAGGCGAGATGGAGGACGAGGGGCGCGAGCAGCAGCAGGTAGGCGACGAAAAACGCCGACTTGTTGAAGGACGCCAGCGCGAGGCAGGCGAGCGCCGCGAACAGAAAGCCGCGACCCATCGGGACATGATCGCGCAATAGGTAAAGGCTCGAGCCGGCGAGGAACATGAAGATACGGATGTCGGCGGCGTTGAACGCAGCCGCAAAGAAGCGGCCCTCGAGGATCAGGCCCAGAAATGCGGCCGTGGCGAGCGGCGCGAGCACGGTCAGCGCCCTGACGCGAATCGTGGGGGTGAGCGCGAAGACGAACCATCCCGCGGCCAGATAGAGATAGAGCCGGAATTCGATCGGCAGGGTCCAGAGCGAGCCGTTGAATTCGCCCCTGAGCGGCATGGTCTCGAACACGCCGGGCAGCGAATAGCGCACGCCGCCGAGAACGGTCGCGCATTTGACGAAATACTCCCAGGTTTTGGCGGCGCTGAAAAAATCGGCGAGCGGCAGCGTGGTCAGCGCCGGGGCAAGGGCGAAGACGGTCAGCCCGAGCATGACCCAGAGCGCCGGATAGATGCGAAGCACGCGCGCCCACAGGAAAGCGATCAGGTTCCCCCGGTTGATGAGGCTCGCGGTGACGAGAAAGCCGCTGGCGACGAAGAAGACGTCGACCGCCATCTCGGCCAGCGACAGGCCGAGATGATCGAAGAAGAACTCGTAGGAAGAGGGGAGTCCGAGAACCCCGACGCTATGGCCGAAGAGGACCGACAAGCGCCGCCAGAAAGCGGATCAGGTTGAAATTGTTGTCGCGGCCGACGGCGTAGTCGGACAGCCGCATCTTGCGCCGCTGGCCGCCCGGCGGGCGGGGTTCAAGGCTTTCAGCCAAAGCCGGCCGACGCGATGGAGTGCCTGGCCGGGAAGGCCCGCCGGCGTGTCGCTGCGAAGGCATGCTCAGGACGCATAGCGCCGACGCCGCCTCGCATGCGATTTCCGCGGCGTTGAGAGCCGCTTTCGCGCCGCGGCGGGCACCCCCTGTTCCTGCTCATTCGCCACCTGTTACCTTCCTGATAACCGCGAATTATCGCCCTGTTAATGTCCTGTTCCGATGGCCGCGCACTTTTTCGCTCAAGATCTTGGAATTAAAGGCGTTTTCGCAACAAAGCGCGGTCGGAGGCGCCCGATTCGCCCTGTTTTCGCCCTGCTAGCAGGCCCCCAGGTCCCCGGGGCGAGCGCTGTTATCGATGAAAGTGCCCAAGGCGCGTAACCCGCGGCCGCATGCTGAGTGCGCATAGCCCCGACGCGAGCCCGGCTCTCATTCAGCTGCGCGGACCGGCCGCTCGGGCTGGGCGAGACGCTGCGCCTTGAGCAGGTCCGCGACCAAGAACGCCATCTCGATCGACTGCTCCGCGTTGAGCCTCGGATCGCAATAGGTGTGATAGCGGTCGCGCAGGTCCGTCTCTGAGATCGCGCGCGCCCCGCCAGTGCACTCGGTCACGTTCTTGCCGGTCATTTCCAGGTGCACGCCGCCGGCGTGGACGCCTTCGGCGCGGCAGACGGCGAAGAAGCTCCTGACCTCCTGGGCGATGCGTTCGGTCGGCCGGGTCTTGTAGCCGGTCGAGGTCTTGATCGTGTTGCCGTGCATCGGGTCTGAGACCCAGAGCAGCGTCCGGCCCTCGCGCCTTGCGGCGCGAAGCAGCGGCGGCAAAGCGGCCTCGATCCTGTCGGCGCCGAAGCGGCAGATCAGCGTGAGGCGGCCGGCCTCCTTTTCCGGATCGAGAATCTCGATCAGGCGCAGAAGCTCCTCGGGGCTGAGCGTGGGGCCGCATTTGAGGCCGATCGGGTTCTTCACCCCGCGGCAGTACTCGACATGCGCGCCGCCGATCTGGCGGGTGCGGTCGCCGATCCAGACCATGTGGCCGGAGGTCGCGTAATAGTCGCCCGAGGTCGAATCGAGCCGGGTCATCGCCTGTTCGTAGCCGAGCAGCAGCGCTTCGTGCGAGGTGTAGAAGTCGGTCGCGCGCAACTCGGGATGCGCTTCGGCGTCGAGCCCGATGGCGCGCATGAAGCCGAGCGTCTCGGTGATGCGGTCGGCGACGCCCTGATAGCGCTCGGACTGCGGGCTATCCTTGACGAAGCCGAGCATCCACCGGTGGGCGTTCTCGAGATTGGCGTAACCGCCGGTGGCGAAGGCGCGCAGAAGGTTCAGCGTCGCCGCCGACTGGCGGTAGGCTTCGAGCTGCCGGCGCGGATCGGGCTCGCGCGCTTGCGGGGTGAATTCGATGTCGTTGACGATGTCGCCGCGATAAGCAGGCAATGAGACGCCATCGATCGTCTCGAAATCCGAGGAGCGGGGCTTGGCGAACTGACCGGCGACGCGGCCGACCTTGACGATCGGTGAGGCGGCCGCGAACGTCATCACGACGGCCATCTGCAGGAACACGCGGAAGAAATCGCGGATGTTGTCGGCCGAGTGCTCGCCGAAGCTCTCGGCGCAGTCGCCGCCCTGGAGCAGGAAGGCCTCGCCTGCGGCGGCGCTGCCAAGCGCGCGCTTGAGTTTGCGCGCCTCGCCCGCGAACACGAGCGGCGGGTAGCCTGCAAGCTGCCGCTCAGCCTCGGCCAGCGATGCGAGGTCCTTATAGGCCGGCGCCTGCTCGACCGGCTTCGTTTGCCAGCTGTCGGGGGTCCAACGTTGATTCGCCATTCAATACGCCTCGGCCCTCTTCCAAACGCGGCCTTTTGACCGGAACGCGCGTTTTATACAAGCCGAACCCTGAGAGCGATATGCCGTTTTTCGGAGCAGGCTCTCGTTTATTTCAGGGACCGGCGCGTGCATTCCCGGTCGCGCACCGGCGCCCGACATGCCACCATACCGCCCCCAGCCTTCGATTCCCCACTTGACCGCCGTCTCCTCCATAACCGCACTGCTCGTCTCGGTGCTTCTGCTGATCGGCGGCAACGCCCTGATCGGCGTGACGACGCCGTTGCGGGCGCGCCTTGACGGGTTCCCCGACCTGGTCGTCGGGCTTCTGGGGTCCGCCTATTTCGCCGGCATGTTGGCTGGTACTCTGGCCGCTCCCGTGATCATCCGTCGCGGCGGCCACATCCGCGCCTTCGCCGCCTTCGTTTCGCTGGCGGTCGTTTCGGTCGTTCTCATGCCTGTTTTCCCCTGGCCGATCGCGTGGCTGATCTTTCGCGCGCTCCTGGGCTTCGTCTTCGCCGGCCTCTACGCGGTGATCGAAGCCTGGATCAACGCCAAGGCGACCAACGCCAATCGCGGGGCGCTCTACGCCCTCTACCAGATCGCCAATTTCAGCGCCTCCGCGAGCGGCCAGATGGCCCTCCAGCCGCTTGGGCCTGGCGGCTTTTCGGCCTTCGCGGTCGCCGCGGCGCTCCTGGCGCTCGCGATCGTTCCGATGGCGATGACCAGCGTCGACCCGCCCGCCCAGCCGCGCAGCGTCCGCCCCCGGCTCCTGTGGCTCATTCGCGCAGCCCCGGTCTCATGCCTCGCGGTTCTCGCAGCCGGGGCCGCGAACGGCGCAGCGTTCGCGCTGGGCCCAGTGTTCGCCGTCGAGATCGGAATGTCGCCCGACCGGGCGCCCCTGTTCACCTCGGCGATCGTGGTCGGATCGGCGCTCGGCGTCTTTCCGGTCGGCGTGATCTCCGACCGGATGGACCGGCGCCTTGTCATGGCCGCCGTCATGATCGCAGGGGCGGCGATCGAAGTCATGCTGAGCCGGTTGGTCGCCCCCGGCGTCGCGCTGATTGCGCTGGGCTTTCTGGTCGGCCTGACGACCTATTCGCTCTATACGCTCGCGGTCTCGCTCGCCAACGACGGCGCCTCGCCGCACGATATGATCTTCATCTCGGTCGGGCTCTTGTTCATTTATTGCGTCGCGGCCGTCCCCGCTCCGGCGATTGCATCGGTGATGATGAAGGCCTTTGGTCCGCAGGCGCTATTCCTGCAAAATGCATACGTTCATATGGCCGTCGCGGCGCTCGCGCTCTGGAGCCTCGTCACCCGGCCCGGAAAGCGGAAGCAAGTCCTGAAGCCTAGTCCTTGACGACCGAGATATCGGGCGCGGATGGGTGCTTCATGCCGACGACGTGATATCCGGCGTCGACATGGTGGACTTCGCCGGTCACCGCTTTCGACATTGGCGACAGGAGGTAGACCGCGCTTCCGCCGACGTCGTCGATCGTGATCAACCGCCGCAAGGGCGAATTATATTCGTTCCACCGCAGGATATACCGCAAATCGCCGATTCCGGAGGCGGCCAGTGTTTTGATCGGGCCAGCCGACAGGGCGTTGACCCGTATGCCCTTTTCGCCGAGGTCCGCCGCGAGATAACGGACGCTCGCCTCAAGAGCCGCCTTGGCGACGCCCATCACATTGTAGTGGGGCATCCATTTCTCCGCCCCGTAATAGGTCAGCGTCAACAGCGAGCCGCCATTCGGCATCAGCTTCTCTGCTCGCTGAGCGATCGCGGTGAACGAATAGCAGGAGATGGCGAGCGACTTGGTGAAGTTATCCTCGGTCGTGTCAATGTAGCGGCCGGTCAGCTGGTCCTTGTCGGCGAAGGCGATGCAGTGGACCACGAAATCAAGTGAGCCCCAAAGATTCGCGGCTTCGCCGAAGACCGCATCGATCGTCGACCCGTCGGTGACGTCGCAATGGCCGAGCACCTTGGCGCCCAGTTCCTGCGCGAGCGGGCGCACTCTCTTTTCCAGCGCTTCGCCCTGGTAGGTGAACGCGAGATCCGCTCCCGCCGCGCGGGCGGCCTTGGCGATGCCCCAGGCAATCGAACGGTTGTTCGCCACGCCGAGAATGACCCCTCGCATCCCCCGCATCACGCCAGATTCGGCGATGACCAACCCGTTTCCCTCCATCAAAGCCTCGCTGCGTTGCCGAATCAAAAAGAACGCAACGCCCGACGGCGTTTGGACCTCCCTTAGCCTTGCCCCGCGCGCATGGGAAGCCAGCGCCGATCGTTCATCCGTAACAAAATATGTGGGTTTGCTCACACAATCCCGTGGAGGAATTTCGCCGGGCTCAGCTTGAACGAGGGTCGTAGGGCCTCAGGTCGCGCCATTTGCGCATCAGCTCTGTCAGCTCGCCGTCCGCCGAGTTCGGCAGGACGATCCGCACCGTCGCCAGAAGATCGCCCGCCGCCTGATCGCTCGCGGCGGGAAGGCCCTTTCCGCGCAACCGCAACACGCGTCCCCCGCTCATGCCTGGCGCAATCGACATTTCGACCTCGCCGCCAAGCGTGGGCACGCGCACCTTTCCTCCCAGGACCGCTTCATAGAGAGTGATCGGCAGGTCGAGCCTGAGATCACGCCCATCGGCCTTGAAGAGCGGATGGGGCGCATAGCGGATCGTCACGATCACGTCGCCGGCCGGGGCGCCCCGATTGCCCGGATGCCCCTGGCCGCGCAGCCGGATTGATTTTCCTTCCTCGATTCCCGCCGGGACCGCAGCGTCGAGCGTCCGGCCGGTGGGGAGGGCAACGCGAACCGACCCGCCGTTCGCAACGGTCGTCAGCGGCGCCGCGATGGTCACGGCGATGTCTTCGCCGCGCTGCGCCTGCGGCCTTGCGCGAGTCCTCGACCCTCCAGCGGAGCCAAACAGCTCGGAAAGAATATCCGGGTCGATCCCGCCCCTCTCCGCCGAAAATCCGCCGCCGCCGAAGTCGAAGCCGAAATGGCGAAAATCTGCGCCCCCGCCCGCCCGGCCGGCGCCAAAGCCCTCGAATTGCGGGGCGCGCGGCTTGCCCTCGGCGTCGATCTCGCCGCGGTCGAAGGCGGCGCGCTTCTTGTCGTCGCCGATGATTTCGTAAGCCGAGCCGACTTCCGCGAAGCGCTCTTTGGCCCTGGGTTCCTTGCTCTGGTCGGGGTGGTATTTCTTCGCGAGCTTTCGGAACGCCGACTTGATGTCGGCGGCGCTGGCGGTCTTCGCCACCCCAAGAACGTCGTACGGATTACGCATCATGAGCCCATTCTTCGCGACCCCCTTGGCAAAGCGCGGCCGCCCATGTCTCCCCGGACTATCTGGGACCTCGTTGTCCGGCATGCAAGAGTGGCGCCCCACGGCCCACTCCCGCCGCCGAATCGAAGGCTAGTCCAGTGAGGCTCTCTGATCCCCGCGCGGTTGTCGACCCCGATCCCGGCATCTATACGATTTCGCCAGGCCGCGGACGCAGGGTCCGCGCTACCGATCCGTCGCAAAGGAGCAGGATCGCCTTGAACGCCTTAAAATCTCCTGACTTCGCCGAAGCCGACGATCCAATCGCCCTGTTTCAGCTTTGGCTCGAAGAAGCCGCTGCGACCGAAGTCAACGATCCGGAAGCGATGACGCTGGCCACGGTGGACGAGGACGGTCTGCCCGACGCCCGAATGGTCTTATGCAAGGGCGCGGACGCGCGGGGGATTGTCTTTTACACCAACGCCGAGAGCGCCAAGGGCCTGGAACTTGCGGCCCGACCGAAGGCGGCGGCGCTGTTTCACTGGAAGTCGTTGCGACGCCAGGCTCGGTTTCGAGGCTCCGTCACCGAAGTCTCCGGCGCGGAAGCCGACGCCTATTTTGCGTCGCGCGCGAGGGGCAGCCGCCTCGGCGCCTGGGCGAGCCAGCAGTCGCGCCCGCTCGAATCGCGGGCGGCGCTGGAGGCGGCGGTCGAGGCCTATGCGCAGCGGTTCGGGGATGGCGACATCCCGCGGCCCGACTACTGGCGCGGCTATCGCATCGCGCCGGTCGAGATCGAATTCTGGTGCGACGGCGCCTTTCGCCTGCATGATCGCATCCTATTCAGGCGAGCCGGGCGCGCCTCGCCATGGCGTAAGGAACGCCTCTTCCCGTGATCTCGAGGGGCGGCTCCGGTCCGGCCTTGGATGACCGGCTCTACCCCCAGCGCCCTATACTGGCGGTTTCAGTCGCAGTGTTTCGGGCGGGCCTGGTTCTTGTTGGGCGACGGGCGCGGGAGCCTATGATGGGGCGCTTTTCCCTGCCCGGCGGCGTCGTCGAAGTCGGCGAAACCCTGGCCGAGGCGGTTGCACGCGAACTCTACGAGGAAGTCGGCGTCGAGGCCGACATCGTCGCGTTCAACCGGCATGTCGAACCCATCGTGCTGGACGGCGATCGCGTGCGCGCGCATTTCGTCATCGCCTCCTTTGTCGCACGATGGACGCGGGGCGAAGCGCGCGTCAGCGATGAAATGGACGCGGTCGCCTGGATCGACCCTCTGACGTCTGAGTCCCTCCCGACAACGCCGGAGCTCGCCGAAATCCTGAAAAGCGCGCAGCGGATTGAAAGCGGGCTGGCGTGACGCGAGCGGCGCTCGCAGCTTTGGGTGTGGCGGCGCTGCTCGCGGGGAGAGCGGGCGCCGTCGAGACCTCCGCGCCCAAAGCCGCGCCGGCGCCGCAGGCCCAACCCGCGCCAGCGCCCCCGCCAGCGGCGGAGCATCCGCCTCCCTACGAGCCCCAGCTGCTGCGCCTCGCCGAGATGAGCGGCGCGCTCGCCTATCTGCGCAATCTCTGCGGCGCAGGTGACGGGGAGAAGTTCCGCGTCAGGATGGCGGAACTACTGGAAGCCGAGGGGGTGAGCGAGGCGCGCCGTGATCTCCTCGCCGGGGCGTACAATCGAGGCTTTCGCGACTACCAGACGACGTATCGCGTCTGCACGCCGGCCGCGGGCGCAGTCATCGACCGCTACTTGAGCGAGACGGCCCGGTTGGCCGCGGAAGTCGCCGGGCGTTACGGGGGCTGAGACGATCCCAAGGAAATCGAACCCGGCCGCAAGGAAATGAAACTCGGAGCGCAAGGAAACGAAAATCGGGCACAAGGAAATGAAAGTCCAGCACAAGGAAACGAAAGCCCCACACAAGGAAATGAAAGCCCGCACAAGGAAATGAAAACGGCCTTTCTTTTTAAATAATTCAGTAATTTCAATTAGTTATCACCATGTCTTGCCGGTAGAGGGCCCTCCAAGCCGGCTCGAATCCAAACAGCCGGGCGATCCCTCCGCCTGCAAGAGACTTTACCGCAGATTCGTCCATTCGGCAACAAAATGTCGCTTTTTCAGAAAGGCATCGGGAGGGCGGGACCAAGGCCCCGGCGTGAGGCCGGTCCTAGGCCTTGATGAAATCGACGAAAGCGCGTAGCGGCACCGGGAGATGGCGGCGGCCGGGATAGTAGAGGAAGGGTCCGGAGAAACTCTGCTGCCAGCGCGTCAGGACCGGCTCCAAAGCGCCGCTGTCGAGATGTGGACGCAGCCACTCCTCAAACAGATAGACGATTCCGAGCCCCGCGACGGCCGCGCCGATCACGAGATCCATCGCCGCGCCAGGCTGCACCACGAGCGGTCCTTGGGGGTCGATCCGCACCACTTCTCCCTCGCGCTCAAACTCCCAGGGCGGTGTCGCGCCGCTCTCGAACCGCCCGCGGAGGCACGCATGGGCGAGCAGGTCGCGCGGGTGCTGGGGCCGTCCTCGCTGATCGAGATAGCCGGGCGAAGCGGCCGCCACGAAGCGCTGGACCCGCGGCCCGATCGGAACCGCGATCATGTCCTGCTCGAGCCGCTCGTCGTAACGGACCCCGGCATCGCATCCGGCCGCCAACACGTCGACGAAGACGTCCTCGACCATGACCTCCAGCCGGATGTCGGGATAGGCCTTCAGGAACGGAGCCACGATCGACGGCAACACCAGACGCGCAACCGTCGCCGGCACGTTGAGCTTGAGCGTTCCGGCCGGCCGGTCGCGGAAGGCGTTGACGACGTCGAGCGCCGCCTCGACTTCGCCGAGCGCCGGCGTCAGCCTCTCGATGAGACGAGCGCCCGCCTCGGTCGGGGCGATGCTGCGGGTGGTGCGATTCAGGAGGCGCACGCCGAGCCTCGCCTCCAGCCTCCGCACCGCTTCGCTCAAGCTCGAAGCGGACACGCCCCTGAGCCGGGCGGCGTCACGAAATCCTCCGGCCCGCGCCACCGTTACGAACGCGGAGAGGTCCTTGAGGTCCGCCATTGTCCCAAATTCCGCACAGCCTGTTCCGATTGGGCAGGATTATCGTTCGGACGCGCAGTGTCCATATGCGGGCTGGCTCAGCCTCGGAGATTTTCCATGACTGTCATCACCGCAGACATCACCGCCGCCGGCTCATTCCGCCTCGGCGACCGCGCCGTCAACCGCATGGGCTATGGCGCGATGCAGCTCGCCGGGCCCGGGGTATTCGGTCCGCCAAAGGATCGCGCCGCGGCGCTCGCCGTTCTGCGGGAGGCGGTGGCGAGCGGGGTCGATCATATCGACACCAGCGATTTCTATGGGCCCCATATCACCAATCAGCTGATCCGCGAGGCGCTCCACCCCTACCCGGACGGCCTGGTGATCGTGACCAAGGTCGGCGCCGTGCGCGGCGCTGACGCGTCGTGGAATCCGGCGATGTCGCCCGCCGACCTGACCCGCGCGGTTCACGACAATTTGCGCAACCTCGGCGTCGAATCGCTCGACGTCGTCAACCTGCAACTCATGGGCAGGGTTCACGGACCGAGCGAAGGATCGCTCGAGGAGCCGTTCACCGCGCTCGCGGAGCTCAAGCGACAAGGCCTCATACGCCATCTCGGATTGAGCAACGTCACGTCGGCGCAAGTCGCCGAGGCGCGCGGCATCGCCGAGGTCGTTTGCGTGCAGAACCTCTACAACGTCGTCCATCGGGAGGACGACGCGCTGATCGACGAGCTTAAGGACATGGGCGTCGCTTACGTGCCCTTCTTCCCTCTCGGCGGCTTCACGCCGCTGCAGTCCTCGACGCTTTCGGATGTGGCGCGGGACCTTGGGGCGACCCCGATGCAGGCGGCGCTGGCGTGGCTCCTGCATCGCGCGCCCAACATTCTGCTGATCCCGGGTACCTCCTCGCTCGGCCACCTGCGCGAGAACCTCGGCGCGGCCAGCCTCAGGCTGTCGGACGAGGCGCTCGCCAGGCTGGATTCGATCGGTGAGAAGAATCCTCACTGAGCGGTTGCGGACCTCGGCGTCTTTTCGCTCAAGTCGAGGCGTCATTTTTCTGAGCCGCCGCAGGACCCCTTCCCCCCTTGCGGGGTAAGGTGGCGGGCGAAGCCCGCCGGATGAGATGACGCTGCTACGCCGGCGGATGGGGTGTGGCCCGCTGCTTCGAGGCAAGCCGCATTGACGACCGTCACTGCAAATCTGCATCGATCCGGGGTGTCGCGCGCAGCGCGACGGCTTCGCGAAGTGCGCTCAATTCGTCATTGCATCGCGGATCCGCATCACCGCCAGTTCCGTCGACGCAATCACGAGTTCGTTCGGCAACCTTTGAACGCGAAAGCCCTGATCTCGCAACCAGACATCGCGAATTTCGTCGCCAAGCCGTTGCTCGGACGTCATGACGTGGCCGTCATTTCGACGTCCAATCGATGCTCGAAGCACACAAATCAAGGATATGTTGCCCAGCAGAACCTGCCTTGAAACTTCGCGCGCTCGCATCTCCGATTGCGAACCGCCCGCCAGATTAACGCCTCCGCCTGAACGGCTTGCGCCCGCTGCCGGCGGGCGACGGCGGAGAAGGGAGCGCGGAACTTCTTCCGTCATCGCGCCACGCTATCCGATATTCTTCGGTGAACATACGAAGCCGTCGCGCTCCGTGCGACCTCCCTCATCCGTCGTTGCTTCGCAACGACACCTTCCCCCGCCATAGGGCGTCGAAAGACGCCCGTCTTTTGACGGGCTATGGGGGGAAGGGGGCGCCCTTTCAGGAGCGCGTTTGCGCTCCCGACATGAACGCCATGAACGCAGCCCGCGCCTCTCCAGAAGCGAGCGCCGCGGCGAAGAGCTCGATTTCCTCTTCCATCCGGGCCTTCAGCGGAGCCGGGTCCCCGCGCAGGAGGCGGCGCGTCGTCAAGAGCGCCGATCGAGGCTTGGCGGCGAGCGCCGCCGCTTTGCTCATCGCATGCGCGAGGAGCGTCGACTCGGGCATAAGCGCGTTGACGAGGCCGAGCTCGCGCGCGGTCTCTGCGCCGAAGGGCTCGGCGAGCAGCAGGAACTCCGACGCCCTGGCGCGGCCGAAGCGCAGCGGGGCGAGCAGCGAGGCTCCGGCTTCCGGAACGAGGCCAAGATTGACGAAGGGCATGTGGAAGCGCGCGTCGGGCGAGGCGAAGACAAGGTCGCAATGAAAGCAGAGCGTCGTTCCGACCCCGACGGCCAGCCCGTCGACCGCGGCGATGAGCGGCTTCTCGAAATCGGCGAGCCGGCTGATGAACCGCCAGGCCGGAGCGTCCCCTATGCCGCGCGGTCCGGAGGCGCCGGTCGCGGCCGCGAGGAAATCGCCGATGTCGTTGCCGGCGGTGAAAACCCCGCCTTTGCCGCTGAGGACGAGCGCGCCGACTTCGGGATCGCGTCCGGCCTTGTCGAACACCTCAATCAGCGTTTCATACATCGCGCTGGTAATCGCGTTTTTCTTTTCCGGTCGATTGAAGGCCGCCGCCATAACGGCGCCGTCGCGCGTGACTTCAATTCCCTGCGTCATGCGCTGTCCGCCAGAATGGCTTCGTAACCGTGCTGCGGCGCCGCGCCCGCCGCGATGGCGCGCGCGATGCCCGGCGCCACGGGAAGCAGCTTGCTGGCGAAGAAACGGGCGAGACCTACGCGCGCAAGCTCGCCGCTGTTGCCTTGGGCGGCCTCCGCTTCCGCCGCCAACCCGGCCTTCGCGAGGCACGCGCCGCCTAGCGTGAGGCCGAACAGCTTTAAGTATTGCGATGCGCCGGCCAGCGCCGATTGCGGGTCGCTTTGCAGCCATTGGTGGATGTCGCGGGTCGCCGCATCGAGCGCGCTCGCAGCCTCCGAGAGTGCGGCGGCCGTCCCGCCGAACCCGGCGCTGCCGGTCTTGTCGACCTGCTGCGCGACCTCGCGGATGCCGGCGATTTCCTGTCTCACCGTTTCGCCGCCGTTGAGCGGCAGCTTGCGCTGAACGAGGTCGATCGCCTGCACGCCATTGGCGCCTTCGTAGATCGCGGCGATGCGCGAATCGCGCATATGCTGGGCCGCGCCCGTCTCCTCGATGAAGCCCATGCCGCCATGGATCTGCACGCCGAGCGAGGCCGCTTCGTCGCCGATGTCCGACGAAAAGGCTTTGGCGACCGGCGTCAGCAGCGCGGCGCGATCAGCCGCGGCTGCGCGGGCTTCCGCGGTCCGTCCGTGGCTCGCGAGATCGAGTGAGGCGGCGGTCAGGTGGCAGATGCCCCGCGCCGCCTGGACGTTCGCCTTCATCGTCATCAGCATGCGCTGAATATCGGCATGCTCGATGATCGGCGCCATGCCGTCGCCGCCCTTCGGGCCGCGGCCCTGGCGCCGGTCGCGGGCGAAGGCGAGCGCCTGCTGGTAGGCGCGCTCGCCCACGCCGACGCCTTGCGTTCCGACCGCAAGCCGCGCCGCGTTCATCATCACGAACATGGCGGCAAGCCCGCGGTTCTCTTCGCCGATCAGCCAGGCCTTGGCGCCTTCGTTCTCGCCATAGATCATCACGCAGGTCGGCGAAGCGTGAATACCGAGCTTGTGCTCGATGCTGGCGCAGCGCAAATCGTTGCGCTGGCCGAGCGAGCCGTCGGAATTGACCAGGAATTTCGGCGCAAGGAACAGCGAGAGGCCGCGCGTGCCCGGCGGCGCGTCGGCGAGGCGCGCGAGCACGAGATGGACGATGTTGTCGACCATGTCGTGCTCGCCGTAGGTGATGAAAATCTTCTGGCCGAAAACGCGATAGGAGCCGTCGTTAGCCCGCTCCGCGCGGGTCCTGACAGCGTTGAGGTCGGACCCGGCCTGCGGCTCCGTGAGGTTCATCGTTCCTGTCCAGCGCCCTGCGATCATCGGCGGCAGGTAGAGGTCGAGCAGCTCGCGCGAGCCGAAAGCCTTCAAGGCGCCGATCGCGCCTTCGGTCAGCAACGGGCAGAGGGCGAACGCCATCGACGCGCCGTTCCAGATTTCCGTGCAGGCGACGTTGACCTGATGCGGCAACCCCATCCCGCCGAACTCGGCCGGCGCCGAGACGCTGCCCCAACCGGCCTCCGCCCAGCGCCGATAGACATCGGCAAATCCGGGCGGCATCGCGACGATCCCGTTCTCGTATCGCGCGCCCACGATATCGCCGGGGCGATTGAGCGGCGCGATTTCGTCGGTGGCGAAGCGGCCGGCCTCGGCGACGACGGATGAAACCGTGTCCCAATCGCAGTCCGCATCCAACTCAGAGCCGATCATCTCGGGCAGGCCGGCGACGGCCTTGAGCGAGAACAAAATATCGCCGACCGGCGAACGATAGGACATGGGGCCCTCGGGTGTTGCGTTTCCTGCGCGTAGGCTTGGACCGTCTCGAGGCGCATGAGGCGGCGCTTTCGCTGATCCTTCATGCGGAGATTAGGTATAGACGGGGTCGGGCGCAATGTGCGCCCTGGATATCGGATGGCTTTCACGCGCCGAACAACGCATGTCGCGCCGGCGACCGCGGAGACCATCGCCGCGGCGGCCGCATGCCTGCGCGCCGGCGGCCTCGTGGCGATGCCGACCGAGACCGTCTATGGCCTTGCGGCCGACGCCGCCTCGGGCGCCGCGGTTGCGGGCGTCTATGCGGCCAAGGGACGGCCGTCGTTCAATCCGCTCATCGCGCACGTCCTCGACATCGCGGCTGCGCGACGCGAGGGCGAGTTCTCCAGGGAGGCGGATCAGACTTGCGGAGGCCTTCTGGCCGGGGGCGCTCACGCTCGTGCTGCCGGCCGCGCGGGGTTGCCGCGTGAGCCTGCTTGCGCGCGCGGGCCTTGACACGCTCGCGCTTCGGGCTCCCGTGCACGAGACGGCGCGCGCGCTGATTGAGGCGGCCGGGACGCCGCTCGCGGCCCCTTCCGCCAACCGCTCGGGCCGCGTCAGCCCGACGACCGCCGCGCATGTTCTCGCCGATCTCGACGGCAGGATCGACTGGATTCTCGACGGCGGCCCGGCGCGCCTTGGGCTCGAATCGACGATCGTGGCGTGTCTCGGCGCAGCGCCGGCGCTCCTGCGGCCCGGCGCGATCGCGCGCGAGGATATCGAGGCCGTGCTCCAGGCGCCGCTCGCTGTTCGGCACCAGACGGAAAAGACGCCCAATGCGCCGGGCCAGCTCAAATCACACTATGCGCCGCGCGCCCGGCTTAGGCTCGAAGCCCGGGATGCGGCAAGCGACGAGGCTGCGCTCGATTTCGCTGGCGCGCTCGCCGGCGCCGCCGCGGCCGCGCGTCTCGATCTCTCGCCCTCGGGAGACCTCGTCGAGGCCGCCTCGAACCTCTTTGCCTATCTGCGCGCTCTCGACGAAACCGGGGCGGAGCGCATCGCCGTCGCCTCCGGTTCCCCATCGCGGTCTCGGCGCCGCGATCAACGACCGGCTCAGACGCGCGGCCGCGCCCCGAGAGGCCTGAAGGGTCGCGACGGGTGGCAAAAATTGATTTTGACGTCGGGAATTGCGGAATTGCCTCGAATGGCAGGCAAAGTAACGATCGACGGACACCAACCGGCCCCAAAGGCATGAACGAAGCGCTCAGCTGGGACGAATTCCGACTGGTCAAAGCGATCTCGGATTCCGGTTCGCTCGGAGGCGCGGCGGAAATCCTTGGTCTCAATCACTCGACCGTCTTCCGGCGACTGGCGGCGCTCGAGACAGACGGTCGGGGCGCGCTTGTTCGAGCGGTCCCGCGAAGGCTATCAGCCGACCGTTGCGGGCGACGAGATGATCGCGGTCGCGAGCACCATGGCCGATTCGATCATCGGCTTTGAGCGCAAGCTTGCGGGCCGCGACCTGAGGCCCTCGGGTCAGTTGCGCGTGACCACGGCCGAGGCGATCGGCCAGCAGATGCTGCCGGCGATCATGGCGCAGTTTCGGGCTCAAAATTCCGGCGTAGTCGTCGAATTGAAGCTCTCCAATCAAATGCTCAATCTTTCGCGCCGGGATGCGGACGTCGCCATCCGCCTGACCAACGATCCGCCCGAAAGCCCTTGTCGGTCGAAGACTCTGCGCCGTCCGATCGGCCGTCTATTATCGACGCGACCTCGCCTCTTCGCTAGGGTCCCAGCCGCTCGATTCGGCGCCGTTCGTGGGGTTTGGCGACAAGTTTCGGCCCGACTGCGGGGCGGCGCTGGATCGAGACTCATGTCCGTCCTGGCCGCCTCGTCGGCAAAATCAACTCAACCCTCAGCCTACGCGAGCTCGCGGTCCAGGGCCTTGGAGCGGCGCTGCTGCCCTGCTTCCTCGGCGACGTCAGTCCGGCTTTGATTCGGCTCACGCCGCCGCTTCCAGAACTCGAAACGGGTCTCTGGATCCTCACTCATTCGGACCTGCGCCGATCGCTGCGCGTCCGCGCCTTCATGGACTTCGCCGGCGCCGAAATCGTGAGGCAGCGTCGCCTCATCGAAGGCGCGGACGGCGAGGACGCGATAGCGCGCGGCCCGAGCCCGCGCGCCGGCTGCAACAAGGCCGTAGGGGCCGTCCACCGCTCCCTTGCGATTTCCTTATGTCCGGAGCAGCCGATTGATATGGAGTCCTTGCGCGCCCTGGCCGCTATCAACGCGGTCGAAAGGTGGGAGGGTTCGATGTTCAGGAACGCTCTACATGCTTCGGTTGGCGGGCAGGCGCAGCGCCTGTGACGCGAGGGGCTTGCGCCGAAGCCCTGCCGAGTGGTCGGCTTCATCGCCGAGGCGGCCTTTGCCGCCGTCGTCGTCGCTTTATTCCTCGGGTGGCTGATGTCGGGCCGGGCTTCCGATTCGCTCTCCGGCCGCGGAGCCCAATGCGTCAGTTTTGGCCGGGGCGGCGCTCTTTGCGCGGAGTCCGCGCGGGAGGCTGAACAGGGTTCAGGCCCCCACCCGGAGGATAACTGCATGAGCCTCGGAAAAGGCGGCCGGCTGTGCTTCGCCCGACCGGCCCGCGCGGGATCGTGAACGATAACCCGCGCTGCGGGCTTGCCAATCGCCGCCGGACGAGTCTATGCAATGCGCCGTTGGGGCCGCGCATCAAGCAGCGGCGGCCTGTCCTTTTTGCCGGGGGGAAGCCATGAAGACCATCACACGCCGCAGCCTGATCGCGTCCGGAGCCGCCTTGGCGACTGGGGCCCTGTTGATGCCTGCCGAAGCGGCGACGGGCTCGATCTCGATTCACATCGTCAGCGCTGGTTTTATCATCGGCGTCTCCGGCGGGAGCGGCGTGCTGACGCTCGGCGGCCATCGATATCCGCTTTCGGTCGGCGGTATCAGCGCCGGCGCAACGATCGGCGCTTCGGGAACCGACCTCGTCGGTACGGCCTATCATATCAATCAGCCCGGCCGACATCGAGGGCATCTATTCGGCTGTCGGGGCCGGATTGTCGGTGGCCGGCGGTCGGTCGGCAGCGCAACTTTCCAATGCGAAGGGCGTCGTTCTGCGGCTCAGGGGCCGTCAGGTCGGCTTCATGGTTTCGATCGACCTCAGCGGCATGCAGATCTCGCTGAAGTGAACCGGACTGCGGCGGGCGGCAGGGCATTGCCTGCGCCGGCGCGCGGTCGCTCAGGATATCCTGACCGGCGCGGGCTTCCCGGCTTAGGTCGACTGGCCGTAATAGGCGGCGGCGCCGTGCTTGCGCTTGAAATGCTTGGTGAGCAATTCCGGCTCGATCGCCTCGAGACCCGGCGCGAGCTGCAACGACATCAGGGCCATGTGGGCGATGCATTCGATCGCCACCGCGATCTCGACCGCCTTGCCGACATTCGGCCCCCAGGCAAACGGGGCATGCCGATTGACCAAGACGCCGGGAAAGTCGGCCGGGTCTAGGCCCCCCATCCGCTCCACGATCACGTTGCCCGTTTCCCATTCATAGGCCGAGGCGATCTCCTCGCGCGTCATCTTGCGGGTGATCGGCACGTCGCCGTTGAAATAGTCGGCGTGGGTGGTGCCGAAGACCGGAATCGGCCGGCCGGCCTGGGCGAAGGCCGTCGCATGGGAGGAATGCGTGTGGACCACGCCGCCGATGTCGGGAAAGGCGAGGAAGAGGCGCCTGTGCGTCGGCGTGTCCGACGAGGGATTGAGCCGGCCCTCGACCTTTCGTCCGTCGAGATCCACGACCACCATGTCCTCGGGCGTGAGCGCAGCATAGTCGACGCCGCTCGGCTTGATCGCGAATACGGCGCCGGCTCGGTCGAGCGCGCTGGCGTTGCCAAAGGTCAGGTTGATGAGGCCATGGCGGGGCAGCGCGACGTTGGCCTCGAACGACTCGCGCTTGAGTTCCGTGAACCGACCCATCGACCTCCCGCCTCGACCCGTTCGAACGACCCGCTCAGGCGCGGAAACCTTGTGCGAGATAATAATAGACGTCGTTGGCCCGCAGGTCCTGCTTCAAGCCGGAAAGAGTGACCCCGTCGCCGATGCGGACAAGTTCGATGTCGGCGATCGTCGCGAAATCCTCGAGCATTTCGGTGGTTACGCTGTAGCTGTAGCCGGTGTGATGCGCTCCGCCGGCCAGGATCCAGGCGGCGCAGGCCGTCTTGAAGTCGGGCTTGCATTCCCACACCGCGCGCGCGACCGGCAGCTTCGGGAGCGCTGGATGGGCGACCGCCTCGACCTCGTTCACCAGCAGCCGGAAGCGGGCGCCGAGATCGATCAGGCTCGCGTTGAGAGCCGGCCCCGCTGGCGCATCGAAGACGAGGCGGACCGGATCTTCCTTGCCGCCGATCGAGAGCGGGTGAATCTCGAGCGACGGCTTGGCGGCGGCGATCGACGGACAGACTTCGAGCATGTGCGCGCCCAGAACCTGATGCCCATCGGGCGCGAGATGGTAGGTGTAGTCCTCCATGAACGATGTGCCGCCGGGCAGCCCTTCGCCCATGACCTTCATCGCCCGCACGAGCGCGGCGGTCTTCCAGTCGCCCTCGGCGCCAAAGCCGTAACCATCCGCCATCAGCCGCTGCGGTCCGAGCCCCGGAAGCTGCCGAAGCCCATGCAGGTCCTCGAAGGTCGTCGTGAAGCCGTTGAACCCGCCTCGCTCGAGGAATGCGCGCAATCCGAGCTCGAGCCGGGCGCCGTAAAGGAGCGACTCGTGACGCTCGCCGCCCTTGCGCAATTCGGGCGCGACCTTGTATCGCTCCTCGTATTCGCTGGCCAAGGCCTTCGCTTTCCCGTCCGGGACGGCGCCGACCGCGTCCGCCAGTTCGCCGACGCCATAGCCGTTGGTGGCGAAGCCGAACTTCATCTCGGCCGCCACCTTGTCGCCTTCGGTCACCGCGACCTGGCGCATGTTGTCGCCGAAGCGGCAGAATTTCGCACCCTGCCAGTCGTGCCATGCGCGCGCGGCCCGCATCCAGGCGCCGATGCGATCCTGAACCTCCGGGTCCGACCAATGGCCGACGACCACCTTACGGCTGAGCCGCATGCGCGAGTGGATGAAGCCCGCCTCGCGATCGCCGTGCGCCGACTGGTTCAGGTTCATGAAGTCCATGTCGATCGTCGCCCACGGCAGATCGCGACCGAACTGGGTGTGGAGATGCAGGAAGGGCTTCCGAAGCGCGTTGAGCCCGCGCACCCACATCTTTGATGGCGAAAACGTATGCATCCAGAGGATCAGGCCGGCGCAGTTCTCGTCGGAATTCGCCTCCATGCAGAGTTTTGCGATCTCGTCTGGCGTGGTCATCAATGGCTTCGAGACGGTCTTGAGCGGCAGCCTCGGCGAGTCTGCGAGCGCGCCCGCGATGTCGCGCGCGTCGGCCGCTACCCGCTGCAAGGGGCCGGGCCCATAGAGGTGCTGGGAGCCGCAGACGAACCAGATTTCGGGAGTGGCGAGATTGATCATGAGCGCCCTTGCGAGAAATTCCGCCTCTGGCGGCCCTTGCGGTCGGGCCGGGGTGGGTTGGTCGAATGAAGAAAGCGATTTTGCATCAGCGTCAAGCGCGCTGCCCGTATTTGATCTCGATCAGGGTTTTCATGACGCGCGACAGATCGGCCGATTTCGTCAGCCCGCCGAAGCTGTCGTGCAGGTCGCGATAGAGCGCGTAGAGCTGGTCGTAAACCTTTCGGTTCTCGGCGCGAGGCTCGTAGTGCGTGGGCTTCAGCGATGTCATCGCCGCCTCCGCGGCGGCGAAGTCTGGATGCGCCCCGGCGAGCACTGCGGCAGCGATGGCGGACCCCAACGCGCAGGTCTGGGTCGAGCCAGCGACATGCATCGCGCAGCCGGTCACGTCGGCATAGATTTGCATCAGCAGCGGATTCTTCTCTGCGATTCCTCCGGTGCAGACCACCTTGTCGATTCGCACCCCGTATTCCTGAATGCGTTCGATGATCGCGCGCGCGCCGAACGCCGTCGCCTCGATCAGCGCACGATAGATGTCGGCGCGCGTCGTATAAAGATCCTGCCCGATCAGCAGGCCGGACAGCAGCTGATCGACGAGGATGGTCCGGTTGCCGTTGTTCCAGTCGAGCGCCAGGAGCTCCGGCTTGGCCCGGCTTCTGCCGCGAAGCCTCCGCGGTCAGTTGCTCGTGCAGCGCGGCGTCGCCGCCGCAGACGCCCTCGACCCACCACTTGAAGATGTCGCCGACCGCCGACTGTCCGGCCTCGATGCCGAAGTATCCGGGCAGAATCGCGCCTTTGACGATGCCGCAAATGCCCGGAATGTCGGCGACGCGTTTGTCCGCCGGCACGACGGCGCAATCGCAGGTCGATGTTCCGATCACTTTGACCAGCGTGCCTTCGCCGACCCCGCAGCCGATCGCGCCGTAGTGTACGTCGAATTCGCCGATCGCGATGGCGATGCCCTCTGGAAGGCCAAGCCTTTCCGCCCATTCCGGGCAAAGCGAGCCAGCCGGCTCGGTTGCGTCATAGGCCTTTTCATAGAGACGGTCGCGCAGATCCGCGAGACGGGAATCGAGCGCGCTCAGGAACTCCTTGTCCGGAAGGCCGCCCCAGTCGTCGGAGTAGAGCGCCTTGTGACCGGCGGCGCAGACGCCGCGTTTGACGCGCCGGGGATCGACGACGCCGGCAAGGACGGACGGCGCCCAGTCGGCGAGCTCAACCCACGAATAGGCGGCCTGAAATGTCTTCGGCGCGACGTTGAGGCAATGCCAGATTTTGGCCCAGAACCATTCGGACGAATAGACCCCGCCGCATTTGGCGATGAATTGCGGGCGGATCTTGGCGCAAAGCTCGGTGATCCTGGCGGCTTCGCGCCAGCTCGTGTGGTCCTTCCAGAGCCAGCACTGAGCGTTGAGATCGCGTTTCCAGTCCTCGGCAAGGGCAAGGGGACGGTTCGTCGGGTCGACGGGGATCGGGCTTGACCCGGTCGAGTCCACCCCGACGCCGACGACCTTCGCCGGACTGAAGTCGCGCTTTCCGGCGGCCTCGGCGAGAGCGCCCCGGATGCTCTGCTCGAGCCCGACAAGGTAGTCTCCGGGATGCTGTCTCGCCAGATGGCCGTCCAGCGGATCGAGCAGGACGCCTTGGGCGCCGGAAGGGTAGTCAACGACGCAGCTGCCGTATTCCACGCCGTCGGATGCGCGAACGACAAGCGCCCGCACCGAGTTGGTGCCGAAGTCGACGCCTATCGTGAACATTCGCGCTCCCTACCCATCGGCCGTGGTTCTGTCGGCGTCATTCCATTCAGCATAACCAAGCGCCCGGCAGAAAGCGAAAACGGCTCGTGGCGTATGGCGACGCGCGGCCTCGGGATAGAGCTCAGCTGACACGTCGCTCCGTTCTGCCGCGGACGCCTTTTCGGCGTCCGCGGTCGAACGAATTCGTCTGCTCAAGGCCACCGATTCGCGTCAGCGAATGCCGGCGTCGATCAGCTTGATCAGCGTGCCGATCGTTTGCGGCGTGACCGTGCCGGCGCCAGTGTTGAGAGTACAGGCCAGGCATCTTGTATTTCGCGGTCATCACGCACTGCACGACCGGCATGAAGCCCTGCAGTAGAGCAGTTGATCGAGCGTCGCAGTGATATAGCCGGATTTGAGGCCGTCGATCGTCGCAGGACCGAGATCGATGCCGCCGACGATGATGTCGCCCGGCTTCTTGCCCGCCTTTTTGCAGCACTTGCTGCATGAGCCGGTGACGCCGCCGTGCTGCGTGCCGATCGCCTTCAGGTTCGGATGCGACTGGATGTAGGCCGACGAACTGCGGCATGCCGAGCGAGGTGTCGCTGTTGACCTCCTGAGTGATTTCCAGCCGGTCGACCTTCAAGCCGGCCTTCTCCAGCGTGTCGGCGAGACTCTTTTCCGACTGGCCTCGCTCGGCCTGGCTGAAAACGCCGTAGACCATCGCCTCGTCACCCGACTTCAAGCCCTTGGCCAGCATCGCGTTGGCGGTCAGCGCGCCGCCCGCGTAGAGGTCCACGCCCGCGTAGCCGAAGCCTTTCGTGCCGAACTCGGCCTGCAGGTCCGTCAAGCGGCGAATTGCCGTCGGTGACGACAATGCCCTGATCGGTGGCCTGTTTGACGAGGTCATGGAAAGCGGCGCTGCCGGGGTGGCCCATGATTTCGATACAAGCTCGGCTTCGCCGCCATCGCCTCCTTGAACTGCGCGATCATGGTTTCGGGTGCCCACGCCGAAAACTGTGGCTTCAGCTCAACGCCCGAAGCTTCGGCGGCTTGCTCCGCCCCCGTCTGACGCGCGAGCGTTGCGCCGTCGCCGGCGTTACCGCCCATTTGCATATACATCACGAGACCCTTGCCGATCGGATCGGCGGCCGAGGCCGAGCCCGCGGCAGTCGCCACCGCGGCCGCGGCCGCGCCTGCCAGAAGCAGATTTGCCAAACGCATGTTCGTTTCTCCCAGTTCTGTTTCGGGCCGCCGCTATCGGCGAGCCCCTCCCTCTTCGGAAGTACGCGTACTACTGCCGAATCTTCGAAACGACCGCAAATTGGCGAAAAGCGCTCGCCGGCGCTGCGGTTCGTTTGCGTACATGTAGAAGATGATCGCGATCAGGAAAATGAGCCCCTGAACCGTCCTCACCCAGGCGCCGGTGAGGCCCGAAGCGACAAGACCCGCTTCGATCATTCCGATGATGAAGCAGCCGAATACGGTCCCGAGGATCGTCGCCTGGCCGCCGAAGATCGAGGTGCCGCCGATGAGAACCGAGGCGATCGCGGTCAAGAGATATCCCTGGCCCTGGTTGCCGAAGAAATTCTTGTTCTCGAGCGTCAGCATGATGGCGGCGCAGGCCGCCAGGAAGCCCATCAATGTGAAGATCTTGATCTTCTCGCGATCGACGTCGATTCCGACGACGCGCGAGACGTCGTTGGAATCGCCGATGAACAGCGTATGCTCGCCGAAACGGTGACGCGTAAGGACCAACCAGAGAAAACCGACGATGAGCGCCGTCCAGAGCGCCTGCATTGAAAGCTGCTGAAGCCAGTCGATATTCGTGACCGAGGCAAACGGTCGCCCGACGATCCATTTCCAAACAGAGGTGTCTTCGGCGCCGCGCAAGGCATAGGATTTGCCGCCGGACAAGACCGTCGCCATCCCGGCCCAGAAGAACTGGGTCGCAAGCGTCGTCATGAAGGACGGGATGCCGATCTTGGCGATGATCAGGCCGTTGATGAAACCGACGAGAACTCCGGAGGCGAGGCCCGCGACAACCGCGATCCAGCCAAGATCGTATTCCTTGAACAGGACGGCAAAAATGAAGCCGGAAAAGGCGATGATCGCCGGGAAGCAGAGGTCGATTTCGCCAGCCGCGATGACAAAAGTCAGACCCATGGCGAGCAAGACGAGCGGCGGCAAGGTCGACAGGAAAGTCGTATAGATATAGGGCGATAAGAAAACCTCCGGCGCGCCGTACATGAACAAACCGAGCAGCAGCGCGAAGACGATGATGATCGGCAACGCCTCGAAGCGTTGCAGGATCGATGCGCCGGTCTGCTCTGACATTCCCTCTCGTCCCCCTTAGGCTTTGTGCTGCAGACCGATCAGATATTCGGTGAGTTCAGGCACCGTCATGTCCTTCGGGATGATCTCGGAAACGATTCGTCCGCGATCGAGCACGACCAGCCGGTCCGCGACCTCATGCACATGCGCGAGATTGTGTTCGATGTAGATGCAGGCGCGTCCCGACTGCTTGATCTTGCGCACAAAATCGATGACCTTGCGCACTTCCGCCACGCCGAGCGCAGCGGTCGGCTCGTCGAGCACGATGAGGTCGGCGTTGTAGTGCATGGCCCTGCCGATCGCGATGCCCTGACGCTCGCCGCCCGAGAGGTTCGCGACCGTCGAATCGACGGTTATCCCGACCCCGCGGAAGCCGATGACGTCGAGCAGAATTTGCTGCGCGACCTCTTTCTCGCGCTTGATGTCGATGAATCCGAGACGATTGGCGATCTGCCTGCCGACGAAAAAATTGCGCCACAGCGGTTGCTTTTCCGCAAGTGACTTATCCTGATAGACCGTCTCGATTGACAGGTCGTGAGCCATGCGGACGGAGTATTCGCTCGGCTGAATCTCGCGGTCGCGCACGAAAATCTTGCCCGAGGTCGGTGCAAGCACCCCTGTCATCACCTTGATCAGGGTCGATTTACCGGCGCCGTTGTCGCCAATGAGCCCGACGATTTCGTTGCGTCCGATCATGAGATCGATGTCGCGCAGGGCTTGCACCGCGCCAAAATACTTCTGCACGCCTTCGAGGCGAACAATGAATGCAAAATCGCCAGTCGCCGGCGCCCCCATCTTTCCTCCCGCCAGAGAATTGGTCCACCACCCCGGCTCTTGGGGCCAGTTATGCTCATCTCGGCGGCGTTGGCAACGGATATTGCTTATTATCGACAAAACACAGGACAGGGACTTGTTCTACGATATCACATTATAATACTGCTATATCGGCGCGCGCCCGGGCCAGTCTGATTCAGGCGGCGAATTGTTGCAGAAAAAGGCGCCCAAACGTCTGATTTCATTCAGTCGCTTGCAGAAGCGCACGCCGCTGCGCCGGCGGCCTCCGGGAGAGCCGCGGCCGGTCGATCTCAGGCGACGCGTTTATAGAGGCGCATCATGAAGGCGGTGGCGAAGAGGGGGGTCAAGAGGTTCAGCACCGGCACGGCGACAACGCCCGAGATGATCACCCCCGCTAGGTAAACTTGCCCCGAACAGCGGCGGCGAAGCGCCATCGCCTCGGCTGGCGCCAGGTGGCGCATTGCGGCGAGCTCGAAATATTCGCGCCCGAGGAGATATCCGTTCAACAGGAAGAATGAGACGAAGCCGATACCGGTGAAGAGCGTCAGAAGAAGGACGACGACGTTGACGAGAATCGAGAGGACCGCGAACCGCAGCCCCATCGCGACGGACGCAAACAGCGGCGCCGGCCGGCCCCGCGCGGCATAGGGATCGATCTCCCCCTCGACGATCGTCGCGATATCGTCGAGAAAGAAGCTGGCGACGAGCAAGACCGTGGGCGCGGCAAGGAGGACTATGCCGGCGATCACGCCGAGGGCCACGACGATCGACAGAACCGTGCTCAGCCAAGAGGGTCCCACGTGGATCAGCGATAGCGCCAGCCGGTCGAGGCCAACGCCGGCGAGAACGAGAATCGCCGCTGTAAGCCCCAGCGACTTCCACATCACCCCGCGAAACGGGGGAGTGAAGATCTGCGCGAAAGAGTTGAGTGCGTCGGCAAGCATCGAATGATCCGGGTTAGGCGGACGGACGCGCTTCAGCGCCGGAGGCGAGGACGCCAGATGAGATTGGTGCTGACCGCGTAATTCCAGACGACGCTCAATATGGCGCCTGCCATTCCCGCAACCCACCAGGTTCGGTTCCACTGATAAAGCCAGGAGGCCACATCGATGTTGGCGAGCGCGCCGACACTGCATCCGAGGGCGAATCCTGCAAAGCCTGCGAGCATGCTCAGGCCCTGATATCGGTAGGTCCGATAGGTGATCTCATTGTTGAGAATGAAATTGCTCGCCATCGCGACAAGCGTGGCTACGAGTTGAGCGGAGCCGAAGTCCGCGGGGCCAGCCCAATGGCGAAACGCCGAGAGCGCAATGACGTGGACGACAAGGCCGACCGCCCCGACGAGAGCAAACAGCACGAATTGGATCGGCAGAAGACCGCCGCTTGCGTGATGGGTAACGAGACCGAGGAAATCGAGCCCAACAAGCGGCGTCAATTTCGACTCGCCCGCTATCCGCTTGCGAAACAGGTAGGGGATCTCGATGATCTTCAGTTCCCCGCCCGCCGACAGGATGACGTCCACCAGGATCTTGAAGCCGTCCGCGGATAGACGCGGCGCAAGGCGGCTCACGATCTCGCGCCGGATCATGAAATAACCGCTCATCGGGTCCGTAACCGCTGCGCCGGCGACCCGCCGAAAGAACCAGGCGCCGAGGTCGCTCAGCATCTGCCGCGCCGGCGAGAGACCGCCTGCGCGTTCATCGGCGACCCGGGTTCCGATCGCTAGGTTGCCCTCGCCCGCGGCGAGCGCCCGATACATTTTGGGGAGTATCGTTTCGTCGTGTTGGAGGTCGCCATCGATCACCGCCACGAACTCGGCGCTCGAGGACATCCACCCTTCGACGACCGCGCCGGCAAGGCCCGAGCGGTTCACCCGTCTGAGGCACCGCATCCGAGGATCCGAGGACGCAAGCGCAAAAGCGATTTCGGAGGTGCCATCCGGGGAATCGTCGTCGACGACGATCATCTCCCAAGGCACGCCTTCCAGAGCGGCTTCGACACGCCCAAACAATACCGCGACGTTGGCGGATTCCCGATACGTGGGGACGACGACCGAGAGAGTCGGGCACGGTTTGGGCCGCGGGGCGTCCGGAGCCACTAAGCTTGTCTCATTCGAGGTCAAAAGCTGCCTAACGGGGGGCGACCGGATAGGGGATGGGAAGCTCCCGCGTCAAGCCTTTGACCGGAACGAGCGCAAGCTCAACCTCGCGGTGGCCGTTTCGCGTCAGCGTCCAGGACCGCGGCTCTCCGACTGATCGGAAGGCGGATGCCGCTGCGGCTAGCTCGGCCGGCAGGTCGCCGGTCCGCACGACAAGCACCCCGTCGCGTCCGAGAAGCGCCGCTCCGCCGCTTACAAAGGCCCATCCCCGAGGATCGCCCGAAATCACGAAGACGGGGATGTCCGGTCCGAGCGCCAGCGCAATCTTCCCCGCGTCCGACCACTTTGCGGCGACAACGAAGGCCGGCCTTGGGTTGAACGCGGGAGCGTCGCGGAGACCCCGCCAATCCATAGCCTCGAGCGTGGGGTCCGCGACGCCGAACTGGATCGGGGCGAGGCGTGTGAGCCATCCCGTCGAGCTTTGCAGGGCCGCTACAGCCGCGACGGTCGCCAGTACGCCAGAAGAGATGAAAGCCCAGCGGCGCAGGGCTCGAACGTCGATCGCGCGCTCGTCGAGCCATGCGCCCATCAGCGGAAAGGCGAAGAACCAGCCGGGCATTGTCCATTGCGGAAGGCCACGCGCGCCCCAGAGCGGCGTGATCGTGAAAACAAGGATCGGCGGCAGGGCGAGGCAGAGCAGAAACAGCCGCCGTTCGTCCGATCGCCGGCGCCAGGCGTCCGCCATGCCCGCGGCGAGGGGCGCGAAAATCCACGGCAGAAGATAAATGACCTGGCCGGCGACCATCGTAAGGAACTGGATAGGCCTGAGGCCACCTCCCGGCACTCCGCGCGCGCCCTGAAACTGAAATGACGCCCAGTCGTGTTGCGCGTTCCATATGAACACCGGAAGGGTCATCGCCAGCGCGACCGCAGCCGCGACATAGGGACCTGCATGCCTCAGCCAGCGGCGCTGCTTGGGAGCAAGGAGGATGAACGCCGCCAGTCCAGCGGCGCTGAGCGCGGCGCTGTATTTCGACAAGCCCGCGAGCCCCAGGCCGACGCCGGCGAGGAGCCAGAGCCCCGAGACCCGCGACCGATCGGGGTCCGACACGAAAAACAATCGTGCGAGCGCCCAGGCGGCGACGGCCAGACCGAACAGCAGCGGGCCGTCCGGCACCACCCAGCTCCCGGCGGAGGCGAAGAAGAACGGCGCGACATTCAACGAGAACAGCGCAATCGTGGCCGCGCGAGGACCGAACAGGTCGCGCGTCAGTCGATAAAGGATCCAGCCCGTCGCGGCGAAGAGGATGATGAACGGCAGACGGCCCGCAGCGCCCTCGCCGAGCGCCAGGGCGGCGAAATGGGCGATCCACTGGTGCAGGGGTGGGTGGTCCAGATAGGACAGGCTCAGGCTGCGCGCGACCGCGAGCGTGTAGCTCTCGTCGATTCCGGGCGCCAGCAGATAGGCGAACAGAAGGCGTGCGATGAGAAATCCCGCGATAATGGCGGCGGCGAGACGATCTGCGTCTTCGGTCAACCCCGATGCCGGGTCCAATCCAGCCCGCATCGATCAGGCCGCCGAGCGAAGGTCTGCGCTGGCCTCGGACCCGGGCACAAATTGATCGAAGGCCGCCCAGAACTGCCGCCGGAACACGTCGCGCTCGATCAGGATTTCGTGCTTGGCGCCCTCGATCACGATGATGCGGCCGGCGCGGAGACGGGAAGCGAAGCGCTCGGCCGCGGCGGTGTCCGTCACCTGGTCCGCCCCAGCCGCGACAATGAGGATTGGCGTCGTCAGGCCGCGCGGAAAATTAGGTTCGTCAAAGCGTCGCATGAGCCGAAATGCGGCGTGGAGCCAGCCAATCGTCAGGCCCGACGAGAAGAGGTCCGGCGCGGCCGAGACGAGTTTCGCCGTTCGGGCGAACCGGCCAGCGTCGGACGTCCAGACATTTCCTTCAAAGGGCCTGAACCACGCCTGCGACCCGCTGTCGCCGGGGATGAAGGCCCCGCCCAGGCCCAGAGTGTCGAGCGCCCCGACCAGAAATCCGGCAGCGCCGCGGTGACTGACCCGCGTGGCTGCGATCAGCGGCGAGGTCAAGACGAGACGATCGAACGGGCATCGACCGCCTTGCGCTGCCCCGAGAAGCACCGCCGCTCCCATCGAGTGACACAGGCCGAACCACGGGCGCGGACAGTTCGCCTCCAGCATAGATCGCGCGAAAGCCGCCAGATCGCGTTCGAAGTGAGAAAAGTCATCGACATGGCCTTTTCGGCTGTCTCGCAACGGTCGATCCGAGCCGCCCTGGCCGCGCCAGTCCATCGCCGCCACGGCGAAGCCTCGCGACAGCAGTTCGCCAGCCACCTCGAAATACTTCTCGATGAATTCGCCGCGGCCGCCCAGAACCGCAACCGTCCCCCGCGGGGTCGAGACGGGGGCCCAGCGCGCGGTTCGCAGCCGCACGCCGTCGGGGGCTCGGATATCCGCCTCCGTTCCGAGCGGAGGAGGCGGATAGTCGGGGGTCGAAATCAGAGCCATCGGCGCCCTCGTATCAGAAGGCGCCCGTCATATGAAGCGGGGCGTCGATTCCGGTCTTGAGGCCGCCAAAATGCGGTCGAAACGCGCCGCGAGCGCCCGCTTACGCAGCGGGGCTCTCGAACTTCCCCAAGGGGCTTTAACAACGATGATGCAAAGCTGCAACACCGCAGCCAAGAACAACCTGGCAGGGGTGGCGAAGCATCTGACGAACTGGTAAAGCCTCAAAGGGTTACAGCGGGGCGCGCGGCTTTTGAAGAGATCTGGGCTTCTCATGGCTGTTCTCGCGTCTGCCCTGTTCGGGCTTGGCGCGTGTTCGTCGCTTCCCGAATCCGGGCCAAGCGCGCAGGACGTGCAGCAGCAGCAGCTCACTGGCGATCAGGAGCTCAGGTACGAAGTCGTAGACATCGATCCCTGGGTTGTCCAAGCGCTCAGGCGGCGGGGCTACGAGAGCTTCTCGGCCCGTTTCGGCGATCGCACGCTGTCGCCGGAGCCGGTGATCGGGGTCGGAGACTCGGTCACAGTCACGATCTGGGAGGCGACGTCCGGCGGCCTGTTCTCCGCGCCAATCGTCGCCGACAAGATCGGCGCCGGATCGAACAGCGCCATGATCCCCGAACAGGTCGTCGGGCGCGACGGCGGCATCACTGTCCCTTACGCCGGCAGAATTCACGTAGCCGGAAAGACGACCCGAGCCGTTCAGGCGACGGTGGAAAAGGCGCTCGAGGGCAAGGCGATCGAACCCCAGGTTCTGGTCAGTGTCAGCCGGCCCGTCAGCAACAGCGTGAGCGTTGGCGGCGAGGTCACGGCCGGCGCGCGGGTTCCTCTGTCGGTGAAAGGCGACCGTCTCCTTGACGTTCTCGCGTCCGCCGGTGGGGTGAGGGCCCCCGTCAACGAGACTTTTGTCGAGCTGTCGCGCGGGTCGACGACGTCCCGCATGCCGTTGTTGACGATCATCGCGAACCCGTCGGAAAACATCTACTTGCGTCCGAACGATGTCCTCACGCTGGTTCGGGACCCTCAAACCTTCATCGCCTATGGCGCGACCGGGCGTAATGCAGAGATCCCCTTCGAGGCGGACGGACTCACGCTCGCGCAGGCCCTCTCCAAAGCGGGCGGCCTGCTCGACAGTCGCTCCGATCCTCGGGGCGTCTTTGTGTTCCGCTACGAGCCGGACTCGGTTTTCAGAGCCATCCGGCCGACGAGCCCGTTGCTTGCGCGTAACAGTCTCGTGCCTGTCGTCTACCGGCTGAATCTGGCCGATCCCAACAGCCTGTTTCTCGAGCAGAGCTTTCACATCGTCAATCGCGATCTGATCTATGTGTCGAACTCGCCATCGACGGAGGTCCAAAAAGTGTTTGGGATTCTGTCCGGCGGGATAGCGCCGATCGGAACGGCCGCGAGCATCGCCACTTATGCGAAGTAACGGTACTGGATCAATTCTCGAACTGCTATCGAGACTAGAATATCATGTGGGTATGGGAGGAATCGCCTAAACATACAGGGCGCGGTAGTTTTTTGGCACGGGAAGGGTACCTGCGGGTTTGCGCCACTACTCAAGAGACACGCGGAAAGACATTGCAGTCGTCGGCCGATCCTGCCGCCTTCCCGGCGCCTCCGACGTCTCGGGCCTTTGGGAATTGCTCAAAGGCGGACGCTGCGCGGTGTCGCGGATTCCTGCGGACCGGTGGCCGCAGAGCCGGCTCGGGCATCCAAAGGCCAAGGAACGCGGGCGCAGCTACACCTGGGCGGCCGGCGTCCTGGACGACATCTGGGGTTTCGATCCAGGCGTATTCCGCATTTCGCCGCGCGAAGCCGAGCAGATCGATCCGCAGCAACGCCTGTTGCTCGAGTTGGTCTTCGAAGCCTGCGAGGACGCCGGCCTTCCGCCCTCGCGTCTGGCTGGCTCCGGCGCGGGCGTCTATGTCGGCGCCTCGGCGCTCGATTATTCGACAATAGCCCTGCATGATCTGGCGCTTGCCGACGCTTATTTTGCGACCGGCAATACGCTTTCGATCATCTCGAATAGAATCTCGTACATTTTTGACCTCCACGGTCCGAGCCTGACCATCGACACCGCCTGCTCCTCGTCGCTTGTCGCGCTGCACGAGGCGTGCGAGGCCCTGGCGCAAGGAGAGATCGACGCCGCAATCGTCGGCGGCGTGAATATTCTGGCGAGCCCTTTCGGCTTTGTCAGCTTTTCGCAAGCAACAATGCTTTCGCCAACCGGCCTTTGCCGCGCCTTTTCGGCCAATGCGGACGGCTATGTCCGCTCGGAAGGGGGCGTCGTTTTCTTGCTCAAGACGTTGGACAAGGCGATCGCCGACGGCGATCGCGTGCATGCGGTGATCCGCGGCAGCGGAGTGAACTCCGACGGACGAACCAGCGGCATTTCGCTGCCGGCGGAGGCGTCCCAGACAAAACTCCTTCGCGCTGTCTACGAACGCGCGGGAGTGCCTGCGGACGCAGTCGTCTATGTCGAAGCGCACGGCGCCGGGACGCAGGCCGGCGACCCGGTCGAGGCTGCAGCGCTCGGAACTGTCCTCGGGCGCGCGCGGCACGATCCGCTGTTGATCGGCTCCATAAAGACCAACATCGGCCACCTCGAGCCCGCATCGGGGCTGGCGGGGTTGCTCAAGGCGATGCTTGCTCTCGAGCATGACGAGGCGCCGAGTTCCCTTCATTTTGGCCGCGCCAATCCAAACATCGACTTCGGGCGATTGAACCTCGCCGTAACCGCCGAGGCGACGCCTTTGCCGCGAAGGCAGGAGCAGCGCTTCGCCGGCGTGAGTTCGTTCGGTTTTGGCGGGACCAACGCGCACGTTGTCCTCGCCGACCCGCCGAAGGCGGTGCGCCGGCCGAAATCCGAGCCCCGCTACCTGCTGCTGTCGGCGCAAACCGACGCCGCTCTGCGGGCGCTCGCCGACCGTTATGCGTCGAGATTGAGGCCAGTATCGAAAGATGAGGGGAATCGGGTCGTTGCTGCAACAGCCTACCGCCGCGAGCGCATGCGGGAGCGATTGGTCCTGCCGGCCGGCGACCCGGCCGCTCTTCAATCCGCCCTCACGCGTTTTGCCGGTACAGGAAGACTGGACCCGAAAGCAGCGCGGGGAACCGCGATCGATGGCGACAGGTCTGTCGTCTTCGTTTTTTCCGGGAACGGCGCCCAGTGGGACGGAATGGGCCGAGGAGCTCTTCGCCGCGACGGGCATTTCCGCGAGGCGTTGAGAGAGATCGACGCCCATTTCGTTCGCCTGTCGGGATGGTCCCTGGAAGGTAAGCTCTGGTCGCCGGACCTGAAGGCCGATCTCGCCCGGACGAGCATCGCGCAGCCCCTGATTTTTGCAATTCAGGCGGCGAGCGTCCGCGCGCTCGCCGCGGTCGGGGTGCGTCCCTCGCTAACGATGGGCCACAGCGTGGGCGAGGTCGCCGCGGCCGAAGCGGCGGGAGCCCTCTCTCTGGCGGACGCCGTCAAAGTCATCTTTCACCGTAGCCGCCATCAGGAGGCGATCGCCAATCAGGGCGGCATGTCCGCGATCCTGGGTCCCCGCGAGATATCGATTTCCCTCGCCGGCGCGTTCCCTGAGCTTACGATCGCCGCGCATAATTCTTACCGTTGCGTTGTGGTTGCTGGACCGATCGACACCCTTGATGCTCTCGCCAGCCGCGCACGCGAGACGCAGAAGGTGCGGGTGCAACGGCTGGACCTTGACTACCCGTTTCATACTTCCCTCATGGAGCCCGCCAGAGGGCCGCTTCTCAAAAGCCTGTCCGATCTCGAGCCGTCGAGCGGCTCCGCGCCTTTTCTTTCGACGGTCGCCGACGCGATTGTCCCCGGTCGTTCCGTCGACCAGCGCTACTGGTGGCGCAACGTTCGCGAGCCGGTCCTGTTTCAGGAGGGCGTTGAGCGCGCGATTGAAATGGGCAAGCGGGTGTTTCTCGAAATTGGTCCCCGCCCGATGTTGCGCGGGCATGTACGCGACGCGATCAACCACCTCGATGTGGTAGCTGTCGCCGACGCCGTGCTCGATGAGAAGTTCGACGATCTCGATATCGATCCGTTCGAGCACTGCGCGATCCGGCTGCTCGCGGCGGGCGCCCAAATCGATTCGCCGGATGCGTTCGGGACCGATCCTGGCGCTGGCGTTGATTTGCCCGCATACCCCTGGCGCCGGACGACCTATCGATACGGCGAGACGACCGAGGCGACAGGCGCGTTCAGCTCGCGCACCAGGCATCCCCTTGTTGGCGCTCGCGACAGCGCCAGCCTGGAATGGCGAACCCATCTCGATCCCGAAATCGAACCTGCGCTTGCGGATCATCGGATCCAGGGACAGAATTTGTTGCCCGGCGCCGCCTTCGTCGAAATGGGTCTGGCGATTGCGCGGGATTGGAAGGAGAGCGACGCGGTTGCGCTGACTGACCTCGAGATCCTGCGTCCTTTGATTTTTACAGGCGGCGCGTCGAGAGAAATTCTTTGCCGTATTTCCGCGCCGACCTCGACCTTCGAAATTATGAGTTGTCCGCGGTTCAATACGGCGCCGTTCGCGCTGCATGCGCGCGGCTCGATCATCGACAAGGGCGGAACCGGCGACGACAGGCCCGCTCCCGTCGAGTTTGAAGACGGCGTTGAGTGCGAGGCGCTTTATTCGGTCGCCGCCAAGTGCGGCCTTGAGTTCGGCCCGGCGTATCGCCATCTCTCGCGAGCCAGACGAATTGACGCCGACGTCATCGAAGTGGAATTGTCGTCGCAATGCGGAGACGGGCGCTATGGGCTCGATCCGGCCCGGCTCGACTCCTGCTTTCATGGATTGATCCTGTTGTTCTCGAGTCCCGATCGGGAAACGGTCGGCTATTTGCCCGTGCGCTTCGACGAGATCCGGGTGATGAAGCCGGGCGACTCGATCGCCCGAGCGCGTCTTCGCATTCGACGCGCCGACGAACGCGCCATCGTCGCCGATTTCGAATTGTATGACACTTTGGGGCGCCTGATCGCTACGCTGCGCGGCGGTCGCTATCAACCGGCGCGTGTGAGGCCGGCGGCCACTCTTTCGCAAACTGGACTTGTCGCGAGTTGGATCCCCGCGACCGCAGAACTCACGAACGCCGCGCCGTCGTTCGAATTGGCGTTGGGTGGCGAAGGCGAGGCTGCGCGGATCGAGCTGCCTCCGGAGGCGGCGTTAATCGAAGGCTGGGCGAGCGCGGCTGCCCTTGAACTCGCGCGCGATCTCAGCGTGGGCGGGATCGTCGACGTCGACGAACTCGTCAGATCGGGACGGCCGCCAAGCGAACATCGCATATGGGTGCAAGTCATTTTCGATGCGCTCGAGGCGAGCGGACTACTGACCCGCCGTGGGTCCCTCTACCTGCTGAACGATCAGGACATGCCCGCCTCCGAGGCTGCGCTATCGAGTTTCGCCTGGCAGCATCCGGATCGGGCTACCGAACTTCTGCTCGCGGCCAGTGTCGGCGCGTCGTTGCGGGCCTTCGGATCGGGAAACGGGAGTCCGGCGGGAGCATCCGACGCGGCGCGTGAGGCCTTCGAGCTGAGATCGGCCTCTGCTGTCGCGGCGGCAAAGGCCCTTAGCGCACGCCTGGAGTTGCTCCTCGGAGCGGAAGCGGATCGTCAGGCTCTGCGCATCCTCCAGGTTGGCTACGGGCCCTGCACTACGCTCGTCGCTCGCCTTGCGGCGCGCCACAACTGGCAGGTAACCGTATTCGACCCAGACGCCAGACGGCTTGAACGAGCTCGCCACCGTTTGGCGCGCACTTCGGAAGTTTCGTTTTGCGACGATCTCGAAGGGCTCAAGACCCACAGTTTTGATCTCATCATAAGCTCGGGCGGCCTGTCGCGGCTTTCTGTCAAACGCGGCGCCCTGCGTCAGCTGGCGGGCAAAGGCGCCGCGAATGCGAGGCTGGTGGCGATGGAGCCCACCCCCTCCTTATTTCAAAGCCTTGTCTTTGGATTGAGCGCTGACTGGTTCGGCGATGAAGGAGAATGCCTGCGATCGGCCGAAGGCTGGCGTTCGCTCTTGACCGAGATGGGCCTGTCTCGGGTTTGCGCCGAATTGGCGGTTGAAGGCGGCGACGTTGCGGTCGCTATCGACGCTCACGTTTCCGATGCCCGGTCCACTCTGGAGTTGGCGAAGAGCGCGCCCGCTCCCGAAGTTCTGATCGTGCACCAAGGGCCGCGGCCAGACGGTTTCATGCTCGCCCTCCGATGCGCTGTGAAGAAGCGAGGCGCGGGCTGCCGACTGACGGAAAGTATTGAAATCGATGCTTCACCGGCGGGCGCGCCGGCGCTTCTTGTTTGGCCGCCTGGGGCGACCTCGGGCGACGGAGTGAGCCGCGTCGCCGCGCAGGTTCTCGCGCTGAAAACTCTCGCAATGGGTCTCGGCTCCCGCAAGGCGCGCGTCTTTGTTCCAATTGACGCTTCCGATCGTCCGGTCGCCGGCGCTGTGTCGAGCTTTCTCAGAACGCTCGGCAACGAGGTGCCGACCTTAAGCATCCATCGGGTCGAGATCCCGGCCCGGACATCCGAGGTGGCGGACAGGCTAGCCGCGGTCATCTTGTCCGGGACCGAAGAGACTGACATCGCGATTCGCAACGGAAGGGTGGAGGTATTGCGTTACGCGTCGCCCGATTTGAGCGATGCGAAGACGACGCCGAGCGCGGGCGCCTGGCGACTGGAGAAATCTCCGGAAGGCGGACTCGACCGCCTGATCTGGAATCCGGCTCCGCGCGCCGCGCCGAAAGAAGGTCAGATCGAGGTTGAGGTCGTCGCGACCGGTTTGAACTTTCGCGATGTCATGTGGGCGCTCTCGGTCCTCCCCGACGACATGCTCGAGGACGGATTCGCCGGCCCCACGCTCGGACTCGAATTTTCGGGCCGCGTCGTCGCCGTTGGCCCGATGGTGACGAGGTTTCGCGTTGGCGACGAAGTCGTCGGTTTTTGCGGCGGCGCATTCAGCACTTACGTGACCGTCGATATCGATCATGCGGCGGTGCTGCCTTCGGCCGTTTCGTGCGAGAGCGCGGCGACGGTCCCGGTCGCGTTCCTGACCGCGTATTACGGATTGATCGCCTGCGCCAATCTGCAACCGGGCGAGTGGGTGCTGATTTACGGCGGCGCCGGCGGGGTCGGCATGGCCGCGCTGCAGATTGCGCAGTGGCGCGGCGCCCGCGCAATCGTCACCGCCGGCGCTCAGGAAAAGCGTGATCTGACGATCGCGCTCGGCGCCGAATACGCCTTCGATTCGCGTTCTGGCGCCTTCGTCGACGACGTGATGCGGGTAACCGAGGGCTGCGGCGTTTCAGTCGTGCTCAATTCGCTCGCCGGTCAGGCGATGGAGAGCAGCATTGGCCTTCTACGGCCTTTTGGACGATTTGTCGAACTCGGCAAGCGCGATTATCTCGCCAATACGCCGGTCGGACTCAGGCCTTTCCGGCGCAACCTGAGCTATTTTGGAGTCGATCTCGACCAGATCCTGCTGTCGCGCCCCGATGTTTGGCGGCGTTTATTCGGCGAGGTGTTGGAGGGCTTCGAAAGGGGTGATTTTGCGCCGCTTCCCTATACCGTGTTTGAAAGCGCCGATATCGTCGAGGCAATGCGGCTCATGCAACAATCCGGACACGTCGGACGAATCCTGGTCCGCCCGCCGCAGGCCGGATGCGCGCCCAAGGCGCTCAGGCGCACAGAGTTCCAACTCGACGCCACGCGGACGCATCTCATTTCCGGCGGCCTCGGCGGCTTTGGCATCGAGACGGCGCGATGGCTCGTCGAGCGAGGCGCTCGCCATCTGGTTCTCATCGGCCGCACTGGCGCCGCGAGCCAATCGGCGCGCGACGCCATCGCCGAGATGCGCGCGCGCGGCGCGGACATTCACGTGGAAGCGGTTGACATCGCCGACGGCCCGGCGGCGGATGCTCTTTTTTCGGTTCTGAAGAGCGAGATGCCGCCTCTGGCTGGCGTCATCCACGCGGCGATGGTGCTCGACGACGCAATCGTCGCCAACGTCGACGAGCGCCGTCTGCTCGAGGTTTTAAGGCCGAAAATCAGCGGCGCCGAGAACCTGGAGCGACTCACGCTCGATCTCGATCTGGACTATTTCGTCCTGTTTTCCTCTGTGACCACGGTTATCGGGAATCCCGGGCAGGGCGCCTATGTCGCCGCCAACGGATATCTCGAAGGACTGGCGCGACGGCGACGATCCGTGGGGCTGCCAGCGCTGGCGATCGCATGGGGCGCCATCGAGGACGCTGGGGTGCTGGCGCGCCCCACGGCGACTCGCGAGGCGATAGCAGCGCGCGCCGGCGTCAGAGGGATCAAGGCGCGAGCCGCCCTCGATCTCATGGGGGACGCGCTCGCGTTCGAGGGCGGCCCCTCAGGCGACGGCGTCGTCGTTATCGCGGACATGAACTGGTCCACTTCCCGCTCCAATCTCAAGGGACTGATCTCTCCAACGTACGGCCGACTGCTCAACATGCTGGAGCCGGACGAGACTCTGTCGCGGGCGGACGTCGACCTTCGCGAGCTGATTCAGCGGATGCCTCCGGAGAGTGCGCGGCGAGCGGTCGGGGACGTCGTGATCGAGGAACTCGCGCGCATTTTGCGATTGCCGCGAGAGGACGTGAGCCGATCCAAACCGCTGTCGGAAATCGGGCTTGAACTCGCTCATGGCGGTCGAATTGACGCTCGCGCTCGAAACGCGTCTCGGCCTGGACGCTCCTCTCGGCGAGGCGGCGGGCGCGTTCAATGTGACGGAACTGGCCGCGCGAATTCTCGCCGCGCAAATGAGCGGCGATCACAATTTCGTCGTTTCCGATGGCCTCGCTGCGCGGCATCTGGACGTCGGGGAGCGGGACGAAGTCGTCGAATTGCTTGCGCGGCTCGAGGAAGCGAACTCGGCGGCCGTCGCGGATCTGACAGGCGATCTCGACAAGCCAGGATGAGACGGCGTGTCGTCTATGACATCACGCGACTGCTGACGCGCGTTTTCGCCCGCACGCCGAACGGCATCGATCGGGTGGATTTTTCGTTTGCCGACTATTTTCTACGCGACGGCGAACCGCGTCGGTCCGGACTTGTCATGACGCCATTCGGCCCGCGTGTCCTGTCCTCGATCGCGGCCCGGGAAGCGATCGACAACGTCCGTAGGCATTGGGGCGAGGACGCCGAACCGGAGTCGGACGAGCAATTTATTTCCATCGCGGCGGCGATCGACCAGTCGTCCGGGCCCGTCCCGAAAGTCTCGGTCGCTCGCCGCGGTCAATACGCCGAGGCGCTGTCCTGGATCGGGCGACATGGGCTCCCGATTGGCGAGTCGCCAGCTAAATTCCTCAACGGAAGCGGCGTATATCTCAACGTCTCGCAGTTTCCGTTGGGAATCGATGGGTTTTTTCACTGGCTCGATCGCCGGTCGTCCGTTGATAGCGTTTTTTTCATCCACGATCTCTTGCCGATCGAGACGCCGGAATACTTCCGCCCGATGGAGCGTCCGCGGCATCTTCGAAGGCTCAAGACGCTTGCCCGGTACGGGCGAGCCGCCATCACGTCGACGGCGATCACGCGCAACTCCCTCATCCGCCAACTGACCGCCCTGGGGCGGCCAGACATGCCAGTCCTGGTCGCTCCGCTGCCAGCGGACCCGACCTTTGTGTCAGCCTCCGGCCAGAGGTTCCCGGTCAGTCGCCATCCCTATTTCGTCATGTGCGGGACGCTCGAGCCTCGCAAGAACCATCTGCTCGTCCTGCACGTCTGGCGTGACCTCATCGCTCAGTTCGGCCGCGCCGCGCCCAAGCTTCTTCTGGTCGGCGAACGGGGATGGGAGAATGAGCACATCATCGATCTGCTTGACCGGTGTCCCGCACTGCAGGGTCCGGTCATTCGAGCCTCGGGCCTCACGACGCCAAGCCTGAAACGGCTGCTGCTCGGCGCCCGCGCCCTGTTGATGCCGTCTTTTGCGGAAGGGTACGGCTTGCCCGTCGTGGAGGCGATCGCGGCGGGTGTTCCGGTCATCGCGTCTGATATCCCGGTCTTCCACGAGGTCGGCGGCGGTCGTCTTCTGACGATCGATCCCACCGACGGCCCCGCATGGCGCTCCGCCATCTGCCAGTTTTGGCGGGACGAGTCACCGGAGCGGAAAGTCTGTCAGACCAAGATCGAAGGATATGTTACGCCCGACTGGCCGAGCTTCTTCGACAAGGTCGAACACTTCCTTCAAAGTCTCGCCGGCCCGGACCGGCCTTAGCCCTGACGCGCGAGCTCGCTCGCCGTCAGATACACGTTGACGAGGAACAGGCTAACGAGAACGACCCCTAAAGCGCCGACCGAGACGGAGTGGAGGGAAAAGACCCAACCCAGCACATGCAAACGCATCGGTCCGAGCACGAACATCATCAGGTTGAAAAATACCAGAAGCAGCCGCAGTTCCGTAGGCCCAAAGCCCAAAAAAGACAGCCTAAACGCGCCGGAAACGTGGTTGGACAGAATGACGAACACCCCGAGCATCAAATAACCGACCAGTGTGAACAACGCGACGTTCATTCCGACGTAAGGCGAAAGCCCGAGGCCCACCGTGATAACGAGATTGCTGAACGCATCCATAGAATGGTCCAGAAAAAAGCCGTAGCGATGCCTCTCGGTCTGTCGATATCGCGCCAGCGAGCCGTCGAGCGAGTCTCCAAACCAGTTGAGGATCAGGCCGAAGCTCGCAAGAAACAGGAAGCCGGAGTTCAAATTGCTGGCCGCATATCCCGCCGCGGCTACGACAGCGCCGAGGACGCCGATCGCGGTCAACAGGTCCGGCGTCACCCAGTCCGGCAGCCACTGGCAGAGAACGTCAAGCAACTTCCGCTCGCGTGGCGCGAGCATACTGGTCTGAATCCGGGCAGGCGGATGAAAAGCGCCTGTCCCCACCCCGAGTTTCGCCGGCGCGAAAGCCCTATTCGAACTGGCAACGGTCATCGCTCGCCCCCATCGGATAGGCCGGATACAACTTATAATTGCAGCCGATTGCGTCCATCCTAAATGCTTCGTTAGCCTTACGCAACGGCACTTGAAAGAGAATGCGAAACTGTGACCAGCGAACAACACAAACTCACAGGCGACACCCTTACGGAAGCTGCCAAAATTCAGAAGTTGAGCTGCAGATGATGCTTGGGTGACCACATCGGCGGGGTTTTCGCTTGACGCGCAACATAATGATATCCGGGGCCAGCAGCGGGCTGGGGCGCGCGCTGGCGATCGAATTTGCAGGGCCCGGCGCGACTTTGGGCCTTCTCGGGCGCAACCGCGAACGTCTCGATGAGACAGCGGCGCGCGTTCGCGAAAAGGGAGCGGTCGTGCGTTCCGCCGCCGTCGACGTTCGCGATCGGGACGCGATGCGCAGCTTCCTGCTCGATTTCGACGCCGCCGCGCCGATCGATTGCATCATCGCCAGCGCCGGCATGACGATGGTCACCCCGGTCCCGGGAGGGGTCGAGGACTTGACGAAAGCCGAGGAGCTCTTCGACGTCAATCTGAACGGCGCCATGAACACGATCGCGCCGATCGCGCCCCTGATGCGTCGCCGGCGCGCCGGACAAATCGTGCTTTTCGGCTCGCTCGCCGCCTTCGCGCCGCCGCCGGATTCTCCATCATACGCCGCCAGTAAAGCGGCGCTTGTCGCGTTCGCGCTCGCGACGCGGGCGCTTTATCGCGCGGACGGCGTGAGCGTCAGCGTCGTCTGCCCCGGTTTTGTCGACACGCCGATGGCGGGCTCTTATTCGAGCTGGAAGCCGTTGATGATGTCCGCCGAGGATGCCGCGAGACGAATTCGCCGCGGGCTCGACCGCCGCAAAGCCATCATCGCATTCCCGCTGCCGCTTTATCTAGCGGCGCGATTTCAACAGTGGCTCCCGGACTCGTTGCGCACCGCAGCAATGCTGCGATTTCGGGCCGTTCAGAGGCTTCCGGTCCGCTAGCGGAGCGCCTTTTCGTAAATGCGGAACGTGCGCGTATGGCGAGCCGGAAGGCTGCGCACGCTATTCAGGGCAATTTCGTTCGTCTCGAGCATCCAGCTATATTCGATCTCTTCCACGCCGGCCTTTCGAGCATCCTCGATCGAGCGGGCCACCAGGCCGCTCACCGCAAAGGCCGCGACTTTGGTGTTGCGCCACTTCTTCGCCACCCCGGTGATTGGCGCGCGGGTCATGCGTGTGCCGCGCACATGGATGCGCCACAGGAGCCGGGCGAAGCCGAACGGCCAGAGCCTGCCCTGGAGGCCCTTGAGCGCCTCGTTCGCGTCGGGGATTTGGGCTGCGACAGCGACGTCTTCGCCCTCGAACGTCGCGATGCGGATCCAGCTCGGGCGGGAAACCGGCAGGGTGAGGCGGCTAATCAGCTTCGCCTCCTCGTCGCTGAGCGGCGTCGCCCAGGCGTTGTCAGACCATGCGTCATTGTAAAGCTTGAGGACGCGCTCGAAATCGCGCCCCCAGTTCCATAGCGAGAGCGAATGAAATTCGATCCGGGCGCCCCACGGCTTCCGGCGACGCGGGCGACGCGGCCGGGAAGGTCCGATCCGGCCACGCGGCAAACGTAGGCGAGAAGGTCCATCGCCTTGGCGTAGCCCAGCGCTTCGATATGTCCTGCGTAGTAGGCGGGCGCGTAGTTGGTTCGAACGACATGCGGCTCGTCAAACCCATGGACCAGAAGACCGCTTTCGTGATTGATCGTCAGGCTGAAAGGGCCGCGCGCTTTCTTCATTCCACGGGCTTTGAGGAATTGCTCCGCCTCGCCGAACAGTCCTGCGAACACCGCGCGATCGTCGATCGCCTCGATGAAACCGAAAAATCCGCTGCCGTCGTTGAATTTGGCGATATGCCGGCGGTCCACGGTGGCGACGATGCGTCCCACAGGCTCGCCGTTTCGCAGCGCGACGAAAGGCTGTACGGCGTTCTCGCGCGTGAATGGTGTGCGCCGCGGGTTGAACATCAGGCGAATTTCGTCGTGGACGGGTTCCACCCAGCGGGGGTTTCCAGACTGGGCCCGGTGCGCTGCAGCGATGAACCACTCGATCCCGCGCCGGTCGACGACGGGGACGACCCTCAGGTCATCCATTCAGCGCAAGTCCGCTTGCGCGGTCGCCGACGAAGCGGTCGAGCCCAGATCCCGAAGTTGCTCGCCAACGAGCCGGATCGCAGCGTCGATCTGATCGAGCGTATGTTCGGAGCTGATGAAAAAGCGCAGCCTGGCAAGCCGTTCCGGGATTGCCGGATGGATGATCGGCTGCACATTGACGCCGCGATCAAACAGCCGCTGGCTGAGCGCGACGGCGCGAAGCGAGCTTCCGGTGACGACCGGCGCAATCGCCTGGCCGGCGCTCAAACCGATGTCGAGACCTGCATCGCGCGCCGCCTCGTGGAAACGCCGCGCATTCGCCCTCAGACGGACGACGCGTTGCGGTTCGGAAGCCAAAAGCTCGAGCGCAGCGAGCGCCGCAGCCGCTATCGCGGGAGGCATGGCGACGCTGTAAACGAAGCCGCCCGCTGCGCGCTTGAGGTAGTCGACAAGCGTTTCCGGACCCGCGATGTATCCGCCGCAAGCGGCGAGGGTCTTCGACAATGTTCCCATCCAGATGTCGACCCGCCGGGGATCGACGCCGAAATGCTCGAAGACCCCCTGGCCGCTCGGACCAAGCACCCCAAGGCCATGGGCGTCGTCGATCATCAGCCAGGCCTCGTGGCGGTCCTTGATCTCGATCAGCGCCGGCAAATCGGAGACGTCGCCGTCCATGCTGTAGAGTCCCTCGGCGACGACCAGAACACGGTCATACTGGCCTCGAACGGCCGCGAGCGCCGCGTCAAGCGCCTCCATGTCGTTGTGTGGAAAGGCGCGCCGCTCGCATCGCGCCATCACGGCGCCCATGACGATGCTGTTGTGGGCGAGCGCGTCATGCAGCATGAGATCTCGGGGTCCGAGCAGCGCCGCGATCGTCGCGACATTGGCGGCATGTCCGCTCACATAAGTCACACAGTCGCCTTGCCGGTAATGCTTCGCCAAGGCCCTTTCGAGCGCGCCATGGATGGGCCGCTCGCCGGCGACGAGACGGCTCGCCGAGGCCGAGACGCCATATCGGTCAATTGCGTTTTGCGCCGCGGTTCGCACTTCCGGACTGTGATTGAATCCGAGATAGTCGTAAGAGGAAAAGTTGATGAGCGGCCTGTTGTCGATGGAGGTCGTCGCGCCCGCGTCGGCGTCGTGAACGAGAAAGTAAGGGTCTCGAAGTCCCAAACCCGCCGCGGCCGAGCGCAGGATCCGTTGTTCGGCGTGACCGGGCAGGGTTGCAAAATCGAGCCAGCGCGAGCGATCGGTTGGTCCAGCCGGGCGCGCTGACGAGGACCGGGGGCTCGCGCTCACTCCGGACCGGGCGCGAACAACACGGTCCAGCACTTGACGGTCGGCTTCTGTCAGACGCCGCGCCAATCAATTCTCCTGTTTCCGACAATGCTCGCCGTTTCCGCGAAGCGAGCATCGCTCAAATAGCGGCTGCTTCCCGAACCGGTCCTATCGAGAGAGCAACCTGTCGATTGTGAGCGCAGTCGCATCGTCAACATCTAGCATGGCGTTACGCAAAGCGGCCAGACGGCGATCGCGGCCGCGCATGAATTGCAAATTGGCTCGCCCACCGACGGCCCGAGTTGCAACGTAACCTAGGCAAAGGACGCCTGGCCGCGCGCCTGGCCGCTTAGCGGGGAACATTGACTCCGGCCAGCGGGGATTTAGAGTCAATGCAAAGTTAAATTTGCGTAGGAGTTATGCGTGCCGACCGTTCGTCCGTACTGGAAGGGCTACATCAAGTTGGCCCTCGTTTCCTGCCCGATCGCGCTTTACACGGCTTCGTCCTCCGGCGAGCGCGTGGCGTTCCGGCAAATCAACAAGAAGACCGGCAACAGGCTTAGGCAACAGCTCATCGACGATGTGACCCGCGAGCCGGTCGAGGCGGCCGAGAAGGGCCGCGGATACGAATATGCGAAAAACTCGTACCTCCTGATCGAAGACGAGGAGATCGAGTTGATCGAGGTCGAGAGCAACCACATGATCGAGATCGACTCGTTCGTCCCGCGCAGCGAAATCGACGAGCGGTATCTCGACAGCCCTTATTACATCGGACCGAACGACCCGGTCGGTCAGGAGGCTTTCGCCGTCATTCGCGAGGCGATGCGCGACAAAGACATGGTTGCGCTCGGACGCGTCGTTCTTGCCAAGCGCGAACGCGTCATCATGCTGCAGCCTTGGGATAAGGGGCTTTTGGGCACAACGCTCAGATATCCGTACGAGGTGCGCGACTCCAAAGATTATTTCTACGACATCCCGGACGTGAAGATTGCGCCTGACATGCTGACGCTCGCAGAGCATATTCTCAAAAGCAAAGAAACGACATTCGACCCGTCGAAATTCGTCGACCGCTACGAGCAGGCCGTGATTCAATTGCTCGAGAAGAAGCAGGAGGGGGCGCCCGCGCCGAAGGCTGCCGCTTTCGTTGCGCCCACCAACGTCGTTAGCCTGATGGACGCTCTGCGCCGCAGCATCGCTGAAGACGAAAGCGCGGGCGGCGCGCCAAAGAAAACTGCGGGCGCGCAGGCGCAAAAGGGCAAGAAGCGAGTTGCCGGCCAGGGAGAACTGCTGTTGCCGATCGCAGGGCGAAAAGGCGAGGTCAAGTCCGAAACAAAGCCCGCGGCCCAGCCGGAAGCCAAGCCCGCGGCGCAGCCGGCAACCCGGCGCAAGTCCGGATAGCGACGATCTCAAGTGGCCAAGGCCTCGTTTTCCCCGTTTGAATTGGAAGGGGTGCGGGGATACCTGCACAAGTCGATGAGCGGGAGCGACGGGATGGCGCTCACCCATGGCGCCGGAGGCGACAGCAAGTCGCTCCTGCTTCTCGCCGTGGCGGACGCCTTTCAGGCCGCGGGGATCACAGTCTTGCGCTGCGACCTGACCTTCCGTCAGCAAAGGCCATCGGGACCGCCGAGACCGGCAGACTCCGCCAGGGATCGCGCAGGGCTTCGCGCGGCGGTCGAGGCCCTGCGGAACATCGCGAGCGGCAGGATTTTTCTTGCCGGTCAGTCCTACGGCGGTCGGCAGGCCAGCATGTTGGCGGCCGACGAGCCCGAGCTCGTCGATGCGCTGATGCTGCTGTCCTACCCCCTCCATCCGCCCGGCAAGCCGGCTGAGATGCGAACCGCGCATTTTCCCCAGCTTCGCACTCGAACCCTATTCGTCCAGGGCTCGCACGACCCGTTCGGCTCAATCGACGAGATTGAAGCGGCGGTGAAGATCATCCCCGCCCCTCACAAGCTGATCGTCGTCGAAGGCGCTGGCCACGACCTGAGGCGTGGCCGGTTCGACCTCAGTATCCTGACTGCCGGTCTATCCCAACTTGTAGGCGGCGGCAGGCCCCATGGGGCCTAATGATCGAAGAAGGAGAAAAGGGACGGCAAAGCGGGCGCGCGAGGGGGTTCAGCGTTGGCGCTCACCGGTTTCAGAGCGCTAGCGTTCAGGAGTTTCGCCGCCGAGAGCGCGGCCGCCGACGGTTTGGCGTTCGGGATTTCGCCTGTCACGACGACCGACGTGTTGGCCATCTTTTCCTGCTTGACCAGAGACCACAGGGTGGCGGCGTTCTTGACCGACAAGCGCACGCAGCCGTGCGATACGGCGTGGCCGAGACTGCTTTCATACTCGGTGCCGTGCACCGCGTTGCCGGTCATGGTGAAAAAAATCGAGTAGGGCATCGGCGCGTTTTCATATTCGTCGCTGGTGTGGTCGATCTCCATGCGGAAAGGCCTGAAGGCGCCGCTCGGCGTATCGAAGCCGTTCGCCCCGGTCGATACCGGCCATTTGTAAAGCTGTGCGCCGTTCAGCGTGATCGTCATGCGCTGGGCGGCCTTGTCGATCTCGATCAAAAGGTTGGCGTGGGCGGCCTGCCCCAACATCAGTACTGCCGCAGCTGCCGCGGTTAGTAGCGGGATAAGACGACCGATACGCATCGCTGAACCTGCTGCGCCCAAGGACGTTCATGCGCCCGGGCGATAGCCATGATATTGGCGCATGAGCGCTATCGGGGCAATGGGCGCGCCGCCCAAAGATTTGCTCCAGAGTTGACGATTGCGTGAGGCCGACGGATTTGTCAGCGGAGATGCGCGGAAAACGTTAGTAGACGAGGCGGCGAAACGACTAGCTTCAGGGGCAAAAGAGACTTGCGAATTCAAAGACTATTGTAAATCGCCTCGGCAAGCTCGAGGTTCTCAAAGACCCTCCCCCTTCCGTCCATCAGAATTAAAGCCTTGGCGCAATAATCCTTGACGAAGTTGACATCATGGATCGCCACGATCATCGCGCAGTTCTTCCTGTTCTGGAACAACTCGTCGTGGCATTTCCGTTGAAATCTCCTGTCTCCAACGGTTATGACTTCGTCGATCAACAAGCACTCGAACTGGATCGCCAGTGAGAGGGCGAAAGCGAGCCGCATGCGCATGCCGCTCGAGTAGAATCTCATCTGGAGATTGAGCTGCTCGCCCAGCTCGGTGAAATCCGCCACGTAGTCGAATGTCTCTCTAATCGGGGCATTGTAGAGACGGGAAATGAACCGGACGTTGTCGGCGCCTGTCAGCTCGCCTTCAAAACCGCCGCCGAAGGCAAGGGGCCAGGACATACGCAGACCCCGATGGATCCGGCCGCTTGTAGGGCGCTGCAGGCCTGACAAGATCTTGATCAGGGTCGATTTGCCCGCGCCGTTTCGGCCCATGATCGCGATCCGCTCGCCCATCCCGACGCTGAACGAAATGCCGTCCAGGACGCGCCGTTTGCCCCCGCCTTCGGTCGGGAACTCCTTCATCACGTCGACGGCGTCGATCGTGCGGCGGGGGATCAAATCGACGCCGGCTTCGGGGAGCAGCTCCTCCACGGCCGGTTCCGCCAGGTCTCTCGACGCCAGGTCCCCGGACGTCAGCTCTCGCGACAGGGATTTGACCGGCATAATCTCAGCCCCCGACGTGAGCGAGAGTGTCCTCGACGAATGTCCTGACAATTCGCCAGGTCATAAACGCAATGCCGAAGATCCCCAGCGTCCACCCGATACGATACGGATAGGCAGCATAATCGGGCAGATTGGCGGTGGTGATCGGTTCGACGAAGACGCGCTGCTTCAAAGCGTCGATGCGCGCGCTCTCCAGCGTCGCCAGCGCGGACATGAACGCCTTTTCGGCGAAGGTCTGATTGAGGACGAGGCCTTCATATTCGGCAACTTGCGGCGCAAGCGAATCGCTGCTTCCCGCCAGCTTCAGCCGTTCAACGCCGATCTGCTGCTGCAAAGCGTCGATCTTGTGCTTCAAGGCGGCGACTTGCGGTCCGCCGGGCGTCTCTTTCTCGACGTCCGTCAGGGTAGCGTTGGCTTCGGCGGTGGCGAGCGACAGCGATGCGATGGTGTTGAATGTAGCCAGAGACGATTGGGACGGGTCGATCGTCTTCATGCGGTTGCGAAAATCGGTGACCGCGTCCAGCGCTTCATGGGCGCGTCTTTCGGCGGTTTTGACCTCGTCGAGCGCGGAAGCGATGGCGTCGGCGCCCGAGCGCTGGTTCAGGCTGTTTATCAGGGCTTCCGAACGCTGGACCAGAGCCTCGGCGATCGTTCGGGCGTCGTCTGGCCGGAAGGCCTGCACCTTCAGCGTCGCCACCCCCGTGCTGTGGTCGTAGTCGACCGAGACGAATTTCAGATAATGCTTGTAGAGCCGCTCGGCCGTGGGCTGGAACACGAGCGGAGGGTAGCGCCAGAGGAAATCCGCTTCGGGACGCTCGAACGCGTCCATCAGTCCGGCGCTGTCGATGAGCGAGTTCATCGCGTCGCGGGACAGAATATACTCCTGAACGATATAGGCGTCGTCCGACGAGCGCAGGACCGAGGTCCCTTGCACAAGTCCACCGAGTTGATTAGCGGCGCTCGTGGCGGGGCTGCGTACGACGAATTTGACCTCGGATTCGTATCGGGGCGCGGCGATGGCAAAGAAATAGATGGCGCACGAGACGGTCGGCAGGGCGACCAGCAGCAAAAACAGGGCGCCGCGTCGAATTAGCGCGGTCCATCGGTCTTTGGCGGAGCCCTGGATCGAAGCGGCGCCGACCGCTCCGAGGCGCACAAGTTCGATCCGCTGCGGGGTGACTATGCGTTGATCCGGGCGCACTCGAATTCTCAGGTCTTCGCCAACGTATAGCAGATAGGCTCCAGTAGCGGAAGATCAGCCTATGGCGAAGGGGAAGCGCCGATGATAGACTGAATCTATGCTCGATACAGAAGAGAAGTCTGCGCTCCGTATTGAAGCGCTTCCATCGCGCGAGCAAGCCGGAGTCCTGCGACTGCTCCGGCAATGGCCCCGCCTGCCCGTCAATCAGCAGAACTTGCGGGAATATAGACCCCGACAGAGGTCGCGCTGGCGCGCCTATGCCTTTCTCTTCCTTGGGCTGCTGCCGGCCTGGGCGACCGCCGTCTACCTGGTGGCCTTTTCAACCGACCGGTATGTATCGACCACGAGCTTTGTCGTGAGAACAGCGTCAAAGCCCACGGGACCGACGGGGTTTGGCGCGTTATTGCAGATGGCCGGTTTTTCCCGATCAGACGACGATGTTTTTTCGGTTCAGGATTTTCTGCGCTCGCGGGAAGCAGTCGACCAGCTCGTCAAACAGCTTCCATTGCGAGAATTTTTTTCGCATTCGGGTCGGGATTTCGTGATGGCTTTCCCCTCGTTCCGCTTTGGGGATACGACCGAAGAGTTTTACGAATATGTTCAGAATTTCGTTGATATCGTCTACAATAACACGACCGGGATCACCACCCTGACAGTACAGGCGTTTCGGCCGCAGGACGCCTACCTGATGGCCTCGGTGATGCTCGCCCTGGCGGAGGAGAAGGTGAATGAGTTGAACGCGCGCATTCGAGGCGACGCGGTTCGGGTCGCCGAGGGCGAAGTCCAACGGTCGGAAACGCGGCTCTCGGATGCGATGGTGCAAGTGACCGCATTCCGAAACCGGGAAATGATGATCGACCCTGCCAAGAACTCGATTATCCTGAGCGAGCTGATCGGGCGCCTCGGCGAGGACTTGGCCGAAACGCAATCCCTGGCTACGCAAAAGACGAACGGTTCGCCGGCAGATCCGGGCATCTTGCCGCTTCGGCAGCGGGCTGCGGCGCTGCAAAATCAGATAGAGGCGGAACGGGGCAAGATCACGAGCGATTCGACCGGGTTGGCAGACAAGCTCGCTGCTTACGAGCGCCTCACGATGGAGCGCGACTTCGCGAAAGCTGCGCTCACGCGATCGCTGGACGCCCTCGATCTGGCGCGCGCCGAAGCGAGGCGTCAGCAATTGTTCCTGGAGCGAGTCGTAAGCCCGCAGAAGGCCGACTACCCGCTCAAACCCGATAGCCTCGCCACGTTCTTCACAGTGTTCGCGCTCAATTTGATCGGAGTGATGGTGGTCTGGCTCCTGCGCACGGGCGTGCAGGAGCACGCTCAATATATCGAGCCTTAAGGCGCGAACAGGCGACGCTGAGCCGGCGCGCCGTGGGGGGCTTCATGGACGCCAGCGTCCTATACGATGGACACAATCTCACCCTGGCAAAATCGACGGGGATCGGGACCTATGCCCGGACGCTCGCAGCGACCGCGGCCAGCATTGGCTTCAAAGCGGAAATCCTGCTCGGCGGCAATTCGGGAATCGACCGCAAAGACCCGCAACTCAGCGAGATTAACCTGTTCGACGCGCTGACCGCGCTCCAAGCCTCGCCCAAATTACGCGTGGAGCGGTATCTCGCCGGCCTTTGGGGCAAGCCTTTCGGCGTGAAGTCGGCGGAATTCTCTCGCGCCGGCGCTGTCGTCAAAGGCGTCATGTCGAGTCTGGATGGCTTCGACAGGATGCATGTCGCTCCCGGCCTGTTTGAGCTCGGCCAATCCCATTTTTACCGGTATGGCGCGCGCGCCGAGGTGAAGCTGTCGACGACGCCCTCGCTCTTTCACATGACGTTTCCGACTCCGCTCAGAACGCGCGGCTGTCCCAACATCTATACAATTCACGACATTGTCCCGCTGCGGCTGCCTCAGACGACGTTGGACAACAAGAAGCAGTTCTTGCGGCTCGTTCGCCATCTCTGCCGGAAGGCGGATCACATCGTGACTGTTTCCGAGTTTTCGCGGCAGGACATCATCCGGTTTGTCGGGATCGCGGAAAACCGGATCACCAACACCTACCAATCCGTCCATCTGCCGGCCTCCATCACGGAGAAAAGCGATGATGAGGTCGCCAATGAGGTGTCGCACGCGTTCGGCCTCGATTTCCGAAGCTACTACATGTTCTATGGCGCCATTGAGCCGAAAAAGAACGTTTCCCGTATGATCGACGCCTATGCCGCGTCCGGCAGCGCGTTTCCGCTGATCATCGTCGGCGGCCTCGGCTGGCAGTACGACGACGATGTCGAGAAAATCAAGGACGATCGATTTCTTTATTATCGCCGCGAGGCTGACCGTATTGTCCCCAGCCGGCGGGTTCAGCGGATTCCCTATCTGCCGTTCTCGCAACTGATGACCCTGGTGAAGGGCGCGCGAGGCGTTCTCTTTCCCTCGCTCTATGAGGGCTTTGGGCTGCCGGTGCTGGAGGCGATGGCGCTCGGAACGCCGGTGATCACGTCGAACGTGGCTGCGCTGCCGGAAGTGAGCGCAGGCGCCGCCGTTCTTGTCGATCCGAGCGATGTTGATTCCATCACGAGGGCCATCCGCGCTTTCGATCACGACGACGGGCTGCGCCAGGATCTTGCGCTCAAGGGGCGGAAGAGGGCGGCCTTCTTCGAGCCTCAAGCGTATCAGGACCGGCTGGCGAACCTCTATGCGAAACTCGGCGTCGGATCTGTTTCGGCGGAGGCGGCGAGCGCGCCTGTCATGAGCCTGCAAACGACGGCCCCATGAACCGTAGCTTTGGCGCTCTCTGATTTGCATGTCTGGCGCCTCGACCATCGTGCAGAGGCCGATTGTCTTCGACGTCACCCATGTGGTCTCTAGACTGTCGACGCTGGCGTCGACCGGGATCGACAGGGTCGATCTTGCTTACGCCTCGCATTTCGTCCGGCCCGGCGCGATGGCGGCTGGACTGCACTACGGGCTTCGCCGCCCGCATCTCCTTTCTGTCGATCAGGCCCGGGAGATGGTGGCCCTCTCAGGATCGGTTTGGTCCGAAGCCGGGGACGCGTACGGGGCGGCCTTATCGGCGGTCCTGAAATGGCTTGCAGCGCCCCCTGATCCCAACTTGCGAAAGCCCGGCCGGCATATGCCGCGGCCCGCAGCTTCAGGTCGATCGAGACGCCTTCAGCAGTTGAGGGGCCGCGTCCTCGACAATCGCCAACTCAGCGTCCCGGCGCGCGCGATCTATCTCAATGTTGCGCAGCACCTGTTCGAATATCCGAAGTTTTTTGAGTGGCTCAAGAGGCGAGACGACCTCTGCAATGTCTTCATGCTTCACGATCTTTTGCCCCTTGATTACCCGGAGTTTTTCTCCCCCGCCAACCTCGGGATCTTTCGCCGGCGGCTTTCCACCGCGTTTCTCCATGCGAGCGCCTTCATCGTTTCTACGCGGGCGGTCAAGCGGCGCCTCGAGGAGGAACTTCATCGCCAGGGATCGCGTCCAAGACCTGTTCATGTACAGCCGTTTCCCTCGCCGCTCGAGGGCAGCGGGCGCGCGTCGCAGGCCGACACGGTCTGGCGGGGTCATCCGTATTTCCTGATGCTTGGCACGATCGAGCCGCGGAAAAACCATTTGCTGCTGCTGCACGCCTGGCGGGAACTCGTCGCCGAAAATCCTCGGGCTCCGCGGCTCGTCATGGTCGGCGCAAGAGGCTGGGAGACCGAGCAGGTCGCCGACCTGCTCGACCGCAGCGCCGCGCTCAGCCCGCACATCCTGGAGCTGAGCGGCGTCTCCTCTGCCGACCTGGTCGATCTCCTGCGTGGCGCCCGCGCCTTGCTCATGCCCTCTTTCGACGAAGGTTACGGGTTGCCCCTCGTCGAGGCGCTTTCGATCGGCACGCCCGTGGTCGCATCGGACATCGCAGTTTTCCGAGAGGTGACGCAGGAGCGCGCGACATTTCTCTCGCCGCTCAACGGCGAGGCATGGCGGGATATCGTCAGGCGGATGACCGCGGACGAAGACTACGCCGCCGCCAAACGCGCGGAGGCCGGACGATTCGAACCGCCGGTCTGGTCGGGATACTTCGAAGAGGTGGACCGGTTCCTCGCAGGGCTGTGAGACCGGTCAGTCCGGCGGGTTTCCTCGAAAGAATAGCAGCCAATCTTCGCCGACATGCTGCGTCAGGATTGACTCGGGACCGATCGGCGCGAGGTCGCCGGAATGCTCAACGTATGACATCGACGGATAGAACGAGTTGACCTCGGTCAGAAATCGAGCGGCGTCCTTGTAGCGCGCGGCGTTGAACTCGAGCACGAGGTCGGGGCTATGCTTGGCCAGAATCGGGCGTAGCCCCATGATGATGTCTTCCTCGGCGCCCTCCGCGTCGATTTTCAGGAAGTCGACTCTCCCGAATTCGCGCTCGACCGCTTCGGCGGTCCACAGCGGAACATTCGATATCGTGGCGATCTGCGGGTCCGCTATGAAGTCGTCGCGCACAACCGTCGCGTTCTTCGGCTCCGACAGGGTCGCGTAGAGATGAACCGAGCCCTCGTCGGCGGCGCCCGCCGCCGCTTCTATGATTCGGGTTCGTTCGCTGAAGCCATTGAGGGCGACAGAGGCGCGCAATTTCGGCGCGACATGAGGGTTCGGTTCGACCGCGACGACTCTTCCCTCAGGGCCTACGAGATCCGCCATGAGCAGCGAGTAATAGCCAAAGTTCGCGCCGACATCGATCGCGATCATCCCCGGCTTCAGGCGCCGGGAAATGGCGATGGTGAGCCACATCTCCCAGAATCCGTCCAACAGGATGTTGGAGCCAAACCCCTGATCGCGCGTATCGACGTAGAATTTATAGCGACCGAGAATCCTGCAAAGCGCGGTGTGGTCGCCGAGGTAAACGGCTTGGGTCTGGGCTCGACATTGACGTTCGAGAACGAAACGGTCGCTCGTCGCCAGCTCTTGAAGCGATATGATATCAAAGCGATCGCGCATTGGGCCTTAGCAGGTTCGCGGGCAACCGCGGGCGCTAAGGACCTTAGCCGCTAGCGCCCGATGACGACAGGGCGGCTGGAGCCGTCGCACTTGGAGGGGAATCGTCATAGCGAGGAGCCGCCTGCACTTTTGAACACGCGGCAAGGTTTTCAACGGGTTAGGCGCCAAAATCTGTCACTTTTTTCGCCGCGCTCGGCGGTCCGGCCCGGCGGCAAGGAATTGAAAGCCCAATGCAAGGAATTGAAAGCCAAGCACAAGGAAATGAAAGCGCGGCAGAAGGAAACGAAAGTCGGACGCAAGGAAATGAAAGTATGGAATTGAGATTTTTCAACGGGTTATGGCAGACTTTGGCTCCTGGCGCGCTATTAACCTTAACGTTTGCGGCTCGCTGTGATTGAAGTGCGCGTCCGCACGGCCATAAAGCCACAATACCACAGAATTCGGATTTACTGAAGCAATTATTGACTTCAGCAATTATTGACTTCATTGACGGCGGTCAGTTTCACTCGGCCGCGAGCGTCCCGCTAACCTGGGAACCGGTCAAGCGAAAACTCGACGTTTCCAAAGGCGAGGCGGCCCTCGATCGCTCCGCGATCCGTGCGAACGCGAATTTCAACAGGCTGCGACGCATCGTCATGAGTGAACCCAAAGGACGCGTGGAAGATGCCTTTCGACTCGGGGATCATGCTTGCACGCGCGAGAAGCTGTCCCGCGACCACCTCAACCGAAAAGGGCGTCCGTCTCGCGCCGGCCGAGAAGCCTACCATCATGCGCGCGCTCCACGAACCCGCCGGCAAATAGAAGTAGGGGCCGTAGTACAAGATGCGCGCGCCGCCGGTCAGTTCAGCGACCAGTGAAGCCGGCGTATCGGGGCGGTCGCCGGACAGAAACGCTTCGGTCGGCCAGACGACGGGACCGGCGTTTTCGCTGAAGCTCATCTGGATGAGCGGCGACAACGCGCCGCCAATCATGGCGATTTCCTTGGGCGCATACTGAGCCTCGTCCAGAGGTTCGTAGCCGCCGATGCAGGATTGCAGCGATGATTCGAGATCCGAGTCCCTTCCGTTCGGTCCGAGCCGGGTGAGGCGCAGTCTCTGGTGGCGTTCCCGGGGGAGTTCGAGCCCGAAATGATCGAGGATCGAATCGAGGAGGTCTCCGGTAGGGGCGTCGACCAGACGGTGCAGGATCAGGAGCCGGGGGTTGCCGCGCAACTCAGCATAGCTCGCCGCCGCAGCCGTCTGCAGCCGCAGCGCTTCGACCAGGCTGACGTTCGAGCCATGCTGCAGATAGCGGACGCTGTCGACCGGATCGTCGAGACACAAAAGGATTGGCGCGTTTCCGGCGCCGCATTCCGCGAGGAGGGACGGGCTCGGGAAATGTGAGAGATAGACCAGCGGAACGCGATCGCCGTCCGGCTCGAGGATGTCGTGGCGGTCGATCGCCCGGATCGCCGCGGAGTCAGGAACGAGAGCGCAGACCTCCCGCAGGAGATCGAAGGCCCAGGTCGAAAGCACGCTGGGCGGGCCGAGAGCAATGGCGTCGTGCGCGCTACGAGGCATCGGATCCGTGGGTTCGGCGGTCAAATCGACGACCCAACATGTCGCGCGCCGCCCGGCTGCGCAACCTCTCGCATTCGATGCTGACGCGTCCCCGCCATGCGCGAAAACGCGCCGTCGCAATGACACACGAACTCGGACCTGGGGGCGCGCGCCCCCTGCCGGGCGCGGTCGCGCCCGCTGCGTCCTCAGGTCTGCGGCTGTGGCTCGAGGCCGCCGGCTTCCGGGCCGATTGGGCGCGGCTTGCCCGTCGAGGGGACCGCGGCGCGAGGCGCAGCGGGCGGCTCCCGGTCCGACGCCGATTCGCGTACAGGCCTGACCCCCTGCAAGAGGCCAACGATCTCATCGCCGGTCAGCGTCTCGAACTCCATCAGGCCGCTCGCAAGAGTTTCGAGATCGGTGCGCCGTTCGGTGAGAATCCGCGTCGCGGTGTCGTGGGCTTCCAGCACCAGACGCCGGACTTCCTGGTCGATGGTCTCGGCGGTCGCCTCGGAGATGTTCTGCTGACGGCCGAGCGAGTAGCCGAGAAACACCTCGTCCTGGTTCTCGCCGTACATGACGGCGCCGAGCTTGTCGGAAAAACCAAGGCGGGTCACCATGGCTCTTGCAATCTTGGTCACCTGCTGGATATCGCCTGCGGCGCCCGACGTCACCTTGTCCTTGCCGAACACCAGTTCCTCGGCGACCCGGCCGCCCATCGACATCGCCAGCATCGCGATCAGCTGCTCGTAGCTCTGCGAAATCTGGTCGCGCTCGGGCAGCGACTGCACCATGCCGAGCGCGCGCCCGCGCGGAATGATGGTCGCCTTGTGGATCGGGGTCGAAGCCGGCATCGAGACGGAGACGAGCGCGTGTCCCGCCTCATGATAGGCGGTCAGCTTCTTCTCCTCCTCGGTCATGATCAGCGTGCGGCGCTCGGCGCCCATCATGATCTTGTCGCGCGAGTCCTCGAATTCCTGCCGGGTCACGACCCGTTTGCCGCGGCGGGCGGCGAGCAGGGCCGCCTCGTTGACGAGGTTCATGAGATCGGCGCCGGAGAAGCCCGGCGTGCCGCGGGCGACGACCTTGAGGTCGACGTCGGGCGCGAGCGGCACCTTGCGGACGTGGACCTTGAGGATCTTCTCGCGGCCGATGAAATCGGGGTTGGAGATCACGATCTGGCGGTCGAAGCGGCCGGGACGCAGGAGGGCGGGGTCCAGCACGTCGGGCCGGTTGGTCGCAGCGATGATGATGATGCCTTCGTTCTGCTCGAAGCCGTCCATCTCGACCAGCAACTGATTGAGCGTCTGCTCGCGCTCGTCGTTGCCGCCGCCGAGGCCCGCGCCGCGATGGCGCCCGACCGCGTCGATTTCGTCGATGAAGATGATGCAGGGCGCGTTCTTCTTGGCCTGCTCGAACATGTCGCGCACGCGGCTTGCGCCGACGCCGACGAACATTTCCACGAAGTCCGAGCCGGAGATGGTGAAGAACGGCACATTGGCTTCGCCGGCAACAGCGCGCGCCGTCAGCGTCTTGCCGGTGCCAGGGGGACCGACGAGCAGAACGCCGCGCGGAATCCGCCCGCCGAGCTTCTGGAACTTCTGCGGATCGCGCAGGAATTCGACGATCTCCTGCAGGTCTTCCTTGGCCTCATCGACGCCCGCGACGTCGTCGAACGTGACTCGTCCCTGCGCTTCGGTCAGAAGCTTGGCTTTCGACTTGCCGAAGCCCATCGCCTTGCCGGCGCCGCCCTGCATCTGGCGGGTCATGTAGACCCAGAGACCGAGAAACAGGAGGACCGGCAGGACGCTCGAGACGATCGTGAGCAGCCAGTTGTTGCCGTCCGACGGCGGCTTGGCGGTGATCGTCACATCCTTCTTGTAGAGGGTCTGGACGAGGCTGGGATCGTTCGGAGCATAAGTCTGGAAGGAGCGCCCGTCCTTCATGTGGCCGGCGATCTCCGGCCCGGCGATGGTGACGTCGCGAACGTTGCCCGCGTCGGCGTCGCTCAGCAGCTGGCTGAACGTGATTTCGCTGGTCGGCGCCTTTTGGCCAGGGCTCTGGAACAGGGTCACCAGGGCCAGGACCAGCAGGAATATGATCACCCAAAGGGCAAAATTCCGGTAATTGGCGTTCATCGTCTTCCCGTGACGGAGAGGCGGCGGGAAATTCCCCAGCCTCTAGCGATCCTGTCCAGCCCACCCATTTAAGCGCGGCTTGTCGAATTGCCAAGAGAACATCAGTTTTCTCAATTCAAAGTGAAAGCCTCAATTGCAGCCTTTTGGCGGCGCTGGCGCCATAGGAACGTGCTGCAGCGCCGAAGATTCAGGCTGTTTTCTCCTCGGCAAGCGACAATTCTTGCATCATTGCCTGCCGCATGAGGAACTTTTGCGCCTTTCCTGTCACCGTCATCGGGAAAGCCTCGACGAAGCGCACGTAGCGCGGCGTCTTGTAGTGCGCGATCGAGGCGCGGCAGAAGGCGATCACTTCGTTCTCGTTGAGGCTCGCGCCCTCGCGCCGGCGGATCCACACGCAGAGTTCCTCGCCGTAGCGACGATCGGGAATGCCGAACGCCTGGACATCCGCGACGGCCGGGTGGGTGTAGAGGAACTCCTCGATCTCGCGCGGGTAGATGTTTTCGCCGCCCCGGATGATCATATCCTTCAGCCGGCCGACGATGTTGCAGTAGCCTTCCGCGTCGATGGTCGCGAGATCGCCGGTATGCATAAAGCCGGCGTCGTCGATGGCGCCGGCGGTCGCGCCCGGATCGTCCCAGTAGCCGCGCATGACGCTGTAGCCGCGCGTCAAAAGCTCGCCCGGCTGCCCCGGCGGCACGATCCGCCCCTCGTTGTCGACGATCTTGACCTCGAGATGCGGCTGGATGCGTCCAACCGTCGAGACGCGCCGCTCGAGCGGATCGTCGTGGGCGCTCTGGAAGCTGACCGGGCTCGTCTCGGTCATCCCGTAGGCGATGGTCACTTCGCGCATATGCATGCGCTCGACGACCCGCCGCATCACCTCGACTGGGCAGGGGGAGCCCGCCATGATCCCGGTTCGCAGGGCGCGCAAATCGAAGCGGCCGAACTCGGGGTGATCGAGCATGGCGATGAACATCGTCGGCACGCCGTGCAGGCCGGTGCATCGCTCCGCCTCGACCGCCTCCAGAGTCGCAACGGGATCGAACGCCTCGGAGGGGCTGACCATCGCGGCGCCGTGGGTGATGCAGGCGAGATTGCCCAGCACCATGCCGAAGCAATGATAATAGGGCACCGGGATGCAGAGCCGGTCCTCGGGCGTCAGCCGCATCGCTTCGCCGATGAAGAAGCCGTTGTTGACGATATTGTGATGGGTGAGCGTCGCGCCTTTTGGCGCACCTGTCGTGCCGGAGGTGAACTGGATGTTGATCGGATCGTCGAACTGGAGCTTCGCGCCGAAGGCCGCAAGCGCCCGACGCTCCTCGTCCGTCGCGGGCTTCGCGACGCCGTCGAAATTGAGCATGCCGGGTGTCGTCTCCGCCCCGAGCCGGATGACGATCTCGAGCTTCGGCAGTTTCTTCGAGGCGAGCCTTCCGGGCTCGGCCGCGTCGATCTCGGGCGCGCTCGACCGAAGGGAGGCGAAATAGTCGTTGTTCTTGTGGCCGGGGCTCAGGATGAGCGCCCTGCAGCCCGATTTCCTGATCGCGTAGTCGAACTCATGCGCGCGATAGGCCGGATTGATGTTGACGAGGATCAGTCCCGCGAGCGCCGTGCCGAATTGCGCCAGAACCCACTCGCTCCGGTTGGCCGACCAGATGCCGACGCGGTCGCCGGTCTTGAGGCCGAGCGCCATCAGGCCGATCGCAAGGTCTTCGGACCTTCGGAGGAGTTCGGCATAGGTCCAGCGCACGTCCTGATGGCGGGCCACGAGGGCAAGCCGTCCCGGGCCTTCGGCCGTCACCCGCCGCAGCAGCGCGCCGATGGTTTCGCCGATGAGCGGCGTCGGACTCGCGCCATGCACATAGGATTGCGTCAATGGCCCCATGGCGATCCTCCCGTCACGCTCGCTCGGCCGTAAGCGGCTTTCGCCGCCCGAGGCGGCTCGTCCCATATCACAATTCGCGTAAGAAGGCGGCGGGCTTTTGGCCGAGGATGCGCCACGCACCGATCATGCCGAGGCCAATGGTGAACGCGAGGCCGCCTCCCGCCGCCGCGAGAGCCGAGGTCCAGTCGAAGACGAAATCGATCAGCATGATCCGCTTGACCACGAGCCAGGCGGTCAGCGCGCCGGCGCCGACGCCAAAGGCCGCGGTCGCCGCGCCGAGGATGGCGTATTCGATCAGGAACATCGAGGTCAGGCGGGTTCGCGTCGCCCCCAGGATCTTCAGGATCGTTGCATCCGCGAGCCGCGCGCGGCGGTTGGCGGCGAGCGCGCCGGCGAGCACCAGGACTGAAGTCAGAAGCGCGACGCCGGTTGCGGCGCGGATCGCCAGCGCGAGCTTTGCGACCAGGGCCTCGACCGTCTCGAGCGCGTCGCGAACCCTGACGCTCGCGACCTCCGGGAAATCATGCGCCGCCGCGCGCAGGAGCGCGATTTCCTGCTCCGAACCGTCGCCCGCGGGCAGGGCGGCCGAGACGAGCTCGCTATAGGGCGCGCCTTTGAAGGTGTTCGGCGAATAGACGAGCACGAAATTGATCGCGAAGCTGCGCCAGTTGACCTTCCTGAGATTGGCGATTTTCGCCGTGATGTCGCGACCCAGCACGTTGACGACCACCGCATCGCCGACCTTGAGGCCGAGGCCGTCCGCCACCTCCTTTTCCATCGAGACGAGCGGCGGACCGGAATAGTCGCCTGACCACCAGGCCCCGGCGACGACCTCCGAGCCCTCGGGCGGCTTGGCGGCGAAGGTCACGCCGCGGTCGCCTTCCAGCGCCCAGGCGACATCCTCCCGCGCCTTGACCGCCGCAACCGGCGTATCGCCGATCTTGACGAAACGGCCGCGCATCATCGGCACTTCGCTGATGTTGGCGCCCGGCGCCTCGCGTTTCAGGAAATCGAGGAACGCCCCCGCGCCGGCGCTGCGCACGTCGAGAAAGAAGAAGTTGGGCGTCACGCCCGGCTGGGTCTGACGCAGCTCGGCGCGCATGTTGAAGTCGATCAGGGTCAGGGCGACGAGCGCGGCGAGCCCAAGGCCAAGCGACAGCACGATCGAGGCCGTCAGGGCGCCCGGCCGGTGGATCGCGGCCAGCGCCATGCGAAGCTCGACCAGGCGCGAAGCCGGAGCGCGCCGCACGGCGAAAGCAATGCCGAACGCGACCAATCTGAGCACGAGGAATGCGGCGAGCGTCGCGCCGGCGACGGCCATCGCGACCGACCGCTGCGGGCTGGTGACGATCGCCAGCGCGACAAGCGCGACGCCGGCGGCCGCAGCGCCGGCGACGTAGCGGGCGCGGGGCCAGCCCTCACGCTCTTCGGCGAGGTCGCGAATGAGGGTGGTGACCGGCAGGTCGTGCGCCCGGCCCAATGGGGCGATCGAAAACGCGAGCGCGGTGAGAAGCCCATAGGCGAGGCCAAGCACGATGACGCCCAGGTCGACCGACGGCGCGAGCGGGATCGGCAGGAGATCGGCAAAGAGCCAGTTGACGACGAACGGGATGGCCACGCCGAGCGCGGCGCCGGCCGCTGCGCCGACAAAGGCGACGATCAGGAACTCGATGAGCGCAAGCATGACGACGCTCGTTCCGGTCGCGCCGATCGCTTTCAGGATCGCCAGCGAAGCGCGCTTTCGCTCCACGAAGCCTTGCGCCGCATTGGCGACGCCGACCCCGCCGACCACCAGCGACAAGAGGCCCGACAGCGTCAGGAACTCGGCGAACCGGTCGAGGTCGCGGGTGAAGTCGGGCGAGACATTGAGGCGCGAGCGGGTCTCCCAGCCGGCCTGCGGAAAAGTCCGGGCGGCGGCAGCAAGCAGCCCCTGCACATGTGTCTCGTCCGGCGCGCCGCTCGGGCCGCCCATGATCACGCGCGTTGTCCAGCGCACCAGTGATCCCGGCTGCACGAGCCCGGTCGCGTCGAGCGCCTGTTGCGAGATCAGCACGCGCGGCCCAAGTCCGATTCCGACCGCCAGCCGGTCGGGCTCGCTCGTGAGGACGGCGTTGAGAACGAACCGGGCCTGACCGAGCTGAAAAGCGTCGCCGATCTTGAGGTTGAGACGGGCGAGCAGCGTCTCCTCCGCCGCCGCGCCGAAGACGTTGTCTTTTTCCGCGAGCGCCTCCGCCGGCGCCATCTGCGGCTCAAAGACCGCCGCGCCGATCTGCGGCCATGAGGGCTCGACGGCTTTGATCTCCGCCAGGGCCGCATCGCCGCTCCCGGTTCGGATCATCCCCCGCATCGTCGCGATGGTCGACAGCGATCCGTAGCGCCCGAGGAAGGCCTGCTCGTCGGGCGACAGACGGCGGTGGATGAGCGAGAACGAGGCGTCGCCGCCGAGAATGACCCGCCCCTGCCGCCCCAGCCCATCGTTGAGCGCCTTCGCCAGGCTTTCGACGCCGACGATCGCCGCGACCCCGAGGGCGATGCAGAGGCAAAAGATGCGCAGGCCCGCCAGCCCGCCGCGCAGGTCGCGCAGCGCAAAGCGCGCGATGGGCGGACGTCCCCGCGCCGCCGCGATCGTCGCGGGCGCGTTCATGCCGACACGGGGACGGGAGCGGCCGCCTCGATCGCGCCCGAGCGCATCCGGATCACGCGGTCGCAGCGCTCCGCCAGCGCCGGATCGTGGGTGACGAGCGCGAGCGTTGCGCCGCGTCGCGCTGAGGAATTGAACATGAGGTCCATGATTGCGCGGCCGGTCGCCTCGTCGAGGTTGCCGGTCGGCTCGTCGGCGATCAGCAGAGACGGCCGCGGGGTAAGCGCGCGCGCCAGCGCCACGCGCTGCTGCTCGCCTCCGGAAAGCTGCGCCGGATAATGGTCGAGGCGGTCGCCGAGGCCCATCTGCTCGAGTTCGGCGCGCGCGCGATCGAACGCGTCGCCGGCGCCGGCGAGCTCGAGCGGCGCGGCGACGTTCTCGAGCGCGGTCATGGTCGGGATCAGGTGGAAGGACTGGAAGACGATGCCAACGCGCGCGCCGCGAAACCGGGCGAGCGCGTCCTCGCTCAAGCCGCCGAGCGTGACGCCGTCGATCTCGACCTCGCCTTTGTCGGGACGCTCGAGGCCGGCCATGATCATGAGCAGCGTCGACTTGCCGGAGCCGGAGGCGCCGACGATCCCGACCGCCTCGCCTTTCATGATTGTCAGACTGACGTCGCGCAAGATATGCACGCGCGCGGCGCCCCGGCCGAGGCTGAGATCGACGCCGCGCATCGCGACTGCGGGAAGGGTCATCGTGGCGGGAGTCCTGAAGGCGGGGTCGCCCTCATATGGGCATTGGCGCGTCCTCGTCCAGGCGCTGGCCCTGGCCGCCGCTTTGGCTCTGGGCGCCGGGGAGCGCGCTTCGGCGCACACGCTGAGCCTTGTCGTCCTCGGCGATAGCCTTACTGCGGGGTATGGCCTGCCGCCGGGAAAGGCGTTTCCCGACCAGCTCCAGGCGGCGCTTGGCGCCAGGGGTTGGGACGTGAAAGTGGTCAACGCGGGGGTCTCGGGAGACACCGCCGGTGACGGGCTCGCGCGCTACGATTGGGCCGTTCCGGCGGACGCGGACGCGCTGATCGTCGAGCTCGGCGCCAACGACATGCTGCGCGGCTTGCCTCCCGAAAGGACGAAGGCGGCGCTGGCGGCCATTCTCGACAAGGCCAAAGCCGCGCATCTTCCGACGCTCATCGCCGGAATGCGCGCGGCGCCCAATCTTGGGCCCGAATACGCCCATGCGTTCGACGCCATCTATCCGGCGCTCGCCGGCGCAACCGGCGCGAGCCTCTACCCGTTCTTTCTCGATGGCGTCGCCGGCGACCCGGCCCTCAATCAGCCGGACGGGCTGCACCCGACCGCGGCGGGCGCCGCGGCGATCGTGAACCGGATCCTGCCTTCGGTGGAAGATCTCCTCCGCCGCGCCAAGTCCTGACCGAAAGCCCTCCCAATCTCGGGGCCGCCCTTGCGCTTCGGCGGCAGCTTGCCGTAGCTAGCCGCATGATTGCGTCTGCTCAAGGACGCGGTCCGAGGGGCTTTGATGCCGAGCGCGCGCCACATTCTCACCTTGTCCTGCGCCAACAGGCCTGGGATCGTCGCCCGGGTGTCGGCGGCGCTGTTCGACGGCGGCTTCAATATCCTTGATGCGCAGCAATTCGACGATACGGAAACCGGCAACTTCTTCATGCGGGTCGAGTTCAACGCCGCCAAAGCCGATTCCGGCGTCGGCGCTTTGCGTGAAACCTTCAAGATGATCGCGGGCGATTTCGGGATGGACTGGTCGATGCGCCCGTCCGACCAGCGCAAGCGCGTCGCGCTGATGGTGTCGCGCTTCGACCATTGCCTGGTCGACCTGCTTTATCGCTGGCGCAGCGGCGAGATGCCGATGGAGCCGGTGGCGATCATCGCCAACTATCCGCGCGACAGTTACGCGCATATCGATTTCGGCGACATTCCGTTTCACTATCTGCCCGTCACCAGGCAGACCAAGATGGAGCAGGAAGCGCAGGTGTGGGAGACCGTCAAATCCGCCCGGGCCGATCTCGTCGTGCTCGCGCGCTATATGCAGATCCTGTCCGACGGTCTTGCCGCCAAGCTGCAGGGACGCTGCGTCAACATCCACCATTCATTCCTGCCCGGCTTCAAAGGCGCCAAGCCCTATCACCAGGCGCATGCGCGCGGGGTCAAGCTGATCGGCGCGACCGCGCATTTCGTGACCTCCGATCTCGACGAGGGCCCCATCATCGAGCAGGACGTCGAGCGGATCAGCCACCGCGACACGCCGGAAATGCTGGTGCGCAAGGGACGCGACGTCGAGCGCCGCGTCCTCGCCCGCGCAGTCGCCAACGTCCTTGACGACCGGGTGCTGTTGAACCACGGCAAAACGGTTATTTTTAACGGATGACCTTGAGTCGGCTTGGGCTCGGCCTCAGGCGGCCTTCGCCCTGGCGCGACGATACCCGAGGAATCCAAGACCCGCGAAGCCCAGCAGCATCATGGCCCAGGTCGAGGGCTCGGGGGCGGCGTCCTCCATCGGCGGCGGCGGAGGCGGCGGCGGAGGCGCTGCCTCGGTGAACTGTTGGACCATTCCCGATATAGGCGAGAAGATCGACGGCGTTCCCGGCGAAGCCCGTCCCGTTGTTCGTGCTGGCTCGCACCCAGGTCGGTGGGTTCGCTCGCGTTCGATGCCGGAAGAGAGGGGTTGGCTGACGGGACCGCGACGACGCCATTCACTGTCGCAACGAAGGAAATGGTATACTGATCCCCACTTTTCCAATTCACTGATTGGCTGAGTCCATCGTAACCCTGCGCGGTCCCGTCACTCCAGCACTGAACGTTCCCGACGCACAACTTGTCGTAACTCCCCGCAAGGAAGAGCCCGCTTTCGCTGGAGGGGTCGACGTAAGTCCAACCCTTCGGAATGTCGGTGCCGCTGGTTACGCCGCCGGAAAAGTCTCCATTCGCCAATAGGTTCACAGTTGGAGTGGCCGACGACGTATCATACAGTGCTACATCGTATATATCGATATACGCGTAATCGTCCCGAAAGAAAAATGTGAGGGGCGCGTCGCCGGAAGGAATATATGCTTCGTTGATCGCAAAGGAGTAGGACGTTGGGTCATTGACCGGAAGTGGCTCACCGCTAAGATCGATGACCGCTCCCGGCGGCGGCGCACAATTCTCCGTGCACGGGGGCGGGGCCGCATTGGCCGGGGCGGTCGAGAATCCAAACGCCGCCACCGATGCGAGCAGGAGCCCGGCAAGCAAATAGGTGCGAGACGCGTTCACTGAATTCCCCACTCTGACGCCGTCGCTTATGCCGCTGCCTATTTACATACCATCGGCCAGAGGCGACCGCAACGGCGATTTTTACCGGGCGTTAACATAGAGCCCAACCGCGGCTTCATTGTGGCCGGACTCCGACCGAACGCCTGCCCCGGGGCGCCCGGCTCCGCGCCCTTGACGAACGCGAGCAACGGTGGGCCCGTCGGGACGTTCCGGCTGTGATCCGCCTCACACTCTGATCACGACCCACGGATGTCCGTTCGCAAGCAAAGGCGCAGTTCATGACGGGAGCGATGCGGTTCCGCGGTAACAAGGGAGCGCGCAGGCGCGAATGACGCTTCCCTGCCGCCCTGTTGGGTGGATTATGGTACGATGGTCCCCGAGGAGGACCTCATGAGCCAAGTCCAAAAGCTGCCGAAGGAAGCCCATTTTCCCGTCACCCACACGGAAGCTGAGTGGCGCGCGCTGCTGACCCCCGAACAATACGCCATCATGCGCGAGCATGGGACCGAACGGGCGGGTAGTTGCGCGCTCAACTATGAGAAGCGTCCCGGCGTGTTCTCCTGCGCCGGCTGCGGTCAGCCGCTGTTCGAGAGCAAGACCAAGTTCGAGAGCGGCACGGGCTGGCCGAGCTTCAATACGCCGGTCGAAGGCTCGGTCGAGACGACGGTCGACCGAAGCTGGGGCATGAGCCGGACCGAGGTCCATTGCGCGCGTTGCGGCTCGCACCTCGGCCACGTCTTTCCCGACGGCCCGCCGCCGACGGGCCTGCGCTATTGCATCAATGGCGTGGCGACGAACTTCACCCCGGCCTGAAACCGCTGCTTGGATGACAAGGCGCGCCGCATGAATGTCATGAGCCTTCCCGATGAGGTCCGACCCCGGAAACCGGAGGGCCATCCCGCCGTGGCGAGCGGGCGCATCGGCGTGCTGATCGTCAATCTCGGCACGCCGGAAGGCACAGACTACTGGTCGATGCGGCGCTATCTTGAGGAGTTCCTCTCCGACCCGCGGGTGATCGAAGCGCCGCGCGCGATCTGGCTCCCGATCCTTCAATTGATCCTGCTTCGCCGTCCGAGCGTACGGGGCCGCGACTACGCCTCGATCTGGAACGCCGAGCGCGACGAGGGGCCGCTCAAGACCATCACCCGCGCGCAAAGCGAGCAGCTCGGCAAGGCGCTGAGCGGGCTTGGTCCGCAATTGGAAGTCGACTGGGCGATGCGCTACGGGAAGCCGCCGATCGCGGAGCGGCTCAAGGCGCTGCAGGCGAAGGGCTGCGACCGCATTCTCGTCATGCCGCTCTATCCGCAATATTCCGCGGCCTCGACCGCGACCGTCTGCGACAAGGTCTTCGATACGCTGAAAGCCATGCGCTGGCAGCCCGCGCTGAGGATCGCCGCGCCCTATTACGACGACCCGGTCTATATCGAAGCGCTCGCGAACTCGGTGCGGACGGGGCTCGCCGCCCTCGATTTCGAGCCCGAGGTGGTGCTCGCCTCATATCACGGCATTCCGCAATCCTATTTCGACAAAGGCGATCCCTATTATTGTCATTGCGCCAAGACGACGCGTCTACTGCGCGAGGCGCTGGGCTGGGGCGACGACCGGCTCAGGATGACCTTCCAGTCGCGTTTCGGCCGCGCCGCATGGCTGAAGCCTTACACGGCCGAGACCGTCACCGAACTGGGGGCGAGCGGCGTGAAGCGGCTCGCCATCATCACGCCGGGCTTCGCCGCCGATTGCCTGGAGACCCTGGAAGAAATCGCGGTGGAAAACGCCGGCTATTTCCGCGAGGCCGGCGGCGAGCGCTTCGCCGCCATCCCGTGTCTCAATGACAGCGCGGAAGGACTCGCGGTCATCGAAGCCGTGGCGCGGCGGGAGCTCAAGGGCTGGGCGGAATAGCCCTCATCCGGCCCTTCGGGCCACCTTCTCCCGCAAGCGGGAGAAGGGCTTACCGGCCGGCCGAGATTGTCCGCCACGGCCGCACGCCGGCCGGGGCTTCGTCTCCGCGGCTGCTCGGCTGATAGTGAAGCGGCGAACCCGGCAGGTAGTGGGCCTCGAGCGCCTTCAGCGTCGAAGCGTTGGTCACGTCGAAAGCATCGAACCCGCATCGCAGCATGAGCGGGATTTCGTCGATCAGCACGTCGCCGATGGCGCGCAATTCGCCTTTAAATCCGTAGCGGTCGCGCAGCAGCCGCGCATAGGAGAAGGCCCGGCCATCGGCGAATTTGGCGAAGGCGAGCGCCAGCAGCGGGCGACCCGCAAGCTCGGGGAGGTGGGCCTGCGCGTCCGCTCCAGCCTCGACCGCAACGCCGACCGGCGCATTTCGCGACGCCAGAGTTTCGCGCTCGGCGAGCCAGCGCTTCAGCGAAATCACGATCGCCTCGCCCTCCGGCGCGGGCGCATCGTCCGCGAGAAACGCCCACTCGTCCTCGGCAAAACCCTCGCGCCGCCAAAGGACCATCAGATGTCGGCTCCGGCGTCGAGCACGCCGACGTGGATGCCGCATTCGACCTTGCCGCGGCCGCGCCAGCGCCCGGCGCGCTCGTCCTCGCCCGGCTTCACCGGGCTCGTGCAGGGCAGGCAGCCGATCGAGGGAAAGCCCTTGGCGACCAAGGGATGGCGCGGCAGTCCGGCCTCGGAGATGTAGTTCAAAATGTCGGTCGCGGTCCAGCCGACCAGCGGGTTGATCTTGACCCGCTCGCCCTCGGCTTCGAACAGCGGCAGGGTCGCCCGCGTTGCGCTCTGGAAGCCCTTGCGCCCGGTAATCCAGGCGTCATAGCCCTCCATCGCTTCGGCGAGCGGGCGAACTTTGCGGATTTCACAGCACCGGTCCGGATCGCTGGCGAACAGAAACCTTTCCGGGTCCTCCGCAGCGATCGTTTCCGCGTGCGGCTCGGCGACGATCACGTTCGTCAGGCCAAGCATCTGGCACAGCTGGTCGCGATAGGCGAGGGTTTCCGGGAAATGCTGGCCGGTGTCGACGAAGATGACCGGCGCGCCCTTGTCGACGCGGGAAACCATGTGCAGGAGCGCAGCGGCGTCTGCGCCGAAGCTCGAGACCAGCGCGACGCGGCCGGGATAGAGATCTTCGATCACGAGCCGGATCAGCGAGGTCGCCTTGACTTGCGCGAAGCGGCTCTCGAGCCGCGAGGCGGCGATCTGGTCGCCGAACATCTTGACGTCATGCGCGCTCATCAGATGTCCGATCCGGCGCTTCGTTCGTATAGCGCCTCCTTGAAGGGCGCGAGGCCGACGCGCCGGAACGCGTCGATGAATGCCTCGTCCTCGCCGCGCCTGAGGCCGACATAGGTTTCGACGATCGTGTCGATCGCGCCGACGATGTTCTCCGAGCTGAAGCCCGGGCCGGTGATCTGGCCGATCGCGGCGTTTTCGTCGGCGGAGCCGCCGAGCGTGATCTGGTAGGTTTCTTCGCCGGCGCGCTCGAGGCCGAGAATGCCGATATGGCCGACATGGTGATGGCCGCAGGCGTTGATGCAGCCGGAGATCTTGATCTTGAGCGGACCGATCGCGCGCGCTTTTGCGCCATCGCCGAAGCGCTGGGCGATCCGCTGGGCGACCGGGATCGAGCGCGCTGTCGCCAGCGCGCAATAGTCGAGGCCGGGGCAGGCGATGATGTCGGTGACGGCGCCCGCATTCGCGGTCGAGAGGCCGACGGAAGCGAGTCGGTCGTAGACCGCCGGCAGATCGTCGAGCGCGATATGCGGCAGGATGAGGTTCTGCTCGTGCGAGACGCGGAGCTCGTCGTGCGAATAGTCCTCGGCGAGATCGGCGACCGCGTCCATCTGGTCCGCGCTGGCGTCGCCGGGCACGGCGCCGATGGCTTTCAGCGAAACAGTCACGACAACGTAGCCCGGGGTCTTGTGGGGCACGACGTTGGAGGCGAAGAAGCTGGCGAACCGGGCGTCTTTGCCCTTGCGGCGCTCGACGCGGTCGCTGACCGGCTTCTTCGGCTCGAGCTCGGGCGGGGCGAAGAAGGCTACGATCCGGGCGACGTCCTCGGGCGGCAGGTCGAGCGCCTTCGGGTCGCGGGCGGCGAATTCGGCCTCGATCTCGCCGCGCAGCGTCTCGAGCGTCTTCTCGTGCATCAGGATCTTGATGCGCGCCTTGAACTTGTTGTCGCGCCGTCCCTCGAGATTGTAGACGCGCAGGATCGCCTCGATGTAGCCGAGGAGGTCGCGCTCGGGCAGGAATTCGCGGACCTTGCGGCCGATGAACGGCGTGCGCCCCATGCCGCCGCCGACATAGACGGTAAAGCCGAGCTCATTCTTCTCGTTGCGCACGACCTGAAGACCGATGTCATGCGCCTGGATCACCGCGCGGTCATGGCGAGCGCCATTGACCGCGATCTTGAACTTGCGCGGCAGGAACGAGAATTCCGGATGAAGCGACGACCATTGCCTGAGGATTTCGGCGTAAGGACGCGGATCGGCGATCTCGTCGTGGGCGACGCCGGCGTAATGGTCCGCGGTGACGTTGCGGATGCAGTTGCCCGAGGTCTGGATGGCGTGCATTTCGACGCTCGAGAGCTCGGCGAGGATGTCGGGCGTGTCCTTCAGCGCAGGCCAATTGAACTGGATGTTCTGCCGGGTGGTGAAATGCCCGTAGCCGCGGTCGTACTTGCGCGCGATCTCGGCGAGCTTGCGCATCTGACGCGAGCTCAGCGTGCCGTAGGGCACGGCGACGCGCAGCATGTAGGAATGGAGCTGGAGATAGAGGCCATTCATCAGCCGGTGCGGGCGAAACTGCTCTTCGGTGAGTTCGCCGGAGAGGCGCCGGGCGACCTGGTCGCGGAATTGCTCGACCCGCGCGGCGACGAAGGCCGCGTCGAAATCATCATAATGATACATGGTCGGCCTCCATCACAGCCGTCGGGCCGGAGAGCGGCGCGTGGCCCTCGGCCTGCTTGCCGAGATCGCGCCTGATCGTCGGCCCCGCCGCCCGGATCGCTTCGCGCAGCGCCTTCGGCGCGACATGGCCGTTGCGCTCGTCGACCGGGACCGGATAGGGCTCGACGACAAGGTTCGCCTGCTCGTCCTCCTTCGCCCGCGCGAGCGCGGACGCGGACGCAGCCTCGTCGCGCCAAATCGCGGCACGGTTGAAGTCCTCGCTCCAGCCGGCATCGCCGGTCTGAAAGACGACAACGCCATCCGCGAGGCGGTTGGCGGTGATGACGTCGGGCATCTGGATCTCTCGGGCGGCGTCCGGACGCCGCGGTGCAAGCTCAACGCTGCCTCTAGCAGATTTTACGGAAAGTAGCTATAACTAATTTTATATCACATCATGATATTGAATTTGGTGGCCTGGACAAGCCGAGCCATGACGGGTTCCCCTACGGACGAATACCCGCGCATTCGAACTCTCCGGTTCTAAATCAGAGCGCGCCGCACGGCCTGGCGTTCTAACGCAGAATCCGCTTTTCCAAATTAAGATTGTCGACTTGCGGATTCAGCCGCGGGAGCCCTGCGGTCAATAGTTCGCCGCCAGATAGTCCGCGATCGCCGGCGCATCGGACGGATCGATCGGCGCCTTGTAGACCTTGATCATCTTCTGCACCTCGGCCTCCCAGAAGGCCTTCCCCTCGTTCGACGGCTGAGTGCTGATGTAATCGGCGGAATGGCAGGCGAGGCATACGCCCGCCGCCTCGACGCCCGGGCCCGGCTTCAAGTCGGCCGTCTCATCCGGCAGTTCATAGGTCAAGGAACCGGCGATCGCGGTCGTCACGAGGGCGGCGAACGCGACAAGGGAAATGAAGACGATGCGATTCACGGGGTCCGTCCTCTCACGCCGCCGTGACGTCGGTGACTTCGACGACATTGCGCATATAGCCCGCCGGGTTCCACAGCGGTTCGAGCGGTTGGGACTGGCCGGCGCGATTGGTGGCGCGAACCATCAGCCGACGCTTGCCCGGCGGCAGCATGAGGCGCGCCTTCCACGCGCGGAACGAATACCTGCCGAGGTCCTTGCCAAGCGTCGCGGCGATCCATGTCGCGCCCTCATCGGGCGAAACCACGACATCCGAGATTCCATAGCCGCCGTCAAAGGCGATGCCGCGTAAGTCGAGGTCCGCATTCGCCTTAACCGTCGCGCCGTCGGCGATGTTGGTGAGGAAGGAGCGGACGTTGAAGCGGTTGATCGGCGTCGTGCTCGTGGGCGCCTTGCCCGGGTCCGTGCAGGCGCAGGCGTTATTGGGGATGCGGTAGGCCGACTTCATCCAGAAATTGTCGAGCGGCGCGTCGAGCGCGGTGATCTTCACCAGATGCTTGAGCCAGTACGTGCCGTACCAGCCCGGTACGACGAGCCGGACGGGAAAGCCGTTAAGCCAGGGAATGTCTTCGCCGTTCATCGCATAGGCGACCATCACCTCGCCGTCCAGCGCATGGTCGAGATCGAGCGCTTTCACGAAGGCCGGCGTGTCCGGGAGAACCGGCCCGTCCAGCCCTCTGAACGAAATCTGCACGGCGCCGGCCTGCACGCCGGCTTTGGCGAGCAGCGCCTTGAGCGGCACGCCTTTCCAGCGCGCATTGCCCATCGCGCCATTCGCGATTTGGCCGCCGGCGACGCGCGGTTCGAAGAAGCCGCGGCTATTGCCAGCGCATTGATTGACCGCAGTCAGTTCAATGGGCTCGAAGCCGGCCCTCAGATCTGCCAGCGAGAGGGACAGCGGGTTGTCGACCTTGCCTTCAATGTTGAGGCGAAACGCGTCCGGATCGATTTTCAGGGGAATATTGGCCAGGTGATAGCGCACGAAAAACGCGTCGTTCGGCGTGATCGGCCCTTCGTCGAAGACGCTGAACGGCGTCTCCAGTTGCGGTGGGCGGGTGGTCAGGCGGATGAGAGGACGCTTGCCGGGATAGGCGACGAGGGGCCGCTCGCCGTTGCCGATTGGGAGAGAAACCGTCTCAGCCGCCGGGGTGGCGGCGAACGCGAATTTGCCGGCGGTTGCGCCGATGCCGGCGCCGACGACAGACCTCAACGCGTCCCGCCGGTTCAACATGAGTCGACGCCCTCACATATGCATATCAGGAATGTATCTTGACCCGTGTTGATGCGCGACGCAACCGCGAACAGGTGCTCGCCAGCAGCGCCCGGAGCCTTCTGCGATTCGATGAATCGAGGCGCCTGGCGGCGCGTCACGCTCGGACCCATGCGAAGGCCGCATACCGCTGGCGTCTGATATGCCGTTTTCAGGGCAGCCGGTTCTCCCCGTTTCCCTGCCTGTTATCTCCCTGATAAGATTTGGAGTGCGCCCTAAAATTGAGACAGGATAAATGAGGGACATGGCTTCCGAGGAGGAACCATGGGAATCAAAGGGGCTCGTGTCTATTCGAATACGTTGAAGCAGGAGATCGTGCGGCGGCTGGAGGCGGGAGAGCGTGCGGCTGCGATCGCTGATGAGGCCGGGATCGATCCAAAATTGCTTTATGACTGGCGGGCTCTCTACCGTCGGATGGGGATTGCGGGGCTGAGCCGCCATCGGGGTCGGAGACGGGTATGGAATGGACGACCGCCGTCAGCGGGCCTGACGTTGTCCGAACCGTCGCCGTTGACGGGCGGCGGCCCGTCCGCCGCCAGGCCCGCTGACGAACTCGCCGAAGCGAAGGCGCGTATCGCAGAGCTCGAGCGCCTGGTCGGCCGACAGCAGGCGGATCTGCATTTTTTTCGCGAAACCTTGCGGCTCTGGGACGCGATCAGCCACGACAGCGGCGCGCCCACCTCTACGCGGTCATCGAAAAGATGATCGCCGCCGAGTCGCAAGGCTTTTCCAAGGACGACGCCAACGTGGAACGGCTGTGCCGATTGGGCGGCTTGTCCCGCGCCAGCTACTATCGGCATTTCGGCCCCCATCCGCCCAAGCGCGACGACGCCGACCTGCGCGATCTCATCCACGGGATCGCGCTCGCCAACCGCCATTACGGCTACCGCCGCATCGCTCACGAGCTTCGGCGCCAAGGCCTGACCGTCAACGACAAGCGGGTGCGCCGGCTGACGCGCGAGGACAATCTCCTGAGCCAGCGCGCCAGGCTCTTCGTTCCGGCGACCACCATGAGCCGGCACGACTTCCCGGTCGTCCCCAACCTGACGCGGCCTTGTTCCCACCGGGGTCGATCAGATCTGGGTCGCCGACATCACCTACGTGCGGCTGGCGGAGGGCTTCGTCTATCTGGCAGCGGTCCTCGATGCCTTCTCGCGCAAGGTGGTCGGCTGGGCGGTCGCCGACACCCTCGAGGCTTCCCTGGCGATCGAGGCTCTCGACATGGCGCTCGCCGCCCGCAACCCGCCGCCCATGAGCCTCATCCACCACTCCGACCAAGGCGTGCAGTACGCCTGCAACGCATACCAGAAGCGCCTCGAAACCCGTAAGGTCGCCGCCAGCATGAGCCGTGTCGGCAATCCTTACGACAACGCCAAGGCAGAAAGCTTCATGAAGACGCTCAAAGCCGAGGAGGTCCACGCCAAGACCTATATCGACCTCGACCACGCCCGTCGGCAGATTGGCGCCTTCATCGAGAGCGTCTACAACGAGAAGCGCCTCCACTCGGCGCTCGGTTATAAACCCCCGGCCGAATTTGAAGCCGAACTCGCCGCGTTAACGACAACCACCCAAAACAGGACAAAGCCTTGTCCCTGAATTAGCGTGTCTCACCGGCGGGGCGCAGTCCAGATTTTATCGCCCTGATAACCTCCTGTTACTTTGCTCTCGGCGCACGCGCCGGGCCTTTCATAAAGGACTGTAAACAAATGATTTTTAGCAACCGAGTTGGTTGTGAAGCCACGCAATGCTCCCTGTTTTCCCACTTTTACAGGATGAAATTGTCGGGCCGCCAGCCTCGGACGCATGCGATCACCGCATAACGGCGCCGCTTATACCCGACTGCCCTTCACCGCACCACTGTCAGCCGCCGCGCCGCCCGCGTGAGCCCGGTGTAGAGCCAGCGCGCGCGGTGCTCACGGAAGGCGTGGCTTTCGTCGAACAGCATCACGTCGTCCCATTGCGACCCCTGCGCCTTGTGGACGGTCAGCGCATAGCCGTAATCGAACTCGTCGGATTCGCGCCGGAGCGGGTAGGCGAGCTCGCCCTCGGTCCCCTCGAAAAACTGCTTCAGCACCGCCACCTTGACCGACGCGCGCGCGCCTTCGTCCTCCGAGCGCAGCGTCATCTTGATGAAATCCTTCTGCAGCCCCGCGAGCGCCTCGACCCGCCACAAGCCGCCGTTGATCAAGCCCTTCGTCCTGTCGTTGCGCAGGCACACCAGCCGGTCGCCGGCGACCGGCAGCGCCTCCTTGAAGCCGCTGAGATCACGGATGCGCTGGTTATAGGCGCGCCGCGTGCGGTTGACGCCGACCAGCACCTGGTCGGCCGCGAGCACCTGGGCCGCCTCGATCTCCGCGCGCCGGATGACGCGCGTCTCGCCATAGACGCCCTCCTTGAGTTCGCCGCCGGTGCGCACGATCTCCGACAGGCGGATGATCGGATCGTCGGCGGCCTGCCGGTGGATTTCGGTCAGCATCACGTCGGGCGGGCTTTCGGTGAAGTAGCCGCCGCCCTTGACCGGCGGCAATTGGAACGGATCGCCGAGCACGAGGATGGGCTTGCCGAACGAGAGGAGGTCGCGCGCCAGTTCGCCATCGACCATCGAGCACTCGTCGATGACGATGAGGCCAGCGCGGGACGCGGGGCCGTCCTCGTTGAGCGTGAAGGTCGGCGCGCCCTCCGCGCCTTCACTGGCGCGGTAGATCAGCGCATGGATGGTGGTCGCGCCGGCGCAGCCCTTGCCGCGCATGACGAGCGCCGCCTTGCCGGTGAAGGCGGCGAACGCCGCGCCGCCCGAGGCGCCCTCGGCGACATGGCGGGCGAGTGTCGTCTTGCCGACCCCGGCATAGCCGAAGAGCCGGAACACCTGCGGCTCGCCTGCTTTCAGCCAGCGCCCGACCTTGTTAATCGCCTCCGCCTGCTCGCGCGACCACTCGCGCCCGATCGGCTTCAGGCGCGCGGGCGCCGCCTCCGGAGCGGCAGGCGCCGGCGGCGGCGCTTCGGCCGTCACTTTCGATCCAGCTTCCGCGCCGCAGCGCGAACAGGTCGGCGGGGTGCGGCCGAGGTCGTAGTACTTGGCGCCGCAGGCGAGGCACTGCCGCTTGGTGCCGAGCCGTGCGGCCGCGAGCCCCTTTTTGGCCAATATGCTCTTGCCTCCGGACCATCGGCTTAAGCGAATCAACGATTGATTTAGGATTTACGCGCAGCATTCTAACAAGTTTGACGGAAGAAGCGCAGAGCGGCCCTGAACGGCGGGAAAGCCATTGAATCCGTCCGGTTTCCGCTCCGGACTTGAACAATCGGTCCGCGAGCCCATATCGTTTCCTACCAGGCGGCAGGGATGATCCCGGCGCCTGGCAAGACTTCGGCAGCGAGGCAGGGCGCTTCTTCCATGAAGGCCAGTTGCCCGCGAAGCGCCTTCAAGAGGGCTTCGGACATGGTGCGCGTGACGGCGTTGAGTTCTCCATTTCTGCTCGGCTTCGACGACATCGAGCGGGCGCTCGACAAGGTGTCGAAAACGGCGGCGGACGGCTACCCTCCCTATAATATCGAGCGGATCCCCGCCTCGTCGCCCGACCCGGAGAAGCTGCGCATCACGCTTGCGGTGGCCGGTTTCCAGAAGGATGAGATCGAGGTCACGGTCGAGGAGAATCAGCTGGTGATCCGCGGCCGGCAGCAGGAGGACAAGACGCGGGAATATCTGCACCGCGGCATCGCCGCGCGGCAGTTCCAGCGCAGCTTTCTTCTCGCCGAGGGCATGCAGGTCCTCGGCGCCGATCTGTCGCAGGGGCTGCTCGCGATCGATCTCGTCCGGCCGCAGCCGGAGCGGGTGGTGAGGACAATTCAGATATCGGCGCGCGACTGAGGTTGCGCTCCGAGGCGGGTTCGCGAAGGACCGCCGGAAAGAGGGAAGCGATGAGAATGGAAAACGACAAAGCCCTGGCGCTGACGCCGCAGGAATTCGCCCATCTGGGCGACGGCGCGGTCGCCTATGTGAAGACCATCAACTCCGAGGACGTGACCCGTCTCTTCCCGCAGGCGCCCCAGCTTCGCCCCGGCGTCAAGCTGTTCGCTCTGCTCGGCGCCGACGGCTCGCCCATCATGCTGACCGACTCGAAGGACGCGGCGATCGCCAACGCCTGGGAACATCAGTTGGAGACTGTCAGTCTGCACTGAGACGCAAGGGGTTGTGGAGAGCGTGGGGGCAGCAATGTCCGTCCTTGTGGGAATCAGGTAAAGAGGGCGGTCCCACAGCTTTGAGGATCGCCGGGCATGCGGGCCTATCTCAATCTCATGCGCGAGGCGCTCGACACCGGCGCGGTCAAATCGGACCGTACGGGCACGGGCATCCGCTCGCTCTTCGGCCGTCAGATCCGCTTCGACCTGGCGCAAGGGTTTCCGCTGGTCACCACCAAGCGGCTGCACCTCAAGTCGATCGTCGAGGAGCTGATCTGGTTTTTGAAGGGCGACACCAACATCGCGTATCTCAAGGCGCGCGGCGTTTCCATCTGGGACGACTGGGCCGATCCTGACGGCGATCTCGGCCCGGTCTACGGCAAGCAATGGCGCGCGTGGGAAGGGCCGGACGGGCGCACCTACGACCAGATCGCCTGGCTCCTGAAAGAGATCCGCCGCAACCCGGATTCGCGCCGCCTCGTGGTCTCGGCCTGGAACGTGCCGGACATCGAGCGGATGAAGCTGCCGCCCTGCCATTGCCTGTTCCAGTTTTATGTGAGCGGCGGCAAACTGTCGTGCCAGCTTTATCAGCGCTCGGCCGACATCTTTCTCGGCGTGCCGTTCAACATCGCAAGCTATGCGCTGCTCACCCATCTCGTCGCGCGCGAATGCGGGCTCGAGGCGGGCGAGTTCGTGCACACGTTCGGCGACCTCCATCTCTACCGCAATCACGAGGATCAGGCGCGCGAGCAGCTCGCGCGCGAGCCGCGTCCGCTGCCCAAGCTCAAGCTCGGCGACGTCGGCTCGATCTTCGATCTCAACGCCGACGCGATCACCTTCGAAGGCTACGATCCCTGGCCCGCGATCAAGGCGAAGGTCGCGGTGTGAGGTTGCGGCTCGCCCTAATCCGGCCGACTGCCTCGGCCACCTTCTCCCGTGAATGGGAGAAGGCGCGAATCCCTTCTCCCGCTAGCGGGAGAAGGTGGCGGCGCGTTAGCGCCGTCGGATGAGGGCGCGCGCCGCCTTGCCGCCCCCCATCCTCCTCGTCGCCGCGGTCGCGCGCAACGGGGTGATCGGCGCCAACAACCGGCTCCTCTGGCGGCTTTCGAGCGACCTCAAGCGCTTCAAGGCGCTGACGATGGGGAAGCCCATGGTGATGGGACGGAAGACATTCGCGTCGATCGGCCATCCGCTGCCCGGCCGCGAGACGATCGTCGTCACTCGCGACAAGGATTTCGTGGTCGAGGGCGCCTTCGTCGCTCACTCGCTCGAGGCGGCGCTCGAGCTCGCCGCCGAGCGCGCGGTGGCGATGGGCGCGAATGCGATCGTGATTGCGGGCGGCGGCGAGATCTATGCCCAGATCATCGGACGCGCCGACCGCCTCGCCATCACCGAGGTCGCGCTCGAGCCTGACGGCGACGCGCGCTTTCCGCCGATCGATCCGAGCATGTGGCGCGAGGTCAGGCGCGAGAGGGGCGAGCGCGGTCCGCGCGACGAAGCGGATTTCGCTTTCGTGGATTACGAGCGGAGGTAACATTTTGTCATTCCCGGCGGACCGCAGGTCCGACCGGGAATCCAGACTTTTCGAACGGCGACGGATGTCAGTCTGGATTCCCGATCAGCCGCTTCGCGGCCGGCGGGAATGACAGGACGCGCCTCACACCGCCGTCCCCCACAAATCGTAAGCGTCGGCGCGGTCCACCTTCACCGTGACGATGTCGCCGGCCCGCAACGGGCGGCGGGTAGCGATATGGACCGAGCCGTCGATCTGCGGCGCGTCGCCCTTGGTGCGGCCCTTGGCCGAATGCGCGCCGCCCTCGTCGACGATGACCTCGAAGCGCCGGCCGACTTTGGCCGCGAGTTTTTTCGCGCTGATCGCCTGCTGGCGCAGCATGAACCGTTTGTGGCGGTTGACCTTCACGTCCGTCCGGCACGGGCTCAAGACCAAGATCGTTGGCGTCCGCGCCCCTGACCGGCTCGTACTGGAAGGCGCCGACGCGATCGAGTTTCGCTTCATCCAGCCAGTCGAGCAGCAACTGAAAATCCTCCTCCGTCTCGCCGGGAAAGCCGACGATGAAGGTCGAGCGGATCGTGATGTCGGGGCAGATCGCGCGCCACGCGTGTAATGCGCTCGAGGGTTTTTTGCTGATCGCCCGGGCGGCGCATCGCCTTCAACACCTTTGGCGAAGCGTGCTGGAACGGCACGTCGATATAGGGGAGCACATTGCCGCTCGTCCATCAGCTCCACGACTTTGTCGACATGCGGATAGGGGTAGACATAGTGAAGCCGCACCCAGGCCCCGAGCGAGCCGAGTTCGCGCGTCAGATCGAGGAAGCGCGCGGCGACGTCCCGGTCGCGCCAGCGGCTCCCGGCGTATCGAATGTCGCGGCCGTAGGCGCTGGTGTCCTGCGAAATGACGAGGAGCTCCTTGACGCCGGCCCTGACCAGCTTTTCCGCTTCGCGCAGCACCTCGCCCGCCGGACCGCGACACGAGGTCGCCGCGCAGTTTCGGAATGATGCAGAAGCTGCAGCGGTTGTGGCAGCCCTCGGCGATCTTGAGATAGGCGTAGTGGCGCGGCGTCAGCTTGACGCCCTGCTCGGGAATGAGGTCGACGAACGGATCGTGCGGCGCGGGCGCGGCGTCATGCACCGCCGCCATCACGCTCTCGAACGCCTGCGGGCCGGTGATCGCCGAGACGTTGGGGAACGCCTCGCGGATCTGCTCGGGCTCGGCGCCCATGCAGCCGGTGACGATCACCCTGCCGTTCTCGCTCATCGCCGCGCCGATCGCGGCGAGCGATTCGGCCTTCGCGCTGTCGAGAAAGCCGCAGGTGTTGACGATGACCGCGTCGGCCCCGGCGTGGCTCTTCGAGAGCTCGTAGCCCTCCGCCCGCAATTGCGTCAGAATCCGCTCGCTGTCGACGAGCGCCTTCGGGCAGCCGAGCGAAACGAAGGAAATGCGCGGGCCGGCGCGCGGGTCGGCGTTCGAGAGATCGGTCATCGCGTCCGATTGCCATGGGCGATGGCCGCGGCAAGGAGGTTCCCTTCTTGCAGCCGGTCTAGCCAGATTCAAGTCCGGTCCGCTAACCGCCACGGAGACAAGAACGCGCGCATATCTTTTGACACGGGAGCGCTCCAGCGCTTGTTCCACGTCGCCAAATGGCCGTGCGACTGCTCAACACGCGGCAAAAGTTGATCGTGAGGAATTAAGTACCAATCCCTCGGCTTATTCTGGTGGTATGGAGCGGAAGGAAACAACATCCATAATTTTCGGCCACCGTATTTCTTGTCATCGACAATTACTCTTGATTTCAGTTGAACGCCTATCAGTTTACCGGATGGCGTCCGAACAACCATGTCTTCGCCATCATAATCCACCTCAGGCCGGTACACTCTGTATTTAGACCTAATCAAAAGCGCAGTTGCCTCGGCGCGATTTGCCGCTTCAATGAGCACCCCTCCGAATCTATTTATTTCGAGAATCTCCTTCGGGTTCTCGCCATTGACCTCACTTTTACGGGCCGGCTGTCTTTTCTTAAGCGCCACGCTTTCCTCCTTTAGCTTGACGGGCTCATTCCCTCACTTTTTAGGCGGCCCGATAAAGGTCACGCTCACTTCCGAGGGCGTCGTCGAGCAGTGGACGGCGTCGCTGCTGACGATCACCGCGCGAGGATCGAGCGTGACCTCGAAGCTCTTGGCGCCGCCGCAGATCGACCACTTGCTGACGAAGCCTGCCTTGACGTCGATCGCGTCGATCGCCTTGTCGCATCTATCGAGCGGGATTTTCCAGATCGGGTCGTCCGGGGATTCGGCGACCGCGCCGGTGCAGGCCGCCATGGCAAGCGACGGCTCGGCCGGCGGCGCGCTCGGCGCCGGCGGACGCGGAACGCGAGGCAATCGCCGCATAGAGGGCGACGGCGAGCGCCGCGACGGCTACTCCGAGTGCGGCATATGCAATCGTCGGGACTTTGGCTAGCGGCGGAGCCGGGCGGCGCGGACATGGCCCCTTCCCCCTTTCTTCGCCGGCGTCTTACAGCGCGAGTTCCGGACCGAGCGGCACGATCCCGCTCGGATTGATCCTCAAGTGGCTCGCATAATAATGGTGCTTGATGTGAAAGAAATCGACGGTCTCGGCGACGCCCGGCCAGTGGTAGAGCTCGCGCAGATAACGCTGCAGCGCCGGATAGTCCCTGATTTCCCGCAAGTTGCATTTGAAGTGGCCGAAATAGACCGGGTCGAAGCGAATGAGGGTCGTGAACAGGCGCCAGTCCGCCTCGGTCAGGCTGTCGCCGCATAGAAAGCGCTGTCGCGCGAGCCTCGTCTCGAGCACGTCGAGCGTCTCGAACAGCGCCCGGAACGCTTCCTCATAGGCCGCCTGGGTGGTGGCGAATCCGGCGCGATAGACGCCGTTGTTGACGGTGGCGTAGATGCGCGCGTTGAGCGCGTCGATCTCGGGCCGCAGGTCCTCCGGATAGAAGTCCCCCTTCGCGGCGCCGACCCCATCGAAGGCGCTGTTGAACATGCGGATGATCTCGGACGATTCGTTGTTGACGATCGTGCTCGTGCTGCTTGTCCCAGAGGACCGGCACCGTCACCCGCCCGCTGAAATCCGGGCGCGCCTTGAGATAGAACTCGCTCAAGTAGCTCGCGCCGAAGATCGGATCGGGGATCACGCCCGGTCCCTCGTCGAAGGTCCAGCCGCGCTCGCGCAGGAGCCAATGGACGACCGAGAGCGAGATCATGCTCTCGAGCCCCTTGAGCCGGCGGAAGATGAGGGTGCGATGCGCCCAGGGGCAGGCGAGCGAGATGATCAGATGATAGCGGCCGGGCTCCGCCTTGAAGCCGCCGGCGCCGGTCGGGCCCGGTTCGCCGGTCGCCGTCACCCAGTTGCGGAACGGCGCGTCGGGCCGCACGAAATGGCCCGTCCGGTCGTGCGGGAAGTCCCCGTCCAGGCGCCACGCGCCCTTCACCAGATCGCCCATGCTAGACCCGCCCCGTCACGGGAATGAGCGCGCCGGTGACGGCCTTGGCTTCGTCGGACGCCAGGAACAGAATGACGGCGGCGAGGTCGGCCGGCGCGACCCAGCGCGCGAAATCGGCCTTCGGCATGTCGGCGCGATTGGCCGGCGTGTCGATGATCGACGGCAGCACCGCATTGACGGTCACGCCCTTCAGCTTCAATTCGTCGGCGAGGCTTTCGGTCAGCCGATGCACCGCGGACTTGCTTGCGCCATAGGGGCCAAATCCCGCCGCGCCGTGCACGGCCGATTGCGCGCCGACATTGACGATGCGGCCCGCGCCGCTCTCCAGAAGGTAGGGCAGCGCGGCTTTCGAGGCGTTGAGCGCGGTCTTCAGGTTGAGCGCGTACATGCGATCCCAGCTGTCGGCGGCGCCGTCTTCGAGCGTCGCCCATTGAAAGCCGCCGGCGATGTTGAGGAGCGCGTCGATCCGGCCGAACTTCGCCTTGACCGCGCCCATCGCCTTCTCCGCTTCCGCCGGCGAGGAGAGATCGATCCCGCCGAGAAAGAGCGCGTTGGCGCCGAGCCGTTCCGCGAGGCCGTCGGGGACTTGGCTTGCGTGATCGAGGACAGCGACCGACGCGCCGCGCGCCGCGGCGGTCTCGGCCACCACCCTGCCAAGCGCGCCCATTCCGCCGGTCACGACGATCGTCTTGCCCTTGAGACTCATGCCGCCAACTCCATCGGCGCCTTGGCCGTCTTCAACCGCTCGAAGGCTTTGGCGCGCGCCTTCGCCGCCTCCTTGGCGTTGGCCTCCTTGACCCGCCCGTATCCCCGTATGGTCTCCGGCAGGCCGGCGATCTCGACCGCGATCGCATGGTTCGCCGGCGTGAGGCGGGCGATGAGTTCCTCGATGTCGGCCTCGTATTCGGCGGCGAGCCGGCGCTCGAGCTTGCGCTCGTCGCTCGAGCGGAACGGATCGAGCCACGTGCCGCGCAGGAATTTGAGCCGCGCGAGGATGCGGAAGGCCGTCATCGCCCAGGGCCCCGCTTCGCCCTTGCCGATCACGCCGGTCTGCGGGTCGGGCCGGGCGAAGGGCCAGGCGCCGATATGAAAATGAAGCTTGAAGGGGCCTTCGAACTCGGCGCTGAGCGCGCGCTGGAAGTCGTGCGAGGCGAAGAGGCGCGCGACTTCCCATTCGTCCTTGACGGCGATCAGCTTGTGATAGGCGCGCGCGACCGTCAGTGGTCAGCGCCTCGCCGAGACCGGCTTGCCGCTCGGCGGCGCGCACGCGCTCGACCAGCGCCCGATAGCGTTTCGCGTCCGCCTCGCCCCGCGACTCCAGAATATGCGAGGCGCGCCGCTCGATCAGCGCGTCCAGCGACTGAGCAGGCGCGGGTTGCTCGTCGCGGGCAGCCAGCGACTCGACGCTCGCGAGATCGTGCGCCGCGCGCCGGCCCCATTCGAACGCCTGCCTGTTGGCCGCGATCGCGACCCCGTTGAGCTCGATCGCCCGATCGATCGCCGCGCGCCGGAGCGGAACGAGTCCCCTCTGCCAGGCCGCGCCGAGCATGAACATGTTCGAGGCGATCGGGTCGCCGAGAAGTTCCTGGGCGAGGCGCTGCGCGTCGAGCACGAAAGCCTTGTCGCCGAGCGCGGACTTGAGCCGCTCGATCAGCGCGTCCGCGTCCACGCTCCAGTTCGGATTGCGCGCGAAGTCCGCGGTCGGCGTCAGATCGGCGGAAATCACCGCGCTTGACCCGGCGTTGAGCTTCGACAGACATTCGTCGCTTGCCGCGACGATGAGGTCGCAACCGATCATCGCGTCGGCTTCGCCTGCGGCGATGCGCGTCGCATGCAGGGCGTCGGGCGTCCGCGCGATGCGCACATGGGCGGTGACCGCCCCGTACTTCTGGCTGAGGCCGGTGAGATCGAGATTGGAGCTGAAGAGGCCGTCGAGATAGGCGGCGACGGCGAGCGTCTGGCTCACGGTGACGACGCCCGAGCCGCCGATGCCCGCCACCAGTATATTGTAGGGCTTGCCGATTGCGGGCAGCGCCGGTTCGGGAACCGGCGGCAGGTAGGGGCTCAATGGCGTCGCGACGTCCACCTTTCTGAGGCTCCCGCCGTGGACGGTGACGAAACTCGGGCAGAAGCCGTCGACGCAGGAATAATCCTTGTTGCAGCTCGACTGGTTGATGCGCCGCTTGCGGCCGAACTCGGTCTCCAGCGGCTCGATCGCCATGCAATTGGAGACTTTTCCGCAATCGCCGCAGCCTTCGCAGACTTCGGGGTGAATGAAGGTGCGGATGGCGGGATCCGCCCATTTGCCGCGCTTGCGCAAGCGTCTTCGCTCGGTCGCGCAGGGCTGGTCGTAGAGGATGACCGAAACGCCCTCGTATTCGCGAAACTCGCGTTGCGTCTCGTCCATCTCGTCGCGGTGGCGAAGGGTCACGCCGGGGGGCATCGGCACGCCGGCATAGCGGTCCGGATCGTCGGCGACGAGCGCCATTTTCTTCACGCCCTCGGCGGCGCATTCGGCCAGAATCTGGACCGGCGTCATGCCGCCCTCGATCGGCTGGCCGCCGGTCATCGAGACGAAGCCGTTGTAGAGAATCTTGTAGGTGATCGGCACGTCGGCGGCGATCGCCTGGCGGATCGCGAGCGACCCGGAATGGGCGTAGGTGCCGTCGCCGAGATTGGCGAACACATGCTGCTGGCTGGTGAAGGGCTGTTGGCCGAGCCACATCGCGCCCTCGCCGCCCATGTGCGAGGCGGTGGCGGTCTGCAGCGGGTTCACCAGCGTCGCCATCCAGTGGCAGCCGATGCCGGCGAGCGCCCGGCTGCCCTCGGGCACCATTGTCGAGCGATTGTGCGGGCATCCGGCGCAGAAGCCGGGGCTGCGCATGGGCGGCGGGCGGTTGCCGAGCGCCGCGCGCGGCGTCTCCGGCGCGCGCGAGCGCGCAGTTCGGATCGTGGCGGGTCAGCGCGCTGACCAGCACGGCGGCGACGAGTTCGGGCGTCGTCTCGCCGTAATTGGGAATGGCCGGCGCTCCCATGGGCCGGATCGAACGTCGCGCCGTCGAAATACTTGCCGACGATCCGCGGCGGGTTGGCGCGGCCATAGAGGATCGAACGGATCTGATCCTCGAGCAGCGGACGCTTCTCTTCGATCACCACAATGAGGTCGAGGCCGCTGGCGAAATCGCCGACCACGACCGGATCGAGCGGCCACACCATCCCGACCTTGAGCAAACGCAGGCCAGGGGACCCCCTCTTCTCGGAAAGTCCAAGGGCGCCCAGCGCCTGCAGCAGATCCTGCCAGGCCTTTCCCGCCGCGACCACGCCGATGCGGGCATTTTCGCCGCCGGCCAAGATGGCGTTGAGGCTGTTGGCGCGCGCGTAAGCGAGCGCGGCCGGGAGCTTGTGCTGATAGAGCCGCTCCTCCTGCATCAGAGGCATGTCGATCGTTCGCGCGCCGACGCCGCCCGGCGGATGGCTCGGCCGCTCGGGGATGACGATCGCAGGTGAATCCGGGCCTACATAGACCGTTCCGCCACCCTCGGCGACGTCGGTGACGATCTTCAAGCCGACCCAGCAGCCGGAGAAGCGCGACATTGCGATTCCATGCAGGCCGAAGTCGATCAGTTCCTGGGTGTTCGAGGGATAGAGCACCGGCATGCCGACGGCCATGAAGGAGGTGTCGGAGAAATTGACCGCGGTCGAAGATTTCGCGCCGTGGTCGTCGCCGGCAAGCGCGATCGCGCCGCCCTTGGGCGAGACACCAGTGAAATTAGCGTGACGCAGCGCATCGCCCGATCGGTCGACGCCGGGCCCCTTGCCGTACCAGACGCCGAACACGCCATCGACGGTCGCGCCGGGAAAGTTGTTCAATTGCTGGGCGCCCCAGATCGCGGTCGCCGCGAGGTCTTCGTTGAGGCCGGGGCGAAAGACGATGTTGTGCTGCTTGAGAATGGCGTCGGCGCGCCAGAGTTCGATGTCGTAGCGGCCGAGCGGCGAGCCGCGGTAGCCGGAAATATAGCCGCCGGTGTTAAGGCCGGCAGCTTCATCGCGGAGGCGCTGCTGGATCGGCAGGCGCACCAGCGCCTGCATGCCGGTCATGTAGAACCAGCCCTCCGACGCCGTCCAGCGATCCTCGAGTGCGGCCTCCGACCGGACGAGCGCGACGGTCATATGTTCACCCATGAACCTGCGGCCCTCTATGCGCGGTTCCCCCCATCGCCAGTCAGCCGCGACAGGTAGACGGGAAGCGCTTCGTCGAACTCGGGAAAGTATCGCCGAATGACGTCGATGTCGAACGCAGCGAGGATCGATTCCTTCGGCTCCCGATCGAGAAGGAAGCGCATGGCGGCTTCGACCCCGGTCGGAGGCTGGGCGCCGAGTTCTGCCCAGCGGGAGGCGTCGCCGGCCGGGACCGTCACCCGATGCCGACTTTCGCTTCGCGAATCTCGGACGGCGACATCGAAGGTGAGCGCGCGGGCGGGGTCCGGGCGGACGCTGATCGCCGGTTCGTTGGAAGCTCTCTTCGGCATAGCGCCTCACCCTCAATACTTCTGGATGCCGATCCATTGCTGATCCGAATAGCGCTCCCCGGCGGCGAAGCCGACGGGATGTATTCGCTCGAGCTCGGCGAGCTGCGCCTTGGAGAGCTCGATGTCCGCGGCTTCGGCGCATTCTTCGAGATGGTCCGCCGTTCGCGTCCCCGGGATCGGCACGATGTGGGGCGCCTTGGCGAGAGTCCAAGCGATGGCGAGCGTGGAAGGCCTTAACCCCCAGCTTTTGGCAAGCATGAGATAGGGCTCGAGGCGATCGCGGTTGCGCCGCCAGTTCGCGCCTGAAAAGCGCGGATTGGCGGCGCGGAAATCCTTTTCGCCGAAGGCCTCGACCTCCTGCAGGAGGCCGCTGAAATATCCCCGGCCCAGCGGCGAGAACGCCACGAGGACCGCGCCCGTCTCTTTGCAGGCCTGAATGAGCCCGAGCTCAGGATTGCGGGTCCAGAGCGAATATTCCGACTGCACGGCGGCGATCGGATGCACCGCATGCGCGCGCCGGAGCGTGTCGGGCGACACTTCGCTGAGACCGATTGCGCCGATCCGGCCTGCTTCGACGTGCCCGACGAGCGCTGCGATTGTGTCCTCGATCGGAATCCTCCTGTCGATGCGGTGCACGTAATAGAGGTCGATATGGTCGACGCCGATCCGCTTCAGCGACCCTTCGAGGCTTTCGCCGATGTGCTCCGCGCTATTGTCGAACGTGCGGGTCCCGTCGGCGAGGCGCCGGATGGCGAATTTGGTGGCGAGCGTGATCTTCTCGCGCCGCGTGCGGTCTTCGGCCAGGAATTTTCCGATCAGACTCTCGCAGAGACCCTCGCCATAGACATTGGCGGTGTCCCAGAAATCGACGCCAAGCTCGAGCGCGCGCGCCATCGCCCGCATCGAGTCGCCCTCGGTCGTGGGCCCGTAAAAACCGCCGAAGCTCATGCAGCCGAAGCCGACCGCGGAAACCGTCCCGTTCTGCCCAAAGCGCCGTCGCCGCATCGATGTGCTTTCTCAACCGCCATTCGAGGAGGCGTAGGGCGGAGCCTAGAGCTTAGCCCCCGTCGCGTCCTCGATCGCTTCGGCGATCGCATGGGCGACGCACCGGTAGCCGCGGTCGCTCATATGCAGGCCGTCGCCCGACAGGAAGCCGAGCGCGCCCTTGGAGCCGCGCCGTTTCATCATCGCAAACCGCGACAGCACGGGGACATGATCTTTGGCGCCGACCTCGTCGACGATCGCCACGAATCGTTCGTAGCGCGCCTGATCGGGGCACGTCGGCGTGAATTGCGGCCCTATCAGCAGCAGGGGGACGCCGGCCGTCCGGGCGGCCGCGACGCCTGTCTCGATGGTCGAGCGGAACGCCGTCTCATCAACGCCTGCGATGGCGTCGTTGGTCCCCACCTGCCAGATGACGAGCCGCGCCCACCCGGATTTCAAGGCGTCGAGAAGGCGCGGCAGAGTCTTCGCCGCCAGTTCTCCCCCGATCCCCGCGTTCTTCACGTCGGCCGCGATGCCGTCCTCATCCGTCAATTCATGCTCGAGCTGCGCCGGATAGGCGTGGGCGGGCGTGCTTGCTCCGATCCCCTCGGTCGACGACGAGCCGATGGCCAGAATGTGCAACGGCCGGTCGGCGACGCCCCTCGGGATCGCAAATATGGCGCCATTCGCGTCAAATCCGAGCTCCGGTTTAGGACAGGCGTCCTCGTCAGCGCGAGTCTGCGCCGACGCGATGAGAAACAGACCGGCGGCGGCGAGCGCCCTCAAAGCGCCTGAGGCGCGGCGGAGCCGAAAGCGCGGGCGGGCGGGGTTGGGGGGTTTCGGCACTCGATCCAGCGGGTGAGGGCGAAGAGGATTGCGATTCCCGCCAGCGTGTACGCACGAAGAGCGGCCGTGCGCCACGATCAGTTCGTCGACGCCGCTCAGCCGCCAGGCGCAGGCGAAAATCGACAAGCGCCGGCGAGTCGTCAGGGCCCGACATGGACGCCGTAAAGCTTCAGCGCGCGCTGGAAGCAGCCGCGCGCCACGGCCGGGGGGCCATGCTTCTGCGCTCTCGGCAGATAGACCAGTCCAACCGAAAGGCCGGACAGGAAAACGAAAGCCTCCGAACTGTCCGAAAGCCCGAAGTTCCGCGGCGTCACAGATTCGAGCATGTTGCCCGGAATATGATCGACCAGAGATCGCGATCAGCACGGCGCCGCGCCAAAAATCGATGCTTCCGATCCGAGTCTGTGCTGATCATGGCGCACTCCGTTTCAAGAACGGCGCCACCCCAACCGGCGTCCCCCGAATGCGTGCGAAGGTGAATGCTAACGAGAAGCGCTTTGGCCCGTCTCGGCCAACGCCTGAACGCTTTTTACGTTCCAAACCCTAAGAGCCGACGCCGCCCATCGCCAAATCAACTTCCCGTGGAATGATCAACTTCCCGTGCGGTTGATTGGCGCCCGTCAATCCAGTTACCCGGCTTCGATCAGCCGCGCCGCCTCGTCGCGCTCGAAGAGATAGAGCAGGAGCCTCAGGCCGCGATTTTCTTCGCCGGTCAGCCGCTCGCTGCGCTTGAGCGCGGCTGCGGCCTCCTCGCGCGCCCGCTTCAGCAGGCTTCCATGCACCTCGAGACGCGCGAAGCGGAAACCGGGCGCGCCCGCCTGGCGTGCGCCGAGCACGTCGCCTTCGCCGCGGAGCCGCAAATCCTCCTCGGCGATGCGGAAGCCGTCCTCGGTTTCGCGCAGCGTTTCGAGCCGCGCCTGGGCCGCCTCGCCGAGCGGACCTTTATAGAGCAGGAGGCAGCTCGAACGGCCCGCGCCGCGCCCCACGCGCCCGCGCAATTGGTGGAGCTGGGCGAGGCCGAACCGCTCGGCGTGCTCGACGATCATGATCGTCGCCTCGGGGACGTCGACGCCGACCTCGACCACTGTTGTCGCCACGAGGATTTTCGTTTCCCCCTTCTGGAAGCGCGCCATCGCCGCGTCCTTGTCGGGGCCGTTCATCCGCCCGTGGACGAGGCCGACAGCGTCGCCGAAGAGCGCGCGCAAATGCGCGGTGCGGTCCTCGGCCGCCGCGACGTCGAGCGTCTCGCTCTCCTCGACCAGCGGGCAGATCCAATAGGCTCTCGCGCCATTGGCCAGCGCGCGCGCGAGGCCCGCGGCGACCTCTTGGAGCCGCTCGATTGGCATGGCGCGGGTGTCGATCGGCTGGCGCCCGGGCGGCTTCTCGCGCAAGGCCGAAACGTCCATGTCGCCGAAATAGGCGAGCACCAGCGAGCGCGGAATGGGCGTCGCCGTCATCACCAGGAGATCGGCCGCCTCGCCCTTCGAGGCGAGCGCCAGCCGCTGCCTCACGCCGAAGCGATGCTGCTCGTCGACGACCGCAAGGCCGAGATCGGCGAAGGCGACGCTCTCCTGGAAGAGCGCGTGGGTGCCCACCGCAATGTCGATCTCGCGCGCTCGCCAGCGCCGCGAGCGTCGCGCGCCGCTCGGACGCCTTGTCGCGGCCGGTCATGAGGGCGATCCGCAATCCCGCTCCTTCAGCGAGCGGCGCCATGCGCTCGTAATGCTGGCGGGCGAGCACTTCGGTCGGCGCCATCATCGCCGCCTGCCGCCCCGCTTCGACGACCTCGGCCATTGCGATCAGCGCGACAATCGTCTTGCCGGATCCGACATCGCCCTGGAGGAGCCGGATCATGCGCTTTTCCGCTTTGAGATCGGCGCGAATCTCCTCGACCGCCTTGCGCTGAGCCCCGGTCAGCGAAAACGGCAGCGCCGCCTCGAGACGCCGGCCGAGCGCGCCCTCGGCGACATGCGCGCGCCCCGAGAGTCCGCGCATCCGCGCCCGCACCAAAAGGAGCGCGAGCTGGTTCGCCAGAAGCTCGTCATAGGCGAGCCGGGTGGCGGCGGGTCCGGCCGAGTCGACGTCTCTCGGCGCCGCCGGCCGGTGCATCGATCGAAGCGCCTCCTCGAAGCCCGGCAGCTTCATCAGGTGCAGCGTTTCCGCGCCGATCCACTCGGGCAGGCGCGGCAGGCGCTTCAGCGCGCCCTCGGCCGCGCGCGCGACCGTGCGCTGAAAGAGGCCCTCGGTCAGGCCATAGACCGGCTCGACCGCCGGCAGGCGGGCGAACTCGTCCGCGTCCATGACGCGATCCGGGTGGACGATCTGGTTCCGCCCGTCCCAGCGCTCGAGCTTGCCGGAAATCCAGCGGGTCGCACCGACGGGCAGGCGCGAGCGCACCCAGGCATGATTAGCGAGAAAGAACACAAGCTCGACGTCGCCGGTCTCGTCCTCGACCAGCACCGTGAACGGCGCGCGCGAGCGCGCATTTGGCGGCTCGCGATGCTCGGTGACTTTTGCCTCGATGGTGACGATCGTGTCGGGAATGGCGTCACGGATCTTGGGCCGCGCGCGCCGGTCGAGCGTGGCGTAGGGCAGGTGGAACAGCACATCCACCACCCGCGTGCCTTCGGGCTTGCCGAGCAGCCGGTCGAAGAGCTTTGCGTTCTTTGGCCCGATCCCCGGCAGCGAAGCGGCCGGCGCGAACAGCGGATCGAGAAGGGAGGGGCGCATGGAAGGGCTTTATAGCAGGGCGGGCGCGACAGCGCGGGAGCGCCCGTGCTTGTCATCGCCCAAAGGAGCGAAAATCGCAGATTTATGGCTCCGGGCTGAATGAAAGATCCGCCGGCATGAGCTTGGGCTGACGAAACGCCGACGCGATGCCATTTCGATTGGCGAAGGCGACGCACCAACCGGCGAAGGCCAGCGCAACGGCCGTTAGCATTGGCGTGCGCAACCCGTTCTGCTCGGCGGCCGAGCCGATCAGGACCGTGCCGACGCCGCCAGCCAGCCTTTGGAGCATGAATTGCGTGCTCATCACCCGACCGCGATGAGCGTCGCTCACTGACGTTTGCAGCAGCGAGACCGTGCCCGTTCGCCGCGCTTCGCCGGCGAAGCCATAAGCAACCATCACCGCGACCGCGATGACGATGTGCTCAGTCAGCATGAGCGCTCCGACCGCAAGCGTGAAAGCAAGGAAGGCCCAGAGCACGAAGTTGGAGGTCGCCCTCGCAGTTCCGCCGTGCGCGAGCCACAGCGCCGAGAATGTCGCCCCAAGTCCTGCCGCCGAGAGCAGGCTCGACATCCCCTGAACGCCGCTCCCGAGCATCTTGTCGGCTATTGCGGGCAACATCTGATAGACGGCCGTCGACATCGCGTCGCCCATCAGCATCAGCAGGAGCAGGGCCGAAATGCCTCGATGTCCGGCGATGTAGCGCATTCCATCCGCGATATCTCCGACGATCGAGCGACCGCTCGGGGCCGGTCGGACGAAGCCGTTCGGCGTGCGCAGGAAGGCGACCGTCGCAAAATAGACCAGATAGCCCACGACGTTGGTCGCGTAAGCCGCGACCACGCCGTAATGCAGGATAATCCAGCCCGCTATTGCGGGGCCGGCGAAAATGGCGAACTGCGTGTATGCGGAGCTGACCGCGATCGCCGATGATAGCCGCTCCCGGCCGATGAAGCGGGGCATCATCCCGAATGCGGCGGGCACGCTGAAGGCGTGGATCAGGCCATGCAGGAAGGACAGCGCCGCAAGCGGCGCGATCGTCAGGGCGCCGGCATAGGCGAGGATGGTCAGCCCGAGCACATGGACCCAGGCCGCCGCGTAGGCGATCAACACCATCCGAAAACGGTCGAATTCGATCCGCAAGCGCGCCGCCAAGGGGAGCGAAGATCACATTGGCGGCGATGTCGAGCGCGGCGATGATGGCGAGCCAGGCGGTGGAATGTGTCAGCTCCCAGGTTGTCCACGACATCGCGACCATCTGGATGAAGAAACTGAGCCACGAGAGGATCGAGCCGACGGAATAGATGCGGAAATTCCGGTCCGCGAATGCGTCGCCGATTCCGCCGAGCCGTCCAGCCATCACCCTCGACCAGCTCTAACGGCGCAAGGCTCCGCCATGATAGCCGCCGCCGCGGTAGCCGCCCCGGTAGACGCCGTGCCCGTAGCCGCCGCGATAATAGACGCCGTGGCGATAGGCGCCGCCGTAATAGGCGTGGCGGTAGCCGTACCCGCCGCCGTAATAGCCGCCGCCGTAATAGCCGCCGCCGTAATACCCGCCGCCGTAATAGCCCCCGCCATAGACCGGCGCGGCATAGACCGGGGCGACGTATCCGACCCCGCCGTAGCCTACCGGCTGGCAGCCCGCGAGCGAGACGGCGAGCCCAGCGACCGCCGCGCCAAAGACAATCCGATTGCGAACCATAGCCCGTCTCCTTTGCTTCAGCGATCGCAGCCGCGGCCGGATCGCCGCCTTCCGCCAGACGGACCCGATGGCCCGTCAGCCAACCTAGCGGCGTCGGCTGACATGAACAATTGGGGTTGCGCGGTTATGGTCACCGGGAGCGGAAGCCGCGTCGCGAACGCCTCGTCCGGTCATCGCTATGGGAGAGACTCATGTCGCTCTTCGAACGCATCAAAGCCCATCCGCTGCCGTTCGCGGAGCTGCTTGACGTCGAGTTCGTCAGCGCCGCCCCCGATGCGGTCGAGGCGCGGATGGTCGTGCGGCCGGATCTCTGCACGCTCGGCGGCTTTGCTCATGGCGGGGCGATCATGAGCTTCGCCGATACGCTTGGCGGCGCGGCGGCCTTCGTCAACCTGCCGGCGGAGGCCAAGGGCACGACGACGCTCGAGAGCAAGACCAACTTCATCGCTGGCGCGCCCGGCGGCTCGACACTGATTGGCCGCTGCGCCCTCGTCCATCGCGGTCGCCGGACCCAGGTCTGGCAGACGCGAGTGGAAACCGTGGAAGGCAAGCTGATTGCATTGACATTGCAGACCCAGATGACGCTTTGATTCTGGCCGCAAACGACGAGCCTTGGGCAGGGAACGCGACTTCCAAAGGCGCCCAGACGTTCGCGTCAATCCTTTTTGCCTGCTGCCTGCCCGCGATCGCCCGCAACGCGTCGGGGTTCCCCGCGCGTCGATCCCGGCGGGTGGTGATGACCCTGCCGCGGCCTCAGGCCCTGCGAACGCTTTGCCGGATAGATTTGCAGCCGCCCGAGGTCGAACGGCGGGTCCTGCCAACCATGGACCGCCTGTTCGTAAGCCTGCGCCGGCGCCTCGAGAAAGCGGCGCCGGAACCAGAATTTCAGGATCAAATCGTCAATCGATTCGAAACAATCCGAGATTGCAAAACACATATCGTCGATGTCGCCTTGTGCCATGGCGACAGTCCTGAGTTCGGCCTGTCCCGTCTTGCTCTTTCTGACTGAGGGTTTGAAATGGCCCTCGATGCCGCTGGTCGGATCGGAAAAGAAGAAACTATGGATCATGTCGTTGCGGGCGTCGCGAATGGCGTCGAACAGGATCCCCGTTTGTGCGCCCTGATCCCAAAGCTGGCGATCCTCCCTCGCCCTGAGCTCGCGCTTCAAGAGATTCATGAAAAGCATCACCAGCGACACGTTTCCCATGCTGGCTATCACCATCTCGCCGACGTCCTGCGTCCATCCTGCCGTGACCCAGACCAGGGAGGCGAATTTTCGCTCCAGCGCGTTCCAGGCGAAGTTGACGAAGCCGATGCTGGCGAGGTGCTCGTCATCGAGGCCGGTCCATTGGCGTCTCGCCAGAGGCGTATTTTCGAACACCTGACCCACCTCTAAAACGCCTGTCCGGACCAATCATCGGCCGGCGCGTCCGGCCGCGAGTGCGATACGGTCCATTTTCGAGCGCCGCCCGGGCCGACGGGCCGCCCCCAAGGCTAGCATGAAGCGACGGGAAGCGCAGAGACGATAACGGGGAAAAACGGCCCCGGGCAAGACGGCAAAATCAAGACAACAGTGTAACCGTTTGCGACGAGCGGCCCTGGTAGAAACCGAGCGGCCGTGCGCCGGCGACTTCGGTGTGGATACGCACCGCTTCGGCGATGCGGCGCACCCCCGACTCGCTTGTCGACGCGGCGAGCTTTGTGCGCACACTTGAAGTGCGTCAGGGATTCAAGATCGGCTGTCCGGAGGAGATCGCTTTTGATCTCGGATTCATCGACGACGCGCAACTCGAGGCGATCGTCACGTCGGTTCGGGAAGAGCGCCGACGGGAAATATCTGCGCTCTGTGCTGGAGGACCATCGTCAGACCCGCGGCAAACGCTGACTTTGCGCGGCAAAAAAAGACACAATGCGCTCGCGTTTCTTGCATTTAACTCATTGACATTACTTGTGAATATCCATAAACTAATAGTCTACAGAGGCGGTGCATTGGGGACACTCAGAGACAGGTCGGCCCCGAGCATTTCGGACTCTCATGGTCAGGGTTTCGCGATGTCAGTCCCATTAATTCCGGGATGTCATGGGCAAAGTTTCGCTATGCTGATCCCATAACTCCGCGATGTCTTGGTCATAGTTTCGCGATGTCAAGCCCATAGTTCCAAATGTCATGGCCATCGCCCTGGGACGCGCCAAATTGAGTGATCGAAGCACTCGAAGCGTGGCGCGAGGGGCGATTTTCCTTGCGCCAATGCAGCCGGGCGGGACAGATTTGCGACCGATTGCGTCGCTCGAGTGTCCCCGAAGACACCGAAATCATCCTTAGAGTCCGTTTGAAAACGTCTATTCGTGAGCTATTCGCCTGAGCAGGACGCTTCCGAGAGCGACGTGGATCATGGCTTCGGAGCAGTCGATGCGCTCTTCGTAGTCGCGCACGAGGCGGCGCCAGCGGGTCATCCAGGCGAACGTGCGCTCGACGACCCATCGACGCGGGATGACTTGGAAGCCCACGGCGGCGTCGGATCGCTTGACGACCTGGACGGTGAAATCCCGGAAGGCGGCTTTGTCCATCAGTTGGGTGCGATCATAGGCCCCATCGGCGAACAGATGCTTCAGCCACGGCCAGCGCTTGCGCACACCGTCCAGGATCATCTGAGCCCCGGCGCTGTCGGAGATGTCGGCGGGCGTCAGATTGACCATCAGAAGACGGCCGTCGGTGTCGACCGCGATGTGGCGCTTGCGGCCCACGATCTTCTTGCCCGCGTCGTATCCCCTTGTTTTCGCTTCTGGAGCTTTGACCGATTGGCTGTCGATGACGCCCCCGGTTGGGCTCGCTTCGCGTCCCACGCGCTCTCGGTCGAGCATCAGCGCGACGTCGTGGATCGTCTGAAACATGAACCGTCGGACAAATCGGCGAAACCACCAATAGACCGTCTGCCAGGGCGGGAAATCATTCGGCAGCATCCGCCATCCTCCGCCCGAACGGGCCATGTAGCGGATCGCGTTCAACACCTCCCGCAAATCGACCTCGATAGGTCGCCCAGCCTTCGATGCCCGAGGAAGAAAGGGCTCAATCCGCGCCCATTCCTCGTCAGTCAAGTCGCTCGGATACCGTTTGGTCTTCTTCTCGATCTTGGCCATTCGGCCGCGCGTCGCTGGGGTCCACATCCCAAGCTTGAATCACAGCCGCAAACCGCATTCAACGACTTTTCAAACGGACTTTATGTCTCCTGCGGCAGCGGAGAGCTTCTTGCGACGGCGGAGTGGGAGCTTGAGAGGGAATCCCGACCGCGCTGATTACGGACGGCTTGGCGGCAAAGCGGCCCGACCAGCGGACGCCAGCTATGGAATTCCTGCGGCGTGAGTTCGAACCGTTTCGGCTGAAACGCGCGCTCGAGAGAGCAAAACTGTCCGTTTGTGGATGATCCCGTGCGCGCTGCAGGCGAGCGCGAAGGGGTGAGGACCGGGCTCCCATCCCCTCACGACTTCGCCGAACGCACCTCTATAATGGGCGAATGCCCGACGGATATCCGTGGTGACGGCGTCGATCTTTTGCGGAAATTCAGCGACCAAACGGTCGAGAAACGCAACCGCGTTTTCAGGCGTAGCTTCAGCCGCCTCCCCATAAACATGTTTGGTCACCTCCTCGACGGCGAGGAGAACAGGAAAGCCGAAGTCGCCGCCGGACAGGCCCACATGATTATCGGTGATTTCGAAACGGTAGGGCCCCGCTAAGCTTTCGCTCGTGAGAGGCGGACTGGCGTTGGTCCGGCCGATTTTGCTGAACTCATGGCGCTTCCAACACCGATAAAGCGCAGACCGGGTCAGATGGGGATACAAGCGTTTGAGTCTCACATGCGAGTCATCGAGCGAGAGGCGGGCGCGCCAACGGTAGGCGAGAATGATCGCTTCGTCCTCGAGCGTGAGAAATTTTGAACGGGGATTTTTCGGACCCATTCGCATGTCATACGAAAACTTACGCCCCTTCCATTTGGCGATCGTCTTGCGATCGACGCCATACTGCCTGGCCAAAACAGAATTTTTCTCGTCGCTCGCCTGGATCGCCTCTCGTTCGCTTGGCGTCGTCTTCGCAGAACGGTGCGTTCGTCGTGGCGCCTCTCGGCTTCGATCTCGATCTCGACCGCGATCTCGTTCTTGTTCTCGTGCTCGTGTTCGTACTCGTCCCACTCGCGCCTCCCACGGATCGGCCTCGCAAACGGCCGCCGATCGGCCAATGGGCGCGCGCGCTCCAAAGAGCTGTTGGGTCCACTGAGCCGGTAAGACGGCCCCTCGCCATCGTCTCTTATGCGAGCCGAACATTCCGTTAATCCGGCGCGAACTGGGGGGCGAAATCGCTCGGCGCGCCCACGGAAGTTTCGTTTGGGAGGCCTGGTTGGCCGATGTTCGGGCTGCGGGCGGCCCGGTGGGAAGCAAAGCTTGGGTTTGAGGGCTCTGGTCGTGCACGGATAGATGTATTATTGTGGATAGATGAATATCTGAAGGTAGCGTCTTGGCTAAATTAATGACGTGAATGGCGTATTCTTCTTTACAAAGACCAGACATTTGCTAAAGTATATTTAGGCAGTAATCTATTGAGGACAGAGTAGAGTGGATACTCCTAGCAAGACGCTCTTCGCAACCGAATTCAGACCCGTCGCTCCAGCGCCCCCGCTCGACGCCGTCGAGCCGCTGCCCTGCGACCGTTGGCTGGCGGCGAGCGCGCTGCAGAAGGCGATCCGGCGGGGAGACGCTCTGACCGCAGGGCGGGCTGTCCGGACCCTCTATCGATACGAGCCGCGCTCCGCCTGGCGCCGATTGCTCGTCATCGCCTACGAAGACATCGGCATCGGCGCCCTCGACGCGGTGGTCACAACGACAGTGCGCGGCGCGAACGCGAAAGCCCGCCGCGAGGCGGGAGGCGACGAAGCGTCCGCTCTCGCCACATCTCAGATGCTCGCTGCCGCCCCCAAGGACCGCAGCGCCGACCTCATGTTCGCCATTGTGCTGCATCACCCAGCCCTTAAGAGCGCGCGATCGAGGCTCCGATCGGTCTCGGTCGATCGGCGGCTCGAATGGGTCGCGGATCCGGCCCTATCGTGCCGCGAGCGCGCGCTCGCCGCTTGGCATTCTTCCGGGGTCGAGGAACGGGGAGAACCTCGCGTCGGCCCCGGCGACCTTGGCGGCTTGATGCGGACCTACAGAGAGCTCGGCGTTCCCTCGCCGTTGCTCGAGGCGGTCGGCCTCACGCTGAAGAAAACACGCGAGCCGTTCGTTTTGATGCTGCCCTTGCTTTGGCTTGCGGCCGTCGAGGGCGAGAGGGAAATCATCGACTTTCCTCTTCCGCCATCAAGTCTGATCAACGGCCTCCCCCTCTGCGCCATTGACAAGCACACCCGGCTCGGGCGCCAAGCCATTGGACGGTTTGCGCGAGAGAACGTCGAGATCGCCCAGTTTCTGAATGAAGCATGCGCAGGGCTCCCGCGACGCGGCGCTCGGCATGGCGGTCTTCTACGCCGACGGCGCGCTGACCCGGCCAACTCTGCAATGGCGACGATCGGCAGAGTTCACGGCCGCCGGCGTCGCCGCCGATTTCCATAAGGTCAAAGTCACTTCGGGCGTCGGCGTCGAATTGGTTGAGCTTGTGACGGCACACATCGCCGATCTCGACGCGATCCGTCTCCAATTGCTGCAGCCGCGCTTTGTCGCTGAGTCGCGCCCTGCCGCCCCAACCTGATCAAGCAGATCGTCGCGGTCTTGACGGCGACGATGCGGAGAACTCGGAGAACTCACCGGAGGACATGGGATGAGTGGGAACTCGGACAAGGCCCGGAACGATCGCCGCGGCTTCATTGGCGGGTCGGACGCGCAGAATCATCATGAGCCCCGACGAGGCCGCGCTGATCCGGCTCTGGAAGGAAAAGCGCGGCGAGGCCGAACCGCAGGACCTGTCAGACAATCTCGTCGTCCAACTGGGCGTCGCCACCGAGAAGCTGAACCAGACCTGGTACGAGCGCAACACTGGACGGGTGGTCACCGACGTCCAGCGTTGGGTTCGCCATCCGGTGCATCGATATCTGGCGGCGACCCTGGACGGGTTCGTCAACGATCTCGACGCGGTGTTCGAGGCCAAGTTCATGCTGCCCTGGTCGTTCTCCGAGGAAGCGGCGGCCGAAAAGCACATGGCCCAGCTCCAGCACAACATGTGGGTGACCAACGCCCGCTCGTCGGTCCTCTCGATCATCACCGGAGGGGGCAAATGGATCGAGATGACCATCCCAGCCGACGCGCTCTACCAGCACTTTCTGGTCACGGCTGAGCGCCGGTTCTGGCGCTGCGTCCAGACTGGTCAAACGCCGAGCCCCTATGGGGTCGAGCCTCCTCGGCCACGAATTGAAGGCGTTCGCTTCGTCGACATGAGCGAGTTCGAACTCGTGGGCGGAGTTCGCAGGGCTCTTCTGCGCCACCCGCTCGGCCTTTCTCGACCATGAGCGAGCCAAGATCGAACTCAAGGCCCTGATGCCGGAGGATGCGAAGGAAGCCTCCGGCCATGGTGTCCGGGCCAAGCGCTCGAAGTCAGGCGCGGTCAGCTTTGATCTTCTCGACCACGAAGGGGAGGGGAGCCATGCAGCGGTCGAGTGAAACCATCGGGGCGATCGCCGCGGCGCTGGCGAAGGCTCAAGCCGAGCTCACCAATCCGGAGAAGTCGCTGACCGCGACCATTCGGGCGATCGAACCCGCGTGATCACGATCAGACCTTTCGCTATGCGGCGCTCTCGAGCGGGCTCGATATCGTGCGGAAGACCCTTGGTGGCCATGAGATCGCAACCGTCCAGTCGACGGGGATCGACAAGGAGGCGGGGCTCATCCGTCTAACCACGACGCTCGCCCATTCGTCGGGCGAGTGGCTGTCGTCGGAATGGCCGGTCTGCCCGATCGCCGAGACGGCGGCGCCGCGTCGGATGGGAGCGGCGCTCACCTACGCGCAGACGCTACGCCCTCTTCACCCTTGTGGGCATCGCAGGCGAAGACGATCTCGACGCGCCCGACCTTGACGAAGGCGCGAATAGCGCGATGCTGCCAACACAGCGGGCGCCGCACAGAAGCGCGGCGTAAACGCGCAGTTGCGGCCGGCCGAAGCGGTCGAGGAAAGGCCGCCCGTACTCGACTTCCAGTCGAAAGGAAAAGGTCATCCGTGCTGCCCGGACTGTTCTGGATCCCGACCAATCGGCGGCGCTGCGGGAGCAGTTGTTCACGGACATCGGCCGGCTCCAATCCGCGGACGAGGCCTCCGACTGGGTCCACAAGAACCTTGCGGCCAAGAACACGCTGATCGACGCCGACGCTGACGCGGTCGAAGCCGGCTTTCGTGAGCGGCTCGCATCGATCGAATTGGCGTCCAGCGGTCGTCCGGGAGAGGCAAATTCGGGGCCGGCAATAGATGCGGCTTCTCGGGTCAGGGAGCCCTTCCTCACCGCGTTGGACGCCGTCGCGGCGGCTCCGATCGTCTTGCCCTCAAGCGCTACCGTGCCCCGCCGTCGCGTCGCGGCGAAAACCATTCGCCTACGCGACAAGGAGCACTGTAAATTCGTCGCCGCTCAGCCCTGCATCGTCTGCGGCCGGACGCCCTCGGAGGCGCATCACATTCGCTTCGCCCAACCGCGCGCGCTCGGCCGAAAGGTCAGCGACGAATACACGGTTCCCGTCTGCCGGCTCCATCACCGGGAGCTGCACGGTTACGGCGATGAGGCCTCATGGTGGGCCGCGGTCAGCATCGATCCTCTGCCTATCGCCCTTGAGCTCTGGCGGCGGTCGCGCGTCTCTGAAGCTCCCCTCTCCGTCGGAGGAACTATGAGTGTTTCGCCGTCGCAGCGGCTGAGACCGGCCCGAGCCTCAACCCAGACCCAAACGAACGATCGCGACTAGCGTCCTGCGCGTTCCCGACGAACCTGCGTTGGAGGCTTATGGATCGGAGCCCCAGATAAGCGGTGTGCCGTAGGACCGCGTCGCTGCCCCAGGACAGAACAGCTCACTTCTGCGACGAGTTGCGGCTCAACTCAATGCGTTCGGGAGAGCGGGAACAGGCGCGGCTTGGGCAGGCTCCAATCGTCCAGGAGAACGCCCCAAATCAGACCGACCCGAGAGAATCGCCGACGCACAATCCGCAAATGCCCGAGTCAACCGACAATCGCCGCTAACCCGAGTTCGGAGCCGTGCGGAGGCGGGCGACTGACTTGCGGACTTCTCCGGAAATGGTTACGGTGTTGTCTCTATTTTGCCGCCTTTCTCTGCGGCGGGTGGACGGCGTCAATAGCGTGGCTGCGTCGATAACAGGAAAATCGAAGGTTCGGCTGAAGCAAATCATAAGAATTATCTTGCTAAACGGGGTGGGTGAAAATGTGTCCATCCGAGACCGTTCGTGACCCTCCTAGCGAGAACAAATTCTGTGGAGAAAGAGAACTGGGCAACTGCGACACACCGCTCGACCAGACCCGCGGACCACAGCTACATTCTGTGGTATGGCGGGACCAGTATGATCGAATCCCGGCCCAAACTGCTGAAAACCTTGGGCCGGCTGCGGTCGATTCGCGCTTCGCCGGTCGCGCGAGTGGCGGCGTACGGTCTCCTTCCGGCTTCCGGCTTGGAATTTTTCCCTCGCCAAACTCGGTTGACTCGCCGGAATTGTTTACTTACCGAAGAGCACGCTGGAGTTGCATCGCGGCAGCGCCGACTGCGCATCTGCGATTTTTGCCCAAGAGACAAATACGAAGATAGTTTGTTGAAAATACAGCCTTCTTCCGTCGTGACCGTGGGAGGGACTGCTGTCACCTAGGACGCACTTCGTCGCGGCCGCTGTCGCCTTCCTGATCGCGGGTTCCGCAACGGCGTCCGCGGAAGTCGAAGACATCGGGCGGCCGGCGCAGACATTCTCGAATGGCGACGCTCCGCAGGGGCTTGGCCTGTTTCGCGCGGGGCCCATGGTCGCACCTGAGTGGACGACACTCCCTCCCTGGACGCCGAGGCACGATTTTACGTCCGTTAGCCGAGGCGGGAAATTCATTTCCTCCCTTGGTTCCGACATCGGAACGCCAGCGGACGATCAAAACGGGGTCCGACCGGACTACGAACTAAACGCGGATTATTCCTCCAGCACGCTCGATGGCGGCCGCTTTCCGGCGACGGTAAGGGACTTTGGCTCTGTTGAGGTCCTGATTTCAGGGCGGATCGATGCTCTTCGGCGATGACGATCAGGTCGCCGGGTTCGAATTCGCGGCGTCCGGATACCGGTCGTCGGGTCCATCGGATTTCGAGAGCTCTTCGGAGGATCCGTCCTGGAGAAAAGGCTCATCGTACTGCTCAAGCGACGGGTCATCGGCCAGCGTCGTCCGTTGTGAGACGATCGAAGATCTGGGGTCCTTCGTGACGACGAACTCAGGGACGGGGCCAAGCGTGGGGGGCTATCAGAATTCGGATCCTACGGGCCCGAACGCAACTACCAGCGGCGGTTCTCTCAGCGCAGCGCAAGTCTCCGAGCTTGAAACGATCGCTGCGCGGAACAACTTCGCCATGGCTTGGCCTTGGGGCGCGACCCAAGGCACCGTTCCGTCGGACTGTGCCGCTTGCGACGCAACCCCGCCCGTCGTTGGCGCTTCGACGTCCGACTGGAGCCCGAGTTCCATTCCACTGTCCGGACCGCTACCCCCAGCGGTCCCGGAGATTTCTGAGTGGGCGATGATGCTGATCGGCTTCGGTGGATTGGCGCTCCTGAGTCGGCGTCGTCTGTGCCGATTGGCGCGTCTCGGCCAAGCGCGTGGATCACGCCTTGATCTTGAAGGTCAAGACTAGACGACGCTCGCCGAGGAGGTTCCCCATGTCGAAAATCGCGCTTGCTATCGGGTTGGCGGGGCTGCTGCTCGCGACTGCTTCGACCACAGGATCATCTGCCATGACCATAGTGCCGCTGTCGAAAAGCGCGATCAGCGGCCCCAGCAGCGACCTCGACCTAGTGAGATGGCGGAATTGCTGGCGCGACCGCTGGGGAAATCGTCGTTGCAATTGGTGTTGGCGTGATCGCTGGGGGCGCGTTCGCTGCGGGTAAGATCAAGAAATCACCGTCCGACCAAACGAAAGTGAGACCCGGTTCAGACGGCTCGGCGATACCCCTGAACCAGCGAACTGGAACGGCGGATCAAATCTCTCATTGCTGGTGGCGACCGGCCTCGTAGCCGTGTGATATCGCTAAGCACCAAGCATGGAGAACGTGCGGTGCCTGAATATCCGATTTTCTCACCAATATCCTCACAAGAGGGAACTCGGGTTGCGATCAACCCTGAACACGTTTCGAGCCTTGTTGAGACTGGTCCGAAACGCGTGATCATCAACCTTTCCGAAGGCGGCGCTGTTTCGGTTGCAATGTCGCTCGATCAGGTTATCGCGCACCTTCGTGGCGCTCAGTTGGCCGTGGAGTAGGGCAAGGCCGTCCGGACCGGAAAGGCGAGAAGAGTGCTGTCTTTAGCGGCGAGTTTGCGGGTGGTGATTGGGTTCGTTGTCGCGTGTACGTCGGCTGAATTGGCGTCCGCTCAGGCTTTTCCGGACGATGCCGATCTGAAGCTATTTGCGGTGCACATCAACCGAACGCCGCCTCAACCATGGCCCGGCTACGGCATCTATCTTGGCAACGGCCTGATCCTCACCGCGTCGCATGTTCCGGGGAACTTCACGCAGTCAAAGCCTCACGTCCTCATCGCGGGACAGGACCTTCCGGCCGCGCTGGTGAAGGAGGGCAGTTTGGAAGACGTAGACTTGACCCTGATGTCCATCGACTCAACGAAGCTTCCGGTTCGCCTGCAAATGCGCCGCATGCCGCTTTGCGCGATGCCGCCGTTTGCAGGCGAGACGGTTGTCGTCGCCACTCCGGAAGGAACTGCCCGTTCGCATGTTCTGTCTCGGGTCATGGTCCCGCCGAATTTGCGTGGCCGCTTCAACACTCTGATCGGCGACGTCGCGACAACTGGAAACTCCGGCTCGGGCGTGTTCGACGCTTGGAAACAGTGCCTGCTCGGCATCATGAGCCGCAAGATTTCGGTCGGATTACGGGGGAACCGGCTGGGGGCACCCGCGCGAACCGTAGACATCGCCAAATACTTCGTTCCCGCCAGCGAAATCAAAGCATTCATCCCCGACGGAGTGTCGTTCTAGGACTCAAAAATCGGCGCGTGCGGTGGCAAGGCCCGCATGCGCGAAGGCGGTCGCGTTCTCCTCGGCAGCACGTTGTCGAGACGCGCGTTGCGCCGAGCGACTAGCTACGCGACCCCGCTTGCCTTGCGATACCCCGCATAGCATAGGCGAAGCCGAGGAGCATCATCGCCCACGAGGAGGGTTCGGGAATGGGCAAGTTCGTATCGGATAGGGTCATAAGGTCGCCAGCCCCAGTATATAAGTCGCCCATATCATAGACACCGGGCACGAACGTGACACCGGGCACGACACCGGGCACGACACCGGGCACGAACACACCGGGCACGAACGTGCACGAACGTGTCGATAGCGAATTAACTTGTCCGGTTTTGGTAGCACATCAAATGTCCGCTTCTTCTGGTTTTGTTCTGCCTCGTGGGACTGTGGGCAACGCATGAGCGTTGTCCACATTTCCACGAGGGGCGCCGCCGAGCGGATTTAGGCGGCGTTTTTCGCATCTTTGATCGTTCCCTTCTCGTCGTAGCGGCCGATGCACTTTGGTCCGTGGAAGAGGGCGTGAGAGCCGTCGGGGTAGACGTGGACCTTGACCCGCGCCTTGACGAAATGGGCGCGCATCGGGCTTGGCGGGATTTGCAATTTGAGCGTGCGGTAGGAGACGCAATTGTCGTTCATGACCTGGCGCTCCTCCTGCACGCACAGGATCTCGTCGAGATCGACGCCGGGGATCGGGGTGAAGGCCGAGCCGGGCTCCGTCGCCTCGACGGCGAAACGTTGGTTGTGGGCGGGTAGATAAACCTCGCGGATGAAGGCGTTGGCCTTGTCGATCGAGGCGATCCCGGCCAGCGCCATCAGCTTGGCGGCTGCAATCGCGAGGACGTCGAAGCGCGATGGCATCCCCACTCGGTCACCACCACGGCGGTTAGCATCGGATTGCAGATAGAAGACCGGCGACCAAGCCCGTGGGTCGCCCGCGAGCAGCCTCAGGATTTTGTGAACGACAGCGTGCAGGCGCGGCGCTCGTTGCGCGTGCCGAAACCGTTGTGTGCGTCGAACCGGACATTCGCGGTGTATCGGAAGGGCGTGCCCGGCCGGAGATGGCCAATTGACGTCGGGACTGTTCCCGTCCTTCCGACCAGTGTCAACAGCGCTTCCCCATCCGGTCGTATGCGTCCGCTAAGTTCCCCCATCGCTTCGTTGGTCGGAGAGTGATAGCTGCCCGTCACAACGCCAGACGTCACCTCGGCCGGAAAGCGCCAGTTGTAGCCCCTGACGTCGCCGACATCCGGACAGTCTACTTCGACGTTCCACGTACCGTCGAAAACCTGCGCTGCAAGAACCGGGCACAGGGGCGATAACGCCAGATCGAAAACCCACAAAGCGACCGCCGCCGCCGTCATCAGATGGGACTTGTGCACGATGCAGTAGCCTCCCCGCCCGTTGCCCAAACGTTATGTCCAATCGGGGCTTGACGCTAGTCACTGCAGCGCCCAAATTGACGTGTTCGGTCGCCGGGGAAGCGCATTGTGCTCGGTCAAGTTGAGGTTTGCGAGAACCTCGGCGCATGGCAGGTGGGACCGAACTTCGGTTCCGTCTGACGTATGGATCGACTTCCCATGATCTAATAAAGATCGACGGCATCTGGAAGATCACGAAACAAGACCGCAACGCATAGCAGCCGTGTGTAAAGGCCTGCAAGATGACGCCCGCTCAGATCGCCGAGGCGCGGCGGATGGCGAGCGAGCAAGCCGAGTAGGGAAGAGTGGTGGGGCCGCCGAGACCGATGCGGCGGCTACCTCGGCGGCGGTAGCCGACAGGGCAAAAGCTACGCTCCCTATTGGCTGCCGGATGGAGCCTGAACCCTTTAGGGAGGATACAAGGTTAACAATAGGTTATAGTGAACCGTGCTGAGCGGAAGCTTTGGGCTGTTCGGCCGAAGCGGACGAGCCCGTGAACCGCGCACCACGCGGCCGAGAGAAGTCCGTCCGTCGTTGGCATGAGGCGGGCGCGCCAGAACGTCCGGCAAGGCCACGTCGGTACCGGGGCTTGCGCGCAGAGTTCGCGCGATGCAAATTCACGCCAGGGTGAAAGAGCGACGTGGTGCGTCCCTGCTATTGCCGCTCGCGAGAGGATTGAGCCGATGCCTGACGAAGCCCTTGACCCGGTGGAATGGGAATTGGTTCGCGCCGACATTGCAATGGAGAAAGCGCGCCTGAAAGCGAACGGCGATTGGTCCAAATGGGAGGAATTCCAGACCCAGACGACCGCCCGACTTGCAGCTTATAATTCGCCCCTTGACTGGAGGGCGCGGGAACGCTTCGCATTGTGGTGGGACCGAAACCCCGAGCGATCGGGGCCGATGGGACCTCGAAGGCGACGGCGAGCTGGCTCGCCGTTTCGCTGAGTGTCCTAGTCGGCGTTCGACTGTCGCCGTGCTCGGGTAATGAACCTCGCGCCCGTCGCCCGTCGGCTTCGAGTACGTGCATGCTCGCCCTCGCAACGAAAGAAGGATGGCGCTACCCTTTCGCACGCTTGCCTCCCCTCCGCCCAATATCTTATTCAAGATGCCGTAGGGCGATTGCGGGCTGCCGCAAAAGAATTGCAGCCGGGACGAAAGAAGCCGAACCCAAGGGGAATCCAGCCACGGCGTCGCGCCGTCAAATGCTGTCGACCGCGGATGTACCGGCGGCAGCTCGTGAGAGGCGAAGCCCCTCGTCGGATGCCCTTTCCCCCCGGCCGCCAGTGGGCGGCTCAGACGCTCCGCACGTCTGGGCCGCTCGCGAGTATGGACGGTCGAACCGGGTAGCTTGCGGGCTGCGAGCGGCACTTCGCCTCGCCCTGCTGTCGCCGCCGCATCCCGTCGAACAGTTGGACACCGCCATGACCGGAAAAATCACCAGCAGACATAGGCGAAACAGGCTCGACCTTAACTCCGAGGGAGACAGAGACTATCTATCGAGCCGTGGGTTCGTCTATGCGCTCATATCGGTCGGTGCGTACCGGGGCCGGGTCATTTCTGTGCACCACCAACGCAAGACCGTCGAAGCCTACGTCAGGGATTTCGCCCTCAATCGCCCGGTCGAGATAGTTGAAATCGCCAAATTCGCCTGAAACAAATGAATGGCGCCGGAGCAGGAGCCATGCGCCCGTAGGCGAAGAAGTCGAGACCGAGTTGGTTCCGCGATGATCTCGGGTTGGAACCTTTAGGCGGGTTGGGCAGGATGACGCCATGCTCGCGCTGGCGGCCTCACGATCAGCCTCGGCACGAGCGTCTCGGCGTTGGCTTGCGCCAAGGAGGCTAGCCGTCGGAGCCACCGCATCACTGCGGCCTCAGCGCCCTTCGGCTCGCAGCGCCGATCACGAGTATCGGTTACCGGGCGACGCTACTGCGTTCGCTCTGCCTCATCGATTCTTGCCATCTCAGTGACATGTTTCAGAACCGTTTCCCGGTGCTCGGCACCCCCAATACGCAAAAAAGCCTTCACCCACCGGAATCCGTCTTCGGAATGGACCAATTGAGCCGCTGGATCACTATTTGAAAAGCTTTGCGCAAGACATCGGCACCGGCTGTGACGAATCCTTCTGCGGGAGCAGCGATCGAGGCGTTTTGGCTCACAGGCTTCACTCACTTCTCGTTTGGGATTGACCACTGGATCAAACTG
>CAWBBW010000026.1:0-309460 GCA_963787135.1 uncultured Alphaproteobacteria bacterium | reverse complement strand
CTCTCGCAAACACCTGTTGGCCGTTGGACGCCTTGCGTCCGATAGCCCGAACTCTAGGCCGCCCCCGGCATTCCTGTGGCGGCGAACCGTTCTCCGCGCCGGAGCACCGCCCAGGCAATCCTCGCCAGCTTGTTGGCGAAGGCGACGACCGCGACATTGTGATGAGCCCTACTCATCAGCGCCTTTGCCCAACGGCCGAGCGGGGTGTCGCGCTCGGCCACGTAGGGCAAGGCGGCGCGCGCTCCGTGGATCAGCTGCTTACGCAGGTATTTGTTGCCGCGCTTGCTGATCCCAAGCAGCTTCGGCTTGCCGCCGGTCGTGAATTGACGGGGAACCAGGCCGAGCCACGCGGCGAGATCGCGGCCGCGCTCGAAGCTCTCGGCCTGGCCGACGGCGGCGACAAGGGCGGATGCGACGATCGCGCCGACACCTGGGATTGTCGTCAGCCGCCGAGCCTCTTCGTTCTCCTTCACCCAGCGGACGAACTCGGCATCGAAGGCAGAGATCCGCCGGTCGAGCTCCGCCCATTGCGCGCGCGCGTCGGCGACGAGCACGATCATCCGCGGGCTCAATCCTGCTCCGCCCTGCTCGTCCATCAGTACGCTCAGGAACTGCTCGAGCTTCCGCTTGCCCTGCGGCGCGACCATTCCTCGCTCCAGCAGAATGGCGCGCAACTGATTGATCAGGGCCGTCCGCTCCCCGACCAACCGGTCTCGCGATCGATGAAGCGTCTGCATGTCAAGCTGGTCCTGGCTCTTCAGTTCGACAAAGCGCATCGTCGGCCGGGTCACCGCCTCCGCGATCCCCTCGGCGTCGCGATCGTCATTCTTCTGCGCCTTGATGTAGGGCCGGACATATTCGGGCGACATCAGCCGGACATCGTGGCCGTGGGCGGCGAACACGCGGCCGAGATGATGAGCCCCGCAGCAGGCCTCCATCCCGACAACGCACGGAGGAAGCTTCTCCGCCAGAGCAACCAGCGTCTCCCGCCTTACCTTGCGACGCATCACAACCGCGCCGGACGCATCCAGCCCAACCACGCTGCAGACGTTCTTGCCGAGGTCGACGCCAAGCACAGAGATATCCATCCCTTCCTCCTCCTGATTCGCCGGCGAGCCTACGACGCCGGAAGGAGGGGCGGGCCATTCCATAAAACTCGGTCGTCACAAAAGTGCGAGGGCGCGCCTCGCTACTTCGGGACCGCCCCGTCCAGCCAGGTGATCAGGTCCCGCGTCACCTCCTCGCGGTTGGTCTCGTTCAGCGTCTCGTGCCGGGCGTCGGCATAGATGCGGGTCGTAAGCCTGGAGAAACCCGCTCGCTTGAGCGCCTCGATCAGGCCCTGGATATTGGACCCGACGGGATCGCGCTCGCCGGAGAACACATAGATCGGCAGCTCCTTGCGGATGCGGGCGAGCCGCTCTGGCTTGATCAGGCCGGGCAGCGCGTCGAGGAGGTCGACTGCGAGCTGGTTGGTGACGTCGAAGCCGCAGAGCGGATCGGCCACATAGGCGTCCACTTCCGCCGGATCGCGCGAAAGCCAATCGGACTTGGTCCGGGCAGGCGAGAAGGGCCTGTTAAGGCCATCGAACATCAGCGAGTTGACGAGCCCGCTCTTGCCGCGCTTGCCCTGCCGCAGCCGTTCGGCCCTCGCGATCAGCCGGCCGGCAGCAGCGATCGGCGGGGGTGCGCCGTTCGAGCCGGAATAGACGACGCCGGCGAGCGCGTCTGAATGTTCGGAAACGAACTGCTGGCCTAGCCACGAACCGGTCGAGTGGCCGAGAAAGACAATCGGGACGCCGGGCTGCTCCGCCGCGATCAGGCGGTTGAGCGTCCAGAGGTCGCCGACGCTTTTCGTCCACCCGTCCGAATCAGCGAAATGCCCGAGATCGGCGGCAGCGGAGCCCGGCCCGTGGCCGCGCAGGTCGCTGGAGTAGACTGCATAGCCGGCGGCGTTGAGCGCGCCGGCGAGCCGGGCGTAGCGCGCGCTGTGCTCCGCCAGGCCGTGCGCGATCTGCACGACTGCACGCGGGCGCCCCTCCGGCTGCCAGCGCCGCCCAAGCAGCGCAACGCCATCGTCGGCGCGAAACCTGAACTCGCTCCCTGGCATTCCCGCCCTTCCTTCCCGCGCACGTCTCGCGGCCGGATTTTTCGCCACCATCAGAGGCTTTGCCGGCAGGCGTCAAGCTTGGCAGCCCGAACTCCCTTAACTCCCCACCGGTTTTGCGTCTGCAAATAACATCTCGCCGAATCGGGCGCGATCGGATATGGGTCGAATCCCATGGCGCGGTATATATTCATCACCGGCGGCGTGGTTTCCTCGCTCGGCAAGGGTCTGGCTTCAGCGGCTTTGGGGGCGCTCTTGCAGGCGCGCGGCTATACGGTGCGCCTGCGAAAGCTCGACCCCTATCTCAACGTCGACCCCGGCACGATGAGCCCGACCCAGCACGGCGAAGTGTTCGTCACCGACGACGGGGCCGAAACCGACCTCGATCTCGGCCACTACGAGCGTTTCACCGGCCGCAACGCCAACCGGCAGGACAACATCACCACCGGCCGCATCTATCAGGAGCTGATCGCCAAGGAGCGGCACGGCGACTTTCTCGGGGCGACGGTGCAGGTGATCCCGCATGTCACCAACGCCATCAAGGACTTCATTCTCGAGGGCAACGAGGGGGTCGACTTCGTGCTGGTCGAGATTGGCGGCACCGTCGGCGACATCGAGGGCCTGCCGTTCTTCGAGGCGATCCGCCAGCTCGGCAACGATCTGCCGCGCGGCCACGTGGTCTATATCCACCTGACGCTCTTGCCCTACATTCCGACCGCGGGCGAGCTCAAGACCAAGCCGACCCAGCATTCGGTCAAGGAGCTGCGCTCGATCGGCATCCAGCCGCATATCCTGCTCTGCCGCTCGGATCGGGAGATCCCGCGCGAGGAGCGGCGCAAGCTCGGCCTCTTCTGCAACGTCCGCGAGAGCGCGGTGATCGAAGCGCGCGACGCGCGCTCGATCTACGACGTGCCCGCGCTCTACCACGCAGCCGGGCTTGACCGGGAAGTGCTCGCCGCCTTCGGCATCGAGCCGGCCCCGAAACCCGACATGCGGCGGTGGGAGAGCGTCTCGAAGGCCTTCCACAACCCCGAGGGCGAGGTGTCTATCGCCATCGTCGGCAAGTACACTGGCCTCAAGGACGCCTATAAATCTCTGATCGAGGCGCTGGTCCACGGCGGCATGGCCAATCACGTGCGCGTCAAGCTCGACTGGATCGAGAGCGAGATCTTCGAAGGCGCCGATCCTGCGCCCCGGCTCGAGGGCGTGCACGGCATTCTGGTGCCCGGCGGCTTCGGCTCGCGCGGCGCGGAGGGCAAGATTCTGGCGGCGCGTTTCGCCCGCGAGCGAAGGGTGCCCTATTTCGGCATCTGCTTTGGCATGCAGATGGCGGTGATTGAGGCCACCCGGTCGCTGGCCGGGCTGCCGAAGGCCAATTCGACCGAATTCGGCCCGACGCCGGAGCCGGTTGTCGGCCTCATGACCGAATGGCTGCGCGGCAACGAACTCGAGCGCCGCAAGGCGCAGGGCGACCTTGGCGGCACAATGCGGCTCGGCGCCTATCGCGCCGATCTCAAGCCCGATTCGCGCATCGCCAAGATCTACGGCGAGACGGAAATCTCCGAGCGCCATCGCCATCGCTATGAGGTCAACACCGCCTACCGCGCGCGGCTCGAGGCTAAGGGCATGGTGTTCGCCGGCATGTCGCCCGACGGCCTTCTGCCGGAGACGATCGAATTCGCCGATCATCCGTGGTTCATCGGGGTGCAGTACCATCCCGAACTCAAGTCCAGGCCCTTCGAGCCGCATCCGCTGTTCGCAAGCTTCATCGCCGCGGCAAAGGCGCAGAGCCGGCTGGTGTAGGCATTGCCGGCGCACGGCGCGGCGGGTAAAGGGCAGCGCGCTTGCTTCGCTTCGCGGGGCGCGGCGACGGAAGGATGGCCGAGTGGCTTAAGGCAGCGGTCTTGAAAACCGCCGTGGGGGCAACCCCACCGTGAGTTCGAATCTCACTCCTTCCGCCAGTTCTTCTTTGTCGGCGTCTCGGAAGCTGACATCTCCCCGTCCTCGGCCGCCGCCGCGGCCAGAATGATGTCGGCCGCCTTTTCGGCGATCATGTAGATCGCGCAGACGATGAAATACCCCGGGATGCGCGGAAAGACGCTGGCGTCGACGACCCGCAAGCCCTCTGTTCCGTGCACTCGGAAATCGCTTGCCAGCGCGCCGCCCGCCTCCCTCGGGCCGATCGGACACGTGCACGACGCGTGGTGACCCCACGCGTGGTCGCGGACATATTGCTTGAGCGATTCTTCATCCGTCAGTTCGGGGCCGGGCGTATCCTCCCGCGTCAGGACCTCTCGCCGCATCGCCGCGGTCATCGCCCGCACCCGGCGCACGCCGTCGACCACTGCGGTCAGATCGTCGCCGCTCACGTCCGTCCCCTCCTCGAAATAGTGGAAATCGACGCGGGGCGGATCGCGCGGGTCGCTCGTCGCCAGCGTCACCCGTCCGCCGCGGTTGTTGGTGTGCGCTTTCAAGACCGTAAAAGTGAGGTCGCCGCGGCTTCTACGAATGACGTCCGAATAGCCGGGGAAGTAGCCAGAGAAGCGCGTGAGGAGCGCCATGACAAAGAGGTCCGGGTCGGCGCCGGCGACGCTCGAGCGCAACGAGAAGGCGACCGCGGCCCCGTTCGAGACATACATGCCTTCGCCGCGAAGCCACGCGTCATAGCCGGCGTCGCCAACCTCGAACTTTGCGCCGGCGAGGCATGCCCATGGCCGCCGCGTCTTGTGAATGACGCCAATCTCGTAGCGGTCCTGAAGATTGCGGCCGACCCCGCTGAGATCGACGCGCACGTCGATGCCGAACGCGCCGAGGTCCCCGGCCGGTCCGATGCCCGACAGCATCAGAATTTGCGGCGTGTTGAATGCGCCTGCAGCGAGAATGACTTCGCGCCGGGCGAAGACCTGCCTCTGTTCGCCATCCGCGCCGCTTGGGTTGGGCGAAGCCCGGTAGAGATTCCGGCCCTTGAGATATTCGACGCCGACCGCGCGATTGTCCCCGTCCAACAGAACGCGAGTCACGAGCGCGTCATACTCGACGCTCAGCCCATTCTCGCTCATGGCCGCGAGTAGGCGTTCGCGCGTTCCACGCCTGCGGCCGCTCGCCGTCGAAAGGGGAACTGCGGTCAAACCCTCCTCCAGCCGCCCCTGCAGGCGGCGGTCGTTCGGGTCAGCTTCGCCGACAACGACTCGGGCCCATCGCTCGAAAACCTGTCCCGCCCACTTCGATGTGCGGACGTACGCCGATTTCGATCCGCCGAGGAGATCGGCCCGGACGGCGTCGCGGATCGCGCACATCAGCGGATGGTCGGAGAAAGCCTTCGGCGGCAATGGCCTTTCCGCCGGGAGCCACCCGCGCCAGCCGTGGCCGGTCGGCTCGAGACGTCCGCAGGTCAATCGGGACAGAAGCCGCCAGAGCGGCCGATACCGGCAATCCTCGATGCGCTGGAAATAGCGCCGCATGGCTTCGGCGCGCCATGTCGGGTCCCTTGTCAGGTCGGCGATGGCGTTCCAGTCCGAGTCCTGCGGGGCCATAAGGATCATGGCGTTGTGCGCAGTGCAGCCGCCGAGCGTGGACGCGCGCGGGTAGAGGAGGCCGGGCGGCGGATCGTCCTCCGGGCGCCGGCGGCGCTCCGCGTCGTCGCCGAAGTCGTGCACCATGAAGTTCCATGCCATCGCTTTGTTCTCGGAGGCGAAGGGATGAAACGCCGGCACGTCGTAGTCCTGGGGCAGCCCTTCGGCCTTGAGCGCAGCCGGGTCGGCGCCAGCCTCGAGCACGAGAACGCTCACGCCCGCCTCGGCGAGACGCGCCGCCACCGTCCCGCCGCCCGCTCCGGAGCCGACGACGACATAGTCGAACGTCCGGCTCCCACCGGCCATCGTCAGAAGGTCTTGATGAATGCGATCAGTGCGCGTTTGTCGTCGTCGCTGAGCGGCGTTTCCTTGCCAAAGGCCTTCTCGTCGTCGCTGAGATTGTCCGTGTTGTTGAATTCGTCCGTGCCAAAATAATGGCCTCGGTTGACGACGAAGTCCGGACACTTCAGCAGCGTGCGGAACGGCAGGCGCAGCTTGGCGCCCCACGCCAGTATCGAAGCGTCGTCACTGTTCAAATCGAGGCTCGGCCAGTTGAGGACGACTTGGCCCACGAGCTGGGTAAACGCGAGATCGTGCTGCAGCCGCTTGGTAAAAGCGGGAATGTCGACGCCTGGCTGATAGCTCGCCGCGAGATTGATCGGGAAGCCTTTTGGAATCGGTCCGAGCTTGAAATTGCCGTCCCGGTCCAAAACTTTTCGGAACGGCTGGGCAGGCAGCGGGGCCATGAGCTTCTGGAGCTCGACGGGAATACTTCGCTTCGGGATCTCCACGTAGCTGCGCTCGGTGGTGCGCACGATATAGCCCTCGAACCCAGGTTCGCGCTCGCGTTTCTCCGGCCACAGCAGCTGTTCGATCGATGCGTCAAATCCTTTCATCCGGCCATCGACCGAGACATCGTCGGAGAACGGCCCGAGCCGGTTGTTGACCAGGAACGGCGCGGTCGACCAGATGCTGATCAATGACGGCACGCGGGTGAAGCCGAGTCCTCCGCCTGGCATCTGGTACTGCCAGCGTTCGGCGGTGAACGGATCCTGCACCGTGATCTTGCCGACCGAAGGCAGGGTCTTGTAGGTCTCGGACGAGAAATTGTCCCAGATGTTGCCGCGGATCGCGTTGGTGCCGAGCGGGCTGCAGGCGTTGGTGCGCAGGAGCGTCACTGGAATGCGCGCGTCGGTCGAAAGGAAATTGTCCTTCAGGAAATCTGGCGCCGCGACAATATCGCGCATTTTCGCCTTGAATTCGTCGGTCTTCGTATAGGCCCAATAGCCGCCGAAGCACTTGAGATAGTCCGGGCCCGAACAGCCGCCTGGCGCGAGCTTGGCGCGCGCCTCGTTAGGCAGCTTGCTTGAGTGGCAGCGGGCGCAGGTCTCGGCGAACACCCTCTTGCCGCGATCGAGCGTCGCCGCGTCAGCAGTCAGATATTTTTCGCCGCCCGGCGCGTTCGCCAGCGAATCCGGCTGGCCGGCGGCTACGAGGAATTTCGCCATGAACGGCGTGCCTGCTTCGGTCGCGCGCCAATAGGCCGAGTTCTGTTCCGCGGTCGCGATTTCGATCGGCGTGATCGGTTTGCCGCCAAAGAACGGATTGAAGTGCCGCGTCCACTCTTCACTATAGAGTCCGATGTTGATGTAGACGCGATTGAGCGCGCCCATGACCCCGACCGAGTCCGAGCCGTCCTTCAGCACGCGCGGCGACCACGATGTATCGGGGGGATCGAAAAACCCGGCGAGCTGCTTGTTGAGAAGCTGGCCGCCCTTCAGCGTCTCCTTGCCCCAGAGCTTCGCCTCGGCAAGGCGCGGACCGAGCAGATAGACGGCATTCATGGTGCGCGGATTGTTGATGTAATCGGTCGAAACCAGCGAGGTGTCCATCGTCCCCGGCGGATACGAATGGACCATCTGATAGAGGAAGTTCCTGGCGTCGGCGGCGTAGACGAAGACGCGGTCCATCCACAGGTACTGGCTGCCGACCGTCGAATTGAGATCGGCCCATTGCGGATGGGCGGGATCGGCCGGCGGATGGATGGGGCTCGGGCCCACATGGCAGAACCCGCAGGCCATGCCGACCCGGTAGGGGCGAACGAGATTCGGGTCGTTGTAGTAATTCGGGTCGGTGTAATAGCGCTCGGGGTCCCACTTGTCTTTGGCGGTCTGGTCGAAGTCCGGATTGGGAAAGAGGCGCAGCCCGAGGATCCCGGTGGCGTAGCCGAAATACGAGCCGACCGGCAGGGTCGAACCATCCTTGAACGTCACGCCCCGCGCGCCGATTTTAACGCCTGGGTACTTCGCGTCGTTCTCGAACGGATCGGGGGCGCAATTGGCGCCGCGCGCGTCGAGCCAAAGCCCGAAGCGCTTCGGATCAGGGGCGGTCGGCTTCTCGAAGCAAGGCTCGTTCAGCGCGCCAAGCCAGTGCCAGCGCGAGTCGCGATCGCAATGCTGACCGTCGCAATAGGTCTGGCTCGGATGCGAGGTGATGACCTTGAGGAGATCGAAGGTCGCGAGGCTGTCCCTGGTCACGCGATCCCAGAACCGGTCGTTGCCGCCGGTCCAGACAAGCCACATGTTTCGGCCCTGAACCTCGTCCGGCGTCAGTTCAGCGCCACCGTCCATCTCGTGAAAGAAGTCTTCGCTCGCCTGGGGAAGGCTCGCTTCGGTGCGGCCCGCGCGCTGGGCTTCGTCGAGCGGCGCCGAAGCCGGCGCAGCATAAGCGACTGCTGGAGCCAGCATGAAGCCCAAGAGCAGGGCTTGAGCCGCCGACAACCCCAACCTCACCATGCCCCGGTCTCCTCCGCTGGAAGAACGCCTCCCGTGAAGCTTCGCATCGGCGCCGCCCTCGCTTCAAACCGTCAGCGAGGCATCCTTGCGCCATTCCCAATCAGGCGCAATAGCGTCTGAACGACGGTCGACGTCCGGAGCAGCCGGTTTTCAATTGTCGTTGGCCTGTGTCACACTGCGTCGGTTAAGACGCCGCGTTCGAGGACGGCGATTCCGTCCGCGCTCATAGCGGCCATGGAGCGGCGGATCCGCGATGGTTCTTAGGTTCCTGCATCGCATTCTCGAAATCTTTCTGCACCTCGAGCGGCGGATCGAGCAACCCTTCCTGCGTCCCGCCTTCGACGCTGTCTTTCGTATGCCGATCGCCATTCTGCTGACGGCGCTCATCAATCTGGGTCGCAGCCGCGACAATGTGGGACTGGCCGAAGAGACGCCACGGCTTGGCGAGGATGAGGACACTGAGACGATGATCGACGAGATGCGTCGGCATCTCGTGCGCGACTTTCCGCGGGGCGGGTTCGAGCGGGCTGGCAACACCAAGACCCACGGACTTGTGCGCGGGGAACTGACGATTCACGACGGCCTGCCCGAGAACCTGCGCCGGGGTCTCTTCGCAACGCCGGAAACCTATCGCTGCTGGGTCCGTTTCTCGGGCCCCGGCCCGCATGTCGAGCCTGACATCAACGACGTCGGTTTCGCCAGCATCAGCGTCAAGGCGATGGGTGTCGAAGGCGAGAAGCTGTGGGACGACGAGAAGCACACCCAGGATTTCACCGGCGTTTGCACGCCGAGCTTTGTGACGCCCGATGTCCGGGCGAACGCGCGGCTGCAATATTGGAGCCGGCGCCATCTGCCGGTGTTCTATTTCCTCGATCCGCGCGAGCCGCACGTGCTCGACATGCTGATGCAGGGCTTGTGGAACGAGACGCAGACCAATCCGCTCGGCGGGACCTATTATTCCTGCGTCCCCTACCTGATGGGGCCGGTGCAGGCGATGCAGTACAGTTTCTGGCCGATGACGAATGTGCCGCGCAAGATCCCGGGCCTGCCGTTTTGGCCGGCGGACAATTACCTGCGCGACAATATGGTCCAGACGCTAGATCAGACCGACGTTGAATTCGAAATGCGGGTGCAGTTGCAGACCGACCCGTTCCTGATGCCGATCGAGAACAACGCCGTGATGTGGCCGACGCGCCTTTCCCCTCGCGTGCCGGTGGCGACTTTGCGTATCCCCCGGCAGAAGTTCGACTATCCCGATCAGCTCGCCTTCACGCGCTATCTACGATTTAATCCATGGCACTGCCTCAAGGATCACCGCCCGCTCGGCAACCAGAGCCGGGCGAGGAAGCGCATGTATGACGAAATGGCGTCATTCCGGCAGAGAATGAACGGCGTCATCCATGTCGAGCCCACAGGCGACGAGCGATTTGGACCCGAGCGCGAGGAGCAGCGCGGCGCGCAGGAGGCGGTCGCCTAGCAGCCTGTCGGACTTAACGCCGAGCCTGCGGCCACGCTAGAATCAATCGTTGATTGGCGCAGGGCGGCGGGTTTTTTTGATGGCCAATTTTCGGACGATCGATCGGCAGACGGGGTATCTGCTGCCGCCTTCTGTGGACGAGTGGCTTCCGGAGAAGCATTTGGCGCGGTTCATCGTCGAAGTTATCGACGGTCTCGACCTGGGCCGGCTGAGCGGGGCTTACCGAGGTTCGGGGTCGGCTTCGTATCATCCCCGGATGTTGCTGGGCCTGTTGGTTTACGGGTACGCGACGGGGACATTCTCCAGCCGGAAGCTCGAGCGGGCGACCTACAACTCGGTAGCGTTTCGGTTCATCGCGGCGAACGATCATCCCGACCACGACACGATCGCCGCGTTTCGGCGGCGGTTCTTAAAGGAGATCGAGGAGCTGTTCGTCGAGGTTCTTCAGTTGGCGCGCGAGATGGGCGTCTTGAAGATGGGCATAATCGGGCTGGACGGGACGAAGATCCACGCCAACGCCAGCCGGCACAGCGCGCTTTCCTATGAGCATGTGGGCAGGATCGAGGCGCAACTGAAGGCCGAGGTCGCCGATTTGCTGGCCCGAGCCGAGGCTGCGGATGCGGCCGACGTTCCCGACGGGATGTCGATTCCCGACGAACTGGCGCGGCGCGAGGAGCGCCTTCGTAAGCTGGCCGAGGCGAAGGCGAAGATCGAGGCTCGGGCCAAGGAACGGCATGCGCGCGAGATGGCCGAGCACCAAGCCAAAATGGCGTCGCGCGAGGCGAAGACCGCGGCGACGGGCAAGAAGCCCGGGGGAAAGCCGCCGGCGCCGCCGACCGAAGGGCCGCTGCCGACCGATCAGGTCAACCTGACCGACGCGGAGTCGCGCATCATGCCGGTGGCGGGCGGCGGCTTCGACCAGTGCTACAATGCGCAAGCCGCGGTCGCTGCGGGAAGTCTTCTGGTCGTGGCCGTCGATGTGGTTCAGGCGCCCAATGACAAGCAGCAGGTCGAACCGATGCTGGAGAAGATCGGCGCGTTGCCCGAAGGCCTGGGCAAGGTTGACCATCTGCTGGCCGACACCGGCTATTTCAGCGCGGGCGCCGTGGCCGCGTGCGAAAAGGCGGGCGTCGAACCGGTGATCGCGATGGGCCGCCAGCCCCACCACCCGCCGCTGAGCGAGCGCTTCGCGGCGGCGCCCGAGGCGCCGAGGGACCCGACGCCGGTCGAGGCGATGGCGCATCGGCTGAAGTCGCCTGAGGGCCGAGCGCTCTACGCCTTGCGCAAGCAGACCCCGGAGCCGGTGTTCGGCATCATCAAAGCCGCGCTCGGATTCCGTCAATTTTCCCTGCGCGGGCTCGAAAACGTGCGCGGCGAGTGGAGCCTCGTGATCATGGCCTGGAATTTGAAACGGATGTTCGTCCTCAACCCCGCCTGCTAAAGGGAGCGAAACCCGACGCGCGGACTATCCAGCCTACCGCCTCCAACAGGCTCAATCGGAACCCCACAAAGCCCGATCTGCCGGCGCAAATCGAAAAACCCGTTCGACCCCCAATCTCAAAACTCAGTCCGACAGGCTGCTAGAGGCTCGCGATCCACTTCAAGGCGGCGAGCCCGGGCAGAAAGAAATACGCTCCGCCCTTGACCGTCACGAAACGCGGCACGCCGGTCGCGCGCCGGCGATCGGGCGCGGCGCCCGGGCGGGTGAAACTGTCAGTGGACTGCGGCGCCGGGATGACCGGGGGCACCGGGAACGGCTCGCGGTTGCCGAGCAATGGATCCTGCTCGCCGGTTAGGCCTGCGAATTTGGAGTTCGCAAGCCACGCGCCTTGCACGAACTCGAACTGGCGGGAAATGTTGGCGTTGAGGCAGAGGAATTGCAGGCCCGCTCCTGGATCGGGCGTCGAAGGATCGAGCGCCGCGGTGGGATCGACCTTGGTCCCGTACTCCCGGCCGCGCCGCAGGATGCGGTGGAAGCGCGCCGAGGCAATCGCGTCGTCCTGATGGCGGAGGTACGGCCAGACCGTCGTATTCTTCTCCCAGGGCAGAGTTGACGAAGTCGTCTTTCTCTGGCGGCGCGTCGTCAGGCCGAGCGCGACGAGCAGATTGTCGATCGGGCCTTCAGCGCCCGCGGGCGCGTCGCCGGTGCGGGGATTGGCCCGCCTGATATGCGCGCCGACCGGGCACGAGAGGCCGTCCGGGTCCGCGTCGAACAGAAAGCCGTTGACGCCGCGACGGCTGGGCTCGACCCCCGGCAGTGGCAAGCCGGTCTCGAAATCCGCAAGTGGCGCCCCGTTCAGGCGCCGGCCGACCATCGACTGGGCAAGCGACTGCGCGTCCGCGCCGGCGGGCGCCGCCTCCTTTGCGACCCACCGCCAGAATCCCAGCACGTCCTGCGACAATTGACGAAGCACGAGATAGGAGCCATTGCGTCCGAGATCGCGGCCGCCCGGAGCGCCGGTGGCGGGCGACAACAGCCCGGCGTTCCTCTCGCTCGCATCTAGCGTCGGGCTCTCCGCCGGAAAGCCGTATTCATTGTAGTAGCCGAGCAGCAACTCGCCGAGCGAGACGAGATTGGTGAAGCTCCGGTCGGCCTTCGTGCCGGGCGTTCGCACGTGGTCCCAATCGAAGCTCGGCTGTGAAACGCCGTCGACGAAGCCGAATGGCTCGACGCCGCCCATGTCGGACGTCGGCAGGACGTCGATCGTCGTGAGCCCGCTGCGCTCGGCCACGGCCCGCGCCCCGGCTTCGAAGCTGCCGATGCGCTCCGGTCCGGCGAATAGCATCAGGAGAATGTGCGGCTCGCGATCGCCGACGCCCCACGTCCACTTCGCCGGCGCGTTGGCACCGATATCGCCAAGGCGCTGCGAGCGGTTTGCGCTGCCGGCCATTCCTTCGACGAACTCCGGCCCGAACCGATTAAGGATTGCCGCATCGACGCCGAGAGCCGCCAACCCCGCAGCGGTGATGGCGACTTGCGTCGCCTCGGGGATCGCAGCTCGCATCCCGTCCGACGTGAGGTCTGCGAGGCGCGTGGGCCTGAGGTCGCCGAGCCAGCGCCGCGCCTCTCGCGGGTCGGTGACACGGAAGAGGAGATAGCTTGCGCCGCTCAGGGGGGCGAAGGCGGTTCGGGCGATAGCCTGAATGTCGGTTCTGTCGACGTCGAGACGGGTCATCCGTCAGATTTCCGTGAGCCAGCGCCGGATTTCGTCGTCGCTCATCGTCGCCTTCTCGAATCCGTTGCGGATACGGGAGTTGCGCTCGAGGTCCCTCGCCGTGAGACCGGGATAGGCCTTGTACCAGACGTCGGTCGGAATCTGGTGATGGCGCTGGAACCGCTTGAAGTCCTGCTCGCGCCAGGCGCCGCTGGCGATCAGCCAGTCGGTCTGCGGATAGGCGATGTAGCTCGAGAACGAGAGGTTGAGCCCGAACCCTGCCTTGTTGATGAAATCGTCCATATAGGCCTCGTGACCGCCATCGTAATTGCTGCAGAAGAATCCGCGGCGGCGCTCATCGAGAAACACCCAATGGGCGAAATGGATCGTGCCGATGCGCCCGAGGCCTCCCCGCGTTGCGATATGGCGCGCCGCCCAGTTGACAGCGTAGAGGACGACGAGCTCGAGCGCGAGCCGGAAGCGGCCGGGCTTGATCGAACCCATGGCGGTATATTGATTGGTCACGTCGTGATCTTCGCCAAGCCGCAGTTTCGCGACCCAGGCGGCGTCGTAGGGGTCTTCGACGATCGGGTCGGTCAGTTCGCGGCGGCGCAGTTCGACGAGAAAGGCGATCAGAACGATAACAGCGAGCGGCACGGTCACGAACGGAAAGCCGATCAGGCAAACGGCGGCGACGATGATTGGCGCCAGGAGATGCGCGAGGTTGCGGAGGCGCCAGTCGAGCGGAGTGGGCGGGATCGGAGTGAGGGCGACCTTGTCGCGCACGGCGCTTCGCAGCTCCGCGAGCTGAAGCTGCGGCTCCTGCGCAGAGAGGCGTAACAGTGCCTCGCGCAAGAGCTCGCGCAGACACGCCTCCTCTCGCGCCTGAACGACGCTGCGCCCGACCCAGTTGACATAGGAGGCCGAGGCCGGAACGCGATGCGACTTGAGCCATCGCTCGAGATCCGCATTGGCGTCGAAGTCGGCGCAAAACGCGAAGATCTGCCGCAGGCCTGGACATTCCCTCGCCATGCGCTCGAGCAGCGCGGTCGCGTCGCCGTCGCAATCGACCATCAGGCAGAGATAGGTCGGCTCCGCGCGCGGCAATTGCGGATAGGGCCAGCGGTCGGCGAGCGTATTGTCGGCGAGGAGAACAAAGCGGGCGTAATGAATCGTGTCGAACGCGCCGAAGGGCAGAAGCGCGTTTGCGGGGTCGGCCGCGCCCGGGAAGCCGGACAAAGTCATGCTCGCCAGCAGCGCGCGCAGCGGCGCCACGCGCTCTTCTACGACCTCCGCGACGACAATGACATTGTCCTGCGGAATCATGGCACCGGGCTTAGCCTCGCGCGAGTCATCTCGGCTTGGCGGCCCGAGGGGCGCTCTCTCGCATCACGCTGCCGCCCCCGCTTTGCGAAAGTCGAGGCAGAAATCGATCAGCCGCTTGCTGTCCCAATAGACCTTGCCCAGATAGAAACCATCGTCGACGAGTCTGATTTCGTCGCGGACGTGCGAAGCGACCAGCGACGTCTGCGAATAGTCGAGCACGATGCACTCTTTCTGGTCGAGCCAGCTCGGCGCCTTATAGACCCGCGCCACTATGGCCTTCAGGCCAAACGGGAGAATCTCGTTACGCAGGAACCCATCCTTCGCGTCGAACACTTTGCCCTTCCAGGCAAAGATATTGATGCAGGCTGCGATCGGTTCACTGAACGTTGTCCCCGGCGCGATGATTGCGGTTCCCTGCGCCTCGCCGTCCGGGATGGGCCCGGGCTCATGGGCGCTGAACAGCGCGTCGAGCTCCGCCTGCGACATCCCCAGCAATTGCCTTGCGTCCAACGCCATCGCCCACTCCTTGGTTGAAATGAAGAAGAATGCGTTTCGCCAGGTATCCTGCGTCCTGTCGCCGCCTTCGCTCAAACCGGTGCTAGGGAGGCACTGTGGCTCGCTGATCTGGACGGAGATACGCCGCGAGTTCGGCGTCGATCGCCGCAAATGCGTCAGCCGGCATTTCGAAGCGTCCTTCGCCGTCCTTAAGCCAGCAGAAGTCGTCCTCGCCGGTGAAGAAGTGATCTACCATGTGGAAACCCAGCGCCCGATAGGCCTCGAACTGCTCTTCGGTGAAAAACTGATCGGTTGTCGTCTCATGCGGAAACGATGGATTCCGTTTCTTGTAGTCCAGAATATAGTCCTTTTCATCGCCCGTCACGGATGCCTTGAAGTAGAGGAGCAAGCCTTGCGCCCCGTCGGCGTAGAGAATGCGCCCGATCGCGCAATGTGGTCCAGCCGAGGGTTCGATCGACCCGGCCTCCAAGGCTTGGTCGGCAGCGCGCGTTTTTGACGCGATCGGCTCCCAGGGCAGGTTCAGGCGAACGCCGAAGTCGATGCGCGCATAGCGTTCGACAATTTGCAGAGAGCGGAACGACATGTCGGGATCGGCTTCAGCGTCGACGGCGACAATCAGTTTGCAGCCACGCTTGATGAGTTCGTAGATTCCGAGATTCTCGATGTGTCCGCCATCGGTCAAATAGACGTGCGGGCTGTTCTCATCCAATAGGCCGAACGCCTCGACGAGCAGCCAGAGCCTCGAAGCGATGAATTGCCTCGCCCTTTTCAGAAGCCCCGCGCCAAGCGGGCTTTTCGCCAGATCGCGCGGATTGCGCACCCAATAGCCGAGCCGCACGTTGAGAAGAGCCAGTGTCGGGGTCAGCGCGCGCGATGTGCTCGAACCCATGTTGGCTGACACGGCGGCGCCAGAGATGGCCATCGCGGTTGCGAGGTTGAGCGCGGGTTCGATGGTCTCCATGCCCGGACGGCCGTCTCCGTCGTCTTGCGTTGAAGCAAAGAGCGTCAGGTCGCTGCCCACGAAGTCAGGCGTGAAGGTGAAGAAGTCGGCGTTGCGGCCGCGTTTGTTGGCCATCTTCGACCCCTCGACATTGAGCGCGGAATTGATCACCGGATAGGGTCCCGCGCCCTCTTTCAGTTCCGAGAGCTTCTGATCGTCGAGGTAACGGATGCTGTGATCCCCCGCCGCCGGGAACCAGAACAGAAACGCCCGGCTCAGCCGGTCACGATAGAATCGGAGCAGCGAGTAGGCGTTGGCGTTGAGACGGAAAACGCCAATGATCAGGACGACGCAAACGACGTATGGCGCGGCGGCGTGCAGGAGCGGAAACCAGGTCCACCCCTCGATGATCGTGACGGCGAGATAGAGGTATGCCCCCCACAGCGCCAGCGGCACGACCATGGCCGCCACGACCACAAGACCGGTCTGGGCCAGAACCTTCGCGCCGGCGCCCGTCCAGGTCTTGGCGTTTTGGGTCTCTGCAAGAAGGGTTCGGAATACATGCGCCGCGGCCGAAAGCGCCGCGGCGATTGCGGCGAACGAGACTCCGCCGCCGAGATTTTTGACCATCTCGAACGGCCTGAACGCCCAAACCAGCGCGGCTTCAAGGATAGATTGAGGCGGAGGGGGATTCGCGCCAAGAAACCCGAGAACGGACGCAAGCGCATGGATTGCGATGGGCTGAAGATCGAGGAACGCCGAGACGGCGACGACGCCGACCATCGCGCCCGATATCTGAAGCGCCCGGCTGTCGGCGTCGCTCCACGATTCCGACCGGACGGAGGCCGAACGCGCGAGCGCCCATGCGACGAGAACCAGGGCAAGGAGGCACAGCAGCACGAGAGTGAATGCGAACTGCCGGTGGCCGACGATTGCGTTCGCCGAAATGATATGGAACGAGAACCAGCGTTCGACGAAGCTCGTCAGGCGGTCGGTCAGGCTCGGGAGATAGCTGCCCTTGAGCAAGTCTCCAAAACTCGGAAACGCAAACGCGGTCACGATTGCAAGCAACAACAGCGTCGCGGAAACCGGCACGGCGTTTGCGACGAGGCCGCGCAGGAGGATCGCGACGACGTCGGTCCAGTTGCGCAGCGCGCTGCGCTCGCGCGGAAAAAGATAGTTCGAGTAGTCGCGCAGGTGCGCAACCGCCGGACTGTCCGCGACTCCGTCGCCGAACGGCGATTCTTCCGCCGCCGGCAGGCCGGATTTCGCAAGTCCTCCCGTCAGGCTCGCGCCGATATAGCCGCCGCCGGAGACCGTCGAAATATAGTCGAACGAGCCCAGACGGCCTCGCGCGTAGAGCGCCTGAAGCACGCCCAGGCCGACCGCCGATGAGCGAATGCCGCCCCCGGACAGAGAAAGGCCGGTCGCGTCGCAGGGGACCGGGAGCGGACGCTGCTTGTCTTCGTCGGGAGCGCCGGCGTCGGCATGAGGACCCAGCGCCGGCTTTCGCCCCTCCCTGATCGCGACGGCGAAGACTTTCGCCCGAGCGAGCAGCTGCTTGTGGTCGGGTGCGCGCCGACGGTTGGGGCCGTCCGCGGCTTCCGCCGCGGGCGCGGCGCTTTTCTCCCGGACCGGAGCGGATTCGCGAGGCTGGCTCAGCGAGACCGGCGTCCGCCGCAGCCCCTCCGGACGGCGCGCGCGCCGATGCGCTATTCGCGCGAACTCGACCGCGAGCACGTCCTCGAAATAGCGCAGACCGATGCGCGTCCCTGCCCTGGCGCTTTCCGACATGCCGCATCCCCGAACAAGGCCGGCGGTTCGTTCGGTTCATAATGTACGCTATCGCGCCGTATGCAAGCGCCGACTGCGCATTGAGCGATCAGTTCTTGTCGTTCACAGCCGTCTTGACGGCCTGCTCAGCATTGAGAGCGGCCGGCGCGTACCAGTCGAGCTTGTCCCGCAACGCGACCACCGTGCCGACAATGACGATCGACGGTCCGCGCAGTTCGGCGGCGCGGGCTTCGGCCGCGAGCGTTCGAAGCGTGCCCATGACGACCTTCTGGTTGACCCGCGTCGCGTTGTCGATGATCGCGGCAGGCAGATCGGCGCTCGCGCCGCGAGCGACGAACTCTTCCGTCAGCGCCTGCAGATTGCGCAACCCCATGTAGATCGCGACCGTCTGGCGCGGCTGCAATAGCGTCGTCCAGTCGAGGTCGATCTTGCCGTCCCGGCCGTGCCCGGTGACGAAAACGCAGGCCTGGGCGTGGTCGCGATGGGTCAGCGGTATGCCGGCGTAGGCCGAAGCGCCGATTGCCGCCGTCACGCCCGGGCAGACCTGGAACGGCACGCCATGCGCGGCCAGCGTCTCGATCTCCTCGCCGCCGCGGCCGAACATGAACGGATCGCCTCCTTTGAGCCGGAGCACCCGCTTGCCCTCCAACGCCAGCCTGACGAGCAGAGCGCCGATCTCTTCCTGCGGCAGTTCGTGATCGTCGGGCCGCTTGCCCACATAGATGCGCTCCGCCTCGCGCCGGACGAGGTTCATCACGCCCTCGCCGATGAGCCGGTCGTAAAGGACGACGTCGGCTTTCTGCATGAGCCTTAAAGCGCGAAAGGTGACGAGATCCGGATCGCCGGGGCCGGCGCCGACCAGATAAACCTCCCCGCGAGGAACCAGGTCCGCGTGCTCGCGGACATGCTCGATCTCGCGCGCCAGATGCGCGCCGGCGGCACGCTCGTTGCCGGTCAGCGCGGCTTCGCCGATCGGACCCTCCAGCACGGTCTCCCAGAAGCGGCGCCGCGTTGTCTGCGAAGGCATGACCTCCGCCACGCGCTGGCGAAAGCCGCTCATCAGATGGGCCAGCCGGCCGTAGGCCGCGGGGATCTGGGTTTCGAGCCGCGCCTTCAGCATGCGCCCGAGAATAGGCGAGGCGCCGCCGGTCGAAATGGCGATCACGAGGGGGCTGCGGTCGACGATTGAAGGCATGATGAAATCGCAGAGCCGCGGCTGGTCCGCGACATTGACGAGCGCGCCGGCCGCCTGCGCCGCTGACCGCGCCTCTTCCGCGAGGCCCTGGTCTTCCGTCGCGATGAAGCAGAGCGTCGAGCCCTCGAAGTCCTCAGGGCCGGGATTGCGAGCGACATGGCGAAAATTGGGGCGATGGCGAAGCTCGAGAAAGTCCTCGCCGAGTTCGGGCGCAAAGGCGGTGACGTGGGCGCCGCAGCGCACGAGGAACTCGGCCCGTCGCGCAGCCACGACGCCGCCCCCGACCACCACGGCCGTCCGGTCGCGCATCTCCAGGAAGATCGGCAGATTCTGCATTGCCGCCTGTCTTACCTTATCGCGCGCGGCGTCGCCCATTCGATTTGACAGCGTCGGCGCCTGGCCGAATAGAGGGGCTCCTTCGCTTGCCAGAGTCGCCATGCCCTCGTCCGCCCTCTTCACCCTCGGCACGCGCGGCTCGCCGCTGGCGCTGGCGCAGGCGAACGAGACGCGTCGGCGCCTCTCTGATGCTCACGGCTGGGATCTTGAGCGGATCGCGCTCAAGGTCATCCGCACCAGCGGCGACGCGATACAGGATCGGCCGCTCGCCGAGGCCGGCGGCAAGGGCCTCTTCACCAAGGAGATCGATATCGCCTTGCTCGCGGGCGAGATCGACGCCGCCGTCCACTCGGCCAAGGACCTCCCGAGCCTCATGGCGAGGGGTGTCGCGATCGCCGGCTTCCTGCCGCGCGAGGATGTGCGCGACGCGCTGATCTCCTCCTTCGCCGACACGATCGAAGGCCTGCCCGAGGGCGCGAGCCTCGGCGCGGCGTCGCTCCGGCGTCAGGCTCAGGCGCTGAGGCTGAGGCCGGATCTCAAGCCCGAGCTTTTGCGCGGCAATGTCGAGACGCGGCTGAGGAAGGCCGAGTCGGGCGCGGTCGGCGCGACGCTTCTGGCGATGGCGGGCCTGAAGCGCCTCGGCCTCGTCCATCGTGCCCGCGCCGCGCTCGACATCGAGGCCTTCCTGCCCGCGCCCGGGCAGGGCGCGATTGCGCTCACGGCGCGCGCAGGCGACGCCCGGGCGCTCGAAGCGCTCGCCGCCATCGCCGATGCCGGGACAGGCGCCGAACTCGCGGCCGAGCGCGCTTATCTCGCCGAACTCGAAGGCTCCTGCCGCACGCCAATCGCGGGCCTCGCGCGTATTGGGCGCGGTCGGCTCACCCTCAAGGGTCAGGTGCTGAGGACCGACGGCTCGGAGAGCTTTGCGATCGTGGCCGAGGGTGCGTCCGGCGACGCCGAGCGACTCGGACGCGAGGCGGGGCGCGAACTCGCCGGGCGGCTGCCGGCGGGCGTACTGGCGAAGGGCTAGGCGCCTCTTAAATCACATTTATGCATGTTATTTTAGAGTTGCGTTGGCTTGTTTTTGCTTTCTTTTATGCTTTCGGGAGCTTGCATTTGCTTTCGGAAAGTTGAATCTGCTACGCCGAATCAGGACTTTTCAATGGGTTAGAAGGCTTGAGCCCGAAAAAATTTTTCGTCGTTTCCAGCGCTCCACCGTCATGGCCGGGCTCGACCCGGCCATCCCGTCCGAGGCGCATGGAGGTCCGGGTGCAATTGACCGCCGCCATATCGTCAAGTCATTGAAAACATGCTAGTTTTACCCAAGATATGAGATTGTAAGCAAACGTTCCCGCTTGAATCCTCGGGATGGCCGGGTCAAGCCCGGCCATGACGATCGCCTTGGTCGCCAGCCTGGCGACCGTGCCCCTCGTGAAAAACAGAATACCATAGCCTTCTGATTACCACAAGCAAATTGTCGCGCCGGAACCCAGTCGATGCGCCCAAGCCTCGACCCTGATAGACTGGCGGCAATCAAGCCTCAAGGGAGGACGCGCCATGAACGAACAGGCAAAGCACGACCAGGGAAAGGCCTTCTCGGTCAAGGACAAGGTCAGCGCCGCCGAGTGGCAAACGCGCGTCGATCTCGCGGCGGCCTATCGGCTCGTCGCGGCCTATGGCTGGGACGACCTCGTCTTCACCCATATCTCGGCCCGCGTGCCCGACAGCGACCACCAATTCCTCATCAATCCCTATGGCATGCTGTTCGAGGAGGTCACCGCCTCGAGCCTGGTCAAGATCGACCTTCACGGCAAGAAGGTGATGGAGAGCCCGTTCGACATCAACCCGGCCGGCTTCGTCATCCACTCGGCGATCCACGCGGCGCGCGAGGACGCGCATTGCGTGATGCATCTCCATACCCCCGCCGGCGTCGCGGTCGCCTGCCAGAAGGGCGGGCTCCTGCCGATCTCGCAGCAGTCGCTGTTCGTGCTCGCGAGCCTCGCATATCATGGATATGAGGGCGTGGCGCTCAACGACGCCGAGAAGCCGCGGCTCGTGAACGACCTCGGCGCCAACACCTTCCTCATCCTGCCGAACCACGGGCTGCTCACCGTCGGCGGCTCGATCGCCGACGCGTTTCTCGCCATGTACACGATGCAGCGCGCCTGCGAGATCCAGGTTCTGGCGCAGTCTGGCGGCGGCGACCTGATCCCGATCCCCAAGCCCATCCTCGACGGCGCTGCCGCCCAGAGGGCGCAAGTCACCCGCGGCCTCGGCGGGGCGTTGGCATGGCCGGGGCTCATGCGCAAGCTGGATCGGAGGGATGCGGGGTATCGGATGTAGTTCGCTGCAACGCGGGAGCAGCGCATGAACGTCGAAGGCGGATGCTATTGCGGCCGAGTTCGCTATGAGGCGGCGGGAGAGCCGATGCTGAGGGCGCAATGCCATTGCCGCCCCTGCCAATATTTCTCCGGCGGCGCGGCGAATATGTTCATGCTGATGCCGCCCGAGGGGTTCCGCTACACCAAGGGCGAGCCTCGCCGGTTCAAGCGCGACGATCTCGAGAACGCCGTCACGCGCGAGTTTTGCGGCGATTGCGGCGTTCATCTGACGACGCGCCGCCCAGGCCTTCGCGCCATCATCCTCAAGGCAGGCACGCTCGACGATCCGAGCCAGTTCGGTTTGTCGCAGATGGCGATCAACACCAAGGACAAGCAGGCGTTCAACTGCATCGCCGAGGGCGTGCCGACCTTCGAGGAGCTGCCGCCGCGGTAGGCGCCGCGGGGCGCGCCCCTTCTCCACGAAGTGGGGAAGGTGGCGGGCGAAGCCCGACCGATGGGGTGCGGAGAGCAGGAACCCGTCGTCGAAGGCTCGCTGTTACGGTCGCGCAAGCCTGCCGGCCCGGAAGCAGCGGACCACACCCCATCCGGCCCTCCGGGCCACCTTCCCCAGCAAGCTGGGGAAGGAAATCGCGCGCCTCGAAGCGTGATTTACGGATGCGGTGGGTCAGCGATCGCATCTACAGCCTCCGCCCTCCCCTACTCCGCCGGCGCGGGCCTCGCGCGCTGGTTGTAGAGCAGCTTGGCGCGGCGCTCGCGCTCTTCCGGCGATAGCATCTCGGGGTCTTCCGCCGGGCCGGCGGTGACGGCGAGGCCGCGCTGGACGGCGGGGCGGGCGCTGAGCTCCTCGAACCAGCGCTTGAAATATTTGAACTCGTCGATGTCCTGCTGCTGTCCCTTCCAGTTCACGGTCCACGGGTAGCAGATCATGTCGGCGATGGTGTATTCGTCGCCGGCGAGATAGCGCCGGTCGTAGAGGCGGTTGTTGAGGACGCCATAGAGCCGGTTGGCCTCGTCGGTAAAGCGGCGGACGGCGTAGGACTGGTCGCCCTGCTTGTCGCCGAGCCGCAGGAAGTGGCCGGCCTCGCCGAGCTTCGGCCCCTGATTGGCCATCTGCCAGATCACCCACTGGTTCACTTCATATCGGTGGCGGATGTCCTGCGGATAGAAGCGGCCCGCCTTCTCGGCGAGATACATCAAAATCGCGCCCGACTCGAAAATGCTGATCGGGGGGCCGCCGTCAGCCGGCGCGTGATCGACGAGTGCGGGCATCCGGTTGTTGGGCGAAATCCTGAGGAAATCCGGAGTGAACTGGTCGCCCTTGCCGATGTTGGTCGGCACGATCCGGTAGGGCGTCCCTAGCTCTTCGAGCAGGATCGTGACTTTCTTGCCGTTCGGCGTCGGCCAGTAGTGGAGGTCGATCATGAGGGGCGCTCCGGAGATGGGGGAGGAGGGAGCATAGCAACGGGAACGACTGCGCCCAAGATTCCCGCGGCCCGAGTCTGGGACCGCCCCTCGATCTCGCTCATTCAGCCGTCAGGTCAGCATGAGCAACAAAGACGACGGAGGCGATCACAGACGTGCGGCCCTAAGGAGCCGCCCGCACAAAGTCCTGGTCTGAAATTGATGAGTCCGTCGGCGCCCGAATGACGACCACGCCATGGTTGGTAGCCTGATGGCAGGCGTTGCATGCGGCGGTGAGATCGCTGTAGGCTTTGGCGAACGCTGTGGCGTCTTTCGACTGGATTGCCTTATGTAAGTCCTCAAAAGACGGAGCAGTCAGGCCCGAAATCAAGTCTTGCAGCGGAATTTCGTGCTCCATGGGATGAGCTCGGCCGAGCCGATCGAAAGCGCCCTTCAGGTTGCCCAATTCGTAGGCGGCAAACGGCCAGTCTCCGCTCCGCGCGGCGACCCAGAGTCTGACGTGGCGGGGCTGAATGGTCTCTATCATGAAATCGCTGATGCTCGGAAGATAGCCAGTCTCATTGGAAGCCGCGGCGTCCGATTGCGTGAGGGTCGCTTGTGCCCAGAACGCCAGCGCAATGTATCCTGAGATCGCCAGAGCCAGGAGAATGCCGGATTTGATCGGGCGTTGGTTTCGACGGGTCAGCATGCCGAGGCTCATTTGATCGGCCCCCACTGATTGGTCCGAGCGCGATGTTAGTGGATGGATCGCCCCGGGGCCAGATGGCGCTCTACGGACTCTGGATCGCCGCGTCGTGGCTCCTCGCGATGCTCCTTGCAAACGCGCGGTCCCTAAGTCCCTCATCCGGCCGCGCTTTCGGCGCGTCCACCTTCTCCCGCAAAGCCCGTCGAGAGACGGGCGTCTTTCGACGCCCTTCGCGGGAGAAGGGAACGGCTCAAATCTCGAATTCGACGCCGATTTCCATGATTTGCGCGCCCGGAATCTTGAAAAAGGCTCCAGGGCGCTGGGCGTTGTGATGCAGGAAGGCGAAGATCGCCTCGCGCCATCGCGGCAGGCCGGGGCGGCGCCCGGACGGGATGATCGTCTCGTGACCAGTATAGTAGATCACCCGCTTAGGATCGAACGGCTCGATCTGGCCCTGCGCCACTCCGATGGCGAGCGACTCGGGGATGCTGGGCTCGTCCATGAAGCCGAAGCGAATTTCGACCCGGGCGAGGCCCGCGGCGAGCGGCCTGACGATGATCCGGTCCTCGTCCGGCGTCCGCGGCACTTCGGCGACGTTCGCCGCGACCAGAAGCACACGCTCGTGCAGCACGTGATTGCAATTGACGTTGTGCGAAAGCGCGAGCGGCACCCCCTTGGCCATGCGGCCGAGCACGATGGCCGTGCCCGGGAGGCGCAGCGGCGGATTCCGCTGGAGCTCTTCGATGAAGGCGGTCGTAGGCTGGCGCACCTCCAGCCGAACCGTATCCATGACCTCCTCGCCCTTGCGCCAGGTCAGCATGAGGAACGAGATGACGAAGGCGATCATGAGCGGGAACCAGCCGCCATCGAAGAGCTTGGTCGAGGTCGAGGCGAAGAACAAGAGGTCGAGCGCGAGAAAGCTGCCGTTGACCGCATAGACGATCAGCGGATTGTACTTCCAGTGCAGCGCGACGAAGGTCGCCATCAGCGTGGTAATCACCATTAAAAGCGACACCGCGATGCCAAACGCCCCCGCGAGCGCGTCCGACGAACCGAAGCCGATGACGGCGGCGAGCGTGCCGAGCGCGAGCGCCCAGTTGACGAAGGGGACATAGATCTGGCCGATCTCGCGGCCTTCGGTATGAACGACCCGCATGCGCGGCAGGAAGCCGAGACTGATGGCCTGCTGCGTCATCGAATAGGCGCCGGAAATGATCGACTGCGAGGCGATCACGGTGGCCACGGTCGCCAGCATGACAAGCGGATAATGCGCCCATTGCGGGGCGAGCGAATAGAACGGACTATCGATGACGGCGGGGGAATTTGGCTCGGCGAGGAGCATGCCGCCCTGGCCGAAATAATTGAGGGTGAGCGCCGGCAACGCGACGCCGAACCAGGCGATGCGGATCGGAATCGGGCCGAAGTGGCCCATGTCGGCGTAGAAGGCCTCGCCGCCGGTGACGGCGAGGAAAGCGCCGCCGATAACGGCGAGGGCTAGCGGTCCGGCATGGGAGAAATAGCTGATCGCCGCCAGCGGGCTGAGCGCCGCGAGCACCGCCGGTTCGCGGACGATTCCCCCGATCCCGAGGATTCCGGCGATGATGAACCAGACCAGCATCACCGGTCCAAAAATGCCGCCGACAAACGACGTGCCGCGGCGCTGGATCAGAAACAGGGCGACGAGGATGAGGACGGTCAGCGGCACCACCGCGGGCGTCATCTGGGGCGCGTAGATCTTCAAGCCCTCGATCGCGCTCAACACCGAAATCGCCGGCGTGATCGTGCCGTCGCCGTAAAGCAAGGTGGCGCCGATGAGGCCGATCACGACCATGGCCGCGCGCCATGTGTTGCGCTTGGCGCGCCGCGGGCTGACGAGTGCGAGCAGCGCCAGAATGCCGCCTTCGCCGTGGTTGTCGGCGCGCATGATCAGGATCGCGTATTTGATCGATATGACGATGATCAGCGACCAGAAGATCAGCGACACGATGCCGAGCACAGCCGCCGGCGAAACCTGTCCGTCGGGACTGGCGGACTTCGCGGCGACGTTGAGCGTATAGAGCGGGCTCGTGCCGATGTCGCCGAACACCACGCCCATGCAGGCGAGCGCAGCCGGCGCCCACGGGCGCGCCGTCCGCTCGTGGGGCGTCGCGTGAATCTTCGCTGTTGCGCTCATTACGGCGCCGCCTTTGCCCGAGGACAGCCCGACCGAGACTGCGCCGAGAGCCGGATTATGGCAACCTTGGGAGGTCGACCTTCTTGTCCCAAAGTAGAGGCGATGTTTAGGGCAGCCCGCCCTCTTGGCTTTCGCATCGACAGCTGGTGTTAACGCAGTTCACTGGCGGCCGCGGCCACATAAATGGCGCAGTCAGGACAAGGTATCACAAAAAAATCGTAATGTGCCTGACATAATAATCTGCCAGCGTATAGTTCCGGCATCCAATAACGCGACGTTGCAGTATTTCCTCTCGCAGTCATGGGGAGAAGACAATGCGGCCAGTGACAATCACCCGAGTTGGCGCAGTGGCGCTGCTTGCCTCGACCTTCTTCATTGCCGGCGCGCGTGCGCCCGCTCATGCCTATACGTTTACGACCATAAACAATCTCGGCGACACTGCGTTCAACCAACTGCTCGGCATCAACAACGCCGGGACTATCGCCGGTTATTTTGGTGACGGGACCGTGATTCCCAACAACGGCTACCTGCTCGCCCCGCCCTATGGTCCGGCGAACTACACGCCGGAAAACGTCCCCGGCGCCTTTCAGACTCAGGTCACCGGCCTCAACAATACGGGCACGACGGTCGGCTTCTGGGCCGACACGGCTGGCGATAATTTCGGATTTTATAAATCTGGAACGACTTTCACCACCGTCAACGATCCAAGCACTCCGACGACCGGGACAATGACGAACCAGCTGCTGGGCGTCAACGACGCGGGCATCGCCGTCGGCTTTTACAACGACAGCTCTTCCCCGCCCAATGCCCACGCATACATCTATGCAGACCGTGCGAAAACTCGTCGAGGTTGATGGGATGCGACGACTGAGCGTGCGGATCGGCGCTTTTCTCGCGTTTCGGGCTGAAATCGCGCCGATGGCCTCTTGGAAGGCATGGGAGGACCGCCATGGGCGGTTTTGCCACGAAACAACGCGATTTTGGCCTCTGTCATGCGGCGACGGCCGCCATCATCTTGTCCATGCCGAGAATATTGAGTGCTCGCCGCAAATTGTAGACGAGCGCGGTCAGGTTGAATTCGGCGCGCACTTTTTCCAGGCCGCGCATCAGGAACGCGCCCTGATTCATCCATTGCTTGATGCTGCCGAACGGATGTTCGACCGTCTCGCGACGGCGGTCGAGAACTTCCGGCCTCGCCTTCAGGCGGGCCGCCATGCGGTCGAGCGCGTCCTCGTGCTCGAGACGCGAGACGACGCGATAGCCGGCGTCCGTGCAGCGCGGGCGTAGCGGGCAATCGCGGCACGCCGCCGGGTTGCCGTAATCGACCTTCGTCATCTCGCGCAACTTGCCATGGCGGAGCGGCCTCAGTTCGTGACCGCCCGGGCAAGCGTATGCGTCCCGCTCCGGATCGTAAGAGAACTCGTCCTTGCGGAAGAAGCCATTGCTGACCGAAGAGCCGCGTTGGGGTCTGGGCACATAAGGCGTCAGCCCCGCCTTTTCGCAGGCGGCGATGTCTTCCGTCTTGAAATAACCCTTGTCGGCGACGACGTCGATCTTCTCGACTTCGAGGATCTCGCGCGCCGGCTCGGCAGTCGCCTGCAACAGCCCCATGTCGACGACCTGGTTGGTCACTTCCTGTTCGACGATCAGCTTGTGCTTGGCGTCGACCGCGACCTGAATGTTGTAGCCGACAGCGACGCGCGTGTGCGCCGCCATGGCGCGGCTGTCGGGATCGGTCAGGGATATCTGGTCTTCGCCCGTGCGTTCGAGCTGCTTCAGCATGGCGTCGTATTGGCCGCGCTTCTTGCGCAGTCCCTCGATCTTCTCGGCGAGATTTTTCACCCGCGCGCCGCTCGTCGCCTTTTCCGCGGCGTCGCCCTCGTCGAGCCGCTGGAGGTAATCGGCCAGCCGCTCGTCGGCCGCCTTGATGAATTTCGCCAGCGAATTGCGGGTGAAATTTCGATCCTTGTTGTTGACCGCCTTGATGCGGGTCCCGTCCACCGCCAGCAGTTCGCGTCCGAACAGGTCGAGCCGCTTGCACAGCAGCGTGAATTGACGAAACACCGATTTGAAGGCGGCGCGATTGTCGGCGCGGAAATCGGCGATGGTCTTGAAGTCAGGCTTCAGCGTTCGCAACAGCCAGATGACCTCGATGTTGCGATGGCATTCGGCCTCCAACCGCCGGCTCGAACGCACGCGATTGAGATAGCCGTAGACGTAGAGCTTCAATAGATCGCCCGGTGCGTAGCCCGGCCGTCCCGTCGCCTTCGGCTGAACCCGCCCGAAGCCTGCCTCGACGAGATCGAGCCCATCGACGAAGGCGTCGATGAAGCGGACGGGATTGTCAGGGCCGACGTAATCGTCCACCGCTTCGGGCAGAAGCAGAAGTTGGTCGCGTTCGAAGCCGGAAATGTGCGCCATACCCGATTTTAATATGGCGCCAGTGATTCGTGAATCCCTCAGGCCGAGTTTTCGCACGGTCTGCTATGACATCGGCACCGCGTCGTTTACGCCGATTACGCTTCCCTCCGCCTGGGACGCGACATCGGTCACGGCCGCAGCGATCAACGACCTTGGCGATATCGCCGGCTTCTATACCAATGCCACCGGCACGTTCGGCTTCCTGGACGACGGCGGATCGTTCACGAGCGTTGGCGTTCCAGGCGCAACGGCTACCCAATTTTTCGGACTGAACGATCACGGCGTCGCGGTCGGCGATTACGTCAGTGGCAGCGGCGTCATGCACGGCCTTGCGTTCAACAGCTTCTTCGACGTGTTCACGGCGATCGACGCTCCGGGCGGAATTGGCACGACCACCTTGAACGGAATCAACGATAAGGGCGCCGTCGTCGGGTTCTATGTCGATAGTGGCGACAACACCAACGGGCTCCTGGTCACGGGCATTCCCGAGCCCTCGACCTGGGCGTTGATGGCGCTTGGCTTCGCCGGCCTCGGCTTCGCCGGACATCGCAGGGCTATGCGGAGAGCCGCTGCAGCCGGCTGATCGCAAGGGGAGCCTGTGCGACAGGAAAGACCGCCTGACAGCTGACAGGCGGTCTTTCCTTGCCGGACGGGCGCGCTGATCTTTTCCCGCTCCCGACGCCCTCGCGCCCTTCCCTGCAACCACATGCGCCAATCCGCCGCGCCGCCATCCGTCATTGGTCCTCTGGACAAGCCCGCGCCGGGCGTTTAGCGATTTTCTGACAACGCGGCGATAGCGCTCGCCGGGCCGGACCCTGTATAATGGGGGGATGATGGATTACGAGCGGCGTTTCCAGGATGCGATCAACCGCCTGAAGGCGGAGGAGCGCTATCGCATCTTCGCCAATCTCGAGCGCGACGCCAGCCGCTTCCCGATGGCGATGTGGCGCCCGGCGGGCGAAGAGCACAGTCCCCGCGAAGTCACCGTCTGGTGCTCGAACGACTATCTCGGCATGGGCGGTCACAAGGACGTCATCGAGGCCTCGGTCAGCGCGGCGCGCGCCCACGGCGCGGGCGCGGGGGGCACCCGCAACATTTCCGGCACCCACCATCCGATCGTGCAGCTCGAGGCCGAGCTCGCCGACCTGCACGGCAAGCCCGCCTCGCTTGTCTTCACCTCGGGCTGGGTTTCCAATCTCGCCGGCATCTCGACCATCGCGAGCCTGCTGCCGAACTGCGTCATTCTGTCCGACGCTCAGAACCACAATTCGATGATCGAGGGCGTGCGCCGGTCGGGCTGCGAGAAGAAGGTGTGGCGCCATAACGACGTCGATCATCTCGAAGAGCTGCTCGCGGCGGAGCCGATCGAGCGCTGCAAGCTTGTCGTGTTCGAGAGCCTCTATTCGATGGACGGCGACATCGCGCCGATCGCCGCGATCGTGGCGCTCGCGGAACGCTACAACGCCATGACCTATATCGACGAGGTCCATGCGGTCGGCATCTATGGGCCGCGCGGCGGGGGCTTGAGCGAGCGCGAGGGGCTGGCGCACCGGATCGACGTGATCGAGGGCACGCTCGCCAAGGGCTTCGGCTCGCTTGGCGGCTATATCGCCGCAAGCGCGGCGGTGATCGACGCGGTCAGGAGCTATGCGCCCTCGTTCATCTTCACCTCGACCATGCCGCCGAGCGTGGCGGCGAGCGCGACGGCCGCGGTCAGGCATTTGAAGCGCTCGAACGCCGAGCGCGAGCGCCATCAGCATATGGCGCGGATGGTCAAGCACGCCTTGCGCGCGGCCGGCCTGCCGGTGATGGACAATCCCTCGCATATCGTGCCGGTGTTCGTCGGCGACGCCGAGCGATGCCGCGCGGCAAGCGAGATGCTGCTCGAGCGGCATGCGATCTATATCCAGCCGATCAACTATCCGACCGTCGCCAAGGGTACGGAGCGCCTGCGCATCACCCCGACGCCGGCGCACAGCGAGGCTCAGGTGGCGGACCTGGTCGAATCTTTGGTCGACGTTTGGACGACGCTTGGCCTGCGCTTCGAACCGGCGAAGGTCATCCCGCTCAGGCCCGCCGCCCAGGACCCGGCGCAGTGCGTCTATCCCGAGATGAGGAAGGCTGCAGAGTAGGCGGCGACGCGCTCCGTCTTGCTGCCGCGCCCGCGTTCGCGCTAGGCGTCTCCGATGCAACTTACCCTCACCCAAAACCTCTCCCGTAAACGGGAGAGGGGGCGGTTCCCTTCTCCCGTTCACGGGAGAAGGTGGACGCGCGAAGCGCGGCCGGATGAGTGCCGGAGGCGGCGCGTTTGACCTCGCGCCCACGAAAGACCTTCCTCGCCGCGCTCGCGGGCGAGCGGCAGGCGCGGCCGCCGATCTGGCTTATGCGGCAGGCGGGACGCTATCTGCCGGAGTATCGCGAAATCCGCGGCCGGGCGGCGAGCTTCCTCGATTTCTGCTATACGCCGGCCTTCGCGGTCGAGGCGACGCTGCAGCCGATCCGCCGGTTCGGCTTCGACGCGGCGATCCTTTTTTCCGACATTCTGGTGATCCCCGACGCGCTCGGGCAGACGGTCGCGTTCGAGAGCGGCGAAGGCCCGCGCCTCGATCCGATCGTTGACGCCGCCGGCCTTGCCAAGCTCGCCGAGGAGCCCGACTGGATGCGGCTCGCGCCGGCATTCGAGACGCTCGAGCGGGTCAAAACGGCGCTGCCCGGCGACGTCGCGCTGATCGGCTTTTGCGGCGCGCCCTGGACGGTCGCGAGCTACATGATCGCCGGGCGCGGCACGCCCGATCAGGCGCCGGCGCGGCTCTTCGCCTATCGCCAGCCGAAGCTCTTCGCTGAGCTGATCGAGCGCCTCGTCCACGCTTCGGCGGCCTATCTCCTGCGCCAGCTCGCGGCGGGCGCGGAAGCGGTGCAGATTTTCGATTCCTGGGCGGGCGTCCTGCCGCCGGCCGAGTTCGAGCGCTGGTGCGTTGCGCCGGTCGCGGCCGTCATCGCCAAGGTCCGCGCAAGCGCGCCCAATGCGCAGATCATCGCCTTCCCGCGGGGCGCAGCGACCCAGCTCGGAAAATTCGCCCATGTGCCGGGCGTGGCCGCGATCGGCCTCGACACCGCGGTCGAGCCCCGCGTAGCGATCGAGGCTCTGCCGCGGACGGATCGCGCTGCAGGGCAATCTCGATCCGCTGGCGCTGGTCGCGGGCGGCGCCGGACTCGATGAAGGCGTCGATCGCGTGCTCGAGGGATTCGGAGAAAGAGCCCACATTTTCAATCTCGGCCACGGCATCCTGCCCGAGACGCCGGTCGAGCATGTCGAGCGCCTCGTCGCGCGGGTGCGCAAGGCATGACCGAGCCCAAGCTCGACGATCCGCGCCTCCAGCGCGCTGCGGACTGGTTCGAGGCGCTGCAGGGCAAGATCGTCGCGGCGATTGAGGCGCTGGAGCGCGAATTTGCCGGCGTCGATGCGGCGCGCGCGCCCGGCCGCTTCGCGCTCGAGCCGTGGCAGCGCACCGACGCGAGCGGCGCGCCCGGCGGCGGCGGCCGGATGGCGATGCTGCGCGGGCGCCTGTTCGAAAAGATGGGCGCGCATTGCTCGACCGTCTACGGCGCCTTTCCGGAGGAATTCGCCGGGCAGATTCCGGGCGCGGCGAGCGATCCGCGCTTCTGGGCGGCGGGCGTTTCGGTGATCGCCCATCCGTGGAGCCCGCATGTGCCGACCGTGCATATGAACACGCGTCTCGTGCGCACGACCAGGACCTGGTTCGGCGGCGGCGCGGACCTCACGCCGACGCTCGAAAAACGCCGGCGCCAGGACGATCCCGACGCGATCTCGTTTCACGCGGCGATGCGCGGGTCTTGCGAGCGCCACGCGAAGGTCGCCGACGCCGGACGCTACAAAGCCTGGTGCGACGAATATTTCTTTCTCAAGCACCGCAACGAGCCGCGCGGGATCGGCGGCATTTTCTTCGACGGGCTCAATAGCGCGGGAGATGCCTTGAATTCCGCGTTCGACGATGATTTCGCCTTCGTGCGCGACGTCGGCGAGAGCTTCATCGCCGTCTATTGCGAGATCGTGCGGCGGAATGCGGCGACGCCTTGGAGCGCGGCCGAGCGGGAGGAGCAGCTCATCCGCCGGGGGCGTTATGTCGAGTTCAACCTGCTTTATGACCGGGGCACGATTTTCGGCTTGAAGACCGGCGGCAATATCGCCTCAATTCTGTCGTCCATGCCGCCCGAGGCGCGCTGGCCCTGAGCGCCGCCAAACTCGAAGGACCTCTCATGATCAACGCCGCGCAATCCGGACGATTCAGGATCGGCAATGCGTTCGAAGTCAATCGTTTGGGCTACGGCGCGATGCGGATCGTCGGCAAGGGAATCTGGGGCGAAACGCCTCACCGCGCCGAAGCGATCAAGACGCTCAAGCGCCTGCCCGATCTCGGCGTCGACTTCATCGACACGGCCGACTCCTATGGCCCCGATTTTTCGGAAGAGCTGATCCGCGAAGCGCTGCACCCTTACGGCGCCATCCGGATCGCAACCAAGGGCGGGCTCGCCCGCACCGGACCGAATATCTGGATCCCGCTCGGCCGCCCCGAATATCTCATTCAGCAGGCCTACAAGAGCCGCTGGAAGCTCGGCGTCGAGACGATCGATCTCTGGCAATTGCATCGGATCGATTCGAAAGTTCCAGCCAAGGAGCAGTTCGACGCGATCAAAACGCTGATCCGGGACAAGGTGATCCGCTGCGCAGGGCTTTCGGAGGTGAGCGTCGCCGAGATCGAGGCGGCGTCGAAATTCTTTCCCGTCGCGACCATCCAGAACCGCTACAATTTCGCCGACCGCGCGAGCGAGGCGGCGCTCGACTATTGCGAGAAGCACGGCATCGGCTTCATTCCCTGGGCGCCGCTGAACGCGGGCGAATTTTCGCGCGAAGGCTCGGAGCTCAATGGCGTCGCGCGCAAGCATAAGGCGAGCCCGGGCCAGATCGCGCTGGCGTGGCTCTTGAAGCGCAGCCCGGTCATGCTGCCAATTCCCGGCACCGGCAAAGTCGCGCATCTCGAGGAGAATGTCGGCGCCGCGGCGATCAAGCTCTCGGATGAAGAGTTCGCGGCGCTCGACCGCGCCGGAAAGGCGGCGCGCTGACGCGACCGACCCCTGGGGTTCACGCCTTCTGGGGTTGCATGAGATAGTCCTGGAACCGCGCGCGCAGCGCGAGCTTGTTGAGCTTGCCGGTTGCGGTATGCGGCAGTTCGTCGACCACCACCACGTCGTCGGGGAGCCACCACTTGGCGACCTTGCCGGTGAAGACCTCGAGAAGTTCGTCCCGGTCGATTGTGGCTCCGGCGCGCGGCACCACCAGCAGCAGCGGGCGCTCCTGCCATTTCGGATGGCGGGCGGCGACGATCGCCGCCTCGGCGACAGCCGGATGAGACACGGCGATGTTCTCGAGCGCAATCGAGCTGATCCACTCGCCGCCCGATTTGATGACGTCCTTGGAACGGTCGACGATTTCGGCGCAGCCGTCGGCATCGATCGTGCAGACGTCGCCGGTGCGAAACCAGCCGTCGGCGTCGGCGGCGCCCTCGGCCCCGCGATTGATGTATTCGCGGCACACCCAGTGTCCGCGCACCAGGAAGTCGCCGAAGGCCTTGCCGTCCCACGGCAGTTCCTGGCCCTCGGCGTCGACGATCTTGATGTCGGTGCCGCAGGCGGCGCGGCCCTGCTTGAGCCGCTGGCGGATCGCGTCCTCGCCGGTGAGCGCCGCGCTCGCGGGCGTCGGCGCGTTGTAGGTGACGATCGGGCTCGTCTCGGTCATGCCCCAGCCCTGCTCGACGTTGACGCCCATCGGCGAAAAGGCCTCGATGATGAGCCGCGGCAGGGCGGAGCCGGCGACCAGCAGGCGCTTGAGTTGCGTGAGCCGCGCTCCGCTGCTCTCGAGATGGGCGAGGAGCCCGAGCCAGATCGTGGGCACGCCCGCGGTCAGCGTGACGCGCTCGGATTCGAGCACTCTGTGCAGGCTCGCGCCGTCCAGATGCCGCCCCGGCAGGATGAGCGTCGCGCCGACCATGGTCGCGCAATAGGGCAGGCCCCAGGCGCAGGCGTGGTACATCGACGATGCCGGCAGCACCCGGTCCACCGCCCGAAGCCCGAAAATGTCGGGCGAGTTGGTGGCGTAGGTGTGCAGCATCGCCGCCCGATGGCTGTAGAGCACTCCCTTCGGCCGCCCCGTCGTGCCGGAAGTGTAGCAGAGCGCGCTCGCCGTGTTCTCGTCGAATTCGAGCCAGACGTAATCCTCGTCCGCCTCGGCCATCAGCGTCTCATAAGCATGGAGGCGCATGCCGGGCGGAAGCGCGACCTCCGGCATTCCCGCCTCGTCGGTCAGTAGCACGACCGCGCGGACGAAGGAGTTCACCGAGGGCGCGATCTCAGTCAAGAGCGCCGCGAAGGACGGGTCGGCGAAGATCACGGAATCCCTGGCGTCGTCCATGATGAAGGAAATATCGTCAGCGGAGAGCCGCGGATTGACGGTGTGGCAGACTGCGCCCATGCCCGAGACGCCATAGTAGAGCTCGAGATGGCGGTAATCGTTCCAGGCGAGCGTCGCCACGCGATCGCCGAAGCCGATGCCGAGTTTCGCCAGCACGCGCGCGAGCCGCCGGCTTCGGCGCTCCACCTCGGCGTAGGTGGTGCGGTGGAGCGAAGCGCCGCCCAGGTTGGAGACCACCTCCGCGCCGCCGCGGTGCCGGGCCGCATGGACGATCAGCGATGAAATCAACAGCGGATAGCGCTGCATGAGCCCTTGCATCGAACGTCTCTCTCCTTTCGCGCCGCCCCGCGCGTGTGCACATATGGCGGCTACACTGCGCCGCTCCGGTCTTTTGGACAATCCCCGCTCCTCCGGGGCGAGGAAAGTCGTCTTGGGTCAAAGCCCAATTGGCCTGCTGACGCTGGTGACCGCTCCGCCCCAGTCTAACCGGACGGTTGCCGCCATTGCGCCGCGTCCGTGAACGCTCCGGTAACGATGCCCGCGGCCTCAATCTGACGGCGCAGCTCAGGCGACGTCAGCGCAGCCAATTCTTCCGGGTAACGATAGCCCGGCGCGGCTCCGGCGAATACCGGTCCAGTCGCGGGATGGGCGTAGATTTCGCTGACGCCATTCGGCAGATGCGCAATGAGCCCTGCAAGCCGCGCCTGCGTCATGGCGCCGCTCCAGGCGAGCCCGAAGACCTGATCAGGCGTGGTGAGGCCGGCGCGCCTGAGCCGCAGGCGCTGAAGACGCACCCAGGGGCGGAGCGCAGCCGCGGCCAGGCGGGGGCTTCCGCGTTCGATCCGCTCCAGAACCGCCCGGGGCTCCAGCGGCGCGCGAACGGCGTGCACGCCGAATTGCGCCGCGTGGTCGAGAATGGCGGAGGTCACCGTCGGGTGGAGGTGAAAATGCTTGTGTCCGTTCACGTGATCGAGCTCAAGCCCGGTCGCGCGGAAGGCCTCGAACTGGGCGCGGATCTCGGCCAGCATCTGCCTGCGGACGCGGGGCAAAAAGGATATCGCCGCGCCGACCCGCGCCATGTCCGTCCGCAATCGTCCGTGAGCGTCGACGAGGTCGGGCGCGGCGGAGGCCGGCAGAACGGGCCTCGCGTCAACGAGGGCGAGATGCAGCCCGACCGCGAGCCGCGGCAGCCGGCGCGCGAGTTCGACGGCGGCTGCCGCCGCCGGCGCTCCAACCATCAGGCTCGCCGCAGTGAGGACGCCTTCGACGTGGGCGATCTCGACCGCACGGTTCACTTCGTCGGAGAGACCGAAATCGTCGGCGGTGACGATCAGAAATTTCAGTGTGCGGCCGCCCGCCGCTCGCGGAGGAAGCGGAAGAACTCCGCGCCCTCGCGCAGGCGCCGTTTCGTCAGGTCGGGGCTCAGAACCATCTCGCCGACAATCGAAGCGATCTTGGCGGGGCGCAGATAGAAGCTGCGGTAGAAGGTTTCGACCGAGTCGAAGATCTCGGTGTGGCTCAGGCCGGGATAGTGCAACGGGGCCATCTGCACGCCGTTCTCGTCGACGAGCTCTGCATTGGCGTCGTCGAGCCACCCGTTTTCCAGCGCCTGCTTGTAGAGGTGCGTCCCGGGATAGGGCGCGGCGAGCGAGACCTGGAGCGTGTGCGGGTTGATCTCCTTGGCGAAGTCGATCGTCTCCTTGATCGTCTCCGTGGTTTCGCCCGGCAGGCCCATGATGAAGGTGCCGTGGATGGTGACGCCGAGGTCCCGGCAATCCTTGGTGAACCGCTTGGCCACGTCGATCCGCATGCCCTTCTTAATGTTGTGCAGGATTTGCTGGTTGCCCGTCTCGTAGCCGACCAGCAACAGACGCAAGCCATTGTCGCGCATAACTTTCAGCGCCGCGCGGGGCACATTGGCCTTGGCGTTGCAGGACCAGACGACGCCGAGCTTGCCAAGTTCGCGCGCGATCGCCTCGGCCCGCGGCAAATCGTCGGTGAACGTGTCGTCGTCGAAAAAGAATTCCTTGACCTCCGGAAAAGCCTTCTTCGCCCAGGCGATTTCCTCGATCACATGGCCGACGCTGCGGGTGCGGTAGCGATGACCGCCGACGCTTTGCGGCCAGAGGCAGAACGTGCACCGGGATTTGCAGCCGCGTCCGGTGTACAGAGAAATATAGGGGTGACGGAGATAGCCGATGAAATATCGGGAGATTTGCAGATCGCGCTTATAGACCCGCGTCACGAACGGCAGGCTGTCCATGGTCTCCAGCACATCACGGTCCGCCGTGTTCTGGATCTCGCCATGGCGATCCCGGAAGGTGAGGCCCCGGATCGATTTCCAGTCCTTGCCGTCTGCAATCTCCTTGATGGTGAAATCGAATTCGTTGCGGGCGGCGAAATCGACGATCGGCGCGGCTTTTAGGGTTCCTTCTGCGTCGACGGCCGCCTTGGCGCCGATCAGCCCCGCCTTAAGCGCGGGGTTCGCGGCCTTGAGCGCTGCGATCGCCCGCACGTCGGAAGCGAACGAGGGCGTCGACGTGTGGAGGACGACGAGATCGAAGTTCCTCGCCTCGGCCACGACTTCAGCCAGGGACGTTCCGTGCGGAGGCGCGTCGATCAATTTGCTGTTCTCGACGAGGGCGGCGGGCTGGGCGAGCCAGGTCGGGTACCAGAACGACCGGATCTCGCGTTTTGACTGGTAACGGGACCCTGCGCCACCGTCGAAACCGTCAAACGAAGGAGCCTGAAGAAACAGCGTGCGCATCACCTCATCGCCTTTCCATACGACACGGAGCCTGCTCGCGGCTCAACCGGCGTCACCAGCGTTCCGTCCCGCGCGACAGCGAAATCCCGTCCACGCCAACTGACGCGCGTCGACCAAAAACTCGCAAAATAAACGACGAAAGAGAGAATGTCGCGAGGAACAAGGAGAGCATAGTCGGGCTTTGGCAAATCAAATTCGCGCGTGAGGCGATATTTCAAGAACAGGCGAGACGCCAAGGCGCCGAACACCGCCGCCAGCCCCAGGGGGTCGAACCCGCGAAGGGCCGCCCCAATGAGCGACAAGGGCAAGGGGTGGGTGAAGCCGCTGCCGATATATCCGGCCGGATCGACGGTGAAAATCGTCCGCGCCCAGCGCAGTTCGTGCCGAACCACCTCGCTGAGCGATTTTTCTTCGAATGAGTGAGCCACCAGCAACGGGGGAAGGACGACCCGAAGTCCGGCTTGGCGCACCGCTTTGCCGATCGCGTAATCGTCCGCCAATTGGTTGGCGACGGCCTCAAAGCCGCCCATGCGCGATAATGTTTCTCGCGACAGCGCGATTGTCGACCCAAGACAGGGCCGCGCCAGGCCGAGCGCTAGCCCAAGGATGGCGCCCGGCAGGAAGTGGTCGTGCGCCGCCATGGTGGACAGTCGCGACCAGAAGCCGCCGCTCGGCAGACCGCGGTAGAGACAGGTGACCACGCCGACGCCCGGCTGCGCCAGAGCGGCCGCCAAAGTCCGCAAATAGTTTGGACCGACAGCCACGTCACTGTCGGTCGTGACAATAACAGGGTGTCGCGCGATTTGCCCCATGTTGATCAGATTGGAGACCTTGCGATTGGCGCCATACGTCGAACCGTTGACGACCAGATGAAGATCAAGCCCGGGATATCGCTCAATCAGCGATTTCACGACCGGAATTGCGCTGTCGTCGGGATCCTGCACTCCGAAAACGAATTGAATGGCGCCGGGATAATCTTGACGGAAAAACGTCTCGATATTCGCGGATAGTTGCGCCTCCGCGCCGCACAGCGGCTTCAGGATGGAGATATCCGGCCACGTTGTTGGGGCCGCGGACCCCGTCTGTCGGACGAATAAGCGCGCCGCCCACGTCGCGCCGAGGGCGCATAGGCAGCCAAAGATGCTGGCGGCGATGAAAAGTAGCGACAACCAAGCGGTCGTCAGCGCGCCAAGCTGTTCGAGACCATAATTCATCTTTCGACCCGGCTCGTTCCCCGGCTTGACCGAGTTGCAAACCTCGTCTCGTTCCCGCACGAGAAGGACCGCGTCGGATCCTTCCACCCGAGGCCTTCCGGGTCTTGGGCGGCGGAGATCGACAGCGCAACTTCCTGAGGACATGCGCCGTTTTGAATCTTCACTGCGGCTGTTTCCTCACACCTCGCCAATCCAATTGCGGTCTTCCCATACCGCCCGCAAAGACGTGAAATTGCGACGGTCAAAAACATTGCCCGCCGCCGCGCGCAGCTTGCCTTTCCTGACGTTGTTCCAAGCGTCGCTGGCGCTGATCGCCACGAATTGAAGGACGCTGGGATCGCGGTAGCAGTCAATCATACACTTCGTGCAGCCGTCGCGGATCAGCTTGCTTTCATCGAACTCGTAAATGTTGCACATTGGCTTGTCCCAGGCATGGCAACGGTAGAGGTCGAGGTTCCAATCCAAATAAAAGTACTTGTGGCCGCCTAGGCAGCCGAACCGCTCTGGCTCCTTGCGCAAATGCCGTTGCATTTCCGTGAGCGATTCGACCGGGTTGACCACCGCATAGCCGCTGCGCTTCTTCACTGCCTTGATTTTCTCGAATACGTCGATCAATTCCTCCGTTGAGTAACTCACCAGCTTCGAATTGCTGAAACTCAGATAGCTGGACTCCAGACTGGTCAGCGGATAGCTGAACGTGCAACTGGAAAAGCCGAGCGTCGTTAGAAACTCCGGCAGCCTGTCGTAATCGTCAATCAAACGGCTGACGGTGACGCTGGCGGTGGTTTGCACTCCCAGGCCGGCGAACACTTCGTTGGCGCGCTTGATTTTCCGGCAGAGCTCCGGCAATCCGCGGTTTTGGTCGTGCCGCGCCACGTCATGCGAATCGATCGACATGATGACACTGCTCAAGCCGTCGTCGGCGAAGCCACGCATGTTCTGCTCGGTCCAGAGGGAGCCGTTGGTGCAAATCATCGGGCGGATGCCCTGCTCTGCCGCGTAGCGCACCATGGCGCGAAGGTCCTTGTGCGCGAGCGGTTCTCCGCCAACAAAAAGCATATATCCGATGTGGTTCTTGACCGCGATGTCGGTCACATCGCGCGCCTCTTTCAAAGAGACCGAACGTCGGCGCTTCGGGTCAAATTTGTCCACTGCGAACCCGCAAAAATCGCAGCGGGCGTTGCAGATATTGGTGATGGCGAACTGCAGATAACCGGGGCCGCCGTGATCAAGCACTTCGCCCGCAAGGCGCCAAAACGATTTTTTCGGTTTGACGACCGGGGCGGGGAACTCGGCGGCGGGGTCCGGAGCCCTCTCCGGCATGACCTGCTCTCTGGCGGCCTGATTCATCACGACCATTCATCCTCGAGCCAAAGCCTTTGAAGGATTTACATTACAACAAAAATCCTCGGTTCGGCGTCGTTCACGTCTTCGTGTCCGACAAAGCCTCCCGAACGCCGACTGCCGCCGCACCCGTCCAGGGCTCGATCGATGATCCAAGCGCCGCGATTCACGCTTCCGCATCGGGGGCAGCGCGTCGGCGTAAGAGGCTCTGCGTCTCCGTCCACTGCCAGACAAGCAGACCTGGAACGCCCAGGAGCAATTCGCGCACGCGCTTTGACAACGAAATCGACAGCGAAATATCGGCGGGCAACCCGAATAGGGCGCCAAACACGACGAAGCCGCCTTCGAGCACGCCGATGGCGCCTGGCACAATGAAGGCCGCCGCATAGATTCCGTTACCTAGGCTTTCGAGGATAAGGGCGTCGATTGCGGAAAGGGATCGACCCAGGAAATATGTCACCAACCAGATCTCCCCGGCTCCGGTGACCCATGTGGCCAAGCGCAAAAGGCCCGCGCGCAGGAGGGCGGGACGGCGACGGTACGTAGCCACGACCTCATCGTCGATCGCCGAAGCTCTGTCCGAGAGCGTGCCTCGCCAGTCCTCGGGCGCCAGGCGCCGTACGACCCGAGTCAAGACGACCGCCATGTTTCGATGCTGGAGCCACACGAATATCGCCATCGCCACGGCGAAACCGGCGATGCCGATCAACACGACCCGCGCCGCCACAAGCGAGGCGCCGCCGGTTGAGCGAATCAACAACAACGTCACGCCCGCCGAAACGAAAACGAGCTGGGTAACTACGCCGACTGTGGTGTCGACGACCACGCTAGCCGCCGCCTGGGCGCTGCCGACCCCACGCAGATGGGCGAGCCGCACGCCTGCGACATCCCCGCCGATGCTCGCGACCGGCAACAAGTTATTGATCGATTCCCGGATCCAGCGGATCCAGGCGGCGCTGGCCACGTTGAGCCGCCACGACGTCGACATCAGTTCGCGCCATGATAGCGCGCTAAACAACAACGGTAGAAGGTGAAACAAGGTAATCGGCGCCAGTCGCCAGCCAAGGGTCAACATGGCATGGGCCACCTCGTCAGCGCCGCTGCTGCACGATCAGCACGCCGACAAGAATGAGGCCGGCGACGCCGGCAGCGGTTAGTACTGGAGAAATCGCGGGGGCTCCCTTCGTTCGCCAACGCCGGTTGAACGCGCGCCGGCAGTGTGCATCTCAGAGTACGCACTCGCCTCCGGCGCCGACTCGAGGCCGAAGGTATCGGATAGAGGCTCGGCAGCGCGCCCCCGTCGATGAGAACCTGTCGGGATCGTCGGCGATGTAGCCCACGGCTTCTGAAGCGCTCCGGCCGGTTCGCAGATAGGGAAGGACCATTTGATGAAATTCGGCCGCGCCGTCGAAAATCGCGACGCCGACGAGCCCGCCGTTCAGCGACGATTGGGCCCGGCGCCTCTGGCCGTTCGACGGCGAGGCTTTGTCCGCCAAAGCGCGGCGGGCGACCGGCCTCGAAGATTTTGGCGCGCCTCCCATTGAACAGGCGTTGTCCGTACTCGCCGACAGTTTGGAGCGCGAAGCGAGTCTGCATCAACTCGGCCGGTTCCTGATGCGAACGCATCTTTTGGATTTGTTGAAGACCCGGTTGCGACTGGTGGACGCGTGGAAAAGACAGCCGCCGGAGGACGTGGAGTCTTCCCTATCGCACGGCCGATTTTCATCACGGGCATGCCGCGCAGCGGTTCGACGTTCCTTCACGAATTGCTGGCGGCCGACCCCGACTTGCAGGGCGCCCCGCGTTTGGGAAGTTATGCTTCCTGTCTCCGCGAACGAGCCGGACAGGGGCTGGCGCGACCGGCGCGTCTGGAACGCCGCGACGTCTTTGTGGTGGTTTCGCCGGCTGTCGCCGGGCGCCGACGCCGTTTATCCCATGCGCGCCCGGACGCCCCACGAGTGTGTGGCGATTTATAGCTATTGCTTGATGTCCGAAGAATTTGTCTCGAGTTGCCGCGTTCCGGCCTACGAGGCCTTCCTCCGTTCGTCGGATTTGGTCCCGGTATATCAATGGGAAAAACGTTTTCTCCAGCACCTGCGGCACAATCAAAGCGTCAGGCGCTGGGTGTTGAAAGCGCCGGACCACGTTTACGGCTTGGAAGCCCTGTTCTCCGTTTTCCCTGACGCCCTCGTCATTCACACGCATCGCGAGCCGTTGCAGGTCTTGAAATCCTCCATCCATTTGAATTGGGTCTTGCGCGGGCTTTATGGCCGGCCGGATGATCCAATCCAACTCGCCGAGCGCGAGGCCCGGGCGCTAGCGGGCATGACGGACCGTCTCATGCGGTTTCGTGACGCGCACCCCGAACTGGCCGAACGCTTTGTCGATGTGAACTATGGCGAGCTGACCGCAGATCCGCTCGCGATCATCAAGCGAATTTACGGACGCTTCGATTTGACCCTGACCCCGGATGCCGCGGGGCGCATGGGGCAACTGGCCTTGCGCCGCTCGCGTTATCGCGGCCGTCGGTCAATTCCCAGCCTCGCCGATATTGGATTGGACGAACTCACCTTGGCGGGCCTTATGGGCGCCCAGCCCGTTTCTGAGCGGTTTGATTTCTAAAATCGGCGCCGGTGAACCTGGCGCCTAGGCGCGCCGCGGGCGATCACCCGGTGCGAGTGACGTAAAACTCGTGAACGATGGCAGCTCCTCGTAAGCGACGCCACCGACCGAGACGCCGTCCATTTTGCAATCGCTGAACTCTTCGGGCGACCGGGGTTGCGGCTTCCATGTTGTAGGGATGGAGCCCTGCCAGGCGCTTCATCCCGATTGCATCGCGCCCTAGCTCCTTAAGACCGCGCAGGCGCCGCCGGCGGCCATAATGCGATCGCAGAGTTTTTTCGCTTCGCCCCCGGTCTGCGCCGGCAGGCGCACGCGATAGAAAGGTCGCCAGCCTCTGCTTCGCAAGACCGACCCGAGAACGAACGGGGTCATGTCTCCGATGACGCTTGCGTGGTCATGTCTGAAGCGGTCGAAGCTACGCAGCGCGGAGTCCTTGGAGAAGCTGGCGGAGATCTGCACGCCCCAGGGCGCAAAGAGGCCCGAAATGACGGGCGAGCCCTGAGGGCCGCGCTCGACCCGGAGCTTCGCGATCGAGAGGAGGCAGGGTTCGGCCGGATCGGGCGACGCCGAGGCCGGCGCCTTGTCGCCGCGCCATTCCTCGACGTCGTGGCCGGTGATCGCAAGCACGTAGTCCTGCGTCTCGATCGGCATGAAGCCTGCGCCGGAAAGCCAGCCGGCGACGGCGTTCGGCCCGGCGTTATAGGCCGCCGCCGCGAGGCCCAGATTGCCGAAGCGCTGGGCGAGTTCGCCGAGGAGCTTGGCCGAGGCCGGGATCGCGGTTGCGGGATCGAACGGGTTTGAAAGGCCGCGCTCGGACGCTGTCCCCGGCATGAACTGGGCGACGCCCATCGCGCCCGCGGGGCTCACCGCGCTTGGCTGAAACGCGCTCTCCCGCCAGATGAGCCGGGTGAAGAAATTGACCGGCAGCCCTTCGGCCTTCGCGGATGCATCGACGATCCCGCAGAGCGTGGTCAATGCGTTGTCGGTCGCGGGCTCCGCGTCACCGGCCAACGCGCGAGGGCCGGAGATGGCAGTCGCCAGAAGAGCGATCGCCAGGCCGCAGCGCCGGCGACGCCCAATGCCGGTCGGCGCTCTCATCAAAGTCCGGTTTCACCAGGCCCGCGACCGCGCGGGCCGCAGCGCGCCCGGCGCACCGCCGCTGGCTTACTCTCCGAGCTTTTCCAGCCAGTGGGCGACAAAATCGGCGACCTCTTCCCACCCCGGCTCGACGATAACCATGTGATCCCGGCCGTCAAAGGCCCGGAATTCGGTGATCGAGCCGCGCTGCCTGTAACGTGAAAAACTGTTGAAACTGAGTCGCGCCGGAACGACACGATCGAGAGTGCCCGCCGTCATCAGGAGCGGAGGATGGGCCCTCGCGAAATCTATGCGTCCGGCGTCGCCGCGCGCGTCCCGCGCGACCCTGCGCGATTCCGGCACAACGTACCGATCGAACGCCGCCCTTTGCGCTTCCGGCGCCAGGCTGTTGGCGAAGGTCTGCTGAAACTCTTCGAAGGTCAACGCCTTTGGCGTCCCCGCATCGGCGAAGGGGCCGATCATGGCCCAATTCGAACGCCAATACGAGCGGCTGATGGGCAGGACAGCGCCGGACAGCGTCGAATGAATAGCGGCCCCGGCGGCCGCTGCGCCGCGGCCGAGCAGGATCCGTGCCACGAGCCCGCCGATCGAATGGCCGATGAGGATCGGCTTTTGCTCGAGGGCGTCGATCGCTTCGGCGAACCGCCCGACCACGGCGCCCAGCGTCAGCCGGCCGAGCTCAGGATCGGGATGCGGGGCGCGCAAAGCTTCGACCGGGCGATCCCGGCCCGGCCACGCAGGCGCAGAGCAGCGATAGCCCCTGGCCTCGAACCAGGGGAGCCAATGCTCCCAGCACACCGGCGTCATGAAGGCGCCGTGCATGAAAACGATCGTCTTCGCCATCCCAGCCCCGCATAGGCCCCCTCCCAATCGGACCTATGCCAACAGGTTTATGGGAAACCTATCGATCTGTCGATCCTGGTTTGTCTATGCTGCAGGGCGCGGGGCGGCGCCCGACCGCCTAAAGCAGAACTAGGCCGGTTTCCGGGCCGGTGTTATAGGGGCGCAACACCTCCCGCTAACCTGCCCACCGAAGGAACCTGCTTCCGATGTCCAAGATCAAGGTCGTGAATCCCGTGGTTGAACTGGACGGCGACGAGATGACTCGAATCATCTGGCAGCTCATCCGGGAGAAGCTGATTCACCCCTATCTCGACATCGACCTGCAGTACTTCGACCTTTCGGTCGAGCACCGCGACGCGACCAACGACAAGGTGACGGTCGACGCCGCCCTGGCGATCAAGGCCTGCGGCGTCGGCGTGAAATGCGCGACCATCACGCCCGATGAGGCGAGGGTGAAGGAGTTCAATCTCAAGGAGATGTGGAAAAGCCCCAATGGCACGATCCGCAACATTCTCGGCGGCGTCATCTTCCGCGAGCCGATCATCTGCAAGAACGTGCCGCGGCTCGTTCCGGGCTGGACGCTGCCCATCGTCGTCGGCCGCCACGCCTATGGCGACCAGTATCGTGCGACCGACTTCAGGGTTCCAGGCAAGGGGCGTCTCACCATCCGCTTCGAGGGCGACGACGGCGCGGTGATCGAGAGGGAGGTCTTCCAGTTCCCGGGCGGCGGGGTCGCGATGGCGATGTACAACCTCGACGATTCCATCCGCGATTTCGCCCGCGCCTCGCTGAACTACGGCATCATGCGTAAATATCCGGTCTATCTCTCGACCAAGAACACGATTCTGAAGTTCTACGACGGACGCTTCAAGGACATTTTCCAGGAGGTCTATGAGCAGGAATTCAAGTCGAAATTCGCCAGCCTCGGCATCACCTACGAGCACCGTTTGATCGACGACATGGTCGCGTCCGCGCTCAAATGGTCGGGCGGCTATGTCTGGGCCTGCAAGAACTACGATGGCGACGTTCAGTCCGACACGGTCGCCCAAGGGTACGGCTCGCTCGGCCTGATGACCAGCGTTCTGATGACGCCGGACGGCGGCACGGTCGAGGCCGAGGCGGCGCACGGCACGGTCACCCGCCATTACCGCGAACACCAGAAGGGTCGCGAGACCTCGACCAATTCGATTGCCTCGATCTTCGCCTGGACGCGCGGCCTCTCTCACCGCGCCAAGCTCGACGGCAACGAAAAGCTCGCCAGGTTCGCGGCGACGCTGGAGAAGGTCTGCGTCGACACGGTCGAGGCGGGCTACATGACCAAGGACCTCGCGCTGCTCGTCGGCCCGGACCAGAAGTGGCTCTCGACCAGCAAATTCCTCGACAAGGTCGACGAAAACCTCAAAGCGGCGATGGCGGTGGCGGCGTAGCGCCGGCGGCCCCGTTCGGCGCGAGCTCTCAGTCCAGCTCTTCGTGCGCGAGGCACACCCAGTAGGCCGAGCCGAGCGTCAGGATCTCGTCATTGAAGTCGTAGTCGGGCGTGTGCAGCTGGCGGGCGCCGCCGTCGGCCTCGACGCCGTTGCCGATCAGCATGAAGCCGCCCGGGCGCGCCTCGAGCATGAAGGCGAAGTCCTCCGAGCCGGTGACGAGCGGCGCGTCCGCGATAACCTTGCTCTCGCCCGCGAGCGCGCGGGCCGCGGCGAGCGAGACGTCGGTCTGCTCGGCATGGGTGACGAGCGCCGGAAAGAGCTGGTCGTAGCCGACCTCGGCGCGGCAGCCGAAGGTCGCCGCGCAGGCCTGGGCGAGCTCGCTCACGCGCCGCTGCACAAGATTGCGCACCTCGGCCTTATAGGAGCGCGATGTGCCGCGCACGACCGCCTCGGCGGGGATGATGTTGTGCGCGTCGAAATCGCCGGCCGCGAGATGGCCGACGCTCACGACTGCGATCTCGGTGGCCTGCACGTTTCGGCTGACGATCGTCTGGATCGCGGTCACGAATTGCGCCAGCGCGAGCGTCGTATCGGTGGCGAGATGCGCGCCTGCGCCGCCGTGGCCGCCGGTGCCGCGAAACCTGACCGTCCAGATGTCGCTGGCGGCGAGGAAGGGCCCCTTGCGGCTGGCGAACGTGCCCACCGGCAGGCCAGGCGCGTTGTGCATGCCGTAGACCGCGTCAACCGGAAAGCGCTCAAAGAGACCGTCTTCGATCATCAGCCGTCCGCCGCCAAGACCCTCTTCGGCCGGCTGAAAGATGAAATGGATTTGACCGGCGAAGTCGGGACGCCCGGCAAGGTAGCGCGCGGCGCCGAGCAGCATGGCGGTGTGGCCATCGTGCCCGCAGGCGTGCATCTTGCCGGGAATGGTCGAACAATAGTCGCGGCCTGCGGTCTCCTTGATGTTAAGCGCGTCGAGATCGGCGCGCAGCCCGATCGACCGCTGGCCCGGGCGGGCGCCTTTGAGCGTACCGACGACGCCGGTCCTGGCGATCCCCTCGACGACCTCGATTCCCCAGGATCGCAGCCTCTCGGCGACGATGGCGGCCGTGCGCTTTTCCTCGAATCCGGTCTCGGGATGGCGATGAATGTCGCGCCGGATCGCGATCAGTTCGGGTTCGTAGGCCTTCAGGCCGTCGAGAATGGCGGCGCGATTCGAATCCATTCGGTATCCTCTGCGCGCGGCGGCCGGCCGCCTCAGGCTCGCGCGCGAATCCCCTCTTCGATTGCGGTGAGCGCCTCAGCGGCCCTGGCGCCCTCCGGGCCGCCGGCCTGCGCCATGTCGGGTCGCCCGCCGCCACCCTTACCGCCAAGAACGGCAGAACCGAGGCGGACCAGATCGACCGCGTTGAAACGTCCGGTCTGGTCGGACGTCACAGCCACGACCAGGCTCGCCTTGCCGTCATCGCCGGTCGCGGCGATGGCGACCACGCCCGATCCGACGCTTTGCTTGGCCTCGTCGGCGAGCGACTTCAAATCTTTCATGTCGACGCCGGTCACGGCGCGGGAATAGAACCTGACGCCGGCGACGTCGCGCACCGCCCGCGCGTCGCTCGTTCCGCCGCCGCCCATCGCGAGCTTGCGCCTGGCCTCGGCGAGTTCGCGCTCGAGCCTGCGCTTGTCGTCCACGAGGGCCTCGAGGCGATGGGCCGCCTCTTCCGGAGGCGCCCGCAGCAGCGCCGCCAGATCCGCAAAGGCGCGCGAATTGGCGGTCAGGCGCCGGCGCGCCTCGTCGCGCGTTTTAGCCTCGATCCGCCGTACCCCGGCGGCGACCGCGCTTTCGCCGACGATCGAGATGAGGCCGATGTCGCCGGTGCGGCCGACGTGCGTGCCGCCGCAAAGTTCCACCGAATAGGCGCGCTCATGCGCCGCGTCGTCCTCGATCTCGCCCATACTGACGACGCGAACCTCGTCGCCGTATTTCTCGCCGAACAGCGCCCGCGCGCCGGACTTCCGCGCGGCGTCGAGGCTCATGAGCCGCGTCGTGACCTCGGCGTTCTCGAGCACGATGCGGTTGGCGATGTCTTCGACGGCGGCAAGCTCAGCTGCGGTAATCGGCTTCGGATGAGCGATGTCGAAGCGCAGCCGCTCGGGCGAAACGAGGGAGCCTTTTTGCGCCACGTGGTCGCCGAGGATGAGCCGCAGCGCTTCGTGCAGGATATGGGTCGCGGAATGGTTGGCGCGCGTCGCCGAGCGCGCGGCGTGATCGACTACGAGCTCGACCGCCATCCCCGCCCGCGCCGAGCCCTCGACGATCGAAACATCGTGCACGATGAGGTCGCCGAGCTTCTTGCGCGTGTCGACGACGGCGGCGCGGAAGCCGGGCGCGGAGATTTCGCCGACGTCGCCGACCTGGCCGCCCGCCTCGCCGTAGAACGGCGTCTGGTTAAAGAGGAGCGAGCCTTTCTCGCCCGCCTCCAGCCTCTCGACCTCGACGCCGTCCTTGATGATCGCGGCGATCACGCCCTCGGCGATCTCGGTTTCGTAGCCAAGAAAATCGGTGGCGCCGATCCGCTCGCGTAAAGCGTACCAGACTGTCTCGGTCGCAGCCTCGCCCGATCCGGCCCAGGCGCGCCGCGCCTCGGCGCGCTGGCGCTCCATCGCGGCGTTGAACGCCTCGAGGTCGACCGAGAGGCCGCGGGCGCGCAGCGCATCCTGGGTCAGATCGAGCGGAAAGCCATAGGTGTCGTAAAGCTTGAAGGCGGTCTCGCCGGAGAGCACGCCCCCGGCCGCGATGTCTTGGGTCTCGTCCTCGAGAATGGCGAGGCCGCGCACGAGCGTCGTGCGGAAGCGCGTCTCCTCGAGCTTCAGCGTCTCCGTGATCAAGGGCTCTGCCCGGATGAGCTCGGGATAGGCCTGGCCCATCTCGCGGGTGAGCGCCGGAACGAGGCGCCACATCAGCGGATCGTGCGCGCCGAGGATCTGGGCGTGACGCATGGCGCGGCGCATGATCCGGCGCAGCACGTAGCCGCGGCCCTCGTTCGAGGGCAGCACGCCGTCGGCGACGAGAAAAGCCGAGGCCCTCAAATGGTCGGCGATGACGCGGTGCGAGGCGCGCTGCGGCCCGTCCGGATCGACGCCGGTGAGGTCGGCGCTCGCCTTGATCAGCGCGCGGAAGAGATCGATGTCGTAATTGTCGTGCACGCCCTGGAGGACAGCCGCGATGCGCTCGAGGCCCATGCCGGTGTCGATCGAGGGGCGCGGCAGATTGATGCGCTCGCCCCCCGGCAGCGTCTCGTATTGCATGAACACGAGATTCCAGATCTCGATGAACCGATCGCCGTCGGCGTCGGGCGAGCCGGGCGGTCCGCCGGGGATGTGGTCGCCGTGATCGTAGAAGATTTCTGAACACGGCCCGCAGGGACCCGTGTCGCCCATCGCCCAGAAATTGTCGCTCGTGGCGATGCGGATGACGCGCTCGTCCGGCAGGCCGGCAATTTTCTTCCACAGGTCGAAAGCCTCATCGTCATTGTAATAGACGGTGATGGTGAGGCGATCTTTCGGCAGGCCGAAGTCGCGGGTCAGGAGGTCCCACGCGTATTCGATCGCGTTCGCCTTGAAATAATCGCCGAAGGAGAAGTTGCCGAGCATTTCGAAGAAGGTGTGATGGCGCGCGGTATAGCCGACATTGTCGAGATCGTTGTGCTTGCCGCCGGCGCGCACGCATTTCTGCGAGGTCGCGGCGCGAACGTACGGGCGCTTTTCGACGCCAGTGAAAACGTTCTTGAACTGAACCATCCCGGCATTGGTGAACATCAGCGTCGGGTCGTTGCGCGGCACGAGCGAACTCGACGGCACGACTTCATGCCCGTTCCTGGCGAAGAACTCGAGGAATCTCGATCGGATCTCGTTGACGCCGCTCATGAACGCGTTGCCTCGGCACGGTTTTGCACCGCGCTTTCTAGAGCAAGGGTGGAGAAAGCGCCAACCGGAATCAGTGGCGCGCGAGGCCGACGCGGGCGCGTAAGCACTATCGTCATCGCGAGCCAAGCGAAGCGATCCAGGAGATGAAGGATGGGAGTCCTCGGCCCGGCTTATCCGGCGCTGAACCGGACGCGGGCCGGTTCACGGCATCGAGCGAACATGAAAAATCGGGGCGCGAGGGCGGCAAGTGTTCGGCTCGCCGCCCTCGCGCGTCCCGGACGCGCGAAGGCTAAATCGACTTCCTGGCGGATGGGCGGGGCCCGTTCGGGGGGACGCGAGGCCCGGCCCAAAGAAGCGAAATCAGCCCTCGACGTCATCCTCTGCCGACGGCGAGGCGTTCTCGAGAATGCGCTCGGCGATGAGGCCGGCGTTCTCGCGGATCGCGTGCTCGATCCTGTCGGCCATTTCGGGATTGGTCTTCAGATGCGCCTTGGCGTTCTCGCGGCCCTGACCGAGCCGGATGCTGTCGAAGGAGAACCAGGCGCCCGACTTCTCGACCACGCCTGCCTTGACGCCGAGGTCGACGAGCTCGCCGGCTTTCGAGACGCCTTCGCCGTACATGATGTCGAACTCGACCTGCTTGAACGGCGGGGCGACCTTGTTCTTGACCACCTTCACCCGCGTCTGGTTGCCGACCACCTGATCGTGGTCCTTGATCGCGCCGATGCGGCGAATGTCGAGGCGGACGGAGGCGTAGAATTTGAGCGCGTTGCCGCCCGACGTCGTCTCGGGCGAGCCGTACATGACGCCGATCTTCATCCGGATCTGGTTGATGAAGATCACCATGGTGTTGGAGCGCGAGATCGAGGCGGTGAGCTTGCGCAGCGCCTGGCTCATCAGCCGCGCCTGCAGACCGGGCTGGGATTCGCCCATCTCGCCCTCGATCTCGGCCCGCGGCGTCAGCGCCGCGACCGAATCGATGACGAGGACGTCGATCGCGCCCGAGCGCACCAGCGTATCGGTGATTTCGAGCGCCTGTTCGCCGGTGTCGGGCTGGGAAATGAGCAGGTCGTTGAGGTTGACGCCGAGCTTCTTCGCATAGACGGGATCGAGCGCATGTTCGGCGTCGACGAAGGCGCAGACGCCGCCCTTCTTCTGCGCTTCCGCGATCACATGCAGCGTGAGCGTGGTCTTGCCGGAGGATTCCGGTCCGTAGATTTCGATCACCCTTCCGCGCGGCAGGCCGCCGACGCCGAGCGCGATGTCGAGCCCCAAAGATCCGGTGGACACCGTCTCGATCTCGACCGCCTGCTGGTTCTTGCCCAGCCGCATGATCGAGCCCTTGCCGAAGGCGCGCTCGATCTGCAACAGAGCGGCGTCGAGCGCCTTGGTCTTGTCCACACTTGCCCCTTCCACCACGCGAAGAATTGGCTGGTTCATCGTCATTGTCCTTCTCTCACGGGCAGGGTTCGGTCCGCAACAGCGGCTTCACGCGCCCCCCTTGGGACGGGGATATGTGCATGGTTTGTTCTGGCGCGCAAGTTCTTTTTTTGTTCTTTTTTCGGTAGGGTTACCTGGGTGCAAATCCGGATGAATCAAACTGCTGCGACGGTCAGGCGCCCAGCGGGGCGCGGGCGACCGCCTCCGCCGCTCGCGCTTTCCCCTCCGCCCCATGCTAGAAGCGCGCGCTCGAGGAGCCGCCATGATTCCGGGATTGATTGCGCTTGCCTTCGCCGCCGCCTTCGCCGGCGCAGCGATCTATGTCAATTGGGTGGAGCAGCCAGCCCGGATGGCGCTCGACGACAAGGCCCTGCTCAGCGAATGGGGGCCGAGCGACAGCCGCGGCGTGGCGTTGCTCCTGGCCTTCGCTCTGGCGTCGGCGGTCGCCGGGTTCAGCGCCTATTTCGAAACCGACGACGTGCGCTGGGTGTTCGGCGCGCTGATCGTCATCTCGACCTGGCTTTACGCGTTCTTCGTCATGGCGCCCCTCAACAATCAGATCCTGTCGCTGAAGGACGGAGACGTTTCGGCGGCGCGCGCGCTGGTGCGCCAATGGGGATTCATCGAGTCCGGCTTCGCCGCGATCGGCGTCGCGGCGGTCGCCATGTTCCTGTGGGCGCTTTGAGCGCGGACGGACGCCTTGCGCCCGCGGCGCGCGACATCGCCGATGCGCTGAGGTTCTTCACCCGGCTGCCGATTCCACAAGGTGACGAGGGGCGCCTCGACATGAACCGCATCGCCTGGGCGGCGCCGGTCGCGGGCGCGGTCGTCGGCCTCGTCGCCGCCGCCGTCCTCGCGGCGACGCAGATTCTGCGCCTGCCGGGGCTCGTCAGCGCTGGGCTCGCGACGGCGGCGCTCGTTGCCGCAACCGGCGCTTTGCACGAAGACGGCCTCGCCGACGCGGCCGACGGTTTCGGCGGCGGCTCGACCCGGGCGCAGAAGCTCGAGATCATGCGCGACAGCCGAATCGGCGCCTATGGCGCGATCGCGCTCGCGCTTGCGCTCATTCTCCGGGTCGGCGCCCTGACCGCTGCGCTCAAGGGTGGTTACCTCAACGCCGCGGGAGCGTTGGTTATGGTCGGCGCCCTCTCGCGCGCGGGCGCGCTGACGCCGCTCGCCGCTCTCGACCCGGCGCGCTCCGACGGCGCGGGGGCGGCGGCCGGGCGGCTCGATCTCGCCGCCTTCGCCGGAAGTTGCGGTATGGCGCTGGTCATCGCCGTCGTCGCGGGGTTTCTCGCGACCGGACTTGGGCGCGCGTTCATGGCCGTGGCTGCGGGCGCGACCGGCGCAGCAGCGATGACGATGTTGGCAGCGCGCCAGATCGGCGGGCAGACCGGCGACGTCGCCGGCGCCGCCCAGCAATGGGCCGAGATTGGCGCCTGGTGCGGCCTTCTCATCGGGCAGTCCGCCGCCTAAATGACGCGCATGTCCCTCTCGGAAATATCGACGCCCTGCGTCAGGATTTGCGTTGTCGACCCGCTGACCGCCCTATGCATCGGCTGCGGCCGGTCCACGTCGGAAATCGCCGATTGGCTCGACATGAGCGAGACCGAGCGCACCGCGATCATGGCCGGGCTCGGCGAGCGCCTGCGCGCCGCGCGCTCGCGCGCCGTGCGCGGCAGGCGCCTGAGGACACGAGGGCGCGGCCGCTGATGCGTCTCCTTGCCCCCCTTCTTATCCTCTGCGGCGCGTTCGGGGCGCTGCTGGTGACGCCGCCCGCGACGCCGATCCTCGGTCTCGATCATCAGGCCTTCGCCGGCGCCGCGGCGCTGGCCGCAATCCTGATCTGGTTTCTGAGCCGGACGCGAGCGGCCGATTTCACGCGCGTCGTGGGCTCGGTCGCGGTCTGGGCGATGCTGCTCGTCGCTCTGGTCGGCGCCTATAGCTATCGTTTCGAAGCCGCGGACTTTCTCGGTCGCGTCGCCTCGGAGCTGATGCCGTCCGAGCCTGAGGTCGGACGAGGGGGAGAGGTCATCGTCACCCGCCGGCTCAGCGGCGAGTTCGCCGTCGCCGGGAGAGTGAACGGCCAGCGCGTGACTTTCCTCTTTGACACGGGCGCCTCGGTCGTGGTTCTGACCGCCGCCGACGCACGGCGGGCCGGCATCGACACGTCGGGCCTTTCCTTCGACGTTCCTGTCACCACCGCCAACGGAGCGGCGATGGCGGCCGAGGCCGGGATTGACGAGATTGCCGTCGGACCGATCGTCATGCACAACGTCCGCGCCCTCGTCGCCCGCCCCGGCGCGCTGGAGGAGAGCCTGCTCGGCATGAGCTTCCTCGAGCGGCTCAAGAGCTACACGGTCGAACGCGGACGGCTGATCCTGACGGCGAAATAGAGGACCCAGCCGCGCGTCACTGCGTCACAAGTCGACTCAAGGGCGAGCGCGGTCCATCATTCTTAACGTCCACGATTTTCTTCTTGACGCCTTTGGCGACGCCGACAAACCTTGACGCTACAGTTGGGACGAACTGGGGCGGGTCGCTTCAATCGCCGCATTGCTAAGCGTCATCAAGACCTTCCCTGATCCGGCGCAGTTCAAGATCCGAGCGTCGCGTGTTCACCGGGCGCGAAAGTCCATCTCTTTGCGATCGCTGCCAGAGGACTCGCACTTACCTTTGCCCGCGATGTCGAAACGACGAAATTAAGATTTTGTTAACCATTCCCTGTTCACATTTTGGAAACCTTCCAAAAGAGCCGACCCCGCGCCGGAGATTCGTCATGAACGCCAACCCCGCGTATGCATTCGCGCAATCGGTTTCGCTGGAGGCGCCGCGCCCCGCGGCAGGCAAGAGCGCGGAGATTTTCAGCCTCTTCTCGTCGGCCTATGCCCGCGAACGGCGAGAGGCGATGAGCCTGACCGACTATCTCGAGGGTTGCCGCGACAATCCGGGCATGACGGCAAGCGCCGCCGAGCGGATGATCACCGCCATCGGCGAGCCGGTTGTCGTCGACACCGCCAAGGACCCGCGCCTCGGCCGCATTTTCCTCAATCGCACGATCAAGCTCTACCCGTCGCTGGCCGGATTCTTCGGCATGGAGGAGACGATTCAGCGGGTGGTGAGCTATTTCCAGCACGCCGCGCAGGGGCTCGAGGAGCGCAAGCAGATCCTCTATCTCCTCGGTCCGGTCGGCGGCGGCAAGTCCTCGCTGGCCGAGCGCCTCAAGGCGCTGATGGAGACCCAGCCGATCTATGCGCTCGTGGCCGGCGACGAGATCAGCCCGGTGTTCGAATTGCCGCTCGGCCTTTTCCGCCCGGAGACCATGGGCGCCGTCCTCGAGAACCGCTACGGCATCGCCGCCAGACGGCTGACCGGCGTCTGCTCGCCCTGGGCGGCCAAGCGCCTCGACGCCTTCGACGGCGACCTCTCAAAGTTTTCCGTAGTCAAGCTCTATCCCTCCAAGCTGCGCCAGATCGGCGTCGCCAAGACCGAGCCCGGCGACGAGAACAACCAGGACATCTCGACCCTCGTCGGCAAGGTCGACATCCGCAAGCTCGAGCATTTCTCGCAGCACGACCCGGACGCCTACAGCTATTCGGGGGGCCTCAACCGGACGACGCAGGGCCTGCTCGAATTCGTCGAAATGTTCAAGGCGCCGATCAAAGTACTGCATCCGCTGCTGACCGCAACTCAGGAAGGCAATTACGCCGGCACGGAAAATCTCGGCGCCCTTCCCTTCCAGGGAATCGTGCTTGCCCATTCCAACGAATCCGAGTGGGAGCAGTTCAAGAACAACAAGAACAACGAGGCGTTCCTCGACCGGATCTGCGTCGTCAAGGTTCCCTATAGCCTCCGCGTGACCGAGGAGGCGCTGATCTACGCCAAGCTGCTCGAGGGCAGCGAATTGAGCCAGGCGCGCTGCGCGCCCGAGGTGCTAGAGATCCTGGCGCGCTTTTGCATCCTCTCGCGGCTCAAGGAGCACCAGAATTCGCCGCTCTTTTCCAAGCTGCGCGTCTACAACGGCGAAAGCCTGAAAGACACCGACCCCAAGGCGAAATCGGTGCAGGAATATCGCGAGGCGGCCGGCGTCGCCGAGGGGATGAACGGCGTCTCGACCCGGTTCGCTTTCAAGGTGCTGTCCGAGACGTTCAACTACGACAGCGAGGAGATCGCCGCCGACCCGGTTCATCTCATGTACGTGCTCGAACAGGCGATCAAGCGGGAGCAATATCCGCGTGAGGTCGAGGAGCGCTACCTCGACTTCATCAAGTCGATCCTTGCGCCGCGCTACGCCGAGTTCATCGGCCGCGAAATCCAGAAGGCCTATATCGAGTCCTACAGCGAATACGGCCAGAACCTGTTCGACCGCTACATCGCCTACGCCGACGCCTGGATCGAGGAGCAGGACTTCAAAGATCCGGACACCGGCCAGGTGTTCGACCGACAGGTGCTCGACGCAGAGCTCTCCAAGACCGAGAAGCCTGCCGGCATCGCCAACCCCAAGGACTTCCGCAACGAGATCGTCAAGTTCGCCCTGCGCTCTCGCGCGGCGAACCAGGGGAAGAACCCGTCCTGGACGTCGTACGAGAAAATCCGCGAGGTCATCGAGAAACGCATGTTCAGCCAAGTCGAGGACCTGCTGCCGATCATCAGCTTCGGGACCAAGCAGGACTCCAAGACCGAGAAGCAGCACGCTGATTTCCTCGAGCGGATGAAGTCGCGCGGCTACACCGAGCGGCAGGTGCGCCGCCTCGTCGAGTGGTACATGCGGGTCAACAAGGCCGGGTGACGGCGAAGCGGGGCGCGGGGGTATGGCCCAGTTCATCGATCGGCGTCTCAATCCGCGCGACAAGAGCCTGGGCAACCGTCAGCGCTTTCTTCGCCGCACCCGCGCCGAGGTCAGACGCGCGGTCGACAAGGCGGTCGCCGAGCGCTCAATCGCGGACGCCGGCAATGGCGGCGCGGTGTCGATCCCGACCGATGGCATCGGCGAGCCGCAATTCCATCTCTCGGGCGACAGCGGCGAGCACGAACGCGTGCTGCCCGGCAACAAGGACTTCGTCGCCGGCGACCGCATCGACAAGCCCAAAGGCGGCGGCGGAGGCTCGGGCCGGCAAGGGGCCGATTCGGGAGGAGGCGAGGATCCTTTCTCCTTCGCGCTGAGCGAGTCCGAGTTCCTCGACATCCTGTTCGAGGGCCTGGAGCTGCCCGATCTCGTCAAGGCATCGCTCAAGGAGGTTAGCAAACGCGAGTTCCGCAGGGCGGGCTACACCAACGACGGCGCGACGCCGAACCTCGCCGTGCTGCGAACGATGCGCGCCAGCATGAGCCGGCGTCTGGCGCTGCGCCGCCCCACTGCGGCCAGCGTCGAACGACTGGAGGAGGAGCTCGCCGCGCTACGTGCGAAGTCCGAGCCCGGCGTCGCCGACCAGTTGCGCGTCGCCGAACTCTACGCCGAGATCGAGCGCCTGAAGCGAATGCAGCGCGCCATTCCGTTCATTGACCCGATTGACGTGCGCTACAACCGGTTCGCGCCGACCATCGTGCCGCGCGCCAAGGCGGTCATGTTCTGCCTGATGGATGTCTCGGCCTCGATGGGCGAGCGTGAGAAAGACCTCGCCAAGCGTTTCTTCATCCTCCTGCACCTCTTCCTCAAGCGCAAATACGGGCGCGTCGACATCGTCTTCATCCGCCACACTCACGAAGCAGCCGAAGTCGACGAGCAGGAATTCTTCTACGGCCGCGCGACCGGCGGCACCGCGGTCAGCTCGGCGCTGAAGACAATGATCGCGGTGCGCGACAAGCGCTATCCCTCCGCCGACTGGAACGTCTATTGCGCCCAGGCCTCCGACGGCGACAATTCGGCGAGCGACACGGGCGATTGCGTGGCGCTGCTGCGCGAAGCGATTCTGCCGCAAACCCAATATTACGCCTATATCGAGATCGCCGAGGAAGACGGCGGCCTGCGGTACGGCGGCGGCGGAGACAAGGATCTGTGGCGCGGCTACGCCCAGCTCAAGCCGGCAGCCCCCAATTTCGCGCTCGCGCGCGTCGTCGGGCGCGAGGACATCTATCCGGTCCTGCGCGAGCTCTTCGCCAGGCAAGCCAAAGAGGGGGCGGCGCGATGACCCTGGCACAACTTGCGCCGAACGCGGCGCCGGCGCGCGGCGGCCTCCTGTTCGACGGCGCCGAATGGGACTTCGCTACAGTGCAGCGCGTCTACGCGGCGATCGAGCGGATCGGATGCGACGAGCTCGGCCTCGATGTCTTTCCGAACCAGATCGAGATCATATCGGCCGAGCAGATGCTCGACGCCTATTGCTCGGTCGGCATGCCGCTGATGTACGCCCATTGGTCGTATGGCAAGCGTTTCGTGCGTGACGAAGCGCTCTACCGCAGGGGCTACCAGGCGCTCGCCTATGAGATCGTGATCAACTCCAACCCATGCATAAGCTATTGCATGGAGGAGAACACGATGGCGATGCAGACGCTGGTCATCGCCCACGCCGCCTTCGGCCACAACCACTTCTTCAAGAATAATTACCTGTTCCAGCAATGGACCGACCCCGCGGGCATCCTTGACTATCTCGATTTCGCCAAGCGCTATGTCGCCTCGTGCGAGGAACGGCACGGCCTCGAAGCGGTCGAGACGACGCTCGACGCCGCACATGCGCTGATGGGTCAGGGCGTCTTCCGATATCGCCGCGCCGCCAAGCTCAAGCTCGGCGACTACGAGCGGCGCCTGCGCGAACGGCAGGAGCGCGAGGCGCAGGACTATTGCGACCTCTGGCGCACCGTGCCCGGCGGCGCGCCGACGCCCGAAGGCACGATCAGCGAAGAAGAGGCGCGCGAGCGCAAGCGCCGCCTGCGACTGCCGGAAGAGAATCTGCTCTATTTCCTCGAGAAGAACAGCCCCACCCTGCGCAACTGGCAGCGCGAGCTGCTGCGTATCGTGCGCAATCTCGCGCAATATTTCTATCCCCAGCGCCAGACGAAGCTGATGAACGAGGGTTGCGCGACATTCGTCCATTACACGATCGTCAACCGCCTCTACGACCAGGGACTGATCTCTGAGGGAGCGCTGATGGAGATCCTCCACAGCCACGCCAACGTCGTCGCCCAGTTCGACTTCGACGATCCGCGCTATGGCGGGATCAACCCCTACGCCCTCGGCTTCGCGATGATGCAGGATATCCAGCGCATCTGCGTCTCGCCGACCGAAGAGGACCGCGAGTGGTTCCCCGGCATCGCCGGGCGGCAGGAGTGGCCGGCGGTCATGCGCGACGTATGGGCCAACTATCGCGACGAATCCTTCGTGCGGCAGTTCCTCTCCCCGCATCTCATGCGCAAGCTCAGACTGTTTGCGCTTTCCGACAAGGCCTCCGAATCGAGCTATCGAGTGGAGGCGATCCACGACGCAGAGGGCTACCGCCGCGTGCGCTCGGCGCTCGCCGACAGCTATGACGTCGGCGAGGGCGAGCCGGACATTCAGGTCGTTGACGTCGACCTCCTCGGCGACCGCGAGCTTGTGCTGCGGCATGCGACGCGCAAAGGGGTCGGGCTCGCCGAAGCCGGACGCGAGGCGACGCTGCGCCACGTCCGGCGTCTTTGGGGTTACGAGGTGCGGCTCGAGGACGCGCCGTCCGCGCCGGGCTCTTGAGCCGCGGCGACGTCTCTCAGAAAGATCTGCCGGTCGCGTCCGTCCTCGGCGACGGCCGAGGCCGTTGCATCGAGCCTCATGATGGCCCCCGACCGGAATGATGGCCAGGGAGGCAGGTTTGGGCCGTTGGGATCGCCGGTCTTGACGAAATTGACCCAATAGCTGGAAGCGATCTCTGCGAGCGCCCTGTCCTCCTCCGAGATCAGCCATGGAAACGCCGGCAGATTGTCGAAGACGTAGAGGATCTCCCCGGCGTGAAATGCGCCGGCGGACGCGCTGTCGCGCTCGCCAAACCAGCCCCGCGGCGTGAGCGGCGCCCTGTCGAAGCGGAAACGGAAGATCTCGGCTTTGCCCGTCGCTGCCTGCGCTTCGATCCAGGCCCAGGTCGAATGGATGATGGTGAGATCGCCGCCCAAGGCCCGCGCGGACGCCTGCTCGGCTTCGGGCGATCCCGCAGGATAGAAGCGCAGCGCATCTTGCTTCCGGCGGCCAAAGATCTCGCGCACGAGACCCACATAAGGGCGCTTGGCCGCCTCGCCCTGCAGCAGGGTGAAGTTGAAGCCCTCGTCCTTGTTCCAGCCGGCCATCAGCGGGACGTCCGACTGTTCCCGCGAAGCGAAGATCGCGGCCGGCGATTTCGCGAGAAAATGCCCGTCGACGATCGGCCGGTAGCCGAGGCCCGGCGCGGCGGCGAGGATGGCTTCCGCGGGCGCCTCGCGCAGCTCCTTGAGATTCGCCGCGCCGACCTTGCGCATGAAGGCGATCCCCGCGGCCTCCGCTTTTGCGAGCGGGGCCGGGGACCGGCTCGGTGTCGCAAACATCGCGCCGCTCTCTCCGATCGCGCGCACAAAGAGGCCTTTGGCGAGCGGCGAGGCCATCAGCGCGCTGACGGCTTCGGAGCCGGCGGATTCGCCCACGATCGTCACCTTGTCGGGATCGCCGCCGAAGGCCGCTATGTTGCGTTTCACCCAGTACAACGCCGCAACCACATCCAGCATGCCGTAGTTGCCGGACGCGCCATGCCCGGACTCGCGGCTCAACTCCGGATGGGCGAGAAAGCCAAGCGCATTGAGGCGGTGGTTGAGGGTCACCACCACAATGCCGCGGGCGGCGAGGCGGGTTCCGTCATAGCGCGGCTCCGAGCCCGAGCCGACGACAAATCCGCCGCCGTGAATCCACACCATGACGGCCAAGCGCTCCGCGCCCCCGGGCGAGGCGAGAGTCCAGACATTGAGAGTGAGACAGTCCTCGGACACGCCGCATACGGTGGGGTCGATGTCGTCGAAGACGATTCCCTGAAGCGAGTTGGGTCCGAAGGCCACCGCGGACCGCAGGCCGATCCACGGCGCGACAGGTTGCGGCGGGCGCCAGCGCAAAGGCCCGATCGGCGGCGCAGCGTAAGGAATGCCCTTATAGGCGCGAACGCCGCCTGCGCCGGGCGGGGGCGCGGCCAGCGCGCCGCCTTCGATGGAGAGGACGGTCGTTGTCATCGGCGGGCCTCGGGACGGCGTTCGATCACCCGGGAAACAGCGTCTCGCCGCCGTCAACCCGGAGCACCTGACCATTGATGAACTTGCTTCTCGGGCTCGCCAGGAACCCGACCGCCTCCGCAATCTCGGCCGGCTCGGCGTAACGCACGAGCGACCTGCTCGAGGAATCCATCATCTTCGGATCGACGACCCGGGTCGCCTGGAAACGCGCCGTCTTGGTTGCGCCGGGGCTGACCGCGTTGATCCGCACGCCCTGGGTCTGCAGCTCCTTCGCGAGGCAGCGCGTGTAATGGACCACCGCGGCCTTGAGCGCGGCATAGATGACCCCGTTCGTCACGCCAAAGTGCGCCGCGGCTGAGGCGATGTTGATCACCGAGCCGCCCCCGGCTTTCACCATGGGCGGCACGAAGGCCTGGCAGACGAGGATCGTGCCGTAGAGATTGTTCTCGGTCAGCGCTCTGATGTCCTCGAGCGGGATGCCGAGCGCATCATTGGGCTCGGGTTTGCCGCCGGAGGCGCCGATGTCGCCGCCGGCGCAATTGACCAGGATGCCGACCGTCCCGAGCTTCGATTCGATCTCCGTCCTCATCGCCGCGACCGCCGACTTGTCGCCGATATTGCCTGTGACGGCCGCCACCTTGCCCCCATGCCGGGCAAGCTCTTTAGCGACCGCGCCGAGATCGGGCGCCTCGCCATATTTTGCCGGCGCGGTCCAGGCGATGTCGTGGATGGCGACGTCGGCGCCAAGCTCGGCCAGCCGCTCCGCCATCACGCGGCCGAGGCCGCGCCCCGATCCCGTCACGAAAGCGATTGTGCCGCTCAGTTCCTTGGGCATGCGTGTCTTTCCTCAGTTGAGGGCGAGACCGATTGCGCGCATGTTGGCGGCGCTGCGCCGGATCATCGCCAGTTCGAAAGTTTCGATCGCGGCGTCATCGCCGCGTTCCCAGGGCGTACGCCAGTCGGCATCCTCAGGAAGCCTATTGACCCGCGCCGCCGCAAGGCACGCGGCGAGGGCCTCGGCGGACTTGGGCGGGTAGCCGTTCCACCACTCGGGCCGCAAGAGCCGCACATGCCGAGCCTCGAGCGCTCCCGGCTCGAGAACCGCAGTGAGTTTGGCATGATGCTTGGCGATTTCGTCCAAGACCGCGGGCAAAGGAACGGCGCCGTCGCCAATCGCGCAGCGGATGAGACGATAGCCTTCGTCGGTGAATTGAACGCGATAATCCTTCAAGTGAACGTGGACCACGTGGGGCGCAATCCGGCGCGTGAAGTCGAGCGGCGCTTCGGCGACGGGAAAGGTGTTGCCGGTGTCGAAGCAGATGCCGACGCCGCGCGCTTCCTCGCAAAAGGCGACAAGCTCGCCGCTGCCGAAATCCTGGTGGTTCTCGATCGCCAGCGTGCGGCCTTCGTCGGCCGCGCGCGGGCCGCGATCGGCGAGCGCCGCCCTTACATCGGCGACCAAGGTCTCCCACTTGTCTCCCAGCGCGTTGCGGTCCCCGCAGAGCACGGTCGTCAGGCCGTACCGGATGACCTTGGCGTCGAGAAAGCGCGCCGAGCGGAGCGCGCTCTCGAACGGGCCCATCATCAGGCCCGAACTGACGACGGGCGTCATGCCGAGCTCCCGTAGACGGTCGCGGAGCGCCCGCAAATCGTCGTCGCTCAGCACCCGCAGCCACGGGTCGAAAATCTCGAGCGTCCTTGCGCCGAGTTCGATCGCGATAGCGATGAACCCGTTGAGGCCGGCGCCTTTCGGATTGGCGCGGGGGCCTGCAGCGCCGTGGAGCCCGAGATGATAGGCGAGGCCGTAGGGGTTGAGGCCGAGCGCGAACGCGTCGCCTCGGGCGCGCGTCGTTTCCGTCTTTGCTTCCCGATTCATCGAAGCCCCGCGTCGACAGCAATCGACTGTTTGGTGATCATTCGGCTGTCGTCGGCGCCAAGAAAGAGCGCCATCCGCGCCACGTCCTCGCCGATCAGCGTCGTCTTGATCAGCTGGCGCTTGACGATGGCCTCGACCGACTCCGGCGTCTTGTACCAGAGCCGCGTTTGACGGTCGGTCATCACCGCGCCCGGCTCGATGGCGTTGACACGGATATTGTCGTCGCCGAAGGCGCGGGCAAGCGCGCGTGTGAGCCCGACGATGCCGGCCTTGGCGGCCGAATAGGCGGGCATTTCCCCCGCTCCCGCACGCCAGGCGATCGATGACAGATTGACGATCGAGCCAAAGCCAAGCGCGCGCATCTGCGGGTGGACCGCCTGGGCGGCGAAGAAATGGTGGCGCAGGTTCACGTTTTGGGTCCGGTCCCAATAGTCGGGGCTCACTTCGCTGACCTTGTGCCGTTCGTCGTTGGCTGCGTTGTTGACGAGAACCGCGATGGGTCCAAGCTTGGCGCCGACCTCGGCGATTGTTTGTCGAAGCGCCTCAATGTCGGTCACGTCGCAGCGAAAAAAGAGGGCGGTTTCGCCCGTCCCGGCGATTTCGGCGGCCATCGCCTCGCCCGCCTCGGCCTGCAGGTCGACGAAGGCCACCTTCGCGTGACTGCGGGCGAAAGCCCGGACAATGTCGGCCCCGATCCCGGTCGCGCCGCCGCTGACGAACACGGCGCGGCCGGCAAGGCTCGGATAGGTCGCAAAGATCACGCCGCCGCCTGCGGGATGAAGGCCTGGGTCTTCGGATCAAACAGGCAAGCATGCGACATGTCGATCCCAAGCGGCATCAGCTCGCCCAGTCGCGGCGCGTGGTCCGGATCAAAGCGGCCGACGATCTCGCGTTCCCCAATCTTCAGCACCGCATGGGTCTCGGCGCCGGTGGGCTCGACCACCTCGACCGGCGCGGTCAGCATCGCCAGCGCCTGCTTTTGCCCCTTCAGATTTTCGCTGTAACGAAACAGGTGTTCCGGGCGGAAGCCGAGCACCACCTTGCCGTCTGCGGGCCTGAACGCCGGCATTTGGGCAAGCTGAAGCGCCGCCGTTTCGCCGCTCTCCAGCGCAATCGCCACCGCTGGCGCGCCGCCGATCTTGGTTAGCTCGCCGGGAATGAAGTTCATCGAGGGCGAGCCCATGAACCCGGCGACGAACATGTTGGCCGGGCGGTCGTAGACAACCTGCGGCTCATCGAACTGCTGGATCGCGCCCTGATGCATGACAGCGATGCGCGAAGCCAGCGTCATCGCCTCGATCTGGTCGTGCGTGACATAGATCGTCGTCTTGCCCACCCGCTGATGCAGCTTCTTGATCTCGGTGCGCATGTCGACGCGAAGCTTGGCGTCGAGATTGGAGAGCGGCTCGTCGAACAGGAAGAGCTTCGGATCGCGCACGAGCGCGCGCCCCATCGCCACCCGCTGCCGCTGGCCGCCGGAGAGCTGGGCCGGCTTGCGGCTCAACAGGGGTTCGATCTGCAACAAAGCGGAGACGCGCTTGATCGCCGCGTCCATCTCGGCTTTGGGGACGCGCCGACTCTCCATGCCGAAGGTCATGTTCTGCCGCGCGGTCATCGTCGGATAGAGCGCATAGGACTGGAACACCATCGCGATGTCGCGGTCCTTCGGCGCGACCGAGTTGACGAGCCTGCCGTCGATGCGGATCTCGCCTTCGCTGACGGTTTCCAACCCGGCGATCATGGCGAGCAGAGTCGACTTGCCGCAGCCCGAGGGGCCGACGAGCGCGACGAACTCGCCCGTGCGCGCCTCGAGATCGATGCCCTTCAGCACCTCGACTGGACCGAAGCGCTTGTAAAGCCGAGAGACGCTCAGCGTCGCCATGTCGCTCCCGTCACTTGATTGCGCCCTGGGTCAGGCCGCGCACGAAATATTTGCCGCCGAATAAGTAGATCAGGAGCGGCGGAACGGCGCCAATCAGCACGGCGCAGCTCGCGACGTCGTAGGCGTGCGCATTTATCGTATTGGACGAGCCTAGCGCGACCAGCGCCGACGTGATCGGCTGCTGCCGTCCACCGGTGAACACGACGCCGAAGAGATATTCGTTCCAGATCCCGGTGAACTGCCAGATCACCGTGACGATGAGGATCGGCGGCGACAGCGGCAGCACGATCTTGAAGAAGATTCGCCAGAAGCCTGCGCCGTCGATGCGTGCGGCTTTGATCAGGTCGTCGGGAATGTTGACGTAGTAATTGCGGCAGAAGAGCGTCGTGAAAGAAATACCCTGGATCACGTGGACGAGAATGAGGCCGTAGACCGAATTGGAGAGTCCGATCGCCCCCAAAATGTAAGCCCACGGCAACAGCGCGATCTGGCCGGGCATGAAAACGCCGAGCGTCATGCAGGCGAAGATGAACTCGGATCCCGGAAAGCGCCATTTCGAGAGCACGTAGCCGTTAATCGCGCCAAGCAGCGTCGAAAAGATCGTCGCCGGGATGGTCATGGTCAGCGAATTGAAAAAATTGCGCTTGATGCCTTCGCACGTGCCGGCGACGCAGTAATGCGCCCACGCTTGCGGCCAGGCCTTGAGCGAGAAGCTTTGCGGAAACGCGATCAGTCCGTTGCGCGCGATCTCCGGCAGCTCGCGAAACGAGTTAGCGACGATGACGAACAGGGGTAGCAGATAGATGAGGGCGAAAACGCCGAGGAAGGCGTAAACCGCAACCCGCCCGGCGATGTAGCGCACTCTCGCAGCCTGCGCGCTCGGATCGATCGCCGCCTCGAAAGTCGCGCTAGCCATGGGCGGCCCCGCGACGGGCGCGCCAAGTGGTCCAGAGCGCGTAGGGCACGAGCACGACGGCGAGCGCGAGCAGCATCATGATCGCGGCGGCCGCGCCGATAGCAATTTGACCCCGCTGGAACATGAGATCGTAGACGTAGATCGCCGGAAAGGTCGTCGAGATGCCGGGTCCGCCTCCGGTGAGTGCGACGACAAGGTCGAAGGTCTTGATCGCGAATTGCAGGAGAACGACCGCAACGGCGACGAAGATCGGTGCGATCGAGGGCAGGATCACTTTGCGGTAGATGCGTGCAGGGCCAGCCCCGTCGATCTGGGCGGCTCTGACGAGATCCGGATCTACCGAGCGCAGGCCGGCGAGGAAGAGGGCCATCGCAAATCCGGAAGATTGCCACACGCCGGTGGCGATGATCGCGAAGATCGCGGTGGACTTGCTCGTGGTGAGGCGAAAGGTGAAGTCGTGCCAACCGAGATTGCGCACGAGGAACTCGATGCCGGCGTTGGGACTATACAGCCAGCTCCACACCGTCCCCGTAACGATGAATGACACAGCCAGCGGATAGAGAAAGATCGTCCGCCAGAAGGCTTCGCCTTTGACACGCTGATCGATCGCGATGGCCAGCGCGAGGCCGACGGCGAGCGACAGGATCACATAGAAGGCGCTGAAGAAGAAGAGGTTGCCGTAAGCGATCGACCATCGCTGATTCGACCACAACTCGAAGTAGGGCTTGAGACCAACGAACCCGTAAGTCGGCAGGAGCGAGCTGTTCGACATCGAGACATACAACGTCCAGGCCGTGAAAACGAAGACATAGATGAAGCTCGCCACGACTGACGGAGCGATGACGATGAAGGGCATCCAGCCACCGAGCGCATCGCGCGCCCGAGCGGTTCTACCGAGTGCCCCGGTTGCGGTGATGACGTTCGCCATTGCTCTCGTTACGTCCAGAAACGAAGCCGCCGCGCAGGCTTTTCGCAGCGCGGCGGCTCGACCTCTTACTTCTGCGCTTCGACCGCGTCCGCCATGGCGTTCGCGGCGTCCTTGGCGGACATGCCGGGCGTGTTCACGAAGGTGGTGATGACCTCCATGATCGCGCCGCGATACTTCTGCAGGATCGTCATGTTGTGCGCCATCGACCGCACGAGCATGCCGTCGGCGATCGAGGCTTGCAGGTCCTTCTGCGAAAGCTGTTGGCAGGGGTTGAAACCCTTTGAAAGGTCGATGTCGAGGCGCGCGGGAATCGAGCCTTTGGCCTGGTTAAAAATCGTCTGGAACTGCGGCGACAGGATGAGGTGCGCCAGCAACTTCTGGCCCTCGACGTAGTCTGGATCCTTCTGCTTGAAGAAGACGACCGAATCCGAATTGAGGATGAAGCCCGGCTTGCCCCAATCCGTCGGCGCCTGCGCGCAGCTGTAGTCTTCCGGCGACTTCAATCCCGCGGCGCCGAAGATGCCGATCTGCCAGTCGCCCATGATCATGAACACCGCTTGGTTCTTCGCGATCATGTCGGTTGCGGTCTGATAGTCGCGTCCGGCGATCGCCGGATCCATGTATTTCGACACCATCAGGCGGAACTGCTCGAACGCCTTGACCATGCCGTCGGAACGCATGGCGGCGGTGTCGCCCTCGACAAATGCCTTCTTGAACAGCGGTTCGTCCATTCCGTAGAGGACCACTTCGAACGTCGTCGAATCGGTCCAGTCCTGGCTGAAATGGGCGAGGCAGATGAGCTTTGCCGCGACCGCCTTGTCGCAGTCGGCGTTGAACTCGGCCCAGGTCTTCGGCAGCTCCTTGATCCCCGCCTTCTCCATCGCCTTGGTCGAGCCCCAGATCCAGTTGATGCGGTGGATGTTCATCGGCGCCGCAACCCAATTGCCGGTCGGCTTCATCACCGGCAGCAGTTCGGGCGCGACCACCTTGTCCCAGCCTTCCTTGTTGGCCAGTTCGTCAAGATTGGCGGTCATGCCGGTCGCGTTCCACTCCGCGATTTCCGGCCCCTTGAGCTGGACGGCGGGCGGCGCGTCGCCGGCGACGACGTCGGCGCGCAGCTTGGCGAGCGTATTGGCGGTGTGCCCTGAGATCGAGGTCTGTTCCCATTTGCCCCCGGCGGCGGTGAACATTTCGCCTAGCTTGGCGATCGCCGCGGCGTCCGAGCCCGAGTCCCACTGATGCAGCATGTTGGTCTTGGGTTCGGCCTGCGCGGCGGACGTCATGAGCCCGCATGCCACAATTCCTGCGAGTGCAGCCTTGGTCGTGCGCATCGTTTCCTCCACCTATGGCGGACGTTGCGCCCGCTCCGCAAATCCAATTTGGAAATGCTACTTCTGAGCCCTCTCTTGGGGCGACAGGACGCTAGTTTGGAAGAAGTGTTGCGTCAATTGTGAGACGAATGCGTTCGTCGAAGCGATGCTTCTGTGACGGCGCTTATCGGAGAGCGTCGAACGCCCCGAGTGATGCGCCTGCACTCTGGAAGAAAATCTCAACGTCGAAATTAGCCGGATAACAGCCGCAAACTGCGAAGGCGTCCGCCGCGGCGACAGGCCGCTACTCGGCCGCCGCCGCGGCCGGCTCGAAGCTGCGCCCCACATGCGCGACTTGCGCGTCGCAGCACGTCGAGGCCGGCGCCGGCGCGGACGCCCTCGCTCGCCAGCACCCGGCGGTAGGTCCGCGCGCCGGGCCGGCCTGCGAAGAGCCCGATCAGATGGCGAGCATAGTCGTGCAGGCGCTCGCCGCGCTCGAGGCCGCGCGCGATCGCCGGCATGAAAGCCTCGAGCGCATCGAACGGGTCGCGGAATGGCGCAGCCTCGCCGAAAATCGCCGGGTCGACGCCAAGCAGCAGTTCCGGATTCTGATAGGCGGCGCGGCCAAGCATGACCCCGTCGACATGGGCGAGATGAGCGCGCGCCTCCGTGAGGTCCGCCACGCCGCCGTTGAGAACCATCGGCCAGTCGCCATGAAATGCCTTCAGCGCATAGACCAGCGGGTAGTCGAGCGGCGGCACGGTGCGGTTGTCTTTCGGGCTCAATCCCTCGAGCAAGGCCTTGCGCGCATGGACGACGAGCGCAGCCGCGCCGGCGGCCTTGACCGCAGCGGCGAGCGCAAACAGGGCTTCCGCCGGCTCCTGTTCGTCGACGCCGATGCGGCATTTGACCGTCACCGGGAGATGGACTGCTGCCGCCATCGCGGCCACGCATTCGCCGACCAGCGTCGGCTCGCGCATCAGGCACGCGCCGAAGCGGCCGCTCTGCACCCGGTCGGACGGGCAGCCGCAGTTGAGATTGATCTCGTCGTAGCCGAAGCCGGCGCCGATCGCTGCGGCCTCGGCGAGTCGCCTGGGCTCCGACCCGCCAAGCTGGAGCGCGACCGGATGCTCTGCCTCATCAAAGCCAATCAGCCGCTCGCGCGGGCCGAACACGACGGCGTCCGCCGTCACCATTTCGGTGTAGAGGCGCGCGCGGCGGGTAAGAAGCCGGTGGAACGCCCGGCAGCGCCGGTCGGTCCAGTCCATCATCGGCGCGACGGAAAAGCGGGCGCTGTACGGGCTCATGGCGGCTCATATAGGCGAGCGGACGATGATTGTCCCCATCCTCGCCAAGCGCCGCCGCCAGACTGCCTCCGGCAGGCTATCTTGACTCGGCATGATCGGTAGTCTAGCTACGTAGATCAACTTATGATCATGCACGCGAAAATGTCCTCTCACGCTCAGGCGAGACGCTCCGGGAAACTCGAGGCAGACGCTGTGGACGCGGCCGCGATGGCGAGCGAGCTTCGCGCGTTGATCGGCAAGTTGACCCGGCGGCTGCGGGAGCAGGCGCCGCCAGGAGATCTGACCTGGCCGCAGGTCCTCGCGCTCGGCCGGCTCTTTCGGGACGGTCCCACCACACTGTCGACGCTGGCGCGGGCGGAGAACATGCGCTCGCAGTCCATGGGCGCGATTGTTGCGCCGCTGGAGGAGGCCGGTCTCGTCGTCGGGGCGCCCGATCCGGCCGACGGGCGGCAGACGATTCTCTCGCTGACCGAGAAAGCCCGCGCGCTGGTCAGGGACAACAGGATGGCGAGAGAGGATTGGTTGTGTCGCATCATTGAGGCGAAGCTTTCGCCTCAGGAGCGGGAAGAATTGGGCCGCGCCATCGAACACATGAAGCGCATCGCCGACGGGTGATTGCGTGCAGCGCGCCGCTCACGAAAGGCGCATGCCTCCGAACGGCGACTGCCGCTCGCCGGCCAGCCATGGGAATTGTGAAACCTTGGAAGAGTTCCGCATGACGACGGAGCTGCAATACGACCCGAGCGGGCGCGTTCTCGGCGGCGCGGCTAAGCGCGGCAAGACTGTGCTTCATTGGGCGGTCCTTGGCCTGCTGTCGGCACTGTTCATCGCCGGCCTCGAACTCCTGCGCCTGCCCGCGGCGCTGCTGCTCGGTTCGCTCGCGGCGGCCGCGCTGATCGCCGCTGCGGACGTAAAGCTGCATGTGCCCGCGCGGCTCTTTGGCGTCGCGCAAGCCGTGGTCGGCTGCTTGATCGCGCGGGCCTTCCCGGTCGCCACGATCTCGGAAATCGGACGCGACTGGCCGGTGTTCCTGGGCGGGGTTTTGTCGGTGATCGTAGTCGCCGCCGCGCTCGGATGGCTGCTCGCCCGCTGGCAGGTTCTTCCCGGCACGACCGCCGTCTGGGGTTCGTCCCCCGGAGCGGCCACAGTGATGACCCTGATGGCGGCAAGCTTCGGCGCCGACATGCGGCTCGTCGCGTTTATGCAATACATGCGGGTCATTCTGGTGGCCCTCGTGGCCACGATCGTCGCACGGCTCTTTATGGCGACAGGGCTGCACGCCACGCCCGCCATCGTCTGGTTTCCCCACGTGGCTTGGCCCTCTTTCGCGCTGACGGCCTTGCTGATCGCCGTCTGCGCGACTGTGGGCAGTCGCCTCCGCATCCCCGCTGGCCCTCTGCTGACGCCGATAGCGGTCGGGGCCTTGCTGCAAAACATCGGCGTCATGACAATCGAGCTGCCCCCCTGGCTGCTCGCGGCCGCCTATCTCGCGGTGGGCTGGAGCATCGGCCTCAGGTTCAATCGACCGATCCTGATCCACGCCGCGAGGGCCGCGCCGCGCCTCATCGCATCGATCCTTTGCCTCATCGCGATATGCGGCGGGCTCGCCGCGGTCCTGACCAGGATCGCCCATGTCGATCCGCTGACCGCCTATCTGGCGATGAGCCCTGGAGGAGCCGATTCGGTCGCGATCATCGCGGCGTCGTCGAGGGTGGACGTCCCCTTCGTCATGGCGATGCAGACAGCGCGCTTCGTCATCGTTCTCCTGACCGGACCGGCGATTGCGCGCTTCGTCGCCACTCGCGTAGCGAATCGACCGCCAAAGACGCGATCTCCGAAAGAGGCCTGAAGCATCATGACCGGTTCCGGCCACGGGGGCTCCGTCTCGGACGTTGCGGGCAGATCCGCATCGATTTAGTTCTCGACTGCACTATAGGAGGAAGCCATGGCGAGGCCGCTGATCGTGATCGACCCGCAGCCGCGCGGGCTTAGCGAAATTTTCGACCGCGCCGCGTGGAGCAGGCTCGAGAGCCTCGGTGAACTTGCCGTACACGAGGGCGCCGGTCGCATGCCGGCCGAGCGGTTCGAGTCGCTTCTTCCCGAAACGGAGCTCCTGATCGGCCAGAGCGACATGCCGAAAGCCCGCCTCGACCGCGCCCCGAAGCTGCGCGCCATCATCAACGTCGAGACCAATTTCCTGCAGAACGTCGACTACGAAACCTGCTTTGAACGCGGAATTCATGTGCTCGCTCCCGGCTCGGCATTCGCGCGGCCGGTGGCCGAGATGACGCTCGGCCTCGCGATCGATCTTTGCCGCGGCGTGACCGCCGCCGACCGGGCGATGCGCGCGGGAAAAGAGAAATGGCTGCTAGCCGGCGCAGAGGGCTGCTTTTCGCTCTATGGCGCGGGCGTCGGCCTGATCGGCTTCGGCGACCTTGCGCGCGCGTTCATCCCGCTCCTTCAACCCTTCGGCTGCGCCGTCAAGGCCTATGATCCGTGGATATCCGATCATTTCATGGCCGGCTTCGGCGTCATGCCGGCCTCGCTCGAAGAGGTTCTGAGCACGAGCCGGGTCATCGTCATCTTCGCCGCGGTGACGAGCGAGAACCAGGGTTTCCTCGGCAGACGCGAGTTCGAGCTGATCAAGCCCGGCTCGGTCGTGCTGCTGATGAGCCGGGCCGGCGTGGTCGACTTTCCCGAGTTCCTGGCGCAAGTCGAGAACGGGCGGTTCCGCGCCGCGACTGACGTCTTTCCCGTCGAACCGGCGCCGGCGGACGATCCCGCCCGCAAGGTCGAGGATCTCGTCCTCTCGCCTCACCGCGCGGGCGCGATGACGGACTCGCTTCTCGAGATCGGGCGCCAGACGGTCGCCGACACCGGCCTCATCCTCCGGGGCCTGCCTCCGCTTTCCTGCCGGCGCGCTCAGCGCGAGACGGTCCAGCGCTCGCGTTCGAAGCCGATCGAGCGGCGCTGAGCCGCACTCGTCGCCGGCAGAAAGTAGCGCCGCCAAGATCGTAAAGAATAAAATTGTAAATGAAATCTTTAGCTTCTGTTATTTCTGATTGACGTTTGTCGAAAACTAACCCGGCGTCACTTACAATCGGGATTCATAACTCGAGAACCAAACTCTCTCTACTTTTTCCTCCCAGACAACACGCCCGCCTCGGCGGGCCGATGAGAGGAGAGCGGTATGAAGAGCGGGATTCGAAGGCGGACACTGACTTTGCTCGGAGCGGCTGTGATCGCTTTGGCCTATGTAGGCTGGTCCGGCTCGCAAAGGGTTCACACCGCCGGGACGCCTGCCGGCGTTGTGACGCCGGCGCCCGCCGCGGCGCTTCAAACGCCTGACCCGCGCGTCGCGCGATTGACCGCTTGCGACCGCGCCGATTGCCTCGCCGGCCTCTCGGCCGCCGCGGACGACTGCGCCGCGTGCCTGAGGGTCGGAGACGGGAGGCTGTTCGAACTCGAACCCGTTTCCGCCGGCCAGCCGTGGACAAGCATCGTCGACGGTGGCTTCGCGGCCGCGCCGCCGGCGAGCATCGAGCCGAGCGCCACGGCGTCGCCGGCGCCCGAAATCTCGACGGCCGCCATGGTCGCCTTCGGCGTCGTCTTGCTCACCGCGCGACGGGCCGGCCGGAACCGCTGGGCGTCCTGGAAGGCGCCCTGGAGAACCCGGACGCTTCCTGCGTCAGGCTGAATTCTTATCGCTGGCCGACAGGGCGGTTTCTTCCCAACCTCGAGCAAAGCCGCCTTCGGGCGGCTTTTTTGGTCTTTGGCGCCGGGCGCCTATCGACATTTGCTATTTCGCATCGCAACATTGGATGAATAAGTGAGGACTGTCATCATCGACCGGAGTTAAGGCTTCAACAGCAACTGCGTAGAATGGCAATACGCGCTTAGTAATGACTTTGTCCAGGCGTATTATAAAATCATGCTTGTCCCGGTTGACTGCAGAGATACGCTGGCTATGATTTAGAAATCGTCAAATGGTGCTTTGACGGTGTTGACATTCTCCATCCAGGCTTAGGGGCCGTCCTCATGACTATGAGATCGGTGCTGATGATTGTCGCCCTGACCGGGCTAGGGATATTGGCGTCCTCCGCGACGGGAATTTCAAAGACTATGCCCCTTGTGACCGGCGGCGACGCACTCGGCCTCTGGGATCCCGCAGAGGGGAGCGCGTGCTGCTCCGTCGACGACTCGACGCTCGAACTTGAGCTGCCGCCGACAAGTTCCACCTCGCCGGACGCAAGCGGCTACCAGGAGCCGGAGGCCGCGGCTTCCGTCGCGCAGACCGATCCAGCGAGCGCGGACCTGGAAGCCGCCCGCGTCGCCGCGCCGCCCCAATCTCAATTGAGACGCATGTTCAGCGCGTTGATCGACTTCGGCGCCAATCGCTGAGTTTCGCCAATACACCGCGATATCCGCTAAAGACCGACGCGTCTCACCCGTTCGGCAGGTTGCGCGCCATCGCCTCGAGAACGGCCATCCTGACCGCGACGCCCATTTCCACCTGCTCGCGGATGAGCGACTGCGCCCCGTCGGCGATCAGCGTGTCGATCTCGACGCCGCGGTTCATCGGCCCCGGATGCATCACCAGCGCGCCGGGCCTGGCCCAGGCGAGCTTCTCCTGGTCGAGGCCGAAATAGCGGAAATATTCGCGGGTGGACGGCACGAAGGCCCCGCTCATCCGCTCGCGCTGCAGGCGCAGCATCATCACGATGTCGGCGTCCTTGAGGCCCGAGCGCATGTCGCCGCAGACCTCGACGCCCATCCGCTCGACCCCCGCCGGCATCAGAGTCGAAGGCCCGACGACCCGGACATGGGCCCCGAGCTTCCCAAGCAGCAGGATGTTCGAACGCGCGACGCGCGAGTGCAGAATATCGCCGCAGATCGCGACGGTCAGGCCCTCGATGCGGCCGAGGTTGCGGCGGATGGTCAGCGCGTCGAGCAACGCCTGGGTCGGATGCTCGTGCGCCCCGTCGCCGGCGTTGATGACCGAGCAGTCCACTTTTCGCGCGAGCAGGCCGACCGCGCCCGCGTGGTGATGGCGAACGACCAGGATGTCGGGGCGCATGGCGTTGAGCGTCATGGCGGTGTCGATCAGCGTCTCGCCCTTTTTGACGCTCGACGCCCCGACCGCCATGTTCATCACATCCGCCCCGAGCCGCTTGCCCGCGAGCTCGAATGAGGACTGGGTGCGGGTCGAGGCCTCGAAGAAGAGGTTGATCTGGGTGCGCCCGCGCAAGCTCGCACGCTTCTTCTCGACCTGGCGCGAGATCGCCACCGCCTCGTCGGAAAGATCGAGCAGCGCCTCGATCTCGAGGCGCGAAAGATGCTCGATGCCGAGCAGATGGCGCTGCGCGAAGACGGGCGGGGATTGGGAGGTCATCGAAGCCCGACCTTTGGGCCGGGCGCTAGAGTTTTGCAAGGGTCGCCGGATCCGGGGCGCCGCCGAAGTACTTGTCAAGGCACCGCTGGAACACTGTGACGTCGGGCGCGGCCTTCATGAAAAGCGTCATCGACGAGCGAAATTTCGTCTCATCGATGCCTCCGAAAATCTGCCGCGCAGTCTTTCCCTCGACGTTGACCGCGAGAGTTCGCGCATTCCTTCACCCTGGGGCCCAGGATCGGATGCGACAGGTACGCTGACGCCTCGTCCAGCGAGAAAATCCCGAATCGGACCGACGTCGGGCTCTGGCCGAGTCCCGCGATTTGCGGAAAGATGAACCACATCCAGTGGCTCTCTTTCCGCCCTGCCCGAAGCTCCTCGCAGACCCGCGGGTAGATCGGCGCTTGCGCATCCACGAAGCGCTGCAGGTCAAAGCCGCCTGTCATGATCGCCCTCTCGGCTCGCGTCACCGCGAAAGCTTGGGCCCTCACGCCCCTTTCGGATAGTCCGCGCCGCGCGCGACCGCTTCCACCGCCGCGTATTCCTTGCGCACGGCCTCGAGTTCGGCCCCCATGGCGTCATAAGCGAAATTGCCGAGGGGAAGCCTTAAGGGAGGGTTGGGCTGCTCGACAGTGGCGATGATCGCCTCGGCGGCCCGCACCGGATCGCCGGGTTGAGAACCCGAATAGCCCTGAACCTGATTGCGGCGGGCGATCGCCGTCTCCGCATAGGCGTCGACCGGATGCTTCGGGGTCTTGAGCGAGCGTCCCGCCCAGTCGGTGCGGAACGGACCGGGCTCGACGATGAGGACCTTGATGCCGAACGGCGCGACCTCCTTGGAGAGCGCTTCCGAAAGGCCCTCGACTGCGAATTTCGTCGCGGCGTAATAGCCCGAGCCCGGAAAGCCGATGAAGCCGCCCATCGAGGATATATTGACGATCGCCCCCGACTTCTGATGGCGCATGATCGGCAGGACGGCGCGGATCAGGGCGGCGAGGCCGAATACATTGGTTTCGAACACGGATCGAATGTCCGTGTCGTCGCCCTCCTCGATCGCCGCGAGATAGCCGTAGCCGGCGTTGTTGACGAGCACGTCGATGCGCCCGAATATTCGCTTCGCCGCCTCCACCGCCGCTTCGATCTCAGGCTGCTTCTCGACGTCGAGCGCCACCGCCAGCGCATTTCCGCCATGGCCCTCGACCAGGTCGGCGATTTTATTCGGATCGCGCGCGGTCGCCACGACGCGGTAGCCGCGCGCGAGAAGAATCTTGGCCAGTTCTCGTCCGAAGCCGGTCGAGCAGCCGGTGATGAACCAGACGGGTTTTTCATTGGGCGAACGTTCGGCCATGGCGACCTCATGAGATGGTTAGGGAGCGATTGAACGGCGATTTTCGCACGGGCGGACCGAGCGGTGCAACGCGTGACGATTCCCTTCCTTGGCCGCCTTATCGGCTGACGGACGCGGCCGCGAAGAATTGACACGCGGCCCTTGCGTCTCCATATCCCGCTGCCCGGACGGCCCGGCGGCGATCGAAGCGCGGCTCCGGGCTCGCCCCAGAATGGATGTCGAATGAAAGTCGTGATCGTCGAGTTGCCTGCGAAGGCCAAGACAATCAACAAATATCTCGGCAAGGACTATGGAGTCTACGCCTCCTTCGGCCATGTGCGCGACCTCGCGGCCAAGGACGGCTCGGTCGATCCGGACAACGACTTCGCCATGCGCTGGGAGGTCGACGCCAAGGCGGCCAAACGCCTCAGCGACATTGGCGTCGCGGTCAAGGGCGCCGAGCGGGTCATCCTGGCGACCGACCCGGATCGCGAGGGCGAGGCGATCTCGTGGCACATCCACGAGATCCTCACCAGCAAGAAACTCCTGAAGGACAAGCGCGTCGACCGCGTGGTGTTCAACGCCGTCACCAAGGACGCGATCCAGGAAGCCATGCGCCATCCGCGCGAGATCGACGAGGCGCTGGTCGACGCCTATAGGGCGCGCCGCGCGCTCGACTATCTCGTCGGCTTCACCCTCTCGCCGGTTCTGTGGCGGAAGCTCCCGGGCGCGCGCTCGGCGGGGCGTGTCCAGTCCGTCGCGTTGCGCATCGTCTGCGACCGCGAGGTCGAGATCGAGCGGTTCGTGGCGCGCGAGTACTGGTCGATCGTCGCCCATCTCCTGACCGAGGCCAAGGCGCCCTTCACCGCGCGGCTCGTCGGCGCCGACGGCAAGAAGATCAACCGCCTCGACGTCGGTTCCGGCGCCGAGGCCGAAGCTTTCAAGGCTGCGCTCGAGACCGCGAAATTTACCGTCAGGTCGGTCGAATCGAAGCCGGTCAAGCGCCATCCCTACGCGCCCTTCACCACCTCGACCCTGCAGCAGGAGGCCTCGCGCAAGCTCGGGCTTGCGCCGGCGCGCACCATGCAGATCGCCCAGCGGCTCTATGAGGGCGTCGACATCGGCGACGGCGCGGTCGGCCTCATCACCTATATGCGCACCGACGGCGTCGACCTCGCGCCCGAGGCGGTCGCCGCCGCGCGCCGCGTCATCGCCAAGGATTTCGGCGACGCCTACGTGCCTGGCGCGCCGCGGAAATACACCGCCAAGGCCAAGAACGCGCAGGAGGCCCACGAAGCGATCCGGCCAACCGACATGACCCGGCGGCCGCGCGAGGTCGCCCGCCATCTCGAGCCGGAGCAGGCCAAGCTCTATGAACTCATCTGGACGCGGACCATCGCCTGCCAGATGGAGAGCGCGGAGCTCGAAAGAACCACGGTCGACATTTTGGCCGAGGCGGGGGCCCGGCAGCTTGACTTTCGCGCCAGCGGCCAGGTCGTGCGCTTTCCAGGTTTCCTCGCGCTTTATCAGGAAGGCCGGGACGACGAGGAGGACGAGGAGTCGGGCCGCCTGCCCGCCATGCGCGACGGCGAAAGACTTGCCAAGGAGCGCATCGACGCGACCCAGCATTTCACCGAGCCGCCGCCGCGCTACACCGAGGCGACGCTGGTCAAGCGGATGGAGGAGCTCGGCATCGGCCGGCCCTCGACCTACGCCTCGACCATCGCGGTCTTGCGCGAGCGCGACTATGTGCGCATCGAGAAGAAGCGGTTGATCCCGGAGGACAAGGGCCGGCTGGTGACGGCCTTCCTCGAGTCCTTCTTCGCCAAATACGTCGGCTACGACTTCACCGCCGATCTCGAAGAGAAGCTCGATAAGGTGTCGAACAGCGAGATCGACTGGAAGGCGCTCTTGCGCGACTTCTGGAACGACTTTTCCGGCGCGGTCGGCGACATCAAGGACCTGCGCACCACACAGGTGCTCGACAGCCTCAATGAGCTCCTCGGGCCGCATATCTTTCCGTCGCGCGGCGACAGCGTCGATCCCAGGCTTTGCCCGGTCTGCGGCAAGGGGCAATTGTCGCTGAAGCTCGGCAAGTACGGCGCCTTCATCGGCTGCTCGAACTATCCCGAATGCAAGTTCACCCGCGTGCTGTCGCCGAGCGGCGCCGAGAGCGGCGAGGGCGACCGGCCGGGCGTCAGGGTGCTGGGCCAGGACCCGGATTCGGGCGACGAGATTACGCTTCGCAGCGGCCGCTTCGGCGACTACGTGCAGCAGGGCGAGGGCGAAAAGCCCAAGCGCTCGTCGTTGCCGCGCGGCCTCAAGGCCGACGACGTGACGCTGGAAAAGGCGCTGGCGCTGCTGGCGCTGCCGCGCGAGGTCGCGCGCCATCCGACGAGCGGCGAGCCGATCGTCGCCGGCATCGGCCGCTACGGCGCCTATGTCCAGCACAGCAAGACCTACGCCAACCTCGGCCGCGACGACGACGTGCTCGAGATCGGCGGCAACCGGGCGATCGACCTCATTGTCGCCAAGGAAAGCGGCGCGGGCGCCTCGCGCTTCGGCGGCGGCGGCGCAGGCCGGGCGCTCGGCGATCACCCTCAAGGCGGCGCGGTCAGCGTGAAGCAGGGCCGCTTCGGCGCTTACGTCAGTCACGGCAAGATCAACGCAACGCTGCCCAAAGGGACAGACCCGGCGAGCCTTACGCTCGACGAGGCGGTCGCGCTGCTCGCGGCGAAGGCGGCCGGCGGCGGCGTCAGCGGGCGTCTGGTTGGCCAGCATCCGAACGGCGGGCCCGTGACCGTGCGCGAGGGCCGCTTCGGCCCCTATGTCAACTGGGGCAAGGTCAACGCGACCATCCCGAAGTCGACGCATCCGGACTCGATCACGCTTACCGACGCCATCGAGCTGATCGCCGAGCGCGAGGGCAAGCCCGCGCCCGAGGCGCGCAAGGCGCCGGCGAGGGCCGCGGCGAAAAAGGCCGCGCCGGCCAAAGCGCCAGCCAAGAGCGCGGCGGCGAAGAGCGCGCCTGCCAAAGCGACGGCCGCTCCGGCCAAAAAGCCGACGACCGGAAGCACGGCGAAAGCAAAGCCGAGCGCGGCCGCCAGGAAGAGATAGGCGTCAATTCCAAAGGGCATTACGCCCCAGGATTAAACCCAGTAGAACCGAACTCGCGGAATAGCGGCCATGATCACGCCCGTGCCATCCGTGCGCTTGACCGACCCAGCCCGGCGCGCATTGTTAATCGCAGTTGTCGGCGTGCCGAAGGCCGGTGAAACATGGATCGGCGGACCACGATTTTCCTTCTCGGTTGGGCGTTTGCGCTTTCGCATTCCTGCGCCGCATCAGCTGGACCCTACGAGGACGGAGAAGTCGCGTATCGGAGTGGCGACTATGCAGCCGCGCTGAGCCTCTGGCGGCCTCTGGCCGACCAAGGCGATGCGGTCGCGCAAAACGCGCTGGGCCAAATGTATCTGCAAGGTAAGGGTGTTGCGGTGGACTACACGCAGGCCCTTTCCTGGTTCGGTATGGCTGCCGACCACGGCAACGCTTCCGCCGAGGTCAGCCTTGGCTTCCTCTACACTCGCGGCCTTGGCGTTCCCCGGGACTTTGAAAAGGCGGTTCATTGGTACAGCGTGGCGGCCGGCCAAGGGGATGCTGGCGCGCAATTCGATCTTGGCATCATGTATGAAAACGGCGCGGGCGCGCCGCGAAACCTGGAGCTGGCGCTATCCTGGTTCCGCAAGGCCGCTGAGCAGGGATTTGCGTCGGCCCAATACAGTCTCGCCGGAATGTACGCCCACGGAAGGGGCGTTCCGCAAGACGACGCGACGGCCTTCGAGTGGTACCGCAAGGCGGCGGAGCAAGGCCACGCCAACGCGCAAGTCACCCTTGGCATGATGTACAACATGGGCGTCGGCGCGCCACAGGACTACGCGGCGGCTGTCGGATGGTTCGAGAAGGCCGCGAACCAGGGGAGCTCGCTCGGTCAAGTTGACCTCGGCTCGGCCTACCAGGCCGGCCACGGCGTGCCGCAGGACTACGCTCAGGCTTTGAACTGGTTTCGCAAGGCCGCCGACCAGGGGAACTCTGTCGGCGAATATAACGTCGGCGTCATCTATGAGAATGGCTTTGGGACGACTCGGGACCCCCTGACGGCTATCGCCTGGTATCGGAAAGCCGCGGAAAAGGGGAATCCAGCCGCACAATCAAACCTTGGCGTGATGTATGAAAAAGGCAATGGAGTTGAGCAGGACTATGGACAGGCTCTCGAGTGGTATCGCAAGGCCGCGGAGCAAGGGTTTGCTCAGGGACAGCTCAACCTCGCCCTGATGTACCAAAAGGGTCGTGGCGCGCCCCAAGACAACGCGGCAGCCTTTTTCTGGTTCAATTTGGCCGCGTCGAACACCGCCGACCTATCCGCCGCGGCGATCCGGGACATGGCTGTCAATCTCCGCGACCAACTCAAAGCCGAGATGACGCCCGCTCAATTGGACGAGGCGCAACGGATGGCTGCGAGTGGACGCAGCGCCACCCGCCAAACGATTAGTCTGCGGCCTTTGCAGCAGCCGCCGACGTGCCTGCAGACTTGGCGGGAGACACATTGATTGACGGCTGAGCTCGCTGACCAGGCGCGCTTGTTTCAGCCACCAACCAGCGCGATCACGCTCATCTTCCCGCCTCGCACGCCGACGATTTGCATCGGGGTGTGGGGATGATTGTGGTCGTCCATCGCATAGGTTCCCCCGAGCAGCGACGGCATCGTCGTGGTTTTGAGCGCCCTCTGAATGTCTTCGGGCTTGTCGGAGTTCGCACGGCGAATCGCATCGACTACGAGATTGGTCGCCTCGTAGGCGAAGAACGAGCGCTGGGTCGGCATGATCCCGTATTTTGCGCGGTAAGCCTGAATGAAGTCCTGCACGCCCGGCGTCTCGATCAAAGGGTTGAAGACCGTGACGCTCGTGGCGTCGTCCAGGCCGCCGGAGTCGAGGAATTGCGGAGAGACCGCGCCCGTGGCGACAGAAAAATCAATGCGTCCGGTGATGGGCACCCTCCAGCCGGACTGTTCAAAGTCGCGAAAGAAAGGCGCTGTCGAAGGGCCGAGCAAGGTCACGATCTGGTCGGGAGCAAGCGCCTTCAGCTGCCCCAACAACGGCGCAAGGTCCTTGGTGTCCTTGGCGATGGTCTCGTTGGCGAGAACCTTGATGCCGCCCGCACTCGCGGCTTTTTCCATGCTGTCCGCGTTGACGTGGTTGAATGGGTTGTCGTCGCTGACGATCGCGACGCTGTGGACGCCCCGGCCCTTGAGCCAGCCCATGAGGGCGAGCGCGATGTCGCGGTCGGACGGAATCGTCTTGAAGGCATAGTCGTTGCCGCCGATTCCGGAAGCGTCGACGAAGTCCTGTCCTGCGGAAATGTCGATGACGAGAGGCACTTTCGCCTCTGCAACGATTGGCATGATTGCATGGGTGACCGGGGTCCAGAGCGCGCCCAGCAGCACCGGCACATGCTGTTCCTCGATCAGTCTTTTTGTGGCGGCGATTCCCGTCGCGGGATCCGCAGCGTTGTCCCCGTAAAGCGCCTCCACCGGCCTCCCCAGCACCCCGCCGGCTTCATTGATGCGCTGCAGCGCCAGCTCGACGCCATATTGCTCGCTTTGTCCGCGCTCGGCGTACTGTCCGCTGAGAATTGTGGTGACGCCGATGTGGACTGGTCTCGCCGCGAGGACGGGAGTGAAAGCCAGAACGAACCGGTCAGCAAAACCATCCTGAACGCCATGGACTTTTCCTCGCGATCGGGGCGCCGGGAGCTCCCCGCCGGCCTAACCCCATGCAAGCTGTCTCATCCCGTGCCGAAAGACAATCGATGCCCGCGACCATAACGCGATCGTGAGGGTCAACTTCACGACAGCCAGGAGGTCGGCATTCTCCTGGCGTCACGCTCCCGGCCTCACGGGGCGAAATCGGTCAAACGATGCGGATCTAACCCTTGCTCTATGCCGGTCGGTGGCAGACGGCCTCGATATTATTGCCGTCCGGATCGAAGACGAAGGCGCCGTAGTAATTCGCGTGATACTGGGGCCTGAGGCCCGGCGCGCCGTTGTCGCGGCCGCCGGCGGCGAGCCCGGCGCGGTAGAACGCATCGACCTCGGCGCGCGTTTTCGCGGTGAACGCGACATGGGTTCCGCCCTTGGGCTTCTTGCCCGTGCCGATCCAGAAGAACGGCTTGTCGTTTTCGCCGAATCCGGTGTGGGCGTCGCCTCCCGTCTCTTCCGCGGTGACTTCCATGAGGACGCCAAGGCCCAGCGGCTTCAGCGCGGCCCGATAGAAAGCGCTCGCCCGCTCAAAATCGGTGACCGCAACGCCGATGTGGTCAAGCATGCCCAATTCCCTCGTTTCCGGTCCCTGCCCCATAGGATAGGACCGAGGCTCATCGCCAGGCAAAGCCCGATCTCGCTTTCGCATCTGGCCGGTACGCTGATGACGCCGAATCCAGCCATGAGCGCCGGGCATTGTTCCGGCCAGGCTATTTCTGAGAAACCGACATTTTCTTGCCAAACAGACAAATCTGTGGTTATCTCCACAGGCGCCGCGACGAGGAGGCGTTGCGTTAGAAAGCTGAGCCCGGGCAATCAGCTGGATAAAATATTATACATATACGCGATGTATTAATCTAGCAAAGGCGCCGCGAAGCTTGCCTCGCGAGATGAGACATTCGGGCAGCGCGAGAGTAAAAGAGCGACAGTTTTTGGCGCCTAACCCTCTGAAAACGCTTTGTCGCTGACAAACGTGCGCGGGCGGCCGATTGTGCGATGAATGGTGTTTGGCGAGCGAAAGGCCGCGTGATCCGACGATCGGCCGCCAGTCGCAATTGTCATTGACGCAGACTTTTCTAGCCCGGAATTTCGCTGGCTTTGGACCCAACCCTCAGGCTAGTCGTTTAACTGTATGGCGACATCGGCGCCGAAAACTAACGAAGAGGGCTTGGACCTTGAACCCGTTGCACGCCACAGAGCGTTACGCGGGACATCACGCCGAGGCGGCCTATAGCCGTTGGGCGCCTGTCTACGACCTCATCTTCGATCTGCCGTTTCATCCCGGCCGGCTGGCGGCGGCGCGCGCCGCTGGATCCGCTGCAGGGCCCGGCGGCGAGATTTTGGTCATCGGCGTCGGCACCGGGCTCGAGCTTCCCCTGCTGCCCGGCAATGTGCTGGTGACCGGCGTCGATATCAGCGCGCCCATGCTGCGGGCCGCCGAGGCCCGCGTCCAGCGAAAGGCGCTCGCGCAGGTCAAGGGCCTCTACGTCATGGACGCGGCCGAACTCGAGTTTCCCGACAAGGCCTTCGACGTCGCGCTCGCGCCCTATGTGATGAGCGTCCTGCCCAATCCGGAACGCGCGCTCGACGAAGCCTGGCGGGTGTTGCGTCCGGGCGGGACCCTCGTCGTCATGAACCATTTCGCCGCTTCGGGCGGCGCGCGCGCAGCAGTCGAGCGCCGGATGGAAACCGCCGCGGCGTGGCTCGGCTGGCATCCGAATTTCCCCTATGCCGCGGTGGGCGGCTGGATCGCGTCCCACGCGGACGCGCGGGTGGTCGAACAGCGCGAGCTGCCGCCGATGAAGCTGTTCACGCTGCTCCGGATCGAAAAGGGGGGCGGTCCCTGACGCGACCGTGCGAACAAATCCCACCCCCAGGCGTTACGCGTCGAGCGTGGCAACTTGTTTCCTTGCCTCCTCGAACTTAGGTTGGCGGTAGGGCGCCGTTGCGGCCCCGAGTGGTACCCTTGCAAGATCATGTCCCCCATCGACGCGCGCCGAAGGGCGCCCGGAGCGGCGCTCCGCGGAAAGCGGCACTGCCGTCGCGCGAGGAGCTGATCGCCTTTATCGCCGGCGAGGCGGCGCCCAAGGGCGAGAAGACGCGCGCGCGCGTCACCAAGCGCGACATCGCCCGCGCCTTCGGCGTGACCGGGGACGCCAAGGCGGAGCTCAAGCTCCTCATCAAGGACCTGCAGGCGGAGGGCGCCGTCGCGCGCGGCCGCAAGACGCTGACCGTTCAGGGCCGCCTGCCCTCGCTCGTCGTCGCCGACATCGCCGGGCGCGACCGCGACGGCGAGCTTGTCGCCAGGCCCGCGGAGTGGAGCGAGGACGGCCCGGCGCCGCTGATCCGGGTGCGGCGCTCGCGCGGCAAGCGCGAGGCCGCGCCTGCGCCCGGGCTTGGCGCTCGCGTGCTGATGCGCGTCGAGTTCGATCCCGACGCCGCAGGAAAAGAGCCGGCCTATTCGGGCCGCGTGGTCAAGATTCTCGACAAGCTGAAGGCCCGCGTCTACGCCGTCTTCCGCAAGGCCGATGACGGATCAGGCCGCGCGCTGCCGGTCGAGAAGCGTTCGGCGGGTCGCCCGTTCCACGTGCCCGCGGCAATGGCGGGCGAGGCCGAGGACGGGGATCTCGTCGCGATCGAGCCCTTGCGTGAGAGCCGTTTCGGCCCGCCTTCGGCACGGGTGGTCGAGTCGCTGGGTTCCGTCAAATCCGAGCGCGCGGTGAGCCTCATCGCGCTCGCGACCCATCACATCCCTCATGTCTTCTCGCCTGCGGCGCTGAAAGAAGCCGAGAGCGCGCGCCCTGTCCGCCACGCGCCGCCGCGCGAGGACTGGCGGACGCTGCCGCTCGTGACCATCGATCCCCCGGACGCCAAGGATCACGACGACGCGGTCCACGCCGCGCCCGATCCCGATCCGGCGAACGCGGGCGGCTTCATCGTCACAGTCGCCATCGCCGACGTCGCGGCTTACGTGAAGCCCGGGTCGGCGCTGGACCGCGAGGCGCTGGAGCGCGGCAACTCGGTCTATTTTCCCGACCGGGTCGTGCCGATGCTGCCCGAGCGCATCTCCAACGACCTCTGCTCGCTGCGTCCGCTCGAGGACCGGCCTGCGCTCGCCGTGCGCATGGTCCTCAGCGCGGAGGGCCGCAAGCGCTCGCATGCGTTCCACCGCGTCACGATGCGCTCGGCCGCCAAACTGTCCTACGAGCAGGCGCAATCCGCGATCGACGGACGGCCGGACGAGACTACGGCGCCGCTGCTTGAAAGCGTGCTGAAGCCTCTCTATGCCGCGCACGCCATCGTCAAGATCGAGCGCGGACGCCGCGACCCGCTCGACCTCGACCTGCCCGAACGCAAGCTCACCCTCGACAAGGAGGGACGGCTCGCCGGGGTCAGATGGCCGGAGCGGCTCGAGGCGCACCGCCTGATCGAGGAGTTCATGATCCTCGCCAATGTCGCCGCAGCCGAGAGCCTGGAAGCGGCGCATTCGCCGCTCCTCTATCGCGCGCATGACGCGCCGAGCGTCGAGAAGCTCAACGACCTCGTCGAGTTCCTCGGCACGATCGGCGTCAAGCTCGCCAAGAGCGATCGGGTGCGTCCATCCCATTTCAACGGCGTGCTCGGCCGCGTGCGGGGGCAGGCGATCGAGGCGCTGGTCAACGAGGTCGTGCTGCGCGCTCAGGCGCAGGCGGAATACAGTCACGAGAACTACGGCCATTTCGGCCTCAACCTGCGCCGCTACGCCCACTTCACCTCGCCGATCCGCCGATACGCCGATCTGGTCGTTCACCGCGCGTTGATCCGCGCGCTCGGCCTCGGCGATGGCGGCCTCAACGACATGCGCGGCGGCGAACTCGCACAGATCGCCGAGCACATCTCCGCCGCCGAGCGGCGGGCGATGGCGGCCGAACGAGAGACGGTCGACCGGCTTGTTGCAGCGCATCTCGCCGACCGCGTCGGCGCGATGTTCGAGGGACGCATCGCGGGCGTCACCCGCGTTGGCCTCTTCGTCAAGCTGACGGAGACGGGCGCGGATGGCTTCGTGCCTGCGGCGACGCTGGGCGACGACTATTTCCGCTACGAGGAGGCGACGCGCTCGCTCGTCGGCTCGCGTACCCGCGAGACCTTCCGGCTGGGAGACCCGGTCCGGGTTCGTCTGGTCGAGGCCGCGCCCTTCGCCGGCGCACTCCGGTTCGAGATCGTATCGAGCGAAACGCGCGAAGACACGCGACGCAAGCCGCGCCGGCCGGCCCGGTCCGATCCGCGGGCGCGCGAGGAGAACCGCAAGGGCAAGCGCCGATGAACGACATGTCGGGCTTCCGATGGCAGGCGCCGAGGAAGAGCCGCCAGCTCGGCGAGGCGATCCGGCGCGGGCTCATTGGACGGTGTCCGGCCTGCGGCCGCGGCCGGCTCTTTCGCGCCTATCTCAAGATCGCGCCCTCCTGCAAGGTGTGCGGCGAGGACTTGAGCCACGCCCGCGCCGATGATGCGCCGGCCTATCTCACGATGCTCGTCGTTTGCCACGTGGTCGGCGCCGGCGTGCTTCTGTCGGACAATATCGCGCCGCAAATGTCGCTGCTGCTCGTGGCTCTTTTCTGGCTTGCGGTGACCGTGGCGGCGAGCCTGCTGCTGCTGCCGCGCATGAAGGGGGCGGTCGTCGGGCAGCAATGGGCGCTGTTCATGCACGGCTTCGGCGGGGAGAGGGAGTGACGGGCGCCGACGGCGCGGCCAAAGCGCTCCGGCCGCGCGACGCGGCGACGCTGATCATTATCGAGCGTTCGGGGCGGGACGCGCGCGTGCTGATGGGCAAGCGGCACGCTGGTCACAGGTTCATGCCCGGCAAGTACGTCTTTCCCGGCGGACGGGTCGAGCCGGAGGATCGGCGCATGAGCGCCGCCGGCGCCCTCGATCCCAATGTGGAGGCGAAGCTCAACGCGCGCGTTCAGCGCCCCTCCCCGGGCTTTGCGCGGGCGATTGCGCTCGCCGCGATCCGCGAGACCTTCGAGGAAACGGGGCTCGCGATCGGCGTCAGCGACTACGGACCGCCGGACAAAACGCCGCCGGGCGTTTGGGCCCGGTTCGCCGCCACGGGCGTCTATCCCGCGCTCGACGACATCGACTTTCTCGCTCGCGCCATCACGCCGCCAGGCCGCCCGAAACGCTTCGATGCGCGCTTTCTCGTCATCGACGCCCGCTACATCGCCAGGCGGGTCGAGGGGGTTGTCCACGCCGAAGCCGAGCTCGTCGACCTCGTCTGGACGCCGCTCGACAAAGCGCGCGAGCTCGATCTGCCCAACATCACCCGTCTGGCGCTCGACGACCTTGCGGCGGCGCTGGACGGCGGCCTCGACAGACGCAGGACGCGCCCATTCTATCGCGAGCTGCGCGGCAAGCGCTTTCGCGAGGATCTGTAGCGAACGTTTGTCTTAAGTTCGGCGGCCGCTCAGGCGGCGGCGCGAGGCGCGGCGGCCCGCGCTGGCGCCAGCCTTCCCGCCAGTTGCATGAGCGCCAGATGATAGGCCCTGGCCGTGCGATGCGAGCGGTTGTAGCGACTGATGACGACGTCGAGCAATTCGATCATGATCTCGGCGTCGACCTCCGCCAGATGGTTCAGCGTCAGGCTGCAATGTTCGAGGGCCGAGACGAGCGCTTCGCGAAGCGTCTCGAAATTCGACATGTCGCCGCCGATCAGCGCCCGCCAGACTCTTGCGTGCAGACGGGTCAAAGCGCGCGCCAGATGATCGTCGGAAAGAAGCCTGGCGTAGGCGGAAAATAGCCGGTCGAAAATCAGCGGCTCGGACCATTGCTGCAAGCCAGAAAAACCCTCGGATGGGTCGGTCGTCGGCATGGCGGCGATCCCGGTGCGATTCGATACGCAACTCGAATCAGGGGGTTGATGCAAAGGCGAATCTTTGGCCACTCTGATTCGCCATGGTTAACATGCCGTGAATCGGGCGCAACAGTTATCCCCAGATTATCAGCAGGGAAATCGCGATTCCGCTTGACGCAGGGTAATGGCCGAGTTTGACGACCGCCGAGTCTCAACGCCCGACGGCGAATTCGGCCGGACGCATCTGGCGCGCGAGCGCGTCGAGCACCGCATTGATCATTCCGCACTCGTCGGGGCCGAAGAAGGCCGCGGCGACGTCCACATATTCAGTCACCGCGACGCGGGCAGGCACGTCGGAACGGCTGCGCAGTTCGTAGTAGGCGGCGCGCAAGATCGCCCGCATCAGCGCTTCCACCCGGCGCAGCGGCCAGCCCTTGGCCAGCGTCTCGTCCAGGCCGCGGTCGATCGGAACCTGGTCGCGCACCACGCCCGAGACGACGTCGCGGAAAAAGCCGAGCTCTGCCGGGTTGTAGGCGTCCCCCTCGATTTCCCGGCCGATCCAGTGGGCCTCGAATTCCGCCAGAATATCGTTCAGTCCCTTGTCCGCGACTTCCATCTGATAGAGCGCCTGCGAGGCGGCGAGGCGCGCAGCCGAGCGAAGCTGGGACTTCTTCATCGCCCGGCGACCCGGCGCTCCAGAAGTGCAAGACCGACCGCAGCCCGGGCGGCGTCGCCGCCCTTGTCGCCCTGCCCGGGGTCCGCGCGCTCCTCGGCCTGCCCGATCGTATCGGTGGTCAGGATGCCGTTGCCGAGCGCGAGTTTGCGATGAACCGACATATCCATCAGCGCCCGCGCGGATTCACCCGCCACAATCTCGAAATGAAACGTCTCGCCGCGCACGACGCATCCAAGCGCGATTGCCCCATCGTAGGGTCGACCGGCAGAATTTGCGGCATCGAGCGCGATCGCCATCCCGGCCGGAATTTCCAGCGCGCCGGCCACAGTCACCACGTCGTGCGTCGCGCCGGCGGCCTCCAGGGCGCGCGTGGCGCCGGCCAGGAGATCGGCGGAGATCGCTTCGTAGAAGCGCGCTTCGACAATGAGAAAGCGGCCGCCCTCGATGCGGGTCGCGGATGCGGCGGCGGCCCGGCGCGGCTCGGCCATGCGGATCATTCTCTCGAGGCTGTGCGGATTGCCGCCTGTCCTTAAAGGGCGGCGGCTGAGGAGGCAAGCCGCGTCAATCGCACCGGTAACGCCACCGCCCGTACCGCCATGGCCGCGCCCAGCCGGCGGCGAGGGGAAGGGCCTCGGGCGGCGGGTCGTAGCCGCTTCCGCCCCATGGATGGCACCGGCATATTCGCGCAACGCCCATCCACGAACCGGCCCACAGTCCGTGGCGCTGAATGGCTTCGTCGGCATAGGCCGAGCAACTCGGCAGATAGCGGCATTCCCGGCCGATGAGGCTCGAGAGCGTGAGCTGGTAGACCCGGATCGCCGCGTGCGCGGCGCGGCGCGGCGCAAGGGCGCTCATGACGCGGTTGCTGTTTCCGCCTGCGCCTGCCGCGCTGCGATCTGGCCAAGGGCATCGGCGACCGCGTCGAAGGTCAGCAGCGTCGACGCATGCCGGGCCTTGTAGGCGCGCACGGGCTCGAGCACGGCAAACTCGGCCCACTTGCCCTCCGGCGGACAGCCGTTCGCCTTCAACATCCGCGTCATGACGTCGCGCAACGCGAAAAGCTCCTCCGCCGACGCGCCGATCACGTGGCGCGCCATCAGCGACGAGGACGCCTGGCCAAGCGCGCAGGCTCTCACGTCATGGGCGAAATCGACGACATGCCCGTCCTTCACCGCCAGATCGACAATGACGGTCGAACCGCAGAGGCGCGAGTGGGCCTTCGCGGTCGCGTCGGGCGCCGCAAGGCGCCCAAGCCGCGGGATATCCGCGGCAAGCTCAAGCACTCTCCGGTTGTAGATCTCGTCAAGCATCGTGGGCGTGGACCGTTCCCATAGACTGGCGCATCGTCTCGGCTTGCCTATATAGGAGCGCGGAAAGCCGAAATCGAGGCCCAAATCGGGGCCCAAGACGGGCGAGCCGCTGCCGGGGTACGCTGATGGATGATCTCGTGACGTTAAGGGCGGAGCCTGCGCGCCCGAAGCCCGCAAAGCCCAGCCGCGAAGAGGCGGAAGCCGCCGTGCGCACGCTCATTGCGTGGGCCGGCGACGATCCGGATCGCGAAGGCCTCGTCAATACGCCGCGGCGGGTCGCGAAGGCCTACGAGGAATTGTTTTCGGGCTATCGCGCCAACGCCGGCGAAACGCTGACGCGGGTGTTTCATCATGTTTCGGGCTACGACGATCTCGTCCTGGTGCGCGATATTTCCTTCGTTTCGCACTGTGAGCATCATATCGCGCCCTTCTTCGGCAAGGCTCATATCGCCTACTATCCGCGCGATGGCGTCGTCGGCCTGTCGAAGCTCGCCCGCATCGTTGAGGTGTTCGCCCGACGCTTGCAGACCCAGGAAGCGTTGTCGGCGCAGATCGCGATGGCGATCGAGGATTCGCTTGGCACGCGCGGCGTCGCGCTGATGATCGAGGCCGAGCATACCTGCATTGCGATGCGCGGCGTGCGCAAGGAGGGCGTCTCGACCGTCACGACGCAGTTCACCGGCGTGTTCCGCGACGACCCCAACGAGCAGACCCGCTTCTTCAATCTGCTGCGCGGCGCCCGTTGACCGTGGCCGATTCCGGACGCGACGAGCTTCCCGACCCGGAAGAGGGGTCCGCCTTCCAGCCGAAATTCGGCGCGGACGGGCTGGCGACCTGCGTCGCAATTGACGCCGAGCGGGGCGACGTGCTGATGGTCGCCCACATGAACGCGGCCGCGCTCCAGGCGACCCTGACGACCGGCCTCGTCCATTACTGGTCGCGTTCGCGCGCTGGGCTTTGGCGCAAGGGCGACACTTCCGGCCAGACCCAGAGGCTGGTCGAAATGCGGGTGGACTGCGACCAGGACGCCTTTCTCGCATTTGTCGAAGTCGGCGGCGACGGGGGCGCCTGCCATACCGGCCGGCGTTCGTGTTTCTACCGTCGGGTCGAGGCCGACGAAGCAGGCGCGCGCCTCGCGTTCGTCGAGCCGAACAAGACTCCGGGCTGACGTTCGCGTTCGGTTCTTGCCGGATTAACCGTTCTTAACCGTTCACCTTAATAATATGGCGCCCAATTGGGCGTAGGTTTAGTGTCGTTGCGGAACGCAAACCCGCGATGACACGTTCAAAGGGCAGCAATGTTCAGAGCGCCCTACTGGAGAAGCGATTTGGAGCCCGCGCTCGGCGGCGGACGCGTCCGCCCTGCGAGGGTCGGCGTCGTGCTTGGCGCAGGCGCGGCGCGGGGCTGGGCTCATATCGGCGCAATGCAGGAGCTGGACGCGTTGGGCGTGCGGCCCGAGGTGATCGTCGGCTCTTCGATCGGATCGCTCGTCGGCGGCTGCTATGCCGCCGGAAAGCTCGACATGCTGGAAGTCTTCGCCCGTTCGCTGACCAAGCGGCGTGTGTTCGGTCTGCTTGACTTTTCCTTCACCGGCGGCGGCCTCATCGGCGGAGAGCGGCTACGCGCCAGACTAGAGGCGGAGCTCGGCGGAATCCGGATCGAGGATCTGCCGATTCGGTTTGCCGGTGTCGCAACCGAGATCGGCGGCGGACACGAGATCTGGCTCCGGCGCGGCCCCCTTGCCGAGGCGATACGGGCCTCCTACGCCCTGCCGGGCGTGTTCGAACCAGTTAAGGTCGATGGCCGCTGGCTGTTCGATGGGGCGATCGTCAATCCGGTCCCGGTCAGCGTCGCGCGCGCCCTCGGCGCCGAGCGGGTCATCGCGTTCAACATATCGAGCGAAATCGTCGGACGCGGGACGGCGATCCAGGATCCTTTCGGACGTCCGGAGCCGCCTCCGGTCGTTGATGAGCCGGCAAACGACAGCAACGGCCGCACGATCGCCCGCTGGTGGCGCGGCGGCGTTCCCCGCGCTCCAGCCACAGAGACCGACGCCCCTGCCCCCGGGCTCATGACGGTTATGGTCAACGCCTTCGACATTCTCCAGGACCGCATCATGCGCTCCCGGCTCGCTGGCGATCCGCCCGACGCGCTGGTGCAGCTCAAGGTCGGCAAGATCGGCATGTTTGAGTTTCATCGCGCCGACGAATTGATCGCGCTCGGCCGCGAGGCGGTCCGCCGGGCCGCGGCCGAGATTGCGCAGCATGTCGAGCTGCCGCGGATCGAATCCGCCGGCGCCTGAGCGCGATCGCAAGTTCAGGCGGTCGCGATATACTCTCGCAGCGCCTGACGCTCGCTGTCGATCGTGTTCACGTGGCGCTTGACGACGTCGCCGATTGAAACGATCCCGATCAGCCTCCCGTCCTCGACCACGGGAACGTGGCGGAAACGGCCTTCCGTCATCGTCTGCATCACGTGATCGATGGTGTCGGCGCGTGTCACCGTCGTCACTTTCGCCGTCATGTGCCGCGATACCGGATCGTCCATCGCCGCCGCTCCGTTCTGTGCGATCACCCGAACCACGTCGCGCTCGGAAAGGATGCCGAGCACGCTCATGGAAGCGTCGGCGACGACGACCGCTCCGACGCCCTTGCTTCCGAGAAGATCAATGACTTCCTTCAGGGTGCGGTGCGGCTGGGTGGTGAAGACCTCGCGCCCTTTTTCGGAAAGAATGCGCGCAACTGTCATTCCGTCTCTCCCTTGTCGGGCGGCCTTGTCTCCGGCCGCCGCGGATTCGCGAGGATGCGCCTGTACTCGCCTCCGATCAAGTCCCTCGGGGCTTACATACGTTACGTCAGCGCAGGCCGCCATCGACCAGGAAGCATTGCTTGGTGATCATCTCGCTGTCCTGCGCCGATAAGAAGAGCGCGAGCCGGGCGACGTCTTCGGCGACGAGGCTGCGGTCGAGGCACTGGCGGGCGCGGAAATCTGCGATGTCCTTCTCGTTCAGCCACAGACGGCGCTGACGCTCGGTGATGACCGCGCCCGGCGCGATAGCGTTGACCCGGATGTTGTCGGGCCCGAATTCGCGGGCGAGGCTGTTCGTCAGACCGACGATGGCCGCCTTGGCCGCGGAATAGAGCGACATTCGCGCAATCCCGATCATCCACGCAGTCGAGGTAAAATTGACGATCGCGCCGCCGCCGAGTTTGCGCATCGAACGCCGTGCGATCTGGGCAGCAAAAAACTGGTGCTTGACGTTGAGCGCCATTGTCCGATCCCAGTCCTCTTCGCTCGCCTCGTCGGCAGCGTGGCGCTGGTCGTTGGCGGCGTTATTGATCAGGATCCCGATCGGCCCGAGACGCTGATGGACCTCCTCCATCGCCGCCTCGAGCGCGGCGATGTCGGTCAGGTCGCATTTGATGAACAAAGGAGCCTGTCCCAATGCCCCGAGCCGAGTAACGAGCGCCTTCGACGGCTCGGTGAGAATATCGGCGAATGCGACGTTGGCCCCTTGCGCGACGAAGGCCTCGACGATCCCCGCGCCTATCCCCGACCCGCCGCCGGTGACGAAGACGACTTTGTCGAGCAGTGATGGATAGCGCGCGTACGGCATGGCGTTCTCGTTGATTTGCGTTGGGCGAGCCTAGCAGCAGCGCCTCAATCAGGAAAAGACGCTACTTCGATCCGCCGGTCATCAGCGCCAGCAGACCTCTAAGCAGGGCGGCCGGGCTCGGCGGACATCCGGGGATGACGAGATCGACCGGGACGACGCTCGAGACGCCGCCGGCGATTGCGTAGCTTCCCGCAAAGACGCCGCCATCGGCCGCGCACACGCCCGAGGCGACGACCCATTTGGGCCCGGGCGTCGCCTCATAGGTCCGTTTCAGCGCCTCGCGCATGTTCAGCGTGACCGGGCCGGTCACCAGGAGCACATCGGCGTGGCGGGGCGAGGCGACGAACCGGAAGCCGAACCGCTCGATGTCGTAAAAGGCGTTGCCGAGGGCATGAATCTCGAGTTCGCAACCGTTGCACGAGCCGGCGTCGACGTGCCGGATCGCAAGGCTTCGACCAAGGGCGTGTTCGGCCGCCTCTTTCACGGTCGCCGCCAGCGCGGCAAGCTCAGGATCCTCGGCTCCGGGCGCGCTCTCCGTCAGCGGCGGACGCAGGCCTTGCAGGAGGGTGTTGCGCATCTAGAGGTCGCACCCCGAGTAGGAGCAATTGAACGATTTGTTGCAGAGCGGGAAGTCGGCCACGATGTTGCCCTCGATCACGGCTTCCAGGAGGGGCCATTGGAACCACGAGGCGTCGCGCAGATGGCAGCGCGCGACGGCGCCGTCGTCCATGAGCCGCACATGCGCGAAGACGTCGCCGCGAAAGGCCTCGACCAGGGCAAAGCCCTCGCGTGCGCCTCCCGCTAGAGGGAGTGAGGCGCGGACCGGGCCCCCTGCCAGGCGCAGCAGCATAGCCTCGATCAGATCGAGGCTTTCGCCGACCTCTTCGATCCGAACCCATATGCGGGCGTTGACGTCACCCGCCCGCCGGATCGGAACCTTGAAACTGAAGGCGTCGTAGGGCGGATAGGCACAGTCGCGGCGCGCGTCGAAATCGCGGCCCGATGCGCGGCCGATGACGCCCCCGGCGCCGAACCGGCGCGCGAGATCGGCCTTCAACACCCCTGTCCCGACGGTGCGGTCTTGCAGCGATGCGGTGTTGTCATAGAGCCGGACGAGGCCCGGAAACGTCGTTCGAACCTCGCGGACGAGCCCGCGGATTGCCTCCGCGCCCTCTGGCGTCAGATCCACGGCGACGCCGCCCGGAACGATTGCGTCCATCATCAGCCGGTGTCCGAAAGCGGCCTTGGCCACACGCAGCGTCCGCTCGCGTAGGATCCCGCAATGGGCGTGCATCAGCGCGAAGGCGGCATCGTTGCATATGGCGCCGATATCCCCGAAATGATTGGCGATCCGCTCGAGTTCCGCCATCAGGCCCCTGAGCCCGTGCGCGCGCGCTGGCGCATCGATTGCGAGCGCCGCCTCCACGGCGCGGGCGAAAGCAACGGCGTAGGCCGCAGTCGAATCGCCGCTGACGCGCCCCGCCAGAACGCTCGCGCGTTCGACGCTCGCGCCGCGCATCAGACCATCGACGCCCTTATGCACGTAGCCGAGACGCTCCTCGAGCCGTATGACCGCCTCGCCGCCGGCGTGAAACCGAAAATGGCCAGGTTCGATGATCCCCGCGTGAACAGGGCCGACCGGAATCTGGTGCAGGCCCTCGCCCTCGGCCTTGAGAAACGCGTAAGCATCGGGCGCGCCGTCGTGCAGAGCCGGCCGTCCCAGCGGATCGCGCACTGGCCAGCAGCCATGATCAAGCCAGCGCCGCTTGTCCGTCGCTTCGCGGGCCGTGAAGCCGAAGAGATCGCAGGCCGCGCGCTCGAGACGGTCGGCCGGAGCGTGAACCGCCGCCACCGAAGGGAACGAACCGTCCTCGCAGGCGACCTCGACAAACGAGACCGCGCCAGACGCTTGGCGCAGCGCCATCCGCATTCGCCCCTCATCCCCCCAAAGGCTCACGAGCGTCGCTTCTCCAGCAGCAAGGAGGATTGACGCCCTGCGCCATTCGGCTTCGTTGTCGGGAATGACGGCCTGGCTGGCGCTCATGCGCTCCCTCACCGCAACAGCTGGGCGACGTGCTGGAACCACGTCACGATCGGGGGCGGAAGATAGACGCCGGCAACCAGAACCAAAGCGAAATGCGCCATGATCGGAAGCGCCGAAGCTTTGGCCGGCGCCCTCGAGCCGAGCGGGGCGCCGAAAGCCATCCCCTGCATTCGAAGGACAAGGGCGCCGAGAGCGACGAGAAGGCCGAAGCCCAGCGCCAGCGCCAGCCACGGCGCGCGTTCGAAGGTCGAGCTCACAATGAGAAACTCGCTCATGAACACGCCCATTGGCGGCAAGCCGACAATCGCGAAGACGCCGAACACCAGGCTCCATCCCAGTAGCGGATGGGTGACGGTCAGGCCGCGAATGTCGGCGATCTGCTGCGAGCCCTTGACCTGCGCGATCTGGCCGACCGTGTAGAAGATCGCCGATTTCGTCAGGCTGTGCATCGCCATGTGCAGGAGGGCGGCGAAATTGGCGAGCGGTCCACCGATCCCGAAGGCGAAGACGATCACGCCCATGTGCTCGATCGAGGAATAGGCGAACATGCGCTTCATGTCGCGGCGACGGTAAAGCATGAAGGCGGCGAACACGACCGAGATGAGGCCCAGCGTCACCATCAACGGACCTGGCGCGAGCGCAAAAGCGTTGGCGTCGAGCAGAAGCTTGAAACGCAGCACGGCGTAGAGCGCCACGTTGAGCAGAAGGCCGGAGAGCACGGCGGAGATAGGCGTCGGACCTTCGGCATGTGCGTCGGGCAGCCAAGCGTGCAGCGGCGCGAGGCCGACCTTGGTGCCGTAACCGAGCAACAGGAAGACGAAGGCGAGATTGAGCAACGCAGGATCGAACGCGGCGGCATGCGCGATCAGGCTCGTCCACAGCATCCCCTGGACGCCCTCGCCGACGACCGGCCGGGCGGCCATATAGACAAGGATCGTCCCGAAGAGGGCAAGCGCGATGCCGACGCTGCCGAGGATGAAATATTTCCAGGCCGCCTCGATCGCTTCCTGCGTGCGGTAGATGCCGACCATCAGCACCGTTGTCAGCGTGGCGAATTCGATCGCCACCCACATCAGTCCGATATTGTTGGCGATCAGCGCCAGGTTCATCGAAAACAGGAGGAACTGATACATCGCGTGATAGAAGCGCAAATTCGTAGCCGTCAGCCGCCCTGTGTCGATCTCGTGGGCGATATAAGTCGCGCTGAACACGCTCGCGGTAAAACCGACGAACGTGTTGAGCACGACGAAGACGACGTTGAGATCGTCGACGAGAATGTAGGCGTTTGGCTCAGGAGCGCCTGCCAGCAGCGAAACCGCCGCCAGGAAGGTAACGAACGCCGACGCGACATTGAGCGCGGCGGAAAGCCGATAGGACGGCAGAGCGGCAAGCAGAGCGGCGGTCGCCACCGGAAGGGCTAGAATGACGATCGCCCCATTGACCCCCGCCATTATCGCCGGTCTCCCTGAAACCGGTCGAGCGCGTGGGCGTCGACCGTGTCGAACCGCTCGCTGATGCGGAACAGAAACACGCCGATCACCACCAGCGCCACCAGCACGGAAAAGGCGACGGAAATCTCGACCACCAGCGGCATGCCCTTCGCCCCGGTTGCGGCAAGGATGAGCCCGTTCTCGAGCGACATGAAGCCGACGACCATCGAGACGGCGTTGCGGCGAACGACCATCATCAGCATGCCGAGCAACACGACCGACAGGGCGAAGGCGAGGTCCTCTTGCGCCAGCACGTCCACGTCGCTGGCGATGCGCAGCATCACGACCTCGGAGAGGGCGACCAGCGCGAGGCCGCCAAGCATCGTCGGCCCGACTCCGACGACGTTCTCGACATCGCGCTGAATGCCGAGCTGGGCGATGATGCGATGCAGCGCCAGCGGGATGATGACGGCCTTGAAGGCGAAGGCGATAGCCGCCGTGATATAAAGGTGATTGGCGTCCTGCACATAGGCCTGCCAGGCGACCGAGAGCGACAGCACCACAGCCTGCAGCGCGAAGACGTTGAGAAGGGCGTAGAGGCGGTTCTGGTAAAGCAGCATGAAGCTGATCAGCACCAGTCCGCCGGCAAGAAGATGCGCAACGTCGAAGGCAAGGCCCTTCATTTCAGGGTCCTTGAGACGAACAGCAGCAGCGCGCCAAGAAATCCCAGCATCAGAGCCGCGCCGACGAAATCGGGCACACGGAAGACGCGCATCTTGGCGATGCTGGTTTCGAACACGCCGAGCGCGACGCCAGCGACCGCAAGCTTGATGAGATAGAGAAGGGCGCCAAGGAGCCGGTCCGCCACGCTTGCGTCGGCGATCGCGAGGCCCCAGGGGACAAAGACGCAGATGATGAGAGAGACGTAGAGCACGAGCTTCAGCATCGCCGCGAGCTCGATCACGGCCAGATGACGGCCCGAATATTCGAGAATCATCGCCTCGTGCACCATCGTCAGTTCGAGGTGGGTCGCGGGATTGTCCACGGGAATCCGCCCGTTCTCGGCGATCGCGACAATGATCAGCGCGACCAGCGCCATGCCGAGCGAGACGCGCAGGCCCACATTGCTCGAGACCATATAGGCCGCGACAGTCGACAGCTGGGTCGAGCCCGCGACCAGCGCGAGCGTAAAGACAATCACGATCATCGCCGGCTCGGCAAGCGCGCCAAAGAGAGCCTCGCGGCTGGAGCCGATGCCGCCAAAGCTGGTTCCAATGTCGAGGCCCGCAAGCGCCAGAAAGAACCGCGCGGCGCCCAGGAGCGCTACGATGGCGATGAGATCGGCCGACCATGAAAAAAGAAGCCCTGTTGCGAAAGTCGGAACCAGGGCGGCGGCGACCCAAGTCGCGCCGAACACGAGATAGGGCACGAAGCGAAACAGCCACGAGGCGCTATCGGCGACGACCGCCTCCTTGCGGGCGAGGCGAACGAGATCGCGGTATGGCTGGATGAGCGGGGGTCCCCGTCGACGCATAAGGCGCGCCTTGGTCGCGCGGACGAGGCCGGTCAGCAGCGGCGCCACGGCAATGACCAGCGCCATCTGCAACAGCTGGAAGATGAGATCGATAATCACGGCCATGACGCGAGCACGACGAGAAGCGTGACCAGAGCGCCAAAAACGACGCTGAGATACTGGCGAATGGTGAGGAACTGAAGGCGGTTCAACACCGCTGCAACGCGCTCGACGCCCTTGGCGAGCGGCGCGTAAAGCAGCTCCCAGATCCTGTCGCTCAGCGTCAGCTCGAAATGCGCGGGCCGCGTATCTCCCGGCTCTGGCATGTCGATACGTTCGTGCATAACGAAGGCGACGCCGCCGAAGACGCGGCGGATCGGCTGGGCGAAGCTCTCCGCCGTGTATTGCGTCGCGGGGCTTGCGTCTGGAAAGCCGCAATCCCACGCCGGCGCGCGACGAAGGGCGGCGGAGGCGAAGCGATGAATGACGCTGGCGGCGAGCGAAGCCGAGATGGCGATGAACAGGAAGACGAGCAGCCCATTATATGAACTGCGGCTCTCCGCGATCGGCGCGATCGAGAGCCACGCGATCCCGGCCTGGGCCGGCATGCGGCCGCCGACGGCGGCGCTCACCACAGGTGACAGAGCGTCGATGAAGAGACCCGGAAAGACGCCGGCGAGGAGACACAGAGCCGCAAGCGCGAACATTGCCCCAAGGGCAAAGCGATTGGTCTCGCGCGCCTGTTTGGCCGCGTCTGTGCGCGGGCGGCCAAGGAACGTAATTCCGAACGCCTTGGCGAAGCACGCAGCAGCGAGCGCGGCAGACAGCGCGAGCAGCGCGCCAACCGCGGGCGCCAGTATCTTCAGCACCCAAGACGACAACTCCGGACTCAATAAGATGGCTTGAAACGTCAGCCATTCGGAGACGAAGCCGTTGAACGGCGGCAAAGCCGAGATCGCGGCGCAACCGACAAGAAATGCGAAGGCTGTTCGAGGCATGTTGTGAATGAGGCCGCCCAGATGCTCCATGTCGCGTTCGCCGGTCGCCGACAGCACGGCGCCGGCGCCGAAGAACAAGAGGCTCTTGAAGAGAGAATGGTTGAACGTGTGCAGCAGAGCGGCCGTCATGGCCAGCGCCGCGGCCGAAGTCATGCCAAACGCCCTGAACGCCAGCGCGAGACCAAGTCCAATGAAGATGATGCCGATGTTCTCGACAGTATGGTAGGCGAGCAGGCGCTTGAGGTCGTGCTGCATCAGGGCGTAGAGCACGCCGAGCAGGGCAGTGCCCGCCCCGACTATCAGGACCGGCACGCTCCACCACCAGCCCTGCGGTCCCGCCAGGTCGAACACGATCCGGACGAACCCGTAGACCGCGACCTTCGTCATGACCCCGCTCATCAGCGCGGACACGTGGCTCGGCGCGGCAGGGTGGGCGAGCGGCAGCCAAACGTGCAGCGGCACGATCCCCGCCTTCGACCCCGCGCCAACCAGGGCCAGCATGAAGGCGAGGCCAGCCACGGCCGGCGTCGGCCCGGCTGCGCGCATGGCGTCGAAAGCATAGCTGCCGGCAGGAGTCGCCAGCAAGGCGAAGGCGAGCAGCAGCATGAATGTGCCGAAGCCCGCCATCACCAGGTAGACATAGCCGGCGCGCGCGTTGTCGCCGTCGCGATGGTGGGCCATGACCAGCGCCCACGAGGCGATCGACATGAATTCCCACGACAACAGGAATGCGTAGGCGTCGTCGGCCACAAGAACCAGGTTCATCCCGGCAAGGAAGGCCGGAAAAAACGGCAGCACGCGTCCCGGCGAATGCTCGTGGCGCGCGTCGCCGAGGCCGTAGAGGCTCGCCGCGGCTCCGCCAAGATCGATGACGACGAGGAAGAACGCCGATAGCGCATCGACCCGAAAGTGCGCCCCGATCCAGGGCAGACCGAGCGGCAGAACAATCGCGTCGCCCTTCGTCCCTCCTAGGAGCTGAACGCCAGCGCCGATCAGCATCGCCGTCGAGATCGCGAAGGCAATGGCGTAGATGAGGTTGGACCCATAAGGACGGCGCGCCGCGAGCGCCCCGACCGCCGCAAGCGCCAGCAAAGCGGCGTCGCCCGAAAGAAAGTACACCACCGCGCTCATGCGAGCGCGCCCCGAAGCCGCGAAACCAGACCTCTGCCCACCGCCAACCCGAATTCCAGCGAATCGATCGATTTTCGCTCTGGCTCGACCGTAACAGAAATCGGTCGCGAGTTAAGCGACGGTTCTCAGCAACGCCAGAAGCTCACGATGCATCGTTTCGTTGCCGCAGCAAATGGAGCCGGTCTCGAGGAAATCGGCCCCGCCGTCGGCGCCGGTCACGAAGCCGCCCGCCTCGCGGATCAGCAGCGTGCCCGCGGCGATGTCCCACGAATTGAGGCCGCGCTCCCAGAAGGCGTCGAAGCGCCCAGCCGCGACATAGGCGAGATCGAGAGACGCGCAACCCATGCGGCGCACGTTGACGACGCGCGTCATGACCGCCGCAAGCTCGGCTTTGAACCGGGGATGCTGGGCCGCCTTGCCGAGATGGGGAATGCCGCAACCAAAGAGAGCCTGTGACAATTCGGTGCGGGCGGCGACGCGAAGCCGGCGATTGTGGCCGAACGCGCCCTGTCCTTTCTCGGTCACGTACATGTCGTCGTCGGCGGGGTTGTAGATGACCCCGGCCACGATCTGCCCCTCGCGCTCGAGCGCGATCGAAATCGCGAAGAGCGGAATCGCGTGCAGGAAATTCGTCGTCGCATCCAAGGGGTCGATATGCCAGGTGTGGCTCTTGTCGGTTCCCTCGATCCGTCCGCCTTCCTCCATAATGAAGCCGTAGCCTGGCCGCGCCTTCACGAGCTCCTCGTAAAGCGTCTTCTCGGCGCGCTTGTCGGCGAGGCTGACGAAATCGCCAGTTCCCTTCATCGACACCTGCAGTTGGCCGATCTCGCCGAAGTCGCGCTTGAGCCCTCGCCCGGCCTTGATCGCGGCGTTGGTCATCACGGTCATCAGGGCGGAGCGGATCATGTCAGGGGGTCCGTGGCGACGAAGGCGAGCGGAGGTTTAGGGGATGCTCGGAAGCGAGGCAACCTCGCGCAGCGCCTCAGTAGAGATAGGGGACAAGCCGCCACGTGCGGGCGCGATAGATGTCGTAGTCGGCGCCGAATGTCTCGCGCAGCAATCGCTCCTCGGACTCGATCCGGGCGAAGACGACAAGCAGCATCAGGACAGCGATGAGCACTCCGACGCCTGCGCGAAACGCTAGTCCCCAGCCGAGCGCGTTGACGAAAAGGCCGAGATAGCTCGGATGGCGAATGACGCCGTAAATTCCGCCTGTCACGAGTTGATGATCAGGCTGGATGGCGACGAGGCCGCTGAAGCGCCGCCCGAGGACGAAAACCGGGGCCAGCCTGAGGGCGCCGCCGAGCGCGAACAGCGCGACACCGAGCCAGCGCACGCCCTCTTCGCCGAACGTCAGAATGTCGTACTGGTCGGTGTAGGCGGGTAGGTAGGCATCGACGAAGCCTAGCACGCCGAGGGCCCCGATCACCCAGCGATTCGAGCGGTCTTCCCGAACGCCGGACCTAATGTGCGCTTCGGTAAACATCGAGGCGGCGCCGAGCGCGATCGTCATCGCCGTTAACGCGATCAGCGAGGGATGCGAAAAGAACCGGCCCGGGCCACCGGCCCCTGCGACGGCAAGGCCGAGGTAGACCGCAAGGCTGAAGGTCGTGAACAGGGCGAGCCGGGGGCTGACCAAAGCGTTCTCCCGCGAGCCGCCCGCCAGCGAGCCTACCACGCCTGATCGGGATCGCGCTTGCAATTCGTCGCAGACCGGACGATTTGTGCGCGCGGCCCTTCGAGTCGGGGAGCGAGCGGGATGAGGGACATGCTTTCCGACATCGAAATCGCGCGCGCGGCGAAGCTGAGGCCGATCGCGGAAATCGCCGCAGCGATCGGGGTCCCGGCTTCGGCCCTTTACCCCTACGGCCCCTCGATCGCGAAACTCGAACCCAAGTACCTCGAGAGCCTCGCGGACCGGCCGGACGGCAAGCTGATCCTCGTTACCGCGATCAGCCCGACGCCGGCTGGCGAAGGCAAGACGACGACGACCGTCGGCCTCGGCGACGCCCTGAACCGCATCGGCAAGAAGGCGATCATCTGCCTGCGCGAGCCCTCGCTCGGACCCTGTTTTGGCCTCAAGGGCGGCGCGGCGGGCGGAGGGCATGCCCAGGTCGTGCCTATGGACGCGATCAATCTCCATTTCACCGGCGACTTCCACGCCATGACATCGGCGCACAATCTCCTGGCGGCGATGGTCGACAATCACGTCTATTGGGGCAACGGGCTGGGACTCGACCAGCGCCGCATCGTGTGGCGCCGCGCGCTCGACATGAACGACCGCGCGCTGCGCGAAACCGTCATCGGGCTCGGAGGCCCGGTAAACGGCTTCCCGCGCGAGGATGGGTTCGACATCACCGTCGCCTCCGAGGTGATGGCGGCCTTCTGCCTCGCGTCGAATCTCGAGGATCTGGAGCAAAGGCTCGGCCGCATGATTGTCGGTTCGACCTACGACAAGCGCGCCGTCACGGCGAGCGACCTCAAGGCCGCGGGGGCGATGGCCGTCCTGCTCAAGGACGCGCTGAAGCCCAATCTCGTGCAGACCCTCGAGGGGTCGCCGGCGATCGTTCATGGGGGTCCGTTCGCCAACATCGCTCACGGCTGCAACTCCATCGCCGCCACGCGCGCCGGGCTCAAGCTCGGCGATTATGTCGTGACGGAGGCTGGTTTTGGCGCCGACCTCGGGGCTGAAAAATTCTTCGACATCAAGTGCCGCAAGGCCGGGCTTAAACCGGCGGCGACCGTGATTGTTGCGACGGTGCGGGCGCTCAAGATGCACGGCGGAGTGGCCAAAGACGCGCTCGGCGTCGAAAACCTGCCGGCGCTCCGCGCAGGTCTCGCCAATCTGGCGCGGCATATCTCAAATATGCGCAAGTTCGGCGTGCCGATCGTGGTCGCCATCAATCGCTTCAACGCCGACACGGAGATGGAACTCGATTTCGTCAAGGCTGCCGTCGGGGACGCGTTTCAGGTCAAGACGATCGTCTGCGACCACTGGGCGCGCGGCGGAGCGGGATGCGAGGACCTGGCCCACGCGGTCGCCGGCCTCGCAGACAGCGGCCCAGCCGATTTTCGTCTGCTTTATCCTGACACGATGAGCCTCTGGGACAAGACCCGCACAATCGCGCGCGAGATTTACGGCGCCGACGACATTGCGGCCGGCGATTCAGTAAGGGCGCAGTTTCACGACCTCGAAGCCGCCGGATGGGGAAGCCTTCCGATCTGCGTCGCCAAGACCCAATATTCGTTCTCTGACAACCCGGCGCTGCTCGGCGCGCCGAGCGGATTTAAGCCGACCATTCGCGAAATCCGGCTGCGCGCCGGCGCCGGCTTTGTCGTCGTTCTGATGGGCGACATCCGCACCATGCCGGGCCTCCCGCGAAGCCCGGCGGCGGAACGGATTCGCCTGGTCGACGGCGAGATCGAAGGGCTCTTCTGACCCCGACGCAAATGGCGCTCAGCGCGGCGCGGGCGCATCCTCGCGCATGAGCTTTTCGGATTTCAACGCTCGCCATAGCGCAGCCGGAATCTTGGCGCTCATCATGACGGCGTTGCGCTTGGCTTCGCTCGCGCGCTGCGCGCCGGCGATGACGCTGACTACCGCCTGGTGTCCGAGCGGAAAGCGCAGGGCAGCTTCCGGCAACTTGACCCTAAAGCTCTTGCACACCTGCTGAATGCGGCGCACCCGCTCCTTCACCTCTTCCGGCGCCGGCCCGTAATTGTAGTGCGCGTCGGCCTTCACCCCGGTGGCAAGGATGCCCGAGTTGAACGGTCCTCCGACCACGACGCCAATGCCCTTCTGCGCGCACAGCGGCAGGAAGCTCGTCAGCGCCTCCTGTTCGAGCAGCGTATAGCGTCCGGCGAGAAGGAACACATCGAAGTCGCCGGCGCGCGTCAGAGCCTCGGCGACCTCCCATTCATTGACCCCGGCGCCGATCGCCTTGATCGCCCCTGCCGAGCGCAATTCGTCAAGCGCGCGGTATCCGCCGTTCATGAATTCCTTGATGCGAGCATCGGCGGCCTGCCTGCTGCCGTGAGTGTACGCATCGACGTCGTGGGCATAGACGATGTCAATCTGATCGAGGCCCAGACGCTCGAGCGAGAATTCGAGCGAACGCTTCACCCCGTCGTAGGAATAGTCGAATCGCTCGCGTCGCGACGGCGTCTCGATGAAGGCGCCGGCGCCGTCTTGCCGCGAGCGTTCTTTGGGCTTGCAAAGCTCGAGGAGGCGGCCGACCTTGGTCGAGATCAGGAAGGACTCGCGTGGCTTCGGCCGCAAGAATCCATTGAGCCGGGTCTCCGACAGACCCAGGCCATAGAGCGGCGCGGTATCGAAGTAGCGGCAACCGGACGCCCACACGGTTTCGAGCATCAGCCGCGCTTCCTTCTCGGTCATCGGGCGATAGAGATTGCCGAGCGGCGCTCCGCCAAACCCGAGTTCGGTGAAGTGCAGCTCAGCGCCTCGATGCGTTGTGAGTTTTCTCGAGCGCGCGCTTCGCCCATTCGTGCTCGTCGCCATCGAGACCGCCCCTCCCCGTCAACCGGACATCAGAAAGCCGCTGTGCGCCTGCGGCAACGCCAGCCTGCGCTTACGCTTAAGGAGCGCCAGCGCGATCTGCGTCCCACTGATGACCGGGATCACAGCAAACTCCGCGGCTTTCATGCCAAGCGAATGAAATTGTTGAGCACCCGATGCGTCGAGTCAAGCGACGGGGCCGCATTCTCGGCGCTTTCAGCTTGGATCGTTCAGTTTCGTTTTTTTCTTTCCCCAGATCGGCGCGAAGCCCTCGCCTTGACCGCGTCATTTCGTCTCACGGTCACGGAGGCTCCAGGCGCGGTCGCCCCGTTCGATAACCTGACGCAATCGCTCGAGGCTCGGATCGCCGGGAGATCGCGTCTCGAGGTCAAGAAGAATCCTCGCCAGCGCCGCGCGCGCCGTCGGCCAATCGTGAACGCCTTCCTTGGACATCCGTCGCGCGTGGCGGATCGTTCGCCGCACAATGTCAGCAATCGATGCGACCATGACGCCTCTCACTTCCTCTCCGGCGCAACCCCGGAAGAGACAGGGCAAATGTGGCGCCAACGATAGTGGCGGCCAACGTTCCAATTTGGCGCAGGCGCCGTTGCGTCGTTGCGTGACGTAACGCGTTCTCGCGCCTCAATATTGGAAAACGGATGATGCGGGAACGTTGCCCGCGATGCGATGGATTCGGCATCTGCCCGCTATGCCGGCGCGCGCTGGCTGTAGCCGAGTTGCTCGTTGAGCCTCTCGATCAGGTTCTGAGCGGCGTCCGCGATGATCGTTCCGGGCGGAAAGATCGCATCCGCCCCGGCGGCACGAAGCGGCGCGAAATCCTGCTCGGGGATGACCCCGCCGACCACAATCATCGTCTCACCCATCCCGACCTTGCCGAGCGCGCGCTTCAGCGCCGGAACAAGCGCGAGATGGCCCGCGGCGAGCGAGGAGACGCCAACGATATGGACTTTGCTTTGGGCGGCCAGCGCGGCGACTTCCTCGGGCGTCGCGAACAGCGGCCCGATCTTCACGTCGAAGCCCAGATCGGCGAAGGCGGAGGCAATGATTTTCTGTCCGCGGTCGTGGCCATCCTGCCCCATCTTGGCGACAAGAATCCGGGGCCGATGGCCTTCGTTTTCGGCGAAGGCGCGGGTCAACTCGATCACCCGCTGGTTGGCTTCGGCGGCCGGCCCCGCCTCGGCAAGATAGACGCCCGAAATGGCGCGGATCTCCGCGACATGACGGCCGAAGGCCTTTTCCATCGCAAGCGAGATTTCGCCGACCGTCGCCTTGGCCCGGGCCGCCTCGACCGACAGTTGCAGGAGGTTGGCCTTACCGCGGGCGCCGCTGGTCAACGCCTCGAGGGCGGATTGCGCCGCCGCTTCGTCGCGTTCGGCGCGGAGGCGCCTGAGCTTCTCGATCTGCATCGCGCGCACCGCCGCGGCGTCAACCTTAAGGACGTTGAGATCGCGCTCGATGGTCGGAGCGAAGGCGTTGACCCCGATCACCGCCTGCCGGCCGGCGTCGATGCGCGCCTGCGTGCGCGCCGCGGCCTCCTCGATTCGACGTTTCGGCAGGCCCTGCTCGATCGCCTTGGCCATTCCGCCGAGGCGCTCGATCTCGTCGATGTGGCTCTGGGCCCTCGCCGCCAGTTCCGCTGTCAGGCGCTCGACATAGTACGAGCCGCCCCACGGATCGATGATCCGGGTCGTCCCGCTCTCCTCGATCAGGAAAAGCTGGGTGTTGCGGGCGATGCGGGCGGAGAAAGGGGTCGGCAGAGCGAGCGCCTCGTCGAGCGCGTTGGTGTGCAGCGACTGGGTATGCCCCTGGGTCGCCGCCATCGCCTCGATCTGGGTGCGCACGATGTTGTTGAACGGATCCTGCGCCGTCAGCGACCAGCCGGACGTCTGGCTGTGGGCGCGCAGCGGCAGCGACTTGTCCGATTTTGGGCCGAAGCCTTTGACCAGTCCCGCCCACAATTTGCGCGCCGCGCGCAGCTTCGCGACCTCCATGAAGAAGTTCATGCCGATCGCCCAAAAGAACGACAGCCGCGGCGCGAACTGGTCGACGCTCATCCCGGCCGCAATGCCGGCGCGCACATATTCGACGCCGTCTGCGAGCGTGTAGGCGAGTTCGAGATCCTGCGTCGCGCCCGCCTCCTGCATGTGATAGCCGGAGATCGAGATCGAGTTGAACTTCGGCATGTTCGCCGCGGTGAACGCGAAGATGTCGGCCACGATCCGCATCGAGGCGGCGGGCGGATAGATATAAGTGTTGCGGACCATGAACTCCTTGAGAATGTCGTTCTGGATGGTCCCCGACAGCGCCGACATCGGAACGCCCTGCTCCTCCGCCGCGACGATAAAGAGCGCCAGGACCGGCAGAACCGCGCCGTTCATCGTCATCGATACGCTCATCGAATTGAGCGGGATGCCGGAGAAGAGCGTGCGCATGTCATAGATCGAATCGATCGCCACGCCCGCCATCCCGACGTCGCCCGCCACGCGCGGATGATCGGAATCGTAGCCGCGATGCGTCGCCAGATCGAAGGCGACCGAGAGACCTTTCTGGCCGGCGGCAAGATTGGCGCGATAGAAGGCGTTCGACTCCTCGGCGGTCGAAAACCCGGCATATTGCCGCACCGTCCACGGCTGATTGACGTACATGGTCGGATAGGGCCCGCGCAGATAGGGCGGAAGCCCCGGCCAGTCATGCGCGAAGTCGCGTCCCATGCGATCGTCCGGTCCGTAGGACGACTTGACGTCGATCCCCTCGGGCGTCCGCCAGAGACGCGCTTCGTCAGGTTTGTGCAATCGGGGCGCAGCCTCGAACGGCGCGTTGGCGAAATTGGGAATCCGGCTCATGGCGCTCGTCCCAATTCAGGCTCCAAGACGCCGGTAAAGGTCCTGCAGCGCAGCAACAGCGTCGCCACCCGCAAAAATGAACCCGTCGACCCCCGCGGTCCGCAGAGCCGCCTCGGCTTCGCTCGAATGGCCGGCCAGGCTCAGGCCCTTGGCACCAGCAGCCTTGATCGCAGCGGCGAAGGCTTCGCCCCGGGTGGCGTACGCCGCGTCGTCGCCGCAAAGGCAGGCAAGCGAGGCGCCGCTCGCCTTCAGTCGCCTGACCGCCGTGTCGGGCGTCTCGGCCTCTCCATCGTATACCGACTCGATCCCGCCCGCCTCCAGCCATTCGCGCATGAAGGCGACGCGGCGGCGATGCGAGGGCTCGGGCCCGAGCGCGACGAGAAAGACCTTCGGCCTCGAGCCGGATGCCTCGAAAATAGCGTCGGACCGATCGCGCAAGGATTCGAACGGTTCGGCAAGCCGCATCGGCGCAAGCGCGCCTTCTCCCGCTGAGGCTTCTTCGCGCTCCGGGGCGCCCGGTGTGCGCTGAATGCGATCTTCGGCCAGATCGGCATGCGCGCTGACGCCGGTGATCGGCGCTTTGAGCCGCGCGACATCGCGCCTCAACTGAGCCGCGGTCTCGGCGACCTGATGCTGAAATGCGCCTTTCGCCAGCGTCTCCGCCAAGCCGCCCCCGGCTTCCATCTGCTGGAAGAGCGACCACGCTTTATCGCAGAGCGCCTTGCTCAGCGTCTCGAATGCGCCGGCCCCGGCGGCGGGGTCCGCGACAAAGCCGAGATGGGACTCGCGCAGCAGAATAAGCTGGCCGTTGCGCGCCAGACGCCGCGCCAGGCCGTCGGGAAGACCGGCGGCGAGCGTATGCGGCAGGACGGAAACGCTGTCCGCCCCGCCGAGTCCGGCTGAAAACGCGGCCATCGCCCCGCGCATTACGTTCACGGTAGGGTCGCGCGCCGTCATCATGCGCCATGCGCTCTCGGCTTGGACCGTCGCCGGTCGGGGTTCGAGGCCGCACCCCTCTTCGATCCGCGCCCACATCAGCCGGAGCGCGCGAAATTTCGACAGCGTGACGAATTCATCTGCATCGCCAGCGAGGCGGAAGGCGATCCGTTGGCGAGCCTCGTCGAGCGGCACGCCCGCCGCGTCGAGGGCGCGCAAAAGGCCGACGGCGGCGCCGAGCGCGAAGGCAAGCTCCTGGCTGGGCGCGCCGCCCGCCGCGTGGACGGATCGCGAGTTGGCAACCACGAGCGGCCCCAGAAAACCTTTCGCTCTCAGTGCAAGCGCTGCGCCGACAAAGGGCTCGAGATGCGCGGTCCAGTCGGCGGGAAAGGGTCCAAAGGCTGAAGTTGCGTAGGGATCGAGTCCAAAGGACACGGCGCAGTCGGCCGGACGCGCCCCCGACCGCTCGATCAGCGCCGCGAAATTCAGCGCGGCATCGGCGCCGGCGCGGCCGAGATCGAGCTCGAAGCACAATCCCTGATCGAAATGCATGCCGTCGAAGGCCGCATGCAAGGTGGCCGGATCGGAGCGTCTGAGGCCAAATCCATGGGCGCCGACCGCTCCTGCGAACACGACCTGCAGACCGTCCGCGCCGCCCGCGAGATCGTCCAGGGCCTGCGCGTTGGCCTCGCCCGCGTCGGGGTGGTCGAGGCGGGCGATGACCCGCCACGGACCGCCCGTCCGGAGCGGGCGGGGACCGTCGCCGGGCGGATAGATGGGCTCGATCCTGATGCCGTCGGCGGTCCTGGAGGCGAGCGTGTCGACGCCCGCCCCTTTCAGCGCGGCTTCGGCTGTCTTCCGCCAGTCGGCCTCAACCCAGCCCGGAAAACCGCCTGCATCCGCGCCCAACGCCGGCCTCCCTCAGATGAACTGCGACAGGCCGGGAATTGAGGCGCTGATTTCTCCGACCGTCTCGTCGCCGGCGACTTGGCGCACATAGGCGAAGACTTCCTTTCCCACGGTCTGAATTTGATCCATTCCGAGGCCGAGGCCCATCAGTTCGCCGCCAAGCGCCATCAGCCCCCCGCCGCCCATTGCGCCTGCCGCGATCCCCATCAGGCCCTTGAGACCCGATCCCATGCCCTCGCCGCCCGTCGGCGCCCCGGAGGCGACGATCGCCTGCAACTCCGGCGCCTTGGCGAAAAGGTCGCGGACGCCTTCTTCCGACGCCTCGCGCTGGATGAAATCGACGATCAGGGCTACCGCCTTGCGCGCGACCTCGGGGGAAAAATTCGCCGCCGTGGCGACGCGGGCAATCAGATTATCCATACAAGGCTCCTGGCCGCTTTGGGTGCGCTGGCTCTCTCGCCGCTCGCGCCGCCAAAATCAAGCACGAGCGGCAGTGTACTTCGTCGGCGCGCGAAGCGAAATGGCGAGCGACGCGCCATCGAGTCGCAAGGGCGCAAGCCCGGCGACTTTGGATTTGGACGCCCCGCAGTTTCAATTGCGGCGCCGCACCATGAATCGGTCATGAAGATTTCACATAACTAAAGCCGTTTGATCAACTAACTATCGTGGCTTGGCCGCCGCAACGCGCCATCTCCTCGGCCCGGCTCGCCCAGGCCCGAGTTCCCGCAAGATCGTTGAAATGTGGGCCGAAACTGGGGTTTTCGCGCCAGATCCTCCCCGATCCAGGCTCCGGCTGGCGACTAACCGACCCCATTTTCCACCCCCGCGGCCTCGCCAAGCTCTCACCGCGTCTCCACAAAAGTGAACATTTGGCTAATACAGCTATGCAAATGTTGCATCCCTGTCCGTCGCCTGTTGACCTACCCCCCAGGCGCCGGGCGAGCTATATCGCACTGCAACAAAGCCATTCCATTCCAACAAAGGAGACTAAAGATGACCGGCTTCAAGACGATTTCCGAGAAACTGACTTCGTGGCGCCGCTACCGCGAAGCGGTTCGCGAGCTGTCGCAGCTTTCGGATCGCGAGCTCGACGATATCGGCATCCGCCGCGGCGACATTGAGTTCATTGTCCGGCGCTCGGTGGCCAGCGCCGCCTGATCGCGGCTCAACAAACACCCGAGGCTCCGCGCGAAGCGTGGCGCTCGGTTGCCAAAAGGCGGCTCCCTGGAGCCGCCTTTTTCGTCGCGGGGGCGCCCGGGTTGACGCGCGGCCGAAGCTTTGTGACAAGCCGCCCATGCATCCCATCCACGTGATCGGCGGAGGGCTGGCCGGCTCGGAGGCCGCGTGGCAGGCGGCAGAGGCCGGCGTCCCGGTGGTCTTGCACGAGATGCGCCCCGCCCGCATGACGGCCGCGCACCGCACGAACCATCTCGCCGAACTCGTCTGCTCGAACTCCTTCCGCTCCGACGACGCCTCGACCAACGCGGTCGGCGTGCTCCATCGCGAGATGCGGGCGCTGGGATCGATCGTGATCAAGGCCGCCGACGCCCATCAGGTGCCGGCGGGAGGCGCGCTCGCGGTCGACCGCGACGGATTTTCGCAGGCCGTCGAAAAGGCGGTTCTCTCCCACCCGCTGATCACGCTCGAGCGCGGCGAAATCGCGGGCCTGCCGCCCGAGGCTTGGGAGAGCGTGATCATCGCGACCGGCCCGCTGACATCGCCCGGGCTTGCCGAGGCGGTGGCGAGCCTCACCGGTGAGGGCGCGCTCGCCTTCTTTGACGCCATCGCGCCGATCGTGCACCGCGATTCGATCGACATGGACGTCGCCTGGATGCAGTCGCGCTACGACAAGGAGGGGCCCGGCGGCGACGCGGCGGCCTATATCAACTGCCCGATGAGCCGCGACAGGTACGAAGCCTTCGTCGACGCGCTGATCGCGGCGGAGAAGACCGAGTTTCGCGAGTTCGAGGGCACGCCCTATTTCGACGGCTGTCTGCCGATCGAGGTGATGGCCGAGCGCGGTCGCGAGACCCTTCGCCACGGGCCGATGAAGCCTGTCGGGCTCACCAACGCGCATGCACCCGCCGTCAAGCCTTACGCCGTCGTGCAGCTCCGGCAGGACAACGCGCTCGGCACCATGTTCAACATCGTCGGTTTCCAGACCAAGCTCAAATACGGCGAGCAGGGGCGCATCTTCCGCATGATCCCTGGGCTTGAGAATGCGGAATTCGCCCGGCTCGGCGGCATCCACCGCAACACCTATCTTAACTCGCCGCGGCTGCTGGACACCCGCCTGCGGCTGAAAGCCCAGCCGCGCCTGCGTTTCGCCGGCCAGATCACCGGCTGCGAGGGCTATGTCGAGAGCGCGGCGGTGGGCCTCATCGCCGGGCGCCTCGCCGCCGCCGAACGGCTCGGCATTGCGATGACGACCCCGCCGCCGACCACGGCGATCGGCGCGCTCCTCAACCACATCACCGGCGGCCATATCGAATTGATCGACGCCGGCCCCCGCTCGTTCCAGCCGATGAACGTCAACTTCGGCCTCTTCCCGCCGATCGTCGAGCCGCGGGTGGACGACGCGGGCAAGCGCCTGCGCGGGCCGGAGCGTGGCGTCGCGCGGAAACGCGCGCTGTCGGCGCGGGCGGAGGCGGATCTGGCGGGGTGGTTGGACGGGGCAGGTCGAGAGCTAACGATGGGCGGCACGCACGGCTCGTTTGCCCCGGCTTTCCGCATTTTGAGAACCGTCTAGATTGGTCCGGTGAGGACACCGCGGTGCGGCGTGTGCAGCACTCAGGCTCGAAAGGACCGAGCCGCTTGGAGGGCTTTTTGGACGGCGCCTATCTTTCGGCTTTAGCCGCTCTCGCGGGCGCGATCATCGGCGGCGTCACCTCGTTCGCCACGACCTGGCTCACCACAACCACGCAAGCGCGCGCAACGCGGCTCGCCACTGAGCTCAGCGCACGGCAGGATCTCTACGGCCGCTACATGACCGAACTCGCGACGCTGTTCGCCGATGCGCTGAAGAGCGACAAGGTCGACTACGCCAAGCTGACCGGCGCCTTCGCCCTCAAAGGCCGCATCGAGCTCATGTCCTCCGGTCCCGTGGTCGAGGCCGCCGACCGGGCGCTCAAATTCGTCGTCGATCTGACGATGGGTCCGCCGCGCAGCGACGCCGAAGTGCGCGCGATGATGGACGACCGGAACGCGGACGTCATCGGCGATTTCGCCAAGGCTTGCCGAACGGAACTGCGGGCGCTGGGGTGACGCTCAAAAATGCGCCGCGGCGCGCGAAAGGCGATCCTGGAGGAAACCTGGGCCACTATCCGCAGTTTGAAAATCTTCTCGCTTCGCTCTACCTGATGCGTGATGTCTGATGCGAGTTACGCGGTATGAGGACCACTGTGGCGATTGATGACGATGTCCTGGTCGCAGCCAAAGCGATGGCGGCGCAACAGCAGCGAAGCCTCGGCGAGGTCATATCCGAACTTGCCCGGCGATCGTTGCGCCGGCCGCAAGCAAGCGGTGAGCGCAACGGCGTTCCCCTGCTGTCGGCCCGGCCGATGAGGCTCGATATCGTGAACTCCTTGCGCGACGATCCGCCGTGACGGCGCCGACTGTAGGGCGCGCTCGCTGAGCGCGCCACGGCGGGGTCAGCGACCCCGCCCTACAGGGTGCGACGGATTGACGCCGGACCACGTTCCGGCCGACGCTCCCTTCCGACCGGGTTCGCAGGAAGACTTGCATGCGCGTCCGCAAACACCTCAAGCAACTCGACGCGATCTCGATCGCGGTCCCGGTCTATTTCATCACCGCCTGCGTGGCCGACCGTCGGCCGCTTCTGGCGAATGCAGAACTCTTTCGCCAATTTGCGCTCGGAATGGGAGGCCGCGCCCACCCGCTACGGATGGACCGTCGGCCGTTTCGTCGTCATGCCCGACCATGTTCACTTCTTCTGCGTCTGCGACGAGACCGAGAATTCGAAGTCGCTGTCCGTCTTCATCGGCGGCTTCAAGCAATGGACGGCCAAGGCGATCCTGCGGCGGTTGGCTCTGCCGGCGCCGCTCTGGCAGAGGGAGTTCTTCGACCATTGTCTTCGCAGCGACGAGAGCTACGCGTCGAAATGGGACTACGTCCGGGAGAACCCCGTTCGCGCCGGGCTCGCGCCGACAGCTGACGATTGGCCCTACGGCGGCGAGATCGTCCCGATAACGAGATGAAGGGCGCTGTAGGGCGCGCTCGCTGAGCGCGCCGCGGCGGGGTCAGCGACCCCGCCCTACAGAGCTGCGAAAGGCGATCCAGAAAGCAATCTGCGCGACGATCCCGGCGCCGGCGAGCACGAGGGCGGCCGCCAGTCCCGGGCTCTGTCCCAGCCCCGCAAGCGCCGTGCACACGGCGCCGATCGTCATCTGGGAAAATCCATAGAGTCCGGAGGCCGACCCGATCACCTTCGGATTGACGCTGATCGCCTCCGTCAGCGCCACCGGGGCCGCGGTTCCGGCGCCGAACGTGAACAGGAACATCGCGCCGACCGCGAGGGCGACAGACAGATGTCCGGTGAGGACCGCCGCCAGCAGCCCGAAGGCGGCGATGACGCTGAGGCCGTTGGAAGCGATCAGCAATCGCCGGATCGGCACGAACCGGAGCAGGCGGCTCGCAGCGAGGCTCCCGAACCAGACGCCCACGATGAGCATCGCGAGATACGGGCCGACCTCGCCGACCGGCCGGTGCAATTCATGGACGAAGATGAACGGCGCTGCGGCGATGAACGCATACATCGACGTCGTCGCGCAGCCGCCGCCGACGGCGAAGCCCAGAAATGCGGGAGAGCCGAGCAGCTGACCGTAGTTTCGAACAAGCGCGGCGTTGGCGTGGCGCGACGGCGCGCTCGTTTCGGGCAGAAGCCGCCAGGTCAAAACGAAATTGACGACACCAAGCATGCAGAGCAGCACGAAGATCGATCGCCATCCGGCGGCGCCGGCGAGGAGTCCGCCTAGCAAAGGCGCGAGCGCGGGACCCAGCGTGACCATCAGGTTCATCAGCGCGAGCCGACGCGCGGCGTCGGTTTCCTCCGAGGTGTCGCGGACGATCGCGCGCCCGAGCGCGAGGCCGGCGCTGCCGCCGAGCGCCTGGAACAGCCGGGCGACGATGAGGACGTTCACGTCGCGCGCCATCAGGCAGACGACGCTCGCCGCGACATAGAGGGCGAGTCCGGCCATCAGCGCCGGCCGTCGCCCGAAGCGGTCGGAGAGCGGCCCGTAGATGACCTGCCCGATGGCGAGCCCCAGAATATAAAGGCTGATCGTCATCTGCATGGCGGAAAAACCGGCGCCGAGATCGGCCGCGGCGATCGGCAACGCCGGCACGAAAATGTGCATGGCCAGCGTTCCGGTGAAGGTCAGCATCGCCAGCAGCCAGAGCGGCGGGCGCGGCCGCCGGCGCAGCGTTATCGCGCTCGCCCGCGTCCGCAATTTGCCTGCTGACGTCATTCATGGGGCCTGCTCCTGCGAAGCAGGGACCGCGCGGCAGATGCGCCTGAGCACCCGGATCGTCGCCTCGATGTCGGCGTCCGGCAGGCCGGCCAGCGCGTCCTCGCGGACGCGACGGGCGCCCGCCTCGACCCGGTCGACGATCGCGCGCCCCGCCGCGGTCAAAACGATCGCCTTGGCGCGGCGATCCTCGTCTTCCTTGCGTTGGACCAGCCCCTCGGCCTGCAGCACGTCGACCAGCCGCACGACGGCAGAACTGTCGAGCGAAAGCGAGACGGCGAGCTCCCGCTGGCGCATCGGCTTCTCGGACCGCGCAACGCGGATCAGGGGAAGCCAGGTGGCCTCGGTGAGGCCGAACGGCTGCAGCTGATGATCGACCCCGCGACGCCATTGGCGCGCCGCAAGACCCAGAAGGGCGCCGAAACCGCTCAGCGCCGTGTCGTCGGTGGAGGGCATGACGGGAACCAGTTCAGTGACGAGTCAATAGATGACATATCATTGAAATTGACGCAAGAGGAGCAGGAGGACGACTTGTGACGAAGATCACAGTGCGCGAGATGACTTTGATATAAGCGTAGGACCTGGGGGTTTAGATTGGCGCGCCGGCATGCCGGCGCAAGTCTTTGGCATCGGCGTCTCCGCGGAGGTCGACGATGAGTTTCGAGGACGAACAGCTTCTTGATCTCGTTGCGACAGTCTACGACGCGTCGCTCGCGCCCGAGCTGTGGCCGAAAGTCGCCGCCGACGCGGGACGCGTTGTCAGCGCGGCGCAGATCATGCTGGGCGTGATCGACCAGTCGGGCCGGGAAGTCAGTCGCGCCGCCTCGCACGAATTGGGCGAGCAGCTGGATCTGACGAACTTCTCCACGCCCGAGAGCAACCCGGGCGTCGCCTTCTCGGCGCTCACGCCGCCGATGGCAGTGGGGTCGCGGGAGCATTGGGTCTCCGACAGAGAACTCGAGCACTCGGACTTCTATCAGGAAATCTTGCGGCCGCTTGGGCTGTGGCACGCCGCGGTCGTCAACGTGCATCGCGACGCCGCCGTGTTTGCGCCGATGGGATTCCTGCGCTCACGTCACGAACAGCCGTTCGGCGAGCCCGAGCTCTTGCTCCTTCGCCGCCTCGCCCCGCATCTCAATCGGGCGCTTCGCGTCAGTCTGCTGTTGCGGGAACTTGAGGCGCGCGCGGACGCTTGCACCGAAATGGGCGATCGCGCGGTGGTCGGGCTCGTGCTGACGGACCCTGCCGGCCGCGTCGCCGAGACGAACAGCGTAGCGCGAGAAATCCTCGCCAAGGGCGACGGGCTCGTCATCCGAGACGGCATGCTGCGCGCCGCGCGCGGCGCGGAGAGCGCCGAGCTCGCGCGGCTCATCCGCGAAGCGGCCGGGTCGCGCGTCATGCCGTTGAGCGGCGTGATGCGGGTCAGCCGGCCGTCGCTGCGCCGCCCGCTGCCGCTCGTCGTCTCGCCGACCCGCAACGCCATTTCGCCGTTCGGCCGTTCGCACGCCGTTTGCGTGAGCTTCGCCGATCCCGAGCGCGCGCCCGAAGCCGACGCTGAGATGCTTGCCCGTCTCTACGGCCTCACGCGGCGCGAGGCTAGCGTTGCGGCGCTGCTTGTGGAAGGCCGCTCGCCCGCCGAGGCCGCAGCCGAGCTCGCGATGACCGAGAACACCGTCCGCACCCACATCCGCCACGCCTTCGAGAAGACCGGCGTCGAGCGGCTGAGCGACCTGGTGCGGGTCATCATGCGCGGGCCGGGCGTGCGCTGACCGCCGCGGGTCCGCACAAAATATGAGCGCCGGCCTCACCAATTCGAGTGAGGCGGCCGCGCTGCAGATGCGCCACGATCCACGCCCGGCGAGCGCGTTTCGGCGCGAGAAACATATTTCAGCGGTCGGGACGCGCCCGCCGCAAATTCAGATTGCAAGGAGACCGCAGATGCACCCAACCTGGCTCATCCGACCTGCGGCGAAGCCCATCGTCGCCGGAATTCTCGCCGCGCTCGCTTTCGGCGCGGCGCCGCACGATGCGCAAGCCCAATTCGTGGGCATCGAACCCGGGCTCACCATAACAGGCGGTCCGGGAACCCTCAGTTATTCCGCCAATTCGACCTTAGGCTACTTCTTAGCGAGTGTTGACGCCCTCTCCGACATCCCTGTGACAATCAATGGCGCGCCCGGCGTTCTTCTCGAGTTGAACTGGGGGGACGATTTGTCGAACCCCACAACAAGCTATTTTGGGTCTGGGTCTGACGCTTCTTTCGTTGACCCGACTTGAACAGTAAACTGGCCCTCGCGCTCGCAAAGCATTGATATCATTTAGGGCGGTGAGCGGTTTTCGCAAAATGTAGTGCCACGTTTGCACAGTTTTTGTGCTTGATTTTTGGCGGCGAGTCGGATTCCGTGGTGCTCGATAGCGAGGGCCCATGTTCTTCCGCCTCAAGAAGTCCGGCCAACGCGGCTACGTGCAAATCGTCGAGAACAAGCGCGACGGCGCGGCCGTGCGCCAGAAGGTGATCGCCAATATCGCCGGGCCGACGAACTGGCCGCCTCCGGCGCGCTCGCTTCGCTCATCGCCTCGGGCGCCAAGCTCACCGATCAGGTGCTGCTGATCAACGCGCTCGACGAGGACGCCGAGGGCGCGCTGTCGGTCGCTGCCAAGCGGATCGGCGGGCCGCTGCTGTTCGGAAGGATCTGGGAGCGGCTCGGGATCGACGCCGTGCTGGCCGACCTGCTCATGGAGCGGGCGTTCGAGTTCCCGGTCGAGCGCGCCGTCTTCGTCGCCGCCTTGCATCGTCTGTTCGTTTCGGGATCCGACCGCGACTGCGCCTCGTGGACCAAGGACTACGATATCCCCGGGGCGGAGGGGCTCGATCTGCATCACTTCTACCGCGCCATGGCCTGGCTCGGCGAGGAGCTGGAGGAGAAGCCGGATGGGGCGCTGGCGCCGCGCTGCCTCAAGGACCTGATCGAGGAGAGGCTGTTCGACCGCCGTCGCGACCTGTTCACCGACCTCTCCGCCGTGTTCATGGACACCACCAGCCTCTCCTTCTACGGCGAGGGCGGCGAGACGCTGGGCGAGCACGGCTATTCCAAGGACTATCGGCCCGATTTGAAGCAGATGATCCTCGGCCTCGTCGTCGACGGCGACGGCCGGCCGATCTGCACCGAGATGTGGCCGGGCAATACCGCCGACGTGACGACGCTCCTGCCGGTCGTCGATCGCTTGCAGCGGCGCTTTTCCATCGGCCGGGTCTGCGTCGTCGCAGACCGCGGCATGATCTCGGCGGCAACCATCGCCGGGCTCGAGGAGCGCAAGCTGGAGTACATCCTCGGTGCGCGCGAGCGCTCCGACGCCGCCGTGCGCAAGCTCGTCCTCGAGAACGACGATCCTTTCGTGCCCCTCCTCGTCGAGCGGAAGGCGGGAGAGACCCAGCTGTTCGTCAAGCAGGTGAACGCCGAAGGCGTTCGCTATGTCGTCTGTCGCAACGAAGCGGAAGCCGAGAACGACCGCAAGGACCGTGAAGCGATCGTCGCCGCGCTCGATGCGCAACTGAAGAGGGGCGACAAGGCGCTGATCGGCAACTCCGCCTATCGGCGCTATCTGCGCAAAGCCGGAGCCAGGGGCGAGCGCTCATTCGAGATCGACGCTGGCAAGCTTGCCGAGGAGGCGCGCTTCGACGGGATCTTCGTCCTGCGCACCAATGCGAAGGTGACCCCGTTGCAGGCAGTGTTGCGCTATCGCGATCTGCTCCAGGTCGAGGACCTCTTCCGCCGGACAAAGGCGATCATGCGCACCCGGCCGATCTTCCATTCCTCCGACGCCGCCATCCGCGGCCACGTCTTCTGCTCCTTCCTGGCGCTGTCGATGCAGAAGCATCTCGACGACCTCGCCCGCCAGGCCGGCCTCGCGCCGGAATGGAAGGAGCTGTTGCGCGATCTCGACCGCCTGCAACAGGTGCGCATCCACTACCGAGCCGCCGACTGGCTCGTGCGCACTGACGCCGCGCCAGACGTGATCAGGCTTTTCAAATGCGCCCATGTCGCCCTGCTGCCGCGGGCCCGCCAGGCCCGTCCTCCGCCGCCGGCCCCCTCCAAATCCCCCCGAAAACGCCGCGGCCGCCCCAGGCGTAGTGCCACGCCAACTTGAATTTCGTCAGAACGCCAACACAATCAACCCCTTGCGAAATTCAGGTGTTCAAGTCGGGGTTAAGTCTTTGCAGGGCAGCGGCGAACTCTATGTCACGGACCCATCTTTCCTGGTTACCCTCGCCGCAGCCAATCTGGGTGACGCAATTATTTCTGCCGTTCCTGGCAAGTCGAGCCCCGTGATTCTGCTCGAGGTTCTATCCCCCGCCAACGCCGTCGACGGCTACCTTAACATTTCGGGCATGACAACGAGTCCCGTGTCCGTGACGACCGCTCCGTCGTGCCTCCCGAACACTCTGAGCGGAGACCCGTGCTCCTTTTTGAGTTCATTCACGTTTGACTGGACCGCCACCTACCAGGCGACGCCCTATGTGCCCACAAGCGGCAGCGCCGTCCCCGAGCCTTCGACCTGGACGATGATGATTCTCGGGTTCACGGGGCTCGGCTTCGCAGGCCGGCGCGCTTGGCGTGTGCGCGCCGCGCTCGCGGGCCGGGCTTTCGCCCTCGTCGCCAGCTCGGGCTTGATCGGTCGGATCGACGGCTCCGGCGGCGGGGGCGCAGGGGCAGTCGGCACCTGATCGAGAGATATCAACTAGTCGTGTGAGGCTGTGGAGATTGGCCTCCGCCAAAAAGGCCAAAGGAGAATGACGATGACGCAACTCATTCGCCCAAAGTTGCCCAGGGCCAAGCTGATGACCCCATTTGTGGGACCACGGGACGTTGGATTTAAGGTGTGATCTCGCCTGCCCTTGTCCTTCAAGATCAAGCCGCTTCTTGCTGCTTCTGCTGTGGGTATGTGGGCAACGCGTTTGCGTTGTCCAAGCGAAGCGGCATATCCACAGCCCTAGCCGCCTCGATTTTGTCCATGCCGGCGCGCCACACCGCCATCGGCATCTGGTTGTTCATCGCCTGGTGCGGGCGTCGAAAATTGTAAAAGGTCATCCAGGAACCGATGCCGGCCCGCGCCTCGCTGGCGTCGGCATAAGCTTTCAGATGCACTTCTTCATACTTGATCGAGCGCCACAGCCGTTCGATGAAAATGTTGTCCATGAAGCGGCCGCGTCCGTCCATCGAAATCGCGACGCCGGTCGCCGCGAGCTTGCCGACGAAAGCTTCGGCGGTGAATGTGGAGCCCTGATCGGTATTGAAAATCCGCGGCTTTCCGAAACGAAGCAGCGCCTCCTCCAGCGCCGCCGCGCACAATCTCGCATCGTTGGTGTTCGACAGCCGCCATGCCAGAACCGCTCGGCTGGCCCAGTCGATGATCGCCACCAGATAGAGGAAGCCGCACGCCATCGGGATGTAGGTCACGTCGGCCGCCCACACGTGGTTCGTCTCGACAATCTTCAGGCCGCGCAGCAGGTAGGGTATATCTTGTGCCCGGGCGCGGCTTTGCTCGTGCCGGGGCGCGGAACCAGCGCCTCGATCCCCATCACCCGCATCAGCCGCTGCACCCGCTTGCGGTTGACCCCACGGCCTTCTTTGTTGAGCTCGAAGGTCATTCGCCGCGAGCCGTAGAACGGAAGTTCGAGATGCAGTTCGTCGATGTGGCGCATCACCGCCAGATCGTCCGCCTCGGCGACGGGCTTGGGCGGTAGATCCCCGAGCGCGCCACGCCCACAAGCTCGCATTGGCGGCGCACCGACAGGTCCTTGCCAGACCGTTCGACCATCGCTCTTCGATCGGCGCGCTCATCGACCTGGCCTCCTGGCCAAGAAATCCCGTTCGACCGTCAGTTGGCCGATCTTGGCGTAAAGCTTGGCCGCTCGCGTTCGCGCTCCTCCTCGCCATCGCCCGAACCGCTCGCCCCTCGCGCGAACAGGCTCGCGACGTTGTCGAGAACCTGCTTCTTCCAGGCATAAATCTGGTTCGGATGCACCCCGTGCCGCTTCGCCAGTTCCGGAACCGTCGCATCCTCGCGCAGCGCCTCAAGCGCAATCTTCGCCTTGAACGCCGCATCAAACTTCTTGCGTGACTTCGTCATTCCTCGCTCCGTCGGTTGCGACAGAGCAGGACATTTCACACCTTAGCCAATGGTCCTAAATCCGGGGTCCAGCTCAAGCTGCCTCGAGGAAGCTCAATGGGTGGTTCGACCTCAGAAGCGATACCCGCGCTTAGCACCATTTTTGTTGGCCTCGGCGGTTCAGCTTCGCCTCCGCTCCTCGCAAATACAACTCTTATTTTTCTGTCGAATTCCTTTGTAATTGGATCTGATGTGGTCGGCGAAGCCACTTTGCAAAATCTGGTTGCAATTCAGTTTACTTCACTTGGAGTGACCCTCCAGAACTACGGCTCAATAAATATCTTCGGCTCAAAAATTTCCATTGATGAAATCAATTCATCTGCTGAATTGGCTTTCGCGGGGCCTTATTTCAACCCGGATCAAAACTCGCTCAAACTTAACATTAAGATCATCTCGCCGACATCAACCCTTGGCGCGACGTTAACGGGTTCATTCGGGCCAAACAACGCTGGTGGAAACTTGGACCTTGGAGCACCTGTGGCGATTACTGGGACATGGATCCCAATAATTTTGACAACTCCTTATTAGGACAGGAGTTGTGGGCCTAGCGTAAGCGCCAGCCGCGGCAGGGAGGAGCCGAGCGGTTCAGCCAAGCGAGAACAACACCAAAGGGAGGACCACGAGCGAACGCGCTTCGCCAAGATGCACGACGACCGGCGACGCGCCGCAGCGGAATTTTCCGCGTGGCTCACTTGCAAAAGATATATCGCACATTAGATGCATCGCATCCGATATATCGGATCATTGAGGAGATCCATCATGTCGCACACTGCTGAAGCCCAGCCGGCTGGCCATCCCGGCGGCGCCCCTTACGGGTACGATGACGCCCCATGGTCCGGACGTCATTTCGGCGCGCCGCTGCCGATCAAGATCCTCGGCGTCGTCGTCGCGTTCCTGATCTTCAAGCCGCTCGGCGTCGCGGCGCTCGTCTACCTCATTTGGCGGTCAGCCCGGCGCAATGGCGGCTGCGGCTTCCGCCGACGCGAAGGTTTCGGCCATGGCGTGGAGCGCGGCCCCTGGGCCGCCCGCTGGCAGGGCCCCGCAACGGGAAACACCGCATACGAAGAACATAAGCGCGAGACGCTGAAAGAGCTCGACGAGGAGGCCCAGGCCTTCGAAGCGTTCGAGCGCAAGCAGCGCGAGGCCAAGGACAAAGAGGCGTTCGACCGCTTCATGGCCAACCGCGACGCGCCGCAAAACCCCGGCGAGCCAAGGTCATGAGCTCCTGCGCCCCCGCCGCCCTCGGGGGCGTCTTTTTGCGAGGCGGCCGCTTTCGGAAAAGTCGACATTTTCTTGCCAAACGGACCGACCTGTGGTTTAATCTTCGGCTCGGCGATCCGGGCTATCGCCGCGGGGCTCATGGGCCCTAATCGATCGGGCATACGATGTTATCTCTTTATCATTTGATGTCTGTGGATAATCTCGAGCCCGACGACGCGGGGCTGTAGGTGGCGCGGAAATGGCGCCGCAACGTCCTGAAAAGTCAGGATCAGCGCCCGGAAATGGCGCCCCGCCGAGTGAGCCGCGCTTGAGCCGGGCGCAGCGACGGGCGAACCGCGAAAGCGACAAAAAAAGGCGCCTAAACCTCTGATATCTCAGCGGCGCTTCCAAAAGTGCACGAAGCCGGAGAGCCATGCGCCCGCCCTTTCGCCCCGAGCCGCCGGGCGACCATGAGACAAAAGCCGAATGCGGACCGGGAGAGGCCTTTCGCGGGCTCTTCGGCCGCCATTTGGGCGGCCCGTTCGCGCGCTGGCGTCGCGGGCGGATATTCGATTCGGGCGCGCTCCGGCTGGTCGTCCTCGGCCTCATCGCCGATGAGCCTCGTCATGGCTACGACATCATCCGGGGCCTGAAGTCGCGCTTCCAGGGGTCGTACAGCCCGAGCCCCGGCTCGATCTATCCGATCCTCAAGATGCTGGCGGACGCAGGGCTCGTGACCTCGTCTTCGCATGGGCCGCGGCGTCTCTTCACCATCACCGAAGCAGGCAAATCCTGGCTCGCGAGCCAACGGCCCGAACTCGATGCGATCAACGTCCAGCTGGACGAAGCCTCCGCCCCGATCGGCGAGAAAGGGATCGGCGAAGCGATCCATGGCTTCCGCGGCGCGCTCTTCGCCAGGATGCGCAGGGGCGCGCTCAGCCCCGAGCAGGCCGGCAAACTGCGCGATGTGCTCGAGCGCGCGCGCCGCGAGATCGAGGACCTCTAGGCTCGTCAGCGCTTCCGCGCCCAGCGCCAGATCGCCCACTGCCGGCGCAAAGCGGAAACCTCACGCGTCGGCTCGAACGGTTGCGCCGCGTTGCGCTCCAGCCGGTCGAGATCGAGGCCGAGCGCGCCGAGCGGGACGAAGGCCGGCAGGATCGCGCGCGGCGACGCCGCGAGACGGCTCTCCGCCTCGGCGAGCTTTTCGCGCGCGAGCGCTCTCATCTCCGCTGAGGCCGCGATGACGCCGGCGCTTGCCCGACGCAGATCGAAGTCCTGCAAGCTCGCGCCGTGACGCGCCGCGACATCGGCCGGGAAGAGGGTCGGCGCCGCCCCCGCTCTGATCGGGAGCGCCGAGAGCATGCCGGTCAGCGCGACGGCAAGACCCGCCGGCGCATGCGCGCTTCTGTCGTCGAGGTCGTGTCCGCCGGCCGCAATCTGCGAGGCCAGGCGCAGCCGCTCTCCTTCTCGCTCCGCGGCATAGGCCTCGAAGGCGACGAGGTTGAAATCGTCCTGCGGCGCCATCTCCTGCAGCCGCGCATCGATCATCGCCTCGAGCCGCTCGCGCGGCAAGGCGAAGGCGTCGATGGCCGAGCGAAGCGCGAGCGCGACCGGATTGCCGGCGGCTTCGTCGTCGCGCTCGCCGCGCGCGACTTCGCGCCACCACGCGAGCCTGATCGCCGCGAGGTTGGGATCGCGCGTGCGAAAGCGCGCCTCACCGATTTCATAATCGAAGCATGCGAGCGCTATGAGCGCGTCGCGGGCGGATGGCGCTGCGTAGAGCGAGCCCAGCCACTGATCGCGGGCGTGTTCGCGCGCGAGGCCGCCGCAATATTCGTGGGCTTCCGCCAGCGCGCCGCCGCCGGACGGGCCGCGGTCGGTCACGGCGCCGCGATCAGGGCCGCCGCGACGCGGCGATCCTCCGACCGCATGACATTATAGACCCGAAGCGCCGGACCGGTCGCCATCGCCTCAAAGCGGACGCCCGCTTCGAGCAGCGCCGTTCTGAGAGTCTTCGGCACGAGCGCCATCTCAGCGCCCGTGCCGAGGACAAGAAACTCGATCGATCCCGGAGCGTCTGCGATTTCGCTGAACAGCGGCGCCAGCGTCCGCTCGTGCAAGTCCTCGACGCTCGCCGCATCGATCGGCCGCACGCCTTTCGGCGTTGCGAGAATCGAACCGTGATGGGACATGCCGGCAAATGCGAAGGCGCCGCCGCCATGGGCCTGGATCGAGTGGCTGCCGGGGGCGAACGGCGGAGGCGAAGCGGCGGCGTTCAAGCCTTGACCTTCGTTTCCGCGCTCGCGGCGGCCTCCTGCTCCTTCGCCTTGTCGAGGGCGTCCGCGCGCACGCCCATATAGATCAGCATCGGGGAGCAGATGAAGATCGACGAATAGGTGGCGACGAAGATGCCCCAGATCATCGCCGCGGAGAAGGAGCGGATGACATGGCCGCCGAGAAAGAAGAGCGCGAGCAGGGCGAGAAAGACGGTGGTCGCGGTCATGATGGTGCGGGGCAGCACCGCATTGACCGACATGTCGACGATCTCCGCGGTCGACAGGCGCTTGTACTTGCGCATCACTTCGCGGATGCGATCGAGTACGACCACCGTCTCGTTCAAGGAATAGCCGACGATGGTGAGGATCGCCGCGATCGACGTCTGGTTGAACTCGAGCTGGGTGACGCAGAAAAAGCCGACCGTCAGCAGAAGGTCGTGCATCGTGCCGATGATCGCGCCGACAGCGAACTGCCACTCGAAGCGGAACCACAGATAGGTCAGGACCGCGATGATGGCGACGACGACGCCGAGGGTGCCGCTCTGTACGAGTTCGGCCGAGACGGTCGGTCCGACCGCATCGACGCTGCGGAACTCGTAGTCATTCGAGAAGGCCTCGCGCAGCTTGGCGACCGCGGTCTGCTGGCCCGCGTCGCCGCCGGGCTGCACATTGAGCCGCAGGAGCACGTCGGAAACGGAGCCGATCTGCTGCACTTCGACCGGGCCGAGGCCGAGACTCTCGGCCTTCGACCGGAGATCGGCGATATGCGCTTCGCCGCTCTTGGCGCGCAGATCGACCTGGGTTCCGCCGGCGAAGTCGATGCCGAAATTCATGCCGACGAAGACGAAGAGCAGCACCGAGATGATCGAGAGGGTCGCCGACAGCGGATAGCTCACGCGGCGGAACCGCATGAAGCCGAACTTGGTGTTCTCGGGCGCGAGGCGAAGCAGTTTCATGCGGCGGATTCCGGATTGGGCGCCAGTGCGTTCATATCGGCAGCCTGCTCGGCCGCTGGCGGCGGTACCACAGCGCGATCATCATGCGGGTCATGGTCACGGCGGTTATGATCGAGGTGATGATGCCGAGCCCGAGCGACACTGCAAAACCGCGCACCGCGCCCGAGCCGAAGAGATAGAGAATGAGCGCCGCCACGAACATCGTCACGTTCGAGTCGACGATGGTGGCAAAGGCGCGTCTGAAACCCGCGTCGAGCGCCGATATGACCGACCGGCCGAGATGCGATTCCTCGCGGATGCGCTCGTAGATCAGCACGTTGGAGTCGACCGCCATACCGATGGTGAAGACGATGCCGGCAATGCCGGGAAGGGTCAGGGTGGCGCCGAGCAGCACCATCGAGGCGAAGATCAGGAGGATGTGAACGGCGAGCGCGAGATCGGCGAAAACGCCGAAAATGCCGTAGGTCGCGATCATGTAGATAATGACCAGGACGCCGCCGACATAGGCTGCGCGCTTGCCCGCGTCGATCGAATCCTGGCCGAGGCCGGGACCGACCGTGCGCTCCTCGACCACCGTGAGCTTCGCCGGCAGGGCGCCGGCCCTCAGGAGGATCGCAAGGCTGCTGGCTTCGTCGAGCGTGAAATTGCCGGTGATCTGCCCGGTGCCGCCGGTGATCGGCGACCGGATGACCGGCGCCGAAATGACCTTGCCGTCGAGCACGATGGCGAACGGCCGGCCGACGTTCTCCGTCGTCGCCTGTCCGAATTTTTGCCCGCCGCGGAGGTTGAAGCGAAAGGTGACGTCGGGCTCGCCGGTCTGCTGATCGAAGCTCTGCTGCGCATCGACGAGATCCGCGCCGTCGACCATGATGCGCTTCTGCACCTGGACCGTCCCGCCGCCCTTCTGCATCGGCAACGTGTCGATCTCGTTCGGCGGATCGCCAGGGTCGGCGACGAGCTGAAAGTCGAGCTTTGCGGTCTGACCGATGATCTCCTTGAGTTTCGTCGTGTCCTGAAGTCCCGGCACCTCGATCAGCACGCGGTTGACGCCCTGCTGCTGGATCACTGTCTCTTTGGTGCCCATGGCGTTGATGCGACGGTTGAGGACCTCGATCGACTGCGTCACTGCGTGACGCACTTTGTCGGCGATCGCCGGGTCGGTCAGCGTGAGCTGCACGCCGGCGTCGGTTTGCGTGACTTCGAGGCTGCGCCCGTTGCCGCCCGAGAGCGGGCCGCCGATCGGCTGGCTCAGCGATTGCAGGAGGTCGTAGGCCTTCTGGCGCTCGGCCGGGTCGGCGATGCGGACAAGGACGCCTCGCGGCTGCGTCACGATCCCGCCCGAGAGGGCGATCTTCCCGTCGCGCATCTTTTGCCGAACGTCGTCGCGCAGGGCCTCGACCTGCGACTTGATCACGGACGCGTCGTCGACCTGCATCAACATGTAGGCGCCCCCCTGCAGATCGAGGCCAAGCACGATCTGGCGCAAAGGAACGAAGCTCGGCAGCTTCGCCGCAAGAGCATCGACCGTGTCGGCGGGAAGGAAACTTGGGACGACAAGCAGGATCGCCGCCACGACAAGCGCGAGAACGGAGGCCAATTTCCAGGTTGCGAAACGGAGCATCAGGCTCTCTGTCTATCGGATGGCGCTTGGCTTCAGGCGCTCGGCGCGTCTTTCTTGGCCGGCGACTTGGCGGGCGGCGGCGCGTCCTTGACCGGTTCGCCCTTCGAGCGCACCTCGGCGATGCCGGAGCGCGCCAACCGCGCCCTGACGTTCGGAGCGATCTCGAACTCGACCTCGCTGTCGTCGACCGATTTTGTCACCTTGCCGATGAGGCCGCCGGTCGTGACGACGATGTCGCCGCGCCTGGCGGCTTGCACCAGTTCGCGCTGCTCCTTGGCGCGGCGCTGCTGCGGGCGCCACAGCACGAAATAGACAATTGCGATCATCGCCGCGATCGGCACGAGCTGGACCAGCGTATCCGACATGCCTGCCGGCGTAAGACTGCTGGTCTGGGCGAATGCGGCGGTTATCAACACTGGGCGGGGGCTCCGGGGACGCGAAAGCCGCGCCGTTTCATCAGGGGGTCACACGAAAGGCGTCGCTTATATAGCTGCCGGCCCCGTGAAAGCAACGCCGCACGCATGGATGTAAAGTGGAGTTGAGCCGGGCCTACTGTTCCCCACGCAACGCCGTCGCTATAATCGCCCGCCGCTGAGAGCGGCATGATTCGGGAGGGAATGTGGAGTGAATAAGCAACTTGCAGAATTCGTAGGAACCTTCGCGCTCGTATTCTTCGGCTGCGGCGCGGCGGTCGTCGGCAGCATGGGCTCGGGCCCAGGGGCGATCAATCTGCTGGGGATCGCAAGCGCCTTCGGCTTTGCAATCGTCGCCATGGCCTACGGCATCGGACCGATCTCCGGCTGCCACGTCAATCCGGCGGTCAGCTTCGGCGTCTTCGCCGCAGGCCGTATGAGCGCCGCCGATATGGTCAGCTACTGGATCGCTCAGGTGCTCGGCGCGATTGTCGCCGCAGGCGTGCTCTATCTCATTCTGTCGGGCAAGTCGCAGGGCTGGAACGGCGGGCTTGGCCAGAACGGTTGGGGCCCAGGCTATATCGGCGAATACAACGTAGTTTCCGCCTTCGTCTTCGAGGTGGTCGGGACGTTTCTGTTCCTGGTCTGCATTCTCGGCGTCACCCATCCCTTCGCGCCGACCGGCTTTGCCGGCCTCGCCATTGGGCTCACGCTGGTCGTCATCCACCTCGTCGGCATCAACATCACCGGCACGTCGGTCAATCCGGCCCGCTCGATAGGCCCCGCGCTGATCGGCATCGCGTCCAACCCTGAGCGCTTCGCGCAGCTTTGGCTCTTCATCATCGCCCCGCTGATCGGCTCCGGCGCGGCGGGATTGCTCTTCAAGGAAGGCGCCTTGCTCGACGCGAAGAAGAGCTGAACGGAACGTCCGTTCGGTCTTGCAAGCGAACGCGCGGCGGGCCAAAAGCCCGCCATGCTGCATATCAACGCCCTGACCTACCGGCTCGGCGAGCGCGTCCTCATCGACAACGCGACCGCCGCGCTGCCGAGCGGAGCGCGGGTCGGGCTTGTAGGGCGCAATGGTGCGGGCAAGACCACCCTTTTCCGGCTCATCCGCGGCGATCTCTCGCCGGAGAGCGGCTCGATCTCCGTGCCCAGGGACGCCCGCCTCGGCAGCGTCGAGCAGGAGGCGCCGGGCGGCGCCCAGACGCTGATCGACTTCGTGCTCTCGGCCGACGTCGAGCGTGCGGCGCTGCTTGCGGAAGCCGAAAGCGCCAGCGACCCCGAACGGATCGCCGACATCCAGACCCGCCTCATCGACATCGGCGCCCACGCCGCGCCCGCTCGCGCGGCGCGGATCCTGAGCGGCCTCGGCTTCGACGAAGACGCCCAGAACCGCGCGCTTGCCGAATATTCCGGCGGCTGGCGCATGCGCGTGGCCCTTGCCGCGGTGCTCTTCTCCGCGCCCGACCTGCTGCTGCTCGACGAGCCGACCAACTACCTCGATCTCGAGGGCGTGCTGTGGCTCTCCGACTATCTGAAGAGTTGCCCATCGACGGTCCTGGTGATCAGCCATGACCGCGATCTGCTCGACGACGTCGCCAACCACATCCTTCATCTCGACCGCGCCAAATTGACGCTCTGGAGTGGCGGATACACGAGCTTCGAGCGTCAGCGCCGCGAGCAACAGGCCTTGCAAGGCAAGGCGCTCAAGAAGCAGGAGGAGCGTCGGGCCCATCTGCAGGCTTTCGTCGACCGCTTCCGCGCGAGCGCGACGAAAGCGACCCAGGCCCAGTCGCGCCTCAAGATGCTGGCCAGGATGGAGCCGATCACGGCGATCGTCGATGAGGCGGTGCTGCCGTTTCGATGGCCGCCGGTCGCAAGGCGCCTGAGCCCGCCGATCGTAACCATGGAGAAAGTCAGCGTCGGCTATGGCGAGCGTGCGGTGCTCTCACGCATCGACCTCACTCTCTCCAACGACGACCGGATCGGGCTCCTGGGCGCGAACGGCAACGGCAAGTCGACCTTCGCCAAGCTCGTTGGCGGACGGCTCGCGCCGATGGCTGGCCGGATGGTGCGCGCCAACAAGCTCGACGTCGGTTTTTTCGCACAACATCAGATTGACGACCTCGAGCCTGGCGGCACGCCATACAGCCACGTCGCCGAGCGCATGCGGGGCGCCGCGGAATCGAAGATCCGCGGCCGCGCGGCGATGATCGGCTTTTCCGGCGCCCGCGCCGACACCAAGGTCGACCAGCTTTCGGGCGGCGAAAAGGCGCGGCTCTTGATGGGCCTTGCGACCTTCGACGGGCCGCAGCTTCTCATCTTCGACGAGCCGACCAACCATCTCGACATCGACAGCCGTGCCGAACTCATCGAGGCGATCAACGAGTACGAAGGCGCCTGCATTCTCGTCTCACACGACCGCCGGCTGCTCGAGGCCTGCGTCGACCGGCTTTGGCTGGTGGCGAACGGGACTGTAAAGCCCTTCGAGGGCGATATCGCGGACTACGGCCGCTTCGTCCTCAACCAGACCACGCCCGCACAGCAAAGAACGAAGCGGGAGCTGTCCCCAAAGCCCGCGCCGGCGCCGAGCCGCGGTCAGGCTCAGGGGCCACTCAAGCGCGAGCTCGCCGCGCTCGAGGACAAGGTCAACCGCTTCCAGGACCTCCTGCGCCGAATTGACCAGGCGCTGGCGAAAGCGAGCGCCTCAGGCGGCGACGCGCTGAAGATCGCCGATCTCGCCCAGCGCCGCGGCGACCTCGAACGCGCCCTGGCGTCCGCCGAATCGGCATGGCTGGATCTCTCCGAGCAGGCCGAGGCGCAGTGACGGCGATCGAACGCCGCCCTGCGACACGTCGGCTGGGCTATCGCTTCGCCGCCGCTTCGTGGCGGCGATAGAGCGCCGCCACCTTCGCGCGGTAGAGCGGCCGCATGATCTCGTGACGCAGGCGCTGCACGGCGCCCATCCGCTTGCGCTGGACCGTGGTCCCCCCGGTTTCGTGCGACACGTCGCGGACGGGCGCGGGAGTCGCGGCCAGCATCGTCACGCCGGTCACCCAGGCCATCTGGAGAAACGTGTCGACGGGCCTGTCGAAAGGCGAGGTGATCGACAGGAGACGCTCGGCGGCCGCGCGAGAGACGAGCTGCCCAATCGCCCTCAGCGGAGGAGAAAGGGGCCTCAGTAGCGCAAATTCGCTTCCGCGCACGACATCGACCCCGGCCGGCTCCAATCCTGCCGCCGGCAGTAGCACGTAGTCCCATCGGCTGCGCTCGGCGACGGCGAAATCGAGAAGGGCGGCAAACCGCTCCTTGTCGATCTCGGCGTCGTCCTCGAACACGCACGCGAAATCGAGTCGGTCGTCGACGATCCGCCGCCAGGCGGCGCGATGGCTGAGGAACGCGCCGACCTCCGGCAGGCCGAGCGCGAACGGATAGCGCGGCGCGAAGCGCGAGCGGGCATAAGCCGCGTTCACTTCCTCCGCCGAGAGGCGGGCGCCGTCGACCGCAGCCAGAATCTCGCTTTGGACCGGAAGCTCCGCCCGCAACCTATCGACATTGGCCCTGCGGCCTGTCGCGCGTTCGAGATGAAGAATGAAAGCCTTCGCCGCGCTCAAGACTGGCCGTTCCCCCAAAGACCTGATATGCGCCCCGGCGCCGCACTACCATGTCGCGAGGCCGCGACGCCAGACCGGCGGTCAACCCTTGAACGCATGACGGACCGAGCGAACCCGAATCCTGCCTCTCCTTCGCCCGCGCCCTTGCCGATCTCCGCCACGGTCATCTGCAAAAACGAGGAGGCGTGCATTGGAAAGTGCCTGTCGAGCCTCAAGGGGCTGGCGGAGATTGTTGTCGTCGATTCCGGCTCGACCGATGGAACGCTGGCGATCGTCGAGGACTTGTCGCGCCGCGGCCTTCCGATCCGGCTCATCCATCAGCCCTGGCTCGGCTATGCCCGCCAGAAGCAGTTCGCGCTCGATCAGGCATCGAGCCCGTGGGTCCTCAGCATCGACGCGGATGAATGGCTCGACGACGATTTGAGAACCGAATTGCCTCGCCTCATAGGGGCCGAAGACTCGATCGCCGGCTGGCAGCTGCGCCGCACCCTGACCCTTTATGGACGCCCGGCGCCGGTCAGTCTCTGGACTCGCCCGGAAAACATGTTGCGCCTCGTCCGGCGCGGGCGCGCCCGCTTCGACGCCGACCTTATTGTCCACGAAGGACTCATCGCCGATGGCGAGACCGCCGTCTCACCAAGGGGACTTCTGCGCCACGAGCGCGGGCTGCCGCTCGACGAGCAGATGAAGAAGGAAATCGTCTACGCCAGGCTGAAAGCGCAGCAGCGCATCGCGAACGGGAGGAAGCCTTCGTGGCTCAAGCTGCTGCTGAATCCGCCGATCTACTTTCTGCGCATCTTCTTCTGGAACCGCTTTTTTCTCTGCGGCTGGGCTGGTTTTATCCACGCGGCCACCGGCGCGACCTATTCGCTCATGACCGAGGCGATGCACCGCCAGTTCTACTACGCCCGCAAAGCTTCGGGGAGCGCGCGCACGAACAGCGGCGGTAAAGGCGGGATGGCATGAGCGGGAAGGGCGAGGGCGCGGCTCTCGACGACCTCGAGGTGATCATCCCGAATCTGAAAAAGCGCTATTCGGGCGGGACGGCCGTCAACAGGACGATCGCGCCGTTGATCGCTGAGCGCTGCCGGACGGCGTGGCTTGGCCCCGACAGGCCGCAAGGCGTCGCGGGTCTAAGCGTCGCCGATCTTCTGCGGCTGCGATTTCGGCAACCCGGGCGCCGCCCTGCACGCATCTGGCATGCGCGCCGCAACTCCGAAATGCTGCTTGGGCTCGTCCTCAAGCGGCTTGGCTGGAAGCTCAAGCTCATTTTCAACTCGGCCGGCCAGCGGACGAAGACCAGGTACACCGGCTTCCTCGTCGCCCACATGGACGCGGTGATCGCGACCAGCGAAACCTCGGCCTCCTTTGTTGGGCGGTCCGCCGCAATCATCCATCACGGCATCGACGTCGAAACCTACCGGCCGCCGGCTGACCGGCTCGCGGCTTTTGCGGCCACCGGCCTTCCGGGCAAATATGGGATCGGGACATTCGGCCGCGTGCGGCGTCAGAAGGGCGTCGATCTCTTCGTCGAGGCCGCGTGCCGGCTTCTGCCGAAATATCCGGACTTCGCCGGTGTGGTGATCGGCTTCGTCTCGGTCGACAATCGGCTTTTCGTCGAGGGGCTCAAGCAGCGTATCGCTGCAGCGGGGCTTTCGGACCGCATCCGTTTCCTTGGCGAACTGCCGATCGAGGAAGTGCCGCTCTGGTATCAGCGCATTTCGATCTATGTCTTTGCCTCGCGCGTCGAAGGGTTCGGCCTCACGATGCTCGAGGCCATGGCCGCCGGCGACGCCGTGGTCGCGACGCGAGCGGGGTCGGCGGAGACAGTCATCGCCGACGGCGAGACCGGGATGCTGGCGCCGATCGACGACGTCGACGGGCTGGTGCAGGCGCTCGAGCCGCTGATGCGCGACCCTGAGCGCATGGCGGAGATGGGGGCTCGAGCGCGAGCGCGGGTCGTCAAGGACTTCAGCCGCGATCGGGAAGTCGACGAAATCGTCTCGGTCTATCGGAGGCTATGGGAGGGCGAGGCGGCGCCTTAAGTCGAAGCCCGGTTGGGCGAGACAGACGCCAACAGCCGCTTGAACGAGGCCGAGACCTGGTGCCGCAACATCGCGACGCGACGGTCTCCCTCCGACGTGACCCAGTTGAACTGGATAACGCGGCGCTCGCCCGAGAATGGCTTGTGGCCATGGAACGAATTGTCAGACCGCTTGAAAGCCAAAAGTGTTCCTGCGGCGGGGGGGATCTCCAAGATCGTATCGTCGAGATCGTCGGCCGACCTCAACAGGCGAAGACGGCCGCCCGAATGCTCCCATTCGGGATTCATGTAGATCAGGACCGTGATGATCTTGCTCTTCGAGTCGGTATGAATCCGTCCATCCCTGGGACTGCAATGGCCGCGGACCGTGACTGTGTGCGGCAATCCGGAGAGATCGAGATCGAACTTGTCCTCGAAAGCTTTGCGGAACGGCTCCGATGCGAGTTCGTCGAGAAACTCGCGGAAGGCGGGTCCGTAGGAGAGCTGGTCGGCAGGGAAGCTTCCGCTCTCGACGATGCGGGGATAATCGCGATTGATTTCCGCGCACGCTTCCGCCCGGACGAAACCGGGAACGACCATATGCCTGAAGGGCTCGCTGGCGAGCGCGGTGGCGCTGAAAGCATCCAGGTCCAGATAGCGTAGTTTCATTCCGCGGCCTTCCGCGCCAACTCTTTTCCCTGCCGACAGCGATTAGCCCGCGCATCGCGGCCTGTCAAAAATGATGAAAGTGTGCCCCTACAATTGCGGCGCCAGATAGTCGATGAAGGCGCGCGCCGCCGGCGACGCCGCCCGACCGGGCGGAAAGAGCGCGTGCACTTCCACAGGGTCCATCGCCCAGTCCTCCATGATTCGGATGAGATCGCCGCGTTCGATCTCGGCGCGGCATCCCCAAAAGGAGGTCAACGTGATTCCGAGGCCCGCCACGGCACCCGCGACTGCGCCTTCATTCGCGGCCGTCGTAAGCTGGCCCTCGACCCGCACGGATATTCGCTGTCCGTTCTTCGTAAATGTCCAGGCGTTCGGGCCGGGCCCGATGATCATAGCATGAGACGCGAAATCCTCGGGGTTTCGGGGCCGGCCGCGACGCTCGAGATACGCCGGCGAGGCTGCAAGGACGCGCGGCGCTTCGGCCAGCTTCCGAGCGACGGCGCTCGAATCCGGCAGCGAGCCGAGCCGGAGCGCCACGTCGACTCCTTCGACCACCAGATCCTGGCGCTGATCGTTGATGCCAAGATCGATGCGCAGCGCGGGGTGGCGCTCCAGGAACTTCGGCAGACGAGGAATCACTTCGCGGACGCCGAAGCTTGACGAGAGGGCGATCCGAAGCGAACCGCGCAATTCCCCCGTCCCGCGCGCCGCATGATCGGCTTCCTCGAGGGCTGACACCAGGGGTTCGATTCGAGCGAGATAGTCGGCGCCCGCTTCGCTCAAGGCCACGGCGCGGGTTGTTCTGACGAGCAGCTTCGCGCCGACCTCGGTCTCGAGTTCGGGCAAGAATTCGCGATATCGACGGTTGCGACAGGCCGAGGTCACGGGCCGCGCGCGAGAAGCTGCCCGCATGCGCGGTTCGCACAAAGGTTCGGAGGGCCAAAAGACGATCGGTCATTTGCAGAACGAATAAACATTATTTGGACGGACCGTCTAGCGCCGCGCCGGCAAATAGATGAACGTCCCGGTTGCGCAGCCGCACCAGAAATACCGGAGGTTCTCATGTCGCTTCAGGACAAGCTCGACACCTTTAAGGCGGATTTCGAAGGCAACAAGGCCCCGCCCGAAGTGGTTGCGATCATGCGCAAAGCGACCGCCGATCTCATCGCCTCGGGACGCGCGGAGAAGGCGCTTAAGGCAGGTATGCGGGCGCCGGAGTTCGCGCTCCCCGACGCTCATGGACAAGTCGTCCCTTCTTCCGAGCTTCTGCAAAAAGGCCCGCTTGTTGTGACCTTCTATCGCGGCGTCTGGTGCCCGTATTGCAATATGGATTTGCAGGCGATCGAAGCGGCGGCGAACGACATCCGCGCACTGGGCGCCTCTCTCGTCGCTATCTCGCCGCAGACGGCTCCGAACCGCCGCAAGTCCGAGCGGGAAAACGCTTTGAGCTTCCCGATTCTCAGCGACCACGGTAACGCGCTGGCCAATGAATTCGGGCTGCGCTTCCGCCTGCCGGACGATTTGATCACGGTCTACAAAGGCTTCGGCAACGACCTTGCGATCGGTAACGGCGAGGACAGCTGGACCCTGCCGATGCCCGCGCGCTATGTCATTCGAACCGACGGCGTGATCGTCTATGCCGAGGTCAACGCCGACTACACCCGCCGTCCCGATCCCAGCGAGCTGCTGCCGGTACTTTCCCGTCTCAAGGTCGGCGCCGCGGCCTAATCGCGTTCCCGAATCGATGCCGCCGCAATCGTCCCGGCTCGGGACTCGTCCATGAGCAAGCCGTGATCCGCTTCTACTTTCATCCGACGCCCAATCCGGCCAAGGTCGCGCTCTTTCTTGAGGAGGCGGGCCTGGCCTATGAGGTCGTGCCCATCGACACCGCGAAGGGCGAGCAACATACGCCTGCGTTTCGCGCCATCAATCCGAACGGCAAGGTTCCGGCGATCGTCGACACGGAAGGTCCGGGTGGCACGGAAGCGCGCGTCTTCGATTCGAGCGCGATCCTTCTCTATCTCGGCGACAAAACCCAACGCTTCATCGGGACGCCGGTCGATCGGCCCGAGCTCCTGTCCTGGCTCTTCTTTATCGCCACGGGATTGGGCCCCTTCTCGGGACAGGCCGTGCATTTCCAGCACGCGGCCCCGGAGAAGCTTGCCTACGCCATCAATCGGTATCGACGCGAAGCCGAGCGCCACTATCGGGTTCTCGACGAGCATCTGGCAGGACGCGATACGATCGTCGGAAACGGTTATTCGATCGTCGACATGTCCGCCTGGGGCTGGCTGGATCGGGCCGGGCGCGTGCTTCCCGGCGAAGCCCCTCCGCTCGCCGCCTTCCCCAACCTCCAACGCTGGTTCGCCGCCATCGATGCCCGGCCGGCGGCGGCGCGAGCGCGCGCCGTCGGCAAGGGGCACTCATTCAAGCGGGAGGTGGACGAAGAAACCCGCCGGGCGATGTTTCCCTCCAACTACCCCGCGCCCGCAAAGTAAGCGCGCCGGGTGCGCTAAGCGCAACCCTCTACCAGCCGGGCGCGCCTCTCGCCGCCTCGGTCAGCGCCACGACGAGGTAAGGGGCGAAGGAACGCCAGACCTCGACGTGGAAGGCGGTCGCCCCAAGCCGCCATAGCACGATCTCGGCCTTGTCGAAGATCGTGCGCGTCGCCGTGCCGACGGGAAAGGCCGACAGATGAAGATCGAGCGGACAGCCGGCGCTCAGCGCCCGCACCGCGATCTGGCCTGAGACGAGAGAGCCCGATCTGGCGATGGGAGACGTCGACGAGGCTATGCGGCGCCGCGTCGAACGCCGCCTCGAGCTCCGCGCCGAGCAAATCAGCGTCGGCTCCCCCGGCGATCAAAAGCCACTCGTCCGGCCCGAGCCAAAGCGCCGCGCGGTTCTCACGCGCGCTGGCGAGCCCAAGCCTTGCCGGCAGCTCAGCCCCGAAGGCCGCCGAACAGGCGGCGCGCGCCGCCTCGCCGCCGCGAAAGACGAGGCGGGCGGCTGCGGGCGCTTCGGCAACCGCAAAACGGTCCCCGTGCCGGCAGGGCGAGCCCTTCGAGCGGCGAACGCGGGATAAGAACGGCGTCAGACATTGAGCCGGGCTCCCGGCTTGTCATAGAAGATCGGCGCGGTGACCGAGACGCGGATGGCGCTCTTCGGCATCGGCACATGCAGCATCTCACCCACGCGCGACCGCCCGGAAGTGACAAGCGCGAGCGCAATCGAGCGACCCAGGGTCTCGCTGCGATAGGATGAGGTCACATGGCCGAGCGCCGGCGCGCCGAGCGAGCGGCGTCGCGCTTTCCGTGATCTGCGCCCCCTCCTCCAGAACCACGTTCGGGTCTTCGGTCAGGAGGCCGACGAGCTGCTTCCGGTTCGCGGCGACGATATCGGGGCGGGTCAGCGAGCGTTTTCCCACAAAGTCCCTTTTCGTCTTGCCGATCGCCCAATCGAGGCCGAGGTCGGAGAGCGTCACCGTTCCGTCCGTGTCCTGGCCGACGATGACATAGCCCTTCTCGGCACGCATCACATGCATGGCTTCTGTGCCATAGGCGCAGCCGCCGCGCTTCTCCACTTCCCGCCACGCCGCCTCCCAGACGGGACGGCCGAAGCCCGCAGGGACATTGATTTCGTAGCCGAGTTCGCCGGTGAAGCTGACCCGCGTCAGCCGCGTCGCGAACACCGCAAACTCGTGCGTCGCGCAGGCTCATATGCGGAAAGGCCTCATTGGAAAGATCGACGCCTTCGACAAGCGGCACGATCGTCTCGCGCGCCTTCGGCCCCTGCACGGCGATCACCGCCCATTGTTCGCTCGTCGAGGTCAGCCAGACCTTGAGGTCTGTGAACTCGGTCTGGAGATAGTCCTCCATATGCGCCAGCACCCGCGGCGCGCCGCCCGTCGTCGTCGTCACATGGAAGCGGTCGGGGGCCAGCCGCGCGATGACGCCGTCATCCATCAGGAAGCCGGCCTCGCTGAGCATCAGGCCGTAGCGGCAGCGCCCGGTCTCGAGCTTCATGAAGGCGTTGGCGTACATGCGCTCGAGAAAGACAGCGGCGTCCGGTCCGACGACCTCGATCTTGCCGAGCGTCGTAGCGTCGAAGAGACCCACTGAAGCGCGGGTCGTGCGGCATTCGCGCGCGACCGCCTCGTGCATCGATTCACCCGCGTTGGCGAAGAACCAGGCGCGCTTCCATAAGGACACGTCCTCGAACGCGGCGCCGCGCTCCGCCGCCCAGTCATGGATCGGGGTGCGGCGAATCGGATCGAAGAGATCGCCGCGGGCGGGGCCGGCGAAGGCGCCGAAGGTCACCGGCGTATAGGGCGGACGGAAGGTCGTCAGCCCCACTTCGGGTATCGCCTTCTCCTGCACCGCGGCAGCGATGGCCAGCGCATTCATGTTCGAGAGCTTGCCCTGATCGGTCGCCATGCCGGTCGTGGTGTAGCGCTTGATGTGCTCGATCGAGCGCATGCCCTCCTGCACCGCGAGTTCGACGTCCTTGACGCAGACGTCGTTCTGGAAATCGACGAAGGCCTTGGCGTGACGGTCGCCGAGAATATGGAGCGGCGAGCCGAGCGTTCCTCCGCCGCTGCGCGGGGCGCCTTCGACGGCATAGGCCCGGCGTTTCGGGGGGGAAAATCCGGCCGCGGACGCAGCCTCACAGCCCGCCGCGTCGCCCTCGGCCAGCGCTTCCGCCAGACCGAAAGTCGCGTTGCAGGCGCCGGCTGAGCGTTCGCGCTGGGCGGAGACGCCGGGCCTGAAGACTTGCAGCGCCGCGTCGAAGACCGGCTTGCCGCGGGACTGCGAGAAGAGATGAACCGAGGGCGTCCAGCCGCCCGACATCAGAAGCGTATCGCATGGGATCGTCCGCATGCCGCCGGGATGCGCGGCGAGCCGCACGGCCGCGACGCGCTGGCGCCCGCGCACCTCGTGCATTGCGGCCTTCGCCGCCACACGAATACCGGCCGCCCGCGCGGCCTCGGGCCACGGCCCGAGAACCTCGTCGCGGAGATCCGCGATCAGTTCAACCTTGGCGCCAGCCTCTTTCAGATCGATCGCCGCGCGATAGGCGCTGTCGTGCGCGGTCACGACGACGATGCGCTCGCCGACCTTGACGCCGTATTGATGGAGATAGCGCCGCGCAGCGTCGGCGAGCATCACGCCCGGCCGGTCGTTGTCGGCGAAGACCAGCGGACGTTCGATGGCCCCGGTCGCGAGCACGACCTCGCGCGCCCGCATCTGCCACAGCCGCTCTCGCGGGCTATCGGGATCGGCGATGAGCTCGGGTTCGCCCATGCGCTCGGAGAGAGCGACGAAATTCTGCGCGTAATAGCCAAAAGCCTGTGTGCGCGGCATCAGCCGCACGTTCGGCTGGGCGCGAAGAGCGGCGAGCGTATGCGCAAGCCAGTCTCGCGCGCTTTCGCCTGCGATCCGCGCGCGGGTCTCGGCGAGAAGCGAGCCGCCCGGCGCCGGGTTCTCGTCACAGACGACGACGCGCGCGCCGCTTTCGCCCGCGGCGAGAGCCGCCGCCAGCCCCGCCGGTCCGGCGCCGACGATCAGCACGTCGCAATGATCGAAATAGCGGGCGTAGCGATCGGGATCCGGCTCGCGCGGGGCGGCGCCGAGTCCGGCGGCGAACCGGATCGCGGGCTCATAGACGCGCGTCCAGGCCCAGTTCTTGCCGAACCAGTCCGGGCCCATGAAGGTCTTGTAGTAGAAGCCGGCGCCGATCAGCGGCGCCGCGAGGTCATTGACCGCACCGACGTCGAAGCTGAGCGAGGGCCAGCGGTTCTGGCTCGTGACGACAAGGCCATCGAAGATTTCGACCTGGGTTGCGCGCAGGTTTGGGGTGAAGCGGCCGGGGCCGCGCGCAACGCCGACCAGCGCGTTCGGCTCCTCCGAGCCCGCGCTCACGATCCCGCGCGGCCGGTGATATTTATACGACCGCCCGACCAGGCGAACGCCGTTGGCGAGCAAAGCGGAGGCGAGCGTGTCGCCTTCGTAGCCGCCGTAAGCCACGCCGTCGAAAGTAAAGGAGATCGGGCGCGCGCGGTCGAGCGCCCCTCCGCCGGTGACGCGGAAATCCTGAGTCATGCGCTACGCCCGTCGGCGGCGATCTGAGGGCGCGGCTCGCCCGCCTTGTACACCGCCAGGAACTTGTCGCTGACCGTGTCGCGCAGGACATTGAAGAAGCGCCCGCAGCCCGAGACGTGGCGCCACCGTTCGGCCATCACGCCCTTTGGGTTCGAGCGAAAATAAAGGTACTCCGCCCAGTCGGCGTCGCTGACGGCGCTCGGGTCGGCAGGCCGGGCGATGTGCGCCTCGCCGCCGTTGCGGAATTCGAGTTCCGGCCGTTCCATGCCGCAATAGGGACAAGGGATCAGCAGCATGGGCGCTCAGATCTTCGGCTTTGGCGCGGCCGTCGCGGGATCGCCCGTGTTCGGCGTCCCTTCGGGTTCGATAAGCAAAAGCTCGGTCTCCTCGTCGGCTGTGGGGCAATGCTCCACGCCACGCGGCACCACATAAAGCTCGCCCGGTCCGAGCGTCACTGCGCCCTCGCGCATTTCGATCGTGAGGCGGCCCTTGAGAACGAGAAACAAGTCGTCGGTATCGGGGTGCGAATGCCAGACGAAGCGGCCCTTCACTTTCACCACGATCAGGTCGTGGCCATTGAAAGAGCCAACGACCTTCGGGGCCCAGAGTTCGTCGAACAGCTTGAGCTTGTCGGCGAGGTTGACAGCTTGCGTTGGCATGGGCCTCAGCTCTTTCAATGCGCGACGGCCGCGGCGGCGGCCTCGTCGATGAGCCGTCCGGTACGGAACCGGTCGAGCGTGAAAGGCGCTGCAAGCGGATGCGGCTCGCCGCGCGCGACCGCATGGGCGAACACATGCCCTGACCCTGGCGTCGCCTTGAATCCGCCGGTGCCCCACCCGCAATTGACGAAGAGACCCGGAACCGGGGTCAAGCCAATGATCGGCGAGCGGTCAGGCGTCACGTCGACGATCCCGCCCCAGTTGCGCAGCATGCGAAGCCGTCGCACCGCGGGGAAGAGTTCGCAAATCGCCTCGAGCGTGTGGTTGGCGATGTGCAGGCCGCCAGTCTGCGAATAGGAAATGTAGGCGTCGGTGCCGGCGCCGATGACCATCTCGCCCTTGTCCGACTGCGACATGTAGGCGTGGATCGTGTTCGACATGACCACGCAGGGCATCATCGGCTTCACCGGCTCGGAGACCAGCGCCTGCAAGGGATAGCTTTCGAGCGGCATGCGCAGGCCCGCCATCGCCATCACGACCGAGCTATGGCCGGCTGCGGCCACGCCGATCCGCTTCGTCGCAATCGCCCCGCGCGTGGTGTCGACGCCTGAGACGGCGCCGGAGGCGTCGCGCCGGATCGCGGTCACTTCGCAATTCTGGATGATGTCGACTCCGCGCGCGGAGGCCGCCCGCGCATAGCCCCAGGCGACCGCGTCGTGCCGCGCTGTGCCGCCGCGCCGCTGCAGTGCGGCGCCCAGAATCGGGTAGCGTATGTCGCGCGCAATGTTGAGGATCGGGCAGAAGGCCTTCGCTTCCTCGGGCGTGAGCCATTCGTTGTCGACGCCGGCGAGCCGGTTGGCGTGCACGTGCCGCTTGCCGACCTGAACGTCGTGGGTGTTATGCGCGAGCATCATCACTCCGCGCGGCGAATACATCACGTTGTAGTTGAGTTCCTGCGAGAGGCCCTCCCACAGTTTGAGCGCGTGCTCGTAGAGGGCGGCCGATTCCTCCCAGAGATAATTGGACCGCAGGATCGTCGTATTGCGGCCGGTGTTGCCGCCACCGAGCCAGCCCTTTTCGAGGACGGCGATCTTCGTCAGCCCATGTTCCTTGGCCAGATAGTAGGCGGTCGCGAGCCCGTGCCCGCCGGCCCCGACGATGATCGCGTCGTAAGAACTCTTAGGCTCCGGATTGCGCCACTGCTCCGGCCAGCCCTGATTTTGCGCCAGCGCCTGCCGGGCGACGTTGAAAAACGAAAATCGCACTGGTGGCGCGCGCCTTATGAATCGCCTGATGGGACCGCGGGACGATTGCCCTGTCCGCAAGGGGATTGCGAGCACAATTTCGCGGGGCCTCGGGAAGTTTTCCCGATATGGCGCGCCGGATCGGGGCGGCGTACCTTCTGGGGTCCCGCCTGATAGCGCAGCTTGGGACGCAGGACTCCGGACTTGCGCCGGCAAGACCGCTGAGTTCTCGTTGGTTAATAAGCCGACCTTAATTAAGTCTTTGCCCTGCGGCGATGCTGTTGTTGACAGGATTGACAGGCATATTCATGTTGCAACGCACATAAGACAATATGACTGAACCATGACATCACGTCGCGTCAGCGCATTTAATCGGTCCAAACAGAGAAACACTTCACCACGATCAGGCAAGGACACGCTAAGGACAAATTTCTTCGTCAGAAGTCAGGATGGCTACGGCGGGAACTGTCCCATGCCGGTGGCAGGAGGGTTGCCGATGATCGTGCGTGAGATCGTGCTCACTTGCTCCAATCCTCATGTCGCCCGCGCGGCGGTCGCGTCGATCGGCGGCGATTTTGCTCGGGCGTTCTCCCGCGACGCGGCCAGCCGCAACCTGTCGAGCGGGCTCCTTGCTTCGCATCTTGTGCGCCATTTCGCCAAACGGGCCGCCGACGCGGACTGGGAAGGCTTGGACGAGGCGACGCGGGGCGCGGACCAGCCCATTCTGTCGGGCCTGCGCTACATCCTCGACCGCGGCCTCGAACTCGCCGACGATGACAGTCCGCCTCGGGAAGGCTGGACGTCGCCCCGGCCGCCGCTTTCCTGCGGAGAGGCCTGGCGCAACTGCGCCTGACCGCCTTGTCCGATGCCCGGGCGCGGCGCATGCTGAGCGCCCATGTATCTCGGGCTCGACTGCGGAACATCGGGGCTCAAAGCCCTGTTGACGGACGAGAGCGGCTCGCCGGTGGCGAGCGCGACCCGCGCCTATTCGCCTGATCGTCCCAAACCAGGCTGGTCGGAGCAGGATCCCGATGTCTGGCGCACCGCGATGGCCGGTGCGATCGCCGACCTTCATGGAACGGCCGCCAGCGCGCTCGGCGCGGTGAAGGCGATCGGCTTTTCCGGACAGATGCACGGAGCCGTCGTCCTCGACCGGTCCGATCGTCCAGTTCGCCCGGCGATTCTGCACAACGACGGACGCGCGGTAGCGGAGGCCGCGGAACTTGCGCGCGACCATGCAGGCATGGCGGCGATCGTCGGGGTGAAGCCGATGCCGGGTTTCACCGGCCCGAAGCTCCTGTGGCTGAAGAGGCATGAGCCGGACAACCGGCGCCGGGTCGAGACCATTCTCTCGCCGAAGGACTATCTTCGCCTTGCGCTCTGCGGCGATCGCGGCTCCGACATGAGCGACGCCGCCGGGACGTGGATGCTCGACGAGGCGGCGCGCGCGTGGTCGGACGAGGCGATCGCCGCCTGCGGCGCCGAGCGCTCCTGGGCGCCGCCGCTCTTCGAAGGTTCGGCTGCAGTCGGCAAAATTCGTCCCGGCGTCGCCGACGATTTCGGTCTGCCGCACGGCGTTCTGATTGCGGCTGGCGGCGGCGACGCCGCAGTGGGCGCATTGGGTTTGGGGAGCATTGGGCCGGGCGAGGCGTTCATTTCGCTCGGAACGGCGATGCAGCTCATCGTCGCAACAGACCGCTATCTCCGCGCGCCGGACAGGCTCGTCCACAGTTTCGCCCACGCCCTTCCCGGCCGCTGGCTGGTGATGGCCGCGATGCTGAACGGCGCCGGCGCGCTCGCCTTCGCCGCACGCCTGCTCGGCAAGACGCCCGACGCGCTCGAGCGCGAGGCCGCCGACGGTTACCGGGGGCCCGGCGACCTCGTCTTCCTTCCCTATCTCTCGGGCGAACGTACGCCGCTCGACGACCCCTATGCGCGCGGCGTTCTCTTCGGCATGAGCGAGACGACCTCGCCCGCCGACGTCGCACGCGCGGTCATGGAGGGCGTGGCGCTGACGCTCGCCGATGCGCGCGACTGCCTCGAAGCGGCAGGCGCGAAAATCGAGCGGGTCGGCCTCATCGGCGGCGGCGCCAAGAGCGCATTGTGGACCCGCATGATCGCCGCCGCGACCGGCTTCACTGTCGTGCGCATGCACGGCGGCGAATCCGGGCCGGCGCTGGGCGCCGCGCGCCTCGCGCGGATGGCCGCGACCGGAGAGGCGCCCGAGACCGTGTGCAAGCCGCCCGAGATCGCCGACGTGACCGAGCCCGACCCCGAACTCGCCGCCATGTTCGCGGCCCGGCGCGAGAGGTTCACTGCGCTTTATCAGGCGGTGAAGGCGGAGTTCCGGCGCTGAGGCCGCTGACGGCCAAAGTCAAACGCTTGGCTTGAATGGCGGGATTGCGCAAAGACCGCTCATTCCCAAAAGGCGCGGCGAATGGGTCAGATCGACGCTGATCGCCTCTGTTAGCGACCGGGTAACCTTTCTGAGTCACCATCGCGGGCCGCAAGTAAGGAATGACGATGCCAGCGATCGCATTCGTCTCCTTCAACGGATAGGTCCACGGCTTAGACGAAGTGTCGCAACGCCGACGATTTCGTCGCCGAGGTCGGTGCTCGACGAAGCCGGAGCATACGATGCAGCCCTCCCTGTTCACTCGCGTCGCCGCGGTCGAGGCCGAACTGTCGGCGATGAGAGACATGCTCGCCGAGCTGAAGGTGAACCAGGACGAACTGCGTCGGGATCGCGACGAATGGCGATGGCGGGCCGAGCGCCTGCTTGCGGATCTGCAGCAGGGGGCGTGGGGGCGGTGGTGGAACCGCGCGTCTGCGGCGCTCGACGCTGTCACCGCGAGCTTTTGCGCTCTGCTCGCCGACGCGCACAACAAGCTGTCCGAGATGAAAGCGCACCGGGATGAACTGCGCCAAGTCCGCGACCAATGGCGCAGCCGAGCCGAGCGTACTTCAACAGATTAGCGGAGGAGGGCGGCGGGCCAGGTAGCGGGCTGCTCGCCCCGTTTCACTGGCTCGCGCCGCGCAGCCGGGAGAGTCGCCCGCCTTATTTCAGGTCGCTTGTCTCCAATTCAACGAGCCGCAAGATGACCTGGCTATAGCTCTCGCCGGGCCTGCGCATGGCCCTCATGCGGTCGACCACAGCCGATTCGACTTGGATGAAGCATTGGCCCCGATCGCGCTGCATGGGCCACCGTCCCGCGCCCCTGGGCAGCGTCGAGGCAATAACGTCATAGGCCGCATCAGTGAGGGCGACGCGAATCATCTCCGCGCACTTGATCCGGACCGAGCGGTATTTTCATGGCGCTGAAAGCGGGGCGAGGTCGGTTTTGGGAACGCGCCCCATGGCGGCGATGAGGAACTCACGATGTTCGCGGGTCGCGACCCGCCTTGTCCGCAATACGTCGACTCCGCAAACAGCTGACGGTCGCTGACTGCGTGGCGACCAGGTCAAATTGACCGATACGACACCCGCACTTTAGCAGAAGCGCCGACGTGAGGCCCTTGGCAGAAAACGAGGGATTTTTGTCCTTGTGCCAGACGGGGTCGCGGAAAATAATCGCTGCGTGAACACGCTCGCTCTCACTCAATCATCGCAGCAGATCAACACTCCCCGTCGGATTGGCTTCCTGGTCTATCCAGGTTGCGAAATTCTCGATGTGTGCGGTCCCCACGACGCATTCGTCTACGCCGACACATGGTTGACGCGGTTCGGACGAACCAGCGAACCCGGCTACCAATGTGTCGTCATCGCCGCCGCGCCCGGCCTCGTGCGGACCAAGTGTGGAATTGAGATTGCTCCAACGCACACTTTCGAGGCGGTCGGAGACGAACTGGACACTTTGGTCGTTGCGGGAGGCTGTATGAACGTTGAGGAGGCCTGCGAGGATCCGACCCTCGTTGAATGGGTGCGTTCGATGGCGCCGCGAACGCGGCGTGTGGCGTCGATTTGCACCGGCGCGTTCATTCTTGCGGCGGCAGGTCTTTTGAATCACCGGCGCGTGACGACGCACTGGATGTTCTCGGAGCTTCTTGCGACAACATTTCCCTTGGTTCACGTCGATTCCAGTCTTCTTTTCTATCGCGATGGAAATATCTACTCTTCAGGCGGGATCACCGCCGGAATCGATCTGGCCCTCGCCTTACTTGAAGAAGATCTCGGTCAGGCAATTACTCTGGCCGTTGCCCGGACAATGGTTGTTTTTCCGCGCCGCCCAGGAGGACAGTCCCAATTCAGCGCCTATGTGGAATACAACAAGGTTGGGCCCAAACGGCCAGACATCGATGAACTCATGGCCTGGATTCTGGGCCATCCGGGGGAGGATCTGAGCGTAGCGGCGTTGGCGGATCGAATGGCCATGAGCCCGCGCAATTTTGCGCGTCTCTTCCGCAGCGCGGCCGGACAGACGCCGGCGCGATTTGTCGACCGGGCGCGGGCTGACGCGGCCCGCTGCAAACTCGAGCAAACGGCCTTACCCGTCACAACAATCGCCGAGGAATGCGGCTTCGGCGACGCCGAACGCATGCGGCGCGCTTTTCAGCGCCTATTTGACGTTAGTCCACACAACTACCGGTCACGATTTCGATTACCCACGCTTATGTGAAGTCTAGATAGGTTAAGAACTTTTAATTACTTGGCGGAAATACCTAGTGTTCTAAATTAGGGTAATAGCACAGCGATAGGATAAAGATTGGCGTTCCTTGAGCAAGGGCACGAATAGAGAGTTATCTCACAATCATAGCACACAACAATCTCAATTTATAAGCAACGGAGGAGAGGACCAATGGTTGACGAGACCAAGCTAAACGAATTCATTGGCAAAATTTTGGGCGATCTCGGCGGCGTGTTCAGCGCGCCTCTGGTGCGCATGGGCGACAAGCTCGGTCTGTACAAGGCCCTCAAAGAGCAGGGTCCGATGACGCCAGCGGAGCTGGCGGCGAAGACGAACGTCGCGGAACGTTACGCGCGCGAGTGGCTATCGCACCAGGCAGCGTCCGGATATCTCGAGTACGACTCGGTAACGGGCAAGTTCACATTGCCGCCGGAACAGGCAATGGTGTTCGCCGAACCTGACAGTCCCGTCTACTTGCAGCCCGCCTTCGATATGGCGGCGGTCATGCTGGAAAACCAGCCGCTTGTCGAACCCGCGTTCCGCACCGGCAAGGGCGTCGGCTGGGGCAATCAGTCGCAGTGTCTGTTCTGCACGACCGGACGCTTCTTTCGCCCAGGTTATCAAACGAACCTCGTGGCCTCCTGGCTGCCGGCGCTCGACGGCGTCGTGGCAAAGCTTGAGCGCGGCGCGACTGTCGCCGACGTCGGCTGTGGGCACGGATTCTCCACGATATTCATGGCGAAAGCTTTCCCGAAGTCGACTTTCGTCGGCTACGACTTTCATCCCGCATCGGTGGAGCAGGCGCGGGTCCACGCCGAGCGGCACAGCGCTACCGCGAACACGAAGTTCGAAGTCGCCTTGGCGAAAGATTTTCCGGGGAAGGACCTGGACCTCGTGACCTTCTTCGACTGCCTGCACGACATGGGCGATCCGGTCGGCGCTGCGCGACATGTGCGGCAAACTTTGAAGCCGGACGGAAGCTGGATGATCGTCGAGCCCGCAGCCGGCGATAAACTGGAAGACAATCTCAACCCCGTGAGCCGGATGTACTATGCGGCCTCCACCATGATCTGCGTTCCGACTTCGCTGGATCAGCCGGTCGGAGCGGCGTTTGGCGCTCAGGCGGGCTACGCAAAGCTCTCATCCGCGATCACGGAAGGCGGATTCCGCAAAGTGCGCAAGGCGACGGAGACCCCGTTCAACATGGTCCTGGAGGCGCGGCCCTGAGGATGGGGTCCTGGAGTCCCTCACGCCAGGAGTTGGGGCGGTTGCACTGTCGGGCGCTTGCGCTGGTCGGGCACGGCAATTGAAACGTCCTGACTCCCCAATCTCGACGACCGCCGTAACCGGTCAAGCTGATTGGGCTTTGACCCTAAAGCGGGGGACTGAGCGCGCCTGCTTCCGTCCCTGCGCGGGAACCGGGTCCGTGCCTACCATCGGATGGCGCCGTCGCATTGCTTCAGATGGGACGGGAATCTGCTTTCAAGGGCACACTGCAGTGGGTCGAGTTCGCCGTCTTGAGATCCGCAACTTTGCGGGTCCTCGTCGATAAACTTCACCGGGAGGGAATCATGAAAACCAGCGCGAAGAGTATTCTATTGGTAGTGGCCGCCATTGCGGCGGGACGCTTGCTGATGGCGGAGGCGTCCGCGGAAAGCGTGAAGATCGGCGTTCTCAACGATCAATCCGGGGTCTATGCCGACTATGGCGGCAAGGGGTCGATCGAAGCCGCGAAAATGGCGATTGAGGATTTCGGCGGCAGCGTGCTCGGCCAGAAGATCGAGCTGGTGACCGCCGATCACCAGAACAAGCCAGATCTCGCCGGCAACATCGCCCGCCGCTGGTACGACGCCGAAGGCGTCGACATGATCACCGACCTCACGACGTCGTCGGTCGCGCTTGCCGTGCAGCAGATCGCCGCCGACAGGAAGAAGATCGACATCGTGGTGGGCGCGGCGACATCGGCGCTCTCGAACTCGGCCTGCACGCCCTACGGCTTCCATTGGGGTCGTGACACGCACGCGGTCGCGGTCTCGACGGGCGGCGCGCTGGTGAAGACAGGCGCCGATTCCTGGTTCTTCATAACCGTGGACTACGCTTTCGGCTACGCGCTGGAGAAAGACACCGGCGACGTCATTGTGGCCAGCGGGGGCAAGGTGCTCGGCCACGTGCTCTACCCGCTCAACGCCCCCGACTTCTCGTCCTTCCTGTTGCAGGCCCAAAGCTCCAAGGCGAAGATTGTCGGCCTCGCCAACGCCGGAACCGACGCCATTAATTCGATCAAGCAAGCGGCGGAATTTGGCATCGTCGCCGGCGGCCAGCGGCTCGCGGCGTTGGCATTGACGGCGGCGGAAGTCCACGGCCTCGGGCTGCAAGCCGCGCAGGGTCTGGTGCTGACCGAGAGCTACTACTGGGACCTCAACGACCGGACGCGCGAATTCGGCGAGCGCTACTATAAACGCACCGGGCGGATGCCGAACATGATTCAGGCGGGCACCTATTCAGCGACCCTGCAATATCTCAAGGCGGTAGAAGCCGCTGGGACGAAGGACGCGGACGCGGTCGCCAACAAGCTGAAGGCGCTGCCGGTCGACGACGCCTTCACATCGCACGGGCGAGTGCAGGCCAATGGACGCCTCGTGTCGGATCTCTATCTGTTCGAGGTCAAGAAGCCGTCGGAAAGCAAACGCGACTAGGATTATTACAAGCTGCTTGCGACGGTGCCCGGCGACACTGCCTATCCCACGGCAGCGAACAGTGGATGTCCGCTGACAAAGTGAGGGATAGCTTCGAAACCGGTCGCATACCTCACCTAGTCCTGCCGCCCGATCGGGACGCCGGCTCTGGTCGGGTCGGCGACACGGCGACTGTGGCGCGCCACAGGACGGCGGGCGTACGGGCTTCAATTTTCAGGAGCCGGGCGAAGATGACGAGGTGGATGAAGAGGAGGCAGGGCACGAGGAAGGCTGGAATGATCAGCCACGGCGCCGTCATCAGGGCGCTCGTCGGCGGTCCAGCAAAGACCTGGAGCGGACCTGGCGCCGAGAGGGCGCCAAGCGCGATCGCGTCGACAAGGTCGGCGAAGCCGACGATGTTCCACAGGAGCGCAAGCGGGCGGACGCGCGAGCCGAAACGCGCGATCAGCGCCGCGACCGGGAGCGCAGCGACCCCAACGCCGATGTCTCCCCAGCCCGCGCTTGGAGCGAAGGGCGCCGGAAGCCTCCCTTGCGCGTAAAGCGCGACAAAGATGACGCCGAGGACGCGGATGGCGTGGACCGCCACCAGCGCCGGCAATGAGATCGACAGCGTCGCCCCGCGGACCGCGGGAAGGAAGGCGAAGAGTGCGGTGAGGATCGCGGCGGGCGCGACGACCGCCGCGCCCAATCCCGGAGCCCCGAGGCGCTCGGGACCGACGAGGCCAGTCTCGCCGAACGCCAAAACGAGGCCGAACCAGAGGGTGAGGGCCGCGGCGACTGTGAGCCGGCCGCGCGGGGTTTCCGCGAGCGCGTGCGACAGGAACGCGACGACGATCGCGGCGCTGGCAGTCAGCACCACGCTTGAAAGCATATCGAACATCTGCCACTCCTTATATTACGTGTACCTACACTTATGAGAGCAAAAAACTCAGGCCGAATGGGTCGCCAGTCCGGCGGCTCTGGCTTGTGCCGCGTCCTGGGCCCGCTTCCAAAACGGGAACGCGGCGCGCGCCGTCTCTTCGCCCTTCGCCGTGATCGCGATCTTGCGGACGCGACGGTCGCGGTCGCCATCGAAGCGCACCAGACCGTCGCGGAGGAGCGGCCGAAGGTTGCGGGTCAGCGTTGTCCGCTCGAGCCCCAGAAGCGCCGCGAGCCGCGTCGCGGCCGTTGGACCGGCGAGGACCAGCGTCGCCAGAAGGTTGAACTGGGTGACGCGAACGCCGGTTTCGCGCAGCGCGTCGTCGAAGGCGCGGGTCAGTTCACGACTCGCGCGCCGCGCCCCAGCGCAGGCGCAATCGCGGCAGAGAGAAAAGTCGACCGGATCCTTGATCATATTGCGTGTATATGCACCTTTATTGCCGTTGTCAATCCATCTGAGGGCGCTGGCCACGCATTCGCCGTCCGTTGGGCGAGCCTTCTGCGATCTGCCCCCGGTCATCAGTCGGCGCGGAAATGGCGCCGGAAGGCTTTGGAATCGCTTGTTCCCGGCGCGAAAACGGCGTGGCGGCCGTCAAGGCGTCTGGGGCGCCTTGTCCAGCGCGGGCTGACCTTCGTCCCTGTCGTCCGTCACGCGAATCGTGGGCGCCGACCATGGTCCTTCGATGTCGAAGCTGAGATGAGCGGCCTCCGGCGACTCCTGGCCAGCCGCGCCGACCTGCATGGCGTTGACGCGCAGATCCCACGCCTGAGCGGGAAGGTCGATTTGGCCTTGTAGGTTCGCGCCGACTCCCTGAGCCTCGAGCGCGCCATTGACGACATGGACGATCCCGCGGCCGAGCGCGACATCGAGGTGAAGCGTGTCGAATGCGGTCCCGCCGATCCGCATGTCGCGGGCGACGTCGATTGGCCGCCTCTGGCTCCTGCGCAGGGCTTCCTCCAGGTTGATCCCCGAGACCGCGCCCTGCTCGAGCTTCAACGAGACCGAACCGCCCAATCCAGCGGCCGCGGCGACCGGCGACCGCCCCGTCGTCTCCAAAGCGAATTCGATCGTTCCCTGCCCCGTCGCCGCAGGCCAGCCGAAATCGACGAATGCCGCGCCAAAGTCCGCAGCGGCAAGCTGTCCGCGCGCTCGGACATTGAGGTCTTCCCCCTCGCACGCGACCCGCCCCTCCCCTTGAAGCCGGCCGCCGTAGGCGGCCGCGTCGACCAGGTTCGCGGTCAGGACGCCGTCCTTGAGGATCACCGACCCGGCCGCGCTGGCAAGCTCGCGGCCATAGACATCGAGATGTCCGGCGGATAGCCGCAAGTCGAGATCGAAGTCGCGCGGCGGCGCAATCGCAAAGGGCCGCGCGCTCCAGCCGGAGCCGCGATCAATCAGAGGCGGCGCCGGCCCGATCAGCGGCGCGATCGCGAGCCGGTCGGCGTCGAACGAACCCGAGACGGCGGGCCGCCCGTCGACCTCCGCCGCACGCAACGCGCCCTGCAGCGTCTGCCCTGCGATCGTCACCGTCGCGTCCGCAAGCGTCGCCTCATTCCCGGTCGCCTCGAGCTTCGCGGCGACTGCGAGATCGTCGGCGGCGAGAAAGGACGGCGGATCGCGGCCGACAAAGCGGGCCAGCGCCTTGATCGAGGGAACCGAGGCGGACACTTCGGCCTCGAGATTCGGCGCCCCTCCACCAGGAAGGGCGCCGCTGAAAGACAGGTTGGCGATCGGCGAGACGAGCGCGGCTTCGAGGGCGCTCGGCTCGCCGCGCTCCACGCGTTCGAGACTGTCCAGCGAGGCTGAGATCGCAATCGGCGCGTCGCGCCAGATCGCCGACACATTGAGGCGGATTCGGTCGCCCGAGGCGAACCCGTCGATCCGGCCCTGGACATTCTCGATGATGGTGTCGAGGCCACGACTCTTGCTCAGAACGCGCAGCACCCCGTTTCTTAAACTAATCCCCGCGAGCTGCTGCGGCAAAGCGCCGGACTTGCCCGCGTCCGCCGTCACGGGGTCCCGGAGAGCCAGTGGCGGCCGGTCGAGATCGAGCGTCATGATCGGCGTAATCAGGACGGCCCGGGTCGGCGTGAGACGACCCCTCATCAGTTCGCCGATCGACAGATCGAGGCGCGCCTCGGGAGCCAAAATCAGGTTCGCTCCGAGTGCATCGTCCAGCCGCGCGTCGACGATCCGCAGGCTCGGCCACGGAAGCGCGCGGAACGTCACCGCATCCGGCGCGCGCCAGCGCACGCGCGCGGAAGCGTCGAACGCGCTGTTGAGATTCTCGGCCACCTGCTTTGTCGTGAGGGGCCAGGGCGCGAATCCTACTGCGGCCATGGCGGCCGCCACGACGACGACGACGCCCGCCCATGCTGCCGCCCGACGCATTTTCATTCGTCTCCGCCCGCGCTGCCGAAGCTGGCCCTTTGCCTCCCGGCGGGCTTATACTGCCGAACGGGGGATAACGCGAAATCGCGCCTCGGCTCAGTTGAAGCAAAAGCCCGCGCTGGCCAGAGCCGGAACGGCGACGCTCGCCGCCGCGAGCCCCATGATCGCGAGACCGACCCAGACGCGCGCGGTCCGGGCCCGGGCGAGGCGCCGCAAGCTCGAAATCCCGAGCGCAACCGCCGTCACCGAGGGGAGTGTGCCAAGTCCGAAACCCGCCATCACGGCCCCGCCGCCAGCCGGGCTTCCCGAGAGCATGGCGTAGAACAAGGCGCCGTAGACCATCCCGCAGGGCAGGAAACCCCATACCAGACCGGAGGCGAACGCACCCCTTCCGCCCGCAAACGCGGGCGCGGGGGAGAACCGCAGACTCTCACCTATCGGCGCCGCGAACCGGTCGACGACGGCCAGGGAGGGCGCAAAGCCAGCCACCGAAAGACCAATCCAGCCGAGCGCGACGGCAGCCGCCCAGCGCATGACGAGATATGCCGTCGTGTGATCGAAGGCGGCATAGAACGACGACCCCAACCCGCCGAGGACCATGCCGCCCGCCACATATGTCAGTGCGCGCCCCGCGTGAGCGGCGAGAAGCGCGCGCGCCCGTTCCGCCGGCGCCTCGCCAGGCGAGAACGCGAACATGAGACTTGAGGCTATCGCGCCGCACATGCCTGCGCAGTGGAGGCTGCTCGCCAGCCCCATCAGCAGCCCGCCAAGAAACGTCAGGCTATCGGGCGCCATGTGCGGCGGATCTCCGTCGGCGGTGACATCGGCCATCCCTAGTCCCGATCGGTCTGCCGCGCAATCGGCGTGCCCTCGGACAAAGCGTCGCAATCCGGCTACGTCGACGACAAAGGCGCCGCACGCAAACGCACGAGCTCTAACCGTCCATCATCCCTGCCAGCAGCTTCGGCAAATCCCCGATATGCTCGACGACAAAATCGGCGTGGGGCTCAAGCGCGTCTCGCTCAGCGGGTCCTGAGAGAACGGCGACGGCGATCGCGCCGGCGGCCCTGGCGCAATCGAGATCGTGCTGCGAGTTGCCGACCATGACGATCTGGGACGGCTCCGCGCCGAGAAAGCGTGCAAAGGCCAACGCCATCCCCGGACCCGGCTTCCCGCCGTGCCCGGAATCATAGCCGGCAACGAACTCGATGTGCACGCCGACGCCAAGCGCTTCGATCTGGCGGCGCGCGCTTTGCTCGGAGTCATTTGTCGCGACCCCGAGCCTCAGTCCCATCGCTCGAAGCGCACCAAAGACGGCCGCAGGTTCGCCAATCGGCGTGAGCGCCTTCAGCGACTCAACGGCGGAAAGCGAATCGATCTCCCTTTTGAGCGCCTCGAAGTCGCTGCGCCCGAGCGCCTCCGCCCACAGCCTTCCATAGTCCGCGGTCGAGCCGGCGACCAGGGGAGACGTCGCGAGGAAGCGGCTGTCTTCGACGGAGAAATGCAGCGCGTCGGCCTGCGCCTGGACCCGCGCGGCATCGCCTCCCGCAAGAGTGTTGATCATCGCGCGAACAGCCGGACCCCATGTCAGGTCAAAATCGATGAGGGTCCCGTCTTTGTCGAACAGGACGCCGACCATGGCAGTCGAAGGAACTCTGTTCATCAGAGGTCTCTACGGTCTTTCTTGGCCGATCTTTCCATCGCGGCAAGGCCCGGACGCGAGACGGCCGCTTGGTCATTAATTCGCTATTAACGGATTTCGCCGAGATTGTACGACAGGCGCAAGAAAGGCGTGACCTTCGAGAGAGGGCAAACGGCAATGCGTGATGATTTCGACGCGATCCCCGAGGCAACCGGCCAGCGAGAGGGCGCCGGATGCATGCTCGCTCGCATCTACCACGACATCGGCCTGGCGGCAGTGGCGGACGCCCTCCATCTGCTGGCGGCGGAGTTCGATCCGGACATGAACCTTTCGCTCGAACGGGGCGAGTTTTATTTGCTTCCCGCGGACCCATCGCTTTGGCGCGCGGGGACGACCGCTTAGATCCGAGTATCTTTCGCGCCGGCGTATCCGGGCGACCGGGGCGACCGACGATTGATCGCCAGCAGATAGGACGACGCTTCCTTGCGGGCGCTGGCGCAGCGGTTGCGACAGCATCGCCTGGTCGATGCCGACGGTTATGAGACCCCGGGGCGCTCGCTGTCAGCTGTTGGTGAGCCGCCGATCGCGTGAAGATTCTGGCCGCGCAGGCCAGTCAACGATCAAATTTCGATCCATGGAACAGGACAGCGGGGGCAGCATCAACCATCGCCCCGAGCGTGGCGGCTCCGACCTTCCGCCGTGTCAGAAAGCGCGGCCTGCGCGACGTCGCAGTCCGGCCCCACCGGCGAGGGGCCGGACTGCGCCGAGCGATGTCCACGCCGTCGATATTCACCTCGACATCTGCGGCCTCGGTTCGCCCGACAAGCGCCGGCAGACGGAGGAACCGCACCCATTCGCGCCACTGGTTCTCGACTTCAGCTGGGTCCTCGCCCGCGGCGAGCGGCACGGAAAGATCGGGATCATGATGCAGGAGCACCGTTTCATAGTGGAAGCGCCCGTCTGCAAGGCCGGTGATGCGGAGGGTCACTCCGCGATAGGCGCTCGACGCGATCCGGATCGACATGGAGACGCCGGCGACCGCTCGGCGGATCAAGACGGATTCGCGCGCCACTTCGACCACCCGACGGCGATTGTCCGCCCTCGGGTCGAGGGCCTCGAACCGCGCCCATTGCTGAGCTTTCGATAACGCCGTCACGGCTGGTTCCACGCATTGACTGACCATGCGGGAACGATGGATCGGGTTGGCTGCCCGGCGCCCTAAAGAGATCGCTCAAATCCTACGGAACGGACGACCCCGCCGCAGCCTCGCGGGCGCATAGCGAGCGAGGACTCAAGGGAAACGCTCAACTTTGAATCATCGGCAAGGATGCGCTTGCTCTTCGACGCCCCCGCTCACATGAGGGGGGAGTCGCCGGCGTCCCGCGCCTCGTCGATGTCCTCACCCCTGTGTGTGCGGCGGCGTTCGCGCGTGCGACGGCGCGCGTCGAAGGCGGCGCGCGCGATCGCCCTGAGAGGGGACGTCAGTTCGTTCAGGCGATCAACGCCAGCGACCACACGCTCGCCACGGGTCAGTTCGCGATCGAGCGCGGCCATCGTCTTCGAAAGGCCCGGCTCGTCGTCTTCCAGCCAGACACCGACGATGCGAGCCCAAGCGAGCGCAAGGCCCTGGAGCTTGATCGCTTCAGCCGCGCCGCCTTCGACCTCGATCCCGGCGGCCTCAAGCATAAAGCGCATCGAGTTCAGGACGACCTGGTTGATCGCCAGCGCCGATGAAGGGTTCCGCCTCAGCCACGCGCTCGTTTCGAGCAGTCCCTCGCGGTAGGGCGTCATCGCCTCCAGGCGGCGCATAAGAATGTCAAAGAGTCGCTCGCGAGGACCCTCATCGGCCATCACCTCACTGTCCTGCGCCAGGACAGCGCGATCGATGCGCCGGGAGAAGCCCGCCAGGACCGCGCCCTTGGAGGGGAAGGCGTCGCGGAAGTCAGCAAGCGAGACGCCGGCCGTCTTGCAGATGTCGCGGATCGAAATGTCCTCGAATCGATGCTCGCTCGCGAGCTCCATCAGCGCGTCGACGATCTTGCCGCGCGGATCAGTGGGTTTTGCTTCGCTCTTCGCTTTGCTCGCCACGGGACGCTCCTCGATGCATCGATGGAGACAATCTACGCGCTGGCCTGGCGTTCGCCAAGTCAGCCAGCCAGCCAGCCCCTACCCCGCCATTTCCGCAGCCCGCGCGTGAGCGGCGGCCGTCGCACGCTCGATCAAACCATCGAGGCCACCGTCCCCCTGGAGCACCGCAAGCGCCGCTGCGGTCGTGCCGCCAGGCGAGGTGACATTCCGGCGCAGAATCGCGGGCGACGTTGCGCTCTCGCGTCGCATCAATTCGCCAGCCCCTTCGACCGTTCCGCGCGCCAGGCTCATCGCGAGTTCCGCCGGCAGGCCAAGCTTTTCGGCCGCCGCCGCTAACGCCTCGGTGAAGGCGAACACGTAGGCCGGCCCGCTTCCCGAGATCGCAGTCACAGCATCGATTGCCGCCTCGTCGTCGAGCCAATGGAAAGCACCAAGCACGCCGAATAGACGCTCGCCCCAGCGTCGCTGCTCAGCGGTCACGTCCGGATTGGCGAAAGCCGCGGTGACGCCCCGGCCGATCGCGGCGGGCGTGTTGGGCATCGCCCGGACGACTGCGCTTGCCTCCGGCAGGCGCGCCTTAAGATTGGCGATGGTTTTGCCGGCGACAATTGACAGAATGAGCGCCTGCCTGTTTGCAAGGGCCGCGATCTTCGGCGCCGCTCCGTCGAGGCTCTGCGGCTTGACGGCCAGCACCAGCACGTCGGGCGGCGCGGGCTTCCGCGGATTCAGCGCGACGCCGCGCGAGTCCGCAAGCGCCATGATTCCCTCGGACGGATTGGGCTCGAGGATAGTCAGAGACGAGGGCGCGAGCCCGCCCTCGAGCCAGCCCAGCGCCATCGCGCCGCCCATCTTGCCGGCCCCGACCAGAATGAGCCGCCCCGGCCATCGCGTCATTTGCGTCACCTTTCGGCCTCGGGCCCACTGGAACAATTTGCCGCGCCGTTGTGTTTCTGCGTTGTCCGGCCGCGTACAAAGATTTCACACGTTTCGTTTAGGGAACGGTGCCCGATCTGGGGCTCATTGGACTTATCGGGTCCCTTCAGGCTAAAAAAGGGCAAAGTGTGGCGGATTGGGGCTGGTCAATCCGCGCGAGTTTGGCTAAGGCCGCTCGGGCGCTCCAGCACGGTAACATTCGTTAAACCGTCAAGACTTGCGGTAACGGAATTCTTACCGCCTGAGCCGAGTGGGGTGGGCATGAAGACGAATGGGATTTTTCTGGCGATCGCCTTGGCCGTCAGCGCGCTCGTGAGCGGTTGCGAGTCCGTCATCCAATCGGGGCTTCCCGATCCGAAACTCACCGAGCGCGACAAGCAGATGATGGCGCTTGCTGATCCCGACGAGCGGCGCATTCCGACCGTCCGCAGCATCGTCGACTATCGCACCAGCGAGAAGCCGGGGACTATCATCGTCGATACAGGCCCCCGCAATCTCTATTACGTCCTGCCCAACAATCAGGCGATCCAATACCGCGTCGCGACGGGGGTGGAGGCCTATGCCTGGACTGGCCGCGCCACAGTCGGCGCGATGAAGGAATGGCCGACCTGGATGCCGACCGCCTCGATCATGGAGCGCTGGCCGGAATTCCGCGCCTATATAGCGCACGGACCTCTTGAGGGCCGGTGGGACAATCCGCTCGGCGCCCGGGCGCTCTATCTCTTCCAGGGCAACGCCGACACCCTCTATCGCATCCACGGAACCAATGAACCGTCGGAAATCGGCCAGGCCGTTTCGTCCGGCTGCATCCGCATGCGCGACATGGACGTGATCGACCTTTACAACCGGGTCCACATCGGCACGCCGGTGGTGGTGAAGTAGCGAAGAGTCGGGGCCTCCTGTAGGTCCGGGTCGTTGACCCGTCCCCGTGCTATAGGTCTGGGTATTTGGCCCGGCTCGTGCGGTCAGCGACCGCGCCCTACAACAGTCACCGGAACGGCGGTTCGTCGAAGCTGCGCAGCTTGCGGGAGTGCAGAGAGACGTCGATGCTCTGCAGGAGACCGATCGCCGCGAGGCCGATCTGCAGATGCTCGGCGATCGCGCGCTCATAGAAAGCGTTGGCGGCGCCCGGCAGCTTGATCTCGCCGTGCAGGGGCTTGTCGGAGACGCAGAGCAGCGTGCCGTAGGGCACCCGCATGCGAAAGCCTTGGGTCGCGATCGTCGCTGAATTCCATGTCGACCGCGATCGCGCGCGAGATATTGATGAGCCGGCGCTCCTTCGACCAACGCAGTTCCCAGTTGCGATCATCGTTGGTGACGACGGTGCCGGTGCGGAGCCGCCGCTTCAGCGCTTCGCCGCGGTCGCCAGTGACCTTGGCGACCGCCTCCTGCAGCGCAACCTGCACTTCGGCGATTGCCGGGATCGGCATCATCAGCGGCACCGCGTCGTCGAGGATATTGTCGCGCCGCAGATAGGCGTGGGCGAGAACGTAGTCGCCGATCACTTGCGACTGACGCAGGCCGGCGCAATGGCCGACCATCAGCCAGCAATGGGGCCGGAGCACAGCGATGTGATCGGTGATGTTCTTGGCGTTCGAGGGGCCGACGCCAATGTTGACCAGGCTGACTCCGCGCCCGTCGGAGCGCACGATATGATAGGCTGGCATTTGGAAACGGTGCCAGGCAACCGCCGCTGCTCGCCCCTCCGCCTCCTGCACCGACAGGGACCGGTCGATGACGACGTTGCCGGGCAGAATGACCTTTTCGACGCCTTCGCCGGAATGAAGCTGTTTCAGCCCCCACTGGAAAAACTGGTCGACGTAGCGGTGGTAGTTGGTGAGCAGCACCCAGGGCTGCATCGCCCGCCAGTCGGAGCCCGTATAGTGCACCAGCCGGCGCAGCGAGTAATCGACGCGCGGGGCGTCGAAGAGAGCAAGCGGGCGCTCGTCGCCGTGAACGAACTCGCCGTCCGCGGTCTCGTCGCCAATCGTGGCGAGCGAGGGGGAAGGAAAATAGCGCGCGAGCCCGGCCGCATCCGCGCCGCCGCGCGTCAGCTCGTCGCCGCTTTCGATCACATAAGGGTAGGGAATCTCCTGGGCGCCGACGCCGACCTCGATCAGGGCGCCGTATTCCGAGGCGAGCGGCTCGAGTTGCTCGAGCAGATAGGCGCGAAAGTCCTCCGGCTGCGTGACCGCGGTGGTGTAGAGACCGGGTTCGCTGAACTTGGCGTAGGCCCTCGCATTGGGCGGCGCCGCGCCGTTCGGCTTGTAGGTCAGGCGAAGCTCAGGATAGCGGAACAGCGAGCGGGTCGCAGTCGACGGCGGCTCGCCGTCCTTCAGGTAGCGCTCCACCGCGGAGCGCAGCGCCTGCGTCGCCTCGCTATAGAGTTGCGCGAGACGATCGACCGCCTCGCTCGGGGTTCTAACCTGTTCGAACGGGCCTCTCGCGCTCTCGCTTGACGGAATCGGCGCCACGTCGCTTCTTTCCCTTGAATGGAGGCCGTCCGCCGGACGCGGCTTATCAGGCCTTTGCGGCGATGCAGGCGATCTCGACCGTATAGGCCGGGGCGGCGAGCTTGGCCTCGACCGTTGCGCGCGCTGGCGTATGGCCCGCGGGGATCCAGGCGTCCCACTCGGCGTTCATCTCGGCGAAAGTCCCGATGTCCGCGAGATAAATCGTGGCAGACAGGATTCTCGTCCGGTCGGACCCGGCTTCGGCAAGCAGCCGATCGACCGTCGCCAGAATCTCTCTGGTCTGCTCGCCCACGCTCTTGCCCTTCGCCTGATCGGCGACCTGGCCGGCGAGATAGACCGTCTGACCGTGAACGACCGCCTGCGACATGCGCGGGCCGGCGTGCAGTCTGGTGATGCTCATCGACCCGTTCTCAATCAGGCTGGAGACACGCCGGGCACTGCGCCGAGGAAATCGCGCTTGCCGATCTCGACGCCGGCCGAACGGAAAATGTCGTAAGCCGTGGTCAGGTGGAAATAGAAGTTCGGCAGAGCGAAATGCATGAGATAGTTCGGCCCCTGCGTTTTCAGCCTGGTGTTCGCGCCGATCGGAACAACGACCTCGCGATCCACGCCGGCGTCGACCGCCTTTGCGTCGATCGTCTTCAGATGGCCGAGCGTCGTCTCGACGCGCGCGCGCAACTCGGCGAACGTCGTCTCGTTATCCTCGATGCGCGGCGGCTGGACGCCCGCGAGCCGGAACGAGGCGTTCTTGGCGTGATCGCAAAATGTCTGGACCTGCCGGACCAGCGGAAACATGTCAGGGACGAGCCGGGTCGAGAGATAGTTGGTCGGGTCGAACTTGCGCGCCTGGGCATGGGCCTCCGCCTTGTCGAGGATGCCAAGGAACGCGACGAGCGAACGCTCGAACACCGGCACGCTGGATTGATAGAGCGAAAGGGACATGGGCCTCGGCTTCCTCCCAAAACTAGCGCGCTTCGGCGCGAGGGGCCATGCATGCACGACATTTGTGACGATATCAACTTGCGCTCCCGCGCCCTCATTCGGACTCGCGCCCTCGCTCATTCTCTGGCTCAAGACAAGGCGCGATGACGGCTTGCGTCTCCTTGCTCGTCACCACAGGCACGATCTCGAACGTGATTCCAAGGCCTCGCCATTCGAGCACCCATTGCTGGATGAGCCGAAGGTCGTCGCAGCGCATCAGTTGGAAGCAGCGGGAGAAATTCGCCTCGACCCAGCTCTCGACATACTCGAGTCCCGTAGGGAGCGAGCGTCCTTCGCGGCGCACGCGCTGATAGATCGGCAGCATGTCGCCGTCGCGAAACCGCTCGATGACCATGAACAGCATCCATCGCCCTCCGGCGGTCTTATGCCTTCGGCGCGGGCGCCTGCCCCTCGGCCTGCTGCAGGCTCGGATCGAAACAGGCCCACTCGGGCGCCGACTTCGTCCAGATGATGGCGACGGGTTTGGCGAGGCCCGGATCGTCCAGCGCCCCCACGCGCACGATGATCTGATGCGGGCGCGGCTCGGCCTCGCTGAAGAGGGGCGTACCGCACTGAGCGCAGAAGCGCCGGTGCATGGTCGACCCGCTGTCCGCGCGGCTCACATGATCGGTCAGGGGGCCCGCGACGGTCAGCGCTTCCTTGAGGAAAATCGCGTTGACCGTTCCGCTTCCCGCCCCGAGATACTGGCAGACGCGGCACCAGCACTGGCGCACGCCGAGCGGCGCGTCGGCCTCGATCGTGAACCGCACCGCGCCGCAAAGACATCCGCCCGTGATCGCCATCGCCGCCGCCCGAACTTTAAGTCCTCCTAAAGATACTCGGAAATGCCCAATCCCGCTACCGGACGCCTGTTGCCTCGGGAGCCCGGCTGGATTAGAAAGGCGTCCCGCAAGTTACACTTTTTGCGAGGCCGCGAGCGGCCGCCGCGCGACGCGGCATGGATGCAGACAGAAGCGCATGGCGCAGGTTGCAGCACCGGACGGTATCGTTCGCCGCAGGCTCGAGGCGGCCGGCGTAAGGCCGACGCGTCAGCGGGTCGACCTTGCCCGGACGATCTTCGGCGCGGGCGACCGGCACTTCACCGCCGAGATGATCTATCAGGAAACGCGCTCGATCCGCTTCGCCCCGACGCTCGGCACGATCTACAACACGCTCAACGAATTCGCGCGCTGCGGACTCTTGCGGGAGATCGCGATCTACGACGCCAAGCTCTGGTACGACACCAAGACTGGACCGCACTTCCATTTCTACAGCGAGGATTCAGAGGAACTGTCGGACATCCCCGACGAGTGGCTGCCTGCCATCGACATCCCCGCCCCCGACGGCATGCGGATCGCCGCAATCGACGTCATCGTGCGGCTGAAGAAAGCGTAAGGACCCTGGCCTCGGGTAACCGACACCCGCGCACTTGAAGACGGCCGGGACGTTCCAGAGACTTGGGCGCTTTTCTTTTTTTCAACTTAGCGAAGCAACCTCGCAACTTTTTGCGACCCGTTAACTTCTTCCCGCAGGGAATTCCGGGGCGCCGCTCCGGCCCTCATGACGCGGAGAAGCCCGATGCGGGGGGGCGCCATTTCCGGGCCGGTATTGGGCGATTTCAAAGGGTTGCGGCGCCATTTCCGCTCCACCGCTTGACCAAGCCTTCACCGCTCGACTGCCTCCCGCGGCTGATTTTGCGGGCGGCCTCTCCGATCGTCGTGGCCGGGCTTGTCCCGGCCATCCACGCGGTCCAGCGCAACGAAGTCTGTCGTTGGCCAGCATTCAGCCGCCTCAATCCGAAAACCATTTGTCCAGCACCACTGCGTGGATAGCGGACAAGCCAGGACGAGTCCGGCTATGAAGCCAACCGCTTGGCCCGCAGGCCTTCTGAAAAGTAAACCACAGATTTGCCCGTTTGGCAAGAAAATGTCGCCTTTCCAGAAATCACCCGCGGGAGGGACGTGGGCGTACTAAGCCGCCGCGCGTCCCGCGCTCGGCGCTTTAATGCGTCTGCGACCCAGTGTCCGGGGTCCGGAACAACCTGCCCATCATCCCCACAAGCCCGCGACGCCGGCATAGACGCCGAAGACGACCGTCACCAGGATGATCGCGCCGGACATGGCCGCATAGGCCCCTCTCAGCCGGTGGGGCTGCGGGAGACGGCGGGCGAGCAGGTAGAGGAAGCCGAGCACGATCGGCAGCAGGAGCGCGTTCATCACCTGCACGCCGATGGCGAGCGAAACGAGGTTCATGCCCGATCCGACGACAAGCGCGCAAGCGACCAGCGCGACCGCGTAGGAGCCATAGAACCAGGGCGCTTCGCGCGGTTCGTCTTCAAGCTTGTGCTTGGCGCCTAGGACTTCGGCGAGCGTGCGCGCCGCGGTCAGTGTCACCACGATCGCCGCCACCAGCGCCGCCCCCGCCATGCCAAGGCCGAACAAGAGCTTTCCGGCGAAGTCGCCGAGGAAAGGCGTGATCGCGCCGACGATCTCCTCGACCGTGTCGAGCGTACGATCGCCGCCGGTCTTGCCCAAGGTCGCCGCCACCGCGACGAGGACCGCGGCCATAATGAGCTGGGTGGCGACGGCGCCGATCGCGGTGTCGAGCCGGGCGGAGGGCATGTCCGCGGGCGTCAGGCCCTTCTCGACGACCGAGGACTGCTGGAAGAACACCATCCAGGGCATGATCACCGCGCCAATGTTGGCGGAGGCGAGAAGAAGATATTTGGGATCCGTGATCGGAATCGTCAGCGCGCCGGAGATGACCTCGCCCACGCCGGGATGGGCGAGCAGGGCGACGACGAGAAACACCAGCTCGAACGCGCCGACCACGATCGCGATGCGCTCGACCGTCATGTAGCCGTGCATGAGAGCCATCGCGAGCAGCGCCCCCACGACCAGGGTCAGCGTGAGCGGAGCCGGGACGCCGAGCAGGTTGCCGACGCCGGCGAGGCCCGCGAATTCGGTGAGCAACGCGCCGAGGCAGGTGACGATCAGCGTCGCGACCGAAAGCCACGCCCAGCCGCGGCCGAACTGCTGCTTGATCAGCTCCGCGTGTCCCTTGCCGGTCACGGCGCCGAGGCGAACGGTCAGCTCCTGCACGATGTAGAGAATGGGAATCAGGATGAACTGCAACAGCAGGAGGCTATAGCCCCATTGAGCGCCGCTCTGCGCCGCCGTGATCACGCTGCCGGCGTCGGTGTCGGCCAGCATCACGACAATGCCGGGGCCGGCGACGGCGAGGAAGCGGCGCCAGCGGAAGGCGGAAGGAGCAAGAGCGTCAACGGACATGGAGGCCTGACCCAGCGCGTGCGAGGAGAACCGTCTCCATCGCTGACTGCGCTCGGCTCCGGACGCAAGCCGCGCGCCCAAAAATCGGAATTATTTCAATTTCAAGGCGCGACATTACGCCGCGTCTCGGGCGTGCGGCTCGGGAAGAGCGATCGCCGTCAAACCTTGACTGATGTCGTGCTCTTCTCCTGGGCATGCTCGGGCGGAACGGCGGCTCCGCCACCCCGACGCCAGACCCGTTCAGGAGTGGAATCCGTTAGGACTTCGCTGTCTTCGAAGGTTTCGACTTGTGAGAACTGTTGAGGGCGATTGCTTTGCGGACAAGCGCCTTGAAGGCGGACCCGTCGACGTCTTCGCCTTCGCGAATGTCGATCGCGCGACGCACGTTCCCGTCGAGACTCGAGTTGAAGAGGCGGGCCGGATCCTTCAGGGAAGCGCCTTTAGCGAAGGTCAGCTTCACGACGCTCTTGTAGGATTCGCCGGTGCAGATGATGCCGTCGTGCGACCAGACCGGAGTGCCCATCCATTTCCACTCCTCGACGACGTCGGGGTCTGCTTCCCTGATGAGCTGTCGCATTCTTTTGAGAGTTTCCCCTCGCCAGTCGCCGAGTTCGGCTATTCTATTCGAGATGAGCTCCGACGCCGACTGGCCATGGCTTGCGCCCGACGTTTTCATGGTCTCATCCTCAAGGTTCGAGATCGTTGTCATAGGCAACGTCCCGTCGGATGAAAAGCGGCACGATAGAAGGAGAGCGTTATGAGGATCGTCGGATATTGTCTCGCCCTGCTGCTTGCCGCAGTTCTAGCAGGCGGAAGCGCCTTGTTGACCGCGGGCGGCGCGAGCGCACAGCCGGAAGCGATCACAGCCAAGGTCACCGGCGAGGCGATCCAGAAGGTTGGTTTCCGCGCCATGATCCAGAAGGAGGCGATCATGTTCAATCTCGCCGGCTCCGCCCGCAACAACCCGGACGGAACGGTGACGGTGAGCCTGCAAGGCGACAAGGACCGGATCGATCAGATTCTCGCCGCCATTCGCACCGGCAGCAAGAAGTCGTCGAAAGACAACACGGTTGCTGAAGCGCCAGCCGCGGCGGATCCCAATCTCAAGACGTTCACCGTCTTCGGCTGGACATCGACCACGCGGAATATCACGAACCCCTATGACCTCGTTTTTCCGCTGCGACCCGCCAATGATCAGATATCTCGTAAAGACGCGAAGGCGGTTTGGAACACGATCGCGCAAGGCGCCCTCAAGGGCGATGATCTCGCCAAGTTCATGAAGCATCTAGATGACGACGACTGATGTGTTGTCGTCAACGAGACGTTCGGCCCCAGACGCGGGGCGGTTCTTTCCAACCCCAGTCAGCGGCGCTCGAAGACCAGCGCCGGCACTAGTTGCAGTGACGATAGCCCCAGCGGCCGATCCAGCAATGGTGCACGTAAGGGTATCCGTAAACGGGCACGAACGGGACTGGGGCGAAGGCGCCGTAGCCATACCCCATGGGGTGACAACGTCCGAGGGGTCCGCGAGTCCATCCGGGGCCGCAGCCCCACGCGACCTGCGCAATGCTCTCCGGCGCGCCGGAGAGCGGAGCGACCGGCATTGCCCGGGCGGGAACGGCGGCCAGACCCAACAGCATGATCGCGGACGTCAGCAGCGCGGTTCGCATGGCTTTTCCTCCCAAATCGAGACGCCGCACAAAGTTGGTTTACACTAGATGCAGCCGTAACGATAGCTTGGCAGAAAGCTTGTCCGCGCCTTCGTTGGTTAAGGTTAGCGGCCGCCGCGCTTTGACGGATCGTCGTCGCGAGGAGCCAACCGACGCGGCGATCCAGGGATCGTGGGGCTGCAGCGTTGGCTCCTGGATCGCCACGCTTCGCTCAGTATGACGAGTCTGGTTCCGTCCAATTGAGCCTCACCCGAGATTGAGCTCCTTGAAAAAATCATTCCCCTTGTCGTCGATCACAATGAACGCCGGAAAATTTTCGACCTCGATCCGCCATACGGCCTCCATCCCGAGTTCGGGATATTCGTGCACGTCGACCTTCTTGATGCAGTCCTGCGCGAGACGCGCGGCCGGGCCGCCGATCGAGCCGAGGTAGAAGCCGCCATGCTTGGCGCAGGCCTTGCGCACCTCGGCCGAGCGGTTGCCCTTGGCGAGCATCACCATCGAGCCGCCCGCGGCCTGGAACTGGTCGACGAAGGAATCCATCCGCCCCGCGGTCGTGGGGCCGAAGGAGCCTGAGGCCATGCCGGCCGGCGTCTTGGCGGGCCCGGCGTAATAGACCGGATGGTCGCGCAGGTATTTCGGCATCTCTTCGCCGCGGTCGAGCCGCTCGCGGATCTTGGCGTGGGCCGCGTCGCGGGCGACGATCATCGGCCCGGTCAGCGCAAGCCGGGTGCGGATCGGATTCCTGGTGAGTTCGGCCAAAATCTCTTTCATCGGCCGGTTGAGGTCGATTTTGACAACCGGGCCGCCAAGCGCGGCCTCGTCGATTGAGGGCAGGAAGCGGGCAGGATCGCGCTCCAGTTCCTCGAGGAACACGCCATCACGGGTGATCTTGCCCAAAGCCTGGCGGTCGGCCGAACAGGAGACGCCGAGACCGATCGGCAGCGAGGCGCCGTGGCGCGGCAGCCGGATCACCCTCACGTCGTGACAGAAATATTTGCCGCCGAATTGCGCGCCGACCCCAAGCTGTTGCGTCAATTTATGGATCTCGGCTTCGAGCTCGAGATCGCGAAACGCGCGGCCATGCGTTGAGCCGCTGATCGGCAATGCGTCGAGATAGCGGGCGGAGGCGAGCTTGACGGTCTTGAGGTTCAGTTCCGCGCTGAGGCCCCCGATGACGATCGCCAGATGATACGGCGGACAGGCCGCGGTGCCGAGGGTCAGGATCTTTTCTTTCAGGAACGCGATCATCCGCTCATGGGTAAGGATGGAAGGCGTCGCCTGATAGAGGAAGGTCTTGTTGGCGGAGCCGCCGCCCTTGGCGATGAACAGGAACTTGTAGGAATCCTCGCCCTCGGCGGCGATATCGATCTGCGCGGGCAAGTTGTCGCCGGTGTTGGTCTCCTCGAAGGTGGAGAGCGGCGCGACCTGGCTGTAGCGCAGATTTTTCTTGCGATAGGCCTCGCGGATGCCGTGAGCGATCGCCTCTTCGTCGGCGCCGTCCGTCCACACCCGCCGGCCCTTCTTGGCGACGACGATAGCCGTGCCGGTGTCCTGGCACATCGGCAGGATGCCGCCCGCTGCGATATTGGCGTTCTTCAGGAGGTCGTAGGCGACGAACTTGTCGTTGTCGGTCGCCTCCGGGTCGTCGAGGATTTTGGCGAGCTGGGCGAGGTGGCCGGGACGCAGCAGATGGTTGATGTCGACCATCGCTTCTTCGGCGATGAGCGAGAGCGCTTGCGGGTCGACGACCACCATCTCGCGCCCGAGGGCCTTCTCGATCCGCACACCCTCGCTCGCCAGTTTGCGATAGGGCGTCGCGTCCGGCCCGAGCTCAAAGAGGGAATGATGGTCCGCGCTCATGGGAGGCTCATTTGGGCCGCTCCGCTCTGGATTGCAATCGAGTTGCTGGGGCCTGCCCCCTCCACCATGCTTCGCATGGTCCCCCTCCCCCGCGCTACGCGCAGGGGAGGAAAACGCGGCGGGAGCTTTCCTCCCCTGCGAAGCGGGGGAGAGGGACCGCCCGAAGGGCGGTGGAGGGGGCGAGCCGGGCCCTGCTCGTCAATCGAAAGCGATGGCGCTCTACGCGGCGACCTTGCTCATCGCTTCGATCGCCTCGGCGATGGCGAGGGTGCGGCGGGCCATGTCGGCGTGCAGGAGCTCGACCATCTTGCCGTTGAGCTGAATGACGCCCTTGCCGGCGTTTTCCGGCAGCGCGAAGGCGTCGATGATAGCGCGCGCGCCGTCGACTTCGGCGGCCGAGGGCGCGAACGCATCGTTGCAGATGTCGATCTGGCTCGGATGGATGAGCGTCTTGCCGTCAAGCCCCATCTCGCGGCCCTGCCGGCATTCGGCGCGAAAGCCGTCGAGATCCTTGATGTCGTTATAGACGCCGTCGATGACGTCGATCTCGTGCGCGCGGGCGGCGACGATGCAATTCGCCAGCCAGGCGAGCATTGTTGGACGGCCGGGAGTGAGCTTCGCGCGCGTCTCCTTGGCGAGGTCGTTGAGGCCCATCACCATGACCGCGAGGCGCGACGCCGGGTCGGCGGAGACGGCGGCGATCTGGCCGGCGTTGAGGATGGCGTTCGGCGTCTCCATCATCGCCCAGATGCGCGTTCTCTCCGGCGCGCCATTCTCGCGCATCACTCTGGCGGCCAGCATGATCTCGCCGGGGCCATCGACCTTGGGCAAGAGAATGGCGTCAGGCCCGGCCGCGGCGGCGGCGATGAGATCGTCCGTGCCCCACGGCGTATGCGGTCCGTTGACCCGGATGACGATTTCCCGCCCGCCGAAGTCGCCTTTGACCGCCTCGATGACCTGCGCGCGCGCGATTTCCTTGGCGTCGGGCGCGACCGAGTCCTCGAGATCGAGGATGAACGCGTCGGCGGGAAGCGTCGCCGCCTTGGCCAAAGCCTTGGCGTTGGAGCCGGGCATATAGAGAACGCTGCGACGCGGGCGAGCAAGCATGAACAATCTCCTGACCACTCCGTGAGTATTTAGAGGCTTGCTTGCTGCACCGCCAGAGGGCGTTGCGCACCGCAACATTGAACTTATGGCGAAGGGGAAACGAACACGTAGCGGGACTGATCACGCCTTCAGCCAGCGCGCCATGCGCCGGGTCGCTTCTTCGATCTCGGCCGGGTCGCGGGCGAAGCAGAGACGCAGATGTCCGTCGCCGCCGGGGCCGAAGGCGGCGCCAGGCGCGGGGCCGACGCCCGCTTCGTCGATCAGGCGGAACGCCAGCGCTCGGGAATCTTCGAAGCCGTCGACCGCGCAGAAGAGATAGAACGCCGCCTCCGGCTCGAAGAAGCGCACGCGGCCGGTGGCTCGAAGCCCCTCGCACAAGATATCGCGCGACCGGCGCCAGCGTTCGATCTGGCTCTTGAGGAACGCTTCGCCGTCGGTCAGCGCCGCAATCGCGGCGCGCTGCGTGAAGACCGGCACGCCCGAAGTGGTGAACTGGACCAGGTTCTCGATCGCAGGCCCCAGCGCCCTCGGCGCCTCGAGCCAGCCAACGCGGAATCCGGTCATCGCCCAGTTCTTCGACAGCGTCTGGACGAACATGATCTTGTCGTCCGGCGCCATCACGTCGTGAAACGAGGGCGCGCGGGTTCCGTCGTAGGTGACGCGGCCGTAGATTTCATCGGCGATGATCCAGAGGTTATGCCGCCGGGCGAGCTCGAGCGTGGCAGCGATTTCCTCGCGGGTCGCAATGAAGCCGGTCGGATTGGCGGGGGAATTGAAGAAGATAGCGCGCGTCGCCGGCGTGACCGCCGCGGCCAGTTTTGCCGGGTCGAGGCTCCAGCGTCCGGTCCGGTCGAGCGGCACGGGAACCGGGCGCGCGCCTGCGGTCTCGAGCGCGCCGACAAAATTCGGCCAGGCGGGCGAGGGGATCAGCGCCTCGGCGCCGGGCCCCGCCACGAGCCGGGTCGCGATTTCGATCGCATGCATGCCCCCGATGGTGACGAAGAAGCTTTCGGCCGAGAACGCGAGGCCTCCCGGGGCCGCGCCGTAAACGCGGGTCATATAGGCCGCGATCGCCTCGCGCAGGTCGGGAATGCCGCGCTGCGCGGTGTAGAAGGTCTCGCCGCGGTCGAGCGAGGCCTTGGCCGCGTCGCTGATAAAGGCGGGGGTCGGCAGATCGCCTTCGCCGACCCAGAGCGGGATCAGTCCCTGCCGCCCGCGGCCATAGTTGAACACTTCCACGATGCCGCTGGTCGCGGCGTCGCGGATCGCGGGGCTGATTTCGTCTAGCCAGTTGCTTTCGCGGGGCGAGGCGACATTCATGGACGCGCGTCATGGCGCAGCGCGGCGGCGCAGGCAAGGGCCGCTCGACGCTCGACGCTAGGCTTGAGCGCCACTAACCCCATCCTCGCCCGTCGCCAAATCGTCGAGGATCGGGCAGTCTGGCCGGTCGTCGCCGTGGCATTTGTGCATTAACTGACGCAACGTTTTCGCCATCGCCTGCATGTCGGCGATGCGCCTCTCGAGGTCGTCGACATGCGCCTCGGCGATGTGGCGCACTTCGCGGCTTGGACGCGCCCGGTCGCGCCAGAGCATCAGCAGCGCGCCGATCTCGTGCATGGAAAAGCCAAGCCGGCGCGCCCGCTTGATGAACCTCAATTCGTGGACGTCGCGCTCGCCGTAATCGCGATAGTCGTTCGACCGGCGCGGCGCGCGCGGCAACAGCCCGATCGCCTCATAGTGGCGGATCATTTTGGCGGCGACGCCGCTCGCCGCCGCCGCCGCGCCGATGTTCATCGCTCGATCCCGCTTGACCTTACCATGATGGGAAGGTTTACCAGGAACGGCAAAACGCTTCAAGCGCGCAACGCTCCCACGATCCCTGGATACGGAATCATGTCGTCCCACGCCCATCACTCGCACGCCGAGCCCCGTTCGGTCGCGACCGCATTCGAGCCGCCGCAGCCGCAGGGCCACGCGCGCGATCCGGTCTGCGGCATGGCGGTCAATCCCGCCACGGCCAGGAATACGGCCGAGCATGCGGGAGCGGCTTTTTACTTCTGCTCGTCGAAGTGCCGCGAGAAATTTGTCGCCGAACCCGCGCGCTATCTTGAGCCGGAGCCGGGCCGGCCGGCGCCGAAGCCCACGCCGGCGGGAACGATCTACACCTGCCCGATGCATCCGCAAATACGGCAGGTGGGGCCGGGCAATTGCCCGATCTGCGGCATGACTCTCGAGCCGGAAACGATGGCGGCCGATACGGGCCCCAGCGCCGAACTGATCGACATGACGCGGCGCTTCTGGATCGGATTGGCGCTCGCGGTCCCGGTGATGGCGCTCGAAATGGGCGGCCAACTCACGAATCTGCATATGTGGCTTTCGCCCGAAACCTCGAACTGGATTCAACTCGTGCTCGCGACGCCGGTCGTGCTGTGGGCGGGCTGGCCGTTCTTCGAGCGGGCACGGGCCTCGCTCGTCAATCGCAGTCTCAACATGTTCACCCTGATCGCCATGGGCACGGGCGTCGCCTGGACCTACAGCGTGGTCGCGACGGTTGCGCCCGGCCTCTTCCCGCCGGCGTTCCGCGGCATGGACGGCGCGGTCGCGATCTACTTCGAGGCGGCGGCGGCGATCACCGTCCTCGTGCTGCTCGGCCAGGTGCTCGAGCTGCGAGCGCGCGAACAAACCGGCGGCGCGATCCGGGCCCTGCTCGACCTTGCGCCAAAGACCGCGCGCCGCATCCGCGCCGACGGCGCAGATGAGGAAATTGGCCTCGAGGCGGTCGCGGTCGGCGATCGGCTGCGCGTCCGGCCCGGCGAAAAGATCCCGGTCGACGGCGAGATCATCGAAGGCCGCAGCACCGTCGACGAATCCATGGTGACCGGCGAGTCGATGCCGGTCGTGAAGGCGCCCGCCGCAAAGGTGATCGGCGGCACAATCAACGGAACCGGAAGCTTCGTCATGCGCGCCGACAAGGTCGGCCGCGACACGATGCTGGCGCAAATCGTGCGGATGGTCGCTGAAGCGCAGCGCAGCCGCGCGCCGATCCAGCGCCTCGCCGACCAGGTGTCGGGCTGGTTCGTGCCTCTGGTGATCGCGATTGCGTTCCTTGCCTTCGCGGCCTGGTCGATCTGGGGGCCGGAGCCGCGTTTCGCTTACGCGCTGGTGGCGGCGGTCTCAGTGCTAATCATCGCCTGTCCCTGCGCGCTCGGGCTCGCCACGCCCATGTCGATCATGGTGGGTATCGGGCGGGGCGCTCAGTCCGGCGTTCTGATCAAGAACGCCGAGGCTCTGGAGCGGCTCGAGAAGGTCGACACGCTGGTGGTCGACAAGACGGGCACGCTGACGGAAGGCAAGCCCCGGGTCGTGGCGGTGCGCGCCTTGGGCGGCGTCGCCGAGGACGATCTTCTGCGGCTCGCCGCCAGCCTCGAACAGGGCAGCGAGCACCCGCTCGCCGCCGCAATTGTCGAGGCCGCGAAGGACCGAAAACTCACCCTCGCGCCGGCGCAGGACTTCGATTCGTCGTCCGGCAAGGGCATAACCGGAACCATCGGGACCGGAACCATCGGGGGCCGGCGGATCGATATCGGCAACCAGCTGATGATGCAGGCGAGCGCGATCGACGTCACTATGCTTGAAAAGACGGCGCAGGGTCTGCGCGGAGAAGGCGCGACGGCGATCTTCGTCGCGATCGACGGCAAGCCATCAGGCGTGCTGGCGATCGCGGACCCGATCAAGGCGACGGCCGCAGCGGCGATCGGCGCTCTGCGCCACGCGGGAATCCTGGTCGTCATGCTCACCGGCGACAACCGGACGACCGCCGAAGCCGTCGCGCGGAAGCTCGGCATCGCCGACGTTGAGGCGGAAGTACTTCCCGAAGACAAGGGCAAGGTAGTCGAGCGGCTGCGCAAACAGGGGCGCGTCGTCGCCATGGCGGGCGATGGCGTGAACGACGCGCCGGCGCTCGCGGCCGCCGACGTCGGGATTGCGATGGGAACGGGAACGGATGTGGCGATTCAAAGCGCGGGCATGACGCTGCTTAAGGGCGATCTTCAGGGGATCGTAATGGCGCGGCGCCTGTCGGAGGCGACCATGGCGAACATCCGGCAGAATCTCTTCTTCGCCTTCATCTACAACGGGATCGGCGTGCCGATCGCCGCCGGCGTGCTCTATCCGTTCTTCGGCCTGCTGCCGTCGCCGATCATCGCCGCCGCCGCCATGGCGCTGTCATCGGTCAGCGTCATCGCCAATGCGCTGAGACTCCGGCGGATCCAATTATAGGTTCAGCGCCGGGCGGCCAGCTCGTCCCGGATCTGCGTGAGCAGCACGACCTCGGGGGCCGGCGGCTTGGGCGCATCCGGAACCTTCGGCTTCCGGTTCAACATGTTGATCCCCTTGATCGCGACGAAGAGCGCGACCGCGACGATGAGGAAGTTGATCAGGATGGTGATGAAATCGCCATAGGCGAAGACGCCGCCCTGCTTCTTCGCGTCCTCAAGATTGGTCGCGGTCACGGCGCTCGAGAGGGGAATGAAATAGTTGGAGAAGTCCGCTTTGCCGGCGATGCCGAGGATCGGCATGATGATGTCGTCGACCAGCCCGCCGATGATCTTGCCGAAGGCCGCGCCGATGATCACGCCGACCGCGAGATCAAGGGCGTTGCCCTTCATCGCGAACTCTTTGAATTCCTGCCACATGCTTTTTGTCCCCTCCTGGGAACGGCGGTCCGCCGCCGTTCCGGTGTGAGTCGAACGTTTCACGTGCGGACGCTAGCCGAGCGCGGACGCAAAATAAAGCAGCCTTGCGCCTCTTCAGAACCGCAAACTCCGTCAACCCGCAGGCTGCGCCGGCCCAGCTCCGGGGGACTCGCCGCGATCAATCCGTGTCGCCGGCTGGCTTCTTTTTCTTCTTGGTCTCCGCAGCGGTCTTGCCCGGCTTCGCGGCCGCCCCGGGCAGAAGCGCGGCGAGCCGGGCCTCGAGCAGCGCGGCCCGCGCTTCGGTCAAGCTGGCGGCGCAATAGCCGAACGTGCTTTCCTTGACGTAGCCACGGCAGGCGTCGTCCCGCGCGCCAGCAAACCCGTTCTGGTCGCGAACGAGATTCTCGGCGTCGGGATTGTCCTTGGCGCGCTCCTCGATCGCGTGCAGAGCCTTGCCCATCGCCTTTTCCGCGTCCGATCGGCGCTTCTCGATCGTGGCTGCGTCCTTTTGCAGTTCGGTCGCATCGGGACCCCAAAGGCCGCCGGGACTTGTCTGGCAATCGGCGGCCTTGAAGACGCATGCGGTGATCTGCGCCGGGACCAGCACCGCCCCGTCGAGCACGTCGAAGGCGAAGGGACAGGCGGAAACGTCGGCTTCGAATTGTTCCAGTCCATCCGGCCGGCCGACGCTGGTCGCCATGATTGGCGTCTCGCCCACAATGTCGACGACGCATTGTTGCGAGGGATCGGAGACGCCCTCGCCGGCAAGGCGCAGCTTGTCGATCTGCAGGGCCTTGGCGCTGCCGGAAACCTGAAGAAGGCCCGCCTGCCCGTTGAGGAGCAGCGGGCGCCCTGCGAGGTTCGCGGGGTCGGGCGCGGAAATCTTGGCGGCCTTGCCGGCCGCCGCGGATTTCGGGGCGCCGCCGGTCTTCTTCGGCTTGGCGGGCGTTGCGGGCGCGCCGGCAGGCCCCGCCGGGGCGGCTCCGGGCAAGGCGAGTTGGGCCCGCGCGGCGCTTGCGCTGAGACCGAAGCAGCAAACGAGAATCAAAACGCGCCAATTCATCGCGGGAGTGTAGAAGCCCGGACCTCAAAGGAAAAGGCGTTTGTTGCGGTCGCGGCTGGTCGTGCTCGGGCCGAAAAATCCGCGGTTTCCGCGCCTTGCACCCCGAAAGGCCTGAACCTATATACGCCCGGACCGGCGGGCTTCGGCGCCGCACACGCGCCGAATTGTCCGCAATTGATGTTGAACATGAGGGGATCAGAAGAGGACCTGAGGCCGGATTGGCCGATGGGCGTCATTCTCGTGGTCTGGCCGCTCCGGGGCCAGGCGATCTCGCAGAGGAGCAAGGGGTATAAACAATGGCGAAAGTTATAGGCATCGACCTCGGCACGACCAATTCGTGCGTCGCCGTCATGGAGGGTTCGACCCCCAAGGTCATTGAGAATTCTGAAGGCGCCCGGACGACGCCTTCGATCGTCGCATTCACCGATGACGGCGAGCGGCTGGTCGGCCAACCCGCAAAGCGTCAGGCCGTAACCAACCCGGAGAGAACCTTCTTCGCGATCAAGCGTCTCATCGGCCGGTCGTTCGACGACCCCGTGACCAAGAAGGACATGAGCCTCGTCCCCTACAAGATCATCCGCGGCCCCAATGGCGACGCCTGGGTCACCGCCGACGGTAAGCAGTATTCCCCGTCCCAGATTTCCGCCTTCGTCCTTCAGAAGATGAAGGAGACGGCCGAGGCCTATCTCGGCGGCCCCGTCACGCAGGCCGTCATCACGGTGCCCGCCTACTTCAACGACGCCCAGCGCCAGGCGACCAAGGACGCCGGCAAGATCGCCGGCCTCGAGGTGCTGCGCATCATCAACGAGCCGACCGCCGCGGCCCTCGCTTACGGCCTCGACAAGAAGAAGGCCGGCACGATCGCGGTCTACGATCTCGGCGGCGGCACCTTCGACGTCTCGATCCTCGAGATCGGCGACGGCGTGTTCGAAGTGAAGTCGACCAATGGCGACACGTTCCTCGGCGGCGAGGACTTCGACATGCGGCTCGTCGAATATCTGGCGGCCGAGTTCAAGAAGGAGCAGGGCATCGACCTGACGAAGGACAAGCTCGCCCTCCAGCGCCTGAAGGAAGCCGCCGAAAAGGCGAAGATCGAGCTCTCCTCGGCCGTCCAGACCGACATCAACCTGCCCTATATCACCGCTGACGCGACGGGTCCCAAGCATCTGGCGCTCAAGCTTACGCGTGCGAAATACGAGGCGCTTGTCGATGACCTGATCCAGCGCACGGTCGAGCCGTGCCGAAAGGCGTTGAAGGACGCGGGGCTCGCGGCCGGCCAGATCGACGAGGTCGTGCTCGTCGGCGGCATGACCCGCATGCCGAAAGTGCAGGAAGTCGTCAAACAGTTCTTCGGCAAGGAGCCGCATAAAGGCGTCAATCCGGACGAGGTGGTCGCCATCGGCGCCGCGATCCAGGCAGGCGTGCTGCAGGGCGACGTCAAGGACGTGCTCCTGCTCGACGTGACCCCGCTCTCGCTCGGCATCGAGACGCTGGGCGGCGTGTTCACGCGTCTCATCGAACGCAACACCACGATCCCGACCAAAAAGAGCCAGGTCTTCTCCACCGCCGAGGACAACCAGACGGCGGTGACGATCCGGGTCTTCCAGGGCGAGCGCGAGATGGCCGCCGACAACAAGGCGCTCGGCCAGTTCGATCTCGTCGGCATTCCCGGGGCCCCGCGCGGCGTGCCGCAGATCGAGGTGACCTTCGACATCGACGCCAACGGCATCGTCAACGTCACCGCCAAGGACAAGGCGACGAACAAGGAGCAGCAGATCCGCATCCAGGCTTCCGGCGGATTGAGCGAAGCCGATATCAACAAGATGGTGAAGGACGCCGAGGCTCACGCCGCCGAGGACAAGAAGCGCCGCGAAACCGTGGACGCGAAGAACCATGGCGAGTTGCTGGCTCACGACGCCGAGAAGGCGCTGAAGGAATACGGCGACAAGGTCGCCCAGTCCGACCGCAGCGCGATCGAGTCTGCGGTCGCCGCTCTACGAACCTCGCTCCAGGGCGAGGACGTCGAGGCAATCAAGGCCCGCAGCAATGACCTGATGCAGGCGCAGATGAAACTCGGCGAGGCCATGTACAAGGCGCAGCAGGCGGCTGGAGCGGCGGGCGACGCAGGCGCCGACGCTGGCGGCGCGCAGGCCAAAGACGACGTCATCGACGCGGAATTCCGCGAAGTCGACGACGACAAGAAGAAGTCCTGAGGGCAAGAAAAAGTCCTGTGGAAAACGAGCCGGCCGCGGGGATCGAGCGGCCGGCAATGACTAGACGGGAGCCGCCATGCGGGAGGACGGGTTCGACGGCGAGCCTGCGCTGGCCGCTACGGCTTTCGGGCGGAAACGGGGCTCAATGTCTGCAGGAAGCAACGGCCGGTCTCAGGCGGGAGCGGAGGCGCGGCGCGGGCGATGCGGGTTGAAGAGATGAACGTTGGCCGGTGGGCGCGGTGACAATGGCCAAGCGCGACTTTTACGAGACCCTGGGCGTATCGAAGACGGCGTCTGACGCAGAGCTGAAGTCCGCCTTCCGCAAGGCGGCGATGCAATGCCATCCCGACCGCCATCCTGGCGACAAGCAGGCCGAGGCCCGCTTCAAGGAGTTGAACGAGGCCTACCAGCATCTGTCGGACGCGCAGAAGCGCGCCGCCTACGATCGCTACGGCCATGCAGCGTTCGAGCACGGCGGCATGAACGACGGCTTCGCCTCTTCGATGTCCGACATCTTCGACGATCTGTTCGGGGACATGATGGGCGGCCGGCGCGGCCGCCAGCCGTCCGGGCGCGAGCGCGGCGCGGATCTTCGCTACAATCTGGAAATCAGCCTCGAAGAGGCGTTCCGCGGCAAGACGGCGACAATCAATCTGCCGACCTCGGTCGCATGCGAGGCCTGCGCGGGAACGGGCGCGCGCCCAGGCTCGAAGCCCACGACCTGCAAGACCTGCTCGGGCCACGGGCGCGTTCGCCAGCAGCAGGGTTTCTTCGCCATCGAGCGCACCTGCCCGACGTGTCACGGACGGGGCCAGACGATCGACAACCCTTGCGACAAATGCGCAGGCGCTGGCCGGGTGACGCGCGACCGCACGCTCTCGGTCAACGTTCCGGCCGGCGTCGAGGACGGCACGCGGATCCGCCTCAGCGGCGAGGGCGAGGCCGGGATGCGCGGCGGGCCAGCGGGCGATCTCTATATTTTCCTGTCGCTCAAGCCACACCAAATCTTCCAGCGCGACGGCGCGGATCTTTATTGCCGCGTGCCGATCTCGATGGTCCAGGCCGCGCTCGGCGGAGAATTCACGGTCAGGACCCTCGACGGCGCCGAATCGAAGGTCAGCATTCCCGAAGGGGCCCAATCCGGCCGGCAGCTAAGGTTGCGGGGCAAGGGGATGCCGATCCTCCGCTCGCGCGATTCGGGCGATCTCTTCGTCCAGCTCAATGTCGAGACACCGCAGAGTCTGACGCGCCGCCAGCGCGAACTGCTGATGGAATTCGCCTCCGAATCGTCGCATAAGACCCACCCTGAGAGCGCCGGCTTCTTTTCCAAGATGAAGGAGTTCTTCGAGAGGGGCTAGGCTGAGATTGCCGCCGCGGTCGGGAGACGCTCGGCGCCAATCCGACGCCCCGGTACGGCGCAGGCGCATCGCCGCGGAGCGGGAATGCAAAGTCCAACGCAAACCGGCAAGCGCCGGCCGAAGCTCGGCGACGGGGCGCATTTCCTGAGATCGCTCGTGGCGACGCCCCGCCTCACCGGCGCCGTGGCGCCCTCGGGGCGCGCCCTTGCGCGCGCCATGGCCGCGGCTGTCGATCCGGGGAGCGCGGGCCTCGTGGTCGAGCTCGGGCCGGGCACCGGGCCGGTTACGCGGGCCTTGATCGAGCGGGGCCTTGACCGGCAGCGGCTGGCGCTCGTCGAATTCGACCCGCGATTTTGCCGAATCCTGGAGGGGCGTTTCGAGACCGTACGGATCATCCAGGGCGATGCCTACGATCTGCCGCGCACGCTCGCGGAATTCAGGGACACGGCCGTCGCCGCCGTTGTCTCCAGCCTGCCGCTCCTCAACCAGCCGCCGCCTCGGCGCGAAAAGCTGATCGCCGACGCCTTCGCCCTGATGGGACCGGAGGGCGTCTTCGTCCAGTTCACTTATGGTCTGCTCTCGCCGATCCCGCTCGAGTTCTGCGCCGGCCGCTACTCGGCGCATCGCGGTCCGGCGATCTGGCGCAATCTGCCTCCCGCGCGCGTCTGGACCTATCGGCTCAAGGATCATGCCCCGGCGAGGAGCGGACGGTGAGCGTGCTGTCGCCTCGCGACCGGCTGATCGTCGCTCTCGACCTGCCCGACACCCACGAGGCGGAGCGCCTCGTCGAGCGCATCGGCGACGCCGCGACCTTCTATAAGGTCGGCATGGAGCTCGCCTATGGCGGTCAGGGTCTTGCCCTCGCAAGCCGGCTCGCCGCGGCCGGCAAGCAGGTCTTCCTCGATCTCAAGCTGCACGACATCCCCAACACCGTCGAGCGCGCAACCGCTCAGGCGGCCGGACTCGGAACGACATTTCTCACCATTCACGCCTATCCGCAGACGATGCGAGCGGCGGTCGCTGGCGCGAAGGGAACAGGGCTCCGCCTGCTCGCGGTCACCGTTCTGACGTCGTGCGACGACGCCGACCTGCTCGAGGCGGGGTACCGGTTCGGTGTGGTCGAGATGGTGCGCAGGCGCGCCGAACAGGCCCAGGCGCTCGGCGTCGACGGCGTGGTGGCAAGCGCGGAAGAGGCGGCCGGCGTACGGGCCGCCATCGGCCAGAGCATGATTGTGGTCACGCCCGGGATCCGCCCGGCTGGCGCCGAAGCCGGGGATCAGAAGCGCGTCGCGACCCCGGCTAGCGCTATCCGCAACGGGGCGGACTATCTCGTGGTCGGGCGGCCTATCACGACCGCGCCAGATCCACGCAAGGCCGCGGCGGCGATTGTCGCCGAGATCGCCTCAACCGCCACTTGATCGGGCGCCGAACGGCGCTATTTTCGTTGCGCTTCGGATCCGGGGAAACGCTTCACGGTCAAAGGCGCGCGCCCGAAATATCGTGCTCGAATTCGACAGCGACGATGTCTGAACGGCAAGGAGCCGAGCCATGGCGGAGATGCGCATCATCGTGGCCGGCGCCGCGGGACGAATGGGCCGCATGGTCGTTCGGGCGATTCACGAAGCCTCCGAGCTTGCGCTCGCGGGCGCGCTCGAGCGCGAAGATTCGCCCTGGCTCGGCCATGATCCCGGCCCTCTCGCCGGCTGCCCGGCGAGCGGCCTCGCCATCGTCGCCGATCCGCTCCCGCTCCTGCTCAACGCCGACGCCATTATCGACTTCTCCTCTCCCGCCGCCACCATCGAGCTCGCGGGGCTCGCGGCGCAGGCGCGCATCGCCGATGTGATCGGAACGACCGGTCTTGCCGAAGAGGACCTCGAGAAGATCGATGCGGCCGCCCGTCATGCCCCGATCGTGCGCTCGGGCAACATGAGCCTTGGCGTCAACCTCCTCGCTGCGCTGACGCGCAGGGCCGCGGCCGCGCTCGGCGACGAGTTTGATGTCGAAATCATCGAGATGCATCACCGGATGAAAGTCGATGCGCCGTCGGGCACCGCCCTCATGCTCGGCGAGGCCGCCGCCGCCGGGCGCGGCGTTTCGCTCAAGAACCATTCGGCGCGCGGGCGCGACGGGCTAACCGGCGCGCGGCGCAAGGGCGATATCGGGTTCGCGTCGCTGCGCGGCGGCACGGTCGTCGGCGATCACAGCGTCGTTTTCGCCGGCGAAGGCGAGCGGATCGCGCTAACCCATCACGCCGAGGATCGCGCCCTCTTCGCCTATGGCGCGCTGAAGGCGGCGCGCTGGGCGCAGAACCGCAAGCCCGGACTTTATTCGATGGCGGACGTCCTGGGCCTCAAGGGTTGAAGCTCGCCGCTCGGTCGAAGCCCTTGCTCAGTTCGACGCGTGCACCTCGGCGCACGAGAAGTCGAGCTTCACCGACTTTTCGGTCTTGCCCGCGTGGACGCTGACTGCGAGGGGCGCGCAGGTCGCGTTCTCGAGGAAGACCGCCTTGTGCTCGACGCCGTCGGCTCCGAAGATGAAATGGGTGAACGCTTTGTGGGTGATGACCTGCTGGCCGCCATGGCCAGTCTGGGTCAGATCGACGGTCGCCGTCGCATATTTGGGGGCCACGTTCTTGTCGCCCTCGAAGGTGAAATCGAGCAGCAGCCCCGTGGCCGTATCGCCGCCCGGAGCGCCGCCATTCGGCGCATCGACCAGCGCGTCGGCGCCGACAAGATCGTCCGACAGTTTGCCCGCATGTTCGAGGAATGCATAGGCCTTGACGTCGACGATCTTCAATTCCGCTGCGTGAGCGCCGGCGAAACACGCAAACGACGCTACCGCAACGGCGGCCCGAACCCCGACCATTTTCCCCTCCGAAAAGCCCCGAAACGCAAGGCTCCAATAACAAAAAGCCCCGGACCGCGCAATGCGATCCGGGGCTTTCACCTTCGTCCAGTTAACGGCGATGTGTCAGTTGTTGCGGCTGGAGCCGGTCAGCATCAAGATCGCCTGGAACATGTTGATGAAGTCGAGGTAGAGCCTGAGGGCGCCGTGGATCGACTTCTTGTGGGTCATCTCGTAGCTGTCGCCGCCGTAGTACATCTCCTTGATCGACTGGGTGTCCCAGGCGGTCAGGCCGGCGAAGATGACGACGCAGAGGATGGACAGTCCCCACTGCAGGCCGGAGCTCTGCAGGAAGATGTTGAGGAGGCTCGCGACGATGAGACCGATTAGGCCCATCATCATGAACGACCCCATTGCCGCGAGGCTGCGCTGGGTGGTGTAGCCGTAGAGGCTGAGGCTCGCGAAGGCCGCCGCGGTAGCGAAGAACGCCCGCCCGATCGAGGCGCCGGTATAAACCACGAGCAGCGCCGACATAGAAAGGCCGATCAGCGCCGCGAAGGCGATGAAGGCGTTGCGCGCGCTCGCCACCGACATCGAATTGATGCGGGCAGAGATGTAGAAGACCAGCGCCAGCGGCGAGAGCACAATCAGCCAGCGGAGCGGCGAGGCGTAGATCGCATGGCCGAAATCGGTCAGCGCCAGACGCCCGCTATCCGTCTCGACAGTGCCGAGCTTGAACGCGCCGTAAGCCACGAGCCCGGTCACGCCGAGGCCGAGGGTCATGTAGTTGTAGACGCCGATCATATAGGCGCGCAGCCCCTGATCGACGGCGGCTGCGCCGGACCGTGCGACCCCCGCGCCTAAGCGCGAGTTGGCGTAGCGATCATAGTCGGACATGGGTAAAACCTCTTGGACAAGGGCCGGCGCGAGCCCGGATTTCGCCCAGGTCGCGCCATCGCGTATAATATGGCGGTACGGCGCCCCTCCGCAAGGCCCATTCCTTTAACAATTCGTAACTAAACCCGGCGCTTCAGTGGCCGCCCGGGCCTCCCACGGCGACCGGCAGGCGCATGAAAGCGGCGAAGCCGACGCAGCCGAGAAAGACGATTGTCAGCGCGAGAAAGACGTCGGAAAGCGCCAGCACTTCCGCCTGCCGCCGCACGATCAGCGCCAGCTGCCGGGTCGCCGCAAGCTCGGCGTCCGAGCCGCGGGACGCAAGCGCGGCGGTCATGTTGGCGAGCGTATCGACGGCGACCTGCCGCCCCCAGGTGACGGATTCGCGCAAGCGCTCGAGATGCAGGTCCATGCGCTTGTCGAGCATCGTGTTGATCAGGGCGAGGCCCACAGCCCCGCCGAGATTGCGCATCAGGTTGAAGAGGCCCGAGGCGTTCTTGATCTTCTGCGGCGGCATGGTGCCGAGCGCCAGATTGTTGATCGGCACCATCGACAGCATCAGCCCGACGCCACGGAAGATCTGCGGCCACATAAGCTCCCAGAAGTCCCAATCGACCGTGACGAAGGACGCCTGGTAGGTGCCGACCGCGAAGCAGACGAAGCCGAAGGCGATCATGATGCGCGGGTCGACGCGAGTCATCAGGCGCCCTGCGATGGGGGCGGTGATGAACATGCAGAGGCCAGTGACGAACATCGTCTTGCCGATCATCAGCGACGAATAGCCGCGCACCACCGCCAGATACACCGGATAGATGTAGGTGAGCCCATAGAGCCCGATGCCGAGCACGAAAGCGAACGTCGTCCCGGTCCAGAAATTGCGGTCCCGAAACGCGGTCAGATCGACGATCGGCTGTTTGGCCGTGAACATCCGCCAGAAGAAGAGGACGCCGCTGACCGCAGATATGACGATCGCGGTCGTGACCAGTCCGCTCTCGAACCAGTCCTTAGACGGGCCCTCCTCCAGCGCATACTCGAGCGCGCCCAGAAAGCCCGCCATGGCCAGGAGACCGAAATAGTCGAAATGGGTCAGGAGCGACCAGTCGGGCTCGTCGAAGTCGATCAGGAGCCAGGCGGCGGCGGTTACGATGATGCCCGGGACGATGTTGACCAGAAAGAGCCAGTGCCAGGAGAACCAGTCGGTCAGATAGCCGCCGACCGTCGGGCCGATGGTCGGCGCAAGCGTCGCGACGAGCCCGATGATCGGGGCGATAAAGGGCTGCTTCGAGCGCGGGAAGATGGTGAAGGCCGAAGCGAACACGGTTGGGATCATGCCCCCGCCGATGAAGCCCTGCAGCGCGCGCCAGAGGATCATCTCGTTGATGCTGCCGGCCTGGGCGCACATGAAGCTCATCAGGGTGAAGCCGCCGGCCGAAATGGTGAAGACGAGGCGCGTCGAGAACATCCGCGACAGGAAGCCCGAGAGCGGGATCATGACCACTTCGGCGATCAGATAGCTTGTCTGGACCCAGGTCACCTCGTCCGAGGAGGCGGAGAGCCCGGCCTGGATCTGCGACAGCGAGGCCGACACGATCTGAATGTCCAGGATGGCCATGAACATCCCGAACACCATGAAGATGAAGGCCGCGAGGCGCTTGATCGAGAAATGCGGGACCGCATAGCCCGGCTGCCCCGCGGCCGGCGCGTGCGTGCCGGCGGGCGCCCGGATCGCGAGCGCATCGCTCACGGCTTCGTGGCCTTGCTCGCCACCGCTTCAAACCCGAGCGCGCCGAGAAGAGTGGGCGTCGGCGCGTCGGGGTCGCGGGTGTGAACAGTTGCAACCACCGAAAGGCCGGGCCGCAGGGGCGTCGTCTTCAAGACCTCGTCCGAGAAGGTCACGCGGACCGGCACACGCTGGACGATCTTGGTGAAATTGCCGGTCGCGTTGTCGGGCGGCAGCAGGGAGAACTGCGAGCCCGAGGCCGGCGCAATCGACGACACGACGCCTTCGACGACCTTGCCGCCGAGCGCATCGATGGCGACGTCGACCTTCTGCCCCGGCTTGATGTCGCCGAGCTGGGTCTCCTTGAAATTCGCATCGACGTAGGACGCGTCAAGCGGCACCAGCGCCATCAGCCGTGTGCCGGGCATGACGAAGTTGCCGACCTGGGCCGCCTTGTTGCCGACCACGCCATCGAACGGGGCGAGCACGCGGGTAAACGAAAGATCCCGCTCGGCCCTGGCGAGCGCAGTGTCGAGTTCGCCGCGCGTGCGGGAAGCCTCATCGCGTTGCGCCTTCAGCACGTCCAGGTTGGCTCTGGCGCCGTCGAGCGCGGCGACGGTCGAAGCGGCGGTCGCCCTGGCGGCGGCGAGCGCTGCAGCGGTGCGGTCGCGGTCGGCGGTCGCCTGTTCGAGCCGCTGCTGCGAGCCGAAATTGGTCTGCGCGAGTTTGAACGACCGGTCGTATTCGAGCGATGCCCGCTCGACGTCGGCCTGCGCGGAAAGAAGCTGAGCCTTGGAAGCATCGATTTGCGCCTGCGCCTGGGCGATGATCGCCCCCTGGGCGTCAATCTGCCGGCCGAAGCGTACGATCGTCGCGTCCTGGGTCGCGATCTTGGCTTTCGCCGTATCGACCGCATTGTGATAGTCGCCGTCGTCGATCGAGGCGAGCAGGTCGCCCTGATGGACGACCTGGTTGTCGACCACGGGAACCGCAGTGAGATGGCCAATCGCCTTGGCGGCGATGATCGAGGTCGAGGCGCCGACATAGGCGTCGTCGGTCGAAACGAGGAACCGTCCCTCGACAAAATAGTCGTACGCCGTCTTCCCGCCGTAGCCGAGCGCCGCGAGGATGAGGACCGGGACGACGATGCGGCGCAAGCCGCCCGAGCGATTCCGCGCCGGGGCAGCGGCGGCGGGAGGACCGCCGTGCGCCGATTGCGTTGCTGGAACGCCAGGCTTGCCATGCGCCGGCAAGCCGCCGGAAGCGGGCGCTGCAGTCATCGCGCGCGACTCGGTCGCTGTCGCGGAAGCGGCGGCGTGCTCGTCGGCCATAAAACTCTACCCCTTGGACAAGAACCAGAACCCGAACCGAACCGTTCGGTCATTTTTGTTGACTTAGCGCAGCGCGAGGTCTAAAGCAACAAAAATCGAACCGAACCGTTCGGTCAGAGATAAGGCGACTTTCGACAGGGCTCAAGGGCTATGGACGCGGAAATTCTCGAACAGGAAACCGGACGCCGCCAGGACGGCGGGGCCAAGCGGCGCCAGATCATGGACGGCGCGCGAACGGTTTTCTTAAGCGCCGGCTTCGACGGCGCGAGCATGAACGACATTGCGCGCGCGGCCGGCGTCTCCAAAGGCACGCTCTACGCCTATTTCACCTCGAAGGACGAACTCTTCGAGGCGATTATCCGCGCCGAATACGCCCAGTCCGCCGAGCGGCTCTGCACCTTCCGGCGCGAGGGCGACCCGAGGACGATGCTGACCGACTTCGGCGTCCGCCTCATGCGGCGGATGGCCGAGCCCAGCCATATGTCGCTCGCGCGCGTCGTCATCGCAGCGGTGGAGAAGTTTCCCAATGTCGGCCGCACATTCTACGAAGCCGGTCCGCTCTTCGGCGCGACCCGCCTGGCGGCCGAACTTCGCGCGCTCGAGGCCGCGGGCGCGCTCAAGTTGCCCGATCCGGAACGCGCCGCCTGGCACTTCGTCGATCTCTGCTTGAGTTATGTCTACAAGCGGCTCTTGTTCGGCGTGGTCGAAAGCTTGAGCCCGGGCGAGATCGAAGATGCCGTCGAGTTGGGGGTCGAGGTGTTTTTCAGGGCGTACGGGGCGTAGGTGCTTCGCTGAGTCGGGCGCTGCATTCCTCGCAGCGGGGCTCCTCGGTCACATGAAACTCGACCCTGCCTGCTTTTGCAGATAGCCACCCTCGTGTCCTTGTCGCCCGGGTGCAGGCGATCGTCTCGCAGGTTGATCGCCACTCTTCATCTCGACTACATCTCGACTTGATCCTCGGCTTCGAAACCTCGGCGGCGTCACGAGCCTGGAATGATAGAGCGACAAGGTTGTCTGAAGCTGCCGGACAAGAGAGGCGGAGCCGCTTTCCTGATCTCGCTGTTTCTGATTCTCGTCGGCTCGCGCGCCGCTTTGATCAGCCATGCCGGGAATGCGACGCCGTTCCTGGATGAATGGGACGGAGACGCAGCCTATCTGCTGGAACCGTATCTCCAGGGGCGCCTGACAGTCGGCGACCTTCTTGCTCCGTTCGGCGAGCACAGGATTCTGTTCACTCGACTGCTCGTTCTGACGATCTTCAATGTCTCGGGCTACTGGGACGTTATCCTGCAGATGATCGTCAACGCGATCGTCAATGCCGCCGCGGTCGTTGCCTTTAGCTACGCCCTCGCACGCGTGCTTGGGGGGGCGTTCGCAGTCGCTGCGATGATCGTGTGCGTCGCGATCAACGCTGTCCCATACGGATACGACGCCATCTTGTTTGGGTTCCATACGCAATTCTTCTTCCTGAACGCGTTTTCGTTCGCGAGCCTGTGGCTCCTGGCCGGGAGCAAGGCCTGGTCGCCGCGATGGGCGGCAGGCGTCCTCGCCGCCCTCGCGGCATATCTCAGCATGGCCTCTGGAGCCTTCACCCCGGGCGCTGCAGCCGCGGCTCATCTCCTGCAAGCGGCGTGCGGTCGGAGACGGGGCCTGCGCGAAACGCTTGGAATGGCGGCCCTCGGCGCGATGACAGTCGCCATGCTGGCCCTGATTCCGCACCCCCCGGCGGCCGGCGCCTACAGAGCGCATTCCCTTGGGCAGTTTCTCTCCGCATTTTTGCAACTTGCGAGTTGGCCTGCCCCCAACGCGCTGGGGTTGATCCTCTTCGCGCCATCGGCGCTATTCGTGACGCGCATGCTCGTGGAACGCCCTGGGCTCAACGATCCGCGCTGGCTGAACCTCGCTGCGCTCGCCTGGGTCCTGAGCCAGATTGTCGCGCTTGCGTTCGGTCGAGCGGAAGCATCGGTCCAGACGCGCTATATCCACATCCTGCTGGTCGGGTCGATGATCAATCTCGTAAGCGCCCTCTGGTTGTTCCAGTCGGGCGCGACCGCGGGCAAGCGGCCGATGTGGCGGTCGCTCGTCCTTGCGGCGTGGCTCGGAGTCTTCGCGCTGTGGTTGACGCAACCGCAACGGCATCTGCCCAAAAGCATTGAGGAATGGCGGACGATCACAGCGGCTGGCGCGAACAATGTGCGACACTACCTTGCAACCGGAGACATTTCGTTTCTGTCCGGCGCCCCGATGCTGCAAATCCCCTATAGCGAGATGGGCAGATTACGGGAATTGCTCGACACGCCCGAAATTCGCTCCGCGCTGCCCCCGGAGCTGCTTCCGCGCAATCCGCCGCGGCCCTGGGTCGAGATCTTCAAGCAGGGCTTTATGCGACTGGGCTTTGTCTGGCTCGGGCTCGGTGCGCTGATCCTCGCAGCGGTTATTGCCAGGGCGGCGTTCACTGCAAAGCGGCTCGGCGCTTATGGTTTGGCGCGAGGCGATCCTCTCGCACGCTGATCGCCTGCTCTCCGGAAAGGGAAGCCCGTCGGCGCTGCATGCGAGCTGGAGCGCCCGCGAAATTGCCCCTTATTTCGATCCAAAAGAGGAAGAAACAGACACAAATGCCGTCCCATGGACGTCCGCGCGCGGCTTTGCCTTTTCTGTCTGGGTCTGATCGATGGCATGGCGCGCCAGCCGGCCGATAATCAGCGTCAGGACCGCAGTCGCAAATCCGCCGAAGCCCAGAAAAGCCCATTGCAAGGGCGCTGCGCCCGTTGTCCACAGCGACAGGCCGGCATCGGCCAAAGTGCCGATGTACACATACCCGAGCAACGCAGGCAAAGAGGCGAGGGTGCCCAGCACATAGGCCTGAATTCCGACGGCCGACATGCCGAGCACGTAGCTCGTCGCGGCGAACGGCATGACCGGAGATACGCGCAGGAGACAGACGATGCGCCAGCCATCTTGCGCCAGCAACGCGTCGAACCGGGCGAGTCCAGGCCGGCGCGCCAATTGGCGGGCAATGGCGTCGCGGAACAATGAGCGGCTGAGGCCGAACGACACCAGGGCGCCGGCCATCGTGCCGAGAGCGGCGAGCAGAAACCCGAGCGGCAATCCATAGGCGGTCCCGGCAGCAACGCCGAGCACTGAGGCCGGAAGGATACCGCTCGCAGCGACGATCAATTGCAGGACGACAAACGCGGCGAATCCTGGTGCGGCGGCATTGCGCGCGGCGTCCAGGAAACGCTGGGCCTCCGTAGTCAGGACGCCGGGCCGCACAATCCCCATCGCCAGGCAGGTCAGAACGACTGCGGCGACGACAATTGCCGTTAGCATAACGCCTCGCTGCGAGCTCGCTCTCGAGATCATCGGGCCAGCTCTGGCGGCTTGGCAGCCTCGGGCGGCCCTACTGAATTGAGCGGCGCAAATATCGGGCTTCGCACCACGCCCCACCGATGCAACCGGAACCCAACCGCAGTCCGCAGGACACCGATCCCGTAGATCACGCTTCGGCGAAAGTTTATCGACGACGCTTCAGGAAAATATTTGGTCGGACAGGAGATTTCGCCAATTCGGAAGCCCGCGTAAATGGATTGCGCCAGCATCTCATTATCGAACACGAAATCCTCGGAGCAAAGCATTATGGGAAGCGCCTCGAGGACTCGCCGGCTCCAGGCACGATATCCCGTGTGATACTCTGACAGCTTCTGGCCGACCAGAACGTTTTCGATCAGCGTGAGCAGCCGATTGAATATGTATTTGTAAATGGGCATTCCGCCGGCCAGCGCTCCGCGGCCAAGGATACGCGAGCCCAGCACCACGTCGTACTGATCCGATGCGATCATGGAGGCCATAGCGGTCACCAGTTTCGGCGTGTACTGATAATCGGGGTGGAGCATGACAACGATATCCGCGCCCCGTGCCAGCGCAGCCGCATAACAGGTTTTCTGATTGCCGCCGTAGCCGCGATTGGATTCGTGCTCGAGCGTATGGATGCCGAGTTCTCGTGCGATCGCCGGCGTGTCGTCCCGGCTGTGGTCGTCGGTGAGAATCACCTCGTCGACTATGTCGTGGGGAATCTCGGCGAAGGTTCGGCGCAGTGTGTTCGCCGCATTGTAGGCCGGCAGAACCACAGCGATCCGGTATCCCAGCAGCAATCTTATTCCTTCGCTCTCTGGCAGCCCGCGCGCAGCCATGGGAAACATTCCGGACGGCCGTCGTCAATTCCGAATCGTTTATCGCAATAACGACGATGAGGATATGCGAACCGGCGGACGGTTCGGGTTCGGTACGCACGGCTCAAAAGCCGTAGCCTTCGCCAGCAAACAGAACAGCGCGACCACAACCGAGACAGGTTTCGGCGCTCGCACCCTCTATGATATTCGAACCCGACATGTTGTCTCGATACCGCCGATATCTCGTCCTGATGGCCTCCCTGCTTCTGGCGACTCCGCTCGTCGTCGGGATCGTAAAGCCGGACAGTCCGACCTCGATCTTCCGGGAAGGGCGCAGTCTCGCGCCCGCGCCAAAGACCCCTGCGACTGTCCGGGAATGGCTGACGCTTTCGGCGAAGATCGACTCCTACCTGCAGGATCATTTCGGACTAAGGCAGTTCCTCATCCGTACCAACAGGGATTTGACCAAGCCGCTGCTTGGCGCGGGCAACGATTCCGTTCTCGTCGGGCGCAACGGGCGGATGTTCTACCTCGGCCAGGAAGCGGTGCGCCAATCCGCCGGGCTCGTGCTGCGGGATCTGGGGGTGTCCGACACTGTCGACTTGCTGGCCGCAATGAAAGATGCGCTCATGGCCCGCGGCATCCATTTTCTCGTCGCCGTGCCGCCCAACGCGGCGACGATCTATCAGGACGACCTGCCGCGCTGGGCGCAGAACCCCGGCAGGAAGACAGAGTATGACGTGCTGCTCGAAAAGTTGGCCAAGCGGGACGTGCAGGCGGTCGATCTGCGCCCTGCCATCACAGCGGCGCGATCCGATAGATCGCTCTACTACATGCATGACACGCATTGGTCGGCAAGCGGCGCGCTAGCCGCGTTTAACGCGATCGTCGAAGCCGACGCCCATCGCGATTGGCGCCTCGACCCAAAGTCCGCGCTCGGGCCGCCGATCGTGCGCAAGGGCGGCGATCTCGCGCGGATGTTCGGCGTCGAGGATAAAGCGGCCGAGGACATCCGGGAGCTGGAACTCCCGTCCGGACAGAAAGACCTCTTGTCTTCGGAAGTCTTCGGCGATTACGTCGCGACGTCCAAAAGGGCGGGCCCGACCGTCATGATCCTCGGAGACTTGTTTACCGACATTTTTTTCGCGCCCATGCTCCTGCAGCATGCCGCAAAGGTCGTCTGGCTTGACGATCGCGTCTGCGGCTTCGACTGGAAGGCGATCGACAGGTTTCACCCCGACGAAGTGTGGTGGATGCCGAACGAACGCCTCCTGATCTGTCGTCCGGGCGTCCGCCCGCTCGACTTTGCAGGATAGGGAGCCGCCTGATACCGGGGCAGACCTTGTCAGCGATTTCCGCCCACGGTTCTCTCGCTGACGATCCAGTCAGCCGCCGCTTGATCGCCTATTACGAGCAGGGATGAAGCCCATTCCGCGCGTCATCGCGCTGGCGACCCCCGCGCTGGAACTCGCCTGAGGCGCGCCTGCGGTTCGGTCTGGCCGACAGCCTGAGCCGCGAGGAGATCGCGCGCGCGGTTGAGGCCGGAGTCGAGGTGTCTTTACGGACTTCGCTCAGCTGGTACCACATGTTCCTCACCGCGGCTCCGGGGTGACATGAAACTCGACGCCTGCCTGCTTTTGCAGACAGCCGATCACGCCGAAGAGATTGCGCGCCTGCGGATTCCCGCGCGGGCCGAACATGCGGATCAGGCTCTTTGGCGGGTGTCCGTGCCTCGCCGAGCTTCTCGAAACCGACCGTCGCCTTGATGATGTCCCACAGGATCGCTTTGCCGGGGTTCAAGTCGGGGCGCTCACCCCGATTGCTCGAGCAACAGCGCATGTCCATCTGGATCCTGAATCAACGACACGCGCGCGCCGTCGGCTAGTATAATCGCGCTGTCGCAGCTATCGAGAGCGTCCGTCGCAAACACCAAACGGCTGGCCGAGATGGCGGAGGGGTACGCGATCGGAGACGCGCGGCCCCGGGGCGTGCGATACCCGAGCAGTTCGACATGCGGCGCCGGCGACTTCGCCGCAAGGCTGACGACATCCACCGCAACATCGTCAAGATCATCCAGCGCATCCTGCGACGGGCCGCCGTTGACCTGACGCGATTGCACGGAGAGTCCAAGCCGCGCGGAATAGAAGGCGATGCTACGATCGGGGTCAGCGACGGAGATTGCCGAATGATCGATGCCCGCTTCGGTTCGGGGGTCGGCGCGTGGGAATTCGATCAACTCGAGTGGATGTCCGTCGGGATCGCGGAACTTGAACGCGATGATCCCGCCAAGAAGCGCCTGCGGTCCCTCCCGCGAAATTGGCGTGAATGGAAATCGGCAGAGGCGTCCGTAAGCGGTCTCGATGTCATCCGTGACGAGCGCGCAATGCTGGAACCAGAGGTCGTTGCTGCGGCTGTCGGCAGGATACGAGGCCCCGGGCGGATCGAACATCGCGAGTTCGAGCTGTTGCCGTCCCCGCCGCATCAGCGTCATGCTCAGCTTTCGCGCCCCGAGCAGATCGGCGAGACGCGGATCTGCGTCAACCGCCGGTGTCGCTTCGAATCCGAGGGCGTCAGCGTAGAACGTCCTGGCGGCGGCCAGATCGGCGACATTGAGACTGACCCGATCCAGTCGCAGCGCGGTCACGGCCATCGTCCTGGAGCGCCGCCTCGCCTTACCGGAGATGGCATGGCCGCATGACCGGCGGCACGTGAAGTTGTACGGTCATCAGAACCGCGGGCTGCTCTCCGATCGTTCCCGACCGGTGTCCGCGCCGGCCGTCAGCGGTTGCGATGCAGCCTTGATCCTCGCCGAAAGACAGGTCGCCCGGACCCATCTCGACCCGTGTCCCGTCCATGGCCTCAACCCACCATCGGCCGGACAGCGGCACGATCCACTGCGGCGCGGGGTTTTCGTGCCAGTCCCCGAGCCACCCTACCGGCTGCACCGTAAAGACCGTCGTGGCTTCGCCGCGTGGCTGCCAGTTGTTCCACTGCGGATCCGCGTGACCAACGCCCTTCAGCTCGAACGCGGTCAGTTCACAACGCTGCTGATGACTGACGCCGCTCTCATCGCGCCAGAGATGCCAGTAGCCAAGCGTCGGGCGCGATCCGGGATCGGTCACGGCGCCCCCTCTTGCGAATAAGGATGAGACGAAGCGAAAGGGTCGGCGAGGAATGTGCCGATCGTGCCATGGGCGCCGACGACCAACATCAGAAAACCTCCGGCAAGCGAGAAATTCTTGAGAAAATCCCAGAAAAGGTCGCGAGCCTTGCTGTCGCCTGCACACCAGAAATCGCCCGGCTTCCAGAACTGCTTCCACAGCAAAGCCGTCACCATGCAATAGCCGGCCATCACGAAGGCGGCGGCGCGGTCCGCTATTCCGGTGAGGATACCCAGCGGCATCAGGATTTCCGTCGCGACGCCCGCCATGATCAGTACGACGGCGATCGTGTTCGGCGCGATCTGGCGCGCTTGGGCGACCGCGCCGTCAAAGTTGAACATCTTGTCGGCGGCGCTGAAAGGGAAGAACAGCATCACCAGCAGGTAGCGCACCGCCAGGGTTGCAAGCGCGGCCGCGGTCATGCGCCCAGCCTCTCCTGGATGTGGCCGGCGACGCGTAGTGCATTCGCGATAATCGTCAGCGTCGGATTTACGGCGCCAATCGAGGGAAAGAAGCTGGCGTCGACCACATAAAGATTGTCGAGTTCGTGCGCCCTGCAGTCCAGGTCGAGGACCGAGTTGGCCGGGTCCGCGCCGAAGCGCGCTGTCCCCGCCTGATGGGCTGTGCCGCTGATCGGAATACCCTTGCCGAGATAGAGATTCCTCTCCAGCAGAACCGGGCTGGCCCCGTTTCGGCTCATATAATGCTCCAGTTTTTTCCGCAGACGCTGATGAGCCTCTTGCCCCTGCTCGGTCACATCGAGCACCACGCGATCGCCATCGTAGTAGATTCGGTTCTCCGGTCTCGGCAAGTCTTCCGACGACAACCAGAAGTTCATGGAATGCCGCGCCATTTTGTCGAATGGGAGGTCGGGCAGGAACTCAAGCCAGGATGGTAGAGCCTCAGCCTTGATTTGTTCGGCGTGCGAGGCGGCGCACATCTGCATCAACCCAAGCGGATAGTCCCAGTCGTCGGCGCCGAAGTAGAAATCGCTCACCGCGAGCGTTTTCTGGAAAACCGTGTCGTTCGGTTCAGACATCAACGCCATTAGCACGGACTGGTTATGGCGCATGTAGTTTCGGCCGACTTGCCCTGAGCCGTTCGCCAGCCCGTCCGGATGAGCGTTGTTCGCCGAACGCAGGAGCAGCAACGCCGACGAAAGCGCGCCGCAGGCGACGACCACGATATCGGCTGCGTATCGCGCCTGCTCGCCGCCATGGGTCACGTGAACGGCTGCGACAGTTTTTCCGGCGGCATCGGTTTCCAAACGCGTGACCATGGCGTTGGTCATCAGCTCGACATTCGCATGGTTAGCGAGGGTCGGATCGACGCACATCACCTGCGCGTCGGCTTTCCCGTTCAGCAAGCAGGGAAAACCGTCGAAAGCGTCGCAGCGAATGCAGATGCTGGTCGGAGCAGGCTTGCCCTCGCGTTCCTCGAGGCGAATGCCGAGCGGTAAATGAAATGGGTGGAGACCATCTGCGGCGAGGCTATCGCTGAGGGCGGCGATCCGCGGTTCATGCGACACCGGAGGAAACGGGTAGGGTCCGCTGGCCGGAGGCTCCAGCGGATCTTCGCCTCTCTGGCCATGGACCGCAAATAGCGCTTCGGCTTCCGAGTAGAATGGCTCAAAATCGGCGTATCCCAGCGGCCAGGCAGGCGAGACGCCGTGCTGATGAACGACCTCGCCGAAATCGCGCTCCCGCAATCGGAGCAGCGCGGCTCCGTATACTTTCGAGTTTCCGCCGACATAGTAATGCAGGCCGGGATGGAATGCCTCGCCGTGGCGGCCGTACCATGTTTCAGCCGCCTGATAGACGCCGTCCGCGAAGACGGTTTTGGCGTCCCAGTTTGCGCGGGAGCGCGGCAGATAATCACCGCGCTCGATCAGCAGGATGCGCTTCCCGGTAGGCGCCAGACGATGAACGAGCGACGCCCCCGCTGGCCCGCTGCCAACCACGATGAGATCGTATCGAGACATGCCGCCTCTTCAATCGCAATGATGGCCGGTCGCGCCGGATGGAGCGCGGGGCTCTCCAATCACCCTCAAACATCGACCCGCCTGGCCAGTCGATGCAAGAAAAATAGCCCGACGACAGCAGCCCCGGCCCACAATGCGTTTCGGTGTCTACTGGTGAAAACTTCCCAGCTTTCCGACCTCGCGCTCGCGTCGAAACGGCCGTGCGCTCCGTACGCGCCTGGGACGGCGTGAAAGAGGTTATTTGGCGCATCGGCTGGCGCCGTCTCAGTCGTGAGTTGCCCCGTATAGCCCGCGCTCGCCAAGTAGCGATCGATCAGCCCGGGGGCAATGCGATTGGCGAGGATCGCCTTCACAGTCGGAAATCCAATCCAAGTTTGCCGCCGGGGATGGAAAGCGGCGAAATAAATTGCCCTAGCCGGTATTTCTGGCTGAAATATCGGCGGAACCGGCCGCGCTCGCCGTCCGGTCTTATTGAGCGCCCAATCGAATTGGGGGGTGTTGACGGCCGGAAGGTCAACCATGCTGAGGGTTATCTTGAGTTTGTCGTGCAAGATCTCGGATCGTAGCGCATCGGTGAAGCCGCGAATGGCGAACTTAGCGCCGCAATAAACGGATTGAAGCGGCACCGACCGATAGGCGAGCGCCGAGCCAACGTTCACGATGGCTCCGCGATTTCGCGGCCTCATCCGCCGCAGCGCCGCCATCATTCCGTAAACCTGCCCAAGGTAAGTCACCGCCGTGCCGCGTTCGACCTCGCTCGCCGTCAATTTCGACACAGGCGAGAAGACCGTCGCCATCGCAACGTTGACCCACACGTCGATGGGACCAAGTTGATCTTCGATCTGCGCTGCGGCCGCTTCGACCGCTTCCGGATCAGCGACGTCTGTCGGGATCCCCACCGCGCGCACGCCGAAGCTGCGCGCCTCCGCGACCGCTTCTCCGAGCCGCCCGGGATCGCGCGAAAGAAGGCCTACGTCGCAGCCATTGCGCGCAAATTCGGTGACGGTTGCCCGGCCCACCCCCGCGCCGGCTCCTGTGATCACGACAACTTTGCCCACACGAAACCTCCCGTGCTTCGGTAGGCCGAACGATCTCCGGCGAATTATGTTCCGCCGAGCCGGATATCGGTCCGCCGCTATTCATCCTCGGGTCGCGGTCACTCCATGAGGATTTCCAAGCCATCTCCGCCGCCGATCACTTCCGACTCGACGCCAGTGGGGCGCCGGGTGAATTTCAGCGACACTGCCGCTCCCGCTACGCGAAGATCGTGGAGAGACAGCGTCTCTACCCCATCCGGCAGAAGCGGGCGACGAATACGAAGCCTCTTTTCGAACCCGTCAGCGTGCAAACCCAAGAGTTCTGTCGTCATGAAAGGGATGGATGCGGCGGACCAGGCCTGGAGCGGATCGGCCCGCGGGGTGTGGGTTGGTCCATCGCCCGGCAACCGCTGCATCCCCGCGATGAACTCGGGGAGGCGCCGCAGGCGGAAACCGTCAGCCGCGTCCAGCGTAGCCGCCACAACTCGGAGCGCCGCAGCGTCCTCGCCGTAGCGGCGGAATCCCGACACGATCAAGCTATTGTCAAAAGCCCAGACGCTGCCTTGCTGGTAGGCAAGGGGGTCAAACCTCGGATGGTCCGCGGAAAGTGTCCGGATGCCCCAGCCTGAAAACATGTCAGGCTTCATCATACGCGCCGCCGTTCTGCGGGCATGCTCAGCGGTTGCTATCCCGGTCCACAGCACCTGGGCGGCATTTGAGGTGACCGAGGTGACCTGGCGTCCGCCCTCCTCCAGGGCAAGACAATAACAGCCCTCTTCCTCCATCCAGAAATCTCGCAGGAACCTGGCTTGCAACTGGCGCGCGTCGGCCTCCAGCCGATTGGCGCCGACCTCGTCGCCCCCGCGACGCAACAGGGACGCGCCGAGCATTCTCGCCTGGTAGGCATAGCCCTGGACCTCGACCAGAGCGAGCGGAGGCGAAGGGTAGCTCCCGTCATTCCGCAGCACGCCCGTGCCGGAATCGCGCCAACTTTGGTTGATCGGTTGACCTTGGCTGGTCAACCCTTCGTATGCGACATAGCCCGCCTCGTTTTCGGCGGTCTTACGATTGAGCCAGTCCAAAGCGCGATCGACGTTCGGCCTCAATGTCTCAAACAGCTCCAGAGACCCTGTCCAGGCGACATGGCGTGCGATCGCAATCAGGAACAAAAGCGTTGAATCCACTGTCAGGTAGCTTGGCGTCTGCGGCACCTCGTGGAGATGGGCGAGTTCGCCAACCCGCAGTTCATGCAGAATCTTCCCAGGCTGTTCGCTGGTGACGGCGTCATCCCTTGTGCCCTGCCAATTCGCCAGGGCCGCGGTCGTACGCCGACCAAGATCGGGGTTGAACGCCAAACACTGAATTGTCGGCAACAAGCTGTCGCGGCCGAAGAGGCCAACGAACCACGGCACGCCGGCGGCCGTGAACCTGTGCTCGCCCCGCGTGACCTCGAGCAGGGCGACATCGGTCAGCGACCGCGCCAATGCTTCTCCGAAGCCTTTGCTGGGCGTCTCGAGTCTGGCGTAGCCGTCCAGCAGCGCCTTCGAAGCGGCTTCCTTGGCCTGACGGGTTGCGGCTTCGTCTCTGGGAGGTCGGGAGGAGAGGGGCGGCCGCGTCCCGACCGGGCGCTCATCCACTCGGCACGTTACGATCAGATCCTGTGTCGCCTGGGGCGCCATCGAGAGTTCGAACCAGGCGATGCTCTGTTCCGTCGTTCGCGGCGCAATCACGGGCGCCAGGGAGAAATCGACCAGCAATGTCCGAAGGACGCCGTCAGCGCCTTCGTAGGAAAATCGCAGCGCTTTCTCGTCCCATTCGGGCGCGTGCATTTGGCCGCGCTTGCCGACGGGGGCCCCGCGCAGGACGAACATGCTCTCAAATGTCGTCGAGAACTCCAGCGAGACCGGAAGCATCACTTGGTCGAGCCCGAAGTTCCGCACGCAGATCGTGTCGATGAAGGTCGGACCGTCTTCGAGCACCAACAGAGTTCGGCGCAAGCTCAGCTTGTGGTCGGCGATGGTCTGGCCGTTGGCCGTCGAAAGATGAATATTGGTCAAGGCCATTTGCGCCGCCATGCCCTCGCTGTCGGACGACATCAGAAGGAGCGGCGCTGTGCCGTGCAGGCGGAGCGCGTAAGCGGCGAGATAGCAAGTATCGCGATAGAATAGGCCAAAACCTGGCACCGCCTGCACGATCTCCCCATCCTCGCGGGTCAGGAGGACCAGATCGTTGGCCTTCAGCAGCAGGGGATGACGAATGTCGATCGAAAGCGGGCGGTCTGCCATCGCACATTCCAATATATAGGTTGGCCCGAATCTGAACGTGGGGCCCGAAGCCGTGGACGGGGCCCGCGGCCTAAAGCCCAACGCTGTTCTGCATCATCCCGCCGTCGGCAAAGATCGTGGTCGCGGTCAGATAGCTCGCGCTGTCCCCTGCGAGGAAAACGACCACGCTCGCGATCTCTTCCGGCTTGGCCATGCGACCGAGCGGGATCGCGGCGTCGAGCTTCGCCATTAGCGCCGGATCTTTCATGGTCGTGAGATTGATCGGGGTCGCGACCGCGCCCGGACCCACGCCGACGACCAGAACGCCATGCGGCGCCAATTCGACGCCGGCGGTCCGCGTCAGCATGCGCATGCCGCCCTTCGCCAGGCAGTAGGCCGTATTGCCGGGCATCGGCCAGTCTTCGTGGACCGAGGTAATGTTGACGATCCGGCCGCCTCCGCCCTGCTTGATCATCTGCTTCGCGGCCAGCTGGACGCCGAAAAATGCGCTCTTGAGATTGATCGAGAGGACCTTGTCGTACTGGGCCTCCGTCGTTTCGAGCACCGATGTTCGGGTCTCAACTCCGGCGTTGTTCACCATGATGTCGAGCCGTCCAAACTTCGCCACAGCGGCCTCGACCAGGCGTTGCAGGTCATCGATCCGGCTGACGTCCGCCTCTACACCGATCGCCTGGTCGCCCAACGAAACGATCTCACGCTCAAGGGCATCCGTCGCGGCAGGATCGGCGACGTAATCAATGACGATGCTGGCTCCCGACTTTGCAAGACCGACCGCGATCGCCTTCCCGATCCCGGTATTGCCGCCTGTAACAATCGCGACCTTGCCTTTCAACGACATCGCGTTCCTTCTTACCTTGCCGCTGAAGCCCAACCGTCCTCAAGCCGGCGGCCGACCGAACGCATGGTATGGCGGCGTCAAACCGCCAAATGGGCGCGCGAGCCCTCTAGCTTCTAACAACCGAACTCTTTGCTTCGCCAGCAGTTCCGAGTCGGCGGCGTAAATCAAGTCAGCCGGTTTCGCAACGTGTCTTCCGTAATCCTAGCTTCGGCGCTTGACGGATCCATAACAGCCGGATTGACAAAAGAAGTTCAAGAAAGCTCATTGACGCCTTCCCACACGGCAATGATGAGCCTTGCGACGCCAATTTGCTTCGCTTGCCGTTAAGGAACGACCGTTGTTGGCGCTCTCGTCACGTACCGGAGCAAGCGGGAAAAGCAGCAAAGAGGTTGATATGACGCGTTCGCCGAGCCGTCAACGAATGACCGGAAATTGCGCAGACTCGCGGTCCACTGCATCGGTCGCGCGCGACTGAAGCGCCCGCCCGTGGTAAGGCGCTATCCGCGCCCTTGCCCCGCCCCGCCGCCTCCCCTATAAGCCTGCGCTTCGCGCCGCCGACACCCCTGGAGGCAAGGGCGCGAGCAACATTCAAAGGACATCACCCATGGCAGCGATCAAGCAACTCGCGGCCGTGACGCGCAGCGGGACAGGCAAGGGGGCCGCCCGCTCCGTTCGTCGCGAAGGCCGCGTTCCCGGCGTCATCTATGGCGGCGGCATGAAGCCCGAACCCATTTCGGTCGACTACAAGGACGTCAACAAGTTCATCTACGCCGGCCACTTCCTCACCTCAATCTTCGAGCTCGAGGTGGACGGGCGCAAGGAGCGCGTGCTCCCGCGCGACTACCAGCTCGACGTCGTCACCGACCGGCCCGTGCATGTCGACTTTTTCCGGCTCATCCCCGGCTCGCGCGTGCGCATCGGCGTGCCGGTGCACGTCCAGAACCGCGAGGCTTCCCCGGGCCTGAAGAAGGGCGGCGCGCTCAACCTCGTGCTCCACACGGTCGAAGTGATGGCCCCCGCCGACGACATTCCGGAGTCGCTGACGATCGACCTCGCCGGCCTCGACTTTCACGATTCGGTGCATGTCTCGGACCTGAAATTGCCCGAAGGCTGCAAGCCGGTCGGCTCCAAGGCTGATCAGACGGTCGTGACCATCGTCCCGCCGACGGTGATGGTGGAAGATACGCCCGCCGCCGCGGCCCCGGCCGCCACCACCGCCGCAGCGCCCGCGGCCGCGGGCCCGGCCGACGCCAAGGCCGCCGCTCCTGCCAAGGGCGCGGCTCCCGCCAAGGGCGCGGCCGCTCCTGCAGCCCCGGCCGCCGCCGCCAAGCCCGCGGCCAAGAAGTAACGCTGAAAAGCACCTTTCCCGCCTAAGGCGGGAGAGGGTTTGGCCGGTTCGCCCCTCGCGGCCCGCGGGGGAGCGAACGATCGGGGGCCCCATGCTCGTCATCGCCGGGCTCGGCAATCCGGGCCAGCGTCATCAGCGCAACCGCCACAACATCGGCTTCATGGCGCTCGAGGCGATCGCCGGGGCGCATCGCATCGGGCCGTTTCGCGCGCGCTTTTCCGGCCTCGCGGCGGAGGGCGTGATCGCGTCGAAGCGGGTGATCCTGCTGAAGCCGCAAACCTTCATGAACGAGTCCGGCCGCAGCGTCGGCGAGGCCCTCCGCTTCCATAAAGTCGACGCAGGCGCGCTGATCGTCATTCACGACGAGCTCGACCTCGCGCCGGCCAAGGTGCGCGTCAAGACCGGCGGCGGCAACGCCGGCCACAATGGCCTGCGCTCGATCACCGCCCATGTCGGCAATGACTATAAGCGTGTGCGGCTCGGCATCGGCCATCCCGGCGACAAGACGCTGGTCTATAATTTCGTGCTGAGCGACTTCGCCAAGGCGGAAACGGGGTGGGTCGAGACGGTCTGCCAGGCGGTCGCCGACGCTGCCCCGCTCCTGGTCGAGGGCGAGGACGCGAGCTTCCAGAACAGGACGCATCTGGCCATCGAGGCAGCGGGGTTCGGGGACAAGGCCGTGCTGCCATGAGGCGGGCGGATGGCGTTTGGGCCGCGCCTCGAAAGACATGCGCGGAGCGCATAACGCCAACACCTGGCGGGCGATTTTCGCAGCGCCCGTTTTCGCTATTTTGGCGCCTGTTATCCTCCTGATAACCGCGAATTATCGCCCTGTTACAGTCCTGTTCTTTGGCGGCCGTCGCGAATCCCGGTTTTTCGCAAGCGTCTGATAATCCAGATCATTTTTGCGGCCAGGTTCGGGCGGAACCTCGTGCTTCTCCTGTTTTCTCCCCGTAACAGGAAGATCGTCGCTCTCGAACCCATGCCAGGGCCGCATAGCGCCAACCCCATTGAGGCTCTCACGCGGCCTCGGCGGGATGGCGCCGTTTTCGGCCGAACAAAGGCTTCCGCGGCTGCTCCGTTTCCGGCGGCGGCTCGGAAGGGTCCATCACCCGCTCCCGCGGAAAGATGACGACCGCCTCGGTGCCCTGGCGCAGCTTCGAGGTCAGGCGGAACTGGCCGCCGTGCAGTTCGATCAGGCCCTTGACGATCGGCAGGCCGAGCCCCGTTCCCTCTTCGGCGTTCTTGTGGGCGAGCGAGCCGCGGCCGAACGAGGAGAGGACGACCGGGATTTCATCGGGCGGAATGCCGGGCCCGGTGTCGCGGATCGAGACATATTGCCCGCCGCTCCGGGTCCAGCCGACCTTGACGACGACGGACCCGCCCGGGGGCGTGAACTTGATCGCGTTCGTGAGGAGGTTCAGCGTCGCCTGGCGCACTGCGCGCTCGTCCGCCCAGATGCACGGCAGCTCCGGTTCGAGCGCTTCGGTGACGACGAGGTTGCGGCTCCTGGCCCGCATCGCGAGCAGACGGCAGCAGTCCTCGACCACCTCCCTGAGCGACACCGGCTCTTCATTGAGTTCGTAGCGCCCCGCCTCGACCCGCGAGAGGTCGAGGATTTCGTTGATCAGCATCAGGAGATGCTGGCCGCTCACGTGAATGTCGTTCGAATATTCCTTGTAGGCGGGCACGCCATGTGGACCGAACAGTTCCCCCTGCATCACCTCGGAGAAGCCGAGGATGGCGTTGAGGGGGGTCCTGAGTTCGTGGCTCATCGTCGCCAGAAAGCGGGACTTCGCCAGATTGGCGCTTTCGGCCCGGCGGCGCGCCTCGTCCGAATTGAGCTTGGCCTGTTCGAGTTCGGCGATAAGCGAGTCCTTTTCCTCCTGAAACGAGATGTTGCGGGTCGCCGCCGCATGGAGGCGCTGAACCACGACCAGGAAATAGCCGATGACGCCGGCCGCCAGCGCCGCCGCGGGCAGCGCGGCGCCATGCAGGCGGGTGGCGTAGAGAACGACCACTCCGACAATCATCGGCAGCATGCCGGCCACGAATGCGGCCGGAATCGCCGCCGCCAGCAGCGACATCACAGTCGACACGAGCAGCATGACGAGCGTGGCGAAGGCCTGTGCGGCGGGGTCGGCCGACTGGAGCAGCGCCAGCACGAGATAGGCCCAGGCGGCGCCGCAAAAGGCGGTCGCCAGCACGAACTTGCGCCGCCATGCGCCCGCGGCTTTCTCGCTCTCGACGCCGTCAAGAAAGGCGATCGGAAGAACGTAGATGAGCGCAATCGCGCAGGCGATGAGGGCCGACCAGGTCACGAGCGCGCCCGCGCCGACCCAGGCGAGCGTGATCGCGCCGAGCCCGAGCGCCACCAGTCCCAGCATCGGCGCGGCGCGGCGGTTGATTTCGGCGAAGAGCCGCACCATCGCGGCCGAATGGCTTGGAATCGTTTCCGGGCCGGTTACGGCGCGCCAGACGCGGGCAAAGGGCGCCATCAGCGTCCGGCGGGCCGCCCTGGATCCCCGATCGCGCCGGCCCCTCGCCGCGCTCTGCGCCCTTAACTCGCTCATAACCGCCCGATACGCACCGCCACACGCACTTTTCGATTATGCTGTTCAAATCATTAACGACCCGCTGACGACATTGGCCCTGGCCAAAGGAATTTTGGCGAGAATTCTGTTAAGGTCGGATTTTGGAAGCCGGGCGCGAGGAACGCTTGAAACTCTACAACTCAAATTTTGCGCCGAACCCCAGGCGGGTGCGCATCTTCCTGGCGGAAAAAGGCCTGTCGATCCCGCGGGTCGAGGTCGACCTCGGCAAGCTCGAGCACAAGACCGCGGAATTCTCGGCGCTCAATCCCTTTCAGACGATCCCGGTGCTCGAACTCGATGACGGAACCAAAATCAGTGAATTGATCGCGATCTGCCGCTACGTCGAGGAGCTCCATCCGGAGCCGAATCTGTTCGGCGCGACGCCGCTCGAACGGGCGACGGTCGAGATGTGGCAGCGCCGCGTCGAGCTGCATCTGATGCTGCCGATCGCCCAGGTCATGCGCCACTCCCACCCGCACATGGCGCAGATGGAAGACCCGCAGATTCCCGACTGGGCCGCGGCCAACCGCCCGCGGGCGCTGCGTAACATGCTGATCTTTGACGGCGTCCTCAGCGATCGTCTGTTCATCGCGGGCGATCGCTTCACCGTCGCCGACATCACCGGACTCGTCGCGCTCGACTTCACCCGGCCGGCGCGCATCGCGATCCCGGCGGAATTGGGCAATCTGAACCGCTGGTTTGCCGAGCTGAAGGCTCGACCCAGCGCGGCGGCCTGACCGCGGGGTCAATAGATCGAAGCCGCCGCTCTGGGACGGTGGCTTCGATCGTCAAGGCAAGGTTCAGCCGCAGACGCGCACGCCACCGCGCCACCAGCAACGGCGGGCGTAAGGGTGGTAGCCGTAGACCGGAGCGGCAAACCCGTAGACCGGCGGGGCGACGTAGACGCCGCCCATCGGATGGCAGCGGCCGTAGGGCCCGCGCGTCCATCCGGGCCCGCAGCCGTATGCGACAGAGGTCACGCCCGACGGCGCATCGCCGAGCGGGGGGAACGGCATTGCGCTCACGGGCGCCGCGGCGAGGCCGATCAGAGCGATTGCTGAAGCCATAAACATCTTTTGCATGTGTGCGCCTCTTGGTTCGAAGTAGCGCAAACGTATGGCCCCAACATTGAATGTCTGCTGAACGTTGGCGAGGCTGTGGTCAAACCCGCGTGATCCGCCGAGGGGAGTTGGCTTGGTCCGCCCTCACCGCTTTTTCGGCGGCGCCCGGTTTGGCCATTTGACGATCCGGTCCGGCCAGAGTTCCTGGGCGAGATCGTCCTCGCTTGCCACGACCCGGCCGCGTACCGATATGCCCGCGTCATGCACGCTGTCGGGCGACCCCGAAACGAGCGGATGCCAGTCGTATAGGTCCTTGCCTTCCGCGACCAGCCGGTAGGCGCAGGTGACCGGCAGCCAGGTCAGCGTGCGAACGGCGTCGGGCGTCAGCTTGACGCAATCCGGAACTCTCCGATTGCGGCGCCGGTAGTCGCGACAGCGGCAGGTGTTGGCGTCGAGGAGCGTGCAGCCGATGTCGGTGAAGTGGATGTCGCCGGTGTCTTCGTCCTCGAGCTTGACGAGACAGCAGCGGGCGCAGCCGTCGCACAAGCTTTCCCACTCTCCCGTGCTCATCTCCTCGAGCGTCTTCGTGCGCCAGAACGGACGAGTGTCGCCATTCTCGACGCTCATTCGCGACGGCTCAAGCATTGCGTGCGGAATTTGATCACCGGGACCGATCTCGGCCGTTTCGCGCCAGAGCCGGAATTGTGGGGTGGGCGCCGTCGTTTAGGCTAACGACGATCTTATGTTAAGGCTTCCGAGCCTGATGGGCTAGCCTTTTTGGGCATGGCCACAACCGAGGGCTATGGTGCCGAGGACGCGGATCACGAGGCTTCTGAATGCGGCGTCGCGAGCTCTGCTCGCTTGCGACGCCTTCGTCGACTCGTCGATGTTCAATGCCCGGCAAACGCTGTCGAGCATTTGGCGGCGCATCGACGCCGCCTCCGACCGCCTGCATCTTTCGGGCGGTCCGCGCGTCATGGTCGAACTCGCGTGCGAGGGGCTGACCCTCGGCCTCGCCGGCCTCCTCGTCGTGCTGACGCTGGCCATCCCGGCATTTCGGGAAACGGCGGACGACGACTGGCTCAAGCACGGCGATCTCGCGGTGACGTTTCAGGATCGCTACGGCGTGGAGGTCGGCAAGCGGGGCATCAAACATGACGAAGCGATCCCGTTCGAGGACCTGCCTGACTATTTCATCAAGGCCGTGCTCGCGACGGAGGACCGGCGCTTTTTCAGCCACTTTGGCATCGACGTCGTCGGCACGATCCGCGCGCTGACCGTCAACGCGAAGGCGGAGGGCGTCGTCCAGGGGGGTTCCTCCATCACCCAGCAACTGGCGAAGAACCTCTTCCTGACCAACGAACGATCGATTCAGCGCAAGATCAAGGAAGCCTATCTCGCGCTGTGGCTCGAATGGCATCTGAGCAAGAAGGAGATTCTTAAGCTCTACCTCGACCGGGCCTACATGGGCGCCGGCGCCTTCGGGGTGCAGGCCGCCGCGCAGACCTATTTCGGCAAGTCGGCCCGCGACATCGACCTGGCCGAAGCCGCGATGCTGGCTGGTCTCTTCAAGGCGCCGACGAAGTACTCGCCCTTCGTCAATCTGCCGGCGGCGCGGGCGCGGGCGAACGACGTGCTCAGCAACCTCGTGGACGCCGGGTTCATGACCGAGGGACAGGTCTACGCCGCCCGCCGCAACCCCGCCACTCCCGTCGACCAGACCGCCCATGACAGCCCCGACTGGTACCTCGATTTCGCCTATTCCGAGGTCAAGGCGCTGGCGGAGGCCGGCAAACTCGGCGACGAGCGGACCGTGACCATTCGAACCGGACTCGACGGCGCCTTGCAGACCAAGGCCGAGACGGTGATCGAGACGATGCTGCGCGACAAGGCGCCCGCTTATCGCGGCCATCAGGCCGCCGCCGTGATCGCCACGACCGACGGGCTCGTGCGCGCGATGGTCGGCGGACGCGATTATGGCGCGAGCCAGTTCAACCGGGCGACCGACGCCGCGCGCCAGCCCGGCTCTTCGTTCAAGATCTTTGTCTATATGACCGCGCTTCTGACCGGAAAATATCACGGCGACACCCCGATCGACGCCTCGAGCGTCTGTATCGGCGATTATTGCGTGCACAATTATCACGGCGAGAGCGGCGGGGTTATGCCGCTCTACAAGGCGCTGGCGGAATCCTTCAACACCGCCGCCATACGCATGTCGATCAAGATCGGCGAAGCCTACTGGCCGGCGAAGCAGAGCTACCACCTCGGCAAGATCGCCGCGCTTGGCCGCTCCAAGATCGTCGAGACCGCGCGCGCCATGGGCGTGACGACGCCGCTTGTCGACACCGTGTCGCTGCCGGTCGGCGCGGACGAGGTCAAGCTGATCGACATGGTCGGCGCCAACGCGACCCTGGCGAGCGGCGGTGTCCGCGTGACGCCTTACGCGGCCGTCGAAATTCGCAACTCGAACGGAAAGCTGATCTACACCCACGCGGAGGACAACGGGCGGCCGGCGCGCGTTCTTCCGGCCGACAAAGTCGCCGAGATGAACAACATCATGACCCATGTCGTGACCGAGGGCACTGGCCGGGCCGCCCAGATTCCCGGCCTCGTAATTTCCGGGAAAACCGGCACGACCAACAACTCGACCAACGCCTGGTTCAACGCCTTCACCGGCAACCTCGTCGGAAGCGTCTGGTTCGGCAACGACGACAACGCGCCGATGGAGAACATGACCGGCGGCACGCTGCCGGCGATGACCTGGCGGGAGATCATGGCCTTCGCCCATCAGGGACTCGAGGCCAAGCCGCCGTTCGGCGTCGCGCCCCCGCCGGCCGCCCCGAGCGCGCCGGCCGCGGGCGCCGTGGCGAAAGCCGCGCCCGAAGCCGCCGAGGCTTCGCCGCAGCCGATCGGTCTTTCCCCGCGCGCGACCAAGGCGATCGTCGATATCGGCGATCTGGCGCGCGACGCGCTCAGGCACAGCCAGAGCGCGGCGGCGCCCAAGGCCGAGAACGCCGGCGCTCCGAGCGGGGTCGCCGACCTGCGCGAAAGCGTCGCTTCGCCCTGACGGGCAGGCGCGTCCTTCGGCTTGACTCCCGGCGCGGACGCCGCGCTTATCGGCCGCTCTGCGGGAGATCGGCGCGCGTGGCGGATTTTATCAAGGTCTTGCTCGTCTGCGGGATCGGGCTCGCCCTCGGCCTGCTGCTCAGCGCCTACGCCCTCAGCCGGCCCAGTCCCTTCGACCGCGTGCGGCTCGGCGCGTGGGAAATCGTCGCCCACGCCGGCTCGACCGAGGCCGACCCCTACACGAGGGCCAATCTCGAGAGAAGCGGCGAGATCCCGCTGGCCGTCGGCGAAGGGCTGCAACTCATCGCCCGGGTCGACGACGGGGGACGCGCGCTCGACGCCCGTTGCGTCTACACCGTCGGTCCGCGGGTCCCGGCGGCGCGCTACTGGACGCTGAGCCTGATCGACCCGGACGGCTGGCCGATCGAGAACCTCGCCGAGCGTTACGGCTTTCGCTCGTCTGAAATCCTGCGCGCCGCCAATGGCGACTTCGTCATCACCGTGGCCGCGGACGCACAACCGGGCGATTGGTTGCCGATCGGGCGGCCGGGGCGCTTCGCGCTCGCCCTTCGGCTTTATGATTCGCCCTTGGGCGCGACCGCCGGAGCGATCGACAGGACCGCTGTTCCGCGCGTGACGAGGGTCGGCTGCGGATGAAGGCGCGGTTCGCGGCCGGCGAGGCGGCCGCTTACTTGGCCGCGGTGGCGATCCTCGCCGCGCTCGTTCATCTGATCGTTGTGCTGATCGTGCCGCTGGTCGCGTCGCGCGACGCATTTCAGCGCCTCGAACCGCTCGGAGGGCTGAACGAGACGGTCGTGCTGCCGCGCGCCGGCCCGACCGCGACCCTCCTGCCTTACGCCGACCCCGCGGTGGCGATGAGCTTTTGCCGATACGACCTCACGCAAGGCCCGATCCGCGTAACCGCGCCTTCGGGCCGCGCCTTCGCATCGATCTCGTTCCACACAAAAAGGGGCCTCGTCTTTTATGCGCTGACCGACCGGGCTGCGACCCACGGCGTGATCGACGCTGTGCTGGCGACGCCCGAGGACGTGAGGGCGCTCGCCGCCCATGACGATGAGGAGGACCCGTCGCGCGATCTGCGGATTGCGGCGCCCACCCCCCAAGGCTATGTCGCGATGCGCGTGTTCAGCGAGCTGCCGAGTCTCTACCCGGAGGCGGAGGCCGAGGCCAAGCGGCTCATGTGCAAGGCCGAACCAGTCCCGCAATAGCCGCCGCTGTGGACATTGGCCGCGGTTGGCGCAAGACTGTCCGGGGGTGGGGAACGCGTTTCGCCAGGCAGGACATCACGGTGACCACGCTGCTCATCAGCCACCCAGCGTGCCTGGCGCACGACATGGGCGAAGGACATCCCGAGCGGCCGGACAGGCTGCGCGCGATCGATCGGGCCTTCGAAAGCGAGACTTTCCAGACGCTGGCGCGCGATTCCGCGCCGCGGGCCGAAATCTCGGCGATCGCACGCGTTCATCCGCTCGATTATATCGAGGCGATCCGCGCGGCGACGCCGAAGCAGGGGCTCACCGCCATCGACCAGGACACCTCGATGTCGCCAGGAACGTTCGAGGCCGCCCTGCGCTCGGCCGGCGGCGCCACTTTCGCGGTCGACGAGGTGATGACGCGCAAGGTCAGGAGCGCATTCGTCGCCACGCGCCCGCCGGGTCACCACGCCGAACTCGCGACCCCCATGGGCTTCTGCTTCTTCAACAACGCCGCCGTGGCCGCACGCCATGGGCGGGCGATCTACGGCGCGGAGCGCGTCGCGATCGTGGATTTCGACGTTCATCACGGCAACGGCACCCAGCACATTTTCTGGGACGACCCCAACGTCATGTACGCCTCGACCCACGAGATGCCGCACTATCCCGGGACGGGCTCGGTGAGCGAGCGGGGCGAACACGATCAGATCGTCAACGCGCCGTTGCGCGCGGGCGACGCGGGCGACACGTTTCGCGAGGCGATGGAAGTGGCGATCCTGCCGCGGGTCGATGATTTCGCGCCCGATCTCATCATCATTTCGGCCGGCTTCGACGCTCACCGGCGCGATCCGCTCGGCAATCTCAACCTGGTCGAGGCCGACTTTGCCTGGGCGACGCGGAAACTGATGGAGATCGCTGAGCGACGCTGCGCCGGCCGCATCGTTTCGGTGCTGGAGGGCGGCTACCATCTCGACAGCCTCGCGCGCTCGGTCGCCGCACATGTGACGGCGCTGATGGAAGGGTGATGACCGGCCCGCGCCCTCACCCGTCGAGCGGCTCCACCGACGCGATCTCGATGCCGAAGCCCGAAAGCCCAACATAGGTGCGCGGGTTGTCGGTGCGCAGCCTGATCGAGGTGACGCCGAGGTCGCGCAGGATCTGCGCGCCGAGCCCGATCTCACGCCATTGCATCGCCCGCGAACCGTCGGAGCTCATTCGCTCCGAGCCAGAGATGTTGGCGGGCACGCCCGCCGATCCGTCGCGCAGATAGACCAGCGCGCCACGGCCCTCCGTCTTGAAGCGGTGCAGTACTTTCGGGATGGCGCCGGCGCCGAAAATGTCGCCGACGATGTCGCAGCGATGGAGGCGCGCGGGCATATTCCGCCCGTCGCCGATGGTCCCATGCACGAAGGCGAAGTGGAGCACCGGATCGAATGGCGTGCGATAGCCGTAGCCCTGCAACTCCCCGATCGGCGTCTTGACCGGAAAGGTCGCGACGCGCTCGACCAGTTTCTCCCGCGCCTGCCGGTAGGCGATGAGATCGGCCACCGAAATGCGCTTGAGCTTGTGCTTGTCGGCGAAGGCCGCGATTTGCGGCCCGACCATCACCGTGCCGTCGTCGTTGGCGAGTTCGCAGATCACGGCGACCGGCGGCAGCCCGGCGAGCTTGCAGAGATCGACGCCCGCTTCGGTATGGCCCGAGCGCATCAGCACGCCGCCGTCCCGTGCGACGAGCGGGAACACGTGGCCGGGCCGGACGAAATCGCTCGCGCCCATGTTGCCGTTGGCGAGCGCGCGCACCGTGTTGCAGCGCTGCTCGGCCGAAATGCCGGTGGTCATGCCGTGCTTGACGTCGATCGAAACTGTGAAAGCCGTGCCAAGCGGCGCCTCGTTCGAGGCCACCATCGGCGCCAGATGCAGCCGCCGCGCGTCGTCCGCCGTCAGCGGCGCGCAGACGATGCCGCAGGTGTTGCGGATGATGAAGGCCATCGTCTCCGTCGTGCAGAGCGAGGCAGCGACGACGAGGTCGCCCTCGTTCTCGCGATCGTCGTCGTCGGTGACGACGACGATCTCGCCGCGGGCGAAAGCTTCGATGGCCGCGTTCACGGGATGATGCATGTCGTATCCTTTGCGCCCTTTGGGCGCGTCGATGAGGAAATCGTTGGGCGTGACGGCGCCCTGCGTTTCGGCGACGATCCGCTCGGCCGTCTCGCGCGACAGCCAGGCGCGGTTTTCGCGGCAGATCAGCGTCACCGCTCCCGGCGAGACGCCGATGCGGCGCGCAAAGTCGGCGCGGGTGACGCCGTTGGCCTTGAGCCAGTCGCCGAGTTTCATGGGGCGTAGATATGCGCGCCTGGCGTTTAGCGCAACTCAACGAGGCTGGATCGTTTGAGCGCTGCTCAATTGATCCGGATCAGCATCTTGCCGAAGTTCCCGCCATGCAGGAGGTCGACCAGCGCCTGCGGCGCGTTTTCGAGGCCGTCCCGGATCGTCTCGCGCCATTTGAGGCGTCCGGCGGCCGCGTGGCCCGCAAGTTCGCCAATCGCCTGCGGCCACAGATCCATGTGGTCCGAGACGATGAAGCCTTCCATTTTGAACCGCTTGACGAGAAAGACGCGCATATCCGGTAAAGCCGTGGGTGCGCCCTCATAGGACGCGATGAGCCCGCAGATGGCGACCCGGGAAAAGGTGTTGAGCCGCCGCATCGCTTGCGCGAATGGCTCGCCGCCAACGTTTTCGAACAGCCCATCGACGCCGTTCGGCAACGCCGCCTTCATCTCATCGGCGAAATGCGGCGATTTGTGATCGACGCAGACCGCATAGCCTAACTCCTGGACGGCATAGGCGCACTTTTCCGGACCGCCCGCGATCCCGACGGCCCGCGCGCCCGCAAGTGTGGCGAGTTGGCCGACGACTGAGCCTACCGCACCGGTGGCGGCCGAAACGACCACCGTCTCGCCGCCCTTCGGCGCGATGATCTTGTTGAGGCCGTACCACGCGGTGACGCCGGGCATGCCAAGCGGGCCGAGATAAGCCTGGATCGGGATCGCTTTGGCGTCGATCACTCTGAGGTCGCGCCCATCGCTCGACCCGTAGCGCTGCCAACCGCCCATCCCGACCACCGCGTCGCCGGCCTTGAAGCGGGGATCGTTGGAGGCCTCAACAATTCCGACCGTGCCGCCGCCCATCACCGCGCCAACCTCCTGGGGAGCAGCGTAGGATTTCGCGTCGCTGAGCCGGCCGCGCATATAGGGGTCGAGCGACAGAAACTGATGGCGCACCAGAACCTGCCCCGGCCCCGGCGCCGGAGCCGCGGTTTCGACAGTACGAAAATTGGCGGGCGAGACTTTCCCAGTTGGGCGATTGTCGAGCAGGACTTGCAGATTGGCAGCCATGGAGCGTTTCCTCTGATGCGCCCTTAGCGTGAGCAGTGTAAGCGCGGTCGGCTGGACATTAGAGCATCCGCCAGCAGAACAGCAACGCCAGATTTACCTGGCTGTCATCGATCTTTACGCAATCAACTCCCGCTCGACACTTGTCTCGGTCTCGCCGATAATAGGAGGCAGAGGCATGCGGCATGACGGTCGGGGAGTGGCTCCACAGTGTTGGCATGGGCCAATACGAGGCCATGTTCCGCGCGCGCGGAATCGACTGGGACGTACTGCCCGAACTCACGGAAGCCGGTCTCAAGGAACTTGGCGTTTCGCTTGGGTCGCGCAAGCGCCTGATGCAGGCGATCGCCGATCTCGAGACGTCGTCTGGCGCGGCGCCGCTGGCCAGCGCTCATGTCGCCCCCGCTGCGGTCGAGCGTCGCTCGATCACGTTTCTGTCTTGCGATTTCGAAACATCGAAGCTGGCGGCCCAGTTCGACATGGAAGACTGGCGCGATATTTTCGGCGCCTATCTGGACGCGGCCTCGGCCGCGATTCGGAAGTTTGACGGCCGAGTCCTGCCGGGGTTCGGCGACAGTCTGATGGCGGAGTTCGGCTACCCGCGGGCGAGGGAGGACGACGCGGAGCGGGCGGTGCGAGCCGCCCTCGCCATTCAACAGGCGATAGGAGCCTTGAACGCCAAGTCCGTCAAACGCCGCCAGGCGAAGCTCGCCGTCCGAATCGGTCTCGATTCCGGGAAAGTGGTGGTCGATTCGATTGGCGGCGTCTTCGGTCGCGCGTCCAGCATCGCCGCGCGCGTTGAGGCGGCGGCCGAGCCCGGTTCCGTGCTCGTCACCGCCAACGTCCAGCGCCAGGTCGCCGGGCTCTTTATCGTCGAGGATCGAGGCCCCTGCGAACTCAAGGATGTGCCGCAACCCGTCGATCTCTATCGCATCGTCCGCGTCGCCACCGGCCGGCGGAAGGCCGGCGCGCGGCCGTTGACCCCGCTTGCCGGCCGCGAGGAGGAGTTGGCGCTGCTGATGCGCCGTTGGCAACGCGCTAGGGCGGGCGAAGGCCAGCTCGTTCTGATCGTCGGCGAGCCCGGCATCGGCAAGTCGAGGCTCTTGAAAGAATTTCGGGTCCGTCTGTCCGTCACGCCTCACACCTGGATCGATTGGAACTCTTCGCAACTGCTGCAAAATACTCCGCTGCATCCGGTCACCGAGTGGGGGCGGCAACGCTTCGACGCCGCCGAGGCGCCGGCGGAGCGTCTGGCTGAACTGGAAAAGGCGCTGACGGCGGTCGGTCTCGAGGCTATCGCTGCGGTAGTCGCGCCGCTGCTCGACATTCCCTTGCCGGATTCCCGCATCGAGACGGCCGCGCCCGATGAACTGCGCCGACATCAACTGGCCGCGATCGAGTCCTGGATATTGACGGGATCGCGGGTGCAGCCGCTGATTCTCGCTGTCGAAGATTTGCAATGGTGCGACCCGACCTCGCTCGACCTCCTCTCGGCCCTCGCAGAAGCGGAAGCAGGGGCTCCGCTGTTCATCGTCGCCACTGCGCGCCCGGAGTTTCACGCGCCCTGGATCCCCCGCCGCCACCACGCGTTGATCGCGCTCACGCCGCTCGATTCGGCGAATGTGCGGTTCATGGTTGGCGCGCTCACCTCCAACGGCGCGCTTTCGAGAGACGTCGTCGACTACGTCAGCGAGCGAACCGGGGGCGTGCCTCTCTTCGTCGAAGAAGTCACGCGGCTCATTGTCGAACGCGGCGTCCAGTCGGGCGTGGACGCGATCCCGCCGACGCTTCAGCAGTCGCTGGCAGCGCGGCTCGACCGGTTGGGCGCGGCGCGCGAAATCGCCGAGATTGGCGCTGTCCTTGGACGAGAGTTCCCTTTCGCGCTGCTGCGCGACGTTTCTGGCCTGCCGGAAGCGTCGTTGCAGGCTTCGCTCGCGCGCTTGGCCGAGGCGGATATTCTGATCGTCGAGGGCGCCGCCCCTCAGGCCTCCTATCGCTTCAAGCATGCGTTGATCCAGGCGGCGGCCTATGAGACTCTGATCATGCGAGACCGGCAGGCGCTGCATCTGCGCGCCGCCGAAGCGCTGCGCGATTCCGGCAACGCCCGGGCGCTGATCGAACCGGAAGCGATCGCCTATCACTTCACCGAGGCCGGCCGAGCGGATCTCGCGATCGAATGGTGGGCCAAAGCCGGCGATGAATCGTTGCGCCGCTCGGCTTTCCGGGAAGCGATCGCGCACCTCGGCAAAGCGATCCAACTGGCGGACGAATGGGAATCGACCCATGGCCCGGCTGGGCTCCCGGCATCGAGCCCTCGGCTCAAGCTGCAGTCCGACTATGCGCAGGCGCTGATGTGGTCGAGAGGTTTCGCCGTCGAGGAAACCAAAACCGCCTTCGCTCGCGTTCGCGAACTTGCCGCGCAAAGCGGAAACGCAGAGGAGCGATTCGGTGAGTACAACGGGCGATGGGTCCGATACTACACGCGCGGCGAATTGCCCTCCGCTCGAGGCGCCGCCGAGGCCTTCCTGCGCGAGGCCGAGGCGGAACAACTGGCCACGGAAGCCGGCGCAGCCCGACGCGTTCTCGGCCTGACCTGTCTCTCCCAGGGCGAGTTCGCTGTCGCCCGAAACCATCTCGAAAAAACGCTTGGCGATTACAATCCGGGTCGGGATGGCGATTCGCGCTTCCGGTTCAGCGTCGATACCGGAATTGCCGCGGCAGCCTATCTCGCGCTCGCCTTATGGCATCTCGGCGATGTCGATCGCGCAGGCGCGCTGATGAACCGCGCGGTCGGCGAGGCGCTCGCGTCCGGCCATGTCCCGACCGTCGTCAACGTCCACGCCTTCAAGGCCCGGCTGGACGTCCGGCGCGACGATCCGGCGGCTGCGATGCGCTTCGTCGAGCTCCATGTCCGTCTCGCCAGCGATCACGCCATGGCGCTGTATGTGGCGTTCGGCGAAATGGTCGCCGCCTGGGTACGCGGCCGGGCCACCGGAGGAACTGCGAACGCGGCCGAGTTCCGGCGCGCCTTGACGATCTACATGGACCACGGCGCCAGGGCGGATGCCCCCTATTTCCACGGTCTTCTCGGCAAGCTCGTCGCAGAGTCCGGAGATATTGCCGCAGGGCTGGCGCTGGTCGACGAGGGTCTTCGATTCGCGCACGAAACAGGCGAGCATTGGACCGACCCGAAACTCTACCGCATCCGCGGCGATGTGTTGGCGGTCGCGGTACCCGCAAGGCTCGCGGCGGCGGAGGACGCTTTCGAGACCGCAATCGCGGTCGCACGCCGGCAAGGGTCCCGCACATTCGGTCTCAGGGCGGCGCTGGCGCTGGCGAAGTTGCGAAATTCGAGCCATCGATCCGTCGAGGCGGCCGCCACGCTCGCCCCCGAGGTGCGAGGTTTCTCGCCGACGCCGGCGATGCCGGAAATCGACCAGGCCCTGACGCTGCTCGAGGCGCTCAGGGCGCCCAGCTCATGAGCTGAATCCGAAACGGATATTGTCAGGAAATCCGCGCCAATCTGACGCAGCTTCAATCGCGGTCCCTGCTGGCCGTTAGTCGTTGCTCCGTGCTACGCGACCCGCATGTCGAGAGGACAGTCGCCATGCCGAGCGCGGAAGTCCATTTTGTCCGTCGTGGCCAATGGCTGCGCGCTGCAGTATTGGGGGCGAACGACGGCATCATTTCGACGGCCAGCCTCATCGTCGGAGTTGCTGCCGCGGGCGGCGCGCGCGACGAAATCCTGACCGCCGCCTTCGCCGGCCTCACTGCGGGCGCGATGTCTATGGCCGCGGGGGAATATGTCTCCGTCAGCTCCCAGGCCGATTCCGAGGCGGCGGATCTCGAACGCGAAAAGCGCGCTCTGCGCGAGCACCCCCGCGCGGAACTGCGCGAGCTCGCTCAGATCTATGTCGATCGCGGCCTCACGCCTGCTTTGGCGCGCGAGGTTGCGGGACAGCTGATGGCCAAGGACGCCCTGAGCGCCCACGCGCGCGACGAACTCGGCTTCAACGAAGAAACCGGCGCGAAGCCCATTCTCGCCGCGAGCGCCTCCGCCATCTCCTTCGCGGTCGGCGCTGCGATGCCGACACTGGCGGCCATCTTGGCGCCGCACGCTGGGACCGTCGTTGCAGTCTCGATCGCCGCGCTGATCTTTCTCGCCGCGCTCGGCGCGCTCGGAGCTTGGCTGGGCGGCGCGCCCCTCGTGAGGCCGACCCTCCGGGTCGCGTTCTGGGGCGCTCTCGCGATGGCGGTGACCGCGGGCATCGGCGCCCTGGTGGGCAGGGCGGTTTAGGTCACCGCGTGACGCGATTGAATTGAGAGGCAGGCTCGCGAGCCACGCCCGTCTTGCGGCGCCGGCCGTCTTTGTAAAAAAGGGAACATTTTCTTGTCGACGACCCAAAACTGTGCTATACAGTTTTTGAAAATGCAAATTTGCAGTGCGATGAAGAAAGAACGGTAATACAGTACTAACGAGTAGTTACAACTGGAAAGCCGCTTTTGGCGATGGCGCGGAAAAGGCGCCGCAAACCTTTGAAATCGCAAGAAACCGGAATGAAAATGGCGCCCCTCCGGGGCGACCGGCTCGGTTAGGGGATCGGGCGTTTTGGGTTCCGGGTTTTGGTCTGGGGAAGTCCGCGACGCAGGCCCCGTATCTAAGGACGCCCCGCCCAATAGGCTGCTCTTGTCCCGGTCAATTCGGCAACACTCGATAGGCCGCGTTCCCTGACCATCTCTGTGAGGCCTGCAAGGATCTCCTCGACGACCCCGACGCCGTTGAGCGCGAGGCTCGTATAGAGTTGGACCAGCGTGGCGCCGGCCTCGATCTTGGCCAGTGCGGTCGCCGCGTTCTCGACGCCACCGCAGCCGATCAGCGGCATCGCCCCGCCGAGGGCAAGATAGGCGCGCGCGAGAATCCGGGTCGACGGCTCGAACAGCGGGCGCCCGGAGAGGCCTCCGGCTTCATCGCGATGGCGCGAGCGCAGCGAAGCGGGCCGGGCCACTGTCGTGTTGGAGACGATGAGTCCGTCAGCCTTTCGCGCAAGCGCCACCGCGACAATATCGTCGAGCCCGCCCTCGTGGAGATCGGGCGCGATCTTGATGAGCAACGGCCGCCGCGGCTCGGTCTCGTCGCGCGCGGCGACGAGTCTCGCGACGAGCTCGTCGAGTGCGTCGCGCCTCTGCAGGTCGCGCAGGCCCGGCGTATTGGGAGAGGACACGTTAATGGTCAGATAGTCGGCCACGGGAGCGAAGGCTTTGACGCCAAGAACGTAATCCGCCATTCGGTCTGCTGCGTCCTTGTTGGCTCCGACATTGACGCCGATGACGCCGCCGGGACGGCGCGCGAGGCGCAAGCGGGCGGCCTCATAGCCCCTATTGTTGAAGCCAAGGCGGTTGATGACGGCGCCGTCCTCACGCAAGCGGAAGAGTCGCGGACGCGGGTTTCCCGCTTGCGGGCGCGGGGTCAGCGTGCCGACCTCGACAAAGCCGAAACCGAGCTTGAGCATCGCGCCGGGAACTTCGGCGTTCTTGTCGAACCCGGCCGCAAGGCCGAGCGGATTCGGGAACATGAGCCCGAGCGTGTCGACCGCGAGGCGGGGATCGCAGGGCTTCACTCCTCGCCGCGGGGCGATCTTGAGCCCTTCGATCGCCGCACGATGCGCGGTCTCCGGCGGCAGAAGCTCGATGAGAGGCCGCGCGATCCCGGCGAGCCTCACCCCGCGAGGCGCCCGAAGTCGTGACGTCCGTCCGGACCGAGCGGCAGCGGGCGGGACCAAAGGACGGCGCTCGTCGGCAGCGCCGCGTAGAGATGGGGAAAAAGCGCGCCGCCGCGCGACGGCTCCCATTTGAGATCCGAACCGAGCGCCTGCGCGTCGACGGCGACCAAAGTGAGATCCTCCCGGCCGGCAAACCATTTCGCGGCGGTCTCTGGCGCCTGGGCGGCGGTCGAAAAGTGGATGTAGCCGTCAGCGCGGTCGACGGCGGCGCCAGCGAACGCACCGGCCGATTTCGCGGCCTGCCACTCGTCGCTTGCCACGATCTTGAAGATGAGGGTCATGGTCGCGCGCAAAAGGGGCGGCGAGGCGACGCTGCTATCCGCCGCGCCGGCCTCGAAACGTCCAGCGCGCGAGAACGGCTCACTCCTGCAGCATCCGCTTCAGAAGGTCGAGTTCCTCGCGCAACGTCCCGTCGTTTGCGCACAAGGCCTCGATCTTCCGGACGGCATGCAGCACTGTGGTGTGATCGCGTCCGCCGAAACGCCGGCCGATCTCCGGCAGCGAGCGCATGGTCAGCGTCTTGGCGAGAAACATTGCGACCTGCCGAGGCTTCACGACGACCGCAGTGCGTCGCGAGGACAAAATGTCGGCGCGCGAGACATTGTAGTGATTCGCCACGAGTTTCTGGATGTCCTCGATCTTGACCCGTTTCGGTTCGTGCGCACGGATCAGATCGCGGATTGCAATTTCCGCCGCTTCGACGGTGAGCGGCGCCCCGCTCAACGTCGTGTGCGCAAGCAGCCGGTTGATGGCGCCTTCGAGATCCCGGCCATTCGAGCGGATCGAGTGCGCGACAAAGGCGAGCACCGCCGGCGAGAGCTCGAAGTTCGGCTGTAGAGCGCGAGCGGCGGCGACCCGCGCTTCAAGGATCTTGAGACGCAGCGGCTCGTCAAGCAGACCGATCTCGACGCAAAGGCCGACGCCCAAGCGCGAGCGCACACGCTCGTCAAGGGATTCAAGGTCGTTCGGCGGCCGGTCCGCAGCGACGATGACGTCGCGCCCGGCGTCAAGCAGCGCGTTCAGCGCATGACCGAATTCGGCCTGGATCGATTTGCCCTGAAGGAATTGTGCATCATCAAAGATGAGGAGATCGATGGCGCGCAGCCGCTCTTTGAAGGCGATTGAAGTCTGCGACTGCAGCGCGGCGACGAATCCGTACATAAATTTCTCGGCCGTCAGATAGATCGTCGAGCGCCCTTGGCTCGCCGCGGTATGCGCAACGGCCTGCAAGAGATGGGTCTTGCCGAGACCGACGGCCGAATGAACGTAAAGGGGACAGAAGGCCGCGGAACCGCCGCCGCTGTGATCAGCGACGCGCTGCGCGGCGGAGAACGCCAGCTGATTCGACCGGCCGACTTGAAAGGTCGCGAACGTCAACCGGCGATCGAGCGGCGAGCCGACCAGCGGTTCGCCCGACGAAGGCGAGCCGGCCGGACGAGCAGGCGCGCGGCGACCGGAAGGGGCTGAGCGTTCCTTTCCGCTCAAAGCGTCCGCCTGCGCCTTGAATGGAGCCGCATGAGCGCAGGGTGGCGCATTCGTCGCCCCGTCCTGACGCGCAGACGAGCGCACGGATACCAAGATGCGCGCAATGGGGCCAAGACCGGCGGCAGTCAGTGCCGTCGTGATGTGCCCGACGTAGTGGGTGTCAATCCAGCTCTTCAAAAATCGGGTCGGCACGGAAAGGCGCGCCTGGCCGCTGGCGAGCGATTCCAGCTCAAGACGACCGAACCAGGAGTTGAAAACGTCCTCGCCCAATTCCGCGCGTAACCTTTCGCAGCAGCGCCGCCACGCCGCGGCGATCGAGGGAACGCCCGGACCGCCGGAGCCGGAGGCATTGGAGTTGGGTTCGTCATACATGTCCATGGACGTGACCGGGGCGCGAACAGGGTGAGCGGAAGACGTGGCGGCGACAGGCAAACGGGACGCGTTCATGGCGTCTACGTCTGTGTCCAGGGCAAATTCGCTGCCTTCCACCCGCCGATGACGCTCCTATGGCGCGACGGATCCAACGGACCTTCAAAACCGTCCGAAATATTGAAACTGGGCGCCCAACCGGCGCTTGTCATGGCGATGGCGGCGTGGCGCGATCGCGCGCCGGATCGGCAAAGGAAAACGAGCGACGCGCCGTGCTTGACGTCGACGGCCTCCAACATCGCGGCCAGGCGAGCGGCGAAGTGCGCGTCGACGTTCATCGACGGAAAGCTCTGCCATTCCAAGAATAGCAGAGCCTTGCCCAAGGCCTGGAGGTCTGGCGCGCCCACGTATGTCCATTCCGCCTGCGTCCGCACGTCTATCAGCGTCGAGGCCGCATCACGGGCGAGAAGGCCATAAGCATCGGTCGCAAGCAGATCCCCTGCATACCCGACAGCGCGTTGAAAAGACATAGCTTCTCCCCCCGTAGCCGACACTACGGACGTTATTGGTCCACAAACTTCTGAAACGGGCCGCCTACGTCGAAATCGGTCCCGGAAACCCCAACTGCCGCCCCATAAGCCTCATTTTTTATTGCTTACGGAAGCATCAATCTATTCTATGCTATTATCCCCGCCTCGCAAGACGTTGCAAAGCTTCCACTACTTTATTCTCGCCCGTTGCTTGCAGCGTGCAAGACTATGGCATGTCGGGGACATGGACGCAACCGACTTCCTTAACCTTCGAGGCGGCCGAAAGGGAGCGAGGTGACGGAGATTCTTACAGATAAGCGACGATGTAAGGCAAAGGCTTGATTCGAGGCCCAAGATCAAGACCGGATCTGCTTCGTACACCCCGATCTGACGCATCAGGAGGCAGAGCGATCTAGCTTGATTCTTGCCGCCGAGTCGTGTTGTGCAGCGCAACTGATAGAGCTTGGTTAATAAATCATTGTTAATTATGGAAATTTTGTGTTCGGCGGCTGACCGCCGTCTGTCGTCGTTTCGTTGCACAACCGTAATGTTGCGGGTCGGCGACAGCGCCGTGACTTCCCCGTCAGGCCGTTCCTGTGACTTTATCCACAGCTATCACACCAAAAAACGCGGGCAGCGCCAGCAGATAGGCGAAAGCGGCGATCTCGATGACCGCGCCAAGACCGAAATTGGTGGCGATGACTGGAGCAGCGGCGGCTCCGATCACCGAAAAGCAGCCGTTGACCCCCCATGCCCAGATGAACATGTGATCTTTGCCCAACCGTCCCAGCGTCGTCATCGCGGTCGGCATCGGGAATCCCATTAAAAATGCCGGCGGCGCAATCAGCAGAAAGCAGCAGAGAAGACGCGCGCCGTAAGGCAGAGCGCCGATCGCGTCCAGCGCGTTGTTGATGAACACCGCATACAAGATCAGGAGCGCCCCGACGCCAAGAAACACCAGCGGCATGACGAGTCGCATCCGCGGCAGGACGCGCTCCGAAGTCAAGGCGCCCAGGCCGGAAAAGACCAACATGCCAGTAATCAAAACCGAGGCCGAGACGGTTGGATTGCCGAGCGCCATGACGAAATGGGCGATGAGCCCGACCTCGACCATGATGTAGCCGGCGCCGAGACATGCAAAATAAAGGACGGTGAGCGCCTTGCCACGCGAATGCGAAAAGATCGTCCGCCAGCCCCAGAAGACAGGAATCGCGAGCAGAACCGTCGCCGTCAACCAGGCGACGCCGAGGGTCGCCCAAATCAGGAGGTAGCCCCACTCGTCCTGCAACAATTCGAGACGGTCGAGCACCCGCGGTAAGTCAGCGGTCTTGACGTAGGCAGCGAAATAGGGCGCGTCGTTGGTGAGCGCGCGCGTGTCGAACACGTAGCGCGAGGCGATCTCCGGCCATTGGCCGGAAATGAGCGCATGCCAAGCGAGGCGCCCCATCGCGGTGGCCGGCAGAACGCCGTCATCGGACTTGCCGGGCGGTGGCGCGGCGTCCACGCCCTGGTCTGCAGGCGCGCTCGCATCGGCGCCGGCGCTCGACCCGGGAGCCGGGGGCCCGCCGGCCGCGCCGGCGAAAATCTGCTCGACGTAGCCATCGAGCGTAGCGTCCGTCTGGGAGGAATCATAGACAAACCCGGGCGAGTAGATTTCGTCAAAGGACATGTCGTGCGTATGCGCGCGCAGCTTCTCGATTTCGTCGGGGGTAAACCCCCCGTTCTTGTAGAGCACCGTCGCGGTCGAGAGATACATCGACGAGACGAAGAAAGAATCGGCGAGATGGGCCGGATCAACCTCGCGCGCTGCGGCCGCCATCGTCGCGTAGAGCTTCAACACCGATTTGGGCGGCTCCTCCTTGTTCCAGAGGGTGACCGAGAGCACGCCGCCTGGCGCCAGCGCGCGCATGTAGGTCTCCATCGCCTCCTTGGTGTAGGAGAATTTCTCCACGATGGCGAAGCCGCCCGGGTTGGAAAGCCCAACCAAATCCGCGAGGCTCAGGTCGATGACGTCGAAGCGCTCGTCGGTATGGGCGAGAAAATGCCGTCCTTCGTAGTCAATGACGCGCACCTTGGACAAAATATCGCCGGTGAAGTTGCGGATGACATCGCTTCGAAACGCTTCGAGAACCGCTCGATTGCCCTCCGCGATCGTGACGTCGCGCGCGCCCGAATGGAGCGCAACCTCGGTCGAGATGCCGCCGCCGAACTGAGTGATGAAGGTCTTGGGCGCCGACTTGATGATGTAAGGATACACCATCGGCAGGAAGCGGAAGTAGGCTGTCTCCTTGTCGGTCAGGTCGCGCATGATGCCGATCGGGCCGTCGCTGTCGATATAAAGACCGAGATAGGCGTTGACCGGCATGGCCGGCAGGTTGAAGCCGGCATTGTCCGAGAGGCCGGGCGCGAAGTGGAGATAGGAGCTCGAATAGGCCTCGAGGTAGCCGAAGGGCGACGCGCTTTCGTAGACGCGCTTCGCGTCCGGGAATTTCCGCGCGTAGGAAACGCCCTTGTAGTCGTTAACGGCCAGTGTTTTCAGGCCGAAAGCAGGCGCCAGGGCAAAATGGCCTCCGAAAGCGAGGGCGCCGGCCAGCACGTAGGGGATGAGCGCCACGCGACCTCCAGGTCCCAGCGCCCAGGCGAGACATGCTGCGAGCCAAAGCGCCAAGGGCGCCGCGATTAAGTTGGCAGGAACGAACACGTACATCGCCGCGAGAAATATCAAACCGCATAATCCCGCCCCTGCCAGGTCGGCGAAATAGACCCGTCCAAATGTGCGGTTGCTCTTGAGGAAGACGCAGCCGAGGAAGACCGCGCCTGCCAGGAACGGCGCCAATTCCGCCAGGAACATTTGCAGAAGCTTCCACTTCTGCGCCGGGTCGGAAACGATAAAGATCGCATTGAAGCCGAGTTGCTGAACATAGAGATTGGCGCCGACGGCGAGTGGGCCGAAGAGGCCGAGCGCAACCGTCGCCGCGCTACGCCAATATCTTGAGAACCAGTCCTTGGCGACGGTCATCACCGCGCTGGTGAGCCCGAAGCCCAGCATCGCAAAACTCACGACCAGCGAGCCGAAATGCGCCCAGCTCCCCACCGCGAAGACGCGCATGATATCGATCTGGAGCGCGATCACCGCCCCGGCGCCGAGCCCGACAGCAAAATAGAGGCCCACGCGCTCGCGGGCGCTGAGGACCGCGTCGCCTTTCGTATCTTCGACCGCGATCCCAACGGCCGCGTCAATGGCTTGAATCGGGCGGGCTTCGTTCATGCGCTCTTTCTGGAACGGCGGCCATCGCAGACGTGCGGGGCTCTTTTGCGGCGGAGCCCCGCTCGTATCCGCAGAACCGAGCCCGCCGTCAGTTGTTGTGCGTGCCGACGATCTGGTCGCCTTCGAGCTTGGTGAAGGGCACGAAGGGGACGACGCGCCCGCCGTAGATATCTGAGCGCGCGACCGTCATTTGACCGTCCGTGCCCTCGGTCTTGACGACCTTGAGGACGCGTTGGGCGCCCGGCGGCCCGACCGGAATGACCATGATACCGCCCGCCTTCAGCTGTTGCAGCAGCGGCGGGGGAACGTGATCGATGCCGCAGGTGACGATGATCTTGTCGAAGGGGGCGAATTCCTCCCAACCGTAATAGCCGTCCGCGGCCTTGGAGGTGATCGCAGAGAATTCGTCGTACCCGTCTTTGATGAGTTGGTCGTAGATTCCGCGCGTGCGCTCGGCCAGCGGCTTGATGATCTCGATGGAATAGACCTTGTCGGTCAGATGCGAGAGATAGGCCGACTGGTAGCCCGACCCGGTGCCGATCTCGAGCACCTTCTCGCCCTGCTTGGGATCGATGTTGGAGGTCATGCGGCCGACGATGTGCGGCCCTGAAATGGTGACGCCAAAACCAATGTCGAGAAACGCATGGTCATAGGCGCGACCCAGATTCTGCTGCAGGACGAACTTTTCGCGCGGCGTCAGCAGGAACGCGCGTTTGTGACGGTCGTTGAGGAGATCCTCGTTGCGCACCATCGCGCCGAAGCGATCGAAGCGCTCGCCGAGAAACTTCGGATCCTCGCCGCGCTGGGCTACGCCCCAGGCGATAAACTTTTCGCGGCTGTCCGTCGGTGGGTTCATGTCGAAGGTGAACGGCGTCGGCACGTTGGCCAGCGCAAAGCGGGGCGCGAGCGCGCCTCCGATCAGTCCGGCTGCGCCGGCCAGGAATTGACGTCTCTGCACCAAAGGCCTCCTCGAACGACATGCGTCGGTCGGGCTGATATCCCAAACAGAGCCAAAACGCGACACCCAAACGCATTCATCGCCACGGGAATCTTGCGCGAGCCCTATGGCTGGCGATCCGCCGCCCTAGCGTGCGAGCGGATCGCGCGCCCATTGATTGAGCGTCTTTGCGTGATGGATCGGAGCATAGCCGAGCGCAGTGTCGGCCCGATGACCGCTATGCGCGATATTGCTTTCTATCGATCCGACGATGCGGATCTGCGCGCCTTGCGACTCGACCATGGCGAAGAGGGTGGCGGCGTTCGCGGGCGAAAGGCGGATGCATCCATGCGAGGCCGGACTGCCGAGATTGCCAACTGCATTCGTCCCATGGATGGCGTATTGCCCGTAGAAGAAGATCGAATGCGGCATCGGCGCGTTGCCGTATTTGGCTGAATGAACCATGGTGTAGAGAGCCCGCGGGCGGAACACGCCGCGCGGCGTCAGATGCCCGCTTCGGCCGGACGATATCGGCCAGTCGTAGGCTGCGCCCGAGTCCGAGCGCACATGCATCGTCTGCGAACCGAGATCGACGTCGATGTGGACATAGGCGAAAGCGTGGGTTTGCGCCACAAGAACGACCCCGAGCGCCAGCAGGAATTTCAAAATGGAACGCATGCCCCGCCCCTTCCCTTCGAGAGCCCCCTAAGACGCGCCAGAATGGCTCACCCCAAGCGTCACAAGACTTGGTCACGCAACAACCGCGCCACCGCCAATGGTGGCTCGGACGAGTCGCGGCTTGGGATCGCGCCCCTTCGGTCCGTTCGAACAGACCGGGCGAAATCATGGCGCAGGATGGGCGATGTCGCAACCGTGATCCTGGATGTCCTCGGCGTGCCCTCCTCCTTCGAGCGAGAAGCTGTCCGCAAGCAGGATGAAACCGGGCTTGCCGTCGAAGTTCGCGCCGACCGCGGCAAGGCTATAGGCCCCCATGTCTGCTTTCGCGCCCTCGATGCCGTCAGCGAGCAGGCGGAAGGGCGAGGCGTCTCGGAAATCGGCGGACTCTAGTCGGCGGGCGAAATAGACGCGCCCCGCGAGCGGGACCGTCATTGCGCGCCAATGATCGTCGAGCGAAAGGCGATAATCGGCGAGAGCGGCTGCAACCGGCTTCGCCACGCAGTCCACGTGGACGTGCAACTGGTCCTGGCTGCGCGCCCATTTCGAGTTGATCGCCAGCGCGACCGCCTCGCGCGGCAGCGGCCGCCCGAGGCGCCGCTCGACAAGCGCCTTGGCCTGCCAGCCATCGGCGAAGACGGGCGGCGCGTCCGGCGCGATCATCTGCGGGTCTTCGATGCCGCTGATGCGTCGGGTCGGGATGGCGAGCATCTGCGCGACGCCAACGAGATCCTTGAGGATCGCAACGCCCTCCGCCTCGCCCTCGCTGAGATCCACGGCCTCGCAGGGTTTTGGTCCCTCACCCGCCTCGGCATGGGGCACGCACGCGTCATGGACGATGCGCCACAGGGCTGAGGGATCGGCCCGTACGGGGAGATGAGCCCAGAAAAGGAGCGCGGAGGCGGCCGCGCACCTTTGTAAGCGGCGCCATCTTTTCAAAGGATTAGGCGCCAAAAACTGTCCCATTTTCAGCAGCCCCAGATAGCCGCCCCCCCGCGACCCAAACGCGCCTGTGAATCGGCCGCCATAAGCGCTTGCACAAGGGACGCCAAGCCAATTCAACAAGATCAATGTGTCCAAAATGCACTTTGCGCGACCAGAGCTTTTCGCGTAACAGCCCAGACAACACACCCATTTTCCGTCAAATGTGAATTGCGCGCTTCTCGACCGCCATCGCGGCCTCCTTGACGGCCTCCGACATCGTCGGATGGGCGTGACAGGTGCGGGCGAGGTCTTCGGACGAGCCGCCAAACTCCATCAGCACAACCGCCTCATGGATCATCTCGCCAGCTCCGAAGCCCATAATATGCGCGCCGAGAACCCTGTCGGTCGCCGCGTCGGCGAGGATCTTCACAAAGCCATCGGTGTGGCGCATCGCACGCGCACGGCCGTTGGCGGTGAAGGGGAACTTGCCGACCTTGTAGGCGACGCCCTCGGCCTTGAGTTCGTCCTCAGTCTTGCCGACCGCGGCGATCTCGGGACTCGTATAGACGACGCCAGGGATCGCGTTGTAGTTCACATGGCCCGCCTGTCCTGCGAGGATTTCAGCCACCGCCACCCCTTCGTCTTCCGCCTTGTGGGCGAGCATGGGCCCGCGGATGACGTCGCCGATCGCATAGACGCCGGGGACGTTGGTGGCGAAGTGATCGTCGACAACGACCATGCCGCGATCTATCGCGACTCCCAGCGCCTCGAGGCCGAGGTTCTGGGTGTACGGACGCCGCCCGATCGCCACCAGCACGACGTCGGCATCGATCGTCCTGGTGTCGCCGCCCGCGGCCGGTTCGATGGTCGCCTTGAGGCCGCCATCCCCTTTCTCGACTTTTGCGACCTTGTGGCCGAGGTGGAAGTCGAACCCCTGTTTCTCCAGCAGCCGCTGGAACTGCTTTGCGACCTCGCTGTCCATGCCGGGGAGGATGCGATCGAGGAACTCGACCACGGTGACCTCGGCGCCGAGACGGCGCCAGACCGAGCCGAGTTCGAGCCCGATGACCCCGGCGCCCACGACCATCAGCCTCTCCGGGACCTTGGCCAGACTGAGCGCGCCGGTCGAGGAAACCACAGTCTTCTCGTCGATGTCGACGCCGGGAAGCCGCGCGACATCGGAGCCGGTCGCGATCACGATCGCCTTGGTTTCGAGCGTGCTTTCTTTTCCGTCTTCGCCCTTGACCACGACCTTGCCAGGGGCGGCGATCCGGCCCTCGCCCTTGACCCAATCGATCTTGTTCTTCTTGAACAGAAAGGCGACGCCGTTGACGTTGGCGGCGACGGTGTCGTCCTTGTGCTTCATCATCGTGGGCAGATCGAGCTTCGGCGGCGCCACGACGACGCCGAGGGGACCCAGGTGATGTCCCGCCTCGTCAAACATCTCGCTGGCATAAAGAAGCGCCTTCGAAGGAATGCAGCCGATATTGAGGCATGTGCCGCCCAGCGTCTTCATTTTTTCGACGACGGCGACCTTCATGCCGAGCTGGGCTGCGCGGATTGCGCAGACGTATCCACCGGGGCCGGAGCCGATAATGATGAGATCGTAGCTCATAGAATTTCTCTCATACTTGAACCCATGACCGGCAGTGGAGCTAGATCGCCAATCTCACGAGCATCGCCACAATGGCGACGAGCCCGACGCCCCATGCAATCGAGCGGAAATAGGTGACGTCGAACAGATAGAGCGGCAGATAGACGATACGGGCGATAATCCAGACCGTCGGCCAGATTCCGCCCGGGTGATGGGTCGCGATGAAGGCGAGGTCCAGAGCGACGAAAGCCGTGAAGTTCTCGACGTAGTTGGCGAGCGCGCGAGTGGCGCGGCCGTAGGCGAGCCCCTGCGGAACAGCGGGCTTGTCTCTCGAGCTGACAAGATAGGGCAACGGCAACGCGGACCCTGACGCGGCCGCCTGAACGAGCACATGCGTGAGCCACAAGAGGACGCTCAGGATGAGGCACGTCAGTTCGCTCATCAGATCCCCATCGGCGCGCGCTGTCTTAGCCAACCATCAGACGATGAATCTCCGCCTGGCGCTCAGCGTCGCGACGGATCGAATCGGCGCTGAGATCGATGGCGTAGCCTTGGCCGTCGAGCCACGACACGGAATGTCCGTATTCGTCGACTCTAACGGCCGCAAAGTGCGACGGCTCGCTCAACCAGGAAAAGACCTTCCCCATCGCAATCAATGGCCTCAGGTCGACGACCCCCACGTAGCCGTCGTCGAAGCCAACTTTCAGTACGCCATGGATAACTGGTTGCGCATCGACGATGCGGGGCAGCTTCTTCATATGATCGGTTCCACCCTCTCGTGCGCGATCGCAGCCGCGAAACGCTCTAGCAGTACGTCCTTACGCGACGCGGCCCACGAATGAACCTTTCCACGCTTCGACCGCGGCAATGATCCCGCGGTGATCGTCAGAGTGGCAATATCGAACACGGCGCGATGCTCGGCAATCATGGCGTGAAAGTGCGCCGGAGGATGCTCGTTCGCGTAGAATGAAATCTTGACCCCGTCCACGACCGCGACGACCGGCATGTTGTCACCCGAAGCGGCCCTAAACCCTCATAAATCCAACACCAGCCGCGCCGGGTCTTCGAGCGCCTCCTTGACGCGCACGAGAAACGTCACCGCTTCCTTGCCGTCGACTACGCGGTGGTCGTAGCTCAGCGCCAGATACATCATCGGGCGGATCTCGACCTTGCCCGCGACTGCGATGGGGCGCTCCTGGATCTTGTGCATGCCGAGAATGCCCGACTGCGGCGCATTGAGAATGGGCGTCGACATCAGCGAGCCATAGATGCCGCCGTTGGTGATGGTGAACGTGCCGCCCTGCAGCTCCTCGAGCTTGAGCTGTCCGTCGCGCGCGCGCTTGCCCAGGCCCGCGATCGACTTCTCGATCTCCGCGATCGAAAGCTTGTCGCAGTCTCGCACCACGGGCACGATGAGGCCCTTGTCGGTGCCGACCGCTATGCCGACGTGGTAATAGTTCTTGTAGACCAGATCCGCGCCATCGATCTCCGCGTTGACGGCCGGAATCTCCTTCAGCGCCTGAACGCAGGCCTTCACGAAAAAGCCCATGAAGCCGAGCTTGGCCCCATGCTTTTTCTCGAAGGCGTCCTTGTAGCGAGCCCGCAACGCCATCACCTCGGTCATGTCGACTTCGTTGAAGGTCGTCAGCATCGCAGCGGTGTTCTGCGCGTCCTTGAGGCGGCGCGCGATGGTCTGGCGCAGCTTCGTCATCCGCACGCGCTCTTCGCGCGCGCCGTCGTCGGGCGGCGGAATGCGCGGCGCGGGCGCGGAAACGGGAGGCGCAGACACCGGCGCGGGCGCCGGCGCGAGCGCCACGACCGGCGCCGGCGCGAGCCGCCGATGTGACGGCGGCGAGAACGTCGCCTTTGAGAACCTGCCCCCGCTTGCCGCTGCCGGCGACGGAGTCGAGATCGATTTTGTTCTCAGCCGCCACCTTGGCCGCGGACGGAGCGGGCGGCATCGTGGTTGCGGGTGCGGATACGGATGCAGGCGCCGCCTTGGGCGGCGCGGCGGGCGCGGCCGCTTGAGCCGCAGCCGGGCCGCCGGACACCTGGCCGAGCAGCGCGCCAATCGCGACGGTCTCTCCGGTCTCCGCGGAAATTTCGCTGAGGACGCCGGCGCCGGGGGCGTTGACCTCGAGGGTCACCTTGTCCGTTTCGAGTTCGACCAGCGGCTCATCGGCGCGCACCGGCTCGCCGGCCTTCTTGAACCACTTTCCGACGGTCGCTTCGCTGATCGATTCGCCGAGAGTGGGGACACGAATTTCAATCGCCATTGCACTCGCGCCGCGAGGCGCCCTTCTCATCTTATGGAGTTACGGAATCGATCGGCGCAAGCGGCATGCTGGGCCGCACCGCGATCATCGGCATGAGCCAATTTTCGTAAACGAACCCGCGCCGCGACATGATCGCCGGATCCGACGCCTGCATCGCTTCGAGGGCCACGAGCGAACTGGCCTCGACGATCGCCACCCCGTAGCCGCCCGAAGGGTCGGCGACCGGCCCCATCGCGATCACCACGCCGATCTCGACCCGCGGCGTCCAGTACTCGCGATGGCGGCGCATGACCAACGCTTCCTCGGGCGTCATGTCCGTTACGAACGTCGGCCTCGGCGGTTTGAGTTTGCACAGAAAGTGCGGCATCCCGGCCTTACCTCAGGCCAAACATTCGTCGATGAAAGCCTTGAGCTGGGCTAGGTGTTTCGACATGAGACCGGTCGCGGTCGCCGCGGCCGCGGGACGCCCTGCATAGCGGGCGCGCTTCGACTTCCCGTTGACCTGCCCGAGCACCCATTCGAGATAGGGCTCGACGAAGAACCAGGCGCCCATGTTCTTGGGTTCTTCCTGACACCAGACGATCTCGGCTTTCTTGAAGCGCGAGAGCTCTCTCACCAGCGCCTTCAGCGGGAATGGATAGAGCTGCTCGACCCGCATCAGATAGACATCGTCGATCCCGCGCTTCTCGCGCTCCTCGTAGAGGTCGTAATAGACCTTGCCCGAGCACAGCACCACGCGACGGATCTTGTCGTCCTTGGCGAGCTTGATCTTCTCGCCCTTGTGCGTCTCCGCGTGATCCCACAGAAGCCGGTGAAAACTCGTGCCGAGGCCGAACGCCGCGAGGTTCGAGACAGCGCGCTTGTTGCGCAGCATCGACTTCGGCGTCATCGCGATCAAAGGCTTGCGGAATTCGCGCTTGAGCTGGCGTCGCAACGCATGGAAGAAATTGGCCGGCGTCGTGCAGTTGACGACCTGCATGTTGTCCTCGCCGCAGAGCTGGAGAAAGCGCTCGAGGCGGGCCGACGAATGCTCGGGACCCTGCCCCTCGTACCCGTGCGGCAACAGACAGACGAGACCCGACATGCGCAGCCACTTGCGCTCGCCGGCCGAAATGAACTGATCGAACACGACCTGCGCGCCGTTGGCGAAGTCGCCGAACTGCGCCTCCCACGCGGTGAGCGCATTCGGCTCGGCGAGCGAATAGCCGTATTCAAATCCAAGCACCGCTTCTTCAGACAGCATCGAGTTGATGACTTCGTAGCGCGCCTGCCCGTCGCGGATGTGGTTGAGCGGAATGTAGCGGGCCTCGGTCTGTTGATCGATCAGCACCGAATGCCGCTGCGAGAAGGTGCCGCGCTCGGAATCCTGGCCCGAGAGGCGGACCGGCAAGCCGTCGTCGAGCAACGAGCCGAAAGCGAGCGCCTCGGCCGTGGACCAGTCGATGCCGTCCCCGCTCACAATCGCATTGCGCCTGTTTTCGAGGAAGCGCAGGATCGTCTTGTGGACGTTGAAGCCTTCCGGCGGGGTGGTGATCCGCTCGCCGATCTGCTTGAGCCGGTCGAGGTTGACGCCCGTCTCGCCGCGCCGGTCGTCGTCGGCGACGTCCTGGGCCGCCTTGAAGCCCGACCAGCGGCCGTCGAGCCAGTCGGCCTTGTTGGCATGATAAGCTTGGCCCGCCTCGAACTCCGCCTCCAGCCGCTGGCGCCAGTCGGCGCGCATCTTGTCCACCTCGCCGCGGGTAATGATGCCTTCGGCCGTCAGCTTGTCGGCGTAGATCTGCAATGTGGTTGGATGGGAACGGATGAGCCTGTACATGATCGGCTGGGTGAACGAAGGCTCGTCGCCCTCGTTGTGGCCGAAGCGCCGGTAGCAGAACATGTCGATGACGACGGGCTTGTGGAACTTCTGCCGGTATTCGGTCGCGACCTTGGCGCAGAACACGACCGCCTCGGGATCGTCGCCGTTGACGTGAAAGATCGGCGCCTCGACGAGCTTGGCGACGTCGGAAGGATAGGGCGAAGAGCGCGAATAGCGCGGATAGGTGGTGAACCCGATCTGGTTGTTGACGATGAAATGGAGCGAGCCGCCGGTGCGGTGGCCGCGCAAGCCCGACAGGCCGAAACATTCCGCGACGACTCCCTGGCCGGCGAAGGCGGCATCGCCGTGGATGAGGAGCGGCAGCACCTTCGACCGCTCGAAGATATCGTTGAGCTGGTCCTGCTTGGCGCGCGCCTTGCCGAGCACCACAGGATCGACGATCTCGAGATGCGAGGGATTGGCGGTTAGCGAGAGATGCACGCTGTTGCCGTCGAATTCGCGGTCCGACGAAGCGCCGAGGTGGTATTTGACGTCGCCCGAGCCATCGACCTCGTCCGGAGCGGCCGAACCTCCCTTGAATTCGTGGAAGATGACCCGGTGCGGCTTGCCCATCACCTGGCTCAGCACATTGAGCCGGCCGCGATGGGCCATGCCGAGGCAGATATCGCGCAAGCCGAGCTGACCGCCGCGCTTGATGATCTGCTCCAGCGCCGGGATCATCGCCTCGCCGCCATCGAGGCCGAAGCGCTTGGAGCCGGGATACTTCACGTCGAAGAAGCCCTCGAACCCTTCCGCCTCGACGAGCTTGCTGAGGATGGCGCGCTTGCCCTCCTTGGTGAACTGGATCTCCTTGTCTGGCCCCTCGATGCGTTCCTGGATCCAGGCCTTCTCGGCCGGATCGGAGATATGGATGAACTCGAAGCCGATCGTGCCGCAATAGGTGCGCCGCAGGATCGCCAGCATCTCGCGCACGCTCGCATATTCGAGCCCGAGCACATGATCGATGAAAATCTTGCGGTCGTAGTCGGATTCCTGGAAGCCGTAGGTCGAGGGATGGAGCTCCTCGTGGTCCTTCTGCGGCTCGAGGCCGAGCGGATCGAGATTGGCGTGCAGATGGCCGCGCATGCGATAGGCGCGGATCATCATCAGCGCGCGCACCGAGTCGCGGGTCGCCCGGCGTATCTCGTCCTCGCTCGGACGCGCCCGCGGCGCGGCCTCGACCGCCCTGCCGCGCAACTTCTCAGCGACCGCCTTCTCCGTCGCTGGCCAGTCGCCGTCGAGCGCGTTAATAAGGTCGCCCTTGGGCGTAGGCGGCCATTGGGGCTTCTTCCACGAAGCGCCTTCAGCGGTCTTGGCGACGCTCGCCGGATCGTCGCCGAGCCTTTCGAAAAACTCGCGCCAGCCGGGCTCGACTGAGAGCGGGTCTTTCTCGAATTGTGCTTGCAGGGCCTCGATATAGGCGCTGTTGGCGCCATAGAGGAACGAGGTCTGCAGCAGCGCCTGATTAATGTCCTGCCGGGTCATTGAAAGGGCTTCCTTGCCTGCCGTTCTTTACTTGCCGCTCAAAAGATCGACGAGCGTCTTGCCGAGCCGGGCGGGCGATGGCGAAACGCGAATGCCGGCCTCCTCCATCGCCGCGATCTTGTCCTCGGCGCCGCCCTTGCCGCCGGCGATGATCGCGCCTGCGTGGCCCATCCGGCGTCCGGGCGGCGCGGTGCGGCCGGCGATGAAGCCGACAATCGGCTTCGACCGGCCTCGCTTGGCCTCGTCCTTGACGAACTGCGCGGCGTCCTCCTCGGCCTGGCCGCCGATCTCGCCGATCATCACGATCGATTTGGTGTCCGGGTCGGCGAGGAATTTTTCCAGCGCGTCGACGAACTCGAGCCCCTTGATCGGATCGCCGCCGATGCCGACCGCGGTGGTCTGGCCGAGACCCTCGCGGGTGGTCTGGAAGACCGCTTCGTAGGTCAGCGTGCCCGAGCGCGAGACGACGCCGACGCTGCCGCGGGCGAAAATGTTGCCGGGCATGATGCCGATCTTGCACTCGCCCGCCGTCATCACGCCGGGACAGTTGGGGCCGACGAGAATGGATTTCGAGCCGTCGAGCGCGCGCTTGACCCGCATCATGTCGAGCACTGGGATGCCCTCGGTGATGCAGACGATAAGCGGCGTCTCGGCGTCGATCGCCTCGCAGATCGCGTCGGCCGCGCCGGGCGGCGGCACATAGATGACGCTCGCGTCCGCGCCGGTCTTCTCGCGGGCTTCGGCGACCGTATCGAAGACCGGCAGGCCGAGATGGGTCGAGCCGCCCTTGCCGGGCGAAGTGCCGCCGACGAGCCTGGTGCCATAGGCCATCGCCTGCTCGGAGTGGAACGTGCCGTTCTTGCCGGTGAAGCCCTGGGTGATGACCTTGGTGTCTGCGTTGACGAGGATGGACATATTTAACTTTCGCGGATGATGCCGGTTCGAAGCGATCGTGTCGGACGCAGCCGCTCTAGGCCGCGCCCCCCTTCTTGACCGCCGTGACGATCTTCTGCGCTGCGTCGTCGAGATCGTCGGCGGGAATGACGTTGAGGCCCGAGTCGCGGATGATCGCCTTGCCGAGATCGACGTTCGTGCCCTCGAGGCGCACCACCAGCGGGACCTTGAGGCCGACCTCCTTGACCGCTGCGATCACGCCCTCGGCGATCACGTCGCAGCGCATGATGCCGCCGAAAATGTTGATCAGGATGCCCTTCACGTTCGGATCGGCGGTGATGATCTTGAACGCCGCGGTGACCTTTTCCTTCGAGGCGCCGCCGCCGACATCGAGGAAGTTGGCCGGGCTTTCGCCGTAGAGCTTGATGATGTCCATCGTCGCCATGGCGAGACCGGCGCCGTTGACCATGCAACCGATCGTGCCGTCGAGCGTGATATAATTGAGGTCGTATTTGGACGCCTCGATCTCCTTCGCGTCCTCTTCGGTCTCGTCTCGCAGCGCGGCGATATCGGGATGGCGGTAGAGCGCGTTGTCGTCGAACGACACCTTGGCGTCGAGAACGCGCAATTGCCCGTTCGTCATGACGATCAGAGGATTGATCTCGAGCATCGACATGTCTTTGGCGACGAAGGCCGCATAGAGCTTGGTCACGAGGCTCTCGACCTGCTTGGCCTGGTCGCCCGCAAGTCCCAGCGCACGCGCCGCGGTTCGGCCATGATGAGGCATGATCCCGGTCGCCGGATCGATGGAGAAGGTGTGGATCTTCTCCGGCGTCTTGTGCGCCACATCCTCGATGTTGACCCCGCCTTCGGTCGACAGCACGAACGCCACCCGGCTCGTCTCGCGGTCGACGAGGGCTGAGAGATAAAACTCTTTGTCGATATTGGCGCCGTCCTCGATGTAGAGGCGGTTGACCTGCTTGCCGTGCGGTCCGGTCTGCACCGTCACCAGCGTCGCGGCCAGCATTTGCCTGGCGAAGGCCTTGACCTCCTCGATCGACTTGGCGAGCCGCACGCCGCCCTTCTCGCCGGCTGACGCCTCCTTGAACCGGCCCTTGCCGCGCCCGCCCGCATGGATCTGGCTCTTGACCACCCAGAGCGGGCCGCCGAGCTTCCGCGCAGCGTCTTCCGCCTCCTCGGGCGTGAAGGCCGGAAATCCGTTGGCGAGCGGAGCTGCGAAGGCGCGCAGCACCGCTTTGGCCTGATATTCATGGATGTTCATGCGACTACGACCTCGAAAGAAAGCGAACGCCCGCAGGCCGCGGACGCGGCGGAACGCTCAGGCGGCGAGCGCGGGATTGATCGCCTTGCAGGCTTCCACCAGAGTATGGACCGCGGCGACAGACTTCTCGAACATCGCCTTCTCCGCTTCGTTGAACGAAATCTCGATGATGCGCTCGACCCCGCCCGCGCCGATCACCACGGGCACGCCGACATAGGTGTCCTTGACCCCGTACTGGCCGCTGAGCTGAGCTGCGCAGGGCAGCACCCGGCGCTGGTCCTTGAGAAAGGATTCGGCCATCGCGATCGCGGAGGCGGCGGGCGCGTAAAAGGCCGAGCCGGTCTTCAGGAGGCCGACGATTTCCCCGCCGCCTTTTCGCGTGCGCTCGACGATCGCGTCGAGCTTCGCCTGGGTCGTCCAGCCCATCTTGACGAGATCGGGCAGCGGGATGCCCGCGACCGTCGAATAGCGGACCGAGGGGACCATGTCGTCGCCGTGGCCGCCGAGGACGAACGCGGTCACGTCCTCGACGGAGACGTTGAACTCCTCGGAGAGGAAATAGCGGAAGCGGGCGGAGTTGAGGACGCCCGCCATGCCGACGACCTTGTTCCCCGGCAGGCCGCAGGTCTTCTGCAACGCCCACACCATCGCGTCGAGCGGGTTGGTGATGCAGATGACGAAGGCGTTCGGCGCATGCGCCTTGATCCCGGCGCCGACCGCGTCCATTACCTTGAGATTGATGCCGAGCAGGTCGTCGCGGCTCATTCCCGGGCTTCCTGGGGACGCCGGCGGTGACGATGACGACGTCGGCGCCGGCGATGGCGGCATAGTCGCTCGCGCCCGCCAGCTTGGCGTTGAACCCCTCGACGGGACCCGACTCGGCGAGATCGAGAGCCTTGCCCTGCGGAACGCCGTCGACGATGTCGAAAAGCACGATGTCGCCGAGTTCTTTCAGCGCAGCCAGATGCGCCAGCGTGCCGCCGATCTGGCCGGCTCCGATCAAAGCGATTTTCCTTCGGGCCATGGGAATTCTTCCGCTGCTAACGTCCGCTCATTGAGACAGCTGCCCGGCACAAAGCCGTACAACCCCGGGAGGTTTCGGGGTGCTATCCGCCGATCGCCCGAAACGATCAAGCCGAACTTTTGGCTCAGTCGAAGCAATTTCGTGCAGCGACGTCAACCGCGCACTGGATAGCGGCACGATCACAAGAGGTTAGATGAGGTGCGGGCAGGCGCGAACAAGGGCCGGTCGCTGGATTTTGATCTTTTGAGTGACATAAAATGAAATTTGTAATGGCGCGCTTGTGGCCTAGTAAACCTGCCGTCCGAACAGGCTCGCGGTCAAATCGACCAGCAGCAAGGCGCTTTTCCCCCGCTCGTCGAGGAACGGGTTGAGCTCCACGAGATCGAGCGAGGGCGACAGTCCGGATTCGTACAGAAGCTCCATCACCAGATGCGCCTCGCGATAGGTGGCCCCGCCTGGAACCGCCGTTCCGACGCCCGGCGCGATGGTCGGATCGAGGAAATCGACGTCGAGACTGACGTGCAGGAGGCCGCCGGCCGCCCGGACGCGATCAATGATGCGGCGGATCGAAACGGCGAAGCCATGCTCGTCGAGCGTGCGCATGTCGACGACGTCGACCCCCCGGGCGCGCAGAAGCCTCCGCTCGTCGGCGTCGATCGACCGGATGCCGAAGAGACTGAGGCAGGCGGGGTCGATCGAGCCGTGTTCCTCTCCGCCGAAGAGGAAGTCGAACCCAGGTTCCCCGCTCAGCATTGCCGCTGGCATCCCGTGCATGTTGCCCGTCGGCGAGGTCAGCGGCGTATTATAGTCCGAGTGCGCGTCAAGCCAGAGGACGAACAGTTTTCGCCCGGCCTCGGCGGCGTGACGCGCCACGCCGCTGATCGAGCCCATCGCCAGCGAATGGTCCCCGCCGATGACGACCGGCAAGCGCCCCTCGCGCAGGATGGCGTAGGTTTCGCGCGCGAGCGCCCGCGCCCACGCCGAGATCAAAGCCGGATGGCGCGCCTTCCCTTCCGGCGGGACGCCCTCGCCGATCTCGTCCGGGACGACGTCGCCGCGGTCGACGACGTCGTGGCCGAGGTCCTTAAGCGTGCTGACGATGCCGGCGGTGCGCAGCATCGCCGGCCCCATGGCGCATCCCGCGACGCCCGCGCCCGCCTCGACCGGCGCGCCGAGGATCGTGAGGGCCTGCGCGCGGGGCGGCTTTCGGCTCCCGCCGGCGCTTGCCTCGCCCCCGACGGATTGGCTCACATTCGCCCCCTCTTTTGATCGACGCCTGCGTCAGATTAGCCAGGCTTCGCGCCAAAGCCTTGACAAGCGCGGCAGCCTGACCGATGGAAGCGGCATGACGCTGACCCTCCGCATCGCCCGGATTTGCATTATTACCCGCTAGCTTCAAGCTGGCTGGTTCGCGTCTCTGTTTCTAAAACACCTTCGAGAAGCGATCACCCGGCCAGTCCCGGACGGCGCCCGTGTCGCGCCGTCGAGCCCGACGCCGACGAGACGATTTGATGACGCTGCGCTTCCACAACACGCTGACCCGCCGGAAGGAGGATTTCGCGCCAATCGACCCGAGCGCGGTGCGTCTCTATGTCTGCGGCCCGACGGTCTACGACTACGCCCATATCGGCAACGCCCGGCCGGTCATCGTGTTCGACGTGCTGTTCCGCCTGCTTCGCCATGTCTACGGGCCCGAGCATGTAATCTACGTCCGCAACGTCACCGACGTCGACGACAAGATCAACGCCCGCGCCGAGCGCGACTGGCCGGACTTGCCATTCAACGACGCGATCGCCCAGGTGACGGAAGCGACCGAGCGCCAGTTCCGCGAAGACGTTGCGGCGCTGGGCGCCCTGCCGCCGACCTTCGAGCCGCGCGCGACTGAGCATATCGAGCGGATGCGCGCGATGATCGAGCGGCTCGTCGCCCGCGGCGTCGCCTATGTCGCCGAGGACCATGTCCTCTTCTCGCCCACGGCCATGGACGCGCTGCCGGGCGTGCCGCGCTATGGCGCGCTCGCGCATCGCTCGCTCGACGAGATGCTGGCGGGCGCGCGAGTCGACGTTGCCCCTTACAAGCGCGATCCGATGGATTTCGTCCTGTGGAAGCCGTCGAAGCCGAAAGAGCCGAGCTGGCCGAGCCCCGCCGGGATCGCCGCGCCGGGACGCCCGGGCTGGCACATCGAATGCTCGGCGATGTCGATGGCGAAGCTGCTCGAGCCCTTCGGCGGCGGCCTCGCCTGCGACGACCCGGCCATGAACGTGTTCGACATTCATGGCGGCGGCGTCGATCTCGTCTTTCCCCATCACGAGAACGAGATCGCGCAGTCCTGCTGCGCTTTCGGCTCGACCCGGATGGCCAATCTCTGGATGCACAACGGCTTCTTGCAGGTCGAAAGCGAGAAGATGTCGAAGAGCCTCGGCAACTTCGTCACCATTCGCGAGCTCCTGGCGACTTCGGCCTTCGGCGGGCGCGCGTGGCCCGGCGCGGTCCTGCGCATGGCGATGCTGCGCACCCACTATCGCCAGCCGATCGACTGGACCGTGCGCGCGCTTGAGGAGAGTGAAAAGTCGCTGGAGCGCTTCGCCGACGCGATCGACTTCGACCTTCCGGCGGCGCCCGCGCCCTCCGACGAACTCGTGGCCGCGCTCGCCGACGACCTCAACACGCCGGCCGCAATCGCCCATCTGCATGCGCTCCATACTGAGGCCCGCGCACGGCCCGAGGCCGCGGGCCAGCTTCGCGCCGACGCCGAATTCCTCGGCCTCGATGTCAGGAGCCTTGCCGCGCGGCCCGGTCCGCAAGCGCCGCCGGAGCGTGTCGCCGAAGTCGAGAAGCTGGTGGCCGAGCGCGATGAAGCGCGGCGGCGGCGCGACTGGGCCGCCTCCGATCGGCTGCGCGACGAACTCGCGACGCTCGGCGTCGCGGTGAAGGACGGCAAGGCCGGGGCGACGTGGGAGTTCAGGCGATGAGCGCCGTTTCGCTGCGCCCCTACGTTCCCGCCGACCTTAAACGCTGCGCCGAGATATTCCGCGCGAGCGTCGAAGAGCTCACCGCTGAGGACTACAGCGCCGAGCAGCGCGAGGCCTGGGCGTCGACGGCCGACAACGAGGAGGCCTTCGCCGCCCGCGTCGGCGGCGGGCTCACACTGATCGCGATCATCGACGGCGCCTCCGCCGGGTTCGCCACTCTCAAGGGCGAAGACACAATCGAGATGCTCTATGTCGCTCCCGAATTCGCTTGTCATGGTGTGGGCCGGACGCTGGTCGACGCGCTGACCCGGCTCGCCGCGGCGCGCGGCGCGAAGCGTCTCACGACGGAAGCCAGCGACGTGTCGAAGCCTCTGTTCGAAAAATCGGGGTTTTCGGCCCAGAAACGCAATCTCGTTCGGGTCGGCGACGAGTGGCTCGCCAACACCACCATGACCAAAACGCTCGGCGCGGAGCCCCCGCCGCCCACCCGGCATTGAGAGCCCTTATGGCCAAGGAACGCCTCTATCTCTTCGACACGACGTTGCGCGACGGCGCGCTGACGACCGGCGTGGACTTCTCGCTCGACGACAAGCGTAACGTCGCCGCGATGCTCGACCGGCTTGGCGTCGATTATGTCGAGGGCGGATACCCGGGCGCCAACCCGCTCGACACCGAATTCTTCAAGACGAAGCCGACGAAGCGCGCCCGCTTCTGCGCCTTCGGCATGACCAAGCGCCCCGGACGCTCAGTGGGCAACGATCCGGGCCTTGCGGGCCTGCTCGCCTCCGATTCCGACGCCATCGTCTTCGTCGCCAAGTCCTGGGACTATCACGTCCATGTCGCGCTCGGCTGCACGCTCGACGAGAACCTGGAAGCCATCGCCGACAGCGTCAAGGCGGCGATCGGGTCCGGCCGGGAGGCGATGGTCGACTGCGAGCATTTCTTCGACGGCTACAAGGCCAACCCGAAATATGCGCTCGCCTGCGCTCAGGCCGCGATCGACGCCGGCGCGCGCTGGGCCGTCCTCTGCGACACCAACGGCGGGACGCTGCCCGATGAAGTCGAGCGGATCGTCGGCGAGGTCGCGCGCGTCATTCCGCGCGAGCGCCTCGGCATTCACGCCCACAACGACACCGGCAACGCGGTCGCGAATTCGCTCGCCGCCATTCGCGCCGGGGCGCGGCAGGTGCAGGGCACGCTGAACGGCCTTGGCGAGCGCTGCGGTAACGCAAATCTCGTGACCCTGATCCCGACCCTGGCGCTCAAGCCCGAACTCGCCGAGCGCTTTGAGACCGGCGTCACGGCCGACGCGCTGCGGCAGATCACCCATATCTCGCGCGCCTTCGACGAGCTCCTCAACCGCGCGCCGAACCGCCACGCCCCTTACGTCGGCGCTTCGGCCTTCGCGACCAAGGCTGGCATCCACGCTTCCGCGCTGGCGAAGGATCCGCGCACCTACGAGCATGTCGCGCCCGACAGCATCGGCAACGTCCGCGCGGTTCTCGTCTCCGATCAGGCTGGGCGGTCGAACCTCGTCGCCGAACTCGCCCGGCTCGGAGTCGAGGCCGAGCCCAACGATCCGCGCCTGCAGCGCCTGCTGGATACTGTTAAAGAGCGCGAGGCGCAGGGCTATGCCTACGAGGCCGCCGACGCCTCGTTCGAACTGCTCGCGCGCGGCGTGCTCGGCGGGGTGCCGGAATTCTTCGCCGTCGAGAGCTTCCATGTCGGCGTCGAGCGCAAGGTCGTCGCGCCCGGCGTGACCTATTCGGCCTCGCAGGCGGTGGTCAAAATCCGTATCGGCGAGGAGCGGCTGATCTCGGCCGCCGAGGGCAATGGCCCGGTCAACGCGCTCGATCTCGCGTTGCGCAAGGATCTCGGCGTCTATCAGAAGCATATCGAGGATCTGGAGCTGCGGGACTATCGCGTGCGCGTGTTCCAGGGCGGCACGGACGCGGTGACGCGAGTGCTGATCGAATTCGGCGACGGAAACGGCGACACCTGGTCGACGGTCGGCGTCTCGGGCAACATCATCGACGCCTCGTTCCAGGCGCTGGTCGACGCGATCACCTACCGGCTGGTGAAGCTTGGCGTCGCGGCGCAGTAAGCTCGTCCTTCTCTGTCATTCCCGGCGGTCGCAAAGCGACCGATCGGGAATCCAGAATGACGTCCGTAGACGGCGGCGACTTTGGATTCCCGGTCAGACCTTCGGTCCGCCGGGAATGACAAAACATTTTCATTTTCCGTCGGGAATAAACTGCGCTTTCCCCGGGTCTCTCCCCTGAACGGCGCTTTTCGCCGATCAGGAGAGACCCAATGATTGACGACTTGGCTGGCAGCCCGGACCGCCGGCAAACCCTCAAATGCATGCTCTGGGCCGGGACGGGCGTCCTCTGGACGGTCGCCGGCGGCGTGCCCGCCTCGCGTCTCATCGGTTCGGCCAAAGCGGCGGAAAGCGGCTTTTCCTTCGTCCAGATTTCCGACAGCCACATCGGCTTTTCGAAGCCGGCCAATCCGGACGCGCGCGCAACGCTCGACGCGGCGATCGACAAGGTTCTGGCGATGCCGGGCAACCCCGCATTCATGATCCATACCGGCGACATTACCCATACTGCGAAGCCGCAGGAGTTCGAGGACGCTTCGCAGATGATCGGGCGGTCGAAGCTCGACGTCCATTACGCGCCCGGCGAGCACGACATTCTCGACCCTGCCACCCGCACCGCCTATCTTGAGCGCTTCGGCAAGGGCGCGACCGGCGGCGGCTGGTATTCGTTCGACCACGGCGGCGTTCATTTCGTGTCGCTCGTCAACGTCGTCGACCTCAAGAAAAACGGCCTCGGCTCGCTGGGCGCGGATCAGATCGCCTGGCTCGACGATGATCTGAAAGGCAAGTCCGCATCCACGCCGATCGTCCTCTTCGCCCATATGCCGCTCTGGATGATCGCGCCGGAATGGGGCTGGGGCACGGAGGATTCCGCCCAGGCGCTCGCGCTGCTGTCGCGCTTCGGATCGGTCACGGTCCTCAACGGCCACATTCATCAGCTGATGCAGAAGGTCGAGGGGAACGTCACGTTCCATACCGCCCGCTCGACCGCCTTCCCGCAGCCTGCGCCGGGAACTGCGCCGTCGCCGGGACCGAAGCTCGTGCCCGCGGGCGAATTGCGCAAGTGGCTGGGCGTGCGGGAAGTCGCCTACACGGTGTCGCCGACCGAACTCGCCGTCACCGACGCCGACCTCGCCTGAGACACGTCCATGATCAGGTTCTCCATTGTCGTGCTGGCGGCGAGTCTCGCCGCCGGCGCCGCGGCGGCCGGTCCCGCCGGCGACCCCGCCCGGGGGGAAGAACTCTATCAGGCCTGCACGGACTGCCACTCGCTCGACAAGAACGACGTTGGTCCGCGTCATCGAGGCGTCTACGGCCGCAAGGCCGGTTCGCTGCCGGATTATCCCTATTCCGACGCGCTCAAATCCTCCAATATCGTCTGGAATGAGGAGACGCTCGACAAGTGGTTGACCGATCCGCAGGCCTTCGTCCCAGGCGTCAAGATGTTCTTCCATCTCGACACCGCGCAGGACCGGGCGGACGTCATCGCGTATCTAAGGGAGCGCGCGAAATAGGAATCTGCCCGGTTGTCATTCCCGACGGTCGCAAGGCGACCGATCGGGAATCCGGGGCGATCCCCGTAGCGCTCGGCGGCTCTGGATTCCCGGTCGAACCCTCGGTCCGCCGGGAATGACACGAGGACATGCGGCAGTCGCATGAGCGAACCCTTCGTCGGCTCGATTGGGCAAAAGCGGTTTGGCGAAATCGTGCCGCCGCTGCTCGACGACGCCTATACGCTCGCCCGATGGATCTGCCGGAACGGCGCCGACGCGGAGGACATCGTGCAGGAGGCGGCGATCAGGGCGCTGAAGGCGCTGGAGACCACGACAATCGAGCGCCCGAAACCCTGGTTTCTCGCGATCGTGCGCAACGCCGCGATCTCCTGGATGGCGAAAAACCGCCCAAAGGACCTGTCCTACGCCGGCGACGCGGCCGATCTCGATGCGATCGATCCGCACCTTGCCGAAGGAGCGCCCGATCCCGAGGCCGCGCTCATCGCGCTAGAAGACGGTGAGCGCCTGCGCGCCGCGATCGCCGATCTGCCCTCGCCGCTCCTCGACACGCTCGTCATGCGCGACATCAACGGCCTCTCCTATCGCGACATTGCCGAGGCGACCGGCGCGCCGATGGGCACCGTGATGTCGCGGCTCGCCCGCGCCCGCGCCTCGCTTATGAAGACCCTGAAAGCTTAAGTCATGAACGATCCTGCCTCCCGAGACCGCATATTGCGGCTCAACGCCGCCCTCGACGGCGAACTCGACGCTGCGAGTTCGCTCGAACTCGAACGCGAGATGCGGGCTAACCCCGCGCTTGCGGCCGAGTATCGCCGTCTCGAGGCGCTTCGCGCGTCGATGGCGCGCCTTGTACCGCGCGAGACGGCGCCGAAGAAGCTCGCCGACCGCATCGCGGCGCTGGGCGCGCCGGCCGCGGATTCCGCTAGCGACTCCGCCGCCGCATCCGTTGTTCCCTTCGCGCGCCCCCCGGTCCGGCGCCCGAACTGGAGCGGCGCGCGCGTCTTCGCGCTTGCCGCATCCGTCGCGGCAGCCGGGTTCGCAGTCGGCGCCGGCGTCACGACGCTGAGGATGCAGAGCGCGTCGCCCGGCGTCGCCGCCGGGCTCGTCTCCGATTTCGCCCGCGCTTCGATCGCCGGCCAGCCTTACGACGTCGCCTCCTCCGACCGGCATACGGTCAAGCCCTGGCTCGCCGGCCGCACGACCGTCAGCGCTTCGATCGTCGATCTCGCCTCGCAGGGTTTTCCGCTCGCCGGCGGCCGCGTCGCCATCGTCGACCGGATTCCGGCGCCGACGCTCATCTATCGCCACAATGAGCATGTCGCCGCGGTCACGGAACTGCCGCTGGGCGTTCGCCGGGCGGAGGCGGGCGCGGCGTTCGAGACGATCGACGGCTATCACGTCGCCCGCTGGTCCGACGCGAATCTTGCTTACCTCGCCGTCTCCGACATGGACGAGAAGAGCCTCGCCGAATTTGTCGAGGCGTTCCGCCAGGCGCAGCAGCCAGCTTCCGAAGCGCCCGCCAAGTAAGCCAATTCCACGGCCCCCTCGCGGTTTCAAGACATATACGAAGCGCGGTAGTTTAACGGATGGCGTGGGACGCACGTCGCCCACGAAAAGAGTGCCGCTAGCAAAATGACGTAACGTAACAGTTTAAAATATGTTGACGTCGTGTACTGCTTGTGATGATGACCCTCTGAAATCGGCTTGGACGGCCAGCGGCGCGATAGGGCGGCCCGCAAACATGGCGATACCCGTGAACATGAAACTCGCGTCGGCGATTGTCGCCATCGGGTTGGCGTCGTCGGTCGGCGGCGCCGCCCACGCCAACAGCTTCACCAACGGCTACTTCTCGTCGAACGGCGGCAACGGTCAGTTCAACTATAACACCTACGCCACTGGCTGGTACGTCCCGGGCGACTCCCTCAGCAGCTACACGTTCCTCTTTGCCAACGGGTCCGCCGACACGTGCTGCACGTACGGGGTGAATAACAACGTCTTTGAGCTGTGGGGCGTGAACAACGGCGGACCCGACCAGATCACCGCGCCGCCCGGCGGCGGCGCATACTTCATCGGCCAGGACGGCGACTTTCGGACCGAGCCCATCGAGCAGGACATCACCGGCCTTGCCATCGGCATGACGTACACGGTCGACTTCGATTACGCGTTTTCGCAGCAGCAACCGTTCTTGGGCGCGACCTTGCAGAATTGGGGAGTGAGCCTCGGAGATTCGGTCGTCCAATACACGCCGACTGGGACCAATCCGAGCCACGGCTTCACCGGCTGGTTCAATGACAGCTTCAGCTTCGTGGCCGACAATACCGCGGAGACCTTGTCCTTCGTCGCCTGGGGCAACCTGCCCGTGCCGCCCTTCGCGTTGCTCGCCGACGTGACCTTCAGCCAGGAGCCGCAGACGCCGGACCTGCCCGGCGCCGTCCCCGAGCCTGCGACCTGGGCGCTGATGGGCCTCGGCTTCGCCGGGCTTGGGTTCGCAGCCTATCGCCGCAGGCAGGGAAAGGACTCCGCCCTCAAGGCCTGAGGGCAAGACCTAATAACACCGGGCCGGGCTGGACATCCAGCGTGGCCTTGCTGTGTCGACATGGGGTGAATCTTCCCCCGGTTCGAGCTAAGACTTGCCAATGCAATCGCTTCTTGCTTCGCACCAGCATATCGAAGCTTTTCTGCTGCTGGCGCTGCGCGCCTGCACGTGGCTCGTGCTGATGGTCGCGATCTTCGCGCCGCTCGAGTATTTTTTCGCCGTCCGGCCCGCCAGGCGATTCCACGAGGACTGGGCCACGAACCTCGGCTGGTACTTCGTTAACAGCCTTGTGCCCATCTTCCTGCTCGGGCCGCCCTCGGCGCTGATCGCGCTAGCCGTGCATGCGGTCGTGCCTACGAGCGTCACCGGCGCGGCGGCGGGCCTGCCGCTCTGGGCGCGCATGGTGCTGGCGATGATCGTGGGCGAGGTCGGCTTCTACTGGGGCCACCGCTGGAGCCACGAGATTCCGCTGCTCTGGCGATTCCACGCGGTTCACCACAGCGCCGAGCATGTCGACTTTCTGGTCAACACTCGAGCTCCCCCGTCGATATGGTGTTCACCCGCCTTTGCGGACTGACGCTGCTTTACGCCACAGGCCTTGCTTCGCCAGTCGGGCCCAATCCGGGCCTTGTTCCAGCGCTTGTCCTTTTCGTCGGGTCGGCGTGGAGCTTTTTCATTCACGCCAATCTGCGGTGGCGGCTGGGCCCGTTCGAGGAAGTGCTTTCAAGCCCGGCGTTTCATCACTGGCATCACACCCGAGAGGATCACAAGGATCACAATTATTCCTCGATGCTCCCGGTCATGGACCGCGTTTTCGGCACCTTCTACCTGCCCCGCGAATGGCCCGCGGAATATGGAACTGACACGCCCATGCCGAAGGGCCTGCCCGGCCAGTTGCTGGAGCCATTTGCTCCGACCCTTAAGCCGCGAGCCACAGGAATGGAGACGTCAGGATCGTCCGCGCCGTGAGCGCGGCTAGCCGCGATGAATCGCGCACGCAGGCCGCGCCTCAACGACCATTTACAAACATTTTCTATGTGTGCTCCCAGCGAGGCTTTGCCTCTTCCCTCCCGGGCTCGCGCCCCCTATATTCGGGCTGCCGCCCCACAAGGACGGCTACGGCGATAAATGGGCATCGGAATAAGTCTTTCGGACCCGGGGGCAGTACCCGGCGCCTCCACCCAAGCCCGCGGAAGTGCGGGTTTCGGCGGGGGCGAAATAGGTTCGACGGGGGACCTAAAGGGTGATCTTTCGCTCGGCATGATACCGCCGTTATCGGGTCAAACCTATAGTTGCGAATGACAACTATGCTCCGGTGGCCCTCGCTGCGTAATGCAGTGCTGGTACTGGGATTCAAGTCCTAAGGGTTTGCACCTTTAGGCGGGGTCAGGAGGCGCCTGGCAACAGAAGCCTCCACTTCATTTGATCGCGCGAAAATCCGGGCCGGAGGCGAGTTCCAGGCGACGCGGCGGGATCGATGCGAGGCGCCATCATTGCAAGGCTGCGGAGGCTCGGTTAATTCTGGATCTTGTGCGGCGAGCTCATTTCCCATGGCGACCGATCTGATTCGCTACGACCTTCTCGTCCAGGACGCGCTGCGGTCCGTGGTCCGCAAAGTCCTGTCCGACACGGCCCGCGCGGGCCTGATCGGCGAGCACCATTTCAACATCGCTTTCAAGACCCAGGCGCCGGGCGTCGTCGTGCCTGCGGCGGTCAAGAGCCGCTTCCCCGATGAAATGTCGATCATCCTGCAGCATGAGTTCTGGGATCTCGTCGTCACCCAGGACGCTTTCGAGGTGAACCTCAATTTCTCCCGGAAGCCCGAGCGGCTGACCGTCCCGTTCGACGCCATCACCGGCTTCACTGATCCTTCGGTGCCGTTCGGCTTCAAGCTTGAGCCGCGCCAGACAGAAAAAGCTGGGGATCCGGCGGCGGGCCGCGCGCACTCAACCGCGCGGCGCGCAGAGCCCGCTCCCCCTCCGGCGCCGGTGAAACCTTCGCTCGGCAAAGCCGCTGCCGAGCGGGCCGAGACGAAGACCGCCGCGCCGGCAGGAAAGACGCCCGAGCCTCCGCCCGCAGCGAAGGTCGTCTCAATCGACGCCTTTCGCAAGAAATAGCGGGCGGTTCCCATGGGCGACGTCGTCAATCTGCGCCTGGCGCGCAAATGTCAGGACCGGCGACGCGACGACGCGAAGGCCGCAGAGCATCGGCTCGCTTACGGCATGACGAAAGCCGAGCGGCGCTCGATCGAGGCGGAGCAAAAGAAGGCCGACCGCGACCTTGACGCCCGTCGCATCGTCGGTCCCGATGACCCATAGCGCGAGCCCGCTCGTCCTCAAACACTCGCTCGTCATCGCCGGCCATCGCACCAGCGTTTCGCTCGAGGACGCCTTCTGGCGACGCCTAAGCCGGATTGCTGCGGAACGCGGCCTTTCCATCAATGCGCTGGCCGCAATTGTCGATGCTTCGCGAGGCGAGGCAAATCTGTCCTCGGCCCTCAGGGTCTTTGTGCTCGAAGCCTCGACCGCAGAGCGCGAAGACCCCTTGGGGGACACGCATCAATAGAGGCCGCTTGCGGTCGGATCGGACGGCGCCGGACGCGGTTTGGGTCTCGCCGGAGGAATTGGGGCGTCGAGTGGCGGCGCGTTGACGCCGAGCTGGTCCGCGCGGATGGACGAATTGTTGGAGCCGGCCGCCGGATTTGACCCGTTGTCCGGAGAAAGATCCGACGGAAGGTCAGGCTGCGAAGCCGACTTCTCCACCGCGGCCTTGTCTGCCGCCGCTTTCTCGGCCGCAGCCTTCTCGGCCGCTGCCTTCTCTGCTGCTGCCTTCTCGGCCGCTGCCTTCTCGGCCGCCGCCTCTCTCTCAGCCGCCAGACGTTCGGTGAGCCCTTTCAGCCGTGCCTGCTCGACCCGCCAATCCTCGATTTCCGCCGCCCGTCGATCCATGAATCGCTCGCCCTTCAGGCGCCGGTTGAAGAATGCGCGTTCGCGGATGTCGGCCTCGAGGGCGGCGATGCGCTCGCTTTCGCGCGAGATTGCCTGCGTCGCAAGTCCGGCGGAGAGCGCGCTGACGTCGAGCCGCCGCTTCTGCGTGTCCAATGCGTCGTCGACCGCGACGGTGGCGCCGGGCGGCGGTCCTGACCAGAATGTGAGATCCGCCGAGGTCGAGACGAGAGCAAGCCGGGTCTCGAGCGCAAGTCGGCGCAGATCGAAGCTGCCGTCGAGGGCGGCTTTTCCACGCGGCCGCGCGATCGAGAGAGGGCCGAACTTCAGCGTGCCCGAGGTCAGCGCGAGAGGCGTCGCCCCGTCCGGAATCGGCAATGGCGCCTTGTTGAGTTCGACGCCGAAAGCATAGGCGATATTTGTTTCGTCCAACTGGGCGTCAGGCGCCTGCGCCTTGGCGACGACGCGGTCGAGCGCCGCGGGATCGCTTCGCGCGAGCGCCGCCCCGGCAAATTGCGCTGTCCCGTTGCCCGCGAGGCCCTCGATCAGCGCTTCAGCGCTTCCCCCGGTTGACGCGAATTCGAGCGTCCCGCCCACCCTGCCGGAAAATCCTGGCCGGGCGACCGCCAGCCCTACCGCGCTGAGCGCCCCTGTTAGGGTTGCAGTCTCCTTGTCGCGCCGAAGTGTCAGGCGGCCGGACGCCGCGCCCTGGGCGACCTTCATCGCGATGTCGTCGAGATCGAGCCTGCCCTTTTCGAGGCTCAACATCGTGGAGAAGTCCTGCGGCGGCAGCCCGTCGCCGAGGTCGAGCGCGCCCACGTGGAGGCGCACCGCCAGCGGGGGAGGGTTGAAGGGCGTTGCGGCGAACTTTGCGCCCGACCAGCGCGCTCCGCCTTTCGCTGCTTGAGGCGCCCCAAGAACCAGGCCGAAAAGGTCCCCGATCGGCAACCGATCGAGCGCGAGGTCGCCCGTGATCTCAGCCGGCGAGGGCGCCGGCGCAATCGCGGCTGCCGCGTCGAGCGCCTGCTCGCCCCGGGCGACCGCCGGATTGACGACGTCAGTAACTTCCGCAGTGGCGAGCGGTTGGTAAGCAAGATTGCCGCTCGCCTTGACGCCCGCGACAGTCGCGGCGAGTCGGGAGGCGGTCCATCGATCGCCGCGCAGGGTCATGTCCGCGCTTGCATCGACCGGCCCGATGACGCCTCCGGCCGGCGCCACCCCGAGCGTGGCCAAGAGCGGGGCGACATTGGCGCCATTCAGTTTGATCGAGCCGAACAGGCGCGCTTCATCGGCCTCCGCGGCCGGCAGAAAGCGGCCGCGCCCCGCAAGATCAACGCCCGCGAGCGTCGCCGTCCCGTCGAGGTCGTAGCCGGCGTTCCAGACGCCAGAGGCCTCAAGCGAAATATGTCCCCGCCCGGTCGCGACGCTCGCGCCGCTGAGCCCGAGCTGGCGAATAAGGGCGACCGAATCGGGCGAGTCAAGACCGACCGTCAGTGTCTCGCGATCGCCTTTGGCGCCCGGGTCGAGGTTCAGCGTCGCCTGGGTCTGGCCGATTGATCCGCTCGCCTTCAACGACCTCAGCGCGAGGGCGTCGGCGGGACCGCCATGCGCCTCGAAGGCGAGCGCGGTTGGGGATAGAAGAACGGCGCGCTCGACCAGCGCCCGACTCCATTCCCCCGGCGCGAGCCGGGCCACGAGGAGAGCGAGGTCTCGCAGCCCATCGGCGCGCAAGCGCCCCGTCACTGCGGCCCCGTCCTGCCCGATCGCGCCTTGGGCGTCGAAGTTTGCGCCGCCGAGGTCCGCGATGCTCAAGCGATCGAGAGTGATATTCGGTCCGGTCTTGACGACTTTCAGTGCGAGCGAGCCGCTGTCGAGCTCCGTTTCGTTGACGCGGGCCACGTGCAACGTCCTGGCCCGCAGAGAAAGCGACAGATCGAGATCGCCTACCAACGCTTTGCCGGCGTCGACGTTGGGGAGCGAGTCCACATCGAGCAGGTCGCTCGAGAGATCCATTGTGAGGCGGCCCGGATCCGCGCCGTTCGGGCTCGTGAAAGCAAGCGAACCCTCGAGCGTTGATCGATCGAGCGTGATCTTCACGTCGCGTCCCGAAAAGTCGGTCGCCGATGCCTCGACATGGCCTGAAAGCGATGCGCTGCGATCCGCCAGCGCGTCGCCAAGCGCGGCGAGATTGGTGGCAAGTCTAGAGCCGCCGGGGCTCGCCCACTGGCGAAAAAGTGCGAAGTCCTCGCTGCCGAAGTCGACCATCCCGTCGAACTTCGGCGCCGCGCTCGTCTCGAGATCGCCCTCTCCGCTCAGCCTGCTATGGCCCGGAAGGCCGAGATCGAAGCGGGCATGCAGCGGGGCGTCAGGCGTGAACCGCACGCTCGCGGACACATCGGACACCGTGTCCGCGCCCAATATGATGGTTTCCGCGACGAGCTTGGCCTCGACTGACACGAGGCTCGTCCGGGCAAGAATCGGCGCGAGCGCGCCGGAAAGCAATGCGACAGCGCGCGCGGGCGCCACACCGTCCTCTCCCTTGCGGCGCAGCAGAGCATCAAGATTGGCCTGTTTCGCTTTCACCTCGATCGCGAGTCGGGCCGGCGAAGCGTACGTCAGGATTGCGGCGCCGTCGGCGGTCAGGGCCCGCTCCTCGGGTCCAAAACGAAACTGGGCATTGTCGATCGTTGCGCGATCGAGATCGACCGTCATCCGCCCGGCTGCCCGCCAGGCCATCGGCCCCTCGGCGCCGGGGACGGCGCCGATCAACGTCGCGGAGCCGGAAAGGCCCGGACCCTTCCGGCCGGGTCCAGGATTGGCCAGCGCGCCGTCGAAGTCGAGCGCTGGCCAGCTCGGGCCGGCGTCCACCGACGCTCGGACCGGCGTTCCCGTCGGACCGGACTTTTCCGACGCAAGGCGAAAGACGACCGGCGCCGGGCCCGGGCCCGAGAATTGGCCCGAAACGTGAAAGGGGCCAGCAATCGATGCCGCGTCTGCATTGAGCTGAATGTCGTCGATTTCCCGCGCGACGCCGTCGGCGCCGGCAACGACCCTGACCCGTCCGTCCTTCACGACAAGGCGATCGAAGCCGGCCGTGTCGGCCCGCGCCAAGGGAAGTGCGGGAAGACGCGGCGCTCCATCTACGCCTCGCGACATCGTCAGGATCGGCTTCTCGAGCTCAATTTCCGAGAAGCGGATTGCGCCGCTCGCAAGCTTGACCAGCGCAAGCTCCAATCGCGCCGACTCGAAGGACAGCCGGGGCGCCCCTTCGCCTTTTCCCGAAACTGAACCCGCTCCCACCTCCAGGTACGGAGTTGGCAAGAGCCGGAGCCCGATCGGTCCGGTCAGAGCGATGTCGGCGCCGGTCATGGCGGCCAGCCGCGACTCGATTTCCGAGCGATGGGCGGACCAGTCGACGAGGAGCGGCGCAACGAGCGCCGTCGAGAGGATCGCGACCAGCGCGACCGCGACGATCGTCAGAACAATGCGCACGGAGAAACGATTTTCACTTCGCCTCGACTGAAACCCGCGGCCGGAGAATCGGGACTATCGCACGCCAAAATGACGCGAAAGTATGGCCGTGACAACAAAGTCCGTCGATGACGACGCCTCAGCGCGCCCGCTCCCAACCGTCGTCGCCCTCTCGCCAATAGCTGAGCGTCCGCCCTTCGTCTCGGAGAGCCTTCCAGCGGGCGCGCGCCTCGGAGACGGCTCCCGGGTCGCGCCCGTCGAACAGAAAAATGACCTCTTCGAACGCATCGTCCCCGGCGCTCGGCTCGGCGCCCGACAGCAGCACGAGTATCTTCGCATTGTTGGGATTTTCTGCCCGCGCCGTCAGGAAGATCGGGTGAGACGCCGGTTCGCCGTCGCCGGCCGCGCCATGAGGCAGAAAGCTCGCATCGTCGTAGGTCCACAGGCGATCGTTGAGCGCCGCGACCATTTCGTCTGACGGCGCGCGCACGACGATGCGTCGCCCAGCGTCGAACGCGCGCTCGAGCATGTGGGGCAACGCCTGGTCAACGCGAAAACGTTCAAGATGATGGAAGCGAAATTCAGTCACGCATAACTTCCAGAAAGATTGCGACGGATCGCCCTACTCTCCGGACGGGCCGACGATGACGAAAGAACGGTCCGATTCGGTTGCGATCAGCCCCAAGCTTACGCCTCCCGGGAAGTGCTCTTCGGTCTTGCCCGCAATATAGACGTCGCCGCGCTGGCGCGAGGCGTCGAGAAATTCGTGCACATCGGCGCTCATGCCGTGGAGCACGCTGCGGCTCTTCGCCAGATCCCAGCCCAAGGCCGCGCGCAGGGCAGCCGCATCAAAGCGCTCGAAGTTCGTCGTCGTCCGCGCGTCGGCCGGCTCGCTGATCCGGGCCTCGAACCGCAACAGCGCGTCGCCACGGCAACTGAGCGTCGCATCGACGTCGACCTTGGTCGTGACGTCGAACACGTTAGCGTCCGACCGGGTACGGGACACCACAATCGCATGCGAAAACTCGACTCCCATGTCGCTGGCGCCGGCGCGCAACGCGGCCGAGAAAGCGTCGCAACCAGCGATCGCCCAAGCCGGCTGTGCGCTGGCGCCCGCCAGCGCAAGCGCCAAGACCGTCGATCCTAGCCGCATCCTGCTCTCCCCGCCCTGTCGCCAAATCGATTCTAATCTTCGTAGGAGTCGGCAATGAGACGGTTCAGCAGCCGCACACCCCATCCCGAACCCCAGGACGGATTGATGTCCGACGATGGCGATCCCATGGCCGTGCCCGCGACGTCCAGATGCGCCCACGGCGTATCTTTGATGAAGCGTTGCAGGAACTGCGCTGCGGTGATCGAGCCGCCGTGGCGCCCGCCGGTGTTCTTCATGTCGGCAAACTTCGAATCGATCAGCTTGTCATAGGCTTGCCCCAGCGGCATGCGCCAGACCTTCTCCCCCGTAGCGTCGCCCGCGGCGATCAGGCGCTGCGCAAGCTCGTCGTTATTGGAGAAGAGGCCTGCGAGTTCCTGGCCCAGCGCGACAATGATGGCGCCCGTCAGAGTTGCAAGATCGATGATCGCCTTGGGGGAAAACGTGTCCTGCGCGTACCAGAGCGCGTCGGCAAGCACGAGACGCCCCTCGGCATCGGTATTGATCACTTCAATCGTTTGTCCCGACATCGAAGTCAGAATGTCGCCCGGCCGCATGGCGTCACCGTCCGGCATGTTCTCGACAAGACCGATCACGCCAACGACGTGCGCCTTCGCCTTTCGCGCGGCCAGTGTGTGCAAAAGGCCCACCACGCACGCCGCGCCGCCCATATCGCCTTTCATGTCTTCCATGCCGGCGGCGGGCTTGATGGAGATGCCGCCCGAGTCGAAACAGACGCCCTTGCCAACGATGACGATCGGTTTCGCCCGCTTCGAGCGGGCGCCGTTCCACCGCATGGTGACAAGGCGGCTGTCGCGCGCGGATCCTCGGCCGACCCCGAGCAGGGCGTTCATGCCGAGCTTTCCCATCGCCTTCTCGTCGAGAACGTTCACCTCGACTCCGAGTTTGTCCAGCGCTTTGGCGCGATCGGCGAATTCGGCGGGAAAGAGGACGTTTGGCGGCTCATTGACGAGATTGCGCGCAAGATCGACCCCTTCGGCGACAGCAAATCGTTCTTGCGAGGCCGCGCGCGCAGCCGAGGCATGACCTGTGCCGATGACGAACTCGGGCGCCTGTCCGTTCGCGTCCTCGGGCTCTTTCTTGCGGGTCTTGTACTTGTCGAACCGGTAGCCGCGGAGGCGCAGACCCAGCGCGAAATCGGCTGCGGCCGCGCCGTCCCAAGTTCCTGCCGGGGCCTCGAACGCGACCTCGACTTTTTGCCCTCCGGTCATCTTGCCAAAGACGAAACCTCCAAGCATGACGAAATCGAGCGCCGCGCTGTCCTTGCCCGGCGCGACCCCAACGACAACGAGTCTCGAGGCGTCGAGACCCGCTGGCGCGAGAATGTCCAGTGCGGTTCGCTGGGCGCCGCGGAAATTCGAGGCTTTGGCGGCAGTGCGAATCAGAGGCTCAAAATCACCGAATTGCGCGGTCACCGCCGGGGCGGGCTTCATGTCGGCTCCGACGAAGACAACCAGTGCGCTGCCTCTCGGAGCAGACAAGGAACCAAAGGCGATCTTGACGGCTCCGCTCATGCCCTGCTGGTTCCCATGTTTGGATGGACGCTCCAATCGCCCTATGCCTTCCGGCGGGGCGACAGAGGCCGTGATATCGAGGGGTTTGCTCCGCTCGTCAATAAGTCGCCGCGTTTGCGCGCCACAAAACTCTGATAGAGAGGCGCCATTCGGCCCGGGAGAGCATGTGCTTTGCTAACAGGAACTGCCCTGAAAAGGCGCTGGCCGCTTGCCCAAAGTCGCGGCGAACGATGCCCGCGACTTCCGCGGCGGCCCCGATGAGTCGAATTGAGCGTTACGTGCTTCGGACCGCGACGACCGCCTTTCTAACCGGCCTCGTTATCCTGACCGGAGTCATCTGGATCACCCAGGCGCTGCGTCAGATCGACCTCTTGACCAGCAAAGGCCAGACGATCCTGATCTTTTTCATGATGACGGGGCTCGCCTTGCCCTCGCTGGTCGGAATCATCGCGCCCGTCGCGCTGTTTGCCGGCATCCTTTACACCTTGAACAAGCTTAACGGCGACAGCGAACTCGTCGTCATGTCGGCTTCGGGCGTATCGCCGGGACGTTTGTTGCGCCCGCTGGCGCTGCTTTCCGCGGCGGTGTTCGCGATCGTGGCGGCAATCTACATTCAGGTCCTCCCCTGGACCTTCGGGGCGATTGAGAACCTGACCACTTTCGTACGAGCCGATTTCATTTCGAATTTCGCTCGGCCCGGCGCTTTCTCCGATCTCGAACTGGGCTTCGTCTTTCATTACCGGGAACGCACCCCCGACGGCGCCCTCCGAGGCGTGTTCATGCAGGACCGCCGCGATCCGGCGCATGTATCGACCTATATCGCCGAAGCCGGGAAGACTCTCGAAAAGGACGGCGAAAGCTATCTTCAACTGTCCAAGGGCGTCCTGCTGCGGCCCCAGTCCGCCGGGGACTCGGCTATGGTGACATTCGACGACTACACCATCGACCTCTCCCAGTTCATGCAAGCCGTGAGCTCGATCAAGCGGCCGCGGGAGCGAACGACAGGTCAGTTGTGGGCGCCGGAGGACAAGGATCGCGCGGACCCGGTCCTCGCCGGGCACATCCGCAGCGAGTTGCTCGATCGTTTGGCCAGTCCGCTTTACGCTCTCGTTGCTGGACTCATAGCCTTCGCGGCGCTGGGCGAGGCGCGCACGACGCGACAGGGACGAGGACTCGCGATCGGCGGGGCTATTCTGGCCTTCATCGGCGCCCGCATGCTTGGCTTCGCCGCGACCACATTGACGGTCGGCGTTCCCGCGGCTGCCTATTTCGTTTGGGGCGTGCCGGTCGTCGCTGGCCTGGGCGCACTCGCCTTGATCTTCCGGGGCGAGCTTTTTCCGACGAGGGTCCAACGACGCTTTCACGCCAGGCCGGCGTGATGGGGCGAACGCTGTCGCTTTATTTGGCCGGTCGCTTTGCGCGCACTGTGGTCGCTGTTTTTGCGGGAATTTTTACCCTCATCTACGTGGTGGACCTTGTAGAAATGCTGCGCCGCTCCGGTGACGCTCCGAAGGCGACCGCACTGCTCATGGCCGCGCTCTCCTTCCTCCGAACGCCCACCGTCGCCGAGCAGGCTCTTCCGTTCGCGGTGCTGTTCGGCTCGATGATCGCCTTCCTCAACCTGTCGCGGAAACTGGAACTGGTGGTTGCGCGCGCGGCCGGCGTCTCCGTCTGGCAAATTCTGACGCCGCCCCTCGTTGTCATCGCCGCTCTGGGAATTCTGTCGGTCATCGCCTATAATCCTGCATCAGCATGGATGAAGCAGCAGGCCGACCGGGTCGAAAATGACATATTCGGGGGAGGGTCTAATCCATGGGGAGACCTGTGGATCCGGCAGAAGAGCATTGACGGTCAGGCGATCATTCACGCCGCAGGCAAAGATGCGGAGGGGACGAGCCTAAAAGGCGTCGAAATTTTCAACTTCGACGACAAGGGCAATTTCGTGGAACGGATTGATGCCGAATCCGGCGAGCTTCATAACGGATTTTGGCAATTCCACAACGCCAAGATTGTGACGCCCGGCTTCGAAACGCAGCCAGTTTCCACCTACCTGCTCGCCACGGCGCTTGATCGACGCGAGGTCGCTCAGGCGTTCGTGGCGCCGGATACCGTTTCGTTCTGGAGTTTGCCAAGCTTGGTCGAGCAGACGGCGAGAGCCGGCCTGGACCCGACCGCGTATCGTCTTAAATATCAGGAGCTTCTCGCCCGACCCTTAACGCTGGCGGCCATGGTGTTTGTTGCCGCTTGCTTTTCATTAAGATTCTTCCGAATGGGTGGGATCGAGTATATGGTTTCCGGTGGCGTCGCCGCCGGCTTCATGCTTTATGTGGCGACGAAAGTGATCAACGATCTCGGCGAGGCTGGCTTTATCAGCGCGTCCGTTGCTGGATGGTCTCCTGGGCTCGTCGGGTGTTTGTTTGGCGTTTACGTCTTGCTGCAGCAAGAAGATGGTTGATGGGATCCGCCGTCAGCTCTTCCCTTGAGCCCCATCCGCGCCTGGCGCGACGGCGACCGAGGCCACCCTTGGTCCTGGCGGCGTTTGCGCTCCTCGCCTGCCTAGTCTCCTTAGGCCGTGTCGCTCCGGCGTTCGCGCAGGCCTCACAGGACCAAACGTCTCAGGCCGCAAAACCGGCCGACAAGCTGGTCATCGACGCCGATCAACTCATTTACGACAAGGACAAGAACACCGTCACGGCCGAGGGCTCGGTCCAGCTCTTCTATCAGGGCCGCGTCCTTCAGGCTGATCGCGTTGTTTACAACAAGGCGACGAAGCGGGTCTACGCCGAAGGCCACGCCAAGATGACGGACGAACACGGCGACATCGTCTACGGCAGCCGGTTCGAGCTCAGCGACAATTTTCGTGACGGCTTCATCGACAGCGTCCAGGTGCTCACTTCCGACAAGACCCGGTTCACCTCGCCCCGGATCGAGCGGTCGAACGGCGATGTGACCGTCCTGCAAAAGGGCGCATACACTGCTTGCGAGCCCTGCAAGGATCACCCCGCGTGGCCGCCATTCTGGCAGGTCCGCGCCGCGCGCATCATCGAGAACCAGGAGACGCACACAGTCTATTACGAGGACGCCCAGATGCTCGTCTGGGGCGTCCCGGTCTTTTACATGCCCTATTTCTCGTCGCCCGACTCGACGGTCAACAAACAGACCGGGGTTCTGGCGCCGCAGTTCATCTCCGGCTCGAACCTGGGCTATGGCATCAGTATCCCTTACTTTATCAACCTTGCGCCCAATTACGATCTGACCCTTATCCCTTCCTACCTCTCGAAGCAGGGATTCCTGGGCGAGGCCGACTGGCGGCAGCGCCTGTCGAATGGCGTCTACAGCGTCAAGGTGATCGGGATTGACCAGCAGCAGCCGCTCCTGTTCCCAGCCTATCCCTATGGCGCAGGCGACGAGCGCGCGCGTGGTTCGGTCGAGACCAAGGGTAACTTCTTTCTCAACCAGAACTGGCAGTTCGGCTGGAACGCGACGTGGCTCTCCGACAAATTCTTCGCCAACGACTACAAACTTCAGGGCATCGATTTCAGCAATTACTACTTCCAGGATGTCGTTTCATCGGTCTACCTGCGCGGGCAGACCGACCGCAGTTTCTTCGACCTCAGCGCCTATCATTTCGAGGGCACCTCGGCGAACGACGAGAACCGTACGCTCCCAATCGCTGCGCCGGTCCTCGACTATAATCGCGTCTTCGACGTTCCGGCGGACCGCACTGACGGGATCGGCGGCGAAGCTACAGTCGACGTCAATGTGGCCAACATCGACCGCACCAACGCGGCGTTCCAGTCGACCGGCCTTCAGACCTTCGACAATGCCTATCACCTTTACAACGTGTGCGAGACTGCGGTCGGGGAAAAGTACGTCAACACCTATTATCCGGGCGCCTGCATGCTGCGCGGCATCGCCGGCGACTACACGCGCGCTTCCGGGCAGGTCTCCTGGCAGCGGAGCTACATCGATACGATCGGCGAGGTCTGGAAGCCATTCGCTTTTGGCCGTCTCGACGGGGAGGCGACCGAACTCAACAATTCGGGATCGATCACCTACGCGAGCGCGATCGGAACCAGCACTGTCGCCAACTCGAGCCAGGCCGCTTTCTTTTCGGGCTCGAATCAGGGGGCCTTCGCGCGGGGCATGGCGGGCCTCGGGCTCGAATACCAGTTTCCCTTCACCTCGTCATCGTCGTGGGGCACGCAGACGATCACCCCGATCGGGCAGCTTATCGTCCGGCCCAGCGAGGTCATCCCGAGCATCCAGCCGAACGAGGACGCCCAGAGCCTCGTTTTCGACGAGACGAACCTCTTCGCCTGGAACAAGTTCTCCGGATATGACCGGATCGAAGGTGGAACGCGCTTCAACTACGGGTTCCAGTACACCGCGAATTTCGCCAACGGCGGCCACGCCAATGTCGTCGCCGGGCAGTCTATCCAGGTGGCAGGTCAGAACTCCTACACTCTCTACGACGTCGCCGACGTCGGCCAGGATTCCGGCCTCAATAAAACGATGTCCAATTTCGTCGCGGGCGAGACGCTTCAGCCGACCTCGTCTCCGATCTGGTTCATCAGCAAGCAGCAGTTCGACAGTTCGACCTTCCAGCTCGACCGCTTCGACGCCATCGGCAAGGCGTCCATCGCCGGCGTGACCGCGAGCGTGGACTATGCGCTCTACGCCGCTCAGCCGGCTCTCGGCTGGGAATATCCGCGCGAGGGCTTGACCGGGAACGCCTCCTACAAGTTCCTCGATCGCTGGTCGGTCGACGGGTCGCTGGTCCTCGACATGTCGCGGCACTATTACGACGTCCCCGGCCAGGAAACGCCGATCTTCTATCCGGTCGGCTATTCGTTCGGGGTGGGCTATACCGACCCATGCACCACGCTCACGGTGAGGTATTCGTCGAGCACCAGCGCTCCGACGGCCTTTCCGGCGTATCCGGGCGGACCGGTGGCCTACCTCCCCGCCACCCGCAATCAGACGTTGATGTTCCAGCTGGTCCTGCGCACGATAGGCGACGTCAGGGGAAACGTCGGGCTTTGACGGCCTGAACGTTTGGAAAGCGCTGTCCATGCCGCACGACCAGCCGCCCCTGGCGATGACAATGGGCGATCCGGCCGGAATTGGCCCCGAGCTCGCGCTCCTTGCCTGGCGCGAACGGAGGCGCGGCGATGCGCCGTTCTATCTCCTCGCGGCGCCGGCGCATCTTTCCGCCGTCGCCAGGCAAACAGGCATCGAGGCGCGGATCATCGAAACCGAGCCCGGCCTGGCGGCGAGCGTGATCGACCGGGGGTTGCCGGTCGTCCCGCTCGAGGCCCCGGTCGAAGCGGAGCCTGGCCGGCCTGACGCCCGCAACGCAATGGCGACGATCGAATCGATCGCCCGCGCGGTCTCCGCGGTGCGCGCGGGCGAGGCGCGAGCGGTCGTCACCAACCCGATCGCCAAGGCGGTGCTCTACGAGGCCGGCTTCCGCTACCCTGGACATACCGAATATCTGGGGGATCTGGCGAAGGCCTGGGGAGAGCCTGCGTTTCCGGTCATGATGATCTGGTCCGAGGCGCTCGCCGTCGTGCCGGTCACGATCCACATCCCGCTCGCCGAGGCGCCGACAGCGCTCAGCGTCGACCTGATCGTCAGGACGGCGCGGGTGGTCGATCGCGACCTTCGCGCCCGCTTCGGCATCGAGCGGCCCCGCCTCGCTCTTGCCGGCCTCAACCCGCACGCCGGCGAAGGCGGCGCGATGGGGCGCGAGGAGATCACCATCATCGCCCCGGCGATCGAGATCCTGCGCGCCGAAGGCGTCGACGCCGTCGGACCGCTGCCGGCCGACACGATGTTCCACGCGAACGCCCGGGCGCGCTACGACGTCGCGCTGACGATGTATCACGATCAGGGGCTGATCCCCGTCAAGGCGCTCGCCTTCGACGACGGCGTGAACGTGACCCTCGGCCTCCCCTTCGTTCGCACGTCGCCCGATCACGGCACGGCCTTCGACATCGCCGGCAGAGGCGTCGCCAATCCGGCGAGCCTGATCGCCGCGATGAAGCTCGCCGACCGCCTCACGCGATGACGCTCGCCGCCGACGGACTGCCGCCGCTGCGGGAAGTCGTGGCGCGCCACGGCCTCGACGCCCGCAAGGCGCTCGGCCAGAATTTTCTGTTCGATCTCAACCTGACGGCCAAGATCGCCCGCGCGGCGGGCCCGCTCGAAGGGGTCGCCGTGGTCGAGGTCGGACCCGGTCCGGGCGGCCTCACGCGCGCGCTGCTGGCGGAAGGGGCGGGTAAGGTGATCGCGATCGAGCGCGACGAGCGCGCCCTTCCGGCGCTGGCCGAGGTCGGCGCCCATTGGCCCGGCCGGCTCGAGATCATCGCCGCCGACGCGCTGGCGGTGAGGCCGGAAACGCTGATCGCTAGGGCCGAAGGGGCGAGGCTCCGTATCTGCGCCAACCTGCCCTACAACATCGCGACCCCGCTGCTGGCCGGGTGGCTCGGAGCCGAACCCTGGCCGCCGTTCTTCGACCGGCTCATACTCATGTTCCAGCGCGAGGTCGCCGAGCGCATCGTCGCCACGCCGGCAGAGCGCGCCGACTATGGCCGCCTCGGCGTGCTCGCCGGTTGGCGCACCCGGGCGCGGATCCTGTTCGACCTGCCGCCTGCGGCCTTCACCCCGCAGCCGAAGGTCACATCCAGCGTGGTCGAACTCATCCCGCGGCAGGCGCCCGACCCCTGCGACGCGCGGGTGCTTTCCGCCCTGACCCAGGCGGCCTTCGGCCAGCGGCGCAAGATGTTGCGGCAGTCGCTCAAGGGCTTCGCCGCCTCGCGCGGCCTCGACCTCGTGGGCCTCCTTGCGCAGGCGGGGCTCCAGCCGACCATGCGAGCGGAGGAGGTTCAAGTCGCGGGCTTCGCCGCGCTCGCGCGGGCGGCCGGGCGCCACGGCGCGGAAGGCCGGCAGCCTGAGCGGGACGGACTCCGGGAACTCGGAGACCCTTGAATTGTCTTGCTTTCTCTTTCCTTTGTGTTCTTTTCCTTGAATCCGGGCTTGAATTTGCTTGAATTGACTTGAATCTACTTGCTTTGAGTCATCGGAATCGGGACTTTTCAATGGGTTACGGGGCTTAAGGGCGAAATATTTTTCGCGTCGTAGTCACCAACTATTAGACAGATCTGATATGTTAGACATGCGCGACGGGCACGACTTTTCGAAAGTCGGCCGTGTGTCGCTCCGGGGATTTTCAAGGTCGGGATTGTAGTCGACATTCCGATTTTCAGCAAGGAAAATATCGACAGGTGTCGCTAGCACACGATATGTCCGGTTTAGGTAGCGCACGATCTGTCCGGTAGGTCTGGCCCTTTTGGGAGGGTTTGGATGCGCCGGACGGAGGCCTTCAGGGGGTGCGCGTGGCGATGTTTTTGAACATTCGGCGCCGTTGGGAATTGGCGGAGCTCAATGAGAAGGAGGCGGCAGAGCTGCTTGGGGTGAGCGAGCGGACGTTTCGGCGCTGGCGCAACCGATACGACGAGGGGGGCGAGGCGGGTCTATTGGACCAGCGGCTCGGCAAGGCGTCGGGCAAGCGGGTTCCGATCGATCGGGCGGGTGTGCGCCAGAGGAGTGTGGCGCTGCTTCACCAGCGCAGGATGTGCTTCAGCCTAACAAAATCACAGTTAGGCCCGCGGCCGATCGGTCAAGAGCCCGGCGACGAGCCCGAGGACGGCCGCTGCGCCGTGTCAATATTGATCCGTTCTCGCTCCACGACCATCGGCCCGCGTCGCACCTGCGCGTGAATGGCGGTGATGTATTCGCCCAAGAGGCCAATGAAGAGAAGCTGTACGCCGGAGAAGAAGAATAAGGCGACAATGATCGTCAGCGTCCCGCGCGGGGCAACGCCTGGTATGATCAATCCCAGCAGCACTGTGACGATCGCATAGACGACCGACAGAAGCGCAATACCGAAGCCCAGGAAGCTGCTGAATTGCATAGGCGCGTTGGTGAACGAGAAAATGCCATTCATGGCCTGATCGATCAGCCGCAAAGCGTTGTTCTTCGAAATGCCGCGTTCACGCGCCCGCCAAGTGTAGGGCAGAATCAGCCGCCGGAATCCGGCCGAAGCGATAATGCCGCGGATGTAGGGGTATTGGTCATCATGGCTGACCACGACCTCCCACACCTTGCGGTCGATCAGCTGGAACTCTCCGACATTCTCCGGAATATCGAATTCCGAAAGCGTGTTGACGACGCGGTAGAAAATGCCCCGACAGGTGCGCAACGCCCAGGTTTCCTGGCGATTGGCGCGCTCACCGGCGATGACTTCGATGCCGCTCTCCCAGTGGCGGACCATTTCCGGAATCATTTCCGGCGGGTCCTGCAAGTCGACCGGCAGGAAGACCAGGATCGCGTCGCCGGTGGCGTAGCGGAGCGCATTGAAGTTCGAACGGAAAGGACCGAAATTGCGCGAGTTGAGAATGACCTTCACATTTGCGTCTGTCGCAGCCAGCCGCCGGAGGATCTCCACCGTGCCATCCTGCGACGCATTGTCGGAGAAAATGTGCTCGTGCTCGTAGCGGGCGAGCGGCCCGTTCGGCTGGAAGAGTTCGGCCACCGCCGCGTGGCACGCCTCGACGTTGTCTTCCTCGTTGAAGCAGGGCGAGACGATGGAAATGCGGGCCAAGCGCTCAGGCCCTCGCCGAAATGAAGTGCGACTGCGCCAGCCAGCGCGTGAACGGGGTCGCCTCGAGCGCCGGCTCGACCGCAAGGATCGGGCGCGTCAGCGGACTGGGCAAGCCGGGAAGCAGGAAATCGCGGGTTGTCACCGAGACATCCCGCCAGCCGGCCTCGGGCAGGGCCCGGCGCAATTGTCCCGGCGTGAACGCCATTTCGTCCGGCTCGAGCTTCGCGAAGCGTCGGCCGACGCCCGTGCCGAAGATAAACGCGCAATAGGGATTGAGGAAGTTCGGCTCGATGAACGCGAGGCCGCCGCCCTCATTGCTCAGCGAGTGCAGGGCGCGCAGCACGTCGTCGAGGCGCAGGACCAGGTGATGAAGGATGCCGTTGCCGAACACCAGATCGAATTGCCCGAGCCGTCCGACGTCGTCGCCAAGCAGATCCAGCTTTTCGAACCGGAGGTTGGGCAAGGCGTGCGCAGCCCGTGCGCGCGCCAGGAAACCGTCGCTGATATCGACGGCCACGACCTCGGCGCCGACCCCGGCGGCCACGCTGGCCGATGCTTCCCCGGTTCCACAGCCCAGTTCGAGAATCCTGTGCGCCCCGAGTCTTCGGGCTTCGGCGACGAACCAGCCATAGCGCCTGCTCGCCCGGAACGGCGTCGTCCCGACCGGCTTGAAAATCTGGTTGAAGCCGCGCTCGTCCTGTAGGGAGAGTCCCGCCATGATTAGCCTTTGACCTCTCGGAATCCCTCGATGACGGCGCGACGGGTCATGACATTCCTCCCGCTTCAGCACTGGGCTTGTCGACACGGAATACGAAAAGGCGCATTCCAAGGAATCCCGTTCCCGCGAGTAGAGGAAGCAATAACGCCTGCGCCCACAGCGGGCCAAGGCCCAGGTAGGTCAGCGTCCGCAGCAGTACGAAGTTGACGCCGCCGAGGCCGCAATAAAATACCAGGAAGCGCGGCAGAAGCCGATGTGAGGTGCTGCCGAAGACCATGCCTCCGTAGCTGAAAAAGTTGAAGATGAAGGCCAGGGTCGTCGATCCGACCACCGCCACGCCGAGCGGGGCCCCGGCGAGGACGAACGCGGCGTAGCTGATGTAGCCGAAGAGCGTGTTCAACCCGCCTACCACGAGAAAGCGCAGGATCAAGAGCCAATCCGCCTTCATGACGCACGCGCCCGATACCAGGCTACGGTGGCCGCCAAGCCTTCCTCGATTCCGACCCTCGGCGTCCAGCCCGTCGCGGCGGTCAGCCTGGATATATCCGCCTGCATGTGCATCACCTGATCCGGCCGGAAGGAGATTTCTCCCAACGCAAGCACCATACCCGGGGCCGCAAGATCGCGAATCCGCTCGATCACCGAGCGGACCTGGACCGGGCGCCCCGAGCCGAGGTTGAACACGCCCGCGGCCGCCGGGGTGACGGCGACCGCGAGAATCGCGCGCGCAACGTCGTCGACATAGAGCCAGTCCCAGTATTGCGTGCCGAGCGTCGTTCGTGGGCGCCGCCCGCCGAGCATCTCGCCGATCAGCATCGGTATCAGCCACGCGTCGTTGTCGCCGGGACCGTAGACCGAAAATAAGCGCAGCCAGGCGTGACGCAACCCCGCCTGCTCGGCGAGTTGGCGCGTGAGGAACAGCGTCGCCACCTTGGCCGCGCCGTAAAGGCTGGTTGGACGCGGCAACGCATCCTCGGCCATGGTGGAATCCGCGCCATATTCGCCCTGGCTCCCGACCCCGACGAAGGCTTTTGCGCCCGAAGCCGCCGCAGCCTCGGTCAGCGCGCATGCGGTCTCGATGTTGTCGGTCACCTGACGGCGATCGAACCGCGCCGAATTGGCCACCCCCCACCAGGCAAGATGCAACACCGCGTCGGGCCGAAATTCGGCCATCGCAGCGGCGATATTTGCCGTGTCCCTCAGATCGAGCGGCAAACGACGATAGCGCCCTTCCATATCCTCGAGGCGGGGAGCAGGGCTTCCCGGACGAACCGGCGCAGCCACTTCATGCCCAGCCTCCAGCGCTGCGCTCAGCGTCGCTGCGCCGACAAACCCTGAAGCGCCCGTGATGAACAACCTCAAAGCAGCGCCTCTGCGTGGTCCTCGATCGGGCCGAGCTGGTCCAGCAGCCAGGATTGGCTGCCGATCCGCCCGCGCAGGGCGGCCGTCACGCCGAATTTGCCGAAGCGCGGCGCCTGCCTTGCGAGCAGCAACGCCTCGGCGACGCGGCTGCCGAAACCGCCTTCGACCGAGTGCTCCTCGATGGTGAGGACGGCGCGGTGCTCCGAGGCCGCCTCGGTCGCCACTTCAGCATCGAGCGGGGAAAATGTCGGAAAGCTCGCCACGCTCGCCGAGATGCCGCGGGTTGCAAGCTTATCCGCCGCTCTCAGCGCCCGGCCCAGAATTGGGCCCGTCGCCAGCAGCGCAATGTCGGTGCCCCGGCGCATCCAAAGGGCTCGCCCGAGCGCAATCTCTGCGCCGGCGGGGTGGAGCACCGGTTCGCCCGCACGACCAAGACGCAGATAGCCGGGGCGCCGGCGCTCAAGAAGCTGCGGCAACAAAGCCATCGCTTCGTGCGGATCGGCCGGACAAGCCACCACGATGTTCGGCAGCATCGACATGATGCCGAGGTCCTCGACACCATGATGCGTGTAGCCTTGCGCGCCGTAGGCGAGGCCGCCTCCGACTGCGATCACCGTCACCGGAAGATTGTGGTAACAGACATCGTTGCGCAATTGTTCGAGGCATCGGAGCGTCGGAAAGTTGACGATCGAGTAGAGCACGACGCGGCGCCCCGAGAGCGCGAGGCCCGCAGCGATCCCCGCCATCGCCTGCTCGCAAACGCCGACATTTGCGTATTGCGCCGGCAGCGCGTCGGCGAACCGCTCGAGCACCGAATAGCCCAGATCCGCCGTCAGCAGGATCACGTCTGGATTCGCGCGGGCGTAATCCGTCAGCACGTCGATCGTTTCGGTCCTCATGCGTGGGCCTCGAGTTCGGCCAACGCCGCCGCGAGTTGGGTCGCGTCCGGGTTCCTGTAGTGCCAGGCCAGCAGCCCCTCCATGAAGGACACGCCCTTGCCCTTGATCGTATGCGCGACGATCGCGGTCGGGCGTCCAGTCATTGGCGGCGGAGCGGTCAGCGCCGCCGTCAGCGCCTCGTGATCGTGCCCGTCGATTTCGTGGACGCCCCAGTTGAAGGCGCGGAACTTCTCGGCAAGCGGGTGCAGCTCGCTGATCTCCGCCACGCTGCCGAAGCTCTGAATCTTGTTGTAGTCGATGATTGCAATCAGGTTCGAAAGCCGGAAATGCTGGGCGAACTGGATGGCTTCCCAATTCGACCCTTCGTCCATTTCGCCGTCGCTGAGCACACAGATGCTGCGCCAGGTCGCGCCGGCGCGCTGGGCCGCCAGCGCCATTCCCGCCGCCACGGGCAGCCCATGGCCAAGCGAACCTGTCGAAAGCTCGACGCCTGGCACGGTCTTGGTGACGTGGCCGGACAGCGCTCCGCCATCGGCGGAATAAGAGTCGAGCTCCGCCACCGGGAAAAAGCCGCCTTCGGCCAATGCCGCATAAACGATTGCCGCCGCATGGCCTTTGCTGATGATCAGGCGATCCCTTTCCGGCCAGTCCGGCCGAGTCGGATCGACCTGCAAGACCTGGCCGTAAAGGACAGCGAGAATATCGGCGATCGAAAGGCAGGAGCCTATGTGCGAAGCGCGCGCGCGATGGGTCATGCGCAGCGCATGGGCTCGAAGCCGGCGCGCCAACGCGCGCGTGTCGGTGAAATTCACGCTTCGGCCTCCGTAAACGCCGCGATCTGCGCGCCGGTTAGCGAAGCCATGTCCTCTCCCCGCGCCCAGGCGGAGTACCAGGTCGCCGTCAGCGCAACGGTGGCTGCAAAATCGAGGCGCGGCCTCCAGCCCAGACCGGCGCGCGCCTTCGCGCAATCCAGGGTCAGCAAGTGCGCTTCGTGCGGGGCGCCCGGCTGGGGCGTCAGTTCGATGCGTCCGCGGCCCAGCGCAGCGATGAGCGCGTCGGCGATTTCGGAGACGGGCCGATTTTCGCTGGCGTCGGGGCCGATATTCCAGGCTTCGTCATTTCCGGCTTCGTCGACGGCGTCCGGTGCGCTGCAAAGGCGCTCGGCGAGCAAGAGATAGGCGCCCAGCGGCTCGAGCACATGTTGCCAGGGGCGAATGGCGCCGGGATTTCGCAAACGAACCACCCCCTCCGGCCCCAGGCAGCCGCGCACGATGTCGGGAACCAGCCGGTCCGAAGCCCAATCGCCGCCGCCGATCACGTTGCCCGCCCGGGCCGTCGCGATGCGCGCGGGATGCCCGGCTGGCCCGAAGAAGGCTCGTCGCATGGAGCTCGTCGCGATCTCGGCGCAAGCTTTGCTCGCGCTATAGGGATCATGACCGCCCAGGAGATCGGTCTCGCGATAGCCCCAGGGCCAATTCAGGTTCTCATAGACCTTGTCGCTCGTGACCACTACCACCGCCCTGGTGTGATGGCAGCGCCTCACTGCGTCCAACACCGATGTCGTCCCCAGGACATTGGTGGCGAAAGTCTCGACCGGGGTGGCGTAGGAACGACGGACAAGGGCCTGAGCGGCCAAATGAAACACGACCTCAGGACGAGCAGCTTCAAATAGAGCGTCCAGCGCCGTGCGGTCGTTGATATCGGCATGAACGAAGCGGCCGCGTTTGGGCAGGGCCAATATATCGTGGAGGTTCGGCTTTGTGTCCGGCGCCAAAGCGAGGCCCGACACCTCCACCCCCAATTCCGCCAGCCAGAAGGACAACCATGCGCCCTTGAAGCCGGTATGCCCCGTGACGAGAACCCGCCGTCCCGCCCAGAATGACGGCATTACCAGCATTTCCAGGGCGCGGCGCCCGACGCCCACAGCTCCTCGAGGTAATTCTTATCGCGAAGCGTATCCATGGGCTGGAAGAATCCCTCGTGTCGAAACGCCTGCAACTGACGCTCCTCGGCCAGGGCCTGCAAAGGCTCATGCTCCCAGATGGTCTCGTCATTCTTGATGTAGCCGCCTACGTCTCGTGACAGCACGAAGAAGCCGCCATTGATGAATCCGCCCTCGCCCCTGGGCTTTTCACGAAATCCGGTTACGCGCTCGCCGTCCATGTCGAGCACGCCAAAGCGTCGCGGCGGATAGACCGCCGTCACAGTGGCCTTTCGACCGTGCTTGCGATGAAATTCGATCGTCGCCGCGATATTGACGTCCGATAGGCCGTCGCCGTACGTGAAGCAGAATATGTCGCCAGTGACGTACTTGAGCACGCGCGCCAGTCGGCCGCCGGTCATCGTCGCATCGCCGGTGTCAATCAGAGTGACCCGCCAGTCCTCAGCCTCGTGACGGTGCGTGGTGACCGAGCGCGCGCCGAGGTCGAACGTGACGTCAGAGAGATGCAGCGCGTAGCTGGAGAAGAATTCCTTGATCATATAGCCCCTGTAGCCCAGGCAGACGATGAAGTCGGTAACGCCATGAGCAGCATACAATTTCATGATGTGCCAGAGTACAGGCCGGCCGCCGATTTCAACGAGGGGCTTGGGCCGCAAAGCGGTTTCTTCGCTTAACCGAGTGCCCAAGCCACCGGCGAGTATCACTGCCTGCATCCGCCTGTCCGTCCAATTGATTAACGCGTGTTGGGCGCAATTAGCGGCTTCCGATAGCCTATCGACGCATTCGGGTAAAGGAAGTGAATGGGTCGCTCGATCGCACAGCGTTTTCTCGTCGTGGGCGCCTTGAGCCGGGGAAACCCTCTGACGCGCGAAGCTCCTCCCATGTTGGTGTTGGCAACCCTGGACTTGGTCACGGATCGAGGCCTCGGTCGATCATGCCGCTGCCCACGCGCGAGCCGCCGCGCCGTCTCACCGCGCCATGGCCCGTCAGCACCGAAACGCAGGATGTCGGCGCTCTCCCATGGCCGCCGCCTTGATCTCGCCCGCTTGCGATCGCGCGTCTTCCCTAGGGGCCTCGGATCCAGTTTTCGCTAACGCAATAGTCCTCGACGTCACGCCGCTCGACGCCCCGGAAACGAATGCCCGATCCCGCGGGCAAGCGCCGCCTCGTCATAGAACGCGCTCGTTGGATCGATGCGGAGAGTCAATCGAGAGGGGGATCGGCCTCGGGGCTCGGCTCGGTCAGCGGGACGTCCGAATCACTCGAGCGCCGATTAAACGAGCAGCAGTAAGTCCTCCCATGAAAAATCCTGTTGTAGTTATTTTTTAAATATTCCACCCACCGGCGAAAGCATTGCTGGCTTAGCCTTCACTTTAGTAAACTGGCTGATCCTTTCACTATTTTTCCAGATTGTGAAATTATTGTTCCATCTGGTAAAATAATTGTTAAAGAGGGGTGTGGAATACGTTGGCGTAACACCCACGGACTTGTTGTTAATTTATACACATAATCGCTACGTGAAGGGAAAATGTCCAAGTGTACTGAATTTCCTAAATCAGCCCACCAGAAAGTCCCATCATTGGAAACTTTAGCATTTACTGTTTTTCCTATAACGTCTTCTGGCACCGTTAGTATTAGGTTTGCGGCTTTAGGATCTGTGGGCCAATGTTTGCCCGCAAGTTCAAGTGCACTAGTTCTATGTCTAGCAGCAGAAGGGCTTGCAGCAAGGGAAAGTGTAAGTGCTGCGACACTTACAGCCTTGATCATACCACTTGGTTTCGCAATGCTTCCGCACTCTCTCCAAATGCAATTTGAGTTAAAATCTGAATATCTTACAATCTTCTGCATCAGCATCTTCTTTAGTGGTCATCGCTGGTTCTGTCCTTAAAGTTACCCACGAAAGATATCTGGCTTCTGCTCCACCCTGCGGCGCGAAGACGATCGGCGGGAAGGGTCAGGTTGCGAGGGCCTTGACGCGCTTGGTCAGGCGCGAAATCTTGCGCGAGGCCGCGTTCTTGTGAACGATGCCCTTCTGCGCGGCCTGCGCCAGACGCGGCTCGGCTGCGCTCAGCGCCTCGGCTGCCGCCTTGGGGTCCTTGGAAGCGATCGCCTCCTCGACCTTGCGGACGTAAGTTCGCATCTCGCTGCGCCGCGACTTGTTAACCTCGGTGCGACGGATGGTCTGGCGAGCGGCTTTCTGGGCCGACTTGGTATTGGCCATGAACGGGATTCCCTCAGGCGGCGCTCAAGCGCCGCAATCGTCTCAAAACACATAAGGCCGGGTTTCGGCCCAGCCTGGATTGCAGGCTTATAAGTCCATCCGCCCGAACGGGTCAACCGGCGGCCGCGAATTTCCGCTAAGGCCCGAGCAAAGCCAGGACGAGGACCGGCAAACTATCCTTTCAGTGGGACCGTCGGGCCGCGAAAGGCGAATTTCGGCGGCCGCTTCTCTGCAAAGGCTGCGCGCCCCTCGGCAAAATCCGGACCCAGCGCCGCGGATTCGGCGAGCGACCGATAGGCCGTCGTCTCGAAGGTCATGCCGGCGGAGATGGCGTCCACCGCGCGCTTTGCGCCCCGGATTGACGCCTGGCTGAGATCCGCAAGCCCGCGCGCATATCCCAGGGCCGTATCCTGCAGGGCGGTCTCGACCCTCCGGTCGATCAGCCCGACGGCGAGCGCCTCCTCGGTCTCGATCCGCCGGCCGGTAAACAGAAGGTCTTTCGCCCGCGACGGCCCGACCAGTTCGACGAGGCGCCGGGTTTCCGCGTGCCCGTATACGAGACCAAGCTTGGCCGGAGTCACGGCGAGATAGGCGTCGGCCGCACAAAAGCGCAGATCGCAGGCCATCGCCAGCCCGAGCCCGCCGCCGACCGCGTTTCCCCGCAAGACCGCGATCGTGGGACGGTCGAGATCGATCAGCGCCTGAAGGCCGTCCTGAACGGCGTCGCCGTAATCGCGCGCAGCAGCTCCGTCGCGGTAGGCCGCATCGAATTCCGAGATGTCGGCGCCGGCGCTGAAATGCCCGCCTGCGCCCTCCACCAACACGACAAGAATATCCTCGCGCGCTTCGATCGCCGTGCGAATCGCCGGCAACGCGCGCCACATCGCGCGCGAGATCGCATTGCGGCGCTCCGGCCGATTGAGAACAATACGCGCGAAAGGCGGTTCGAAGTGGAGGGCGATGTCGGTCATGGCGGTCTTGTCGGCGGAGCGGAGTCTGGCGCGCCTTTTGAAGCATTTGCCGGACTGGAGCAAACCCGGATCCTGTCGTAGCCTCGTTTTCCACGGGCGCGAGGGACCAAGGGATGACGACCGGCGAAACCTATCCACGCGACATGATCGGCTATGGTCGGACGCCCCCGTTCGCCGACTGGCCGAATAACGCGCGCGTGGCCGTCCAGTTCGTCATCAACTACGAGGAGGGCGGCGAGAACAACATCCTCCATGGCGACGCGGCTTCGGAAGCCTTCCTGTCGGAAATCATCGGCGCCGCGCCCTGGCCGGGCATGCGGCACATGAACATGGAGTTGATTTACGAATATGGCGCCCGGGCCGGATTCTGGCGCCTGCATCGCATGTTCACCGAGCGCTCGGTGCCTGTCACCGTTTACGCGGTCGCAACGGCGATGGCGCGCAATGCGGAGGCGGTCGCTGCGATGAACGAGGCCGGGTGGGAGATCGCCACACACGGGTTGAAGTGGATCGACTATCGGGACATCCCGCCGGACGTCGAGGCGCGCCACCTCGCCGAGGCGGTGCGTATCCACACCGAAGTCGCTGGCGCACGGCCGCTCGGTTTCTACCAGGGCCGCTCGTCGCTGAACACCATCCGGCTCGGCATGGAGGAGGGGGGCTTCCTCTACTGCGCCGATTCCTATGCCGACGATCTGCCGTACTGGCTCGAAGGTCCGCGTGGGCCCCAGCTGATCACGCCCTACACGCTCGATTCGAACGACATGCGCTTTGTCACAGCGCAGGGCTTCAACTCCGGCGACCAGTTCTACGCCTATCTCAAGGACTCGTTCGACGCGCTCTACGCCGAGGGCGAGGTCGCGCCAAAAATGCTGTCGATCGGGCTGCACAGCCGGCTCGTCGGCCGCCCGGGGCGGGCCGTTTCGCTTGCCCGGTTCATCGACTATGTTCTGAGCCACGATCGCGCCTGGACGCCGACCCGGCTCGACATCGCGCGCCACTGGATTCACCGTCATCCGCCGCAAGGGGGCTGGAAGCCGTCACGTCTCACCCGCACGCTGTTCATCGAGCGCTTCGGCGGCGTCTACGAACACTCGCCATGGGTCGCCGCCGCGGCCTATGACGTGGGCTTCACCAGCGAAGCCGACACAGCTGAGGGTCTCGCCAAGGCGCTGGCCGCCGCGGCGGCGAAGGGAACAGAGGAGCAAAAGAAGGCGCTCATTCTCGCCCACCCCGATCTCGCCGGAAGGCTGGCGCTCGCCAGGACGCTGACCGCGGAGTTTGCCGAGGAGCAGGCGAGCGCCGGCCTCGACCGGCTGACCCCGGACGAGCTCGCAAAGTTCACCGCGCTCAACGAAGCCTACCGCGCCCGTTTCGGCTTCCCCTTCATCATGGCGGTCAAGGGCAAGAGCAAAGCCGACATTCTGGCGAGCTTCCAGCAGCGCCTCGGCAACGATCCCGGCGTGGAAACTGCAACGGCCCTCACCGAGATCGACCGGATCGCCGCGCTGCGGCTCGAGGACATCCTGAGGTGAGTGCGAACTCACGGGTCATCCGCGGCCGGATTGTTTCGTTCACCGACGACCCGGCGACAGCCGGCTTGTCCGGGCGCCATTATCTCGACGACGGCGCCGTCCTCGTCCGGGACGGGCTGATCGAAGCGGTCGGCGAAGCGCGCGACATTCTCGCGGGCGCTCCCAAAGGCGCGACTATCGACGATCATTCGGGCTTGCTCGTCGCGCCCGGGTTCATCGACGCCCACATCCATTATCCGCAAACCCAGGTCATCGGATCCTATGGCGCGCAGCTTCTCGACTGGCTGCACAACTACACGTTCGTCGAGGAACAGAAATTCGCCGATCCCGGCCATTGCGCGAGGATCGCGGAATTCTTTCTCGACGAGCTCATCCGCTGCGGCACGACGACGGCGATGGTCTATTGCACGGTCCATCCGCAGTCGGTCGATGCGTTTTTCGCCGCCTCCGAGCGCCGGGGCGCGCGCATGATCGCCGGCAAGACGATGATGGACCGCGACGCGCCCGAGGCGCTGAGAGACACCGCCCAGCGCGGCTACGATGAAAGCAAGGCGCTGATCGAGCGCTGGGGCGGACGCAAGCGGCTCGACTATGCGGTCACGCCGCGCTTCGCCGTGACCTCGACCCAGGCGCAGCTCGAGGCCGCCGGCGCCCTGGCGCGCGAGTTTCCGGCAGCCTACGTCCAGACCCATCTCGACGAGAACCACGCCGAGATCGAGCTCGTGGCGAGGCTCTTTCCGGCGGCGCGAAGCTACCTCGACGTCTATGATCGCGCGGGGCTGCTTGGGCCGCGCTCGGTGTTCGGCCACTGCATTCATCTGAAGGAGGCGGAAGTGACCGCGATGGCGGCGACCCGGTCGGTCGCGGCCTTCTGTCCGACGTCGAACCTGTTTCTGGGATCGGGCCTGTTCGATCAGGCTCGCCTCGTCCGGACAGGCGTCAGGGTCGCGCTTGCGACCGACGTCGGCGGCGGCACGAGCTATTCGATGCTGAGGACGGCCGCCGAAGGCTACAAGGTGCTGCAGATCAATCGCCAGTCCTGGCCGGCGGCCGAGGCCTTCTACCAAATGACCCTCGGCAACGCCCGGGCGCTCAGCCTCGACGACCGGATCGGCTCGATCGAGGCCGGAAAGGAAGCCGATCTCGTCGTGCTCGATTCGCGGGCGACGCCGGCGATGGCGCATCGCATGGAGACGGCGAAGGGCGACCTCGACGCCGAACTTTTCGCCCTGATCACGATGGGCGACGACCGCGCCGTGCGCCAGACCTATGTCGAGGGCCAACCGGCCAAGTTTTGATTCGCGCCGGAGAACGCGTTTGGTCTGCGGCCGGCGCATGGGTCGAGACTTAACGCGGCGACATTTTCAGCCTGCTAACAGGGAGAAAACGCTGGCCATAGCCGGATTCTGGCCTCAGCCTAGCTGGCAAAAGACCTTCCTTTTCAATCTGTTCAGAAAGCTTCCTCACTCGACGCGAGAGCGAAAATAACGGGAAAATAACAGGACGGTAACAGGGCCTAATTCGTCCTCATCAGGACGGCAACAGGCGGGCGAAAACAGGGCGAAAACAATTGCTCAAGAGCGTGTGTGTTATGCGGTCTACGCATGAGTCAGGGGCGATACCTCGGCGACAAGTAATTACTCACGACCTAACTAGACAGCCGTCAGGCCGCCGTCGACCGGCAGGTCGATGCCGGCGATGTAGCTGCTCTGGTCCGAGGCGAGGAATAGAGCTGCGGAAGCGATCTCCTCGGGACGCGCGAGGCGCGCCAGAGGCGTCATCGCCATGATCTGCTTCCGGGCTTCGGCGGCGCCGTCCTTGGACGGGAACTGCTCGTCGAACATCGGCGTATCGACCGCGCCAGGGCTCAGCACGTTTGTCCTGATCTTCCGATCCTTGAGTTCGCTGGTCCACGTCCGTGCGAACGACCGGAGCGCTGCCTTAGTGGCGCTGTAGGTGCTGCGGCCCGGAAAGCCTTTGTTCTTCCCGGCGGACGCCACGAGGATAATGGCAGCCCCATCATTCAAGTAGGGCAGCGCCTTTTGGACGGTAAAATAAGTACCGCGGGCATTGGTGTTGAATGTCTTGTCGAAATGCTCGGGCGTCACTGCGGGGGTCATTGCCTTTTCAACGAAGCCTGCGCCTGCAAAAATCACGTCGATCTTGCCCATCTTCGCAACGATCTCGTAGAGACGGTGTAGGTCCTCTAGCTTTGAGATGTCGGTCTTCACGCCGGTGACGTTCTTGCCCATCTCCGCGACGGCCTTGTCGAGTTCGTCCTGGCGGCGACCGGCGATGAACACGTAGGCGCCCTCTTCAACGAATCTCTTGGCGGTCGCGAGGCCGATGCCGCTGCTGCCTCCCGTGACGACGGCGATCTTGTGTTTCAATAAAGACATTTGTTCCCTTCATCGGTTGGCGCATGACGGCGAGTGTTGCTGGCGCGGTGCGCAGAGATGGATTGGCGTAAGCAACCAAATCCCACGCCGTATCAGGTGGTTACGCAACGGATGACTTACGGCGCCGTCAATGTTCGAGCCCAGCGGCGCTACCGTTGTGAGCATCGACGGGCCCCGTATCGCGGCTGTGGCGCAGTTCCTCCTTTAGTTGTCCCACCTCCCGTTCCAAGCGTTCGATGCGATCCAGAGTGTAGTCAAAGCTGGTGTATTCCATCGCTTGCAACCGGGCGAAGACGGCCGCGAGCACGCGACGAAGTTTCCCCTGCTCTGGGACAAGATGGTGCGCTGTGTCTGTCATCGGAACCTGCTCTTTTACGCGCATGGCGGTGACCGCTTGTAGAATTGGGCCGTCACCTGGACGAAGCCGCGTACTGCCTTCAGAGTTGCGACCAACCCCCGTCGACCGGCAGTTCGGCGCCGGTCGTGAAGGTCGCCTCGAACGCGAGGAAGAGAGCGGCCTTCGCGATTTCCTCCGGCGTCCCGAAGCGCTTCATCGGATTGGCTTCGCGCATCTGCCTGGCGACCTCGGCAGCCGCGTCTTTCTCGGGAAAGGCTTTGTTGAGGATCGGCGTGTCGATGGGACCGGGCGTCACCGCATTGACGCGAATCTCCCGAGGAAGCAGCTCGGCGGCGAGCACCCGAGCGAATGATCGCAGCGCAGCCTTGGCGGCTCCGTATGCGGCCACGCCCGGCATTCCCTTGACGTTTGCGACGGAGGTCGTGAGGACAACAGCGCCTCCCCGGTTTATCAGCGGCGCGAGCTTCTGGACCGCAAAAAACGGTCCCTTGGCGTTTAGATTGAACATCTCGTCGTAGATGGCCTCGGTCGTGTTCTCGAGTGGCGCGAAGACGGCGAACCCGGCGTTGACGAAGAGCAGGTCGAAGGTGTCGAACTCGGCCTTCACCCGAGAGGCGAGGGCGTCGATTTCCGTCAGCGACCGCGCGTCGCTCGCAACCACGACGCCGCTGTTCCCGAGCTCTTTCTGCGCCGATTCCACGCCAGCCTTCGAGCGACCCGTCACCAGAACGCGCGCGCCCCCATCGAGGAGCATCTTCGCCGTCGCGAGTCCCATGCCGCTCGTGGCGCCGATGATCACCACCTTTTTACCTTGGTACCGTTCCATGCGTATTCTCCTCGCGAGGTTAGGGTTGCTTTGCTAATTTTGAACTGTTTTGTACGATAATCAGCGCGGAGGCTGCGGTCAAGGAGTTTTGAACTAGTTATTTCAAAATACCGTAGGACCGCGTGGACGAGCACGTAGCTCCGCAATCACATGCTGATTCTGGTCACCGCGACCATTTCGCCTCGGCCGGCGCTCCTTCAGGACACCGCACTCAGGGATGCTGGGTAAGACAAGTCGACGCCAGAGACTTTGACGACGGCCTGCCACGCGGCTTCCTGGCTGGCGCGATCGTGGAGGTGTGGGTGGCGCTGCGCCTCAATTGGGCCTGAGAACTTCCCTTGAGCCGAGGCGAAGAATTGCCCTGAGACGTCGGTTCCGAACTCCGACGCCTGGAGGTACCGACGGGCCGCGGTCTCCGGCGTCTGATTCATGCCGGGAATGAGGTTCACGATTGGGATAAACAGATACTTCAACGCCCAGCCAGCGTTTCGCACCACCTTGGTGTCGGTCGCCCCACCGGGCGATACGGCGTATACGGCCATGCCGGAGGGCAGCCGGCGGGCCAGCGCCGCGGTCCACCAAGCGATGATGAGCTTCGCGTCAGCATACGCATTGTTGGGCACGTACTTCACGTTCGGCCCGTTGCGCAGCAGGGCTTCAACAGCCGCGGTTTGGTCGCCCCGGTAGTATTTGGCCGCGAAGGCTGGCACGTCGGTGTACTTGAACATGGGTACGCCCCCGCGGGCAGGCTCCGCGCCGGCGATAACAATCCGCGCGTTGGGGCTAAGAAGGTTGGTGCGAAGCAACCCGACAGTCAGTTGATGATGGCCGATCAGCGGGGCCTGAGAAGCCTCTATGCCCGCCGCAGTGATCACGCGCTTCTTGCCTGGGACCATTCCGGCATTGAGCAGCAGGAAATCGACCGCCCGACCTTGTTTGTCCAGCTCGGCGAGCGCGGACTGGACGCTGGCCGGCGTGTCCAACTCCAGCTCCAGCGGCGTGAAGACCTGTCTTTTGGTTTCCGCTGCGAGTTGAGCGGCCGCTTCCTTGGCCCGAGCCAGGCTGCGTCCGGTGATGATGATCTCGCGCCAGCCCTCTTCGGCAAGAGAGCGGGCTGCTGCATAACCGAGCCCGGAGGTGGCGCCAGTGACCAGTGCGATCGAATGTTCCATGGGCGGCTCCGTGGTGAAGGGGAAGGTCGAGTCGTGAGGCCCCGCGAGGCCAGGGCCGGCTTGCTAATTTCCAACTGTTTGGTATCATAAGGGGGATAAAAGATGCATTGCAAGGAGTTTTTAACTGAATGGTTCAGAATGCTCCTAGGCCGCGTGGGCGGCCGCGCAGCTTCGACGAGGCGGAGGCGCTGGAGAAGGCCACCCAAGTGTACTGGTCGAAAGGCTACGACGGCGTGACGATCGACAATCTCGTCGCCGGGATGGGTGTGGGACGGCCGAGCCTGTATTCCGTCTTTGGGGACAAGCGGACGTTGTTCTTGCGCGTCCTCAAGGATTATGCGGAGAAGAAAGGCGCTCTCGCCGGGAAGGCGCTACTGTCGCCGCAGACGCTTCGCGACTCGCTCGCCGCCTTCCTGAGGCACGCCGTAGAAAGTGCGACCGAGAAAGGATCCGCTCGGGGGTGTCTTCTCGGGTGCGTCGCGCCGCTTGTGGACGACGCTGAGGTCCGGGAATTCCTGCAGAATGCTGCCGCTGCCGCCATGGCGCTGGTGGAAGGTCGTTTCCGGGACGGGATCACCGCTGGAGAAATCCCGTCTGACTTTCCGGTAGCCGTGCGCGCCCGTCAGGTCATCGACTTTGCTCGTGGACTGACCATGCGCGCACAGATTGGCGCCACGCGCGAGACGCTCCTCAAAGACGCCGAGGAAGCGGCCGACTTGGTGCTCCTGCCGCGGCGTGGAAATGCGGCGCCAGAACGTTGATGCTGGATGGGTGAAGGTTGGAGCAAGCAACTTTCGCTGGCGCTGCCACTCGGCTTCCTCGACCAGGAACAGGCCTGGGTAGTAACGGCGGCCATGTTTCAGACCGTCACGTCGCCGCCGCGCATTCGCCAGCCGTTCATGCCGCCGGCGTAATGCCGGACGTCCGCAACGCCGTTCGCGCGCGTCCGGTTCAGCGCGTTGCGGGAGCGGCCGCCCGCCTGGCAGATGAGGACGAGCGGCTTGCCGGAAGGCAGTTCCCGCGGATCGAAGCGCGAGAGCGGCAGGTTCACCGCCACCGGAATGTGCCCCGCGGCGAATTCGTGCGGCTCGCGGACATCGACGACCGCGACCTCGCCGGCGTCGACGGCTTCAGCGAAGGCCTCGAATTCGATCGTGTCCGGGTCAGCGGACTGGGAAAAGGGGTTCTTGAACAATTTCCAACTCCTCGTGACAGCGTATCGCCTGGGGCGGCGAACTCACTACAGGCGCCGCGCGGCGCTCGCGTTTTCTCCGTAAGGCCCCCCTGCTCATATAGATCGCTGTTTGACGCCGCAAAACATGCATCGCCCGCCGGCGTGACAAAATCCCCGCCAGAGCCTAAGGCTTTTGCGAAATCTCGATGAGCGGGCTGAGTCTGGCGGCGGCGGGGTTGCGATGCAGGATTCGACGCCTGAACTCTTCTTCGAAGCGGCGACCTCATATCATAAGACCGCGGCGATGATGGCCGCCATCGATCTCGGGCTGTTCACCGCAATCGCAGAAGGCGCGGACACTCCGGCGGCGCTGGCGGCGAAGGTCGGGGCGGCCGAGCGAGGCGCCCGCATCCTCGCCGACTATCTCACGATCCATGGTTTCCTGACCAAGGCCGAAGGCGTCTATGCTTTGACGCCGTCTTCGGCGACCTTTCTGGACGAGCGCTCCCCCGCCTATTTGGGCGCGGCCAAAGACTTCCTCGCCGCGCCCGAGTTTCTCGCCATGGTCTTCGCCGATCCCGCGAGAGCGGTGCGCTCCGGCGAATCGCTCGGTCTCGGCAACATCGGACCCGACAATCCCATTTGGATCAAGTTCGCCCGCGGGATGGCCGCCTCGGCAACCCCGACGGCTCGCGCGGTTGCGGCCCACGCTGTCGCAGGGCTGACGACGCCGGAGAAAGTGCTGGATGTCGCCGCGGGTCACGGAATGTATGGCGTTTCTGTCGCGCTCGCGGCGCCGGGAGCGCGGGTCACGGCGCTGGATTGGGCCGGCGTTCTCGAGGTCGCGCGTGCGAACGCTGAAAAGTTCGGCGTCGCCGACCGTTTCCAGGAAATCGCGGGCAGCGCTTTCGACGTTGATTGGGGCGATGGATACGATCTGATATTGCTGCCCAATTTTCTCCACCACTTCGACCCTGGAGCTTGCGCGTCGCTGCTGGCGAAGGTCCGGCGAGCCCTTGCGCCCGCAGGCCGGGCGTTCGCTGTCGAGTTCGTGCCGAACCCTGATCGAATTTCTCCTCCGCGGCCCGCGGCGTTTGCGCTCGTCATGCTGTTTTCGACGCCGAATGGCGACGCCTACACATTGGCGGAACTCGACGCGATGGGCCGGCAGGCCGGGTTCCGCGGAATCGTCGCCACGCCGCTACCGCCAGCGCCGCAAACTCTGGTCGAATTCCTGCTCTGACCGACGGCGGGACCGTCGCCGCTCCCCACGCACTTGCGCGCGGCGCCCTTCGCCCATACATGCGGCGTTCGCTTTTCGAAGGACCCCGCCGATGCCAGACGACGCCTCGACCCGCTCGCCGGGCTGGCACGCCACGACCATCCTCATGGTGCGCAAGGATGGCCGCGTCGTCATCGGCGGCGACGGCCAGGTCAGCATGGGCCAGACCGTCGTCAAGGCGAACGCCCGCAAGGTCCGGCGTCTGGCGAAGGGCGAGGTGATCGCGGGCTTTGCCGGCGCGACCGCCGACGCCTTCACCCTGTTCGAGCGGCTCGAGGCCAAGCTCGAACAATATCCCGGCCAGCTCGCGCGCGCCTGCGTCGAGCTGGCGAAGGACTGGCGCACCGACCGCTATCTCCGCCGCCTCGAGGCGATGCTCCTGGTCGCCGACAAGAGCGCCGGATTCACGATCTCGGGCGTCGGCGACGTGCTCGAGCCCGAGGTCAGCGAGCATGGCTCGGCGATGGCGATCGGATCGGGCGGCAATTTCGCGCTCGCCGCCGCCCTGGCGCTGATGCCGATGGCGCTCGAGGCGGAGGAGATCGTGCGCCGCTCGATGCGGATCGCAGCCGACATCTGCGTCTACACCAACGCCAACCTGATCGTCGAAAGCCTCTAAATTCATGTCGGACCTCAGCCCCCGCGAAATCGTCTCCGAACTCGACCGCTATATCGTCGGGCAGGCGGAGGCGAAGCGCGCCGTCGCCATTGCGCTACGCAACCGCTGGCGGCGGCTCAGGCTCACTTCGCCGATGCGCGAAGAAGTGATGCCGAAGAACATCCTGATGATCGGACCGACCGGCTGCGGCAAGACCGAGATCGCGCGCCGGCTTGCCAAGCTCGCCGGCGCGCCCTTCCTCAAGGTCGAGGCGACCAAGTTCACCGAGGTCGGCTATGTCGGGCGGGACGTCGAGCAGATCATCCGCGACCTCATCGAGATCGCCATCGGGCTGGTGAAGAGCCGCAAGCGCAAGGACATCGAAGCCAAAGCCGAGCTTGCGGCCGAGGAACGGGTGCTCGACGCGCTTGTCGGGCCGGCGGCGTCGCCGGGGACGCGCGAGGCCTTTCGCCGCAAGCTCCATGCAGGCGAGCTCACGCGACAAGGAGATCGAGGTCGAGCTGCCGCAGAGCGGCTCGGGCATGCCGATGTTCGAGCTCCCCAATATGCCCGGCGCCTCGATCGGCGCGATCAACATCGCCGACATCTTCGGCAAGAGCCAGCGCACCAAGCCCAAACGCACGACCGTCGGCGAGGCGCATGAGCCGCTGGTCGCCGCCGAGGCCGAAAAGCTCCTCGATCAGGAAGCGATCGTGCGCGAAGCGATCAGCGAGGTCGAAAGCAACGGCATCGTTTTTCTCGACGAGATCGACAAGATCTGCGGCCGCGACGGCCGCAGCGGCGCCGACGTCTCGCGCGAAGGCGTGCAGCGCGATCTGCTGCCGCTGATCGAGGGAACGACGGTCGCGACCAAGCATGGCGCGATCAAGACCGATCACATCCTGTTCGTCGCCTCGGGCGCGTTCCACATTTCGCGGCCCTCCGACCTCTTGCCCGAACTGCAGGGACGGCTGCCGATTCGCGTCGAGCTCAAGTCACTTACCGAAGAGGACTTCCGGCGCATCCTAACCGACACCGAGGCGAGCCTCGTCAAGCAATATGTGGCGCTCATGGGCACCGAGGGCATCGCGCTCGAATTTTCCGACGACGCCGTCTCGGCCATCGCGCGCATCGCCGCCAGGGTCAACGGCTCGGTCGAGAACATCGGCGCGCGCCGGCTGCAGACGGTGATGGAGCGCGTGCTTGACGAGGTCAGCTTCACCGCGACCGACCGGTCAGGCGAAAAGGTCAGGATCGACGCCGCCTTCGTCGAGCGTCACGTCGGCGACCTGGCGGACAATGCGGATCTGAGCCGGTTCATTTTGTGAGGCGGCGTGGCTGCTTGATCAATTTTCGGCAATGTCTTGCGGGACGCGATGCCGATCTTTCCGAGCATGTTGAACCCCTCCTCGCCAAAATCCTTGCGAAGGTCGCGGGCGATTTTTCTGCCCGGATCAAGAAACCCGACCGTCATCGCGGCCTTTCAAGCGGACCGCCGCCGGCCGGGCCGCGGGTCTTTCACATTACGTTTACGATGTGCGGCTCGGTCACGTGGATCATTTCGGCGCACAAGGCCAACGCGAAGGAGCAAAAACGCTATGAAACGCCCTGAGGTTGTCCGCACGGTGCTGGTTGACGGCAAACTCTACCTTCGCAATGCCGACGAAACCCTGACGCCGCTGCGCGATGAGACGGATTACGCGCGCCTCGACGCTCTGAGCCCGGCCGAGAATGAAAGCATCGCCGACAACGACATCGAGGGCGCGCCGATGAGCGACGAGGAATGGGCGCGCGTCGAAATCCGCCAGCCGGTCAAGAAACCGGTCGGTCTGAAATTGGACGACGACGTTTTGAGCTGGTTCAAATCCCAGGGGCGCGGCTACCAAACGCACATCAACGCCGTCTTGCGGCGCTATGTCGAGGCGCGACGAAAGGCGGGCTGACGGCGGCGTCGCGCCATCGTCGTGCGGCGAGACGAGACCGTCGCCGGCCGGCGCGGCGCGCGAAAACCTTCCGGTCCCGGCGGCGCCACGGGGAGCGGCTGAAGCCCGGGCGCCAAAAGACAGTGAACTGCGCGCCATTAATCCTGCTCCGTGGATTAGCAAGCGTGCTGAGGCAGTTTGGACGCGTTGCCCTTGCCGTGCTCCGCATGAAGCGGAACGCGATATTTTTTTTGGTATGCGCCGCTCGGCCGCTCGGGCATAGGATGCCCCCGCGCCCTGATCCGGCGCGAGGAGGACGCCCCCATGATCCCGCTCGTTCTGACCTTCGTCGGCGACGACAGGCCCGGATTGGTGAACGCGATCTCCGACAGGATCGCAGCTTGCGAGGCAACCTGGCTGGAAAGCCGCTCGGCGCAACTGGCGGGGAAATTCGCGGGTATTCTGCTGGTCAATGTCCCTGACGCCAAGCTCGCAGAACTCGAATCCTCGCTCTTGCGGCTCGAAACATCTGGGCTGCGTGTCACGATCGAGCCGGGCGCAGCCGCTCCCGCGGAAAAGCCTTCGCGCCTCATCCGTCTCGACATCCTCGGCAACGAGCGGCCCGGCATCGTGCGCGACGTCACCAAAACGCTGACCGATCTCGGCGTCAATATCGAGGAATTTTCCAGCGGCCTCGAAGGCGAGCCTTTCACCGGCGTCGAGATGTTTCGCGCCTCGGCCCGGTTGCGCGCGCCCGACGGCCTCTCGCTCGACGATCTGCGCAAGGCTCTGGAGCGCCTCGCGAGCGAGATCATGGTCGATCTCGCGGTCGGCGAGGACGCCCAGGCCTGAAGCCGGCGCCTCGCTCCCGTCCCTCATCCGGCCGCGCTGCGCGCGTCCACCTTCTCCCCGCAAGGCGGGGCGAAGGGAGAGTTCCCCTTGCTCCCCGCAAGGCGGGGCGAAGGGAGTGCCCCCTTGCTCCCCGCAAAGCGGGGCGAAGGGAGAGCTCCCCTTGCGCGTCCTCGCCCGCGTTGCCATAAGGCCCGCCCCACACTTTCGGCTTCAAGCGGACGATAATGGCGACCTTTCCGGAGCGCGTGTTTTCAGGCGTTCAGCCCACCGGCAACCTGCATCTCGGCAATTATCTCGGCGCGATCAAGCGGTTCGTTGCGCTGCAGGCGACCCGTCCGTGCCTCTATTGCGTCGTCGATCTGCATGCGATGACCCTGCCGTTCGAACCCGCGCAGCTCGCCCGCACCACGCGCGAGGTGACCGCGGCTTTCCTCGCCTGCGGCATCGATCCGAAAGCCAACGTCGTCTTCAACCAGAGCCGGGTCGCGGAGCACGCCGAGCTCGCCTGGGTCTTCGACTGCGTGGCCCGGCTCGGCTGGCTGAACCGGATGACCCAGTTCAAGGAGAAGGCGGGCAAGGATCGCGAAGCCGCGTCGATCGGTCTTTACAATTACCCGGTGCTGATGGCGGCCGACATCCTGGTCTACCGCGCCACCCACGTTCCCGTCGGCGACGACCAGAAGCAGCACCTGGAGCTGGCGCGCGACATCGCACAGAAGTTCAACAACGATTTTTCGGCGTCGATCGCCGCGCATGGCCATGGCGACGCCTTCTTTCCCCTGCCCGAACCGCTGATCCAGGGACCGGCGACGCGGGTAATGAGCCTGCGCGACGGCGCCAAGAAGATGTCGAAGTCGGACCCTTCCGAAAACTCCTATATCGCGCTGACCGACGATGCGGACACGATCGCCCAGAAGATCCGCAAGGCCAAGACCGATCCGGAACCCCTGCCGAGCGAGGTCGAGGGCCTGGCCCAGCGCCCCGAGGCCGACAATCTCGTCGGCATCTTCGCCGCGCTCGCCGACGAAACCAAGGCCGACGTGCTCAAGCGCTTTGGCGGCGCCCAGTTCTCGGCGTTCAAGAGCGCGCTCGCCGACCTCACGATCGAGAAGCTCGCGCCCATCCGCTCGGAAATGCTGCGCCTGTCGGCCGATCCGGACTTCGTCGATTCGGTCCTCGCCGACGGGGCGGACCGGGCCCGCGCCATGGCGAGACCGAACATGGATGCGGTCAAGGACATTCTGGGACTTGTCCGCTAGCCGCTCGCAAGATTCGCGATGGCGAAGCGTCCATCATGGTTAACGACTTTGCGCCAAACTTTTCGTAAGCCTGTTGACGGGCTGATTCGGGACTTCCTGGCGGAAGGGTCCCGGCCGGCCGGCGCCTCGAAGGCGCATCTGGAATTGCCGGCTCTCAAGGAGGCTCAGCGGTGCGGGGGTTCAGCGCGCGAGTGTTCACCCGGTCCGCCGGTCGAGCGCGACCTTTTGGCCGGGCGACGGCCGTACGGGCGACGGCGATCATCCTCCTGACGGCCCCCGCGGCGCGCGCGGAAAGTGGTCTTGAAATCCTCGAAGAGCCGCCGGCGTTTCTTCTGCGCCTGGCCCCGGTCGAGGCCAATGGGGCGGGCCTCGCCCTGATCGCGCTGATGATGCTCACCCTGCTTGCCGGGGCCGCCATCGCTTTGTACGTGATCGGCCGCAGAAGCTGGGTCCGGCGGGCAAGCGAACTGGAAGCTGAACTGGCGCGGACCACCGCGATGCTCGATCGATCGACCATGATTCTGCGCGGCGAGCCGCAAATCCTGATCTCCTGGGATCGCCCGGAGGCCGAGCCGGTGATCGAAGGCGATCTGGGAATTGTCGCGGACGCGACGCTCGGACCGCGACGCCTCGATCCCGCCGAGTGGCTCGAGCCTGCGGTCGCGGCTCAGGTCGAGGAAGCGACGGAGCGGCTTCTCAAACGTGGCGAAGCGTTTTCGATGGCGGCGGTCAGTCGCCGGGGGCGCCATCTCGAGATCAGCGGACAGCCGGTTTCCGGCAGCGCCGTCATGCGCATCCGCGATGTCTCCGGCGATCGGCTCCAACTGGCGCGGCTGCACAAGACATTCGCGGAGGCGGAAGGCGAATTGAGCGCGCTGCGGCTTGCGCTCGAGTCCGCCTCGATGCCCGCATGGCGGCGCGACTCCGAGGGTCGCTTGGTCTGGTGCAATGCCCCCTATTCGCGGGCCGTCGAAGCGCCCGACGACAGGGCCGCAGTCGACAATGGCGGAGAACTCTTCGATCAGGCGCTGCGCCGCGAGGCGGCCGCGGCACTCAAGGAGACAGGCGTCTGGAAGCGCCGCGCGGTCGCGGTCGTCAACGGAGAGCGCCGAACCTTCGACGCCGCCGAGGTGCGCACGCCCTTCGGCGCCGCCGGGGTCGCGCGTGACGTCTCGGAGCTTATCGCGCTGCGCGCCGAAATGGAGCGCAACGAGGACGACTACTCGCGCATGATCGACCGGCTCTCGACCGCAGTGGCGATATTCGACAAGTCGAAGCGTCTCACCTTCTACAATGCCGCGTACCGGCAGATCTGGTCGCTCGAACCGGCCTTCCTCGACCAGCGGCCGACCGACGGGGAAATCCTCGATCGATTGCGCGCCAAGCGCCAGTTGCCGGAGCAGGTCGACTTTCGCACGTGGAAAGCGCAGCAGCTGAGCGCCTATCAGGCGATCGAGCCAAGCGAGACTGTCTGGCATCTGCCCGACGGACGCGCGCTGCGCGTCGTGACGAGCGCCAATCCGAAGGGCGGCGTCACTCATCTCTACGACGACGCCACGCAAAGCTATGCGCTCGCCTCCCAGGTCAACGCGCTGACCCATGTGCAGGGCGAGACGCTCGACGCTCTCAAGGAGGGCGTGGCGGTGTTCGGCGCGGATGGGCGCATGAAGCTCTTCAATCCCGTCTTTGCCGAGATGTGGCGGTTCGATGCGGCAAAACTGCGCGATCGCCCGCACATCGACGAGATTGCGGGCGCGTGCCGCGCCCTCTGCCAGGACCCCGCTCTCTGGGACGATCTGCGCGCGATGGTTGTCACTCTCACCGAGCGCCGCGAAAGCCGGACGGCGCGGATCGCGCGAACGGATGGGCTCACCCTCGAATGCGCCGCTTTGCCGCTGCCGGACGGAGCGACGCTGCTGACCTCGCTCGACGTCACCGCCGGCGCCAATTTCGAACGCGCGCTGACCGAGCGAAACGAGGCGCTGGTCGCCGCCGAGAAATTGCGCAACGACTTCGTCAATCACGTGTCCTACGAGCTGCGAACCCCGCTCACCAACATCATCGGCTTCACCCAGCTGCTGGCGGCGGGCGGCGTCGGGCCGCTCAATCCCAAGCAGCTCGAATATGCGGGGTTCATCACGAATTCGTCGCACGCGCTGCTCGCCATCATCGACGACATCCTGGACCTCGCCTCGATCGACGCAGGCGCGCTCGAGCTGCGTCTCGAAACCGTCGACGTCGCCGAGGCGATGAAAGCGGCCGCGGCCGGGGTGCAGGATCGCCTCAACGAAGCCGAGATCGAGATGCGCATCGTCATGACGGATGGCGTCGGCGCGCTGCGCGCCGACGGGCGCCGCGTCCGGCAGGTCCTGTTCAATCTTTTGTCCAACGCCATCAACTATTCGGAGCCCGGACAGACCGTCACCCTCGCGGCGATGCGGCGCGGCGCGGAGATCATCTTCAAGGTCAGCGATCGCGGTCGCGGCATCCCGCCGGACATGATCGACCGCGTGTTCGACCGTTTCGAGACGTTCCCCAACGGCTCCCGCCATCGCGGTCCCGGCCTCGGACTGTCGATCGTAAGGGCGCTGGTCGAGCTTCACCAGGGCCGCGTGCTGATCGATACGGCGCCCAGCGAGGGCACGACCGTCACCTGCATTTTTCCGATCGAGCCGATCTTGGCCGCGGCCGGGGCGGACGACCTCGGGCGTGGCGCGCAGCTTGCGCCGCAATCGGCGCAGTAGCCGGATATGGCGGACCGCGCGGGCGAGGCGCACGAGCCTAAACTCTGGCGCCTGGAGGCGCCGGACGAAGCCTCCATGCTGGGCTTTGCGGCCGCGCAGGCGGCGTGGCTCGAGCCCGGCGATTTCGTCGCATTGTCCGGCGATCTCGGCGCGGGCAAAACGACCTTCGCGCGCGGACTGATCCGCGCCCTGGTCGAGGCTCCTTCGCTTGAGGCGCCGAGCCCGACCTTTACCTTGATGCAGATCTATGATGCGCCTCGCGGACCGGTCGTCCATGCCGATTTCTACCGCCTGCGAAGCGCGCTCGAACTCGACAATCTCGGGTGGGACGAGGCCCTGACCGGCGCGATCGCCATCGTCGAATGGCCGGAGCGCATCCCTGCTGCGCTTCCGGCCGACCGGCTCGACGCGACCATTCGCTTCGATCCCACCCGCGGCCCCGACTTTCGCATTCTCGAACTGCGCGGCCGCGGGACTGTGGGCCGCCGCCTGTCGCGGGCGCTCGGCGTCGGAGCGCTCTTGAAGCAGGCCGGCTGGGAGGACGCGCGCCGCGAATTTTTGCAAGGCGACGCCTCCATCCGCGCCTACGAACGGCTCGCGAGGGCTGACGGCGGCAGCGCGATCCTGATGATTTCGCCGCCGCGGCCGGACGGGCCGATTCTTCGCTACGGCAAGCCCTACGCCGCGATCGCCAGGCTCTCGCCCGACATCCGCGCCTTCATCGCCATGGCCGAAGGACTTCGAAGCCAGGGCTATTCGGCCCCGAAGCTGATCGCTTCCAGCATCGAGGAGGGGCTCGCGCTGATCGAGGATTTCGGGACCGAAACAATCCTTGAAGACGGCGTTCCCAACGGCGCGCGCTACGTCGAGGCGATTGCGCTGCTTGTCGATCTGCACGGGCGCGAACTGCCCGACGTCCTGCCGGTCGGCGCCGAGGTCTACAAGCTGCCGACATACGATATCGAGGCGATGCAGGTCGAAGTCGAACTCGCGCTCGACTGGTACGCCCCCGCGGTCGCGAGGGTCGCGGTGCCTTCGGGCGCGCGCATGCAGTTCCTCGCCCTATGGCGGGAGCTCCTGTCGCCGATCCTCAGCCAGCGAACGACCTGGACGCTGCGCGACTACCATTCGCCGAACCTCCATTGGCTCGCGGAGCGGGAAGGCTTCGCGCGGATTGGGCTCATCGATTTTCAGGACGCCGTCATCGGTCCGCCGGCTTACGATCTCGCATCGCTTTTGCAGGATGCGCGCATCGACTTACCCGACGATCTCGAGATGCGCCTGGCGGCGCTCTATGTCCGTCGTCGCTCCTCGGCCGATCCCGGCTTCGACGCCGAGAGCTTCGCCGCCGCTTATGCGGCGATGGGCGCGCAGCGCGCCACCAAGATCCTCGGAATTTTCGCCCGGCTCGACAAGCGTGACGGCAAGCCGCAGTACCTGCGTCACTTGCCGCGAATCGAGCGCTATCTGGCGAAGAATCTCGCCCATCCATTGCTCCGGCCGCTCGCGCTCTGGTATCAAAACCATCTTCCGCGGGCGCTCGGCCAACCCTTGGAAGGACGGACGCCGCAGGACCCTCGAAGCGATCGGCCATGACCGCGCCTTGTCCCAAGACCGCCATGGTGTTCGCCGCGGGTCTGGGAACGCGCATGCGGCCGATCACCGACACGCTGCCGAAGCCCCTGGTCAGGGTCGGCGGCCGGGCGCTCATCGATCATTGCCTCGATCGGCTCGCCGAGAACGGCGTCGAGCGGGCGATCGTCAACGTCCACTGGCGCGCCGATCAGATCGAGGCCCATCTCGCCGGGCGGAAGACCCCGAGGATCGTCATATCCGACGAACGCGAGATGCTGCTCGACCAGGGCGGCGGGATCAAGCGCGCCCTGCCGGCCTTGGGGAAGGATCCGTTCCTTCTTTGCAACACCGACGCTTTCTGGATCGAAGGACCGCGATCGAATATCGCCCGCCTCGCCGCAGCCTTCGATCCGGACGCGATGGACGTGGCGCTGCTGGTTGCGGCCGCCGCCGGCGCGGTCGGCGTCGACTGGCCGGGCGATTTCACTATGACGCGGGACGGGCGGCTGGAGGGGCGTGTGGCGCGTCACGTGGCGCCCTTCGTCTATACCGGCGTCGGCATCATCAAGCCTGAGCTTTTCGAGAACGAGGCGGCGGACGTCTTCCGTCTCGCGCCGTTCTTCCACGCCGCCGCAGCCAGGGGCCGGCTCTTCGGCGTCCGGCTCGACGGCCTCTGGCTGCACGTCGGGCGGCCCGAAACGATCGCAGAGGCGGAACGCGCGGTCGAACGCTCGATCCTCTGAGACTTCCTTCCCCAGCTCTGCTGGGGTGGCGTTGCGAAGCAACGACGGATGAGCATCTGTGATGGGAGTCAAGCGTGATGAGGCTCCCAGAGTCTATTTTGACCGACGAGGGTATTGGCGAGAATTGCGAGCTTTCGCATGACGGCGGTGATGGCGACTTTGGGCTTTTTTCCGCTGGCGATGAGACGGTCGTAGAAGGCTTTCAAGTCCGGATTGTGCCGAGCGGCGCTGTTGGCTGGCATATAAAGAGCAGCCCGGACATGGGCCCGTCCGCCTCTGATGGCGCGCGTTCCGCGGCGCTGGCCGCTGTCGTCGGCGACGGGGGCAAGGCCGACGATCATGGCGATCTCTTTGGCGGAGAGTTGGCCGAGTTCGATCACGCCGGCGATGAGGGCGACAGCGGCGCACGGGCCGACGCCGGGGATCGAGGTGAGGATTTCGAAGCGGCGGGCAAGGGCGGGATCGGCGTCGAACCGGCGGCGGATTTCGGCCTCGAGGTTGGCGATGGCGGTTTCGTGGGCCCGCAGCAGACACCTCAGCTCGCGGATCAGCTGCACGGACCTCATCGCGAACCTCTTATTGACGCGTCCCTGTTTTCCACCCCGTCGGCGCGCCCGCGCTTCTCCAGAAGCTTCGATGTCTCGCGCAACGCCGCGCGAATGCGCTCGATGACGATCGGCAGTCCGCCGATGATGCATCCGTTTTGGCGAGCGCGCCGACGGCGTCGGCGAACTTGCGCGAGCGGGCCGGATTGACCACGGCGACCCGGAACCCGCTCGTCGTGGAAATCGAAGAACCAGCGTAAACTTCCCGGTCGCCTCGAAACCATGAGCGCCACATCCCTGTCGGTATCGCCTTCTTGATCCGTTTCACATCTGCCGTTGTTTGTGCCAGCGAGCCTTCTGCCGAGCGGATCGATAAAGACGTCGAGCCTCGCTTTACCGACGTCGATTCCGAGGTAGACTTGTGTTCTGACGCTTTGCTGTGACGGCGCCTTGCCTTGCATGCGGGACTTGCTCCCCATCATCTGTTCAGGCCAAGCGTCAAAGGACGGACGGATCCTGCTCATCCACGGAGCCAAGCCAGAGGGGCTACGATCCCGCTCGCCCGACCGCCTGGGGGTGGCCACCCCCAGGCGGTCATCCCAAGCCTTAAGTCGTTCGACGACAGATATTTTCGCGCAAGACAAGCGAAGTCCGCGAAATAGGGGCCGATCGGGGTTTGCCTGCGAAAGCCGTGTCCGTCGATTTGATGGTTCCGCACCGCGCGCCAAAGCATGGTCTCTGCCCTCGTCATGTTCTGACGCTGCGCCCGAGCGAACTTGCGCGAGGACTGACGGAAACGCGGCAGCTCGTCCATCTTGTCTGCCTATCACAGGCGTGACCCCTTCCCCACGTCCCAGGACGCGGCGAGATAGGGCGTCGAGAGACGCCCGTCCTTCTACGGGCTATGGCGCCGGATGGGGTTTGGTCCACCATTTCAAAGTCAGGCGCATTGCACGACCGTCACTGCGAACCTGCATCGATCCGGACCTGCTTTCCACACCCCATCCGTCGGGCTTCGCCCCACCTTTCCTCCCCTTTCCCATATGTACACCATCGCGTCACGTCTAAATTCTCTTCATCCCCTAATTTCACCTGACTCTGGCCCCCAGGCCCAGTCCGAGGGACAAAGTATACGGGAACCGGGCTGTGCCTCATTTCACACCCCATCCGTCGGGCATTCGCCCGCCACCTTCCCCGCTTCGCGGAGAAGGGCGCCATTTCGGCACGCCAAATTCCCGTCATCCTAAACACGGAGGCGGCGCGAGGCGCGTCGAGGTCTTTTTAGAGGGAACCGGTTGAGCGTCGAATTATCCGGGTTACGGGGACAGTTTACTCAACCCCCATGCCCGACCCAGTATCCGCTACTCCCCGCCCTTCCCCTTCGCCTCCGCCAGCACCTGCAGCAGCCTGTCGATCCCGGCGGACGAGAGCCTGACGACGCCAGTATAGGGCGAGCTGAGTTCAAGGATCAGGAAGATCGCGCTGCCGATGGCGGCGGCGCCGGCCAGATGCGCGAGGACGCTGACCGTGTTCGGCGTCGCAACCAGTCCGTTGCCCAGGAAAAGCGCCGAGGCCCAGCAGACCACTACGGCGAGCACGTAGGGCGGAAAAGGATTGGCGAGCTGGCGCGCCATCAGCATCTGCACGTCGGCGAATTTTCTGATCTGATCCTTCGCCGTCGTCAGCAGAGCGCGCTGCGAATCGGTCGCCGGTTTCAAGCCGTCGAAATAGGTGTTGAGCCCGTGAAATATCGTCCGCATCTCCTCGAAGGTGAAGGGCTGCGGCCCCTGCTTCAGGTCGCCGAAGAAGCGGACCCGGGAACGTTCGAGCACGGATCTCAGACCCGCGCGGCCACCGGCGGCCTCCGGCCCGTATTGTTCGAGAGCGAGATCGAGCTCGACGATCACCGGCCCGAGCGAATAGGCCTCGTCCCGCTGCGTGGTAAAAAGAGAGAACGCGGTAAAAACGAGGAGGCCGAGGACCAGCGCCAGCAGGAGGGTGACGAGCCCGACCATTGCGCCGACCGTGCCCTTGGAAGCGGTCAGCACATCGGCCGGCACCACCCATTGCAGCAGCATGCCGACGACGCTCGCGCCGAAGAGGATCGCGGCGATGCCGGCCGCTCGTGTCAAGGAATGCATTGGTCCCGTCGCCCCGTATTCTCGCCCAACTCCCCCTCTCCCCGCGAGCGGAGAGAAGGCACGCGGCGGCGCCCCGCTCCGCCCTGTCAGCCTCATGGCCGTCGCCGGAAGGATATCTTGTCTGATCGAGAATGGATATCCGCCTCAGCGGGCGGCGCGGATCACAACACCTCGAAGACGCTATAGACGGGTCCGTCAGCCTGGCGATGGCCAATCCCGATCGCGACGATGCGATTGATCCAGTCGTAGTTCGGGGCCGCGGTCTCGAAGAAGGGCGCGCTGCGGAAATAATGGGTTGCGGGATCGACGGTTTCGCCGGCCTCGATGCGCGCGATAATGTCGGGCGGACCGTGGCGTATTCCTCGATAGCTCATGCCGATCAGAGCGCCGTCGTGGGTTTTGAGCATCAGCCGGACATCGAGGGTGGTCGCGCCGTCGCTGCGAACGATCTGCCAGTCGGCGCCGCCGTCGAGCACCTCGCCGGAGAGCCTCTCGCCAGCAAATGATCCGCCGAAAATCACGCCGACGCGACGGATTCCCGCCGGAGTGGGACCGATGATCTCGAGCTTGCGGGCGCTGAGGCGTAGGACCAGCAACGGGCGCGTCCGCACGTTCCGTAGAACCTCAGGCAGATCGTCGCTCACTCCGCCGCGTCCGCCCTCGCCGCCGCGGCGGAGTGGTGGCGCTCCTCGACGCGCTTCGCCTTGACGCCGGCCTGCCGCGCCGCCTCGGAGAGCTGGTACATTTCCTGATGCTCGTAGTCGTCCGTTAGCCGCAATGCTTCGTCGGTGTAAGTCTTCGAATTTGGGTCGCGCTCGATCCGGCGCACCATCAGATGGACTTTGGCGAACAGCGCCGCGATCCTGGCGGAGCTGACGATCAGGTCGCCAAAATAGCACGGATAGAAGGTCAGGGGGTTCTCGAGCGGCAGCCCCGGCCTGCGGTCGCGGCGGTGCTTGCGCCGGACCATGCCGGCTTCCACCGGGAAGGTATTGTAGAAGCGGAAGGTCGCCCAGAACCAGGTCACGAGATAGGCGACCGTGTCGGGGCGCGGGCCGCCCGCGACCGCCCGGCGGATGACCGTCCTGATGTGGTCCTCGGTGTAATACGTCCTCCAGGCCAGCCGGTAGGCCTCCTGCAACTCCTCGCGCGACATGCGCGGGTGGTCGGTCGTGACATGTTCGAGATCGAACTTGTTGAGGTCCGGGTCGATCGGCACGCCTGCGGCGACCGCCCTGGCATGATCCTCGCTGCCCGGCAGGGGCGTGAGAATGGAGAATTCGAGAATGTCGAGCGGCAACTCGCGCTTGATGACTTCGATGTGGCGGACGATCGATTGGGGCGTGTCGTTCGGAAAGCCCAGAATATAGCCGCAATAGGTGATGCAGCGCTGCTTGCGCCACGCAAGCAGGACCTCGCGATAGTCGGCGATATGGTTCTGCTTCTTCTTCGCCGCGCTCAAATTCTCGGGATCGATGTTCTCGAGGCCGAGAAACACCCGCTTGACGCCCGCCGCCCCGGCCTTCTCGATGAAGCGCGGGACTTTGTGGCAGGCCGTGTCGACCTGGATCACGAAGCGCGAGTTGAGCCCCTCCTGGCGGAGCGCAATGAGCCGGTCGAAGATCGATTCCCAGTTGCGGTTGCGCGCCAGATTGTCGTCGGTGATGAAGAAGTAGCGGACGCCGTTGGCGTGATTGGAGCGCACAAGGCGCTCGACGTCGTCGGCGGTGCGATAGCGCGACTTGCGGCCCTGCACATTGATGATGGTGCAGAACGAGCAGAGGAATGGACAGCCGCGTCCGGCGTCGAAGCTCGAGATGATGCCGATCGTGCGTCCGACCCGGTCGCGCGGCAGGAACGGATAGGTTGCGCCCTCGAGCGATGGCAGATCATTGAGGTAATTGTAGATCGGCTTCAGGGTTCCGGCCGCGGCGTCGCGCAGCACCTCGTCGAACCGGCCCTCCGCCTCGCCGGCGAACAGCGAAATGCCGAGGTCGAGCGCCTCGTTGAGCGAATCCGGCCTCTCCGGCAGCATCGCGAGGCAACCCGAGACATGGAAGCCGCCGATGCAGACCTTGACGCCAGCCGCCCGCAGGGGACGGGCGAGGTCCAGCACATGCGGGAACTGGTTCGACTGGACGCCGACAAAGCCTACGAGTCCGAGGCCGCCCGCTTGCTTGATCTGCCGGGCGATGCGGTCCGGGCGGACGCGCGTATTGGTCTCGTCGATCGGGAAAATCTCGATGTCGACGTCTTCGCCGAGCGCCTGGGTCTGCATCGACTCCTGCGCGATGCCGAAGAGGCACGCGAGCGAATTGGACGGCAGCGCCGATTTCATCCACTGGATGACGTAGCCGTCGTCGTCGTAATGCGACGGCTTGATCAGAAACAGCAGAAATCTGCGCCGTTTCGCGACTTCGGACATGGTTCTCGGCTCCCGGGCCAAAACGCCCGCCCTCGAATGCCATCGTCGTCGTTGGTCTCTTTGAGCGATAACAGTCTTTGCCGCGCCACACAATCGCCGCTTCGCGGCCACTGACCGGGCGAGGCGCGGCCGCGTCCGTCTGGTCCAACCTCGCGCGTTGGGTCTAGTTTCGCTACCCTTCGCGTTCCATAATCCCGTGCCGCGGAGCCGCCTGTTATCCGCCTGATACCTGCCGTTTTGCTCGAATTTGCGTCCTGTTCCAGCCCTCCATCTCAGGCGCCATTCGCTGAAAACATTCGCGCAAGCGACTGATAAGATATACTCTATTGAGTCGGTAATGGGCGCAGGAGCAGCGCTCCGGCTGCCTCTCCCTGTTAGCAGGCTGAAAACAGGCCGAAGCTTTTGAATCTTTGACTCCGCGTCAAGCGCAGTTATGGTCTTGCCGCTCTGAAAGCAGGCCCGCCTACTCCGCCGCGTCTGCCTTCGCCGCCGCGGCGGCGTGGTGGCGGCCCTCGAGCCGCTTCGCCTTGGCCCCCGCCGCGCGGGCCGATTCGGAGAGCTGGTACATCTCGAGCGAATCGAAATCGGCGGAGGAGTTCGGTCAGCGCCGCGTCGGTGTAGTTGCGCGCCTCGGGATCGCGTGAAACCTTTCGCGCGAACCAGTAGATCCTGGCGAATGCGGCGAGGATCCTGGCGTGCTTGACGATGAGGCCCGCGACATAGCGCGGATAGAAGGTGAGCGCGCTCTCGATCGCCATGCCAGGCCGGCGGTCGAGCCGGACCTTGCGGCGGATGAGGCCCGACTCGAGCGGGTAGATGTTGTAGAACTCCCAGCTCGCCCAGAACCACACCAATAGGTACGCGACCGTGTCGGCCCGCGGGCCGCCGGCCGCCGCGCGGCGGATCACCGTCCTGATGTGGTCCTCGGTGTAATAGGTCCGCCACGCCTGACGATAGGCGTCCTGCCACTCGTCGCGCGTCATGCGCGGATGGTCGCAGACGACATGTTCGAGATCGAACTTGTTGAGGTCGGGGTCGATCGAGCCGCCCGCCGCCACCATCTTGGCGTGGTCCTCGCTGCCGGGCAGCGGGGTCAGGCAGGAGAACTCGAGAATGTCGAGCGGCAGCTCGTGCTTGATGATCTCGATGTCGCGCACGATCGATTTGGGCGTGTCGTTCGGGAAGCCCAGGATGTAGCCGCAATAGGAGATGCAGCGCACCTTGCGCCACGCCTGCAGCATCTCGCGATAGTCGGTGATGTGGTTCTGCTTCTTTTTCGCGCCGCTCAAGCTGTCGGGATTGATGTTCTCGAGCCCGATGAACACGCGCCTCACGCCGGCCGCCGCCGCCTTCTCGATGAAGCGCGGGATTTTATGGCACGCCGTGTCGACCTGAATGACGAAGCGCGAATTCAGCCCCTCGTCGCGGAGCGCAATGAGCCGGTCGAAGATCGCCTCCCAGTTGCGGTTGCGCGCCAGATTGTCATCGGTGATGAGAAAGTAGCGGATGCCGCTGGCGTGGTTGGAGCGCACGAGGCGCTCGATGTCGTCGGCGGTGCGATAGCGCGACTTGCGGCCCTGCACGTTGATGATGGTGCAGAACGAGCACAGAAACGGGCAGCCGCGGCCGGCGTCGAAGCTCGAGAACATGCCGATGGTGCGGCCCACGCGCTCGGGCGGCAGAATGGGATTGGGCGCGCCCTCGAGCCCCGGCAGATCATTGAGGTGGTTGTAGATGGGCTTCAAGGTTCCGGCCGCAGCGTCCTGCAGCACCTCTTCGAACCGCCCCTCCGCCTCGCCGGCGAAGAGCGAAATGCCCATCGCGAGCGCTTCGTTCAGCGATTCCGGCCTTTCCGGCAGCATTGCGAGGCAGCCCGAGACATGGAAGCCGCCGATGCAGACCGGGATCCCCGCCGCCCTCAGCGGACGGGCGATGTCGAGCGCGCGCGGGTACTGATTCGATTGCACGCCGACGAGGCCGACCAGTCCCAGCCCGCCGGCGTCTTTGATCTGACGCGCGATTCGGTCGGGCCGGATGCGTTCGTTGGTTTCGTCGACCGCGAAAATCTCGATGTCGACGTCGTCGCCGAGCGCGGCGGTCTGCATCGCGTCCTGCGCGATTCCATAGAGGCAGGCGAGCGAGTTCGACGGCAGCGCCGACCGGAACCACTGGATCACATAACCATCATCGTCGTAATGCGACGGCTTGATGAGGAACAGCAAAAATCGGCGTCGCTTCGCGACTTCGGACATGGTTCTCTGTTCCCGCGATTCCACTGCCCCGCTGCCCATGCAATGTCGCCCTCGTCGGTCGCCCGAGCGTTATCAGCCTTTGCCCCGCTGCACAATCGCCCCCCGAAAGGCGCGCCTTGCGCCGGCCGCCAAGCGCGCCTAATCAGGCTCAAACTTGCGCCCCAGGCGCTTTCACGAGATCGGACATGCTGCAAACTCTTCTGGCCGAGGGCCGGCCGCTCCTGGCGGACGGCGCCACCGGCACTAATCTCTTCGCCATGGGCCTGGCTTCCGGCGAGACCCCGGAGTTGTGGAACGCCGTCCATCCCGACCGGATTCAGGCCTTGCACCAGGCCTTCGTCGAGGCCGGCGCCGACATCGTCTTGACCAACAGTTTTGGCGGCAATCGCCGGCGCCTGGCGCTGCACGGACTTGAGGCGCGCGCCCGCGAGCTCAACCGCCTCGCCGCTCAGAACGCCCGCACGGTCGCCGACGCGGCGGGCCGGCGCGTCGTCGTGGCGGGGTCGGTCGGTCCGACCGGCGATATCTTTGCCCCGCTCGGGCCGCTTGGCGAGGACGATGCGGTCGAGGTGTTCGTCGAGCAGATCGAGGGCTTGAGGCAAGGCGGCGCGGACATCGTCTGGATCGAGACCATGTCCGCCGCCGAGGAAATTCGCGCGGCCGCAGCTGCCGCCACCAGGGTCGGCATGCCGTTTGTCGTCACCGCGAGCTTCGACACCGCCGGCCGAACGATGATGGGAGTCGCGCCGGCCGCGCTCGGCGCCCTGGTCGAGGGTTTCGATCCGAAGCCCCTCGCCTATGGCGCGAACTGCGGCGTCGGCGCGTCCGATCTGCTCGTCGCGATCCTCGCCATGAGCGCGGCGGATGCGGACGCGCCGCTGATCGCCAAGGCCAACGCTGGCGTGCCGCAATGGCATGGCGCCGAAATCCACTATTCCGGCACGCCCGAGCTGATGGAGGCCTATGCCGGGCTTGCGGCCGATTGCGGCGCGCGCATCATCGGCGGCTGTTGCGGCAACACGCCGGCCCATGTGGCGGCGATGCGGCGCGGGCTCGACGCCCACGAAGCCGGCCCCCGCCCGAGCGTCGAGGCGATCGTCGCCGCGCTCGGCCCGCTCGTCGCGCCGGCCGCCGCGGAAACCGGCGCACGGAGCCGCCGCCGCGAGCGCGTATGAACGCCAAGGCCAGGCGCCGCGCCGGGAGCGAAGCGAACGAACCCGAGAGCGTCGGCGAGCCTGAAACCTCCCGCCGGCCGCCTTTGACGGCGGCTGCCGGAGCCCAGGTCTTCGACGTTGACGCTGCGGGCGCGGGAGAGCGGCTCGACCGCTTCCTCGGGCACGCGGCGGCGGAGCGGCGGGTCGCGCTGTCGCGCACCCGCCTCAAGGCGCTGATCGAGGCCGGCGAGATTCGGGTCGACGGCGCGGTGGCGCGCGATCCGTCGATGCGGCTCGCCGAAGGCGCAACGATTGCCTTCGAAGCGCCTGAGGCGGAGGAATCGCCGCTCCTCGGCGAGGACCTGCCGCTTGATGTCATCTACGAAGACGAGCATCTGATCGTGATCGACAAGCCGGCCGGGCTCGTCGTCCATCCGGCCCCGGGTCACGCCGACGGCACTTTGGTCAATGCGCTAATCCGCCATTGCGGCGCGAGCCTCTCCGGCGTCGGGGGGGTCCGGCGTCCGGGCATCGTCCACCGGCTCGACATGGACACGTCCGGCCTTCTGGTCGTGGCCAAGACCGACGCCGCGCATCGGGGCCTTGCCGACCTTTTCGCCGATCATGGCCGCAGCGGATCGCTCGAGCGCGAATATCTGGCGCTCGTCTGGGGCGCCTTCGACGGGGCGGAGGGCAAAGTAGACGCAGCGATCGCGCGGCATCCGCGGCATCGCGAAAGGATGGCGACCGCGTCGGGGGAGCGTGGCCGCCAGGCAGTCACCCATTGGCGCCTTGTGGAGGCGTTCGGCCGGGCGAGCCTCGTCGCCTGCCGGCTCGAAACCGGACGCACCCATCAGATCCGGGTCCACATGGCCTCGACCGGCCATCCGCTCCTGGGCGATTCGGTCTACGGCGGGGGATTCAAGACCAAGGCGGCGCAGTTGACCGAGGACGCAAGACACGCTTTGACGACGCTTGGTCGACAGGCGTTACACGCTGCGGTCTTGGGGTTCGAACATCCGATCACTGCCGAGAGGCTCCGTTTCGAGCGCGCGCCCCCGCAAGATTTTGCGAACTTGGTCAATGCGCTACGCTCCTCCGCGTAACAAAGAGCCGGCCCGCGCGAAGTTTCGACTGAACCAGGACGGGCCTTGCTACGTTTTAGCTTGGTCGACCGGCCCTTTTTCGGCCACGCTTTTCTGGAGCATTATTGTCAAATGCGGCCGTCGCGCCGACGGAGACGGCTTAAAACCGGGCTCCGAGTGGAGAATCTGATGGCCGCATCTCTTCCGATCATTTCGGGCGAGTCGGGTCTTGCCCGCTACCTGCAAGAGATCAAGCGGTTCCCGATGCTGGAGCCGCAAGAGGAATACATGCTGGCCAAGCGCTGGCGCGAACACAACGACCGCGAGGCGGCGCACAAACTCGTCACCTCCCATCTTCGGCTCGTCGCCAAGATCGCTATGGGCTATCGCGGCTACGGCCTTCCGATCGGCGAGGTGATTTCCGAAGGCAATGTCGGGTTGATGCAGGCGGTCAAGCGCTTCGAGCCGGACAAGGGGTTCAAGCTTGCGACCTACGCCATGTGGTGGATCCGGGCCTCGATCCAGGAATACATCCTGCGGTCGTGGTCGCTGGTGAAGATGGGCACCACCGCGAGCCAGAAAAAGCTCTTCTTCAACCTGCGCAAGGCGAAGAGCCGCATCTCCGCGCTCGACGAGGGAGATCTGCGCGACGATCAGGTCGAGACGATCTCCAAGCGCCTTGGCGTGGCCAAGCAGGACGTGATCGACATGAACCGCCGGCTCGGCGGCGATGCTTCGCTCAACGCGCCCTTGCGCGAGGAGGGCGAGGGGGAGTGGCAGGACTGGCTCGTCGACGATAGCCCCGATCAGGAATTGCTGCTCGCCGACCGCGAAGAGTTGGGCGCCCGCCTCGACGCGCTGAGGGCGGCGCTTTCGGTGCTGAACCCGCGCGAGCGCCGCATTTTCGAGGCGCGGCGGCTCGCCGAGGAGCCGATCACGCTGGAAGAGCTGTCCACGGAGTTCGGGGTGTCGCGCGAACGGGTGCGGCAGATCGAAGTGCGGGCGTTCGAGAAAGTGCAGGAGGCGGTCAAAGCGGGCGTAGCCAAGGCCCAGCTGCCGAAACGTGCGGCGCCGGCGGCGCTGCCCGCGCGGTAACGCCTCGGGAACCAAGCCGAAAGCCCGACTGCCAAAATCGGGGCGCGCCTCAAGCGCGGTAACCGAAACTGGGATAGGCTCGGCCGGTTCTTTCTATCAATCTTGAAAAGGTCCGACCATGCCCGCGAGTCTGTCCCGCCGCCGAATTGTGCGCCTTTCGCTGGCGGCGGCGATTGTCCTCGGCGCCGTCCCTGCGCTCGCCGGCGACAAGCCCGCGACGCCCGAAGGCGCGCAGCAGCTCAAGTCCTTCTTCGCCGGGATTCTGCCGGCCGCTGCGGCTGGCGCGCCTTCATTGATTGCGGTTACGCCGGAAGGCGCGGACTATCTCGTCACCTTCGACCTGAGCGCCGTCAACAATCTGATCAAAGCGACCGGCTCGTCCTATGACCCGGCGACCATCGCCTACAAACTGGTTGAGCAGGACGACGGGAAATGGCGCGTCCGATTGGATTCTTTGCCCAAGATCGGTTTTCGGACGCGCGAGTCGAGCGGCGAGCTCGAGATCGACGATTACCACCAGTCTGCGTTGATCGATCCGGCCATCGCCTTTTTCCTCAACGGCTCCGCGAGCGCAGCGAAGGGACTTCTCAAACTTTCGACGCCGAAGCTTGAGGAAACCGTCGATTTCGGCGCGGTCAGCGCGAACGCCGCCACCGCCGTGAGCGACGGCGGCGCGGTCTCCGCAATTGCGAAAGAGGAGATCGCCGATATCGGGATCAGCGCGAAGGGTTTCGATGAGAACAATGCTCCGGTCAACGTCACCGGTCGCACAGAAACCGCGCTGGTCAGCCTCGGGATCGAAGGGTTCAAGTCGCGTAAGGCTTTCGATCTGTGGTCCCTTGTCGCCGCGCACCCGGAGCGCGCCGACCTCGCAGAGCACGAGGAGGAACTCAAGGGCCTTCTGAAGGAGATATCGGCCCCGGGGCTCAAAGTCGTCGAAGGCATCGAGATGCGAAAGACCGTCGTGACCTCGGCGATCGGGGCGGTCGCCCTCGGCGACATCCAGTATGAACTCGGCGCGGCCAGTTTAGGTCCTCAGAGTTCGTTCAACGTCCGCGTCGCGGCCGATGGCCTGAGCTTGCCGGTGGGGCTCGCGCCGCCCGGCGCGGCCGATCTGATCCCGTCGAAAATCGATGTGGCGGCCACGCTCAAGGGAATCGACATAACGGCTGCGGCGAACGAGGCGATCGCCGTCATGAGCCTGAAAGGCGACGGGCCGCCCATCTCCAACGAGGACTCGGCGAAAGTGTCTGCCGCCTTCCTCGGCGCCGGCCCGTTACGGATCGAAATCGCTCCCTCACATATTGTCGCGCCGGCGATCGACGCGGATTTCGCCGGGCAAATGGGCTATGCGCTAGGCAAAATCTCGGGCGCATTGACAATCCACATGCGCGGCTTTGAAAAGGCGATGGTCGCGATCAAGGGGCTCGCACCTGACGTCCAGGAAAAAGCGCTTCCCGCACTCGCTATGGCCAAGGGACTGGCGAAGACCGAAGGCGACGGCAGCCTCACCTGGGTCGTGGAACTCGGCCAGGACCGGTCGATCAAGGTCAACGGCATACCGCTCGGAAAGGCGCCGGATTAAGGGACGCTGTCCCGGCCCGAGATCAATTCCCTCCCAGGCTATGCCCCCTTAACCATACGTTCGCGTCATCTTCCGGCGTTGGCAAGAGCGGGGCGTCTTATCCCCTGATCGATCAGAACGGATAGCCGCCCGGCTTATCCTTGATCGTCATCCACTGCCACTGCGTGAACTCCTCCCAGTTGGCGGGACCGCCGATCCGTGAGCCGTTGCCAGATGCGCCGACGCCGCCGAACGGAACGTGGGGCTCGTCGGCGACGGTCTGGTCGTTGATGTGCAGGAGCCCGGTGTTGAGCCGATTGCCGACCGCGATCGCCCGCCCGACATCGGCGGAGAACACGCCGGCCGACAGTCCATATTCGCTCTTGTTGGCGAGCGCGACCGCCTCGTCCTCGGTCGAAAAGGACGTTATCGACGCCACCGGCCCGAACACTTCCTCGTCAAAGGCGCGCATGCCCGGCTTCACGCCGGTCAGCACCGTCGGCCGATAGAAGGTTCCGTCGAATGTGCCGCCAGCCGCAAGCGTTGCGCCGGCCGCGACCGTGTCCTTGACGATCGCGTGAATCCGTTCGACCTGCGCCCGGTTGATGACAGGGCCAAGCGCCACCTGGCTCATGGGATCGCCGACCGGCAGGTGCTGCGCCTTGTCCACCAGCTTCTTGGTCAGCGAGTCGACGATCTTGTCCCGCGCCAGCACGCGGCCGGTCGTCATGCAGATCTGGCCCTGGTGGAACCAGGCGCCAAAGGCGATCGCCGAGGCCGCGGCGTCGAGTTCGGCGTCCTCGAACACGATCACGGCGTTCTTGCCTCCGAGCTCGAGCTGCACCTTCTTCAAATGCTTGCCTGCGAGTTCGCCGATCCGTCGCCCGACCGCGCTTGAACCGGTGAACGCCACCATCGCGATATCGGGATCGGTGCAGATCGCCTCGCCGGCCTCGACGCCGCCCGGCAGGACATGCAACACGCCCTTTGGAAGACCGGCCTCCTCGAAGATGCGGGCGATGATGAAGCCTCCGGTCAGCGCGGTGCGCGGATCTGGCTTCAGCACGACGGCGTTGCCTGTCGCAAGCGCGGGCGCCACGGCGCGACTCGAAAGGATCAGTGGAAAGTTGAACGGCGAGATGACGCCGACCACGCCGCGCGGCAAGCGCCGCGCGAGACTAATGCGGCCCGGGTCGGACGGCAGCACGAGGCCTTGCGGCTCGGTGCACATCGCGGCGGAGCGATAGAGAATTTCCGTCACCATATGAATTTCGAAGCCGGCCTTGGCCGGAATGCCGCCAGTCTCCCGCGCAATCCAGGGGATCAGCTCTTCCTGGTGATCTTCGAGCGCGCGGGCGGCGTTTCGCAGCACGGAGGCGCGCTTCTCGTAAGGCGTCGCGGCCCAGCCGGGCTGTGCGGCGCGCGCCTCGGCGGCGGCCCGCCGGACGTCTTCGGCGACGGCGTTGCCGACACGCGTCAGCGTCGCTCCGGTCGCCGGCTCGAGGACGTCGATCGATCCGCCCGCGGCGCTCTGCCAATCCGAGCCGAACACACGGCCGCGCCAGACGGACTCGATCATGAATTTTGGTTGCGGAGCGTTCACGCTCATCCTCCCGTAATATTCTTGGTTCCCGACCCGACGGCGGCGGTGCAATATGTCGCAATCATACTTCGGCGGCAATAAGCTCTCGGCCCAAGCCAAAAGCCGGCGTCAGGCATTTGATCGGGTCTCTAGTGGTCAAATTCTGACGTCTGGTTCCCGCGCCGAGGGACTGGATTCGACGTAAAGCTGCTGTTGCAGATCGCGACCGCGAAACGGCGCAAGTGGGTGGTGAAGCGGGCCTTGTCTTTAGGCGCGGTCTCCGCCCGGAGCAGACCTTCCCTGTAACCTCCTTTCACGTATTCGCGTTCCTGGTTTTCGCCTCGGCGAACTGGTTGAAGGCGCCGAGCGCATGGCTCGCATACATCGCCGACGGGCCGGCGCCCATGTAGATCGCCATGCCCAGCGTCTCCAGCACCTCCTCGCGCGTGGCGCCGCGGTCGACCGCGGCCTTGGCGTGGAAGGCAATGCAATCGTCGCAGCGCGTCGCGACCGAAATCGCGAGCGCGATCAGCTCTTTCGTCTTGACGTCGAGCGCGCCCGGAGCGAGCGCGGCTTGCGCGATCGCGGAGAAGCCCTTCATCACGTCGCTTGCGCCGCCGCGCAGGTGGCGGAGTTCGCCGCCGAGATGTTGGGCCAACGCGGGCCAGTCGTTCGCAGTCATGTCAGTCTCCTTTCAAGTGTAAGGCGAGCCGCTCAGGCGACCGTTTTGCAGGCGTCTCATCGTCCCGCAGCCAGACATAGATCGCCGGGATGACCAGAAGCGTCAGCGCAGTAGAAGACGCGAGGCCGAAGACCAGCGAAATGGCGAGTCCCTGGAAGATTGGATCGGTCAGGATGAATGCGGCGCCGATCATCGCCGCCGCCGCTGTCAGGGCAATCGGCTTGAAGCGCGTCGCGCCGGCCTCGATCAGCGCCGGGCGCAAGGGAATGCCCTCTGCGCGCCGGGTGCGGATGAAATCGACCAGCAGGATCGAGTTGCGCACGATGATGCCGGCGAGCGCGATGAAGCCGATCATCGACGTCGCCGTGAACGGCGCGCCCAGAGCCCAATGCCCGAGCACAATCCCGATCAGGGTCAGCGGCACCGGCGTCAGCACGACGAGCGGCAGAACGAACGATCCGAATTGTGCAACCACCAGCAGATAAATGGCGAGAATGGCGACGGCGAAGGCGGCGCCCATGTCGCGGAAGGTCACATAGGTCACCTCCCACTCGCCGTCCCAAAGCAGCGTCGGCTTCGACTCGTCGACCGGCTGGCCGTGGAGCGCGATTTCCGGCTTTCCCGTCGCGCCCCAGTCCATGCCCGCGATCCTGTCGTCGACCGCGAGCATGCCGTAGATCGGCGCCTCGAAACGTCCGGCCAGTTCGGCTGTCACCATCTCCGCGAACCGCCCGTTGTGGCGGAAGATCGGGTACGAGGAGACTTCGCGCTTCAGGCTGACGACATCGCCAAGCTCGACATTCGCGCCCTGCCGCGGCGTGCCGCCGGCCGGCAGCGGCGTGGACAGAAGGCGCTCGTTCAGCGTCAGTTCGCTCAGCGGCAGCGCCACATTGATCGAGATCGGCTTCAGTCCGCTGCCGCGCTGCGAATAGCCGACTTTGGTTCCGCCGACGAGAGCGCCGATCGTATCGTACACCGCCTGTTCGGCGACCCCATGGAATTCGAGCGCTTCCTGGTCGATGGCGAAGCGCAGGCGCTCCGCCGGCACGCCGTAGCTATCGTCGACGTCGACGACGAAATCGACCGATTCGAAGGCTTTGCGGACTTTTGCGGCCAGCTCGCGCCGGCTCGCGGCGTCTGGCCCATAGACTTCGGCCAGCAGCGTCGAAAGGACCGGCGGCCCGGGCGGGACTTCGACGACCTTGATCGATCCTTGCGGCGGAAGGGGCACATCCGCGAGCCGCTTGCGAACATCAAGCGCGATCGCATGGCTGGCGCGATCGCGTTCGCTTTTCGGCTTGAGATTGACCGAAAGGTCGCCCATCTGAGGCTCGGAACGAAGATAATAGTGGCGCACGAGGCCGTTGAAGTTGAACGGCGCGGCCGTTCCCGCATAGGCCTGAATCGACGTCAGCTCTGGCAGGTTGTTCAGCCTGCTGGCGGCCGCCATCAGCACGCGATCCGTCTCCTCGAGCGACGAGCCTTTCGGCAAGTCGACGATCACCTCGATTTCCGACTTGTTGTCGAACGGCAGCAGCTTGACCGCGACGTCTTTCGTGCCGAACAGCGCGCAGACGCCGACAGTGGCGAGGCCGACGGAGATCAGGAAGATCTTCGAGCGGATGCGGCCCTTCAGCAGAGGCTTGGCGATGCGGATGTAGAAACGCGCCATCGCGCCGATGTCGTGATGGATTTCGTCGCCGGGCGGCATTGCGGCGAATCGCCGGCCGGCGAGGCGAAGCAACAACCAGGGCGTCACCGTCACCGCGACGAAGAACGAGAACAGCATCGCGATCGAGGCGTTGGCGGGGATCGGGCTCATATAAGGGCCCATGAGTCCGCTGACGAACATCATCGGCAGGAGCGCGGCGACGATGGCGAGGGTCGCCACGATGGTCGGGTTGCCGACCTCCGCGACCGCCTCGATCGCGGTCTCGACAAGTCCGCGCGAGCCGCGCATCGACCAATGCCGGACAATGTTCTCGACGACGACGATCGCGTCGTCGACCAGAATGCCGATCGAGAAGATGAGCGCAAACAGGCTGACACGGTTGATCGTGTAGCCCATCATCCAGGACGCAAAGAGCGTCAGCAGGATCGTCGTCGGAATGATGATCAGGACAACGACGCCTTCGCGCCAGCCGATCGTTGCGGTGATGAGGATGACGATCGAAGCGGTCGCAAGCGCAAGGTGGAACAGGAGTTCGTTCGCCTTGTCGTTGGCGGTTTCGCCGTAATTGCGCGTGACGGTGACGTCGAGGCCCGCAGGGACGATGCGGCCCTTGATCGTCTCGAGGCGCTTCATCGCGTCCTCGGCGACCCTGACCGCATTCGCGCCCTTGCGTTTGGCGACGGCAAGGCTCGCGGCCGGCCGCCGCTCCAAGGCGCCGCTCGCATTGCGCGTCATCGTCCAGGCGCGCTGATCGGGCTCGGCCGAACCGACCACGACATCGGCAACGTCCTTGACGTAGACCGGACGCCCGTCACGGGAGGTCAAAAGCAGGAGCCCGATGTCGGGAACGCCCTGCAACGTTTGCCCCGCCACGACAGGAACAGACTGTCCGTTGTCGCGGAACGCGCCGGCGAGGAACGACCGGTTGGCGTTGGCGAGCTTGTCCGTCACCTGCGACAGCGTGATGCCGTAGAGCGCAAGGCGCTCCGGGTCCGGCTCCACGCGGATTTCGCTCTGCGCTCCGCCGACGATGTAAGTCGAGCCCACGCCCTCGACCTTCGTCAATTCATGCTGCAGCTCTTCGGCGACCTGCCGAAGGCCGTTGTCCGTCCATTCTGCGGCCTTGTCTGGCCTGGCGGATAGCGTCAGGACCAGGATGGCGACATCATTGATCCCCCGGCCAACGATCAGCGGCTCGGGAATGCCCTTCGGAATGTCGCCGATCGCGGCGCGAATCTTCTCATGAACCCTCAGCACGGCGGTGTCCTGGTCGGTCCCGACCAGAAACCGCGCGGTGACGACGACGCGGTCGTCCTCGGTCTGCGAGTAGACGTGCTCGACCCCGTCGATGCCTTTGATGATGTCTTCGAGCGGCCGGGTGACGAGCTCGACTGCTTCGTCGGCCTTGTAGCCGTTGGCGGCTACGACGATGTCGACCATCGGCACGCTGATCTGCGGTTCTTCCTCACGCGGCAGAGAGAAGACGGCCAAGGCGCCGGCGACCAGCGCCGCCAGCAGCAAGAGCGGCGTCAGCGGGGAATTGATGAAAGCGCGGGTGAGGACGCCGGAAACCCCCAGTTTCATGGCGCCGCCAACGTGTCGCCGTCCTTGAGGCCCGCCAGGATTTCGACGCCTTTGACCTCGCCGATGTTCCGGGGCTCGCCCGGCTGAACAACGATCTCGTCGCCGCCGGCGAGGCGGACGTAATTGACCCCAGCCCGCCGGTACACATAGGACGAAGGAACCACGAGGGCCCGACGCATTCCCGCATCGATGTAGACGCGCGTGCGCTCGCCGACGAAATAGTCGCCAACACCGGGCGCCTCGACGTCGGCGATGACCCGTCCGCCACGAATTTCAGGATAGACCAGGCGAACTTTTCCCTCGCGCATGGTGTCAGTCTCCTGAGCCTGCATGCCCCGGGAGCCGATCAGCACCGTGTCCCCGGCGCGCATGAACTGGGCGTGGCGTTCGGGCAATTGAAGGCGAAGGATGAATTGGTCTTCGGCCAGGGTCGCGATCGTCTCGCCCGGCAAAATGACCTGGCCGAGCGAGACCGGCACGTTCAAAGCCCGACCGGCTCCGGGCGCCAAAACAGTCCCTTCGCTCGCCTGTTGGGCGATCACGCTGCGATCCGCGCGCATCGCAGCGAGGTTGCGTTCGGCGACGTCGAGGTTGGTCCTGGCCTGATCGAGCTGGGTCTGCGTGCTGACGCCGCGTCTTTGCAGTTCCGCCACCCGGTCGAAGTCGGCCTTGGCCTGGTCGCGCTGCGACTGCTGGGAAGCGATTCGTGAATCCAGCGCCTGCATCTGCAAAGCAAGCTTTTGATCAGCAACGACGGCAATCTCTGCGCCGTCGGCGACGACATCTCCTTCCTTGATCGCGAGGGAGGCGATGGTGCCGCCAATCCGTGCCCGGGCGACAAGCTGATGAACCGGTTCGACCGTCGCGACGACCGCTTTCCGGTCGGCGACATCGATCGCGCGCACGACGAAAGTGTCGGCCGCGAAGGCAGCGCGGGCGCCGAGCATGGCAAGAAGCAGGGGGACGGCAAGGCGCATAGGCTGGGCTCCAAAAGAGGCTTGACTTATATATTAGACATAGCTAAATTAGCAAGTATGAATTTAGATGAGCTGCAAATAAGGGCCGGCGCGGCGGAAAAGCTGCTCAAGGCGATGGCAAGCCAGCCGCGCCTGATGATCCTTTGCGAATTGTTGAAGGGCGAGCGAACGGTGACGGCTTTGCAACAGGCTGTCGGGCTCAGCATGTCGGCGATTTCGCAGCATCTGGCCCGGTTGCGCGCGGACGAACTGGTCACCACGCGCCGGGAGTCGCAGACGATCCACTATTCGATCGCGAGCGAGCCGGCCAAGAGGGTGATCGGAACCCTCTACGAGCTTTTTTGCTCGCCCGCCGAGACCGCCAATCAACCCAAAGTCGAGGAGAGCGCGTCGTGACCATTGACAGAGCCGTGATGGCTTTTGCCGGCCTCGTCGTTCTGGTGAGCCTGGCGCTTGCCCAAACACAGAGCCCGCTATGGCTGCTTCTGACGGCTTTCGCGGGACTGAACCTGATTCAGGCCTCGTTCACGGGCTTTTGCCCGGCGGCGATGGTCTTCAAACGGTTAGGCGTGAAGCCGGGCAACGCCTTCAGGTGAAGTCGACCCGCGTAACTCGAAGGGAAAGCGCATGGGCAAGAACGTCGGCGGCCTCGACCGCATCTTACGGATCATTCTCGGACTCGGTTTGATCGCCTATGCGATTCCGCTCGGATTTCCGCATACCGGCTGGAATGCCGTCGGTTGGATCGGCGTCGTACCGCTTCTGACGGCGATGGCCGGCTCATGCCCGCTCTACAGCATCGCCGGAATTTCGACTTGCCCGCGAAATTAAGACCACGCGCTCCCTGGCGCAGAACGAAGGCAAGGCTGTCAAGAGTCAAAAGATGAGAGAGGCGCCGAAGCGCGCCGACCGATGGGAGAACTACGCGATGGCTAAGGTGGCAGTGATTGGCGCAGGCATCGGCGGCGTTCCGATGGCCTTTGAGCTCAAGGAGATGCTCGGAAAGACGTCGGACGTCCAAGTCGTCTCCGATTCCGAGTGGTTTCAGTTCGTTCCCTCGAATCCGTGGGTCGCGGTCAACTGGCGAACCGCCGATCAGGTGAGGGTCCATCTGCCCGGGACATTCGCGAAACTCAAAATCGGGTTCAACGCTTCCGGGGCGAAGCGAATCGATCCCGCCAACAACGTTGTTTATCTCGGCGACGGCAGCCGTCTCGATTACGACTATCTGGTCATCGCAACCGGGCCCAAGCTCGCCTTCGACGAGATCGCGGGGCTCGGGCCGCAGGCCAACACCAACTCGATCTGCGACGTCGGGCATGCGGCCCAGGCGAGCGAGAAGTGGGAGGCCTTCTGCCGGGACCCCGGTCCGATGGTCGTCGGCGCGGTTCAGGGCGCATCCTGCTACGGACCCGCCTACGAATACGCGATGCTGGCAGTGACCGAGCTGCGCCGGCGCAAGATCCGGGACCGCGTGCCGATGACCTTCCTCACGCCGGAGCCCTATATCGGCCACCTCGGCTTGGGCGGGGTGGGCGATACGAAGAGCCTGCTCGAATCCGTCATGCGCGACCGCGATATCAAGTGGATCACCAACGCGAAGATCGACCGTATCGCCGCTGACAGCGTCGAGGCGACGGAAGTCAATGAGGACGGCTCCGTGAAGAAGGCCTACAAGCTGCCGTCGAAATACACGATGTTCATCCCGGCCTTTCGAGGCGTCGATTGCCTGAGGGGCGAAGACGGCAAATGGATCGAAGGTCTCACCAACCCGCGCGGCTTTGTTCTGGCCGACAAGCTTCAGCGCAATCCCACATACCCGAACGTCTTCTCCGTGGGCGTCTGCGTGGCGATCCCTCCTTATGAAGCGACCCCGCTGGCCGTCGGCATGCCGAAGACGGGCTACATGATCGAATTGATGGTCACCGCGACCGCGCACAACATCCGGGATTTGATCGCGGGCAAGGCCCCAACCCATGTGCCATCATGGAATGCGGTTTGTCTTGCGGACTTTGGGGACAACGGGGTGGCGTTCCTTGCGATACCGCAGATTCCGCCGCGCAACGTCAACTGGTCCGGTCAAGGCTACTGGGTGCATATGGCAAAAGTCGGATTTGAAAGGTATTTCCTGCGAAAGGTGCGGAACGGATCGAGCGAACCGGGATACGAACGCTTCCTGATGAAAGCCGTCGGCGTCGAACGGTTGAAGCGATCGGCCTAGCGGGCAAAACTGGCTGGGTCTGTGGAGACAGGAATGACCGCTGGCAGTCGTTTTGACCGTACACTACGTCGCGGGAACGAGCGACCGCTGTTGACGCAAGTCTACCGTACCGGGGCCGAGCAGGAATGGCGCTTCCGGTCGCATTTGCCGCGTTCCCCTAGCCATCAGCGAAGGCCCGCTTCTATG
>CAWBBW010000025.1:0-112013 GCA_963787135.1 uncultured Alphaproteobacteria bacterium | reverse complement strand
GCCTAACCCTTTGAAAACGCCTTGTCGCTAACAAAAGTGCAACGCGCTCGAACTTACCGGCGGCCCCAGGCGCGACGTGCTCTAGAACTGCTCGAGCACGGTGCCTGCGATCTCGCACTGGAAGCCCTCGAGGGCCTGAGACACCGTCCGGATGTCCTTGACCTTGCTGCGATGGCGGCGAGCGACCAGGATCGCGGCGCCGACCCGCGACGCAACGACGTAAGCGTCGGCGTTTTCCAGAGCGGGCGGCGTATCGTAGATCACGACGCCATAGTTGCGCTGCGCGTTTTGCGACAGATTGAGAAACTCCTTGGAGCTGAGAAGCTCCTGCGGATGAGGCGCAGTCGCCCCTGCGATCAGCAGCGAAAGCCCGGGCACGATATCGATGGCGACCGGCGGCGTATTCGGCTCGAAATGCGTGAGCGCCTCGACCAGACCCTCGCTCTTCGGATCGACCCCGAAAAGCGCCGCGAGCCTGGGCTTCCTCAAGTTGGCGTCGACGAGAAGGGTCGGCACGGCCATCTGTGCGAACGACAGCGCCAGGTTTGCCGCGAAGTTGGTCGTCCCGACACCCGAGTGAGCGCCGATCACGGCGAAGGCGTTCTTGCCCTGGGATAGCGGACCGGTCGCAAGGCCGGAGCGGATCGAACGGAACGCCTCTGCGCCCTTGCTGAAAGGCTGGTAGCCGACAACGAGCTCACGGGAAAAACGCGCTTCATCGCTGCCGAAATTCAGGACGGGATAGTTATATCGTTTCGAGAGCGCCAGAAACAGGCTGTCTCGCCGCACCAGGCCAAGAGTGATCGCGGCCTCTCCGAAAGTGAGCCCCTTCCGCCGCTGAAAACCGCGGATAGCCTCGACCTGCGCTTCGCTGAGGTTTCCGGCGGCCAGAATCTGCTGCTCGATCGGATCTTTCGGCGCCTGAACGGCGACAGGTTCCGAATCCAGTTGGCGTTTTGAAGTGATCGACATTGGTCAAGCTCTCAAAGGCTGGCCGCAAACCCGTCCGCACCGAACGGGTCAGAGCCAGTGTGTCCATAGGCTTCGCGGATTCATTCCGCCACCCCGACCGGAGCTTTACCGGTCAGAAGATACGTTCATTGACAATGATCGTGTCGCTCGGCTGAACTTCGTCGTCCAGCGAAGCGGGCACTTCCATCGTTTGACCATCGGCCTGCCTGCGCTTGATCCACATGCGCGAATCTGTGCCGAGTGGAGAGATGCCGCCCGCGATCGACAGCGCCTGCTGCACCGTAAGAGGCCGTATGAGGGGAAATTCGCCCGTATGACCTACATAACCGTAAACATAATAGAACGGAGATTGGTCGACGTAAATCTCATCATTATTTTGGATAAAGATTCTATCTCCATTGATCTTCCCGCTGACGAGATCTTTTCCATCGTAGCGCAATGTAACCGGGCCGTGCGGCCCTTGTCGACGAATTGTGACGGTCGTGGCCGTATCCCTCAAGCCGCCAGCCCTGGCCAACAGCTGAGACAGATTCGTCGTGCGGTCGACCGTAAAGGCTCCAGGCGAGCTCACCTGACCCTGGATGGTCACCTGAGTGCCGAAATTCGTGACTTCGATGAGAACATGCGGCTCCGTGACAATCTGGCGCGCGGCCAAGCGCTTTTCGATGATACGCGCAAGCGCATCCTCTGTCATGCCCGCCGCCTTGATGCGGCCAATATAGGGAAAGTTGATCGTCCCGTCGGGTTCGACGCGCGTCGCCGTATCGAGGTCCGGCTGGCCGACGACCTTGATAGTGACGACATCCGATGTCGTCAAGGTGCGCCCCTCGGCCCACACGTGACCCGGGGCGGCAACGAGCGCCATCGCCACCAGGCATCCCGCCCAATGCCGGACCATTTGCTTCATCGTTCGCATCGTTTCGAGCTCCAGGTTTGGAGTGTCAATGTGGGTTGTAATTTACGGAAAACATAATCGAGCTTTGCGTCGTGCGATTGCCAATCCCAGACAGCTGCGTCGCCCCAGGCTGGAGCGTCCTGGAATACTGGGCGGTGAGGTTCGCGCCGATGAACGGAGTCACCGTGTAGGACAGGCCCGCATGGGCGCTGTACGTATCCTGGTTGGTGAGGTAGTTTACATATGCTTGCGCCAAGGCGCTGTTAGCGGCGACGTTGTTGGCGCTCGTCGCGTATGAGGTCGAGGCTCCCACGGAGAGCCCAATCTTCGGCGTGACCTGATAGGTCATTCCGAGATTTACGGTCTCCGAGATTTGCGTATTGGCGATCACCGAAGTCGACGCGCCTGCCGATCGCGAAGCCGCCGCCGTGAAGGAAAGCTTCGCCGTCGGCGACCAATTTAGCGACAGCGAATACTGGGGCACGATTTTCGTCGGCAACTTCACCCCGAACGGGGCGTCCGTGACGCCAACGACGCCAAGCGACGCGACAACAGACAGATCCGGCTGGAGTTGCCTCGTATAGGTGACGTTGAACGAATCCTGAGTGGAATTGTCTGTCAGGCCCAGTGCGCTTGGATTGATGACCCCGACCTGAGTTACAGTCAGATTTTGGCGGCCTGGATAATGCGTTCCATTGATCGAGACCAGCCCCTGGATCGAATCGGTTTGGGTGAGCGAATAGCTGATTCCAGCCGCGACGAAGATCGCCTGACTGTTGTTGAGTTGATTGAGATTCGTGGGAACAACCGAGTTCACCAGCGGCGTCGAACCATTCGAGTTCATTGATTCCGAATAGCCGGCATTGAAATTCGCTGAGTAATTCCCCGTTATGGAGCATCTCGTCGATTGATTGACCGATATCGCGGTCGTGTTGTTAATACCGCCATATCCGACAAACTGGCCCAGTACAGACGAGGAGCGTTCCGCGGACGCCGCTAAACTGCCAGCGCAGCGGTCGACCGCCCAGTTGTCGCTCGCATGGACGGAATATTGCGAGGTGTCCAGATTCGCGTGATTGATATATTTCGTCGTTCCCGCCGAAGCGTCGAACGAGATCTGGTGAATCCCCCAGGTGGTCGAAGTCGCGAGACCGTATGACGATATGGCCTCGAATGCGCCTAGGGGCTTGCTCGCTTGGCCGAGAAGAATGTTCTCTGGAATGGCCAGCACGTTCGAGTTGTATCCAAGGGATTCCGTCACGGTGAAGCGCACGGGCAAGTCGCTCCAATTCTGATGAATTCCCTGAAAAAATTCACTCCATGACGGAAGGGAGGCAGCGCTCTGCGCCGCGTCGAAAAGACCCGTCAGATCGTCGGCCTGAGCGCCGGTCGCGCCGCCAAGCATCGCAATCGCTCCGAGCGTCAAGGCCCCGCCCCGAACCATTACACCTCATCGCTCCCGAGCGCATCCACGCTTGAATACCCCCGTTAGCGCCATGCAGCCGCCGGCCCCCTTGCCACTCTCAGGTTCCCGGCGCCGATCTCTGCTCGCAACTTTCAATGGCGCCACCGTACCGAAATCGCGGTTGCTATTCATCAATAAACCATCCGAGCTAACTACTCCTAAAGAGGCGTGGCTAGATCTCTACGGCAGCCAGCCGTTCGTTCAAGGTGATCATTTGATAAGTTTACGGGCGCACGAACGCGTGCCAGCCCGCAAACAAGTTCCCACCGCCCTTTTCCCTGCAACAGAACCAGCCCCATCCATACCCACAATCGGCTAAGGGCGACAAGGCGACAAAAGCCACACTCTTCTCAAAAAGCGCCACGGGAACCCCATGGACAGGAATGTCTAGACGGCCGTCGGCGAGTTCAGTAGCGTACCGCTCCGGGCCAGTTTAGCGGCGGGCGGAAGATGAATTCGCATTACCGGGTCGTCGTCATCGGAGGCGGCGTCGTTGGGGCCTCGGTTCTTTACCATCTTTCGAAATTTGGCTGGAGCGACGTCGCGCTCATCGAGCGCTCGGTCCTTACTGCCGGTTCGTCATGGCACGCCGCAGGCGGTTTCCACGCCCTCAACGCCAATCCGAACATGGCGATTCTTCAGGCGTACACGATCGACCTCCTGAAGGAAGTGGAGGCGGAGTTGGGCCAGTCGATCGGCATGCACATGACGGGCGGCATTCATGTGGCGTCGGCGCCCGAGCGGTGGGAATGGCTGCAGTCGTCGTACCGGCGGTTCCAGGCGATCGGGATCGAGGATGTTCGCCTGGTCACTCCGGACGAAATCAAGGCGCTCTGCCCGATTATCAGCGCTGAGGGCGTCCTCGGCGGCATGTGGGCCGATCGCGAAGGCTATGTCGATACGACTGGCACAGTTTGGGCTTACGCAGGCGCAGCGCGGAAGCGAGGCGCGACGGTCATCGAGCACAATCGGGTGCTCGAACTCAAGCCGCGGCCGGACCGGACCTGGGACGTCATCACAGAGAAGGGCACAATCAACGCCGAGCACGTGGTCAATTCAGGGGGCTTATGGGCGAAGCAAGTTGGCCGTATGGTCGGGCTCGACCTTCCGCTGTCTCCCCTCGAGCACCACTACCTTCTGACGGAAACGATCCCGGAAGTCGCTGCGCTGAAGACGGAAATGCCCATGGTCGTCGACCTCGAGGGCTACACCTACATGCGTCAAGACCAGAAGGGGATGCTGGTCGGGATCTACGAGACGCATCCGCAGCACTGGTCCATGGACGGGGCTCCATGGGATTACGGCGTCGAACTTCTGCAGGAGAATATCGACCGTATCTCCCGGGAGCTGGAACTTGTCTTCCACCGGTACCCGGTCTTGCAGAGGACGGGCATCCGCAAATGGGTCAACGGCGCCTTCACTTTTTCTCCCGATGGCAACCCACTGGTGGGTCCCGTTGCAGGCAAGCCCGGCTATTGGCTGGCTTGCGGCGTCATGGCCGGCTTCCTGCAGGGCGGCGGGGTCGGCAAAGCGCTCGCTGAGTGGATGATTCGAGGCGAAACGGCCGAGGACGTCTACGGCCTCGATATCGCACGCTACGGCGCCTACACCTCCAATCGCGAGTACATCAAACAGACGACCGGCGAGTTTTACGCCCGCCGGTTCGTGATGACCTACCCAAACGAACAACTCCCGGCCGGTCGCCCGCTGAAGACGACGCCAACCTACGACGCGATGACAGCGGCGGGATGTCAGTGGGGAAACTCGTGGGGATTGGAGGTTCCCCTCTATTTCGGCCCCCCCGGCTTCAAAGAGAGGTCGACGCTCAAACGCTCGAACGCCTTCCACATTGTCGGCGCGGAGTGCCGCTTAGTGCGCGAAGGGGTAGGCCTGCTCGATATCGCGTCGTTCTCGCGATACGAGGTGACGGGCCCTAACGCAGAATCCTGGCTGAATTGGCTCATGGCCTCACGCATGCCAAAGCCGGGACGCGCCAAGCTTGCGCCGATGCTGTCGGAGACGGGCAAGCTCAAGGGCGATCTCACTGTCATCAACTGGGGCGACGGAACCTACTGGATCGAGGGCTCCTATTATTTGCGCGGCTGGCACATGCGTTGGTTCGGCGATCACGCCCGCGAGGGCGTCTCGATCCGCGACATCTCAGATGACGTGATCGGCTTCTCGCTGTCGGGACCGAAGTCGCGCGCGCTGCTCGAGCGCGTGACCCATCAAGACGTATCTAACGCGGCCCTGCCCTTCATGGGCGCGACGATCCTCAACGTCGGCCTTGTTCGCGCGAAGGTCACGCGTGTCTCGGTCACGGGCGAACTTGGCTATGAGATCAATTGCCGCGCGCTCGAAGCCGGAACGCTGCGCCGTACGCTTTTGGCGGCGGGCGCAGAGAGCGGCGTCAAGGAATATGGCTACAACGCGCTCCTCGCGCTACGCCTCGAGAAGAGCTTCGGCATCTGGTCGGCGGAGTTCACTCAGGCCTACACGCCGCGGATGACGGGAATGGACCGCTGGATCGCCTGGGACAAGGACGACTTCGTCGGCAGGAAAGCGGCGCTGGCCGAGCGCGAGGGCCCCATGCCTTCGCACCTGCTCGTCACGCTCGAGGTCGATGCTATCGACGCAGACTGCTCCGGCTATGAGCCTGTCTGGCGCGAGGGACGCAAAGTCGGATTTGTCACCTCGGGCGGCTTCGGCCATACGCTCGGCAAGAGCCTCGCGATGGCGCTCGTCGCGCCCGGCGCGGCGCCGGTCGGAACCGAACTGACAGTTCACGTGGTCGGCGCGGAACGGAAGGCGCGGGTGATTCCGCCCTCGCCCTATGATCCGGCCGGCAAGGCGATGCGCGCGTGATCTCTGCGGGCGCCCGGCCGCAGGGCGCACATCCTCCCGAAAGGCCCGCGCCCTCCGGCAACGTCAAGGCGACGAAGAACGACTGGCTTGACCTTGCCCTCAGCGTGCTGCAGCGCGACGGCGTCGCCGCCGTCACGGTGCTTGCTCTCAGCGAGCGGCTCCACGTCTCGCGATCCAGCTTCTATTGGTATTTCAGGAATCGCGGCGACCTTCTCGATGAACTCCTGAAGCGCTGGGAAGACCTCAACACGCGTTCGATCGTCACGCAAAGCGAAACGCCCGCCGCCTCGATCAACGAGGCGGTATGCAATGTCTTTCGCTGCTGGGTCGATCCGGACCTCTTCAGCCCGCGCCTCGATTTCGCGGTGCGTGAATGGGCGCGACGCTCGGAGACTGTGCGCGGGGCGCTCGACCGTTCAGACGGCGAACGCACCGCCGCGATCCGGGCCATGTTCATGCGATATGGATATCCCTTCGAAGACGCGATGGTGCGGGCGCGCGTTCTCTATTACATGCAGATCGGATACTACGCGCTCGACATCAAGGAACCGATGGAGGCTCGCCTGAAGCTGGCGCCGCATTATCTCCAGGCCTTCACCGGCGTCGCGCCGCGCGACGAAGACCTCGCGTCATTCCGCGCTTACGCCATGCTCCACGGCGGCGCCAAGGATGTTGCAATGGTCGAGGCCGGCCAGTGACCGCGCGTTATTCCGCATTGACGATTCTGCGGGAAGGTCTCGGCGGGCACAAAGGCTGGCCGCAGGCGTGGCGGAAGGCCAAGCCGAAGCCGGCCTACGATTTTGTCATCATCGGTGGCGGCGGGCATGGTTTGGCGACCGCCTATTACCTTGCCAAAAACCACGCCCGAAACCGCGTTTGCGTGATCGAAAAGGGGTGGCTCGGGGGCGGCAATACCGGGCGCAACACGACGATCGTCCGCTCGAACTATTTTTACCCCGAGTCGGTCGCGCTCTACGATCTTGCGCTGAGACTCTACGAAGGGCTGTCGCGCGATCTCAACTTCAACGTGATGCTGAGCCAGCGCGGCATCCTCAACATTTCTCACACGCCGGCCCAGCTCGAAATCGCCGCCCGCGTCGCCAACGCGATGCAGCTGAACGGCGTCGACGCCGAATTTTGGGGCCCCGACGAGATCCGAAAACGGCTTCCGCTGATGACCCAGTCGCTCGATTCGCGATACTTGCCGAACGGCGGCGTGTGGCAGCCGCGCGGCGGCACGGCCCGCCACGACGCCGTCGCCTGGGGCTACGCGCGCGCGGCCGATCGGCTGGGCGTCGACATCGTCGAGAATTGCGAAGCGACCGGCTTCCTGATGCAGAACGGCGCCTGCGTCGGCGTCGAGACGGCCCACGGCGAAATCCGGGCCGAGGCGGTCGGCGTCGCGGTCGCCGGCCATTCATCGCAGCTGATGGCGAAGGCCGACGTCAAGCTGCCAATCCATTCTTACGCGCTGCAAGCAATGGTCAGCGAGCCGGTCAAGCCCTGCCTCGACATCGTCCTCCTGCATTTGGGAACCGGCGTCTACGCGAGCCAGTCCGACAAAGGCGAGATCGTGTTCGGCGGCGGGCTCGACCGCATCCCCTCCTACGGCCAGCGCGGCAATCCGCCGGTGCAGGAGATCGTCGTCTCCGGCCTCCTCGACATGTTCCCCGCCTTCGGGCAGCTCAAGCTCATGCGCCAATGGGGAGGCATCGTCGATGTCGTGCCGGATTCTTCGCCGATCATCGGCCCGGCGCCGAAACAGGGCATCTTCCTCAACTGCGGCTGGGGCACCGGCGGCTTCAAGGCGATCCCGGCCGGCGGAACCCTGCTCGCGCATCTGATGGCGACCGGCTCCCACCACCCGATCAGCCGCCCCTTCGACCTCGACCGTTTTGCCGCCGGGCGCCTGATCGACGAGGCGGCGGGATCGGGCATCGCCCATTAGAGCCGAACTGCGCCTGGGCTCCAACGCCTGTTTCTCCCTGCTAACAGGGAGAAACGAGGGACCATCAGCCGGTCCAGTTTGAACTTTGCGCGAAATAATCCTTTGTTTACAATTGGTTGCGAAAGCCACTCACGCGCGGTGAGAGCTATATGACGGCAAGATAACAGGACCCCAACAGGGCGATAAATCGAGGTAACAGGCGGAGAACAGGCGGGCGCGGCGAGCGAACTCCTCCCACATCGCCAGCGCTGCGCCACAAGATTTCCTGCGCCAGATCGCAAATCGTTTCACGTCGACTCTGGCAATATAGTCGTACGTCAACTTCGGAACTGCGCCGGACCGGCCGCAGAAGAAAGGCCGCCCTGCGGCGGCCCCTCCCTACATCAATGGCGGTATCATCAGGCCGCGATCGAGACGGCTTTGCGCGTGCGCCTGCCCGCGAAGGCGAGACCCGCGAAGCCGAGGCCCATCATCGCCCAGGTGGACAGTTCCGGGACGGCGGTCAGCGAGAAATTGGTGTATTCGTTGCCGTAGCTCGGCGCGCCGGTGCCGGCGGCAGTCAACACCAGGTTCTCCGACGACGACGTGGCAGTGATCCAGAAAAATCCGCCGTCCATGTTCCCGGCGTTTGCCCTACGCCATCGGTCCCAAGGACGACGCCGCCGAAGGACGTGGTGGCGGCGGACGGACCGCCCGCATCACGCGCGCCGTAGTCATACGTGAGAAGATACCTGTGGCCGAAAACGAGGCCGGTCACGGTATAGCTGTCGACGCCATAGGTGTTGGCGTTCAGTTCGAGATTCTGGCCACCCACGCTGATGCTCGGGAGCCCATACTGGACCGCCGAAGTGCCGATTTCGATGCCGTCGCCGACCGTGCTTGTCCACCCATCTTCCGAACCAGGGTAAATGGTGTAGCCGCCGCCCTGGGCCGGCGTCGAGAAATCGCCGTCCGAGATCAGGTTCACGGCGAAGGCCGAGGAAGCGGCCAGGATTGCCGAAGCGGCGACCGCGCCGCGCAAATAGTTCGAAGTCATGAGAATCCCCTAAATCAGTTTTTGAACATCACTGTCAACATAGGCTTTACCAAGCCGGAATGTCAACACACGTTTTTTAGGAGTAGTGGGCCAGTTGGCCCACTGCCCTTTCGGGAAACGAAATTCAGTTTGGCCATGGGTTGCATTTACATCAGCGTCAATGGCTCCGGTAGCAGCGCCGTCGCGAAGCTAATTCGGTATTTCCATTAGGTGAACGGCGGTCTCACGGGGAGCGACGCGGCGGCGAGCGCCGTCCTTTTCGGGACGTCCGGGCCGCGGCCGAGGTTAGAGGATCCTCTTCGAACCCGATTCCGATCACAAGGGTCTCGCACCAAAACAGTTCCGGCTTGCAAGGGCGTCCAAATTCCGCAAGTTTCGATCCAAGCCGTTGGCCGCCCGGCGACGATCCGCAGTAAGCAATCGGAAAACGCGATGTCGGCGGGAGGAAGCTATGAGGCTCACAAGACGGTCCGTGAATCTGGGACTGGCCGCCAGTCTGGCGACGCCCACATTTTCCCGCGTCGCCCGCGCTGCGGACGAAACGGTCAAGATCGGCATGGTGCTGCCCGTCACCGGCCCGGCCGCCGACAGCGGCAGATACGCGCTGACCGGCGCCAAGATCGCGCTCGATCGCGTCAACAAGTCGGGAGGCGTGCTGGGAAAACAGGTTGAGCTCGTCACCGAGGACGACCAGACGACCAATCCGGGTGCGGTCCTCGCCTTCTCCAAGCTCGCCGCCCAGCCCGACATCGTCGCCTTCCTCGGCTCGATCCGCTCGACGCAGAATCATGCGATGGCGGCCGATATTCTCAATACCGGCAAACCCGTTTGCTTCGGCGGCACCGATCCCGCGCTGACGAAGATGGGCAATCCCTGGCTGATCCGTTTCCGGCCGAACGATTCCTATTCCGGCCGCGTGATCGCCTCCTACGGCGTCGAGACGCTCGGCAAAAAGAACTGGGCGATCGTCCATTCCACCGACGCCTTCGGCACGGGCGGCCTCAAGGCGCTGTCGGCCGCGCTCGACAAAGCTGGCGGCAAGGTCGCGATTGATCAGGGCTATCCCAACCAAAGCCAGGATTTCACGCCGGTTGTGCTCGCCGTCAAATCCTCGGGCGCCGACATTATCGGTTCCTACTTCACTTTCGACAACGACCTGGCGATTTTTGCGCGTCAATTGAGACAACTGGGCGTGACGCTCCCCTGGGTCGGTTCGCCCTCGATCATCGATGTCGGCGCTATGAAGCTCGCCGGCCAGGCGTTGTGGGGCTCCTACGGCGTCGCCGACTTCGCAGCCAACTCGAGCCCGGAGGCAAAGGAATTCGCCACGCTCTACGCCGCAGTCGCGAACGTCCCGGCGGACAATTACAGCTCGTGGACGTACGACGCGATCGGCGTGCTCTCCGCGGCGATCAATAAGGCCGGCTCGACCGACCCCGAGAAGATCCGCGCCGCCATGCTCTCGACCAAGGGCTACAAGGGCGCGGAGGGCGAATACAATTTCGACCAATTCGGCGACGGCCTGCACGGTTACAACATCGTGCGCAACGAGAAGGGCGCCGTCGTCTTCGACAAGCACATCGAATTTACGGATTGACCGGCGCCCCCGCGTGTCGCGCCCTTCCGGCGACGTCCATCAGCGCGCGCTCGCGAGGGCGCGCGCCGCCAGGCGGCGCCGGCGCGGCAGGCTGATGCGTGGGACCAACTGAAGGCGCCGCATGGATTTCTTCCTGCAACTGCTGTTTACGGGAATTGGAATTGGCGCCGTCTACGCCCTCGTCGCGCTGGGCTTCGTCCTGATTTTTCGCGCCGCCAGCGTCGTCAATTTCGCGCAGGGCGAGTTCTCGATGGTCGCAGCCTTCCTGATGGTCGTGTTCGCGGTCGATTTGGGCTGGCCCTATTGGCTCTCGTTTCTGATTTCGATCGCGGCAATGGCGCTGCTCGGCGCGGTGTTCAATCTGTTCGTCTATTATCCGCTGCGCAACCGAACCTATCTGCCAGTGCTGATCTCCACGATCGGCGCCTCGATCTTTCTCTCCAATAGCGTTCTTGCGCTCTACGGACCGCAGCCGCAGGTTCTGCCAGGCTGGCTCGACACCCCGGGCTTTCAGGTCGGGCCGGTCTATCTGGACAGCCAGTATCTGATCATCATCGGCGTCACGCTCGCGCTCGTCGCGTTCCAATATTGGCTGTTCGAGTACACGCTGCTCGGCAAGAAACTCCAGGCGACGAGCCAGGACAAGGAAATGGCGACGCTGCTCGGCATTCCGGTCGCCGCGATGATCATGATCACCTTCGTCTACAGCGCCGTGCTCGGCGGAATCGCCGGCATCCTGGTGGCGCCGGTGCTGTTCGTCTCGATCCAGATGGGCTCGACGATCGCGCTCAAAGCCTTTGCCGCAACGATCATCGGCGGCTTTGGCGACGTCGCAGGGGCGATCCTCGGCGGCTTTGCGATCGGCGTGATCGAGACCTTCGGCGCGGCCTATATCTCGGTGCCGTTCAAGGACGCCTTCGCCTTCCTCGTGCTCATTGCCTTCCTCATCGTTCGCCCGCAAGGCATCTTCGGTGAACGTGTGGCGGAAAAGGCGTGACCGGGATGCGTAGCGCCGCGATCGGACACATCGCCTACGCGTTCGTCGCAATCGTGCTGGTCGCGCTGGCGGCGACCGTCAAGACCGACGGTTACGTCGCCAACATTCTGATGCAGGCGGCGACCTATGCGATCGCGGTGTTCGGCCTGTCGATCGTCCTGGGACTGTGCGGTCAGATCAATCTCGCCCAAGCCGCGTTCTTCGCGCTGGGCGCCTATAGCGTCGCCCTCGGGACGGTCGATTACCATCTCCCTTTCTGGCTTTGCCTGCTCGGCGGCATGGCGCTCGCTCTCGCGGCGGGCGCCGCGCTCGGCCTCTCGACCTTGCGCCTGGGCGGTCATTACCTGGCCATGGTGACAATCTCCTTCCAGCAGATCCTGACCGTCGTCCTCATCAACGCGATCGGCGTCACCCATGGGCCGGATGGCGTCAGCTCGATCGGACGGCCAGCCGGTTTCGCCTCGGGCCACGCTTATCTCGCGCTCGCGGTCGCCGCGCTCGCGATCTCCGGCTATCTCGTCTGGCGCCTTGCCGACACGCGTCTCGGGCGCGCGATGCGTGCGGTGCGCGACAACGAACTCGCCGCCAGCGCCGCCGGCATTGACGTCTTCCGCACCAAGGTGACCGCCTTCGCGCTCGGCTCTTTGTTGGGCGGGCTCGGCGGTGGGCTTTTTGCAGGCGGATTTTCCTACATAAGCCCCGATCAGTTCGCCTTCTCCGATTCGATCGTCCTCCTGACGATGGCGCTGCTCGGCGGCGTCTCTTCACCGATCGGCTCGACGATCGGCACGGGTTTGCTCATCCTCATTCCCGAATGGCTGCGTTTTCTCAAAAGCGTCCCGGGCCTTTACCTCGCGATTTACGGCGTTGCGGTCATCCTCATCGTCGCCTTCATGCCCGAGGGCATCTGGGGCTTCGTCGGCAGGCTGTTCCGAACCCCCAGGCGCGCCCCGTCGAGGTCCGTCGAACCGCTCACCTTGCGTCCCGCCGATTCCGGCGCGCCCGTCCCGCTGGAGGTCAGGGGCCTCGCCAAGAACTTCGGCGGACTGAAGGCAGTCGACGGAGTCAGCTTTCGGGTGCGGCGCGGCGGCGTCCATGCCCTGATCGGTCCGAATGGCAGCGGCAAGACGACCACGCTCAATGTGGTGACCGGGCTCTACCGCGCGACGGCGGGCGAAATCCTCATCGACGGCGTCGACGTGACCGCGCTGCCCGCGCACAAGCGCACCGTCGCCGGCCTCGCGCGCACGTTCCAGAACATTCGGCTGTTCCGCTCGATGACCGCGCTCGAAAATGTCGTGGTCGGCGCCGAGCGCGACGGCAACGCGCTCGCCGAAGGGGGACACGACACGCTGCGCCGCCGCGCCCGCGCCGCGCTCGACTTCGTCGGGCTGGGGAGCCGCGCCGATGAGACAATCCCGAGCTTCAGCTACGGCCATCAACGTCTCATCGAAATCGCTCGCGCATTGGCCGCCAACCCGACAGTGCTGTTGCTGGACGAGCCTGCCGCCGGCCTCAACCTGAGCGAGAAGAAGGCGCTGCACGACCTGCTCGACTCCATCGCCGCCCAGGGGCTCACCATTCTGATCATCGATCATGACATGACCTTGATCTCGGGGGTCGCCAGACATCTGACCGTGCTCAATTTCGGCCGCCGGATCGCCGATGGCGAAACGGCCGAGGTGCTCCGGCAGCCGGACGTGGTCGCCGCCTATCTCGGAGTCGCGTGATGCCGCTGCTCGAAGTCAGAGACCTCAGCGTTCGTTTCGGCGAGATCGAGGCTTTGCACGGCGTCTCGTTCACGATCGACGAGGGCGCCGTCGTCACGTTGCTCGGCTCGAACGGCGCGGGCAAGTCGACCACCCTTCGTGCGATTTCCGGCCTTGTCGCGCCACGCGCCGGCTCGATCCTGTTCGACGGCCGAGCGATTGCGGGCCTAAGCCCCCGCGCGATCGTCAAGCTCGGCGTTGCGCATGTGCCCGAGGGGCGGCGCGTCTTTCCCGGCCTTACCGTGCGCGAGAACATTATGCTCGGCGCGTCGAACGGGAACGCCTCCAGCGCTGCGATTCGGCGTGAGGCGGATGCGATGTTCGATGTCTTTCCCGATATCAGGCACTTCGCGGATGCGCTCGGCTGGACGCTCTCGGGCGGCCAGCAGCAAATGGTCGCGGTCGCCCGCGGCCTGATGGCCAAGCCCCGCCTGTTGCTGCTCGACGAGCCCTCGCTCGGCCTTGCGCCCGTCATCGTGCAGGCGGTATTCCAGATCATCGCGGAGATCCATAAGCGTGGAACGACAGTGCTGCTGGTCGAGCAGAACGCGCACATGGCTTTGAAGGTCGCAAACTGGGGCTATGTGCTGGAGAGCGGCGGTCTCGCGCTCGGGGGCGATCCCGAAACGCTGTGGAGCGACGAACGCATCCGTGACGCCTATCTCGGCGGCGGACAGGCCAAGGCGACGAGATGACGGTCCATATTCGAGCCGATGCGCTCAGAGACTTTTGCGCCGAGGCTTTCGAACATGTCGGCTGCAGCTTCGAGGAGGCGCGCCGCGTCGCAGCCTCGCTTGTCGACGCAAATCTGACGGGCCACGACAGTCATGGCGTGATCCGCATGCCGCGCTATCTCGATTGGGTGCGATCGGGCGATATCGTCCCCGGCCGGACGATCGAGCGTCTCGTCGATACGCCCGTTATTGCCGTTGTCGACGGGCGTTCGGGCTTCGGCCAGACGGTCGCGCCGCAGGCCGTCGACCTCGGGGTCGAGAAGGCGAAGGCGATGGGCCTCGCGGCGATCTCGCTCCGCAACGCCGGCCACGTCGGCCGCGTCGGGGAATGGGCGGAGCGCGCGGCAGCCGCGGGCCTGATCTCGATCCATTTCGTCAACGCCCGCGGCTCGCTGCTCGTCGCCCCGTTCGGCGGCTTCGAGCGCCGGCTTTCAACCGCGCCGTTCTGCATCGGCGTTCCGCGCGAAGACGCGCCGCCAGTCGTGCTCGACTTCGCAACCTCTCTGGTGGCGGAAGGCAAGGTCAATGTCGCGAGCCGGGGCGGCAAGCCGCTGCCGCCGGATGCGCTGATCGGCCCCGACGGCGCGCTCTCCGGCGACCCCGCGCTGCTGTACGGCCCGCTGACGCCTGAGGGCCCGCGCAACGCCGCGCTCGGCGCCGGCGCGATCCGGGCCTTTGGCGGCCATAAGGGCTCGGGCCTGGCGCTGCTCTGCGAGTTGCTCGGCGGCTCGCTCACCGGCAATGGCGCGACCGGGCCTGGGCGCAAATTCGCCAACGGTATGTTTTCGCTCTACGTCGACCCCAACCAGGTTGAGCCCGCGCATGTCTTCGACAGCGATATGACCCGCTATCTCGACTGGTTCCGGCAGGCCAGGACGCTTCCTGGCGAGGCGATCCTGACGCCGGGCGAGCCGGAGCGCAGCGCGCGCGCGCGGCGGGGCGAGCAAGGCGTGCCGCTGCCGGGCGAGGCGTGGGCGTCGATCGTTGCGGCGGCCCGCAGCGTCGGGGTGAAGAGGGGCGTTCCCTCTCCTTTGTCGGGAACGAAGTTGTGAGCGGATTTCGGCTTCCCGAGGGCGGCGCCGTCGATCGTGGCCGGCCGATCGCGTTCATCGTCGACGACAAGCCCTATCTCGACGTCCCAAGCGACGCGGCCCCGGAAAAACGCCATTGCGGAGCCCGCTCCTCGATTCCGTCCAAGCGCGGAATGCCGGGACATTCGCGGATGGGAAGACGCAAATTCCAAACGAGCTTGAGCATCTTGACTTTCTTCATTTTCCGCTGTAGCAATAAATATGTTGCGCGTTACGTTCGATCCCGCGAAGAACGCGCGCAACATTGCCGAACGGTCACTGTCATTCGAACGCGTCGCGGACCTCGATTGGGAAACCGCCGTGGCGGTCGAGGACGATCCAAAGGACTACGGCGAACGACGACTTCGGGTGATGGCGCTCTTGGGCCCGCGGCTGCATGTCGCCGTCATCACCTATCGAAGCGAGGCGATGCACGTGATCAGCTTCCGCAAGGCAAATTCGAGAGAGATCAAGCGTTATGCCGACGAAAAAAATCGACGCGGCCTCTTGGCCCGATAGCGAAAACCCGGAGTGGACCCGCGAGGACTTCAAGCGGGCGCGGCCGGCGCTGGCGGTGATCGGCGAGATTTTCGGCCCGGAAGCGTCACGAGCCGTCGCTCAGCGACGCGGCCGTCCGCGAAAGGCGAGTCCGAAGATCAATCAGACGCTGCGCCTCGACGCTGATGTCGTCGAGGCGTATCGGCGGCAAGGACGAGGTTGGCAGACGCGAATCAACGCCGTCCTGCGCGCCCACATGAATGATCGCGGCAAATAGGCCAACTCCCTGTTCCCGACTTCGCAAGTCGCGGCGGGAGGCCTCCGATCAGCGCACAGCTATGACGGACCGGGGGTGAACCGCTAAAACATGACGCGCTTTGATATCGCGAGGAGCGAAGCGACGCGGCGATCCACGGATCGTAGGGATGCGGCGGTGGCCCCTGGATCGCGCTTCGCTCGCGATGACAACGTTGGTTCCATCTAATTGAGTCCTACTCTAAAGGACCTCTCATGCAGATCTTCCCCTGCCCGTTCTGCGGTCCGCGAGATGAGACCGAATTCCTCTATGTGGGCGAGCCGAAGGCGAGGCCCGAACCGGCCGAGGCGGTCAGCGACGAAGCGTGGGCCGAATACCTCCATTTCAACGCCAACCCCAAAGGCGCGAGCCGGGAGATCTGGCTGCATACGACCTGCCTGGAATCTTTCACGATGACCCGCGACACGGCGACCAATGCGGTCCTCGGGAGCGAACCCTTTTCAAGGGTTGTGGCGTGAGCGGCTTTCGGCTTCCCGCTGGCGGCGCCGTCGATCGGGGCCGGCCGCTCGCATTCACTTTCGACGGCAAGCCCTTTCTCGGCTTCCAAGGCGACAGCATCGCGTCCGCGCTGCTCGCCAATGGCGTCCGGGTGGTCGGCCGCAGCTTCAAGTATCATCGCCCGCGCGGAATCTGGGGCGCGTGGACCGAGGACCCGAACGCGATCGTCGATGTGACGCGGTCGGGCCGCACGACGCCGAACCTTCGCGCGACCGTCGAGCCGCTCGACAACGATCTTGCCGTGCGCTCGGTCAACGCCCTTCCGACCGCGGCCGCGGATCGGGCCGCGCTTCTCGACCGGCTCTCGGCCTTCATGCCCGCCGGCTTCTACTACAAGACATTTCTTTGGCCTCGCTGGGAGACGTTCGAACCCGCAATCCGGGCCATGGCCGGCCTCGGCCGCGTCGATCCGGACAATCGTCCTCTGGCAAACAATCCGCAGTTCAATGCGCGCTGCGACGTGCTCGTCGTCGGCGCCGGACCGGCCGGGCTCGCGGCGGCGAACGCGGCGGCGCGCGCGGGCCGCGTCGTCATTCTCCTCGACGATCGCGCCGACATCGGGGGACAGCTCGTTCACCGCGGAGGCGCGATCGAGGGCGGAGACTGGCGCGAATGGGCAAGCAGCGTCCGCGCCGTGGTCGAAGCGAGCGGCGGACGGGTGATGACGTCGACGACCGCATACGGGGTCTATGACCATCGTCTCGTCTGCGCCTGGGAGCGCCGCGCGAGTCTTCCCGACGCGCTGTGGCGCATAAGGCCCAAGACGATCATTGTCGCGGCCGGCGCCATCGAGCGCCCGCTGGTCGTGCCCGACAATGATCGTCCGGGGGTCATGTCGGCCGACGCTGCGCTCGTCTATCTCCGCCGCTTCGCCGTTCTCGTCGGCAAGCGGGTTGCGATCGCGACCAACAACGACAGCGTCTATCCGGTCGCCGAGGCGCTGAGCGAGGCGGGCGCAGAGGTTGAAGTTTTCGACAGCCGGGCTGACGCGCCGGCGACGGACCTCAAAGTGCTGCGCGGCGTCGAAGTCGAGGGCGTGATTGGCGCGTCGGGCGTCGAGGCCGTGCGGGCCGGCGGGCGGAGACGGGCGGTCGACACGCTGCTGCTGTCGGGCGGCTGGACGCCGACCGTGCATCTTTACGCGCAAGCGCAGGGCAAGCTGCGCTACGACGAGGCTCTCGCCGCGCTTGTGCCGAAGCTTGCAATCGAGGGCGTCGCGGTCGCCGGGGCGGCCAACGGCGCCTTTGCGCTCGACGAGGCCTTGCGGCAGGGCTACGCCGCGGGCGGCGGCGAGGGCGCGGCGCCGAATGCGCCGTCCGGTCAATATCGCGTGACGGCGGCATGGCCCAAGCCCGATGCGCCCGGACGGCGATGGATCGACTTCCAGAACGACGTGACTCTGAAGGACGTCGCGCTCGCCGCCCGCGAGGGCTACGTCTCGGTCGAACATTTGAAGCGCTATACGACGCTCGGCATGGCGACCGACCAGGGCAAGACCTCGAGCGTCAACGGGCTCGCCGCCTTGGCCGCGCTGACGGGCCGATCGATCGAGGAAACGGGGACGACGACCTACCGGCCGCCCTTCGTTCCCGTGCCGATGGGCGTCATCGCCGGACGCCGTCGCGGCGCGCTGATCAATCCGCTGAAGCGGCTGCCGCTCGAAGCGGAGCACCGCGCGGACGGCGCACAAATGCGGGAATATGGCGGCTGGCTGAGGCCCGCCTGGTACGGCCCGGACGATCCCGACCGCGCAATCCAGCGCGAGGCCGCCCGGGCCCGGGATGCAGTCGGACTGTTCGACGGCTCCTCGCTCGGCAAGATCGAGATCATCGGCCCCGACGCGGCGAAACTCGCCGACTTCAACAGCTACAATCGCCTCTCCAATCTGAAGCCGGGCAAGATCCGCTACGGCTTCATGCTGCAGGAGTCCGGTATCGTCTTCGATGACGGCGTCACGCTGCGCCTGGCGGAGGACCGCTTCCTCGTCTCCTGCTCGTCCGGCCATACTGACTCTGTCATGACCCGCCTCGAGCTCTGGCGGCAGGATCGTTTCGATCCGCGCCGGGTCGTCGTTCACGACACGACCGCGCAATGGGCGACCTTGACGCTGACGGGCCCCCGCGCGCGCGACCTCATCGCGGCGCTCGACCTCGGCGTCCCGCTCGACGATGAGAGCCTGCCGCACATGGCTTTTGCCTTAAGCTCGTTCGACGGCGCGCCGATCAGGATCGCTCGCGTGAGCTTCACCGGCGACCGATCCTACGAGCTCTCCGTGCCGGCGAGGCGCACCCGCGCGTTACGCGCCCGCATTGTCGAGACGATGCCCGCGTTCGGCGGCGGCCTGCTCGGCCTCGAGGGGCTGATGATCCTGCGCGCCGAGAAAGGCTACATCGTCGTCGGCAAGGATACCGATGGCACGACGATGCCGCACGATCTCGGGATTGCCGGTCCGCGCGAGCAGCGAAAGGACGAATATATCGGCAAGCGCTCGCTGTTCACGCCGGTCGCGAACGACAAGGGCCGCAAGCAGCTCGTGGGTCTAAGCTGCGCGCCGGGCGAGCCGCCGTTGCCGACGGGCGCCCATGTGGTCGAAGGCAGGGGCAAGGCGCGGCGCTCGCTGGGGTATGTGACCTCGAGCTATGCGAGCCCGAGCCTCGGCGCCCCGGTCGGGCTGGGCCTAGTGGAAAACGGTCTCGCGCGCATGGGAGAAACGGTCGGCGTCTATCATCTCGGGGCGGAGCGGCGCGCGACGATCGGATCGCCGGTCGCGCTCGATCCGGAGGGAAAGCGGCTCCATGCGTGAGATGAACTGGCCGCCTGCGCGGCGCGCGGAGGGAACGCTGATCTTGAGGCCGCGCCTGCAGGCGCGGGCCCTGTCCGGGCGGGGCTCAAGGATGGTCTCGGGCGATGTCGAGGCGGCGGTCACCGCGATCGCTCCCGGCGCGCCGATCCTCGGTCTCTACGCGCTCGCGCCCGAGGGCGCGCACGCGCTGCGCGTTGCCCGCGACCGCGCTCTCCTGGTGACGCCCGCGCCGCTCGGCGCGGCGGACGGATGGCGGGAGGGCTGGTGCGTGACCAGCGTCGACGACGGCTGGGCAGCGGTCGACGTCGACGGCCCGGACGCGCCGCTCGCGCTGGCGCAGGGGACCTCCGCCGACCTCACGGGCCGCTCGTCCTCCGCCGCTGTCCTCTTCGCCGGGTTGCGCTGCCTGCTTGTAAGGACGGATGCGGGCTTCCGGCTCCACGTCGAGGCGCCCTGGCTCGAGGCGCTGCTGACCTGGATGGACGGCGCGTGAGGCTACTCCGGCAGAGCCCCCTTGCCATATGGACCGCGCCCGTCGCATTTGCGTCGACGGCGACATTCCCGTCCAAAACGAGCAGACTTGCCCGGACGAGGAATGATCGGCAGGAGCCGGAGGGACGGAATGACGACGAAGGATGCGGAAGAGCCGGTCGGGATCGATCTGCCGAAATCTCTCAAAGCCACGCGGCTGGGCGCCGTTGCGCATCTGCGGCTGGCGCGATCGGAAAAGCGCAACGCGCTCGACGACGTGACCGTGCTCGGGCTCGAGACCTTTTTCACCCGCCTGCCGAAAGATGTGCGCGCGGTCGTGCTGACCGGCGAGGGCGCGCATTTCTCCGCCGGACTAGACCTTTCCGAAGTGGCCGAGCAGCATGATCCGCTCGAAGGGGTTCTGCATTCGCGCATGTGGCATCGCGCGTTCGAGGCGATCCAGTTCGGACGCGCCCCGGTCATCGCCGCCTTGCACGGCGCGGTGGTCGGCGGCGGGCTCGAGCTTGCCGCAGCCACCCATATCCGGATCGCCGAGCGCTCGACCTACTATGGTCTGCCCGAGGGGCAGCGCGGCATTTTCCTCGGCGGCGGCGGCTCAGTCAGGATTGCGCGGCTGATCGGCGTCGCGCGTGTGCAGGACATGATGCTGACCGGCCGAACGCTCAACGCCGATGAAGGCCATCTGGCGGGCGTCACGCAGTATCTGGTCGAGGACGGCAAGGGGCTCGAGAAGGCGATGGAGCTCGCAGCCAAGGCGGCCTCCAATACGCCGACGACCAACTTCGCCGTCCTGCACGCGTTGCCGCGCATCTTCGAGAGCGATCCTGCGAGCGGCCTGCTCACGGAGTCGCTGATGGCGGCCATCGCGGAAATGAGCCCGGAGGCTCAACGGCGCCTCAAGGACTTTCTCGAAAAGCGCGCGGCCAAGGTGGTGCGGCAAAGCTGAGCGTCGGCTGCCTGGGTTTCAGGCGATGCGTGGCCGCGATCGACGAAGATGAGGCGACGAGCGTCAGCGGTTGCGGACGGCGATCATCGCGTCGCGGAGCACGTTGACCTCGTCGCGCGACTCCTGCACCCGCCACACGAAGATGTCCCGGATCGACAGCATGCCGACCAGCCTGGCGCCGTCCACAACCGGTAGATGGCGGACGCGGTTCTTGTGCATAAGCTTCTCCGCCTCGACCATGGTCTGATCGTGCGAGCAGGTCACCACTTCGCGAGTCATGAGATCGCTAACGTGCCGGTCGGCCAGCCTGGCGCCGTCCCTGGCGAAGGCGCGCACGACGTCGCGCTCGGAGATGATTCCGACCAGCGCCCCGTTGGCGTCGCAGACCGGGAAGGCGCCGATGTTGAGCGCGCTCAGCCGCGTGCAAATCGACACGATCGATTCCTCGGGAATGCAAGTCGCCAGCGTCTGCCGGTTTGATTTGAGCGCGTCCGACACCCGCACAGAAGTCCTCCCGTCGTACGTTTCGTCAACAATGTGCCGGGGGAGTTCGTCTGAAACATGGCCGGAGGTTGGCATCGCCAGAGTAACAGCGGTTCAGGCAGGAAGAAGGCAACAGGCTTAGCAGGCTCGGACCGGCCCCTAATCACCCGAGAGCCCTTCCTTGCCGTTCTGGCTAAGGACAGTTAGGATATGACCAGACTTCTGGTCATAAGAGGGCGGGTCATGCTTACTGTCAATCTGGCGCATGCGAAGGCTCATTTGAGCGAGCTTTTGGACAAGGTGGAAGCGGGCGAAGAGGTGGTCATCACCCGCCACGGCAAGCCTGTGGCGCACATGCGGCACGCTGTTCCGCCGAAGAAACCGCTCGACGTCGAAGAGCTTGCCGCATTCCGCGCCAGGATGCCAAATTGGGGCACAGAAAGCGCGACATTGCTTCGCCAAATGCGGGACGATGAGCGCTATTGATGTGCTATTTCGACACGAGTTTTCTGACGCCGCTCATCCGCGAAGAGAAGACGAGTTCCCGCATCGCGCGCTTCATCGCTGGGCTGCCGACCGGAGAATTGGCGATCAGCCAGTGGACGGAAGTCGAAGTCGCGTCTCTTTTGGCGCGCCACGCGCGAATGGGCGCAATCCGAAGCGATGAAGCCCGCGAGGTGAATGCGCTCTTCGAACATATCGTCCGCCGATCTTTTGTCGTCCTGTCGCCGGGAAGCGGCGACTACATTCTGGCCAGACGCTACCTGCGCGACTATGAAACCGGCCTGCGCGCGGGAGACGCCCTGCACCTTGCGATCGCCGGTAACCATCAGGCCGAGGCGATTTACAGCCTGGACAAGACCATGATCAAAGCCGGGAATATTCTCGATCTTCCGGTCAGCGGACTGTAGGCCGCTCGCTGACCGCGTCGGCCGCGCTCAGAGAGCGCGACTACAAACAATGGCGGCTACGGCCATGGAGGAGACTATGGGGAGAATTCCGCTAGCCTTCGGTCCGCCGGACGTGACGGTCGAGCGCCGTCCCGACGGCGCGATGCTGGTGCGTTCGCCAAGTCCGCTCGGTCCCTATCCTGCCGCGCTGACCGACTGGCTCGACCACTGGGCGAAGGTCGCGCCCGATCGGGTCTTCCTCGCTGAGCGCGCGGGAGCCTCCTGGCGCAAGGTGACCTACGCCGGGGCGCGCAACGCCGCGCGCAGCATCGCCCAAGGTCTGATCGACCGGGGCCTCGATGTCGAGCGGCCGGTCGCGATCCTGTCGGGCAACAGCGTCGACCATGCGCTGGTCGGGCTTGGCGCGATGATCGCGGGCGTGCCCTATGCGCCGGTCTCGCCGCCCTATTCGCTCGTCGCCAAGGACTTCGCCAAGCTCAAGTCGATCATCGCCGTCCTCACCCCGGGCCTCATCTTCGTCGGCGACGGCGCTCCCTTCGCGGCCGCGATCGAGGCGACCACTCCAAGGGACGTCGAGGTCGTCGCGCGCGCCAATCCGCCGACCACTCGCCCCTCCGCGACGTTCGAATCCATCCTCGCAAAACGGGCCGGCCCGGAAGTCGACGCCGCCCAGGCGAAGGTCGGACCGGATACGATCGCCAAGCTGCTGTTCACCTCGGGCTCGACCGGGTCGCCCAAGGGCGTCATCAACACGCAACGCATGATGACCTCGAATCAGGCCATGCTGAAGGCCGTGACCCCGAGCCACAGCGTCGAGCCTCCGGTCCTGATCGACTGGCTGCCGTGGAGCCACACATTCGGCGGCAACAACAATTTCAATCTCGTTCTCGCCAACGGAGGCTCGTATTACATTGACGAGGGCAAGCCCCTGCCCGGCGCAATCGAGGCGACCGTTCAGAATCTGCGCGAGGTCTCGCCGACCGTCTATTACAACGTGCCGAGGGGCTTCGAGATGCTGCTGCCCTACCTCAAAGAAGATGAAGGATTGCGCCGGAGCCTGTACTTCCGCCTCCAATCCTTCTGCTATGCGGGCGCGGCGCTGGCGCCTCATATCCGCAGCGAGTTCGATCAGCTCGGGCTCGCGACTGTCGGCGGGATCGTACCGATGCTGACTTCGTTTGGCTCAACCGAGACCGGCCCTTCGGCGCTCAGCACCACCGATCGCGCGCGTGATCAGGGCGTGATCGGCATCCCCAATCCCGGCGTCGCGATCAAGCTCGTTCCCAACGCCGGCAAGCTCGAAGCGCGGGTGAAAAGCCCGAGCGTCACGCCGGGCTATTGGCGCCAGCCGGCGCTGACCGAGGTGGCGTTCGACGAGGAGGGCTACTACCGGTTCGGCGACGCGCTGCGCTTCGCCGACGAGAGCGACCCGGAGCGCGGCTTCGTCTTCGACGGGCGCATCACCGAAGACTTCAAGCTCGCGACCGGCACCTGGGTCAGCGTCGGGCCGCTGAGGCTCAAGTTCATCGCCCACTGCGCGCCTCATGTGACGGACGTGGTCGTGGCGGGACACGATCGCGACGACGCAACCGCGCTCGTCGTTCCCAATCTCGCGGCCTGCCGGGAGCTCTCCGGCCTCGGCGACGGCGCGAGCGCCGCCGAGGTTCTCGCGTGCGAGCGCGTACGGATAAGATTCGCGGGCTTGCTCGGCGCATTCAACAAAGCGGCCGGCGGCAGCTCCGGACGCTTCGCGCGGCTCATTTTAATGGACGATCCCCCCTCTCTCGACACGGGGGAGATGACCGACAAGGGATCGATCAACCAGCGCGCGGTGCTTTCCCACCGGGCCGCGCTGGTCGAGGAGCTGTATGCGGCAACGCCGTCCGCGCGAACCATTTGCTAGGCGTGAGTTGTAGGGCGCGCTCGCTGAGCGCGCCGGGCGGGGTCAGCGACCCCGCCCTACAGGGCGCTGTAGGGCGCGCTCGTGAGCCGCCGGGCGGGGTCAGCGACCCCGCCGTACAGGGAGAGGAAGAGAAGCCCATGAAGGTCAACGACCTTATCGCCATAGACGTGCACACGCACGCCGAGGTTTCGTGCCGGCAGCCGGCAGACGCCTTCTGGCAGCCCTACGAGGACGCAGCGAGCAAGTACTTCAAGGTAGGCAAGCGCCCGACCATCGCCGAAACCGTCGCCTATTACCGGGAGCGCAAGATCGGGCTCGTCATGTTCACCGTCGACAGCGAGTTCGAGATCGGAAGCAGGCGCATCCCCAACGAGGAAGTCGCTGAAGCCGCGGCCGCCAACTCGGACATGATGATGGCCTTCGCCTCGATCGATCCCCACAAGGGCAAGATGGGGGCGCGGGAGGCGCGCGCGCTAATCGAGGCGGGGGTCGTCAAGGGGTTCAAGTTTCATCCGACGGTGCAGGGCTTCTTCCCCAACGACCGCATGGCCTACGATCTCTACGAGGTCATCGCCGAGCACGAATTGCCGGCGATCTTCCACAGCGGTCATTCCGGCATCGGCACCGGCATGCCGGGCGGAGGCGGCATGCGCCTCAAATACTCGAACCCGATCCATGTCGACGACGTCGCGGTCGACTTCCCGGACATGACGATCATCATCGCCCATCCGTCCTGGCCATGGCAGGACGAGGCCCTGTCGGTCTGCCTGCATAAGCCGAACGTCTACATCGACCTCTCCGGCTGGAGCCCGAAATACTTTCCGCCGCAACTGGTTCAATACGCCAACAGCCAGCTCAAGACCAAAATGCTGTTCGGCTCGGACTTCCCGCTCATTCAGCCCGACCGCTGGATCAAGGATTTTCGCGAGGCGGGGTTCAAGCCCGAGGTGCACGACCTCATCCTGAAAGAAAACGCGATCCGCGCGCTAAAGATCAGGGTCGACGCATAAAGCGCGCCGGCGCCCGATGACGAGTTTCCGCTGGATCGAGGGAGTCGCGAGCACAGTTGTCGCCGCGGGAAAGCGCCTCGAGGCGATCGCGTATGGCCCGCCTCCGGGATCGGCCCCGACGATCGTGATGCTGCACGAGGGCCTCGGCTGCGTCGCGCTTTGGCGGGACTTTCCGCGGAAGCTCGCCGCGGCGACCGGCTGGGGCGTCCTCGCCTATTCGCGCGCGGGCTACGGCCAGTCCGACCCGGTCGATTTGCGGCGCCCGCTCGACTATATGACGCGGGAGGCGACGCTGAGCCTGCCCGAGGTCTTGGACGCTGTTGGCTTCGCGCGCGGCATTCTGCTCGGCCATAGCGACGGCGCCTCGATCGCCGCGATCTACGCGGGCGACCGCTCGGACGCCCGCGTCGAGGGTCTCGTCCTGATGGCGCCCCATGTCTTCACGGAAGCGCCGGGCCTCGCCTCGATCGCCGAGGCGAAAGAAGCATATGCAACAGGCGATCTGCGGGCAAAGCTCGCCCGGTATCACGCCCATGTCGACGTCGCCTTTTACGGCTGGAACGGCGCCTGGCTCGATCCCGGCTTCAAGGCCTGGAATATCGAGTCGTCAGTCGAGCGCTGGCGCGTTCCGGCGCTCGTGATCCAGGGCGCCGACGACCAGTACGGCACGCTGGCGCAGATTCGCGCGATCGAAGACCGTTCGCCGGCGGCGGTCCAGAGCCTCATCCTCGACGATTGCCGCCATTCGCCGCAGTTCGATCAGCCGCAGGCGACGCTCGAGGCGATCGTTGCATTTTGCCGTCATTACCAGGAGCCATAGGGCGTCGAAAGACGCCCGTCTTTCGACGGGCCATGGCGACGAAGCAATCCAGGGGTCATAAGGCTTTGCTTCGCTTCGCTCGCGATGACGGGCCAGCCCTTAAGACCGCGCCCCCACCAGCACCGGGTCGGTGCGATAGACCTCGGGAAAGAGCCGCTTCAGGTTCTCGATCTTGGGCAGATCGTTGAAGACGATGTAGGGATAGGTCGGATTCTGGACCAGAAAATCCTGATGATAGGCCTCGGCCGGGTAGAAGGTTCGGTTCTCCTCGATCGTGGTCACAATCGGCGCTCCGAACGCATGCGCCTGATTGAGCTCAGCGATATAGGCCTTCGCCACTCGCGCCTGCTCTTCGTTCGTGGGGAAGATCGCAGATCGATATTGCGTTCCCTCGTCCGGACCCTGGCGATTGAGCTCGGTTGGATCATGGGCGACGGAGAAGTAGATCTGGAGAATGCGGCCGTAGCTGACGGTCTTCGGATCGAAAGTGATCCGCACCGATTCCGCGTGGCCGGTGTCGCCGCGGCTCGTCATATCGTAATGGGCGGTGTCCTTCGCCCCGCCGTCATAGCCGGAAACCGCGCTGACGACGCCTTTGACGTGCTGGAACACGCCCTGAACGCCCCAGAAGCATCCGCCGGCGACGACCGCGACCTCGGGAGCCGCCCGGCCCGCCGGCTCGTCGACCGCGGGCGGCGGGACCAAGTGCGCCTCTTCCGCGGTGCTCCGCGGCGTCGCAAAGGCAAACGCCATCAGCGCCGCGCCGACGACGAGCGCCGCCTTTCCAGAATGGGCCTTCAGAAGGGAGATCATGTTCGGTACTCCTGACTCACGACATATAGACAAGAACCAACACAGGCAGAAGCAGCCTGCCAGTCAGGCGGTCGCCGGGTTGAACGTCAGCGCGACGCCATTCATGCAGTAGCGAAGCCCGGTCGGCTTCGGGCCGTCGTCGAACACATGGCCGAGATGGCCATCGCAGCGCCGGCATTCCACGGCCGTGCGGATCATCATGAACGACCGGTCCTCTTTTATGTTGACGGCGCCGTCCAGCGGCGCCCAGAAGCTCGGCCAACCGGTGCCGCTGTCGAACTTCGTCGATGAGGAGAAGAGGGGAAGGCCGCACCCGGCGCAAGCGAAGGTCCCGCGCCGCTCCTCATGCAGGAGCGGACTTGTGAAGGGCCGCTCGGTCCCCTCCTTGCGCAGGACAGCGTATTGCTCGGCCGTCAACAGCGCCCGCCATTCGGCGTCGCTGTGGACGACGTGCTCTTCCCCGGCCGACCGCGCGACCGGAATTTGCAGGAAACCTGCGCTCGCAATTGCGGCTGCGCCTCGAACCGCGCGGCTCATGGCGACTCTGCGGGTCAACATCCTCCACCTCGGCGGTTTGCGGATAAGCGGGCATGATACCACTTGCTCACCTCGCCTGTACGTACGAGGCGGGGACAAGTTACACAGTCGCGCGAACTTTTTTCGTCCCCGACGGCCTCTTCGACGACGAACGCGACCCGCGCGGAACAGCGGCGAATTGCACGGGAGTTGACCGGAAGACGCAGCTTGCTTCAAGAATGTCCCTGGGCGTTGCGAAGCGCTAAACCATCGCGCCGTCCGCCCCATAAGATCTCGCGTTCGTCTCGCCGAGGCAGGAGGAAACCTATGGCCGCCATCAATTCCGTCGCCGAGCTCACGATCGACGGAGACGTCGCGACCGTCACGATCAACTCCCCGCCGGTCAACGCGCTGTCCCAGGCGGTTCGCGACGGCCTGAAGCGAGGCGTGGAGGCAGCAGAGGCGAACAACGCGGTCAAGGCGATCGTGATCATTTGCGCCGGGCGAACCTTTATCGCCGGCGCCGACATCACCGAGTTCGGCAAGCCGCCCGCCCCGCCCTATCTTCCGGACGTCCTCGATCGGATCGAGAACGCGTCGAAGCCGGTCGTCGCCGCGCTGCACGGAACCGCGCTCGGCGGAGGATTTGAGGTCGCGCTGACGGCGCATTATCGGATCGCCGTGCCGTCCGCCAAATGCGGCCTGCCCGAGATCAAGCTCGGACTTATTCCCGGCGCGGGCGGCACCCAGCGCCTGCCGCGTCTCGTCGGCGTCGAGAAGGCGCTCGACATTATTCTCTCCGGAACGCCGTTCGGCGCGCGCGAAGCCAAGGAATGGGGCGTCGTCGACGAGCTTGCCGAGGAAGGCAGGCTGCACGAGTCCGCGCTCGCCTTCGCCCGGCGCCTCATCGCCGAGAATGCGCCGCTGAAAAAAGTGCGCGACCGCTCGGACAAGCTCGAGCCGGCGCGCGGCCACCCGGAAATCTTCGAGGCGATCCGCAAGGCCAACGCCCGCAAGTTTCGGGAATTCGAGGCCTGGGAGAAAGCCATCAAGTCGGTCAAGAACGCCGTCGATCTGCCGTTCGACGAGGGCGTCCTGAAAGAGCGCCAGATGTTCATGGCGCTGCTGGCGACGACTCAGTCCAAGGCCCAAAGGCATGTCTTCTTCGCCGAGCGGCAAACCGCCAAGATCGCCGACATCGGTCCCGACGTGCCGACGAAGCCGATCCGAAGCGTCGGGGTGATCGGCGCCGGCACGATGGGCGGCGGCATCGCGATGAATTTTCTCTCCGCCGGCATTCCGGTCACGATCGTGGAGACGTCGAAAGAGGCGCTCGATCGCGGCGTTTCGATCATGCGCCGCAACTACGAGAACACGGCGAAGAAGGGCCGACTGACGATGGCCGACGTCGGCGAGCGGATGGGCAGGCTCGCGCCGACGCTCGACTTTAGCGCGCTCGCTCAAGCCGATCTGGTGATCGAGGCGGTGTTCGAGAATATGGACATCAAGAAAAGCATATTCGAGCGGCTCGACGCCGTCGCCAAGCCCGGCGCGATTCTCGCCTCGAACACATCCTATCTCGACATCGACGAGATCGCGGCGATGACCACGCGGCCCGAGGACGTGCTCGGCATGCACTTCTTCTCTCCCGCCAATGTGATGCGGCTACTCGAGATCGTCCGCGGGGCGAAGACCTCGAAACCGGTGCTGGCGACGATCGCTGGGCTTGCGTCGAAGATCGGCAAGGTCGGGGTCACCGTCGGCGTCTGCCACGGCTTCGTCGGCAACCGCATGCTGGCGCAGCGCCAACGAGAGGCGATGAAGCTCATCCTCGAAGGGGCGACGCCATGGGACGTCGACCGGGTTCTGGTCGACTTCGGCATGCCGATGGGGCCCTTCGGGATGAGCGATCTCGCGGGCCTCGACATCGGCTGGTCGGCCGAGACGTCGAAGCGCGGAAGCATCCGCGACATTCTGTGCGAGGAGGGACGGCGCGGCCAGAAGACCGGCGCGGGCTTCTATGACTACGACGAGGCGCGCAATCCCAAGCCGTCGGCGCATGTGGAGAAGATCATCCGCGATTTCGCGGCGTCGAAGGGGGTCGCACAGCGCAAGGTCGGCGACGCCGAGATTCTCGAGCGCTGCACCTATCCGATGATCAACGAGGGCGCGAAGATTCTCGCAGAAGGCAAGGCGCAGCGAGCCTCCGACATCGACATCGTCTGGGTCTACGGCTACGGCTGGCCCGTCTATCGCGGCGGACCCATGTTCTACGCCGACACGGTCGGCCTGAAGACGGTGCTCGACAAGCTCAGCAAATTCGAGGCGAAATTTGGCGACGACTTCAAGCCGGCGCCGCTCTTGGAGAAGCTCGCGGCCGAAGGCACCCGGTTTTCGACGACTTAGTCCCTTCCCGTTCTTAGGCCGTCCCTGCTATCGGTCTCCTGAAACGCCCCGTCGCTAAGAGGTAGGCTCGAAGACACTGCAATGCCAGAATTTTACGATCAAGGAACTTGTAAGTATCAGCGAAAGGCGCAGCCATATCTTGCTGCCATTGCGAGCGGAGTAAGAGACGATACGGCGTCACGCTCGTTCCTATTGGAGGGGACCGAATTTGCACGCGCCTACGCGGGGGCCAAACCGCTTTGGCAAGAGCAGTGGAAAAGACGCGACGCGTCAAATTCTCTGCAGTGTCCTTTCTGGTCGAACTATTGGTATGAGCCCTGCAGCGGCTGCAATTGTCGTATCAACAACTCTGTCTCCATGGAGGTTGACGCGATCTTCTTCCTGGAAAGTGCAGAAAAGAACACGCTCGCGGTGCACGTCGAAATGAAGCTTGACCGCGAGAAACTATCTGTTGGACAAGCCGAAGCCTATCGGCCTCGGGCCGCGTGCTTTCGTGACCAACGCCGCGAGCGAAAGACACTCCTGCCTCACCATCACTTCGTTATCGTTCTCTTTTGTGGCCTCGGGACAGTTGATACTGAAGTCAGGAAACATTTCGATCGTTTGATTGAACACGACGCGGCTCGCAAAATTTTTCCGGGATATCCGCAATACGGATGTCACGATACCTAACGTGGCAACAGAGATCTGCTGAAATTGGAGGACCCCAATGCGTGAAGCCGTCATCGTCTCCACCGCGCGCACCCCGATCGGCAAGGCCTATCGCGGCGCGTTCAACGACACCCAGGCGCAGGCTCTCGGCGGACACGTCATCGCCAATGCGCTGTCGCGCGCTCGTATCGAGGGGGGCGAGGTCGACGACGTCGTCATGGGCGCGGCGCTTCAGCAGGGCTCGAGCGGATATAATTTCGCCCGGCAGTGCGCTTTGCGCGCCGGCCTTCCGACCAGCGTCGCGGGAATGTCGGTCGACCGGCAATGCGCTTCGGGCCTCATGGGCATTTCGATTGCCGCCAAGGAGATCGTCGATGACGGCATGAGCATCACCGTCGGCGGGGGGCTCGAGTTGATTTCGCTGGTCCAGAACGACAAGATGGACCGCTTTCGCGCTCAGGATCCATGGCTCGTCGAGCACCGCAACGACGTCTATATGTCGATGCTCGAGACCGCCGAGATCGTCGCTTCCCGCTACAAGATTCCGCGCGAGCGGCAGGACGAATACTCGGTCCAGTCGCATGCCCGCACCGCCGCCGCCCAGGCCGCGGGACGCTTTGACGCCGAGATCGTTCCGTTGCCCAGCGTCATGAAGGTCGCCGACAAGGCGACGGGCGCAGTCTCCGACAAGCCGGTCACTTTGAAACACGACGAAGGCGTGCGGGCCGACACGACTCTGGCGGGCCTTGCCGCGCTGAAACCGGTCTTCACCGAGGGCCAGAAGGTCAAGGGCGGCGCCTTCATCACCGCCGGCAACGCCTCGCAATTATCGGACGGCGCGAGCGCCTGCGTGCTGATGGAGGCGAAGCTCGCCAGCCAGCGCAATTTGGCGCCGCTCGGAATCTATCGCGGCATCGCGGTCGCCGGCTGCGATCCGGACGAGATGGGCATCGGCCCGGTGTTCGCGGTGCCGAAGCTGCTCAAAATCCATGGGTTGAAGGTCGACGACATCGGCCTTTGGGAGCTCAACGAGGCCTTCGCCGTGCAGGTTCTCTATTGCCGCGACAAGCTCGGAATCGACAACGACAAGCTCAATGTCGACGGCGGCGCGATCGCGGTCGGCCACCCCTATGGCATGAGCGGAGCGCGCCTCGCCGGCCATGCGCTGATCGAAGGTAAGCGGCGCGGCGTACGCTATGTCGTGGTGACGATGTGCATCGGCGGCGGCATGGGCGCAGCGGGCCTTTTTGAGGTCGCGTGAGTGACTTCCCTTCTCCCCGCGTAGCCCGTCGAAAGACGGGCGTCTAGCGACGCCCTATGCGGGGAGAAGGTGGCGCGTAGCGCCGGCTGAGGGGCTGCGCCGATCAAAGCGGTCAATTGCCCTGCCCCTCACCTGATATCTCCCTGCGCGCGGGAGAGGAGAAGACTTCGCACTACCCGGGGGCAGAGGTTTGAACGATCCACAACTCATGGCGCCGCTTGCGGCCTATCATGGCGCACGGCCGCCCGCGCCGGCCTGGTTCGATGACGCGATCGCGAACGAGCCGGAACGGACGTTCATCGAGGTCGAGGGCGCCAGGATCGAACTTCTCGCCTGGGGCGAGCGCGGCAAGCCGGGCCTGATCTTCCTGCACGGCGGGGCGGCGCATGCCGACTGGTGGTCGTTCATCGCGCCGTTCTTTGCTGCGGAGCGACGAGTTGTGGCGCCGACCTTCACCGGCATGGGACGCTCGGACTGGCGGGAGGCCTATAAGTTCGAGCAGATTGTGCGCGAGGCGCACGCGGCGGGACGCATGGGCGGCGCGTTCGACGCTGGGCCGCCGATCGTCGTCGGCCATTCGTTCGGAGGGCGGGCGGCGATGGGCCTGGCGCGCGATTTCGGCGACGAGTTCGCCGGCGCGGTGATGGTCGATCCGCCTTTCTTCGCGCCGCAAAACGCCCGCCCGCGCTCGCCGCCGCGCCCGGCCCGCGCGCGCCGCGTGCAGCACTCGCTGTCGGCGATCGTCGCCCGCTTCCGTCTTCAGCCGCCCCAGCGCTGCGACAACCTCTTCATTCTCGATCTCATCGCGCGCCGCTCGGCGCATGAGGTCGTCGACGCCGACGGCAAGCCGGGCTGGTCGCTGTGTTTCGACCCGCATTACTGGGAGAAGTTCACCTGGGTCGACCCCGCGCCGATCGTCGCCGCCGCCCGTTGCCCGATGGCGCTCATTCGCGGCGCTAAGTCTCAGCTCATGCACGCCGCCGACGCCAACTATCTCATGAGCCTGCTCGCGCCCGGTTCGCCCGATGTCGTGATCCCCGAAGCCGAGCACCACGTAATGATCGACCAGCCGCTCGCCTTTGTCGCGGCGGTGCGGGCGCTGCTGGCGGCGTGGCCGGCGGAGAGAGCATGACCCCTTCTCCCCTTGCGGGAGAAGGTGGCGCGTAGCGCCGGATGAGGGGTCCGCACCGATGTTTGAATTGGAGGAACTCGTGCCGGATGGGGACGACTGGAGGATCGATCATACCGGCATCGGAGTGTCCAATATTGGCCAATCGCGGAAATTTTACGGTGCAGCGTTGGGCGCTCTGGGTCTTCGCGCTGTTGTCCATATTGCGAAGACATTCGCGATCACGGACAGCACGAACGATAGCGAGCTCGGCGGCGTGGGTTACGGCGCCAACTATCCCATCTTCTGGATCGACGTTTTTCATGCTCACGGAGCGAAGCAGCACACCGCCTTTCGAGCGCGTAGTCGGGAGGAGGTCCAGGCCTTCCACAGCGCCGCTCTATCCGCCGGCGGCCGAGACAACGGCGGGCCGGGACTTCGCACCGGCGGCTATCCGCCGGGTTATTACGCGGCATTCGTTCTCGATCCCGATGGCAACAATATCGAAGCCGTGTTCCGGGAGCGCTAGCGGGTCCGGTCAGTCTCCATGTCGGAACAATCGCCGACAGGTCCGCACCGTGCCCCCGCATTGGGATGCACTAGAACAAATAGCGAACAACTCCTTGGAGTCCAGCGGAATCTGTGGTATGGTGTCTCTGATTGGCCGATTCCACGGCGCCGGAGGTTTGAGCATGACCGACGAACCCGCATCCCCCTCTAAACGCGACGAGGCGCGCGCCGCGGCGAAGAGGCGCCGAACGAAAGGCCTCGACCGGCGAGAGGCCATTTTTGATCTCTTCGTTTCCGGCTTTTCACACCAGCAGATCGCCAAGGCGCTCGACGCGAGCACGTCCACTGTCCGGCGCATCCTCGACACCGCCGTCGCCGAGCGGCAGCTCGACGCGCCCGAGCGCTTCGCCCGCGTGCAGATCGCGCGCCTGTCAAAGGCGCTCTCGCATGCCGACTTGAAGCTCGAGCAGGGCGACATCCGGGCCTTCACGCCCTATTTGAAAATCGTCGCCGCGCTCGACCGCTATCACCGCTTAGACGCGCGAGGGCTTCCTCAACGGCTTGCACACACTGAAGATGTGCTGTCCGCGCCCGCGCCGCTGCTCGCCCTTCCAGGACCGGCGCCGACCGACCCCGCGCCGGACGAGGAAGTTGCAGATTTTGGCGCCTAACAATTTGAAATCACTTACGAGGCGACGGATTCTCTAGCGCTCGCCCTACTCCAGCCTCACCACCACCGCGTCGGACGCGCCCTTCCCGTCAATCACCGAAACCCGCGCAAAGCCTGCCCCATCCGGTTTCCACGCCGACTGCCGGCGAAGGTCCGCCTCGGCCACCGGCTCGCCGTTGACGAACCAGGTGAAGGGCGGCGCGCCGCCGAGCGCCTTCAGCGCCAGCCTGCTCCCGCGATCGCCGCCCTTGAGGCCGAGGTCGATCAGCGCGCCGTCCGGCGGAAAGGCGATTTTGAGCGCCGGCGTCTCAGTCGCGGCCATGCTCTTCGGCGCGTCCTTGCGCAGGTGGCGCAGCGGCGGCGGCAGGTCGGCGCTGACGTTTGCCGTCAGCACGCCCTTCGGCGGCTTGATGATCTCGACGTCGCGTCCCAGCCGCTCGAAGGCGTCGAACAGGATCGGCGCAGCCGCCTGGCGGCCGATCAGGCCCGGCGTCGGGCCGTTGTCGGGCCGCCCGACCCAGACGGCGATCGTCGTCCCGCGATCGAAACCGACCGCGAGCGCGTCGCGGAAGCCGTAGGAGGTGCCGGTCTTGAACGCGATGCGGCCGCTCAAGCTGTTGGCGGGCGGGGCCGCGCCGCGCAGAATGTCGGCGATGTACCAGGCGGCGACCGGGTCGGTCACCCGCCGCGGTCCGATGATCGGCGAGGCGCCGTCGAGCCGCTCGATCAGCGCCGGGGCCTCGCCGCCGCGCTCGAGTCCCGCGTAGAGGCGGGCGATGTCGGTCAGCGTGATACCGAGGCCGCCGAGGCCGATCGCAAGGCCGATCGGCGTCTCCTTGGGGAGCGCGACGTCCGCGCCGGCGCCATGGAGCCGCGCGAGGAACGTCGCCGGACCGACGTCGGCGAGCAGCTCGATCGCCGGCAGATTGAGCGACATCTGCAGCGCCTTGCGCGCGGTCACCGTGCCCTGATAGCCGAGGTCGAAGTTCTCCGGCGCGTAAGAGCCGTAGCGCATCGGGCGGTCGAACAGCACCGTTTCCGGATGGGCGAGGCCCTCCTCGAACGCGAGCGCATAAATGAAGGGCTTCAGCGCCGAGCCCGGCGAGCGCGGCGAGCGCGACATGTCGATCGCGCCGTCGCGCGTCGCGTCCTCGAAGTCGGCGGCGCCGACGCGGGCGCGAATTTCGCCGGTTCGATTGTCGATGACCACGATCGCCGCCGACAGTTTGGCGCCGAGCCGCGCGACGCTCTCCCTGGCGAGCGCTTCGAGCTTCGCCTGGAGACGGGCGTCGATCGAGAGGCGGATCACTCTCGACTGCTTGTCGGCGGCGACCGCCTCCTCCGCCGCGTGGGCGGCAAGCTCGGGGAAGGCCTTGCGCGCCTGCGGGACCGGCTCTCGCTTGGCCGCGCCCAAGTCGTCACCGCCGATGATCCCGCGCGCCGCGACCCGCTCGAGCACGCGGTCCCGGGCCGCGCGCGCTGCCTCACTGAATCGGTCGGGCCGCCGCGCCTCCGGCGATTGCGGCAGCGCGACGAGCAGCGCCGCCTCGCCGATCGAGAGCTTCAGCGGCTCCTTGCCGAAATAGGCGAGCGACGCCGCCCGCACACCCTCGAGATTTCCCCCGAACGGCGCGATGGTGAGGTACCGGTCGAGCACGCCGGCCTTGCCGACCGCGCGCTCCACCTCGAGCGCGCGAGCTATCTGCCTCAGCTTCGCCGACATCGACCGCTCCGGACGCGGCTCGATGAGACGGGCGACCTGCATGCTGAGCGTCGATCCCCCGGAAACGACCCGTCCGCGCCACAGCCATTGTCCGGCCGCGCGCAGGAGCGCGCGCGCATCGACCCCACGATGCTCGTAGAAGCGTCCATCCTCGTAGGCGACGAGCATCGCCAGATAGCGCGGATCGACGTCATGCGTCGTCGCCGGAAGCCGCCAGCGCCCGTCGGGCAACGTGAAGGGCCGCAGCAGCCGGCCATCGCGATCGACGACGACCGTGGAGCCCTCGCGCGAAGACATGAGATCGATCGGCCCCAGGCTAGCGACATAGCGGGGCCAGGCGATCGTCGCGGCGGCGGCGGCGGCGAGCCCGAAGGCCACGGCGAGCGCGATGAGGAGGGAGCGAGTTGGGCGTTTCACGGCAAGCCCTCATCCGGCCCTTCGGGCCACCTTCTCCCGCAGGCGGGAGAAGAGCGCGCACCCCTTCTCCCGTTTACGGGAGAAGGTGGCCGCGCGGAGCGCGGCCGGGTGAGGGCTCGCCGCCTCACTTCGCCGTCACCTCGAGCGCGCCGAACGCCGTCCGGCCGTAGCGCTCCGGAGCGTACATGTCCTCCGCCGTCGCCGGCGGATAGACGTAGCGGCCGGGCGCGACCGCGCGGACCACGTAGGCGAGATTGATGAACGCAGACTGTCCCGGCGCCCGGTCGAACGCCGCGACAAAGCGGTCGTCGCGGTATTCTGTATGCGTCGGAACGTCGCTCGAGAGCCAGGAGAAGGCTTCGATCGAGCCGCTGTCGACCAGAGCCGGATTGTCGATCTCGAGACCCGCCGGGAGGCGGTCGACGATCAAGAGGCGGGCGTAGCGCGCCTCGGACTCGGTCACTTTGAGCGCCACCACGATCCGTTCGTTCTGGGCGATGCTTTGCAGCTCAATCCTGGTTCCGTCGAGCTTGAAGAAGGACCGCTCGACCGAATAGCCGTTCGACGCGGCGGGGTCGGGCGAAATCGGCGCGCCCGACACATTGGCGACGAGCTCAGCCGTGTTCTGTCCGGCGTTCGCAATTGTGATCGGCTTGGCGGAGAGCGCAGCGCCGCTCCAGCGCCGGTTGAACGCGCCCTTGACGGGGGCGCCGTCGACGGTGAACTGAGCGAAGCTCGCGTGCTCGGCAAGTCCTTCGGCCGCAAGCGTCATCCAGGCGTTCTCTTGCGTGCTGGTATAGGCGCGCTCGGCGCGCGCCTGGTCGAGCGCGGCGCCTGCGCGGGCGATTGCATCGCCCTCGATTTCGCCGCCGGTCAGATTCGCTTCGGCAAGCAGGGCCAGCACGCCCGCAGCGTCACGCAGCCGCGAGCCGTAATCGGGGCGCGAGACGCCAGTGTCGTGCTCCGATTCGAGCGCGCTGAGCGCAGCGCCGAGCACCTTGCCGGCGCGCGCGCGGTCGCCGAGCATCGCGAGCGCCGCCCCGAGTTCGGCCTTGGCAAGTGGCGTCGGGAAGGCGTCGAGCTTGGCGTCGGAGAGATAGCGGAGGTCGCCGATGACCGGCCGTCCGTTGCGCGCGAGCACGTAAAGCGAATAAGCGAGCGCCTCTGCGTTGTCCTTGCTGGGCTCGGGCGCGTTCACGACGGTGTTCCGCAGCCGGTCGAGCGCGGAATTGAAGGCGAGCTGCGGCACCGTGAAATTGCGTTCGCGCGCCCGGGTGAGGAAATCGGTCACATACGCGTCGAGCCAGGCGTCGTCGTCGCCGCTGTCGGCCGTCCACATGCCGAAGGCGCCGTTCGATCCCTGCCGGCTGAGCTCCCGCTCGATCGCCTGTTTCACTCGCCCGTCGATATCGGGATCGATGCCAAGATCTTCGATCGAAGCGAGCCGGTTGGCGTAGAGGAGCGGCATGGCGACGCTGACCGTCTGCTCGGAACAGCCGTATGGGTAGCGCTCGAGCGCCTGCAACAGCGCCGGCGCGTCGATCGCGCCGAAGGGCGAGGCGGAAATTGCGATCGCCCCCGTGCCCGGAATGAAGTCATTGAGCTGATCGCCCGAGATCGTCTGCGTCGCGCCGCCTTGCAGAGGCGTCACAGTGCGGCGATAGACGTCGGGGGCGCCCGAGACGATCCCAAGCTTGAAATGCTGCGCCTGATCGGTCTTTGGCCCTGTCAGCCTGAGGTCGAAATCGGCCGTTCCGACGCCCGCCGCGGCGATTGGAAACGTCGCCGACTGGCGCTGATGCGCTTCGAGCCGCACCGTCTGGCGCAGCGCGGCGGCCTCGGCCGTCAGCGGCCCATGAATATCGAGATCGAGCGCATAGTCGCCCGCATCGCCCTCGACATTGTCGATTTCGACATGCATCTCAGAACGGTCGCCGACATCGAGGAAGCGCGGCAAGGTCGCTGCGACGACGATCGGATCCCGTACGACCACGTCAGCCTCGGCCGACCCGACTTTGTCTTTCGACCAGGCGACGGCGGCGAGCCGCACCGAGCCGTTGAAGGCCGGAAGATCGAAAGAGATCGTCGCCCTGCCCTGCTCGTCGAGCTTGACGACGCCGGAAAACAGCGCGAGCGGCGCCTGGGTCGGCAGATTGCCCTCGAGATTGCCGCCGCCGTCGCCGCCGGTGTGGATCGCGCCCGCGGCGCCCTGCATGCCGTCGATCAGCATGCCCCATAGGTCGCGGATCTCCACCGGCAGCTTGCGCTGGCCGAAGAAATAGGCGCCCGGGTCCGGCGTCTTGAAGCTGGTCAGATTGAGAATGCCGATGTCGACCGCAGACAGCGTGACGCGAGCATCCTCGCCCGGCGCGAGCCCTTGGACCTTGATCGGCAAGGTCATTGGCTCGCGCGGCTTTGCCAGCGCCGGAGCATCGAACGTGACATCGAGCTTGCGACTCTCGCTCGCGATGGCGAACCAGGCGAGACCGATGGCGCGCCCGGGCATTCGCTTCATCGCCGCGTCCAGCGGGCGGTGGGTCAGCGCGACGGCATAGGCGCCCGGCCCCCAGTCAGCGTCGACCGTGAACGGAACGACGTTGTCGCCCGCGACGAGATCGACGTCGAGGAATCGCTCGATCCGGTCCCCGATCAGCGCGACTGTCGCCTTGCCGGCGAAGGCCGAATTGATGCGCAGCTTCGCCTCGTCGCCCGGCGCGTAGTTGGTCTTGTCGAGCGTCACCACGACATTGTCCGGCGTGTCGGCGCTCGCGGTCCCCGACCAGCCGACGTCGAAGGTGAAGCTCGTCTCCTCGCCGTCCAGCGTCTTGACCTCGAGCCGGTGGGCGCCCCAGCCGATCGCAGTCGAGAATTTTGCGGGCGCGTCGGCGCCGATGTCGATCGTTCCGGTGGCGATGCGTTTCGACGACTTGACCGGTTCGAAGCTCCAGCGTCCCTCGGCGTTGAACCACTGATAGTCGTTGGTCACCTGGTAGAGCGACCATTCGGCGCCCTTGCGCGCGACCCTCGAACCATCGGGCGCGACGGCGATCGCCTCGAACGTTGCGACGTCGCCGGCGCTGAGGCTGTTGTCGAAGTCCTTCTTCACCCCGACCATCACCCCCTTCGGGCGGACCGGCAGGGTGAGCGTCCGCTCGACCGTGCGCCCGCCTGGCTCGGCGACGTCGACGATCAGCTTGGCTTCGAGCGGGCGGGCCGCCGCGCCTTCGGGAAGATCGACCGAGAGCGCGGCGTAGCCCTTGGCGTTGGTCTGAGCCTTGTCGGGGAACTGGGTCTCGACGGTATTGAAATCGTCGTCGGCGAGGCCCGCGACATAGCCGGGGAAGCCAGCGAGGACGTCGCCTGCGACCGCCTCCAAGCGAATCGCGCCGGTCACGTCGAGACCGCTCGCCGGCGCGCCATAGAGGAATCTCGCGTCGAGCGAGAGCTCGACCGGCTCTCCCGGATCGATGTAAGTCTTGGCTGAGCGCAGCGTGAAATCGAGGCGCTCGGGAATGTAGTCCTCGAGCAGGAACTCAACCTCGCCGATGCTGTCGCCCTTCGGGTCGGCGTAGGCTTCGATAGTCCATTTGCCCCCGGCAGAGCCCGGAAGCAGCGGAACGGCGAAGGCGCGCCCGCCTAGCCCCTCGTCGGCCACGGTCGCGCGCTTGTACTCGACGCCGTCCGGACGCTTGACGACTAGCGTCAGCGGCAGTCCGGGCTTGGCGACGCCCTTCGCGTCGCGCAGGAGCGCGGTCGCAAACACTGTCTCGCCTGAGCGGTAGACGCCGCGCTCGGTGTAGAGGAACGCGTCCAGCCCCTCCGGCGCATCACGGCCGCCGACGCCGCGATCGGTCAGGTCGAATGCGGTCTGCGCAAGGCTGAGGAAATTGTAGTCGGGCCCGAGGGTCGCGACCAGAAGGCCGGGCGCCGAGCCGCCTTTGCCGCGGGATAAGCCGGGATCGAAATCGGCCCGCCCGTCCGCCCCTGTGGTCTTCGTCGCAAGCACTTCGTTGTTGCGCGCGACGAGCTTCAGCTCGACGCCGGCGAGAGGCCCGGCCGAGCCGAGCGACTGCACAAGCGCATGGACGCCGTCGCCGCCGGAGATCGCGGTCAGGCCGAGGTCGGAGACGACCATCCATTGCGTCGCGAGCTGCACGGATTCCGTGTCATCCGAGGCGGGGGTTTTCTCTTTCCACGGGCTCGCCGTGATCAGGTAAACGCCGGGCTTGAGCGCTCCGACCGCGTCTAGCACCGGAAACTCGGTCGCCACATCCTTGTTGAGTTCGGACGCGACGTCCATCGAGCCGCTCCAGACCTTCTGGCCGTCCTCCGACTCGAGCTCGTCGGCGCGCGATGAATTGATCGGTTTGAGGAAATCGTCGCGATTGACGACGCTAAGCAGGTTGCGGTCGCCGACGCGATAGACGTCGATCGCGACCTTGGCGGTGTTGACCGTGACGAGCGGCGCGCCCTCCTGCCCCTGGCGCGGCAGCACATAGGCCTTGCCGGCAAAATGGGCCTGGGGCGAGCGGTCGCGGACGTAAATCTCGTAGTCGGCGGATTTCAGCAGTTGTTCGCCGACCGCCGAGGGCAGCCCCTGACGCAACACGATCGCATAGCGCTCGCCATGCTTGAGGCCCTCGACGCAGAGCTGCTGGTCCTCGTTGGATATGGCGGTCTCCGATGCGCCGGAAACCGCGACATAGGGCGAGAAATCCGTCTTTCGAGCGAGCGGGTCGGAGAAGTTGAAGCAGACGCGGGGCGACGTCGATTGATTGTCGACCTTGTAGTCGACGATGCGGAAGCCGTGCTCCGCCCGCATTGCCTCGTAGACTTTTCGCACGTCGATCGAGTCGCGCCGGTCGAGCGAGGCCTTCAGGGCGTCGAGAGCAGGACGCCACTGCTCGTGGCGCGCAAGCAGGTCCGCGAGTAGCGCCAGCGCCCCGGCCTGCGCTTCGGGCGTCGCCGCATGCTGATAAGCGGCATAGGCCGCAGTCGCGCCTTGCGCGACGAGCTCGTAGCGGTCGTTCGCCTGGGCGTCGTCGGCCTTGATCGCGACGGTGGCGTAGGCAATCCAGTTCGCCGGATCTTTAGGCGCCGCGGCGACGGCTGCGGCCGCGAGCTTCGCTGCGTCGTCGAATTTGGAGGCGGCGGCGGCAGCCGCCGCGGCCTTGCGCAAGTCGTCGGGCGTCTTTCCCTTCGCCTGCGCCCCGATCGTCACGGCTTGAGCGCGCAACGTTTCCGTCAGGCGGACCGCGTCGCTCGCCATGTCCTCGCGGGCGTAGGGCTTGACCTCGACCGCGCTGGCGGCGCTGGCCAGAAGCGTCAGACACAGGGCAAGCAGACGCAGGACAAGCATCATCGAGCGGATCCTTGGGCGAACGAAGGTTGTTTTTCGTCCTCGCGAGGAGCGAAGCGACGCGGCGATCCAGAAACCGGAGGAACGCCCGTCGGTCGACGGGCTATGTCCTTCATCCCCTGGATCGCTTCGCTGGCGCTCGCGATGACGACATTTGTTTCGTTGACTTATATCTTCCACTAGCATGGCGAGCGCGCCTTCGACCAGAATCGGACTCGGGAAGATCATGAAGCGAACGCTGCCAGGCATCGTCCTCGTTCTAGCCGCCTCGCTTCACTGTTCCGCGCTCGCCCAAGTCCAGACGCTCCCCGCTCCGGCCGCCGACGCCGCCTTCGCCGCGCGGAAGTCCGCGTTCCTCGCGCTGCCGCCGCCGACACGAAAGGCGGCGCAGGACGCACTGGTCTGGCTCGGCGTTTACAACGGCGTGATTGACAGCGATTTCGGCAAGCGCACCGACGACGCCATCGTCGCCTGGCAGCGCAGCGTGAAGGCGACCCCCGACGGCGTACTCGGGCCCACCCTGCTCCAGGCGCTGATATCGGCGGCCGACAAGGCGCGCGCGGCGGTCGGTTTTCAGGTCGTGACCGACCCGAAGACGGGCGTCCGAATCAGCGCGCCGACGAAGCTGATGGGCAAGCCTGGGGGCCCGCGGCTCGACTTCGCCTCGAGCGGGGATGCGGATCTCGCGCCCCTCTACGCGCGGCTCTCGGCAGAGACGCCGGCTCGCAAAGTCGCCTACAAGGCGACGAAGCCGGGGAGCTTCTTCGTCGTCTCGGGGCAGGACGGCGCAGCGAAGTTCTATTCGCGGTTCGAGACAAGCCAGGGCGCCAGTCCGCCGGTCCGCGGCTTCACCTTCAGCTATCCGGCCGCTCAGGGGGCGCAACTCGACCGCGTGGCGCTCGCGGTCGCCAATTCGTTTGAGGCGTTTCCCGCGCAGGCGCAGGCAAACGGACAGCCGACAGCGCCATTGGCTGCGTCAGGCGCGGGTGCGCCTGCTCCGCCGCCCGCCAAGCCTTTCGCGACGGCGCTGGCGATTGCGCCCGGCCACGCTCTGACGGCGCTGACTGCCGCCGACTGCCCGAAACCCAGCATCGGCGGCAAGCCTGTCCGTTTCGAGCGGATCGACGCTGCCACAGGGCTCGCGATCCTCGCTGGCGATTTCGCCGCCAGGGGCGATCCGCCTCGGCTTGGGGCGCTCCAGACCGATCTCGTCCTGCTGACCGCGGGCGGCGAGGGGATCGCGGCCAATTCCAGCTCGCCGGCGGGCGCGGTTGCGACGCCGCTCGTACTCGCGTCGCTCGAGAAAAGCGCGCGCGGCGGCCCGGCGTTCGACCGCGGAGGCGGCCTCGCCGGCCTCGTCGCGCCGATCGCGGACGAGCCCAGACGGATCGCCGGCGTCGCGCTGGCCGCGCCCTATCCGCTGATCCCTCCCGAGGCCATCGGCGCATTCCTCGGCGGGGGCGAGCTGGCGCCCGAGCCTGCGGCTGAGCTCAGCGCCGGCGCCATTGCGGCGCGCGAGAAGAATGCGGTGGTCGCGGTGTATTGTGAGAAGTAGGGCTCAGCGAGCCTGGCAGCCGACAGATTGGAAGATAGCGGCGCCTCAGACTTCCGCGACTCCGCGGAGCAGCGCGGTTCGGCCCCAGCGACCCTCACCCAGCCACGTGCGCTCCGGCCGTGCAGTCCCGATCGAAGAGGTCGTCGGCGCCGACCGGCCACCACGCGTGCGGCGCGCCGACGTAAGAGGCGAGGATCAGGAATTGGTCTTCACCTTCGACGCGAACCCCGGCCACCGCGACCATCAATTGCCCTCTGTCCCTGACCTTGTCGGCAAGAGCCTCGACGGCGAGGGGAAATGGTTCGACATCCGAAAGCTCCCGGATGCGGGTGGCCCAGAACACCTGATGGGGGACGACGGCGCCTATCCGCGTCCATTCGCCGATCGGAACCGCCGGCGCGGCCGCCGCGAGAGCGCTCTGGGCGGACGGAAATAGACAGCCCACGTGGATGTGGAGCTGGTCCTGGGTCCTGACGAAGGCTGAGTTGGCGACGAGGGCGACCGCTTCTCGATCCGGCGCCTGTCCGTTCGCGCCCTTCAGGAAGGATCGCGCGCGCCACGCGGCGTCGAAATAGTTCGGCGCCTCCGGCGACTGCAGGAATGGGTCTTCGATCCCGACGATCCTTCGCGTTGGCACGAGGATCAGGTCCTGCAATAGCGGCGGCCGAATCACGACATTGCCCCGCTCCTCGCCCCCGGAAAGATCGACCGCCACGCACGGAAAAGGAGATCCGGTCAGCTTGAAGTCGGCAACGCAGGCGCGGACCACCTGCCACAGCGCTGTCCGGTCGAGCCCGACGGCGAAGGTCGCGAACGCCATCGCCGCCGTCGCAGCGGCGACAACCGAAAGAAAGAGCCCTCTCTTCATCCCCAGCGTCACGCCTTCGCTCTCAGCATCGCTTTCAGCCCTCGACAACTCTTTGCGCGATGCCTTGCGCGAAAAGCAGCGCGGTCAGATCGCCGTGATCGACCCGCGTGCGCCGCGGCGGCGACCTTGGGCTTCGCCCGTAGGGCGACGCCGAGGCCCTCGGCGACGGCGAGCGTCTCGGCAAGATTGAGGCCCATCGTTGCGGCGATCTCTTCGTCGAGCCAGAGCCGGCGCTCGAATCCGGCGACGCCTTCCGCAATCTCGTCTAGTCTTGCACGGCTGAGCAGCGCTTTCGTGCGATCGACAACAAGCGGGGCGAGGACAGGCATGAGGCTTCCGGACGCTGACACAGCGGACAGGCGATGAGGCGAGCGCTCCTCATCGCAGGCCCGACGGCGAGCGGCAAGTCTGCCGTCGCACTGAGGTTAGCGGAACGGTTCGGCGCGACGATCGTCAACGCCAATTCGATGCAGGTCTACGCGGATCTGAGAATCCTCACAGCGCGGCCGACTGCGATCGAGGAGGCCCAGGCGCCGCACCGGCTGTTCGGCGAGGTCGACGGCGCGATCAATTATTCAGTCGGCCACTGGTCGCGTCGCGCACGGGAAATTCTGGCTGAGACCGTCGAGCGCCCGGTGATTATCGTGGGCGGAACGGGCCTTTACTTTCGGGCGCTGACCGAAGGCCTGTCCGCCATGCCCGCCGTATCCGCATCAGTTCGCGACGCGACGCGCGCAAGAGCGGAAGACCGGCCAGCCGCGGACCTCCACGCCGAACTCGCGGAGATTGACCCCGATACGGCGGCGCGGCTGAGGCCCTCCGACCGGCAGCGAACCTTGCGCGCGCTCGAAGTCATCGCCGCGACCGGGCGCCCGCTCGCGTCGTTCCTGGGCGCGCGCGAGAAGCCGGCGCTCGAGCCCGGCCAATGGCGAGGCCTTTTCCTCGCCCCAGAGCGTCGGACTCTTTACCAGCGCATCCACGCCCGCTTCGACGCGATGATCGCGTTGGGCGCGCTCGACGAGGTCGCGGCTCTGGCGAAACGCCGGCTCGACACAGCGCTGCCGGTTATGCGCGCGCACGGCGTGCCCCATATCATCGCCCATCTCGAGGGCCGACTCGCGCTCACCGACGCAGCGGAGCTCACGAAGCTCAACACCCGCCACTACGCCAAGCGCCAGTTTACCTGGGCGCGCCATCAGCTCGCCGGCTTCGAATGGGTCGCGCCAGAGCAGGCTGTCGAGGCCGGGAGGCGGAGTCTCCGCGCCTGAGTTGCAAGCCCCGCCTTCGGGCGCTAAGTCCCCGCCACGGTCGCCGCCCCGCAGCGGTCGGCGCCCCGCAGCGAAACTCAGTTCACCCCCACACATGACGAGAGCCCCGTTGACCCTGATCAAACCCTTTCGCGCCCTGCGGCCCGCCCTCGGGCGCGGGGCGGAGGTCCTCGCGCCGCCCTATGACGTGCTGTCCAGCGCAGAGGCCCGCGAACGCGCCAAAGGAAAGCCGTGGAGCTTTCTGCACGTCTCCAAGGCGGAGATCGACCTCGATCCGGCGATCGATCTTCATGACCCCGCGGTCTACGCGAAGGCCAGCGAAAATCTGCGGCGCATCATCGACGCCGGCGTGCTCGTGCGCGACGAGACGCCCGGCTACTACGTCTACCGGCTGACGTGGCGCGACCGCGTCGAAACCGGCTTCGCCGCGGTGGCCTCGCTCCGCGCCTACGCCGAGAACCGCATCCGCAAGCACGAGCTGACGACGCCGGTGAAGGAGGACGACCGCGTGCGCCAGATCGAGGCGGTCGGCGCGCAGACCGGCCCGGTAATGCTCGCCTATCCGGAGACGCCAGCGATCGACGCGCTGCTCGCCCGCGCCGCTGCGGGAAAACCCGACATCGATGTCACAGCCGACGACGGCGTGCGCCACGAGCTCTGGCCGATCCAGGACGAGACGACGGTCGCGGAACTCACGCGGGCCGTCGACGCCCTGCCCGCGCTCTATATTGCCGACGGCCATCACCGGTCAGCGGCGGCGCTCCGTGTTGCCAAGGCGCGCGCCGAGAAAAACGGTTCTTTTCTCGCCGTGCTGCTGCCGCAGCAGCAAATGACCATCCTCGACTACAACCGCGTACTGCGCGACCTGAACGGTCTCACCCCAGACGAGGTCCTGCGCGAGATCGGCCGGCGCTACACGATCGAGCCGAGCGACAAGCCGGTCCGCCCGAGCCGCCCGGACGAGGTCGGCATGGTTCTCGGCGGACACTGGCTTCGCCTTTCGCTCAGGCCCGAGATCGACGCCGAGGCCGCGCGAAGCGCCGATCCGGTCGCGCGCCTGCCGGTGACCCTGCTCGCGCGAAACGTAATCGAACCGATTTTCGGCGTCACCGATCCGCGCCGCGACAAGCGAATCGAGTTCGTCGGCGGTGGGCGCGGGCTCGAGGAGCTCGAGCGGCTCGTGTCCTCCGGGAAAATGGCCGTCGCCTTCGCGCTTCATCCGACTGAGATGCGCGACCTCATGGCGGTCGCCGACGCCGGCGCAATCATGCCGCCGAAATCGACCTGGTTCGAACCCAAGCTCGCCGACGGCATGGTGAGCCATATGCTGGATTGAGGGCGCGGCGGCCAGATTCGGGTGACGGCGAAACCTAGCGGAGCGAGAGCCAGCGCCAAAAGCCGAGGATGCGGCCCCGCCGGCCTGCCATCAGGTCGAAGGGCTGCGCTTGCCGGTGTTATCTGGGCCCTCCGGACCGCGCCCCTGAGACGCCCACTCGCCTTCCGTCGGCCCCTACCCTGCGCTAGCTTCGGCCCATGACGAAAAAGCCGACAGGGTCCAAGCCGACCCTTGCCGAGTCGCGGGCCCAACATCAGCGGCTCGGGGCCGAGATCGCCGAGCACGACCGGCGCTATCATGGCGAGGACGCGCCGACGATTTCCGACGCGGCTTATGACGAGCTGCGCCGCCGCTACAGCGCGCTCGAGGCCGCCTTTCCCGAACTCGCCGACGCGGAATCGGCCAATCGCAAGGTCGGCGCGGCGCCGTCGGAGAAATTCGCCAAGGTCCGGCACGCCGTGCCGATGCTCTCGCTCGGCAACATCTTCGCCGACGAGGAGGTCGAGGAATTCTGCGCCCGTGTGCGGCGCTTTCTTGGCATGCCCGTAGATGCGCCGCTCGCCATGGCCGCGGAGCCGAAAATCGACGGCCTCTCCTGCAACCTGCGCTATGAGAACGGCGAACTCGTGCGGGCGGCGACGCGCGGCGACGGCTTCGAGGGCGAGGACGTCACCGCCAACGTGCGCACAATTCGTGCGATCCCGAACCGGCTCGACGGCGCGCCGCGCATCTTCGAGGCGCGCGGCGAAATCTACATGCGCCACGCCGACTTCGAAGCCCTCAACGCCCGCCAGGCCGAGGCGGGGAAGCCGATCTACGCCAATCCGCGCAACTTCGCCGCCGGCTCGCTGCGGCAGCTCGATCCTCGCATCACCGCGTCGCGGCCGCTTGCCTTCTTCGCCTACGCCTGGGGGGAGGTCAGCGAGCCGTTCGCGACGACGCAGCTCGGGGCGATCCACGCAATGCAGCGCTTCGGCCTGCCGACCAACCCGCTGACCAGGCTCTGCCGGACGGCCGGGGAGATGCTGGCGCACTACCGGACGATCGAGGCCGAGCGCGCGAACCTCGGCTACGACATCGACGGCGTGGTCTACAAGGTCGACGACCTTGCGCTTCAGCAGCGGCTGGGTTTCGTCTCGCGCAGTCCCCGCTGGGCGGTCGCGCACAAGTTCCCGGCGGAGCGCGCGACGACCGTGCTCGAGGGTATCGAGATTCAGGTCGGACGCACGGGCGCGCTGACGCCGGTCGCCAAACTGAAGCCGGTCACGGTCGGCGGCGTCGTCGTCCAGAACGCCACGCTCCACAACGAGGACGAGATCGCGCGCAAGGACGTGCGCATCGGCGACACCGTCGTCGTGCAGCGCGCGGGGGACGTGATCCCGCAGATTCTCGAAGTCGTGCTCGACAAGCGGCCTGCTGGCGCCGAGCCCTACGTCTTCCCACACGTCTGCCCGGTTTGCGGCTCGGCTGCGCTGCGCGAGATCGACGAGAAGACCGGCGTCGCCGACGTGGTGCGACGCTGCACCGGGCATCTCGTCTGCGCCGCCCAGGCGGTCGAGGGGCTCAAGCATTTCTGCTCTCGCAACGCTTTCGACATCGAGGGGCTCGGCGACAAGCAGATCGAGCTCTTCTTCAAGGAGGGCCTGATCCGGACGCCCGCCGACATCTTCACGCTTAGCGCGCGCGACGGGAAGGGGCGCCAGCCTTTGCGCGAATGGGAAGGCTTCGGCGAAACGTCGGTCAGCAACCTCTTCGACGCGATCGACGCGCGGCGCACGATCGCGCTGAACCGCTTCCTGTTCGCGCTCGGCATCCGCCATGTCGGCGAGACCAACGCGCGCCGGCTCGCGCGTCATTACGGCGAATGGGGGTCCTTTCGCGCCGCCGCCCGCGCTCCGAACGCGGCGGAGGAGCTTGGCGCCGTCGAGGGCATCGGTCCGGTGGTCGCCGAGACGATTGCGGATTTCTTCGCCGAGGAGCGCAACGAGGCCGTGCTCGACGCGCTCATGAAGGAGATCACGGTCGAGCCGATGGCGGCGATCGCCGCCGGCCATCCGCTCGCCGGCAAGACCATCGTCTTCACCGGGTCGCTCGAGAAAATGACCCGCGACGAAGCCAAGGCCATGGCCGAGCGGCTGGGCGCGAAAGTGTCGGGCTCGATCTCCGCGAAGACCGACCTCGTCGTCGCCGGCCCCGGGGCAGGCTCGAAGCTGACCACGGCGCGCGAACTCGGCGTCGAGACGATCGACGAGGAGGAATGGATCCGGCGCTCGGCCGCCGGGTAGGGCCATTTCGCATGGCTTGGATTCGGTCCGGCGGCCAGCGGCCGCGGCTGAACTCCCTGCTAGCAGGGAGAGAACAGGGAGCGCTCGCGATTTCTGCGCGAGCTGTCGAATGGCAAAGATCAATATTTTCAATCGATTCCAGAAAACTCTCGATGCGTCACGAGAGTAAAATAACAGGGTCGTAACAGGGCGATAATTCGGAACTATCAGGAAGGTAACAGGTGGTTAAATAGGGTGAGCGAGCCGCCGTGCAAGTCGCACATTTTGCATTTGTGCTATGCAGCCGGCGCATGCGTCCGAGGATGAGGGACTGCGAAAGGCGGCGCCAAAGGGTCAGGTGGAATCAGCTGCTGGACAGCGCCCGCTCTCGTGCGACGGGCAGGACGGAAAGCGAGCGCACGCCCTGGGCGCCGTGAATCAATACCCCCTCGATATCTGCCGTGGCCGATGGACCGGTGTGGAAGGCGGCATAGTTGCCGTTTCGAAGCTCCGGCCGGCGATAAGCGTGATGGAGGTTGACGACGATGTCGGCGGGGTCGAGCAGAACGATCAGGTGCTGCGCGAGATAAGCGACGGCATTGACGCGGAGGTCCTTGTCGCCGAGGAGGATCGAGCCGGTCTCCGCGACTGCGAAAGCGGCGCGTACAATCGCGAAATCGACGTCCGCCAGATCCTGCGGGGCGCTAATCCGGGCAATGTCCAGGTTGCCCTCGATTTCCGGCGCCATTGAGCACACGATTTTAGCGCTGGCGATTCTTGTTCGAACCGGCGCGAGGACATCGCCTGCCGCCGGCGGATCAAGAAACAGCCCGCCCATGCGCTCAAGGCTCTCTCTGAATGCTGCCAAAAGGGAAGGCGGCGGGCTGGCGTCGAACAAAGGAACTGTTGGCAGCGGCCGGTCGACCTGCGGCCGGTTGGCGCGGATCGTTGCGAAAATCTCGTCGCGGCTGCTCATCCCTTGTCTCCGCGATTCGCACGATGCCAGCTGTGGAAAGACTGCTTGGGCGGATGCGGGACCTCGCGATGTTTACCCCAGGCGTTGAGGCCGTTGTAGATGACGAAGCGCGGCAGATGGGCGAGTGCGATGTCGGCCGCTGCGATCGCAGCACGATAGGTCGCCGGGCGCGAGAGCAGCTCGCCGGCCGCCTTCATCGCGGCTTTCTTGGCGAACGGGACCTCGTGCCGCTTCACGAGTTCACGCCGCCAGGCGTAGATCTGCTCGTGAATGTTGATCTTCACCGGACAGACATTGCTGCAGCTTCCATTAAGCGTGGAGGCGAATGGCAGATTGCTGTATTTGCGCGCGTTGAAGGTCGGATCGATGATGAGGCCAATGGGACCGGAATAGGTGGCGCCGTAGCTTAGGCCCCCGCTGCGCCGATAGACCGGGCAGGTGTTCATGCACGCGCCGCAGCGGATGCATTTGAGCGATGTCCAGAACTCCGTCATGCCGAGACGCTCTGAGCGACCGTTGTCGACGAGCACGAAGTGCATCTCGCCGCCCTCTCGAGGGCCACGGAAGTGCGAGGTGTATTGCGTTATCGGCGAGCCCAGCGCGCTGCGCGACAAGAGCCGCACGAACACCGCAAGATGCTCAAGCCGCGGGATGATTTTCTCGATGCCTACAGAGGCGATATGCAGTTTCGGCACGTTGGCCGAGAGATCGGCATTGCCTTCGTTGGTACAGACGACAGCGCTGCCAGTCTCGGCGACCGCGAAATTGCACCCGGTCATCCCGGCGTCGGCTTTGAGGATCAACGGACGGGTCGCCTCACGCTGCGATTCCGCCAGGTAGTGCACGTCGCTGTTGCCGGGATCGGTTCCGATCGTCCTGGAGAAGACCTGCGCGACGTCGGTTCTCAGCTTGTGCACCGCAGGCACGACCACGTGGCTCGGATCTTCGTTGTCGAGCTGCTGGATGCGCTCGCCGAGGTCCGTCTCAATCACCTCGATGCCGACCGAGGCCATGTAGGGCCGGAAACCGCATTCCTCGGTGAGCATTGACTTGCTCTTGATCAGGGATTTGGCGCCGTGGTCCTTGAGAATGCCGTGGACGATCCGGTTATGCTCCGCCGCGTCGCGCGCCCAATGCACATGGACACCGTTCGAGCGCGCGTTGGCCTCGAACCGATCGAGGTATTCGTCGAGGCGGGTGAGCGTGTGCTCCTTGATTGCGGAAGCAAGCGACCGAAGCTCCTCCCACTCGGGAATGCCATGCATTTCGCGGTCGCGCTTCTGCCGCAAATCCCAGAGCCGCTCGTCATGCATCTTCTCGTGCTCGGGCGCAGCAATGAAGCGGGCGGCCGCTTCCGCCTGGTCGACTGGTCGATTGCCGTGGATCTTTGCGCCGCGCGGCTGCGGTTCGGGTGTCGCCCGCAACGGCTTCGAGCTTCCTTCAGCATGATCCAGGCGGCGGCCGTCGCGCTCGATCGAATCTGCACCGCCCTTCGCCAGCAGCTCGGGATGCAGCATGCCGGGCGGGTCGCTCATGCGCTGGCTCCGTTCAGGATCTCGGCGACATGGATGAACTTTATTGGGACGCCGATCCGCTCGGCGCAGCCCTGCTGGTGCATCAGACAGGAGGTGTCGGCCGACACGATGTACTCGGCGCCGGCGCGAGCATGATCACTGACCTTGTCATAGCCCATCTTCGCGGAGACGACCTCCTCGAAGACCGAGAAAGTGCCGCCGAAGCCACAGCACTCATCGGGCCGCGACGGCGTGACGAACTCGATACCTTCGACCTTGGACAGAAGATCCAAAGGCTTGGAATAGAACGGCTCGCGCAATTCCGAGGGCGACGCGTGTTTGAGCTGCCGCAGCGTGCCGCAGCTGTTGTGCAATCCGACCCGGTGCGGAAACTTGGCCCATGGAAACGCATCGGCCTTTTGGATGTCGTGCAGGAATTCGACAAGTTCGTAGGTGCGGGTGCGAACTTCTTTGACCTCGGCCGTCTGTTCGACCGCATCAAAATTGTCGCGCACGTGGTGCACACAGCTGCCGGAGGGAGCGACGACATAGTCGAAGCCGGAAAAATTCCGCACGAACAACGCTTCGGTGGCGGCGCAATCGGCGTTGAACCCGCTGTTCGCCATCGGCTGTCCGCAGCAGGTCTGGTCACGCGGATAGACGACCTCGTGATCGAACCGCTCCAGGAGCTCCAGTGTCGCGATGCCGACCTCTGGGAAAAAGGCGTCGATGTAGCAAGGGATGAAAAGCCCGATGCGCATTGTCGTACAGTCCGTGCAAGCGGCCCCGATAAAGTCAGCTGCGCTCCGCCATCATCTGCTTTCGTTTTGAACGTAAAGTCGGTCGGTGCGAGCCTGGCGGCAGCGCGCGAACTCGTGGTTCAACGAACTCGCGGCGAAGGCCGCTTATCGCTGGGAATCTTCCGGGTCTTCGACACGGCCGCCCTCAGACGCCGTGCAATCTAGCACAATCTCCGGCAGGCGCGTCGAGCGGTTTTCCTGCCAGCGGTACTCTCTTTTGCGATCGACCCCGATAGACGGAACTTATATCACGAGATGAGCTGTAATCATGCGGCGGCGTCATGATGCGCTTCGTCCGAGCGCGGGCGGCGGTAATTTCGAAGGAACATCCGGACTGTCTCTTCGACAACCTCTTCGGCGGGGACCGCCAGGCGCTCGCGACCCATCATCCAGGGCCACAGAGAGAATTCGTTGAGGATCCCCATGAACTGGTGAGCCGCCAGCGTAGGATTGTGACATTCAAGCACGCCTAAGGCAGTCAAGTGGGCGAGGTATCGCGCGAGCCGCTCGGTTTGAGGGTCCATGACGGCGGCGAACTCCTCCGCTATCCAGGGAAACTGGCGGGCGTCGGCAACCACCATGCGCAGGAACCCGAGGTATTCCGGGCGCCCGTGGAGCTCGAGAATCATGCGCGCGATGAGGCGCAGCACCTCCTCGACGCCGCCTTGGGTTTCAATGCCAGGCGGAAATACCTCCTCGAGGTGCCCCGACACCCTGAGGAGCATCTCGCGGAAGATTTCCTCCTTGCTCGTGAACTGGTTGTACAGCGTCCGCCTGGCCAGGCCGGCGGCCTCGGCCAGTTCGTCCATGCTCACCGAACCAAACCCGTGTTCCAGGAACAGGCGAGTGGCGGCTTCAACGATCGCTTCCCGCGATGCCCCGCGGGCAATGACCTTCGGGACCGTCCCGTTCGATGTTTTTGGAAGCTCCATCACAAGAGTCCTTTTGCACTTAGAAGTGCAACTTAATACACAGTGCTATGTAATGCAAGCCCGGAGGTGAGGCGCGCCGGCGCGACTCCCACGGGTTCGGGCCGCCATGCCCAGCCAGGAATAGTTGATCGAATTTTTTTGAAGGCCCATCTGAAAATCATTGTTGCACTTACTAGTGCAATTCAATACACTGCACTATGTAATGCAAGTTTCCGGCGGCCAGAGCACCTCAGCGCAACCCGGTCGTCCAGCTCTTGCAGGCAGAAGCTCACTTTAGCGTTCCTGCGAAAGGCGGCGCCAATGTTCACGTCTCGAATTGCAATAGCGGCCCTGATCGCGGCGGCCGTTACGGGCTGCAATCAAGCGGCGCCGCCGACCTCGGAGGCCAGGCCGGTTCGGACGGTCACCGTCCATGATGGCGCGGAAGGCGAGATCGTTTCGCTCACCGGCCAGGTCCGCGCGAAGGATGAGGCCAGCCTCGCTTTTCGCCTCGACGGACGGATGATCGAGCGGCCCGTTCACGTGGGCGACAAGGTCGCCGCAGGCCAGATTGTCGCCAGGCTCGATCCGCAGATCCAGCAGAACGCGCGGCAATCGGCGGAAGCCAATCTCGCCTCGGCCGAGGCGACGCTGGCCGAGGCGCGCCTCATCTTCTCGCGGCAACAGCAACTCCTGAAGGATGGCTGGACCCCCCGCGCCAATTTCGACGACGCTGAGCAGAGGCTCCTGACCGCCCAGGCTCAGGTCGAACTCCGCTCAAGCGCAGGCGCGGACCGCGCGGGAACAGCAGAGCTACACGGTGTTGGCTGCCGACGCTCCGGGCGCTGTCACCGCGGTCGGCGCCGAACCTGGCGAGGTCGTGCGCGCCGGGCAGATGGTTGCGCAGCTCGCGCGTGAGGGCGGACGCGACGCCGTCTTCGACGTCCCCGAGCAACTCATCCGGAATGGCCCGCCGCAGGACCCGCACGTCGAGATCGCCCTCACCAACGACCCGCAGGTGAAGGCGACCGGCGAGGTGCGGGAGATTGCGCCCCAGGCGGATTCCACGACCCGGACGTTTCAGGTCAAGGTCGGGATCACCGATCCGCCGCCGGGCATGAAGCTCGGAGACACTGTGCTCGGCCGCATCCGGCTGACCGCGCCGCCCGGCGTCGAGGTGCCGGCGAGCGCGCTCACCGAGACCGACGGGCGTCCGGCCGTGTGGATAGTCGATCCAAAGAGCAAGACGGTGTCCCTGCGCGGCGTAGAGGTCGCTCGATACGACCAGGCCGACGTGGTGATCAGCAAAGGGCTGAATACAGGTGAGTTCGTCGTCACCGCCGGCGTGCAGACGCTGCACCCCGGCCAGAAGGTCCGCCTCCAGGGAGCAGCCTCATGAACCGCTTCAACCTCACCGATTGGGCGATCCGCCATCGTTCGCTGGTGACCTATTTTATGCTGGTCATCGTGGTCGCGGGCGTCTGGTCGTACCTCCGGCTCGGGCGCAGCGAGGATCCGGACTTCACCGTCAAGACCATGGTGGTGCAGGTCGCGTGGCCCGGCGCCACGGTCGGCGACACGCTCGAGCAGATCACCGACCGCCTCGAGCGCAAGCTCGAGGAGACGCCAAACCTCGACTACCTGAAGAGCTACACGACCCCCGGCCAGGCCACGGTCTTCGTCAACCTGAAAAATTCGACGCCTGCGGCTCGAGTGCCTGACATCTGGTATCAGGTGCGCAAAAAGGTGGGCGATATCCGCAACGAGTTGCCGCAAGGCATCGTGGGCCCCGGCTTCAACGACGAGTTCGGCGACACCTACGGCATCGTCTATGGCTTCACCGCCGATGGGTTCAGCCATCGGGAGCTGAAGGACGCCGTGGACGACGTCCGCAAGCAGCTCCTCGAGCTGCCGGACATCTCGAAGATCGACGTCCTCGGGGCTCAGGACGAGCGCATCAATGTGGAGTTCTCGACCGAGCAGCTGGCGGGTCTCGGGATCGACCGCGCCGCACTGATCGCCGCCCTCAACGCCCAGAACGCCGTCACGCCTCAGGGCGTGGTGCAGACCGGGGATGAAAAAATCCTCGTCCGCGTCTCGGGCGCGTTCCGGTCCGAACAAGACATCCTCGCGGTAAACTTCGTCGCGAACGGCCGGATCATTCGTCTGGGCGACATCGCGCGCGTCACCCGCGGCCCTGCCGACCCGGCCCAGCCGATGTTCCGCGTGAACGGACGACAAGGCATCGGTCTCGCGATCGCCATGCGCAAGGGCGGCGACATCCTCGCCCTCGGCCGCAACGTCGAGCGCGCCATGACCGAGATCAAGGCGAATCTGCCGGTTGGCATCGAGCCGACGCTCATTGCCGACCAGCCGGTCACCGTCGAACACGCGGTCGCCGATTTCATGGAGGCGCTGTGGGAGGCCATCGCCATCGTCCTCGGCGTCAGCCTGGTTGCCCTCGGCCTGCGCGCCGGCGCGGTGGTGGCTCTCTCGATCCCGCTCGTCCTGGCGGCGGTGTTCGTGACGATGATGTCGGTCGGAATCGACCTTCAGCGGATCTCTCTCGGCGCCCTCATCATCTCGCTTGGTCTCCTCGTCGACGACGCCATGATCACCATCGAATCGATGGTCACGCGGCTCGAACGGGGCGACGAGAAGGAGCAGGCGGCCACGTTCGCCTATAGCTCGACCGCGTTTCCGAGGTTGGCCGGCACGCTTGTGACGATCGCGGCGTTCGTCCCCATCGGTTTCGCACACAGCGCCGCGGGCGAATACACCTTCTCGATCTTCGCTGTCGTCGCCATCGCACTGATCGGGTCGTGGTGCGTCGCGGCCCTGTTTACGCCCCTCCTGGGTGTCTGGGTGCTCAAGAAGCCCAAGACGGCGCATCCGGAGGAGCCCGGCCCGATCATGCGCGTCTTCCGCAGGTTCCTCGCGATGGCGATGCAAGCCCGCTGGGTCACGGTCGTCGCGACGCTCGCCCTGTTCGGGTTGGGGCTATACGGAATGGGCTTCGTTCCGCAGCAATTCTTTCCGTCGTCCGATCGCCCCGAACTCCTGGTGGACCTGCAGCTGCCGGAAAACGCGTCCATCACCGCGACAAAGGACGTCTCGGCCCGACTGGACAAGCTTCTGAAGGACGATCAGGACGTCGATCATTGGAGCACATATGTCGGTGAGGGCGCCGTCCGGTTCTATTTGCCCCTGAATGTGCAGCTCCCGAACGACTTTTTCTCGCAGGCCGTGGTCGTTACCAAAGGGCTCGAGCAGCGCGAACGCGTGAAGGCGAAGCTCGAGCGGGCGTTGGCCGCCGATTTCCCGAACGTTGTCGGCCGGGTCTACCCGCTAGAGCTGGGTCCGCCTGTCGGATGGCCGCTCCAATACCGGGTCAGCGGGCGCGATACGGAGCAGGTGCGCGCCATCGCATCGCGGGTGGCCGAGCTCGTGGGATCCGCCCCCGGCGCCGCGAACGTCAACTACAACTGGATTGGCCCCGCCCGGACGGTCAGGATCCAGGTCGACCAGGATCAGGCCCGTCTCCTCGGCCTGAGCTCGCAGGAACTGGCTCTGGCTGTAAACGCCGTCGTGTCCGGCGTCACGGCGACGCAGGTGCGCAGCGGGATCTGGCTGGTCGATGTGCTGGTCCGGGCCTCCGCCGATGAGCGCATGTCGCTGTCGACGATCCGGACGCTTCAGGTTCCGCTGCCGAACGGGAAGACCGTTCCGCTGAGCCAGATCGCCTCCGTCAAGTACGGCCAGGAATATCCGATTGTCTGGCGTCGGGACCGGCTGCCCACCGTGACGGTGCAGGCCGATCTCGCGCCGGGCACGCAGGCCGCGACGGTCGTGCAGTCGCTCAAGCCGCAGATCGCGGCGCTGAACGCCAGCCTGCCGAGCGGATACCACGTCAGCGTCGGCGGAAGCGTGGAGGAGAGCGACAAGGCGCAGACCTCGGTCCTCGCCGTCGTTCCTTTGATGCTCGTCATCATGCTCACGGTGCTGATGTTCCAGCTTCAGAGGTTCAGCAGCGTGTTCCTCGTGCTGAGCGTCGCTCCAATGGGCGTGATCGGCGTCGTCGCGGCCTTGCTGATCGCCGACAAGCCCCTCGGTTTCGTGGCGATCCTCGGCGTGCTCGCGCTCACCGGCATGATCGCTCGCAACTCGGTGATCCTGATCAACCAGATCGAGACGGACAAGGCGAAGGGGCTCCACCCCTGGGACGCGGTCGTCGACGCCACCAGTCACCGGGTCCGCCCGATCCTGCTCACGGCTTCCGCAGCGATCCTGGGCATGATCCCGATCGCCCCGACCGTGTTCTGGGGTCCTATGGCCTACGCAATCATGGGAGGCCTCGCGGGCGCAACGGCTCTGACCCTCGTCTTCCTTCCGGCGCTCTATGTGGCGTGGTTCCGCATCAAGAAGCCGGGACCCGACGCTGGCCAGACGATGGATCTCGGACATTTCGAACCGCTCGGCCGGGGCGAAGCGGTGAAAGATGAAGATGTTCTGGAGCATGCGTAGAGCCGACCGAGCCCTTCATTTTTCGTCGTCAGCTTTCCTCGAAGGCGCGCGTCCGATACCAGTGCTCGTCCGCCTTGCCTTCTGGACGGCCCTCGCGCTCCCACAGCGCGTAAGCGCGTTCGCGGAAACGTTCATGCTGCGCCTGATGCCAGAAGTCCTCGGCCCGGCCCTCCGGCCGCCCCGCCTCCTCCCAGAGGAAATAGGCGCGATCGCGAACGAACTGATCCAAACCCGCCTTGGTCTCCGCCAGCACACCATGCGGATCTCCGTATGGGGTCAGCTGCCCGCCACGGCTTACGTGCATCCTTGCGTTCAGATTCTCGAGTTCCTCGTTGGGGACCAGCTTCGCGTGGCCCGCTGCCTCCAACGCCTTCTGCTTGAATGCCTCCTCATCGGCCGGCGGGCTGATCCTGACAGGAAAGGTGTGCAGAACATTCGCGCCCTGCTTCTCGACGTCGACCAAGCGCTCCGGCATGCCAATCTCCGTGTTGAGGTGAAACCAAGCGGGGCGCCGGCGGTCCAGCCCGGCGGCGCCCTCACTTGCTACATCGACCAATACGGACCCACTCCATAATAGTCGTGGATTTTGTTCTCGTAGGTTCGGTCGCGCCAATCAGGCTCAGCGTCCGCGTCATATGCCGGCCCGCCCTCGAGCTGCTGTTTGTCGAGATCGACGACGTATCCGCCGATGTTCGTATCGTACTTCAGGACCGACCACGGGAGCGGGTGGAATTGATTGCCTATCCCGAGGAAGCCGCCGAACGACATGATCGCATAAGCGACGTGGCCGGAGCTTTTGTCGATCATGAGATCGTGAATCGACCCGAGCGTCTCTCCGGCCCGATTGTACACGTTCGTTCCCTCAACCTTCTCCGACGAGATGAGATTTCCGGTATCCTGCATGGCTTCCATGATGGCGCTCCTTTAAATCTACCTACCAATTCAACGGCCGGAAGCGAGATCGTGTTCCAATAAGGCCGGCGTGTTCCTGATAGTCGTCTTCATGGCAGGCTCGGGCCCAGCGAGACGGGCGGTCGGAGCCGCCTGAGCCGAAACGCTCGCTGAGTCTGCGCGTCGCTGCTCCGTGGCGTGACCCAACCGCGGGTTGACGCCGGTCTGTCGCTGTTTCCATAGTGGCCCATAACGGGCAAACGCGGGGAGGCTTGAGGAGAGCATGGCCATGAGCGAACGCTTCGAGGGCATGACGGCGATCATCACCGGGGGCGCCTCGGGTATCGGACTTGCGGTCGCGCGCCGGGTCGTCGCCGAGGGTGGCCGGGTCGCGCTATGGGACGTGGATCCGGCGCGGCTGAAGGCGGCGACGGCCGAGCTCGGCGACAAGAGCGTCGCCGAGCGCGTCGACGTCGTCGATCCGGCCGACGTCGAGCGCGCGGCGAAAGCCAGCAACGCGGCGATGGGCCAGATCGACGCGCTCGTTTGCAGCGCCGGAGTGGCGGGGCAGAACGCGCTCGTCATCGATTATCCGATCGCCGAATGGAAGCGGGTGTTCGACATCAACGTCAACGGGCTCTTCTATTGCAATCGTTTCGTCGCAAGCCTGATGAAGGCGCGCGGTTACGGCCGGATCGTCAACGTCGCCTCGATCGCCGGCAAGGAGGGCAATCCAACAGCCTCGGCTTACAGCGCTTCCAAGGCGGCGGTGATCGGCCTCACCAAGTCGCTCGGCAAGGAACTCGCCAAGGACGGCGTCACCATCAACGCCGTCACCCCAGCGACGATCGAAACTCCAATCCTCGAACAGGTTTCGCCTGCCCATATCGCCTATATGCGCTCGAAAATCCCGATGGAGCGCTTCGGTACAGTGGACGAGGCCGCCTCGCTCATTTGCTGGCTCGCGAGCCGTGAATGTTCGTTCAGCACGGGCGCCGTCTTCGATCTTTCGGGCGGCCGGGCCACCTATTGAGGCTCGCCCCTCATGCGAGCGGCGACCTCAGCGAGTCCCTCAGTCGCCTCGGCCTCATCGGCGCAGCAGAGAGGGTCCGGATCACGCCGCTGACGGGCGGCGTCTCCTCGGACATCAGCCTTGTCGAGACCGAGGGCGCACGCTTCTGCGTCAAGCGCGCGCTGCCGAGGCTCAAGGTCGCCGCGCTCTGGGAGGCGCCAGTCGAGCGCAACGCCGCGGAAGCGGCCTGGATGCGAGCGGTCAGGCGCTGGCTCCCTCACGCTGTTCCCGAAGTTCTCGGCGAAGACCGGGCGGCCGGCCTCTTCGCCATGGAATACCTTCCGCCGGCCGACTTCACGCTGTGGAAGACGGAGCTCCTTACAGGTCAGGTCGACGCTGATTTCGCGGCCTTGGCCGGCCGCAATCTTGGGCTGATCCATGCCCGAAGCGCGGCCGACCCAAGCTTACGCGTGGCGTTTGCGAACGACCAGACGTTCGAAGCGATCCGGATCGAGCCCTATCTGCGCGCGACGGCGCGCGCCCATCCTTCGCTCGCCGGGCGCTTCGAAGCGCTCGCGGGCGAGACGCTCGCGACCAAGCACGCGCTCGTCCACGGCGACGTGAGCCCGAAGAACATTCTCAAAGGCCCGCACGGGCCGGTCTTTCTCGACGCCGAATGCGCATGGTTCGGCGATCCCGCCTTCGACCTTGCCTTCTGCCTCAACCATTTTCTGCTGAAAGGAGCGCGCGCCGGCGCCGACAAGAGGCGATACCTCGTCGCTTTTTCAACGCTGGCCCGCGCCTATCTCGAAGGCGTCGAGTGGGAGAGCGCGAGCGAACTCGAAAGCCGCGCGGCCGCGTTGCTGCCGGCCTTGTTCCTGGCGCGGGTCGACGGAAAATCGCCGGTCGAATATCTGACCCGCGATAGCGAGCGCGAGGCCGTACGCCGCTGCGCGGCGCCGCTTGTCGCCCGGCCGCCAGGGAAACTTGGCGATGTCGCCGAGGCGTGGAGCGCGGCCGCATGAGCGATCCGGTCATTCAATCGCTGCGCGCGCGGCGCATCTGGGATTCGCGCGGCCGTCCCACGGTCGAAGCGGAAATGGCGCTCAGCGACGGCGCCGTCGGGCGTGGAATGGCTCCCGCCGGCGCGTCGCGCGGAACCCGCGAAGCGGTCGAGAAGCGCGACGGCGGGTCGCGGCTCGGCGGTCTCGACGTGCAGGACGCGCTGAAAGGCATTCGCGCCGAGATCGCCCCCGCGCTCATTGGCGGCGATCCGTTCGATCAGGCCGGTCTCGACCGAAGGCTCGTGGCGCTGGACGGCACGCCGACGCTGGCGAGGCTCGGCGGCAACGCGCTCACCGCCGTTTCGCTTGCGGCGCTGCAGGCGGCTGCGGCGAGCCGCAAAGTCCCGCTGTGGCGCTCACCTTGCCGGCGATGGGCCGGCACTGATTCCGCTGCCCGAAATCCAGATTTTCGGCGGCGGCGCGCATGCCGGACGACGGACCGACGTGCAGGATTTCATGATCGTCGCGCCAAAGGCCAAGAGCTTCGCCGAAGCGCTGGAGACGACGGCGGAGGTCTACCACGCCGCCGGCGCGATCATGGCCGAGCGCGGGCTCGCGCAAGGCGTCGCGGACGAAGGCGGCTGGTGGCCGGCCTTCTCGAGCAACGAGCAGGCGCTCGACGCGCTGATGCTGGCGATCGAGCGGGCGGGCTTATCGCCGGGCGAGGACGCCGCGATCTCGCTCGATGTCGCCGCGTCCGAGTTCGGTCGCGGCGGACGCTACCGGCTGGGCCTCGAGAAGCGCGAACTCGATCGGGACGGCTTGGCCGAAATGCTCATCGACTGGTGCGCGCGCTATCCGATCGTCTCGATCGAAGACCCGTTCGCCGAAGACGACAATGAGGGATTCCGGCGGTTCACCGCCGCGGTCGGCGACCGCATTCAGGTGATCGGGGACGACCTCCTCGTGACCAACGCCGGGCGCGTGCGCGAAGCGGCGCGCGAGCGCACCGCCAACGCGGTCCTGATCAAGGTCAATCAGGCAGGCACAGTCAGCGACGCGCGAGCCGCCTGCGAGGAAGGCCGCCGCTCGGGCTTCGGCACGATCGTCTCGGCGCGCTCGGGCGAGACCGAAGACACCTCGATCGTTCACCTCGCCGTGGGCTGGGGAGCGGGCCAGCTCAAGGTTGGCTCATTCTCACGCTCCGAACGGATGGCGAAATGGAACGAGGCCCTGCGCATCGAGGAGACCCTGGGGCATAAGGCGCGCTTCGCCGGAATGGATGCGCTGCCGGCGCGCAGGCGATCTTCGAAACGCGCGCTCTGAGTAGTTTCCGAACCTGTTTTCGGATGGGCGTTCGCGTTTGAGTGACAAAACGCCCGGGAACCTTCGGCCGCTCCCGGGCTTCGCATCAAGGGCGCCGGAGGCCGCCGCTCTCCAAAAGGGACCAAGATGAGAGATAAAACACCGATTATCACACCGCTCGCGTTTGTTGCTCTTTGTTCACCCGCATCTGCAGGAACTCCTTTCAACGGGCCTCAGCGATGAACGACTTGGCCGATCGCTCGCTGACATTTGCACGCCAAACCGCGCAGGCAGGGCTGGACGCAATGGTCACGATCGCCGCGCGGGCGCCGGGATTGATGGCCGCGGGGTTCGACCTCACAGGCCAGGGCGCGCGGGAAATCCGCCTGATGGTGGACGAGAAAATCGCGGCTGCTCACGAGGGCGCCTTCGCCGCGCAGATGGCCTGGGGATGGTTCCTCATCAATGCCGCCTTCGGCGGCGCGTCATCGCCACAGCATGTTTCGCACGCCCTGGTCGACGTGGCGGAAGCCGCGCTCGCGCCCGCGCTCCGCCAGGTGCGCGCGAACGCCTTACGCCTTACCGGGCTGGAGCCGATCGGCTAAATCTAACAAGGCTCCGCGGTGGTGGTTCAGGCCCTTTCTCCGCCGCTGGCGCGCGGCTGGCGCTGTCAGCCTGTCAGCTGCCAGGCCGGCGCCGAGCGGGTTCTCGCGAGCAGCCATCGCGGGGCTATTCGAGCTGAAATGGCATTGCGGGCGCCAGCCGACCAGCGCGGGCCGCACCACGTCTTGGCCCGCGAGGTCCGCTAGGGTCCGCGCGAAAAGTCTCAATTACTCAGCACTGCAGCCCGCGAGAATAACCAGGGATTTCAAAAGGATTGCTGGTGCCGCAAGAGGGATTCGAACCCCCGACCCCCTCATTACGAATGAGGTGCTCTACCAGCTGAGCTATTGCGGCGCCGCGATCGAGCCGGCAGAGAGCGTACGATCAGCGCTGCTGTCTATGCCGATTTTGGCGGCCTTGGCAATATCCCGGCCGCCGGCGTTCCCGTGCCAAGGCCTGTCGCGCGACGCGAGACGGCGGGCTGGGACGGCCCCGGCTAGGATCGCGGCGCGTTGTCGCCTAGAACGGCCCGTCGGCGCCGCGGGAGCGACCGCTGAGGCATGGGAGAGGAGCGTTTGCAATGGCGGGACGGTTGGCGGGGAAAGTGGCGCTGTTGACGGCGGCGGCGGCGGGCATCGGCCGGGCGACGGCGGAGGCGTTCGCACGGGAAGGCGCCCGCGTCATTGCGACCGATGTCAATGTCGACGGCCTTGCCGGGCTCGAAGCGGACCGGCGCAAGCTCGACGTGCGCTCCACCGAGGCGGTCGCGGCGCTCGCGCGCGACGTCGGCCCGATCGACGTTCTCTTCAACTGCGCGGGCTTCGTCCACCACGGAACCGCGCTCGACTGCTCGGACGAGGAGTGGGACTTCTCCTTCGACCTCAACGTCAAGTCGATGCATCGCACGATCCGCGCCTTTCTGCCGGGGATGCTGGAGAAGGGGCACGGATCGATCGTCAACATCGCCTCGGGCGCGTCCTCGGTGCGGGGCGTCCCCAACCGCTACGTCTACGGCGCGTCCAAGGCCGCGGTGATCGGGCTCACCAAGGCGGTCGCCGTAGATTACATTCGCAAAGGCGTGCGCTGCAACGCTATCTGCCCCGGCACGATCGAGAGCCCCTCGCTCGACGGCCGGATCGCGGCCCTGAGCGCATCGAGCGGCCAGTCGCTCGAGGCGGTGCGTCAGGCTTTTGTCGACCGTCAGCCGATGGGCCGGCTTGGCAAGCCTGAGGAGATCGCCGCGCTCGCGGTCTATCTCGCCTCCGACGAGAGCGCGTTCGCGACCGGCCAGGCCTATCTCGTCGACGGCGGCTTCGCGCTGTAGAGCGGAGCGGCCTCAGTCGGATCGCTGCTTTCGAACCTTTGCGACCTCTGCCCCCGTAACGGGCGGCGCGGCATTCCCCCAGTTCGCACGAACGAAGGTCGCGACCTCGGCGATGTCGGCGTCATCGTAGCGCCATCCGAATGGAGGCATGGCGAGACCGCTGGGCGCCGCGGCCGTCGACGGAAGGCGGGCTCCGTCCAGGATCACCGCAATGAGAGAAGTGGGGTCAGAATTCAACACGCTTGAGTTGCCGGCGAGCGTCGGAAACGCAAGCCTCTCGCCGCTGCCGGACAGACGATGGCAGGCGGCGCAACTGTCCATGTAGATGTGGCCACCGGCCGATTGTTCGTCGCCGGCCATAATCGTGTGGATCGTCGCATCGTTTGCCGCAAACGTCGCGCGATGGTCCTCCGGCGCCGGTGAAAGCGACTTGAGATAAGTCGCGATCGCCGCAGCATCCAGGTCGGTCATGTATTGCGTACTGTCCCGCACCACGTCGGCCATGGGGCCCGTCACGGCCGAATGCGGGTTGCGGCCGGATCTGAGAAGCTCGGCGATGTCGGAAGCGCTCCAGCGGCCAAGCCCGTCGCCTGGGTTGCCGCGCAGATTGATCGGCGAAGTCCCGTCGAATTGGGTTCCCGACAGATAGAGATCGCTCTTCCCGGCGACATCCACCTCTTCGAACGCCACGCCACGCGGAGTGTGGCATGTGCCGCAATGCCCCAAGCCCTGGACCAGATAGGCTCCGCGGTTCCACTGCTCATCCTTCGACCCATCCGCCACGAAGCGGGAATCGTCCTGAAACGCGAGATTCCACAAGGCGAGCGGCCAACGGATGCCGAGCGGCCAAGCGATCGGGCTCGGCTGGTGGGGTTCGTGTGCCGGGACGACGCCGGACTGGAGATAGGCGAAGAGATCCTGCAAATCCTCGTCCGAGACTTTGGCATAGGCCGTGTAGGGCATTGCGGGATAGAGGCGCGTTCCGTCCGGCGTCACTCCGAGCCGCATGACGCGAACGAAATCCTCGAAACTGTAATTGCCGATTCCAGAGTCGCGATCGGGGGTAATGTTGGTCGAGTAGACCGTTCCGGCCGGCGTCGAGAAGGGGTTGCCCCCGGCGAACGGCTGCCCGCCCGCAACCGTGTGGCAGGCGGCGCAATCGCCGAGCACCGCGACATATTTGCCGTGCTCCATGTCCGGCTTCCGCTCAGCCAGCAGAGGCGCGATTTGCGGATTGGGAACATGCAGGGCAGAGGCACGGATGGTCGCAGCCGCCACAACAAGCGCGAGGGCGGCGACCGCCCAAGAGCAACGCGCGTTCATAGCCGTACCATCGGACCGGGGTCTTTGAGGTAGGTCGAGCGGATATTCGCCGCCGCCCAGTAGGCAAGTCCGCCCACAAGCCCGGTCGGATTGTAACCGATCCCATGCGCAAAGACGTTGGCGCCCAGCACGAACAGATTCGGCACGTCCCAACTCTGGAGGTACTTGTTGACGACGCTGGTCTTGGGATCGGCGCCCATCGCCGTCCCGCCGTTGATATGCGTGCTCTGGTAAGCGCGCGTGTCCCAATTGTCGCGCCGCTTCAACACGCGGCCGGACATGGATTTGGCGCCCATCGCCCTGCCAATCTCAGACAGCTTCTGCCCGAAGAACTCGGACACGCGCATATCATTGTCCTGCCAGTTGAGAGTCATTCGCAGGAGCGGCGCGCCATAGGCGTCGCGATAGGTCGGATCGAGGTCGAGATAGCAGCCCCGATAGGCCATGTTGCTGGTCTGGGACTCGATCCGGCCGGTGTGAAGAAAATTCTCTTTCACCGCGGCCTTCCAGCCGCTGCCCCAGGTCGGAGATCCCAAGGGCAGAGGAATCCCCCGCACCGGACCGTTGCCGGTCTGTCGCCCCCAGATTACGCCGCCGCCGATGAAACCGAGCGGGCCGTGATCGAAATTGTCGCCGTAGAAATCCTCGATCGCCTGGCCGACGCCGCCCGACCCCATGAACTGGTTGATGTAGGTCTTCTCGTCGAAGAACAGGTTCACGCTATTGAGAATCTGATAGCAGAAATTGCGCCCGACTGTGCCGTCGCCCGTGTCGGGATTGTAGGGCTCGCCGATACCCGAAGAGAGCATCAGGCGCACGTTGTGCAGATGAAACGCGGCCAGGATGACCATCGTCGCCGGCTGCTCGACCTCGCGACCCTGCGCATCGACGTAGGTTACGCCGGTCGCCCGCTTGCCTGAGCTGTCGGTGTTGACCTTGAGCACATGGGCGTTGGTGCGCAGCGCGAAGTTCGGCATTCGGTAGAGCGAGGGCAGGATCGTCGTCTGCGGCGAGGCCTTCGAATAGTTGATGCAGCCATAGTCGCTGCAGAAGCCGCAGAAGTTGCACGGTCCGAGCCGGCAGCCATAAGGGTTGGTGTAGGAGCGCGAGGCGTTCGCCGCCGGGAGCGAGTAGGGATGGTAGCCGAGATCGCGTGTCGCCTTGGCGAAGAGAACGCTGGTCGGCGGGTTGGTTAAGGGCGGTAGCGGAAACTCGCGCGACCGGGGCGCCTCGAAGGGATTGCCGCCCTCGATCTTACGACCCTGGATGTTGCCCGCCTGCCCCGATGTGCCGCAGACATATTCAAAGCGGTCGAAATGCGGCTCCAGCTCGTCGTAGGCAACGCCCCAATCCTGCAAAGACAGGTCGTCAGGAATGAAGCTCGCGCCATAGCGCTCGATGACGCAACTCCTAAGACGCAGTTCCTCCGGCATCACCCGCGAATGAACGCCGGACCAGTGGATCCCGGCGCCGCCGACCCCAGTTCCCGGCTTGAACGAGCCGATCTGGCGGTAGGGCGCCGCGCGATCGTTCTTGCTATGGCGGATCGTGACGGTCGTCTTCGACAAGTTTTGGAGCAGCCCATTCCGGGCCGACTGCGCGATCTCGTCCACGACCTTGGGATACGCCCAGTTCGGCACGGTGGCGGCGTCCTCGCCACGTTCCAGCGCCAGGACGTTCAGCCCTGCCTGCGCCAGTTCGATCGCCATGATTGCTCCGGTCCAGCCGAACCCGACGATGACGACGTCGACCGGCTTCTCGACTGTCGCCATCAGCCGCGCTTCCCGTAAATACTGACGGGCCCGTAGGGATATGGCTTGGCCTGGCCAACCCATTCGAGATAATCGGCGCGCACGCCTGGATAGGCGATCATCTTCCAGGCGCCCATGTCCTTGTTGCCGCCATACATCGGGTCGCCGAAACAGCCCTCGATCACGTTCTTGAGGAGGAAGCTCGAGAAGAAGGTGCGAAGGTGAACGTCAGGCGAGGTAAGACTCCCTTTCTCGATCTGGCGGAGAACTTCGTCCTGCTCCGAAGCGCTGAGTTCCGAGAACGGCTTCTTCAGGCGTTCCTGACACAGGCCGTCGATCGCCTTGATGCCCAACCGGTACTGCTGCTTGGGCGTAAGCGGCGATTGATAGCCGAATTCCGGCGCTGCATCGAAGAACGGACCTTGCATGTACCAGATCGCGCCATCGGCCCAGGGCGTGCCCATCTGGCGGTCGATGTATTGCGGGACGCCGAGTTCGACGGCGCCGGGGCCGTGTTCGTCGGCCGGGATGAGACGGGCGCAGGCTGCATTGACGAACGCCCACTCAGAGGGCGTGAAAAATGTCGGCTGGTAATCGGAAACCGTAGGATGGTCAGGCGCCGGGGCGCTGTCGCGCAAATCGTCGGGCGCCCCTGACCGGGCATCCCCGGCCGCAACGGCCCCGATCGGCGTCAGCGCAATTGCGCCTGCGAGGAACTTGCGGCGACTCGGATTGCTGTCCCCCGGCGACATCGGTCACCTGTCTCGAGCGGCCGTGAGCACAACTCGCATCGAATTTCGGCATTAAAGCAGACACAGAGTACGCTTCAGCCGCCGTCGCTTTCAAGAGTTTGGGCGGCCTCCTCGTCCCGCGCGTCGTAATCGAAATAGTGGAAGTCGGCGCCGATGGCTGCGCCCGACACGTCGAACGCGACCATTCCGACGAAAGCGCCGGTGAACGAGCGGTGCTCACCGCCGCCGGCCTCGTCGGATACGATCGAGGCGTCGAGCGGCGGGCCGATGTCGCGCCATGCACCATCCAGGGCGTAAGCGAACTGAAGTTTGGCGTAATCGACGGACACGGCAAGCCGCACCGGACCCTCGGCGGCGAGCGCGACAGGCGAGCCCAGCGGGAACCTCAGGCGGCCCTCGGGATAGTCGCCTTCGCAGCTCAGGATGGTCAGCGCGCGGCCTACCCTCTCATCCCACGTCACCGCCAGACAATGAAATTTATGCCGGTTGTAGTAGGCCGTAAGGCCGGCCGCCTGCTGAAAAGTCCGAGGCCGGAAGTCCAGTTCCGTCTCAGCGCGATAGGCGAAATGCTCCTGCCGGCGCGCGACCAGCGCCTGCTCGAACCACGACCCGATCGATTCGCGCGCGATGAGCCTGAGCCAGCCGGGGCGCGCGGAGAGCGAAAAAATTCGGTCGGGATAAGGCGTCCGCAGCCACTGGAAATCGGGCGGCAGGCCGCCGGGCGGGAAGACGGCACGCTTCTGACGACGGGCCGGCTCCGCCTGCGCCTCGAACAGCGATTCGACCTCGATGGCCGGGACCTGACCGCCGCCCGCGAGATAGAGCCAGCCGTCATCGCGCCAGACGCATCGCTGGATCGCGGTCTCGCGCCCGAGCGGCGAGCGCTTGACGCCCGCAAGCGGCCGCGAACAGAGATGCGTGTGATAGACATGGCCGTCTGGCGTTTCGACAATCTGTCCATGACCGGCGCGCTGAAGAACCGCGTTAGGCGCGTCCTTCGAGGTGAGGAGATGGACGTTCGGATGCAGTTCGTAAGGCCCGTCGATCCGGCGGGAGCGAGCCATCGTCACCGCGTGCTCGTAGCCCGTCCCGCCCTCCGCAGTCGTCAGGTAATACCAGACGTCGCGTTTGAAGAGATGGGGGCCCTCGACGAGGCCGTGCGCGCTTCCGGCGAAGATGTTTTTTGGCTGTCCGATCAGCTTCGCTGAGGCGGCGTCCCACTCCTGCAGCAGGATGCCGGAAAAGGCCGGATGCTTGGGGCCGGCGCCCGCGTCGCCGCGATAATTCCAGATCATATTGACGAACCACTTCCGTCCGTCGTCGTCGTGAAAGAGCGAGGGATCGAAACCGCTCGAATTGACGGCGGCGGGGTCCGACCAGGGGCCCTCGATTGAAGGCGCGGTGACGAGATAGTTGTGCGCGTCCTTGAAGTCGCCGTCGAGCCGCTTGACGTCGGTGTAGACGAGCCAGAACCGGCCATCTGCGTAGGAAAGACAGGGCGCCCAGACGCCGCCGGAATCGGGATCGCCGCGCAGGTCGAGCTGCGAGGCGCGCTCGAGCGGCCGCCGCACCAGCCGCCAGTTCGCCAGATCGCGCGAATGGTGGATTTGCACGCCCGGATACCACTCGAACGTGGAGGTGGCGATGTAATAGTCCTCACCAACGCGGCAGATCGAGGGATCGGGGTTGAAGCCGCGCAGAATCGGGTTGCGGATCGTCGTCATCAAACCGCCTTTGAGCGTGCGGGCGCCATCTCCGCCGGCAGCCGGCGCGGAGCCGCTAAGGAATTACCGGGCGGCCCAGAGCAGGCCGCGCTCAAGAATCGTCCGCATCTCGGGCACTTCGAACTCGGCCACGACATGGCCGAGCGAACTGTAGAAGACCCGGCCGGCGTCATGCCTGCGCTTCCAGACGACAGGCATTACGACGCCCTTTGTCCAGGGTGCGTGCTCGCCGGAAAACGTGGTCGTCGCGAGCACCTCGTTCGAAGGATCGACGTGCATGTAATATTGCTCCGACCGGTAGTTGAAACCGGAGAGGCCCTTCATGATCGGGTCGTCGGGCCGCGTGATGTCGACGCGATAGTCAATGATGTTGCCGGGATGGGCGACCCACTGCCCGCCGCACATGAACTGGTACTCGACGCTCTCGCGGAAGGTGTCGCACATGCAGCCGTGATATCCGGCGAGACCGACCCCGCCCCGGACCGCGGCGGTCAGGTTTTCGACCTCTTCCTTTTCGATCTTCGACATCGTGATGATCGGCACGATCAGGCTCATATCTGCGATCGCGGGATCGGCGAACGCCTCGGTGGTGTTCTCGATATAGGTCTCGAAACCGTGTTTCCTGAGCATGCCCGCGACGATATGGGCGCCGGCTTCCGGCTCATGCCCGCTCCAGCCGCCCCAGACAATGAGCGCTTCCCGCATCGTCGCTTCCTCCCTTTCGATCGCCCGCAGGCCTCTTCAATCGCCTTCAGTCGAGCTCGCCGACCGCGAGCGAGGCCGGCATCGGCGCCGGCCGCTCGGGGCGGGTCGAAATGGCGACCGACTTGCCGGCGTCGGACGAAGTCTGGAACGCTTCCATCACTTCGAGCACATGGAGCGCCAGCGCGCCGCTCGCGCGGTGCGGCCGGCCGGTGCGGATTGCCTGCGCCATGTCGGCCACGCCGAGAATGCGGTAGTTGCCGTCGGCATAGGCGTGTCGCGTGGCGATCTCGCGCCAGCCCTCGGCGGCGTCGGCGAATTCGATTTCGCCGCCGAAATAATTCGGATCGGGAACGATGAGCGAGCCCGTCTCTCCGTAGAGCTCGATCGGAACGTGCCGGTGCCTCGGCACGTCGAAGCTCATCGTCATCGAGACCGCCGCGCCGGCGGCGAAGAGCAGCGTCCCCGTAACATGGGTCGAAACCTCGACCGGAATGCGCATTCCCGCGAGCGGCTTGCTGGTCACGATGCGCTCCGGCCTCGTACGCGTCGCGACTCCGCTGACGCTGGCCACGGGACCGAGACAATTGACGAGAGCGGTGACATAGTAGGGGCCCATGTCGAGCATGGGGCCGCCCCCGCCGAGATAGTAAAAGCCAGGATTGGGGTGCCAGCGCTCGTGGCCCGGACACATGAAGAACGCGGTGCCGCCGATCGGCCGGCCGATGAGGCCCTCGTCGACCCATTGGCGAGCGGTCTGCTGCGCGCCGCCGAGGAACGTGTCGGGCGCGCAACCGACCCGCAAGGCCCGAGCCGCGGCCGCGTCGATCAGGGCGCGAGCTTCGGTAAGCGCTACCCCGAGCGGCTTCTCCGAATACACATGCTTGCCGGCGGCGAGCGCTTTCAGGCCAACCTCGACATGCGCATTCGGGACCGTGAGATTGAGAACGATCTCGACGGCTGGATCCGAGAGCACCGCATCGACGGAGCGCGCGGGAAGGCCGAATTCGGCCGCACGCCCTTCCGCCGCGGCGGGGTTGGCGTCCGATAGGGCGACGATGTCGAGGATGGGGAATTTTTTCGCCGCGGTCAGATAGGCGGAGCTGATGTTGCCGCAGCCGATGACGCCGATTCCGACCCGTTTCATCACGAATCTCCCGCGGTCCAGGGTTGCGGCTCGCGAATAGGCGCAGGACCCGTGGTTCCCCAGGGCGCGCCATAGAGATCGCGCAATGTCATGGCCGCGGCGCCCCGCACCCAGATGTCGTCGCTCCATTCCCTGACGACAATGTCGGAGACGTCGGCCAGGCTCGGCGGCAAAAGGGCGGCCACCGTCTCGCGCAACGGTCCGATGAAGTACTCGCTCGCGGCCATAGAGCGGCCGGAAATGATCACCTTCGGCGGCGCGAACAGGGTGATGAGATTGGCGATGGCGAAGCCCAAGGCTTTGCCCGCCACGGCCAGCGCGCCAATGCAGCGTTGGTCGCCATCTGCGGCCCGCTGCAGCAAGAGCGCCATGCCGCGACCCGCGCGAAAGGCCGCGTCGTGCTCGCCGCCGCGCATGATGGCCTCCGCTTCGCCGAGCACCGAAGTCTCCGAAGCGACATCGGCCAGGCGCCCGCCGCCGTTGCGCGGCGGGCCAACCATCAGGTCGCCGAGGTCGGGGCTGAGGCCGTTCGCGCCGCGGAACAATTCGCCGTTATGCAGGATGCCGAGCCCCAGTGTCCGCTCCACGCTGACGACAAGAAAGTCGTTGATGTCGCGCGCCTGCCCGAACCAATGTTCGGCGAGCGCGACAAGATTGACGTCGCTGTCGATCGATGCGGGGATGCCGAGCCGCTCGGTGAGATCCGCGCCGAACGGCACGTCGCGTTCGCCGAATATTGGACTCTGGCGGCAGACGCCGGCGGCGCGCTCGACCACCCCGGGGAGCCCGACGCAGACGCCATAAATGTCGGACATCTCGAGATCGGCGTCGGCGACGCAGCGGCGCACCCCGTCCTCGACGAGGTCGGCGATCACCGCCGGGGTCTGCCGGTCGATCCGGATCGGTAGCGCGAGCGTGCGCAGGACATCGGCGCAGAAGTTCGTCGCCGCCACCGTGATCTGGTCGGGCGCAAGCTTCACCCCCACGACATGGGCTGCCTCCGGATTGAGCCGGAGCATGACGCGCGGCCGACCGCGGCCGCCGTCGCGAACGGCGCCGACCTGCATCGGCACGATCAAACCATCGTCCAGCAGGGCCGCGGTGATCGCCGAGACCGTCGTGGGGCTGAGTTCGGTGAATTGGGAAATTTCGACGCGGGAGACCGGACCAAACCGCCGGATCGCGTCCATCACATGGAAGCGATTGATCGCGCGCATCAGTTCCGGGTCGGCGGTTTTCATCGTTCTTGAGGCTTCCGCTCCGACGCACTTTTTTTGGGTCGCGGAATTAATTCCACCCCTCATGGGGGGTGTCAAGCGAGCGAAGAACGCGCTGGAGCCGCCTTCGAGGGGCGGTCTTGACATCTTCGTGAAGTCGGGACAGATTTAATTTGTATCGCGCACAAAAGAAAAGCATCCGCGCCCCACGCCCTCCAGGGAGGAGACCCATGAGTTTTCGCAGCTTCACAATTGCGGCCGCCTGTCTGGCGGCCCTGACGGCGCCCGTCCTCGCCGATACCAACATCACCGTTCTTCACGTCAGCGAAGATCCCGCTCAGAAGGCGTTGTGGGACAAGGTCGCGGCCGACTACAACGCCGCGCACAAAGGGGTCAACGTCCAGTTCAAATACCTCGAGAACGAAGCGTTCAAGGCGAAGTTGCCGACCATGCTGCAGTCGAACGACTCCCGACCCGAGCTGTTCTACTCTTGGGCCGGCGGCGTGATGCGGGCGCAGGACAAGGCCGGCTTCCTCAAGGACCTCACGGCCGATGTCGGCACCGTCCAGGCGACGATGGTTCCGGCCGCGGTCGACGCTTTCAAGATCGATGGCAAGACCGTGGGCGTGCCATTCGAGATGGGCCTAGTCGCCTTCTATTACAACAAGAAACTGTTCGAGAAGGCCGGGGTGAAGGCCGAGGACATCAAGACCTGGGACGACTTTCTTGGCGCGGTGAAGAAGATCAAGGCCGCCGGAATCACCCCGATTGTGGTCGGAGCGGGCGAGAAGTGGCCGATGCACTTCTATTATTCCTACCTCGTGATGCGCATCGGCGGCGAGAACGCGCTTGCCGACGCGAAGGCCGGAAAGAACGGCGGCTTCAAGAACGCGACCTTCGTCGAGGCTGGCAAACGCCTGCGCGAGCTCGGCGCGCTCGAGCCGTTCCAGCCCGGCTATCTTTCGACCAAGCACACCGAGTTTACCGGCATGTTCGGCGACGGCAAGGCGGCGATGGACCTGATGGGCCAGTGGTTCATCGGCATGCAGGCGCCGAACTCCACGAGCGGGAAGGGTCTGCCGGAAGAGGACATCGGCATCCTGACCTTCCCGGTCGTGTCCGGTGGAAAGGGCAAGGCGACCGATACGCTCGGCGGAATCAACGGCTGGCTCGTGACCAAGACCGCGCCGCCCGAGGCCGTCGACTTTCTCAAGTTCTTCAGCCAGGAGAAATATGCCCACGAGGCCGCGGCGACCGGCGCCTATATCCCTGTCGTCAAAGGCATGCAGACGGCCATCACCAATCCGCTGTTCCGTCGCCTGGGCGACCTGCTCGCTGCGACGACCTACCACCAGAACTACTTCGACCAGGACCTCGGTCCCGCCGTCGGTCGGGTCATCAATGACGTCTCTGTTGGCGTCGTTGCGGGCGAAACCACGCCCGAAGCGGCCGCCGCAGCGATCCAGGACGCGGCCGAACAGCAGTAGTCGCAGGCTGAAAATAACCAGCCGGGCCCCGCCGCCACGAGCGGCGGGGCTGCACTCTGACAGCACGGCGAGGCTCGCGAATTGTCAGCAGTTGAGACGACCTATGTCGAACCCGCCCGGCGCATGTCCACCAACGGCTGGGCGATCGTCGTCATCTTCCTGCCGCCGGCGCTTCTCCTCTTCACCGTGTTCGTCGCGCTGCCGATCGCGGAGGCCGCGTACTACGGCTTCTTCAACTGGGACGGATACGGCCGGCCCGAGAAATTCATCGGACTGAAGAATTACGGCTACCTGATCGGCAATGCGACCTTCAACCGCTCGCTGATCAACAACGGCCTCGTCATCGCCGTCTCGCTCGTCATCCAGCAGCCGCTCGCGCTCGCGGTGGCGCTAATGGTCGCCGGGCGGATCACCGGCGCGGCTGTGTTCCGGATGATCTTCTTCCTGCCCTATATCCTCGCCGACGTGGCCGCCGGCCTGATCTGGCATTTCATGTTCGACGGCAGCTACGGATTAACCAGCGTGATCACCGGCGCGCTCGGCCTGGAGCCCTACTATCTCCTCGCCGACAAGACCTGGGCGTTCAGCGCGATCCTGATCGTCATCCTGTGGAAGTATTTCGGCTTCTACACGATGCTCTACGTCGCGGGCCTGCAGGGAATGGACAAGTCGCTGCTCGAGGCGGCGGAAATGGACGGCGCGAGCGCCTGGCAGCGATTCTGGCACATCACCCTGCCGCTTCTCGGGCCAATGATCCGGCTGTCGATCTTTTTCGCGGTCATCGGCTCGCTGAAGCTCTTCGACGTCATCGTTCCGCTGACCGGCGGCGGCCCGTTCGAGACCACCAACACCATGGTCTCCTATCTCTATTATTTTGGCATCACGCGGATGCGCTTCGGATATAGCTCGGCCGTCGGCGTCGTGCTCTTCGTCATCTGCGTCGCCTTCGCCTTCGGCTATCGACGGATCGTCATGCGCGATGACTGAAACCTCGATTGCGATGAAGGACGGCGCCGCGACGACGGCGGCGCATGAACTGTCGGGGCGGCGTCCGGGCGCCCTGGCGGGGATCGCGATCTTCGCCGTGTTGATCGTGCTGGCGGGAGTCGTCCTTGTTCCGATTCTCGCAACGGCGCTTAACGGGTTCAAGGAGCTCGGCGACCTGCAGTCGCGTCCATTCTCCCTTCCTCGCGTCTGGGTGTGGCAGAATTATTGGGATATCCTGACCGGCTCCCGCTACTGGCAGGTGCTCGGCAATTCGCTGCTGATCTCGGTCCTGACCGTCTTCCTGACTCTTGCCCTGTCATCGATGGCGGCTTTCACCTTCGCTCATCTGCGTTTTTTCGGCGACCGTTTTCTTCTCAGCTACATTCAGCTCGGACTGATGTTTCCGCTGGCAACGGCTATTCCGCCGATTTTCATCAGGGTCCGCGATCTCGGCCTTCTCGATTCCTATTGGGGCGTGGTGCTGCCCCAGGTCGCCTTTTCGCTGGCCATGGCCGTTCTCCTGCTGCGCAACGCGTTCAAGCAATTGCCGGGCGAGCTTCTCGACGCCGCCCTGATGGACGGGTGCGGCTACTTCCGCTACTTTTTCTACATCACGCTGCCGCTCTCGGGCCCGATCCTGTCGACTGTCGCGGTCATCTCCTTCGTCGACGCCTGGAACGGCTTCCTGCTGCCGCTCATCATTTTCAACTCCGAGTTGCGTTACCCCTGGACGCTCGGACTCATGGCCTACCAGGGCCAGTATTCGACCCAATGGCAACTGGTGCTCGCCTTCATCACGCTCACAATTCTGCCGGCGATCCTGATGTTCCTGATTGCGCAGCGTTATATAGTCGCCGGGCTGACCGCGGGAGCAGTGAAAGGCTGAGCCGCGTTTTTGCCGGCTGTCACGGCGCAACCTGCGTAAACGCCTTGATCATGGCGCCGACGGCGGGTTTCGCCCGATGGGCTGCGTCGAAGGGCAGCGCCGCGCCATAGCCCGAAAAGTATGACGGGATCCAGGAACGGTCGTCGGTGATGCCCCAGGTCGTGACCCCGACGCAGCGCGGCGTCGCCCGGCAGGCACGGACGACGGATGCGTAATCGCCGGCCTGCGTCACAAGCGCTTTCTCGTCGGCGGGCAGGCGGATGCGAAGGTCGAGTTCGGTGACGGCGACGTCGACCCCGAGGCCTGCGAACTTTTCCATCACCGACTGAATGTCCTTGGGCAGGGCGCCGGCGGCGAAATGCGATTGGACGCCGACGCCGTCGATCGGCGCGCCCGCGCGCTTGAGCGAGGCGACAAGATCGTAGAGCGCCTGCATCTTGGGGCCGTCGGTTTCGACGTTGTAGTCGTTGACATAAAGCTTGGCCGCGGGATCCGCGGCGCGGGCGGCCTTCAGCGCGGTGGCGATATAGTCCGGCCCCATCGCATCGTAAAAGATCGATCGCCGCCAGGAGCCGTCGTCGGTGAAGGGCTCGTTGACGACGTCCCAGGCGTAGATGGCGCCCTTGTAACGGCCGACTTCCTCCGTGATGTGGGCGACCATCAAGTCTTTGATTTCGTCCGGCCGAAAGGCGCCGTTGATCAGCCACAACGGCAGCTGCGAGTGCCAGACCAGCGTGTGGCCTCGAATCTTCTGCCGGTTGGCTTCGGCGAAGGCGACGAGCGAGTCTGCGCCCTTCCAGTCGAACTCTCCGCGCTCCGGTTCGACGAGGCCCCATTTCATCGCGTTCTCCGGCGTGACTGAGGTCAGTTGCGTCGCCGCCAGCTCGCGATAGGGCCGCTCGTCGAAGGCGCCGGGATCGAGCGCGCCGCCGAAATAGCGGTCGGCGGAGCCCGCGGCCGAGCCAAGAGTCGCCTCGCCGGCCCGGACGGAGGCAACGGAGCCCGAAGCAGCCAGCGCCACCACGGCGGCCGCGAAGATTGGCCTGATGCCGGCTCTCTGCATTGGCGACTTACCGCGACGTCTGAGTGAGTCCAGTTTTCGAGCATTAATGGGCCGCAAGGCGGCCCCTCAATGCCCTTCAAAAGCAATGAGCGAACGCACGGGCACGCCCAACGCCTCCAACTTCCTGGAACCGCCCAAATCTGGGAGATCGATGACAAAGCAAGCGGCAAGCACATCGGCGCCGAGCTTGCGAAGAAGCTTCACCGCGCCTTCGGCCGTGCCGCCGGTGGCGACAAGGTCGTCGACGAGGATCACGCGCTCGTTCGCGGCCACGGCGTCTTCGTGCATCTCCATTTCGTCGAGCCCGTACTCCAGCGAATAGGCGATCGACACCGTGACATGCGGAAGCTTGCCCTTCTTGCGGACCGGCACAAATCCGGCCGAAAGCTGATGGGCGACGGCGCCGCCGAGGATGAATCCGCGCGCCTCGATGCCCGCGACCTTGTCGACCTTCGTGCCAGCCCAGGGCTGCACGAGTTCGTCGACCGCGCGGCGAAACGCCCGCGCGTCGCCGAGTAGCGTGGTGATGTCGCGGAACAGAATCCCGGGCTTGGGATAGTCCGGAATCGTGCGGATCGAGGCGGCAAGATCGTTCATGGCGACACTATCCCTTGCATACGTCCAACAATCGTCATGGCCCGCGCACGCGACCCGCGGCCACGGTTCAACCTGGCTTGTACTGGCGCGTCGCCTCGGGGTCGTCGCTCGACGCCGGCGCCGCTTTCAATTCCTCCCACATTGCTGCGGGAATCGGAAAACTCGCCCATTGGAGCGTCTGCCTGACGCGCTCGGGCCTGGTCACGCCGCAGACCGTCGAGGCCACCCGCGGATCGCGCATGGAAAACTGCAGCGCCGCTGCTCCCGGCGGCACGCCGTAGCGGGCGCAGATCGCCTCGATGCGGCGTATGGGGTCCAGCGCCGCGTCCGACGCCTCCTGATAGACGTAGCGCGGATATTCGCTCGACCCCTTGGCTAGCACGCCGCCGGCGTAGGGCGCGGCATTGAGGACGGCGATGCCTCTGGAGCGGGCGAGATCGAGCATCTCTTCCGCGTTGCGATTGGCTAGCGTGAAGCGATTGTGGGTGATCAGCGCATCGAAATCCCAGTCCCGCAGGAGCGGCATCATCATGGCCACTTGACCCGCCGCCAGACCCACCGCTTTCGCCAGCCCTTCCTCCTTGATGCGGAAAAGCTCGCCGAGCGCGCCATCCCGGCTTGTCGTCTCGGTCAGTGAACGCGAATGCTCTGGATCGTGCAGGTGGAGGATGTCAATCCGCTCGAGGCCCAGCGCCTTCAGGCTTTGCTCGAGCGAACGGCGCGCCTGCGCGGCGTCGAACGCATTGGTCTCGGGATCGCGGTCGAGCTTGGTCGAGACGACGAAGTTCTGCGGCAGGCCGCCCCGCTCTCGAATGGCGGCGCCAATGCGCTCCTCGCTGCGCCCCATGCCATAGATGCGTGATGTGTCGAGGAAATTGACCGGCCCCTCGAAAATGGCCTTGAGCGTCGCCTTGGCGCGGTCCGCGTCGACGTCGTAGCCGTAGGTGTCGGGCATGTGGCCGAGCCCCGACGTGCCTAAACAGATTGGCGTGACCATGAGGTCCGTCCGGCCCAGTCGAACCCTGCTCATGCCTTCCTCGGCCATCGCGAACCCTCCCCGTTTGCTGGTTGTCGCCGCATCCCTATGCCGCGGACGACGGGTCCGCAAGACCGGGCCGACGGCGTCCGCATGAGGCAGGCAACCGCGCCATCAGGCTCGCGCGAGCCAGTCTGGATCATCGTGCGCGAGATGGCAGGCGACATTGTCGTGGAAGGGCGGAACTTCGTTCCTGCAGCGCTCGATCGCGAAAGCACAGCGAGGATTAAATGGACATCCGGGCGGCGGATCGATCGGGTTCGGCGGCTCGCCGCCAACGGGAGTGCGCGCGCGTCCACTCATCGTGAGATCCGGCACCGCGTCGAGCAGGACGCGCGTGTAAGGGTGCCGGGGCCGCGCGAACAGGTCGTCCGTCCTGGCGATTTCGACGAACCGTCCGAGATACATCACCCCGACGCGCGTCGCCATGAAGCGCACGACGGCGAGGTTGTGGGTGATCAACACATAGCTGAGGCCGAGCTCCTCCTGCAGGTCGCGCAGGAGGTTGAGGATCTGCGCCTGGATCGAGACGTCAAGCGCCGACGTCGGTTCGTCGCAGACGATGAAGTCCGGGTTCGAGGCGAGCGCGCGCGCAATCGCGATCCGCTGGCGCTGCCCGCCGGAGAATTCGTGCGGATATTTGCGCGCGTCGGCGGGGTCGAGGCCGACGAGGCGAAGGAGCTCGCCGGTTCTCTCGGTGATCCCGTGAGGGTTCGACGCTCGCGCGCCGGCGCCGCTGCCGCCCTCCATCAGTCCAAAAGCAAAAATCGGCTCGTCGACGATGGCGCCGACCCGCCAGCGCGGATTGAGCGAGGCGTAGGGGTCCTGAAAGATCATCTGCATCCGCCGCCTGACGTCGCGACGCGTGGAGGGATCGCCGGCCGCGAAGAGATCGACGCCATCGATCAGCACCTGCCCCGCGCTGGGCCGCAGCAGCCCGACCACCATGCGCGCAAGGGTTGACTTGCCGGAGCCGGATTCTCCGACGATTCCGAGCGTCTCGCCGCGATCGACGGCAAAATCGACGCCGTCGACCGCCTTCAGAAAGCGCCTCGGCTCGCGATCGATGACGCGCGAAAGCCAGGGCTGCGAAACGTCGAAGACGCGTTTGAGATCGCGCGCTTCGACCAGCCGCGCAGCGTTCATCGGCTATACCCCACGCTCGCCGCAGCCGGCGCCGCCTCCGCATCGTAAAGCCAGCAGGCCGCGCTCCGAGCGCCGACCGCGATGAGCGGCGGCCGCTCGGCCTCGCAGCGGTAGAAGACCCTCGGGCAGCGCGGATTAAAGGCGCAGCCCCGCGGAATCGCGGACAACCGCGGCATCGTCCCCGGGATCTGCTCCAGCCGGCCGGCGCGGGTTTCGAGCGTCGGGATCGCCGCCATTAATCCCACGGCGTAGGGGTGGAGCGGCCTGCGGGCCACGTCGCCGATCGCTCCGATCTCGACGATGCGGCCCGCGTACATCACGGCGACCCGATCCGCCATCTCGGCGATTACGCCCATGTCATGGGTGATCAGCATGACCGCGGCGCCGTGCACGCGCGTCACCTTCCTGAGAACCCCGATGATCTGCGCCTGAATAGAAACGTCGAGAGCGGTCGTCGGCTCGTCGGCGATGATGAGCGCCGGTTCGGCGCAGAGCGCCAAAGCGATCACGACCCGCTGGCGCATTCCGCCCGAGAATTCGTGCGGATAGCCGTCGATGCGCTGCGCTGGCGAGGGAATACCGACCTCGGCGAGCCAGTCGATCGCCCGCTCCCGCGCCTCCCTGCGCGTAAGCGACAGATGAGCGAGGATCGTCTCCGTCAGCTGGTCGCCGACGCGAAGCAACGGATTGAGGCTGGTCAGCGGATCCTGGAAGATCATGCCAATGCGGCGCCCGCGCAGCGCGCGCATCCGCACAGGCGGGAGATTGTCGATGCGTTCGCCGTCGAGCCGGATTTCGCCGCCGGCGATATGGCCGGGGGGATCGAGAAGCCCAATGATGGCGAGCCCGGTGAGAGATTTTCCGGCGCCGGATTCCCCGACGACGCCGAGCACCTCGCCGGGCGCGATCTCGAAGGAAACTCCGTCAAGCGCAATCAGTGGGCCGCGTCTCTCAGCGAATTCGACGCGCAGATCCCGAACCGAAAGCAGCGTGGCGCTCATTTCAGCCTTGGATTCAGAGCGTCGCGCAGCCAATCGCCGAGAAGATTCACCGACAGGACCAGGGTCGCGAGCGCCAAGCTCGGAAACGCCACAATCCACCATTCGCCCGAGAAGAGGTAGTTCTGACCGATGCGAATCAATGTTCCGAGCGAGGGCTCAGTCGCCGGAAGGCCGACGCCGAGGAAGGAGAGCGTCGCTTCGGTGATGACGGCGATCGCGAGGTTGATGGTCGCGATCACCAGCACCGGCCCCATGACATTGGGAAGGATATGGCGGACGACGATGCGCGCCGGCGACAAGCCTATGAGCCGCGCCGCGTGCACGTAGTCCCGGTTCTTCTCGACCAGCGTGGATCCGCGAACGGTCCGCGCATATTGCACCCAGAACGACAGTCCGATCGCCACCACGAGCACCAGGAAGGCTGTCTCCTCGCGGTTCGGCTTTTGCAGAATCGCGTGCGCGACGCCGTCGAGCAGCAGGGCGATCAGGATCGCAGGAAAAGTAAGCTGCACGTCGGCGACGCGCATGATCAGGGAGTCGATCCACCCTCCGGCATAACCGGCGACAAGACCGAGCGCGACCCCAATCGCGCCGCCAAGCATGACGCTAAGGATTCCGATCATGAGCGAAATGCGCAAGCCGTAGAGGATCGCCGACCAGAGGTCGCGTCCCTGATCGTCGGTGCCGAGCAAAAAGCGCGGGTCGCCTCCGGCGACAAAGCGCGGCGGGGTGAGCGAATCCATGAGGAAATTTGCAGCCGGATTGAATGGGTCAGTCGGGGCGATCAGTGGCGCCGCGAGCCCCGCCGCAACCAGGATCAAGGCGATAAGACCGGCCGCAACTGTCGTCTTTGAGGAGAGAAAGCTCGCGACAAGATCGTTGTCTCTGAGACGTCCGATGAGCGAGAGTGGCAGCTCAGGCGCGGACTTCGAAGGGTCGACATCCGTTCGGCTCATCATCACCCGCGCACTTCGTGTATCGAGGCGCGCAGACGCGGATCGACGCTCACATAGAGAATGTCGACGACGAGATTGATGATGACGAACAGCAGGGCGATGAACAGGAGATAGGCGGCCATGATCGGAATGTCGACGTTCTGAATCGATTGCAGGAAGAGCTGGCCCAGGCCCGGCCAGGCGAACACCGTCTCGGTGATAATCGAGAAGGCGACGATCGAACCGAGCTGCAGACCGACGACCGTGATCACCGGGACGAGGGTATTCTTCAGAGCGTGGCGGAAGTGAATCGCGCTTTCCGAAAGCCCCCGGGCGCGGGCGAAGCGGATATAGTCGGCGCGCAGGACTTCAAGCATCTCTGCACGTACGAGCCGCATGATCAGGGTCATCTGGAAGAGCGCGAGCGTGGTCGCCGGCATGATAAGGGATTTCAGGCCGGACACGGTGAGAAATCCTGTCGTCCACCAGGGGCCCAGACGCACCACCTCGCCCCGGCCGAACGAGGGCAGCCAGCCAAGCGTCACCGAAAAGAGGGTGATCAGCAGGATTCCGGTGAGGAAAGTCGGAAGCGATATGCCGATCAGCGACAGAGCCTGAAGCAGCTTTGCGAGCGCGCTGTCGCGATGCAAGGCGGCATAGACGCCCATCGGGATCCCGGCCAAAAGCGAGAGGATGGAGGCGACCAATGCCAGTTCGAGGGTGGCCGGCATCCGCGCGCGAAAGAGGTCCGACACCGGTTGCTTGAACTGATACGACACGCCGAAATCAAAGCGCGCGGCATTGGCGAGAAAGCGCGCCGCCTGCACGATCACAGGTTCGTTCAGTCCGAGTTCTTCGCGCAACTGCGCGCGCTCGGCGACCGAGGTTTCGACCCCGACCATCTGATTGACCGGGTCGCCAACATACCGGAACATCGCAAAGGCGATCAGCCCCACCGCGATCAGCACGCCGATCGACGCGAAGAGGCGGCGGACGACGAAGGCGATCATCGCGGGCGCCGGCCGAAGGCGATCGTCATCGGGCTCTCCGAAAGTTCGTCGCCCGCCTCAATTCATCGTCGCCCAGGCAAAGACGTAATAATTGTTTGCCGGTTGACTCACGTGCACGGTTCTCGCGACGCCCCAGGCCAGAGCTTGCTGGTGCAACGGGATATAACTGACATCGTCGAAAAGCGCGATTTGATAGGCGCGGGCGAAATCGTCATCCCGCTTGGCGGCGTCCGGCTCCAGAAGCGCCTGCCGCGCGAGGTCATCGACCTTCGGATTGCAATATCCGCCCACATTGTTGCCGCCTGAATTGGTTTTCGGGTCGCGGCAGCCCATGATGTATTGAAAGACGTTCGAGCTCTCGAGCGTCGTCGGCGTCCATCCAAGGAGATAGAACGAACTGTCGTATCCTCCTGCGGCCGAGATCGACGCGAAGAACTTTGACTTGGGCTCCGCGTTCAGGTCGACCTTGACCCCGACCCGCGCGAGCATGCCGACGACCGCCTGGCAGATCTGCTCGTCGTTGACGTAGCGGTCATTCGGACAATCCAGCTGCACCTCGAAGCCGTCCGGGTAGCCAGCTTCGGCGAGCAGTTTCTTCGACGCTTCGGGATCGAACGGAAGCCGCTTGAAGTCTTTCGACCGCGAAAACAGGCTGGGCGAGATCATCAGCGCCGTCGGCGTCGCCTGCCCGCGCATGACCTTCTTGTTGATCGCGTCCTCGTCGATCGCCTGATAGAACGCCTTGCGTACGCGGACGTCCTTGAAAGGGTTCTTGCCCTTGACGCTGGAATGGCCGAGTTCGTCGCGAGACTGGTCCATGCCCAAAAAGATCGTCCGCACTTCGGGTCCGGCGAGGACCTGTGTCCCGGGATTGGCGTTGACCCGGTCCTGATCGTTGAGCGGAACCGGGTCCATCCAGTCGATTTCGCCGGAGAGCAACGCGGCCACGCGGGTCGCGGCGTTCGGGATCGGGGTGAACACGACTTCGTCGACGTTTCCGGTCGGCTTGTCCCACCAGTTCGGATTCTTCTTCCAGACCGTCTTCACCCCCGGCTCGTGACTGACCAGAATGAAGGGCCCGGTGCCGTTGGCGTGAAGTCCGGCATAGGGCGGGGTCGTGGCGTTCATCGCGGTGGCTTCGGTCGCGCCATGCGCCTCAGCCCAGCTCTTCGAGAATATGCCCCAGGTCGCCCACTGATTGATCAGCAACGGAGCCGGTCGCTTGAGGATGAAGTCGACGGTAAAGTCGTCGACCTTGACGATCTCGGCGTCGCCGGGGATGACGCCCTTCAGATCCGACCCCGCGCCCAGCACCCGATGGGCCGAGAACACGACATCGTCGGCGGTGAAGTCCTGACCTTCGTGGAACTTCACGCCTCGGCGGAGGTGAAAGCGCCAGTGCAGCGGGTCCAGGACCTCCCAGCTCGTCGCGAGGCAGGGCTCCAGCGTCAGGTCCGGCCGAAACCGAACGAGCCCTTCGTAGACCGCCCCGTTGACGCTCAGGCTGAAGCTTTCATTGATCTGGTACGGGTCGACCGACTTCAGTTCGCCCTGAAAAGCGAAGCGCAGGGTCTTGGCTTCGGCGCGGGAGGTGAGCGCGGGGCCGGACATCGCCATCGCGAGGCCGATCGCTGCGAGAATAGGCATCCTGACTTTCAGAGACCACGACATTGTTGCTCCGAGTCTGATTGAGGCGGTCGGCGTCGCCGGCGCCGCCGCTGCGTTGAGCCGGCCTGGCGTTGGAAGCACGCATCTAAGCGCAGCGCTCTCGATTGGTCCAGTTGAGGCCCGCTCGTCCACCGCGGCTCTCTCGCCTGGTGGCGTTATGTGGTCCTCGCATGCGTCCGAGGGGACGCTCGCGCCTGTCCATCCCTGCTAGCAGGCAGAAAACAGGCGAGGCAGACGCGCTTGTGCCCGGCTCGATTACGAAAAGATGTTTAGTTTCAATTGCTTCCGAAAAACCGTCACCCGCTACGAGGGGCAAAATAACAGGACAATAACAGGGCGATAATTCGCGCCTAACAGGGCAAGAACAGGAGGCGAAACAGCTGGAAAAGGCGACTGCGAAAAAGCCCATGAGGCGCTGGCGCTATGCGGCATTCGCATGGGTCCCGGACGCGGCCCTCCCTCAGCCGCCGAGTTCCGCCGACTGGGTCCAGAGATTGACCCCGCCGTCGACGGCGAAGCGGTCGATGTCCTTCAATTCCTCGGCGGTAAACTCGAGCTTGCCGAGCGCCTTGACGGCCTCGGCGACCTGTTCCGGCCGGCTGGCGCCGATCAGCGCCGACGTCACCCGCTTGTCGCGCAACACCCAGGCGATCGCCATCTCGGGCAGCGACTGGCCGCGCCGTTTGGCGAGGCCGTCGAGATGGCGCACATGATCGATGTTTTCCGGGGTCAGCATCTGCGGCTTGAAGAAATGGCCGATCGCGGCGCGGCTGTCGCTCGGAACGCCATTCAGATATTTCTCGGTCAGCATCCCCTGCGCCAGCGGCGAGAACACGATCGCGCCGATGCCCTCCGCTTCCAGCGTGTCGATGAGGCCGTCGGCCTCGATCCAGCGGTTGAGCAGCGAGTAGCTCGGCTGGTGGATGAGGCAGGGCGTGCCGAGTTTTTTGAGGATCGCCGAGGCCTCACGGGTGCGGCGCGAATTGTAGGAGGAAATGCCGGCATAGAGCGCCTTGCCCTGCCGCACGGCCGCATCGAGCGCGCCCATCGTCTCCTCGAGCGGCGTCTCCGGATCGAAGCGATGGGAATAGAAGATGTCGACATAATCGACGCCCAAACGCTTCAGGCTCTGGTCGAGGCTGGCCAGCATGTATTTGCGGCCGCCCCACTCGCCATAGGGGCCCGGCCACATGTCGTAGCCGGCCTTGGTCGAGATCACGAGCTCGTCGCGGAGCGAACGGAAATCGCCCCTGAGAATGTCGCCGAATGCGACCTCCGCCGAACCCGGCGGAGGTCCGTAATTGTTGGCGAGGTCGAAATGCGTGACGCCGAGGTCGAACGCGGCGCGGCAGATCGCGCGCATCGAATCCTTCGATTTGTCGAAGCCGAAATTGTGCCAGAGACCCAGCGAGATCGCCGGCAGCTTCAGTCCGCTTCGGCCGCAGCGGCGGTAGGGCATCGAATCGTAGCGGGTCGACGAAGGAATGTAGGCCATTGTTGTTCTCAAGAGGGTCCGGCGCTGCGACGCCTCGGCCGTCTTTATCCGCCCTGTTGGACGCGGACAACCGCGGCGCTCCGGCCAGTTTAGCTCGGACGACCCGTTGCGAGCGATCAGCCAACGGCCGGCTTGCCGCCGTTCTCGGTCGCTCCCTGTACGGACGGAATGCGCCAGTCGCTTTCAACTCGTCGCCCGCCGAGGAATGGCCGCTTCGCGCAAATACCGGCCGTTCGCCGACGGCTGCGCGCAAATGGCGGTCGATCGCCAGCAGCGCGGCGATTGGGTCAAATCGAGCCTAAGCCCCATCTGGCCATTGGCTTCGGCCCGATCGCTTTCGATTGTAGACGCGCGGCCCCGGGCCTTTCCTGTGCTATTCAGCATGACGCGTGAGGGTGCGCTATGTCCGAAACCCGGAAGATTGCGGCGATCCTGGTCGCCGATGTCGTCGGCTACAGCCGGCTCGCGGGAGCGGACGAGGATCGCACGCTCTCGCGCCTTCGGGGGCTCAGGAGCGACCTGATCGATCCCGCCATCGCCGCCCATCACGGGCGCGTGGTCAAGCGCACCGGCGACGGAATCCTCATCGAGTTTCGCAGCGTGGTCGACGCGGTGCGCTGCGCGATCGAAGTGCAGAACGGCCTCATCGAGCGCAATGCGGGCCTGCTGTCCGAGCGCCGGATCGAGTTCCGCGTCGGCATCCATCTGGGCGACGTGGTCGAGGAGGCCGACGGCGACCTCATGGGCGACGGGGTCAACATCGCCGCGCGGCTCGAAGGCATTTGCAAGCCGGGCGCGGTCTGCCTGTCGGAGGATGCCTATCGGCAGGTCAAGGGGCGGCTCGATCTCGCGGTCACCGAACTCGGCCCAACCGACTCAAGAACATTGCCGATCCAATCCGGGTCTACTCGCTCGAGGTCGGTGCGCCGGCGCAGGCGAAGCCGACCAAGCGCAGCGCAACAAAGCGGCCTCTGGCGATGCCGGTCGCGGGCATCGTGGCGTTGATCGTGATCGCGTCAGTCGGGGCGTATTTTCTTAGCGCGAACCGCACAGCGACCGTCGGGTCGACGGCCGCCACGCCCGCTGAGCCCGCGCGGCTTTCTATTGTCGTCCTCCCCTTCACCAATCTCTCGAACGACCCGAACCAGGATTATTTCGCCGACGGCATTACAGAGAACCTGACCACTGAACTATCGCGCATCCACAACAGCTTCGTCATCGCCCGCAATACCGCCTTCAGCTTCAAAGGCAAAAACGTCGACGCCAGGGATATCGGCAAGGAGCTCGGCGTGCGCTACGTGCTGGAAGGCTCGGTGCAGCGCGACGGAACCCGCGTGCGCGTCAACGCCCAGCTCATCGACTCGGGCTCGGGCGCGCATCTTTGGGCCGACCGTTTCGAGGAGGACGTCGCCGACCTGTTCAAGCTCCAGGATCAGGTGGTGGCGCGATTGACCAATAGCCTGGGCTACGAACTCGTCAGGACGGAAGCGGAAAAGGACGCTCGCTCCAAAAGCCCCGACGCTGTCGATCTCGCCATGCGCGCGTGGGCCTTGGTGTGGCAGGAACAGGAGCAGCAGCGGACGAAGGAGAACAACAATGCGGCTGAAGCGCTGTTCGAACAGGCGCTCAAGATCGACCCGAATGAAACCGATGCGCTGGCGGGCGACGCTTACGCCTATTTGTTGGAATACACGCGCGGATGGACAACCGCCGGAACCGATTACGAGGCAAAAATACTCGGTCAGGCCGACCGGGCCATCGCGCTCGCCCCCGATAATATGTGGGCGCATAACGTGAAAAGCCTATACTTGACCACTTCGCAGCGTCCGAATGAGGGGCTCAGCGCCGCCGAAGCCGGACTGGCCATCAAGCCGGATGACCCGCCGCTGTACAGGGCGCGAGGCAACGCCGAACTTGTCCTGGGCCGTTACGAACAAGCGATATCCGACGTGGAACACGCGATGCGGTTAAGTCCACGCGACCCGAGAATTGGTTTGTGGCTGGTGGCTTTGGGTGACGCAGAACTTGGCCTTGGCCACGTCGACGCGGCTGTCGAGGAATACCACAAGGCAATCAACGTCGGCTGGCGGGCTTACCAACCTTACAGGAGTCTGGCGGCGGCTTACGCGCTGGAGGGCAAGATGGAAGAGGCGGCGTCCGCCTTGGCGGAGGCCCGCCGCCTCAATCCCGAGCTCACTCTCGAATGGCAGCAAACCCATTCGATGAACGTACCGCGGCTATTGGAGGGCCTGCGCAAGGCGGGGCTGCCTGAGGAGTGAATGCAGTTCAAGCCGGTGACAGTGGCTAAGCAGAGATTCGGCGCTTGGCCAACGGATGGGGGAAGCGCTCGCGGTTGAGATCGGCGACGGCGCCATGGATGGCGTGGTCGAGCGCGGCGTCGTCGGTGAAGGTCTGGTGGGCGAGATGATGCGCCTTGAGGTCGCGCCACACCGGTTCGATGTCGTTGAGTTCGGGCGCGTATTTCGGCAGCCATTCGACGGTCAGCCAGTGCGCCCGGGCGGCGAGAGCGGCGAGGGAGAGGTTGCTGGTATGGATCGGACCATTGTCCTCGACCAGCACGACCGGCTTGGCCTGGCGTCCGGGTTGCGGGCCGTAGAGACGGTCGATCTGCTCGAGATGGACGATGAAGTCGCTGCTGCGCTTGGTCGGGCTGGTATGGACGATGAGTTGGCGCGCGAGGTGATCGAGCGACCCCAGAATCGCGACCTTCTTGGCCTGCCCCGGCGCGGGCACGCGCAAGTCCGCCCCCGACTTCGCCCAGGCGCGGGCGAGATAGGGATGGGTCAGCGCCTCGCTCTCGTCGCCGTAGAGAAGAACGATGTCGCCCGCCTCGGCCTGCTGTTTGCGCAGGTGCAGGCGCAGGCCCACGCGTTCCATCTCGCTTTGCGTCTGACGTCCTTTCAGCGTGTGGCGGGGCCGCCGCCAGCGGAACTTTTTTTTCGCAAAGCCTTGGACAGCTGCGAACGGCTGATGCGCACGCCCTCACGCGCCTCGATCTCGACGCGAAGGCGGGGGATCGTCCAGTTGCGCCGGTCGGCCACAGCGGCTTGGAGCAGAGGGACGGCCACGCGCAAGGCGGCTTCGCTCTTCACCGGCGGCGGGCCCGGCGCGATCCTCGTCTTCAGCGCCGCGACGCCGCCAGCGGCGAAGTCGCAGCGCCACTGGCGGACCGTATCCTCGCGCACGCCAAACGCCTCCGCAATGTCGGGGCTGGTCCAGCCCGCCAGCGTCAAAAGCACCGCGCGCGCCCGGTCCGCCTCGCCGCGATCACGCGAACTGGCTAGCGCCGAGAGATCGTCGCGTTGATCATCGCTCGCCACAACCGCAGACTTCCCCGCCATGCCACGCACCACCATCCAAATCGACGGCGGCAGCGAATCGCAAAAGACCTATCCGTTGGTTAACCGAACGGAACCTGCTTTAGGCGAACAGCGGCCACCCCCCAAACTGTGACCTGGGTCGACGCGATCTGCGACGGCAGCTAAACGTCGACACCGGCCGTTGAATCGCTCACGACCACTCGCGCGCGGGGCGGAGTTCCGCCGTCAAGCGGACGCAAACGATAGCACCGGAACCCGCCCCTTCGCGACATTTACCGCGGGTCGCCATGTGTTGGATCCGCTAGCTAGCTTAGCTAGACCCTTCACGCAACCACAAGCAATCCAGCGGAAATACAAAGCGGGCGGCCAGCTGGGATCCCAGGCGTTCGCTTGCCTCCTCCGTTATCCATGCTGGCCGAGGTGGGTTTCATTTTTACCCTTGACACCCTCTTGACCGGAATCTGCCCCCGGCGCCGGAAAGAAGCCCCGCCGTTATAGGTTCTTGCCAACCAACGGCGCGGCGCAACGGCCCGACCGGCATCGGCTTCGTCAACGATATCGCTTCTGGTTCCAGCGATGCCCGAGCAGCGCGAGGATGATGATAAGCCCGTTGAAAAACTGGACGTAAAAACCGCTCAATCCGGCCGCAACGATGCCGCTCTGGATGAACGAAACCGTGAGCGCGCCGATCGCGCCGCCCGCGACTGTGCCGACGCCGCCCCATGTCGGCGTGCCGCCCACGAAGACTGAGGCGATCGCCGGCAGGAGGTAGCCGTCGCCGGTCGTCGGCCACCAGGTGAAGTTGACCATGGTAGAAAGCACGCCCGCGAGCGCGGCGCCGAGGCCCATGAAGACGAAGGTCGAGATGCGCACCCGGGCGACGTTGATCCCCATCTGAGCGGCGCTGTCGGGGTTGTCGCCGACCGCGCGCACCCTGGCGCCGAACCGGTGGCGATTGAACAAGAGGCCCGCGAATGCGACGAACGCCAGCGCCCAAAAGATCTGCACCGGAACGCCGTAGATCTCGCTCGAGAACAATGCGCCAGCCGTCGAATCCTGCAATTCGAGCAGCGCGATCGATTTGCCCTGGGTCACGATCATGATGAAGCCGCGCAGCATGTAATTCATGCCGAGCGTCGCGATCAGCGACGACAGGCCCGCGGTCACAACGAGGGCGCCGACGCCGGCGCCGAGCGCCATACCGGTCGCGAGCGCCGCGACGATGCCAAGGAACGGGCTAAATCCCGCCTGCACGATGAGCGCAAAGATCCAGGCCGAGAATCCCATCGTGGCCGGGAAGGAAAGATCGATCTCGCCGACCGTGACGACGAACACCAGGGGCACGACGAGGCAGAGCGCGACCGGCAGGGTGACGAGAACCGAATCGTAGATCGGCCAGTGCAAGAAAACCGACGGGCTCGCGGCCATGAATATCGCGATCATCACGACGAACACGGCGAAAGTGCCGAGCGCCGCGCGGTTGCGGTCGGCGAAGCGCCTGAGCGCGCTTTCGGGCGGGGCCGAGACCGGCTGGGCGCGCGCCTCCATCGGCTCCAGCGAGGCCGTCATGCCGCCGCCTCCGGCCGATGGCCAGGTGAGGGCGGAATCTCGACTCCCTGCGGGTGCGCGAGGCGCTCCATATAGGCGATCAGGCGCTCGGCCGAGCCGACTTCCTCCTTGGTCGCCTGCAGCGCGACCGTACCGCGGTCCATCACGACGAATTGTTCCGCGATGTCGAACACGTGGTGGATGTTGTGGCCGATGAACAGCACCGAGCGTCCGCCGGACCGGACCGCGCGCACGAAGCGGAACACCTTTTCGGTTTCGGTCAGCGAGAGCGCGGTGGTCGGCTCGTCCATCACGATGAGGTCCGCCTTGTTGTAGATGGCGCGGGCGAGCGCGACGCCCTGCCGCTCGCCGCCCGAGAGCCGTCCGACGATCGAGTTCAGGCGAGAAGACTTTCGAGGTGAAGCCGATCTCGCGCATCAGCCGCTCGGCCTCGGCGCGTTCGCGCGCGCTGTCGAGAAAGCCCAGCGCATTAGTCAGCTCGCGCCCGAGGAAGATGTTGCGGATGATCGTCTGCTGGACGCAGAGCGCGCGGTCCTGAAACACGGTCTCGATGCCGGCGTCGCGCGAGCGCGACGCGCTCCAGTGCGTCTCGCGCTTGCCGCGCACCAGGATTTCACCGCTGGTCGGCTGGATGGCGCCGGCGAGGATCTTGATCAGGGTCGATTTGCCGGCGCCGTTGTCGCCAAGCAGGCCGACGACCTCGCCGCGATCGACGTGGAAGTTGACGCCCCCGACCGCGAACACCCGTCCGTAGGTCTTGGCGATGCTCTTAAGCTCAATCAGCCGTTCGACCATCGCCGCCTCTCGTAAAGCAACGTGAGAGTCCGGCACGCCGTGATCGGCGCGCCGGAGACTTCAAGACATCAACGCAGGCCCTCGGTCGCGAGATCGGCGACGGCCTTGTAGTTTTCCGGGGTGACGAATCCTGCGCCGGTGTCGACGTTGATCGGCGCGAGGCCGTAGACGATTTGCTCGCAGAGGCTGAGGATCGGCAGATAGCCCTGCTGGAACGGCTGCTGGTCGGCGGTCAATTGAACCCAGCCGCTCTTGAACGCTTCGACGATCTGGGGGCTCGTGTCGAAGCCGACATTGATGATCTCGCCCGGCTTCTTGCCAGCGGCTTTCATGTAGGTGGCCGCGTTGCCGAGCTGTTGGCCTCCGGGATAGACGATCGCCTTGGCCGTCGGATTGGCCTGCAAGGCCGCGGTGATGACGGGTATGGCGAGGTTCGGATCGGCCGCCCACTCCGGCACGCTGGAGAGGCGGACAACCTTGACCCCGCCTTCCTCCAGCGCCTTGGCGGTGCCCTCTTCGCGCGCGTTGCGGATAACGTCGTTGGAGGCCAGGATCACAATCGCCAGGTCGCCCGACTTGAGGCCGAACCGGCGCACCATCTCGACGCCCAGCGCATGGCCCTGCGGCGCCTGCTGCGCGCCGATATAGCCGCCGCCGACCTTGTCGACCGCAGCCGGCACGGGCACGTTCTGGTACATCATCTTGATGCCCTGCTTGGCGGCTTCTTGCGCCAGCGGCAGGATGGCTGCTTCGCCAGGGTGACCCATCATGGCAATGCCGTCGGGATGAGCAGCAACGGCTTCGCGCAATTGCTGCGTCATCTTTTCGTTCGCCCAGCCGGAAAAGACGTAATCGACCTGCGCGCCGGTGTCGTTCGCGGCCTGACGCGCGCCGTTGTAAACGATCGTGCCGAAGGCGTCGCCCTCGGCGCCGCCGACGAAGAAGCGCAGGTGCACCTTGCTGCACCATTTGTCGCGTAGCGCCTCTGCGTTCGTTGCGCCGGCTGCTCCCATCAGCGCCGCGCTGGCGAAAACGAGCGCCGCCGAACCCCGCCAGCTTAAGATCGTGCTCCGCTTCATCATGTTCCTCCCGGTTTTATGCTTCGGCTTTAATGCCGTTGTTGCGCCTTCCGGTCTCGCCAGAGGGCGGTGAAGCCTATCGTACTCAAGCGGGATTGGCGACAGGATGCGCGCCGCCGCGGCATTGCTTGAGGTAGTTGAGCGCGTGGACTTGGCCGCTCATTTCGAGATCGTCGCGATAGACGGGGTCGTGCCAGCCCTCGATGTCGATCGACCCCGAATAGCCCGCGAGCCTGAGCTCGCTGATGACGCGCGTCCAGTCGGTGTCGCCGAAGCCCGGCGTGCGCATCTGCACGAACGGGACCTTGCCGAACACGCCGTGATCGCGAATGACATCCCAGCGCACGGTGGCGTCTTTGCCATGGACATGGAAAAACTTCGGCGCCCATTTGCGGATCTGCGGGATCGGGTCGATCAGATAGACGAGCTGATGGCAAGGCTCCCACTCGAGCCCGAGATTGTCGCTTGGAACCGCGTCGAACATAAGTTCCCAGGCGTCGGGATTGTGCGCGATGTTCCAGTCGCCGCTCGCCCAGTTGCCATCCATTGCGCAGTTCTCGAACGCCAGCCGCACCCCCTTTTCGGCGGCGCGGCGCGAAAGTTCGCCCCACACTCTCTTGAACGCCGGCAGGCTCTTTTCAATCGGCTGGCCGCGCACGCGGCCGGTAAAGCCGGCAATCGTGCTCGCGCCGAAATGATGTGCGTTGTCGATCAGCGCTTCCCAGCCCGCGAGCGTTTGCCGGTCGAGATCGCCGTGCTCGAGCGGATTGCCGAACATGCCCAGCGTGTCGATCGTGACGTCCGCCTCGCCGATCGCCTCGCGAAGCGCCGCAGCCAGCCCGGGCAGGTCCTTGTTCATCGTCTGCCAGAAGAAAGGCTCGATGCTTTCGAAACCGAGTCCGACAATCTCACGCACATAAGCCGCGGGGTCGGGCGCATTGGCGCGGATCATGGTCCCAACGCGGATGTCCAACAATTTTCTCATCGATGTCTCGCTTAAATCACGATGTCCACGCGCCGGCCCGCCCGCGCGCTCTCGATGGCGCCGAAGACCATCGCGAGCGAACGGATATTGTCGCGCCCGACAGTTTCAGGCTCGCCTCCCGACCGAACCGCCGATACGAAATCGGACAGCACGCCGAAATGCCCGTCGATGCGATCTTCCGGGCTGAGCGGCGGCGGCTCGAAAGTCTCCAAAGGCTCGAACAGGCCCTCGCGCTTGCCGGAGCCGAGCGCCTCGATCTTGATTTGATCCGCCCCATCCCACGTGAGAGCGCCTTTCGCGCCAACGAAACGCCACGCGCATTCCCAGGAAGTGCCCAAGCCGGCGGCGCACCAGGAGCCGCGGTACACGAACATCGCGCCATCCTCGAGCTCAAAGATCGCCGCAGCGGAAGAGCCTTGCCGATACCAGGAGTTGGGCGGATTCCACTCGCGGCAATAGACGCCTGACGCAGCCAATCCGGTCATGCAGCGCAGCGCGTCGAAGCTGTGGATCGCCATGTCGAGCAGCAGAACGTGGTCCATCTCTTCGCGGAACCCGCCGAAGTGGGGCGCAAGGAAGAAGTCGGCGTGAACGCTGGTGATCGGACCGACAACGCCTGAGCGCAACGCCCGGGCGATCCGCCGCACTCCAGCAAGGTAGCGCCGATTCTGCACAACGGCGTGGATGCGCCCGGCGGCCTTCGCCCGCTCGACGAGATCCTGCGCGTCCGCGAGCGACTCGGCCATGGGTTTTTCGCTCAGGACATGGGCGCCGCTGGCAAGACCCGCCGATACGACGTCGTGCCGCGCCGAAGGCACGACGACGTCGAAAAGGAGGTCGGGATGGCTCGCGGCGATCAGCCCGTTCACGTCGCTGGCGATCACAGCGTCATTCAGCGAAAATTCCGCGGCGCGGCTTCTGGCACGGGCGGTGTCGAGGTCTGCAAGCGCGACAACGCGCAGGTCGGGTATTTTCGCCGCCGCCTGCAGCCACGCCCGGCTCATAGCGCCGCAGCCGACGAGGCCGGCCTTTAACTCCATCGACGTTTCACTCCCGGGTTTTGCGGTTTTTGCTGTGGCCGCGAACGCCATCGACTCTAGTGACGGTCCGCCGCCTTGTCGAGCCAAGCGCATCTGAGACGCGCCAGCTGGAAGGCGGCGGCGGCCGCCCGAGGATGCCGCATCGCTTTGGCTGGAATTCGCGAACTCTCTCTGCGACTCGACGTTCACATCGGCGCCGTGTCGCGCGCGCTCAACGATCGCGCCGACGTGAACCCGCTGACGCGGAAGCGCGTGCGCGTATGCCGATCGTTCGTAAAGGACGATCTTGAGGTAGGGACAGGGAACGGCTCTTATGGGCGGACTCCTGCTGTGCGTCTTTCGCCGCGGCGATCGCCTCCGGCCAGCCGCCCGCGATGCCCTTGTGGGCTGCGGGGAATCTCCTTCCTCGTGGGCAATGCGACTGGCGTCTCCCGCTCGCCCTTCATCCAATCGACGCGATCCATCGCCGCCTTGCCCGCATCGCCTCACTCGACCGTTTCGCCGATCCACACCTGCATCGAGCCCGGCTCACGATTGGCCCAGAGGTGGTATGGGATAGCCGTCACCTTGTCAGCCTTCAGGCGCGGCTGGCTTGGCGTGTAGAGCGCGCCGCGAGCGTCAGCGGGCTCCAGCCGCCGGCCTTCGCCGACCAGCGTCATCGCGCCGTCGAAGACGTCCGCCCGCCATTCCGCCTCAAGGCTCGCCGCGCGCGGCAGCGTCAGGCTCTGGACGGCGGCGCCGGGATTGTCGGCTTCCTCCACGCAATAGATCAGCGGGCCGCGCCTGAGCGCCACCCGGCCGATGTCCATGCGGACCCTTGGATGGGCGTAGAGGCGCTCGGGCGGCATGGGCAGATTGAGGGTCACAATGTCGCCCCGGCTCCAGCGACGGCGGATGTTTGCGTAGCCCCGCTCGACAACGAGCTCGACCGGCGCCCCGTTGACCGCCACTGTGGCGCTGTGCGCCCAGCCGGGGATGCGCAGCTTCAGATCGAAAGCGATCGGGGTCTCCGGCTCGACCCTGATCTCGACGCCGCCATGCCATGGATAGTCGCTTCGCTCACTGAGCGCGACCTTGACGCCGCCAATCTCCGCCGTCGTCTCGAAGCCGCCATAGAGGTGGAAGGCGACGCCCGACTCGCTCGCCGAGATCGCGTAGCCGGCGATCGAGGCGACCAGCCGCGAGACGTTCATCGTGCAGCACGGACAGAGGTGCCAGGCCCAGCGCTTGTGCTGGCCGCGGCTTTCGAGCGGGTTGGCGTAGAAGTAATGGCTTCCCTCGCGCGAGAGGCCGCTGAGCGCCCCGTTGTAGAGGGCAAGCTCCATCACGTCGGCGTATGCCCCGTCGAGATCGAGATGCAGCATCCGTTGCGCCCAGAACGCAAGCGCGACCGCGGCGCAAGTCTCCGCATAAGCGCTTTCGTTAGGCAGGTCGTAGGGTTCGGTGAAGCCCTCGTTGGTCTCGCTTGGGCCCAATCCCCCGGTCACGTACATCTGCGCCGTGGTGACGTCGCGCCAGAGCGCCTCGCACGCGCGCTTGAGCGCCTCGTCATCGCGCTCGAAGGCGAGGTCGGCCATGGCGGAGGCCATATACATGCCGCGCACCGCATGCCCGACCATCCGGGTCTGCTCGCGCACGGGAATGTGCGACTGGTTATACTCGTAGGTCTTCGCCCAATAGTCGGCCGGATCGTCGCCGCGCGCCAGCGCTTCCCCGGTGAAATAGTGCGGCTGGCGGCCGCGCTCGTCGATGAAATAGGAAGCAAGATCGAGCCGCCGCTTGTCGCCGGTCAGGCGGTAGAGCTTGACGAGGGCAAGCTCGATTTCCTGGTGACCGCAATAGCCGCGCTTCTGTCCCGGGGCCGTGCCGAAAGTCGCGGCGATGTGGTCGACATAGCGCTCCATGACGTCGAGGAGCCGCCGGCGACCGGTAGCGCGAAAGTATGCGATCGCGCCTTCGAGCAGATGGCCCGCGTTGTAGAGTTCGTGGTTGTCGCGAAGGTTGGTCCAGCGCTTGTCGGGCTCGCGGCCGTTGTACCAGGAGTTGAGATAGCCGTCGGGTCTCTGCGCGCGGTCGAGATCGTCGACGATCGCGTCCACCTTGGCCTCGATGTCCGGGTCGCGCCGATGCGCCAAAGCGTAGCTTGCCGCTTCGATCCATTTGCCGACGTCCGAGTCCCAGAACACCTGCATGGTGAAGTTATGCGAATTGCGGGGAATGTAGAGCGGCGGCGGAGGTTGGGGCAGCTTCAGCGCCTCGAGGATGTGCGCCTCGGCGAGCCTGGCGTGTTGGCTCGGGATAGTGCGCGCGAGAACGACATCGAGCCGCTCCCGCCAGAACGGGCCGGTCACCGCAACCTCGGAAAAGGGGACGGGTGAGTACGAGCGCTTCGTCATGCCTTCCTCTCGATCTCTTGGGTCCTGTCGGCGCCGCACGAGTCCCGCACGACGAGCGAACACGGCAGCCGGCGGACGCCCGCGATGGAGCGGCCGCCCATCATGTCGAGGAGACATGCGCCCGCATCGCGTCCGAGCGCGCCGAGGTTCATGTCGACGCTGGTCAGCGGCGGCCGCGCGGCCTCCGCCATCACGTCCCAGTTGTCGAAGCCAACCACGGCCACATCAACCGGCACGGCGAGACCCATCTCCCGCAAGGCGTCGACAGCGCCGCGTGCGATCTGATCGCTGCCGCAAAAGATCGCATCGGGCGCGCCGCGCCTTTTCGAGAATAGGTCCCTGACCGCCTCGCGGCCCCAGGCCTCCGACCAGCGTCCCGGGCGATAGTCGCCCGCACGCGCCGGCAGTCCGAACTCAGCGAGCGCGGCTCGATAGCCGGACGCGCGCAGGCGCACCGCCTCGAAGCGTTCCGGGCCGGTCACATGGGCGATGCGTTTGCGGCCGAGCGCGGCGAGGTGTCTGACAGCGAGCTGGGCGCCGCCCTGGTCGTCGGGCAGGAGTGCAGAGCGCGTCCGGCCTCTCCACGTGCGTGAATACATAGACGACCGGCACGCCGCCGACCGCCGGCTCGATCGGCGCTCGCCGGTCGGTGCGGCGCGCGGTGACGACAAGACCGTCAATGCGCTTGCCGAGCAATTGATCGATGTGCCGGCGCTCGCGCTCGGGGTCGTCGGTCGCATTGCACATGAAGACCGCGATCCCGGAATCTGACAGGCTCCTCTCCAGCGCTTCGACGATGGGAAAGGTGAAGCGGCCAAAACTGTCGTTCGACAGAATTCCAACCGTCATCGAGCGCGCGCGGTGGAGGCTGTGCGCCAAGTCGTTGGGCCGGTAGCCGATCTCCCCGGCGACACGCAGGACCCGGGCGCGAGTCTCTGCGCTGAGGCGTCCGCTGGCGTTCAGCGCCTTGGATGCGGTTCCGATCGAGACGCCGGCGCGGCGCGCGACGTCGCGGATGGTCCGCGTCGATTGCAGCAGCGTCTCGGCCTCGGGCGGCAAGCCGTCGCTCAACTCGTTCATTTGACTGCGCCCGAGAGCAGCCCGGACATGTAGTAGCGCTGAAGCGCCAAATAGACTGCAAGGCAGGGGATGATCGAGATGACCACGCTCGCCTGCAGCGCGCCCCAGTCGACCGCGCCATGATGGCCGATGCGCACGCTGACGAGCATGATCGGCACCGTGAACGAGGTTTCCCGGCTCATGAAGATCAGCGCCGCGAGGAACTCGTTCCAGGAGTTGATGAAGGCGAACAGCGCCACCGTAACCAGCGCCGGGACCGCGAGCGGCAAAAAGACGAAGGCCAGCCGCCGCCAGGCGGAGCAGCCGTCGACCATCGCCGCCTCCTCGATCTCACGCGGGATGGCCTCGAAGCTGTTTCGCATGAGATAGATTGAAAAGGGCAGTTGCAGGATGGTGTGAACGACCGCGAGCCCCGCATGCGTATTGACGAGTCCGACCTTCGCGAAGTCGAGATAAAGCGGCGTCAGGATCGCCTGATAAGGGATCATGATCGGCGCGAGGAGAATGAGAAACGCGATCTCCTTTCCGCGCATCGAGAACCGCGCGAGCCCGTAGCCGGCCGGCGCCGCCAGCACGACGCAGGCCGCGATCGTCATCAGCGCGACGATCAGCGAGTTTCCGACATAGGTCGCGAGGCCCGCCTGGAAGTCGATGACCTTCACGTAGTTCTCGAGGCTGAGCGCCTGCGGCAGGTAATGCGGCGGCGACGCGGAGGCGTCGGCCGTTGTCTTGATCGACGCGAGAAAAGAGAGCGCAAGCGGCGCGCTCATGATCGCCATGACGGCGAGGCAGGCGGCGGCGGTCAGAAGGACTGCCGGCGCGAAACGGCGGCCATGCGGGGCGGAGATCGCCGCTGTTTCGGTGGAGAGGGCGACGGCGCTCATGACGGCTCGCTCCTCGCGGTCACCACGATTTGCAGGGTCGAAAAGACGAGGATGATGAGCGTCAGCACGATCGACAGCGCCGCTCCGTAACCCAGCTTGAACGATACGAACGAGTTCTGGTAGATCGAGTAGACGGCTGTGAAAGTCTGGCCTCGCGGGCCGCCGGACGTCATGATGTAAAATTGATCGAACGCCAGCATCGATCCGATCGCACTGACGAGCGTCGTCAGCAGCAGCACGCGCCGGGTCAGCGGCAAGATAATCAGCCGAACCCTGCTCCAGTATCCGGCGCCGTCCATCACCGCCGCTTCGAGAATGTCGGGATTGACCGCCTGGATCCCGGAGACGAACAGCACCATGCCGAAGCCGACGACCTTCCAGGTGATCGAAATGACCACCGCCCAGAAGGCGAGATCGGCGGTGACAAACCAGACGATCGGCTCGCGGATGATGTGCAGGTCAATCAGAAGCTTGTTGAACAGGCCCACCTGCTCGTCGAGCAGCCAGAACCAAAGCAGGCTAGAGCTCGAGAGCCCGATGACCACGGGCAAGAACACGATCGTACGCGTGACACGCCGGAGAGTTGTATTCTCCGCGGTCAAGAGCGCCAGCGCGAAGCCGAGGCCCATCAGGATCGGCGTCAGCACCAGCGTGTACTCGACGGTGAATTTCAGCGCGCGCCAGAAGCTGGAATCGTTCCAGATCCTCAAGTAGTTGGCGAAGCCGATGAACCTGCCTCCGCCGAGCAGAGACCTGTCCGTCGTCGACATTTCGAGGACCTGACCCAGCGGGACAAGCACGAAGACGGCGACGAAGAACAGGGCGGGCGCCATGAAGAGCCAGCCCTGTAATTGCCGAGAGCGCGCCGGACGCGGCGTCATTGCTCTAGAGCTCGCCCGCGAAGCCTTTACTCGCCGGCGATCTCCTTCATCTTCTCCTTCGCCTCCTTGATGGCGCCGTCGACGTCGCCGTCGAAGATCGCGCGCTGGTACATGTTGATCCAGGGGCTCGAGTCCGAATTGACCATGTCGGCGAAATGATAGACCCACGGCACATAGCCGACGCCAAGCGCCTTGGCGGTCACCACGACGCGCGGATCGGCGGCGAAGTATTTGTTGTCGGCAAGCGCCGGGCGCGAGGGCAAGATATTGTTCTTGGCGAGCCCCTCGAGCTGCGCTTCGTCGGTCAGCTCCCAGTGAATGAAATCCTTGGCGAGCGCTTCATGCTTCGAGCCCTTCGGGATGGCGACGACGTCGCCGCCGACGAAGGAGGAGACCTGACCCTCCTTGACGCCCGGCAGGAAGGTGACGCCGAAATTGAGGTCGGGCACGTCCTTCTTGAGTTCGGAGAGGAGGAAGCCGCCGGTGCCCTGGATGCCAACCTTGCCCGTCTTGAATACGCTGGTGAAATCCGAGCCGTTGTCGGCCTGCGCGCTCTTCGGGATGAGGCCCTCGTTCCACATCTCCTTGTAATGCTCGAGCACTTGCTTGACGCCGTCGCCGGTCAACGCTTCGTCATTGCCGTTGGCGGGCAGGATCTTCGAGCCCGCCGCCACCATCATCGGCGAGGAGGCGAAAATATTGCAGCCTGGGCAGGCGCCCGAGAAGTAGAAGCCGTAGGTGTCCGGCCCGAGCGCACGGATTTTCTTGGCGTCCTCATGGATTTCGCCGATCGTCTGCGGCGGCTTTTCCGGGTCGAGCCCCGCCTTCTTGAACAGGTCCTTGTTCCAGACGAGGATCGAGACGTCGGGCGTGAAGCCGGCGCCGTACAACTTGCCCTCGTAGGTCGCGATGTCCTTGTAGGCTTGGGCCACGCCCGCGTAGTTCGGATCGGCCTTGAGGTCGCTCGTCAGGTCGACGAGGAAGCCGGCCTTCATGAAGTCCGGCATGTAGATGAGGTCGAACGAGACTAGGTCCGGAACCTCGCCGGCCTGCACGCCGGTCGCGAGCTTGGTGACCATCTGATTGTCGGGGATGGTCGTGAGTTCGATCTTGTCCTTGTGGTTCGCGTTCCAGAGATCAACAAGATGCGCGGCCGCGTTGGCGCCGCTTGCGCGCACCCACATCGTCATCGTGTCGGCGAGGGCGCTGGTGGTCAGGGCGGTCGCGCCAAGGAACAGGCTGGCGAGCGCGACGCAGGTCGTTCGTGTCCTCATGATTTCCTCCCGGCGCCGACCTTTTGACGGCCGGCTTTGCAGGAAAGCAGCTCCTCCATTTATCGCAATGCAAATGGAGAAAAGCTTTTCCCTCCATCCACTGTACTCCCCCCGCCGAATGCCGACAAGGGCGGTTACCGCGCCATCGGCGCCGCCGGTCCCGCTGTGCCCCCGGCGCAAACGAGGACCGGAACCCGCCCCTTTCGGGACACTCGGCCGACGTCGCCATGTCTTGGATCTATGACCGCCAGCCTGCCGTTTGGGCGGCGCGTTGTTCCCCGGTCACTTTCCGTCCAGCCGGATGAAGCCGTCCGGACTCCAGTCCTCGCTGCCGACGGCGTGATGGGCGAAGAAGAGCCCGGCGGGGTCGTATTTGGCCTTGATGACGCGGAGCCGGGCGTAGTTGTCGCCCCAGAACGCCTCCTGCCAGTTGGCCTGAAAATAGTCGGTCTCCCAGACATACGAAGCCGGACGCGGCAGAAGCTTGCGCAGTTCGTCCATCGCGGCGGTCACGGCGGCGGCGCGCGTTTGCGCCTGCGCCTCGTCGGGCTCGTGGCCGGGGACGCCCGGGTAGGCCGGCGGCGCGCTGGCGCCGATGATGGCGAGGGCGAAGGCCTCGGTGACGGCGGGGTTCATCGGCGTGTCTTTCGCCGCGGCGATCGCCTCCGGCTGGCCGCCCGCGAGGCCCTTGTTGACGTGCAGTTCCACAGCGGCGTGAGTTGCCGCCGCGATCAGCGCGTCGACCAGCGCACCCCGCTGGTCAGCTTGGAGGAGCGAGGCGGGGAGCCAGGTGGACTGATAGGCGTAGAGGAGCCAGCCCGTTTCGCCCAGATTGCCGGCCCAGAAGATGTTGCCTTCGGGAGCTCCGGGACGATCGTCGGCGATGACGGCGCCAGGAACCCGCCGCAGCACCGCCGGGTCCCAGAAGACCCGTCCGGGCGCCGCAAAAATCTGGGGCTTCATGACGATGTCGAAGTCCTGCGGCGCGCTGCCAACCCAATCGAAGAAGGGGCGCCACAGCGCCTCGGCCTCAGGCTGGCTGAGGTTCTGGAAGACCATCTGGATCGCGAGAACATTCCCGGGCTGAAAGCGAAGCTGCTCGCCCCAATGCGGATTGAAGAGCGCCTGGTGATAGAAATCGACCGTCTTCGCGACCAGGCGGCGCCAGGCGTCGTCCGACTTTGCACGGATCGCCGCGAAGACGGCGCCGATCGTGTCCGGCAGCACATGCGTGCGCAATGTGACGCGGGTGACGACGCCGAATCCCCCACCGCCGCCCTTCAGCGCCCAGAAGAGATCGGGATTCGTGCAGGCGTTGGCGAGCCGGACCTCGCCATCGGCGGTGACGACCTCGGCCTCGATGAGGCTGGCCGCGCCGATGCCGAATTGCTTCGACAGGCTGCCGAACCCGCCCCCGTTGAGAAAGCCTGCGACGCCAACCGTTATACAACCGCCGCCCTGCGCATATCGTCCCGCCTTGACCATCACCTCCTGATAGACATGGCCCCAGATCGCGCCCGCTTCGACCGACACGGCCGCCTGCGGCGCGGCTTTGCCGTCGCATCCGGCGCCGACGAAGGCGTCGTGCAGGGTGATCGCGCTCATCCGCCGCGTCCAGATGAGGAGCGAGTCGGCCGCGTTGGAGGTTCCCTGATAACTGTGGGCTCCGCCCTTCACGACGAGCCGCAGATTGTGCGTCCGCGCGAAGTTCACCGCGGCGGAGACGTCGGCCGCCGATTCGGCGGCGACGGCGTAGACGCTCGGCTGCGACGTCCAGGCGCCGACCCAGCCAACCGTCTGGGTGAGGCCCGGTTCGTCGCCGATGAAATATGGGTTTTTGAGCCCCTTCGCGAACAGCGTCGCGCAATCCTCGCCCGTCTGCCCGACGCAGGCGGCGAGCGGCGACTTTACCTTGACAAGCCGCCCTCCGACGTCGCCCGAGAGCGCAGCCCACTCCGCGTCCGACGGCCATCCCGGATCGCCGGGACGGACGCGGGGAGGAGATGGCTGAGCCGCCGCAGAAGCCTCCAACCCCGGCCAGAAGCTGTTCGCAAACGGCAGCCCGGCGATAATCTGCATCAGGCCCCTTCGATTCACCCGACCTGCCATCGGTTGGTCCTCCCTGTACGCCGCCCTGTTATGAAAACACCGGCTCCATCCGCCGCAGCGCCTCCTCGGGCAGATGGCATTTGATCGTGTGGCCCTCCGCCACCTCTCGGGCCGGAGGAACCTCGCGCTCGCATAAATTTCCTGCAACCTGAGATTTATGGCCGCAGCGGGTCTGGAAGGGGCAGCCCTTGGGCGGCGAGAGCGCGGATGGAATCTCGCCTTCGAGAACCACGTGGCGCTTCTTCACCGTCGCGTCGGCGATCGGAATCGCCGAGAGCAGCGCCTCGGTATAGGGATGGAACGGCGGCGAGAAAATCTGCGCCGTCGTCCCCATCTCGACGATATGGCCGAGATACATGACGACGGTCCGGTCGGCGAGATAGCGCACCACTGAGAGGTCGTGGCTGATGAAGACCATGGTCGTCTTCGATTCGCGCTGCAAATTCATCAAAAGCTCGCTGATCGCGGCCTGAACCGAGACATCGAGCGCGGACATCGGCTCATCGGCGATGATCACGCGCGGGCGCCCGGCGAAGGCGCGCGCAACGCCGATGCGCTGCTTCTGTCCCCCCGACAATTGCCGTGGGCTACGGTGCGCGAATGCCCGCGGCAGCTTCACCAGGTCGAGAAGCCCGAGCATGGTGTCGCGCCGCTCGGCGTCGTTCGCCCCGACGCGGAACCGCTCCAGCGTACGAACGATCTGCGACCCGACCGAATAGCTCGGGTTCAGCGTGTCGAACGGATTCTGAAAGATCATCTGGATCGAGGAAATCGTCTTGGTCGGCCGCCGTTCGATCGGCCGGCCCTGGATCGCTTCGTGATCGAACACAACCAGACCCTCGGTCGCCGTCTCGAGCCCGAGCAGCACTTTGGCGAGCGTCGACTTGCCGCAGCCCGATTCGCCGACAATCGCCAGAACTTCGGCTTCCTTCGCGGTGAAGGAGACATCCTCCACCGCCTTGACCGCGCGCGCTTCCCTGCCGCCGAAGATCGCGCTCGCTGCGACCCGATAGTGCTTCTGGAGCCGGTCGACTTCGAGGACGTCGGGGCCGATCTCGACCGGCTTGAAGAGGTTCGCTTTCTTGGCCACGGCCGACCAGTCGATCGCCTCGACCCTGAGGCACCGGCTCATGTGCCCCACGCCTTCGGCGACTTCGCGCATCGGCACGTCCGCCTGATCGCAGACGCCCGCGAGGAAATAGCCGCAGCGCGGACCGAAATTGCACCCCTGCGGCCGCTCATAAGGCAGCGGCAGCTGGCCGGGAATGGGAACGAGCGGATTATCGTTCTTGTTGGTGCCCGGCAGCGGCATCGAGCGAAAGAGGCCCTGCGTATAGGGGTGGCGCACGGCGCCGAACACGTCGCCGACCCGGCCCGTCTCGACCGCCTCGCCCGAATACATCACGGTGACGGAATCGCAGGTTTCGAGAATGAGCCCGAGATTATGCGAAATGAAGAGCGATGAGGCGCCCGAGCGCGCAGTCAAGTCCTTGACCAGAGCCACGATGCCCGCTTCGACCGTGACGTCGAGCGCCGTCGTCGGCTCGTCGAGGATCAGGAGCCGCGGGTTGGAAAGGAGCGCCATCGCGATGACCACGCGCTGCTGCTGGCCGCCTGAGAGCTGGTGTGGATAGGCGCGCATGATCCGGTCAGGGTCGGGCAGCCGCACGGCCTTGACGATGTCGAGCGCGCGCTTGTGAGCTTCCTCTTTCGAAACCTTGTCATGGATCAGCGGCACTTCCATCAGCTGCTGGCCGATCAGCATGGTCGGATTGAGCGAGGCCATCGGCTCCTGATAGACCATGGCGATCTTTGAGCCGCGGATCGCCCTGAGTTCGGGGTCCGACAGCGAAGCCATGTCCCGGCCTTCGAACCGGATCGAGCCGCTAGTGATGCGCCCGACGCCCGGCAGGTCGCGCATCACCGCGAGCGCCACCGTCGATTTGCCGCAGCCCGACTCGCCGACGAGGCCCATCGCCTGACCGGGCATCACCTTGCAGGAGAAGTCCATGACTGCCGGGATTTCGCCGGCGCGAATGAAAAACGAGATGCCCAGGCGGTCGATTTCGAGGATGGGCTCGGCCATTCCAATTGTCCTCAGTCGCGCAAAGACTGTTCGCGGATCGCATCGGCGAGCAGGTTCAGGCCCAGCACGAAGGACATCATCGCCAGCGCCGGCGGCAGGGCGGGGTGAACGAAGATGCGCATGAACCGGCTCGATTCCTTGATCATCGTTCCCCAGTCGGGGCTCTCGGGCGGCATGCCGAGGCCGAAATAACCGAGCGCCCCAAGCAGGATGGTCGTATAGCCGATGCGCAGGCACGAATCGACGATGAGAGGCCCACGCGCGTTCGGCAGGATTTCCCACAGCATGATGTACCACGGGCTTTCGCCGCGCGTCTGGGCGGCGAGCACGTATTCGCGCGTCTTGATGTCGAGCGTCAGGCTTCGCACGATCCGGAATATGCCGGGGCCGGAGGCGAGCGCGACGGCGATGAAGATATTGAGCGTGCTGGGACTGACCCGCATGACGCCGAACGGATCGGCGTCGAAGACAAAGGTGGCGAAGAGCCATGCGCCCGCGAGCAGCGTCACCGCGAGCCGGATCGCGAGCTTCATCGGCTGGGTGCGGTAGCCCGCGACGAAGAAGACGCCGAAGAGGACGATCGGGAAGGCGAAGAAGACGCCTGCCAGCGTGTAGGGAATCGGCGTCTCCAGAATCCCCGGCGACACCAGGAGGTAGAAGAGGAGGATGATCGGGAAGGCCAGCACGAGATTTGCCAGGAACGACAGCACCGAGTCGACGCAACGGCCGAAATAGCCCGCCGGAAGGCCGAGCCCGATGCCGAGCGAAAGTGCGAGCAGGGTTGCGAGCGGCGCGATGATGAGAACGATGCGCGCCCCCGCGATGACGCGGCTGAACACGTCGCGCGCGAGCTTGTCGCCGCCGAAGAGATAGGGCAGCCCCGAATGCGGTTCGATCGCACCCGGCAGTGCATCCTTCATCTCGGCGATCTGGCCGAGCGGGTCGAAGAGCTCGATCGCCCTGCCGAAAATCGCCGCGAACAGCCAGAAGCCTACCAGAAACAGGCCGACGAACCCTGTCGTGCTTTGCACCACCTGCCCGTACAGCCCGAGTTTCTTCCGGAAGGCGAGGCTCGCGCCGAGCACGATCGCGAGGCTCGCCCAGACGGGCCAGAGCTGGATGAGGCTTTTGAAGACAATCTGACCTGGGCTCAGGAATTGCACGGAAGCCCTTTAATGCACACGAATGCGCGGATTGAGCCAGGCGTAGCCAATGTCCGAGATGAGCTGGGTCACGAGCACCAGCATCACTGACACGAGCGAACAGGCGAGCAGGAGATCGATATCGTTGTTGCCGGCCGCGTCAACGAGCGCCTGCCCGAAGCCCTGATAGCGGAACATCACTTCGACGATGACGACCCCGGTCAGGAGCCACGGAAAGAGCAGCATGATCACCGTGAAGGGAGCGATCAGCGCATTGCGCAAGGCGTGTTTGAGCACGATCGACGCGAAGCTCAGGCCCTTGAGGCGCGCGGTGCGGATATATTGCGCGTTCATCACCTCGATCATCGAGGCGCGCGTCATGCGCGCGACATAGCCCATGCCATAGATCGCGACAGTGACGACCGGCAGGGTGAAGTTGTAGAAGCTCAAATGCCCTTCGGTCGCCGAGGCGGCCGAGCCGTTGAGCCAACCGAGCCAGGTAGCGAAGATGATGCTGAGCACGACTCCGGACACATATTCCGGAGTCGAGGTGGTCGCGATCGAAATGACCGAGAGCGTGCGGTCGGTCCGCGATCCCTCGCGCATGCCGGAAATGACGCCGACCGCGAGCGCGACCGGGATCATCAGCGCCATCACCCAGAACATGAGAAGCCCGGTCGCCTCGAGCGCCGGTCCGAGCTTGTCGGCCACCTTGACCTTGAACTTCGTCGAGCAGCCGAGGTCGCCCTGGAGCACGCCGGAAAGCCTCGAGGTCGTCGGCTCGTCGCACCAGGAAAAACGGGAGATCGCCGCGCCCGTAGCCGGATCGTGGGCGGGCTCCTTCGGCCATACCCCGAGCCAGCTCGCGTAACGAACGAAGAACGGGCGACGATAGCCGTTTTTGGTCAGCCAGCCTTCGAGCTGCTCGTTGGTCGCGTGCATCTCCGTCTGGCTGATCGCGAGCTTGCGCAGATTCGGATCGAGATTGACGAGATAGAATACGATGAGGGTCAGACACAGCATCGTCAGCAGCATCACGCCGAACCGGCGAGCCAGAAACGACGCCATGCTTTCACCCCTCCCGGGCGCTCAAGCGACCGGCCGCGCTCCGGGAGGGAGCAAAACGACCGATCGCGTTGCGGCTCGAAGCCGGATCAGGCGTTGAGCCATACCTTCTCGAGATGGGTCTCGTAGAGCGGGTGCATGCCGTAGTTCATCACCTGCGGCGTGCGATGGTTGTAGAGCGTGAGCCAGTAGGGCTGGATGATGATCCCCGAATCCTGGAGGATCTGCTCGAGATCCTTCATGACGACCTTGCGTTCCTTGGGATCGGGGATCGCCAGCGCCTTTTCGAGCTTGGCGTCGAATTGCGGATCGGAATAGGCCGAACTCGTTCCAGGCCTCGCCAGTGCGGTAGGCGAGCGCGAGCACCTGAACGCCGAGCGGGCGCATGTTCCAGTCCGTTATCGAGTAGGGGTATTTGGTCCAGTCATTCCAGAAGGTCGAGCCCGGGAGAACCGTCCGCTTCACCTTGAAGCCCGCTTCGCGCAACTGCGCGGCGATGGCGTCGCCGGTGTTCTTGTAGTACTCCTCGTCGCTGGTGATGAGATCGTGCTCGTGATCAATCTGGCCGGAGTCGGTCATCAGCTTCTTTGCGCCTTCGATGTCGCGCGACTTCTTCGGCAGCTCCGCATATTCGGGATGGATCGGGGCGACGTGGAAGTTCTCGCCGACCGTGCCCAGTCCATCGATGCCGAGCTTGAGGATGGTCGCGTTGTCTACCGCCATCTGCAGCGCGTTGCGGACGCGCTGATCGTCGTAGGGCTTCTGCTTCACGTTGGTGCGCGCGACGATGGTCGCCGAGGTCTGCACGTCGGAGCGCGTAAGTCCCGCCTTGTCCATAATTGCGACGTAGCCCGCGTCGGTCTTCATGGTGCAGTCGAGCTCCTTCGATTCGAAGGCGCTGACCGTCGCCGAAATGTCGGGGCCATAGTCGATGAATTCGACGCTATCAAGGAGGGCCTCGCCGCCCCACCACTTGCCGTTGGTGCGCCGCTTGAAGCTGGCCTTCTTGCCGACCTCGAACGAGACGAGCTCGAAGGCGCCCGTGCCGACCGGATGCTTGATGAGGTCGGATCCGTCCTTCTCGTAATCGTGGTGGACGATCAGGCCCGGATAGTCCGACATGCCGGGAATGATGGTGATGTCGGGCTTCTTCAGCGAAAGCTTGACGGTGTGATCGTCGACCTTGGTAATTGCGCCGTCGCGCGCCTTCTTCGTGGCAGGATCGATGAGCGCAGCCATGCGCGCGGCCATCGAATTGCCGGCAACGCCCGAGTCGCACCAGCGGTTCATATTGAATACGACGTCGTCGGCGGTGAAGGCGTCGCCGTTGTTCCAGGTCACGCCCGGGCGCACGTGCAGGACGTATTCGGTCGCGTCGGCGTTGACGTCCCATTTCTCGAGCAGCGCCGGCTCGAAGGTGAATTCACGGGTGTAGGTGACGAGCGAGTCGAGGAACTGCCTCGCGACATTGCCCATTTCCGGCCAGTCGTAGGTGCGCGGGTCCTTCTGGTCCTTGACGAACATACCGACGCGGAGAGCACCGCCCTTCTTCGGGGTATCAGCGAGCGCCGGCGATGGGACGGCAAGGCCGAGCATGCCGTAGGCCGCAACGGTCGAGGCGCCGAAGATGGTCGCGAGCGCCAGGAACTCGCGGCGGTCGATCGAGCCTTCTTTCGCGTCGGCGGCCCAGCCTTTGAGGCCTTTGCGCCAAAACTTGTTCTTGAGCGTGTCTCTGATCATGACGTTCTCCCTGTCATTTGTTCAAACCGCCGCGCGCCGCGCGCGAGAGCGGATTCTCATTGTCGGCGGCGTCTGCGCCGTCCGAATTGCGGAATGGTGGCGATGTCCGACGAATTCGATCCGCTGCAGCGCCGAATATCCCGGCGCCGTTTCCAGCTTTTGCCTCGCGTCGCGGCATTCTGATCGCATGATGGACACGCTTGTACACTCGTGGCTCGACGCTAACGCCATTGCAAAAACCGTGCAACGGCTCATCGTGAATTCGCCGGCGGCCGGCGGGCGAGGCCTCGGCAAGTCATGGGGCCATCGCTCTTTCGGATGCCTAATTTTGCCCGCGCGCCAATGACCTAACTGCCCGCTACGCCTCATTCATCGCGACGCGCCTCTCGAAAGCGAGCCGCATCGCTCTCGCCAGCGCCCCGCCGAGCGTCACGCCCCGGCGGGCGAGGTAATTCTGGAAATCGTAGATGGTTACGGCTGGACATACCTCGAACTCGAAGAAGGTCGGCTGGCCTTTCGCGTCGATGCGAAAATCGATCGAAAAGCAATCGCGCAGACCCACGAGGCGCGCAAGGCGTGCGGAAGAATCGATGGTTCCTGCGAGCGCGCGCTGCGAGCGCTCGTCCTTCGCCTCGCGCAAATCGGCCATCCGCGGAACGAAAGCGGCCTCATGCTCGAGGCCGAAGCTGCCGCGGGCGCCCGCCGTATCTTTCGCGCCCGACAGCGTCTCGTTGTCCTTCATCGTGAGATAGGCGCCGCCGGTCTCGCTCGCCGGATTCTTGACGATGCGCTCGATGCCGAGCTGGCCGGCGAAATCGCTTCCGAGCTCCATGAAGCTCACGCGCACGTCGTCGCCCTCGATGAACGGCTGGATCAGCGCCCGGTCGCGATAGCGGTCCTGGATGCGCCGCGCGCGTTCGCTTGCTTCGGCGAAGCCCTGGCAAAGGCTGTCGGTGAAAATCCCAATCTTGGCGCCGAGCGTGTTGGGCTTGACGAACAGCGGCCCCGTGCCGCCCGGCCAACGCCCCAGCGCGGCGATTTCGTTCTCTCCCTCCATCAGCCGCGTCGGCGGGACGGCGAGGCCGGCGGCGGAAGCGAGCGCGAGACTGGCGAACTTGTCCTGGGCAAGATGCGCCGCCGTCGACGGACTGCCGAAACGCGCAAAGCCTTCGAGCCTCGCGAGCGCGGAGACCGACGACCCGCGATAGAAGCGCACGCCGTCGGTCAGCGCCCATATGATGGTTTCATCGCGGCAAGGCGCGAGATCTCGCAATCGCAGCGAGAGGTCGTCGAGCGGCGTGAACTGGGCTTCGATCCCCTCCCGGCCAAGCGCGTCCGCGATCTCGCCGGCAAATTCGGGAAGATCGGTCGACTGAGCGAGATAGACCGCAATTTCCCCGGCAATATCGGGCGCGTAGCCGAAAGCCTCCAGCCGCCGCTTCGCCGCCTCTTCGCCTTCATACGCGATCACGGCCCTCGTGAGCGCCATCGGCTAGTGCCACTGGTCCGGACGCTCCGCCTTCCGGCGGCTGACGAAATCGGCGAGTTCCTCGTCCACGGCCGGGTCGAGCTTCGGCTGCTCGTAGTCGGCGATGAGACGCTTGCAGCGCTCGGAGGCGCGTTGAGGAGCGTCCTTCATCCCTTCGTCGCGCCATTGCTCGAAGGAATTGTTGTCCGCGACCGCGCTCTCCCAGAACGCGGTCTCGTAATTGGCGAGCGTATGGGCCGCGCCGAAGAAATGCTTGCCTGGGCCCACTTCGCGGAAGGCGTCGAGCGCAAACGCGTTGTCGTCGAGCGGCAGGCCGCGCATCCAGACATGCAGCGCGGCGCAGAAATCGGCGTCCATCACGAACTTCTCATAGCCCATTGTGAGCCCCCCCTCGAGCCAGCCAGCTGAATGCAGGATGAAATTCGCGCCGCACTGGATCGCCGCCAGCATCGACATTGTGCTTTCCTGCATCGCCTGCCCGTCCGGGATCTTCGACGAGGTGAACGCACCCGAGCATCTCAGCGGAAGCTTGAGCCGGCGCGCGAGCTGGCCGATGACGAGGGAGCCCAGCGCGGGTTCGGGCGTGCCGAACGTCGGCGAACCGGAGCGCAGCGCGGTCGAGGACAGGAAATTGCCGAAGATGACCGGAGCGCCAGGCCGTTCGAGCTGGGTCAGCGCGCAGCCGGCCATGGTCTCGGCGAGCGCCTGGGCGATCGCGCCGGCGCTTGTCACTGGACCCATCGCGCCGCCCAAAATGAACGGCACGACCACCGCGCACTGGTTCGCCCTCGCATAGGCACGAAGCGCCCTCGACATTGTCCCGTCGAAAACGAGAGGCGAATTGGCGTTGATGTTGCCCATGATCACGCAATTCGCATCGACGAAGTCGCGACCAAAGGCAATTCGCGCCATTGCGATTGAATCCTCGGCGCGTTCCTCAGCCGTCACCGAGCCCATGAAGGGCTTGTCCGAGAACCTCAGATGCGCCGCGACCATGTCGAGATGGCGCTTGTTGACCGGGATGTCGACCGGCTCGCAGACGGTCCCGCCCGAATGATGCAGCCAGGGAATCGCGTAAGCGAGCTTCACGAAAGTCTCGAAATCGGCGAGCGTTCCATAGCGCCGTCCGCCCACGAGATCCTGAACGAAAGGCGAGCCGTAGGCGGGAGCAAAGATCACGGTATCGCCGCCGATCTTGAGCGAACGTTCCGGGTTGCGCGCGTGCTGGATAAAGGCGCTCGGCGCGGTTTCCAGGATCGACCGCAAGAGGTCGGCGGGGAAGCGGACGCGCTCGCCATCAACGTCGGCGTCCGATTCGCGCCAGAGCCTCAGCGCGTCTTCGTCGCCGCGGAAGTCCATGCCGACCTCCTCGAGGATCATGTCGGCCGCCGCCTCGATGCGCGCGAGCCCTTCCTCGCCGAAGAGTTCGTAAGTCGGGATCTTGCGCTCGACGCCGGCAATGACGGCGTGGACTCGATTGGCCTCGCGGCGCCGCCTCGCCCGTCCTCCCCGCT
>CAWBBW010000024.1:0-40646 GCA_963787135.1 uncultured Alphaproteobacteria bacterium | reverse complement strand
GCATCCTCGACCCGATCGAGCCGCAGCATCGCCAGCGCCTCGCGCCCGGACGAGGAACCAAGCGTTCCGATCGTCAACTGGCCGTCGCGCACCGGCGTTCCCGGAGGCGGCGCGTCGGCTCCAATCCTGACGCCGGCCACGCGCTTGCGGGCCGTCCCCCTGTGTTTCATGCGTGACACGACCTCCTGCCCGACATAGCAGCCTTTGTCGAAATCGACGCCGTTCAGATTGTCGAGATTGGCGTCCTGCGGAAAGACGTCGCCATAGGCGAAGTCGACGCCGCCCTTGGGGACGGCAAACGCAATGCGGAGCCCGTCGTATTCATGGACGTGACCCGCGCCGACCGCCGCCGCCTTGGCGCGCGGCAGAATAGCGCGCCACCCAAGCGGCGCGCGCGGATCGCGGTAAACGACCCTGCCGATGGCGTTCTCCGGTTCCCCGCCCCAGCCGGCGACGACGCCGTGGTCGGCGCTCTCGTCGGCGACCACGACCTTGGCGCGGAGCTTGTAGAAGCCGAGCCTTTTGGCGAGATCCGCCGCCTGCGCGGCCGAGCAATCGATAAGATAGGCCGCGCCATTCTCCGCCGGCATGCGCACGACCAGCATGTCGAACAGGATTTTACCCTGCGGCGACAGGAGCGCGGCATAGCGCGCTTCGCCGGCCTTGAGCCGCTCGAATCGTTGGTCAGCAGGCCCTGCAGGAAGCTCGACGCGTCCTCGCCCGCGACCCGGACGACGCCGCGATCTTCGAGCCATGCGACCTTGTTTGTCATGGGAACCCGTCTCCGGCCGCGCTTGCAAAGGCCGCCTCTGTTAATTAGGCCGATCCGATCCTCGCGCAAGGAACCGCATGGCGCCGCAGCTCTTCGATCTCGTTCTTATGAATGGCGTCGTGGTCAACCAGGACGGCGAGGGCGTCCGCGATATCGGCGTCCGCGACGGGCGCATCGCCGAGATCGGCGCGCTCGGCAGCGCTTCGGCAGGCGAACGGATCGACTGCCAAGGCTTGCATGTTCTGCCCGGTGTCATCGACAGCCAGGTGCATTTTCGCGAGCCGGGCATGGAGCACAAGGAGGACCTGGAGACCGGTTCCCGCGCGGCCTCTTGGGCGGGGTGACCGCTGTGTTCGAAATGCCCAACACCGATCCGCCTACCACGACGGAGGACGCTATCGCCGACAAGCTTCGCCGGGCGAAGGACCGGATGCATTGCGACTTCGCCTTCTATGTCGGCGCCACGCACGACAATGTCGCCGACCTTTCCGCGTTCGAGCGGCTGCCGGGCGTCGCGGGGTCAAGGTGTTCATGGGATCGTCCACGGGCACGCTGCTCGTCGCCGACGATCGGCGTCCTGGCCGTGCTGAAAGCAATCCGGCGCCGGGCGGTGTTCCACAGCGAAGACGAGGAGCGGCTCAACGAGCGAAAGCATCGCCGCGTCCAGGCGACCCCTCATCGCATCACGTTTGGCGCGACGAATCGCGCGCGCCGATCCACCGAACGCGTGGTGAGGCTGGCGCGCGAGGCGCCTGCGCCGTCCATATGCTGCATATCTCCACCGGCGATGAGATTGCGTTGCTGGCGGAGGCCAAGGATGTCGCCACCGGCGAGGCGACGCCGCAGCACCTGACGCTCAGCGCGCAGGATTATTCGAGGCTCTGGGCGAGGCTGCAGATGAACCCGCCGGTGCGCGGCGCGCATCATCGGGAGGAGATCTGGCGCGGCCTTGCCAGGCGTCGTTGACGTGATCGGTTCCGACCACGCGCCCCATACGCTCGAAGAGAAGGCGAAGCCTTATCCCGATAGTCCGTCGGGCATGCCGGGGGTGCAGACGCTGGTCCCGGTCATGCTCGATCACGTCAACGCCGGACGTCTGACCTTGCAGCGCTTCGTCGATCTCACCAGCGCCGGCCCCGCGCGCATCTTCAATATCGTCGGCAAAGGCCGGATTGCGGCCGGCTACGATGCCGACTTTACCGTAGTCGACACGAAGCGGGTTGAAAGATCCGCGAACCTGGATCGCTTCGCGCTGCGGCTGGACGCCCTACGATGGCAAGACGGTGACGGGCTGGCCGGTCGGGACCTTCGTGCGCGGCCGCCGCGTCATGTGGGAGGGCGAGTTGACGACGCCCTCGACGGGCGAGGCGCTGAGGTTCTGGTGAGGGGGAACGGGACGCGGGCGTGTCGCCGCCGGCTGTTTTGTTGAATCCCGGCCCCCGTGCCGTTTCTGGGCGCGTTTTGCGCGATTCCAGAGGGTTGCGGCGCGCCATTTCCGGGTTTCCGGGCGACCGCCCGGTCGTGCCGTCTCGACTTTACCTGTGTCAAACATCAATACAACAGTACATATGAGTATAATATCCGGCGAACGTTAAAACCTATTTCAGAGGTCCGGACTTGCCTCAGCCTAAACTCGGAACACCCTAGCGCCCGAATGACGGCTGCCTTCGCCGCACCGGAGACGACTGTATGATCGACGTGTTTGTCTGCGCGAACGGCAGCAATCTGTCGATGACGCGTTCCAGGTCATCGATGCGCGGGACAAAGACCTTTGCCACGAAGCAATCTTCGCCAGTCACGCGGTCACATTCGACGATTTCGGGGATGTCGGCCAAGAGCTAACTCACCCGCTGCAATTCGCCCATCGCCGGTCGAATGCGAATGTAGGCTCCAATCCCCAGCCCAAGCGCGGTCGGGTCAAGTCGCACCGTAAATCCCGTGATGACGCCCAGGTCTTCCAGACGCTTCACCCGATCGGATGTGCTTTGCGGCGACAAGCCGATCCAGCCTGACGAGATCGGCGGTCGAAGTGCGTGCATTCCGGTCGAGCGCCTCGATCAGGCGACGGTCGGCTTCATCGAGCGCGACGCTTTCGATTCGTCGGTGATTTGGCATCTGCGGCTCCGAAATCCAGATCAAACCAATTCTATCACCAGAGAAACGCAGTCGCCATCCTCAAATAGGCTGGCATTATAAAAGCATGTCCGAACTGGTTCGTCCGTCGCAGGCCAACCTGGCCGACCGCGTGCCGCCCCACGCGTTCTTCATGGTCAGCGCGCTGTTTCACTACCTCGGCCCCTCGTTCGCCGTGCTGCTCTTCAGTCATGTCGGGGTGCTCGGCGTCGCCTGGCTCCGGATCGCCTCGGCCGCGGCGATCTTTGCGATCTGGCGGCGTCCCTGGCGCGTCGTAATCGACTGCGACCAAGGCGCGCGCATGCTGATCGTCGCACTCGGGATTACGTTGGCTCTCATGAACTCGGCGTTCTACCTCGCGATCGACCGCCTGCCGCTGGCCACCGTCGCCGCCATCGAGTTTGTCGCCACGATCGCCGTAGCGCTTGTCGGCGTGCGGTCGCTCCGCAACGTCGCCGCGCTCGTCGTTGCGGTCTCGGGCGTCTTTTTTCTGATCGGCTTTCAATGGTCCGGCGACAGGCTCGGGGTGCTCCTTGCGATCGCCAACGCCGCGCTCTTTGGCGTCTACGTCGTGATCGGTCACGCCATTTCGCGCGCCGGCGGCGCGAGCGGGATTGACCGGCTTGGAGCAGCGATGCTTGTCGCCCTTATCGCCGCGATGCCAATCGGAATCGCCGAAGTTGTTCCGGCGCTTTCCAGACCTGAATTGATCCCGGCTGGGATTGGGGTCGGTGTGTCATCTTCTGTCATCCCCTACGTCTGTGATCAGCTCGCCATGGCGCGGCTGCCGCGCGCCACTTTCGCCCTCATGCTCACTCTGCTGCCGGCAACGGCGGCGGTCGTCGGGATGGTTGTTCTCGCCCAAGTGCCGACACCGGCAGAAATCGCCGGCATCCTCCTTGTCGCGAGGGGCGTTGGCGTCCACAAGCCAACGCAGTGAAGTCGGATCGCCTTGAGCGTGATTGAAACCCGGACGACCGACAAGACCGCGACCGGCCAGCCAGTCGGAACCTTCGTGCGCCGCGGAGGGCGAGCTGACGGGCGCCCTCGACCGGGGAGGCGGTGAGGTTCGGTGAGGGCGAGAACAGTCAGCGGCTGACGGCCAGCTTGGCGATATAGCCCGAACGGGTTTCGCCCGCCGCGCGCGCTTCGTCGTCGAGGCGACGCAGGACCCTACGCGGCAGCGTGATGTTGATACGTTCGATCGTATCGTCGAGTGCGGCGGGATCGATGGTGATGAGCGAAAAATCCACCCGGCATATTCCGGCTTTGAGCGAATCGCCTCCAATGACGAGGGCGGCGGCACGGGTTCCGCGGCGTCCAGCGCCTCGTCGATCCAGGCGAGGCCCGCGTCCTCTGCGCCCGCGATCGCCTCTTCCAGAGTGTCTCCCGCAGAGAAGCAGCCAGGTAGATCCGGAATGACAACGCCGTAGTCGGAATGGTTGGTTCGGGGTTCAATTGCGATGGGGTAACGCATGGTCAAAAGCCCGCCTGTTTACGAATTGCCGCCACAAGACCGACGCCCAGTTCGTGCTTTGGATGCGGAACAACAATAATGCCAGAGCGCTTCGGATGGATGAACACATGATGGGAGCCGCGAATTCGTTTCAAGATCCAGCCGGCCTTTTCCAGATCGCGAATGAGGTCGCTGCTCCGCATTATGTGTACAGTACACACCGGAGGCAGTTGGTCAAGCCGGTAAGAAGTGCGACCAACCCTCTCAGCCCGTCACCTGCATCGTGAGCCACGTCGCCGCGAGCGCCGGTTTGTGAGCACCTTCGATCTCGACGCTGACGTCGTAGGTGAGCTGCCATTCGCGCGCGGAACGCTGGGTCACAGCCATCAGGGTGAATTTCGCGCGCACGCGGCTGCCGGAGCGGACAGGATGAAGAAAGCGCACCCGGTCGAAGCCGTAATTGACCCCCATCGCGATGCCTTCGACCCTGGGGAGCGCGCTATAGGCCATCGGCGACAGCATCGAGAGGGTGAGGAAGCCGTGCGCCACCGTGCCGCCGAACGGCGTCGCCGCCGCCTGGACCGGGTCGATGTGGATGAACTGCTCGTCCTCGGTGACCTTGGCGAAGGCGTCGATCCGCTCCTGGTCGACGACGAACCAGTGCGAGTGAAAAACCTCGCCGACATGGGCGGCAAGCTCAGCCGCAGGGATCTTCGTCGCATCCGCCCATACGCTCATTTCTCGTCTCCGAACATTGAGGCCGACGCGGCGACGGAAATGCCGCCGTCGACGGGAAGTATCGCGCCGGTCGTATAGGCGCCGCCCCGCCCGGTCAGGAAGAGCAGCGCGCCGGCGATGTCCTCGGGGCGCCCGAGCCGGTCCATCGGCACGGTCTTCGCGCCGCGCGCCGCGCCCGCTTCGTCGCCGAGCGCAAAGCGCGTCATGTTGGTGGGAAACGGCCCAGGCGCGATGGCGTTGATGGTCACCTGCCGCGCTGCGAATTCCTGCGCCAGAATGCGGGTCAGATGATGCACCGCGGCCTTCGAGGCCGAATAGGCATAGGCGGTTTCCGACTGCGTGACCGTGCCCATCACCGAACCCAGGTTAACGACGGTCGAAGGCCGGTCGGCGCTGGCCGACGCGACCAGCATCGGGGCGAGATCCCGGGTGAGCGAGAAGAGCCCGGCGACATTGACCGCCATCACCCGCTCCCAGGCCTTCCAGGGATAGGTCTCGAACGGCTCGCCCCAGGTGAGGCCCGCGTTGTTGACGAGGATGTGGAGAACATCCGCGCGCTTCCGCGTCTCCGCCGCGAGCGCCGCGACCCCCGCCTCATTGGCGACGGTGCCGCCGAAGCCTTCGCATGGGCCAATGGCGGAAAGCTCCGCCGCCGCCGCTTCGCAGGCCTCGGCCTTGCGCGAGGCGATCAGCACCCGGGCGCCTGCGGAAAGCAGCGCTTCGGCGCAGACACGGCCGAGGCCGGTCGCGCCGCCGGTGACGAGCGCGGTGCGGCCGCGGACGGAAAAGAGATCGGATGGGGCGAACATGGCTTCCTTGACAGGGCCGGAACGAGGCAAGACCATATCGGTTTCGCCGGCAAGACCAAATACCAGCCGTCAGACGGCGCCGTGGAGCGCCGCGATCCCGATCGCAATCCGGAGGACCGTCGATGGCTGAGGAGAAGCCGCTTCACTTCGTCATCATGGTCGGGAGCCTTCGGCGCGGCTCTTTCAACGCGGCCATCGGCCGCGCTCTTCCTGCGCTCGCGCCTGACGGCGTTTCGATCGAACCGCTCGGCTCGCTGGGCGACTTTCCCCTCTACAATCAGGATATCCAGGAAAAGGGCTTTCCGCGCGTGGCGACCACCATGGGGGAGGCGATCGCTGCAGCCGACGGCCTCATAATCGTCACGCCCGAGTACAATTATTCGATGGCCCGGAGTGCTGAAGAACGCGATCGACTGGCTCTCACGCCTGCCGAAGCAGCCGTTCGCCAACAAACCCGTCCTGATCCAGAGCGCTTCGCAGGGCGCGTTCGGCGGCGTGCGCGCGCAGCTCCATCTGCGCCATTCGCTGGTCTTCGTCGAGGCGCGGACGTTCAACCGGCCCGAGGTCATCTTCGCGGCGGTCCGGACGAAGGTTGATCCCGCGACAGGCGAGGTGACCGATCCGGCGACTCGCGGCTTCATCGCTGATCAGCTCAAGGCCTTCGCCGCTTTCGTGCGGCGTTGACGCGCGGCGATGCGGCGCCCAGATTAGCGGCGCTCCGGAGCCCATGCATGAAAGTTTCGATCATTCAGATGAACTCGATCAGCGACAAGGCCGCGAATATCGCGGCTGCGGAGGCGCTGATCGAGCAGGCCGTCGCGGAGGAAGGCCCCGACTGGGTGCTGTTGCCGGAGCATTTCGACTGGGGAGGCGGCTTCAAGGTGGACAAGCTCAGGAACGCCGAGAGTTTTCCTGGCGGCCCGGCCTACACAATGGCGCGCGGGCAGGCGATCAAGCATCGCATCTTCGTGCATGCCGGCTCGATCATGGAAAAAATCGAAGGCGAAGACCGCATCCACAACACCTCGGTCGTCTTCAACCGTGAGGGCGAGGAGATCGCTCGCTATCGCAAGATCCATCTCTTCGACATCACCGCGCCCGACGGCGCGGCTTACAAGGAAAGCGCGACGGTGAAGCCGGGCGACAAGGTCGTCACCTACGACTGCGAAGGCGTCACCGTCGGCTGCTCGATCTGCTACGACCTTCGTTTTCCCGACCTCTTCCAGGCGCTGGCGGAAAAGGGCGCCGAGATCATCGCGCTTCCCGCCGCCTTTACTATGCAGACCGGCAAGGACCACTGGGAGGTGCTGCTCCGAGCGCGGGCGATCGAGACCGAAACTTACGTCTGCGCCAGCGCCCAGACCGGCTCGTTCACCGTCGGCAACGAGCAGCGGCAGACCTATGGCCATTCCCTGGTCGCCGACCCCTGGGGCCATGTGATCGCAAAGGCCTCCGACGGCGTCGGAATCGTCTCTGCTCGCCTCGACCCGGCGCGAGTCAAACGCGTGCGCGGCCTCATTCCCGTGGCTGAGCACAAGGTTCGGATCGCCCGCTCCTGAGGCACTTGGCCTCCGGGCGAAAACGCAAAAACTTGGGAAGCCGCGGTTTTATTATGCTTCTCGGCTGGAACCAGCCGTCCCAATAGTGTTTTCAATCCCGGCTCGAAACGGACCTTTCTGATGGCTGACGACGAACTCGATCTCAAAACGCTCTCCGACGACGAACTCGTCGACCAGATGCACGACGATCTCTACGACGGCCTCAAGGAAGAGGTCGAAGAAGGCGTCAGGATCCTCCTCGAGCGCGGCTGGGTTCCCTATGATGTGCTGACCAAGGCCCTCGTCGAGGGCATGCGCATCGTCGGCATCGACTTCCGCGACGGCATCCTGTTCGTTCCGGAAGTGCTGATGTCGGCCAATGCGATGAAGGCCGGCATGGCGATCTTGAGGCCGCTGCTCGCCGCCACCGGCGCGCCGAAAATGGGCAAGATGGTGATCGGCACCGTCAAGGGCGACATCCACGACATCGGCAAGAACCTCGTCTGCATGATGATGGAGGGCGCCGGCTTCGAGGTGTTCGACATCGGCATCAACAACAGCGTCGAGAAATACCTCGAGGCGATCGAGAAGCATCAGCCCGAAATCTTAGGCATGTCGGCGCTGCTGACGACGACCATGCCCTATATGAAGGTCGTCATCGACACGCTGAAGGAAAAAGGCATGCGTAGCGACCACATCGTGCTCGTCGGCGGCGCGCCGCTCAACGAGGCTTTCGCCGACGCCATCGGCGCCGACGCTTATTGCCGCGACGCCGCCGTCGCGGTCGAGACCGCCAAGACCCTGCTCGCGCGCCGGCAAGGCTCGCTGCAGGCTCGCGAGCAAGTCTGAGGACTTCATAATCGGGCCTCCGAAGGCGAGCGCTCATATAGGTTTGAGGCCCTGAGTTCGATGACCTTCGCCAAGACCCCCGATCAGCCTCTCGCGCCCGCAGACCCTGTTCACGCGGAAGCGTCCTACCCGAGGCGCAGGCAGGGAGGGCGCCGAGTGCTCGTCATCGCCTGCGGGGCGCTGGCGCGGGAGGTGCTCGCGCTGAATCTCGACGCGATCGACCTCGCGTGTCTGCCGGCGAGCCTGCACAATCGCCCCGAGCGCATCCCCGAAGCGATGCGGGCGAAAATCCGCGCCAACCGCGACGCCTACGACGAGATCCTCTGCCTCTACGGCGACTGCGGCACGGGCGGCGAGCTGGATCGCGTCCTCGCCGAGGAAGGCGTCAGGCGCATCGAGGGCGCGCATTGCTACGCCTTCTTTGCCGGCGAGGAGACGTTCGCCGCGCTCGCCGAGGAGGAGCCGGGCACGTTCTACCTGACCGATTTCCTCGCCCGGCAATTCGACGCGCTGGTGATCAAGGGGCTCGGCCTCGATCGCTTCCCGCAGTTGCGCGACGACTATTTCGGCGCCTATCGCCGCGTTGTCCATCTGGCCCAGTTCGACGATCCCGAAACGACCGCCAAGGCCAAGGCCGCCGCCGATCGTCTCGGCCTCGCCTACGAGCGGCGCTTCACCGGTCTTGCCGGTCTTCAGGGGTTTCTGGGCGAAGCGGGAAAGGAGAAGCCGGCGCAAGAAACGCAAGCGAAGGAGGAGCCATGGCCAGCCTGACCGTCATCTACTGGCGCGACATTCCAAGCCAGGTGATCGTCAAATCCGGACGCTCCGCCGCCAAGCGCGAACTCTCCGAGCGTTTCATCCGGGCGATCGACGCGGCAGCGATGCACGCCCGCGCCAAGAGCGCCGACGACTATCTGGCGGAATGGCGGAAGAGCGCGCCAGTCGCCTGCGGAGACGATCTCGAGGCTGAAGCTGCCGCCGCCGCCGAGCGTCTCGAGACGGAATACGACACCCACCGGCTGGCGCTTCTCGCCAAGCACGACGGGCGCGACAGCCCCGCGTGACGACGCAGCTCACCCCGTCCGCGTTCGAGCCGCGCGGCAAGCGGCCGCCACCCGACCGCCAGCCCCGCATGCGGCTCTGGGCAGTTCGCCACGCTGCCCTGATGGAGCGCCTCTATCGGCGGTTCGAGGCGGCGATCGTCGCCTTGAGCCCGCTCTTCGCGCTGATCGGCTACGCCAGACTCGAACGCCCCGTCGCCGCGCTCGAGGCGGGGGTCAAAGGGTTCCTGTTCGACTGCCGGATGTGCGGCGACTGCGTCCTGTCGAAGACCGGCATGTCCTGCCCGATGAACTGCCCCAAGGGGCTGCGCAATGGGCCTTGCGGCGGCGTCCGGGCGGATGGCCACTGCGAGGTCTATCCCGACATGGACTGCGTTTGGGTGAAGGCCTACGAGGGCAGCCTCGCGATGCAGGGGGGGCGCGGCATCGCCGAGGTCCTGCCGCCGCTGAACCACGCGCGCAAAGGCTCGTCGACATGGCTCAATCTCGCGCGCGAGCGGACGAAAGCGGACGCATGACGCCGCTTGCCCGTCCGCACCCGCACGACATCGGCCTCGATCCGTCCGCGCCGCTCATCGAACTGCCGGGGCATTCGTCGCGGGGTCGGCTCGAGCGCGTGCTGCGGCGTGGCGAATTCGCGGTCACCGCGGAGCTCAGCCCGCCCGATTCGGCCAACGCCGACGACGTACGCAAGGCCGCTGAGGCTTACGAGGGCTGGGTCGACGGCATCAACGCCACCGACGGCTCGGGCGCGCATTGCCACATGTCGAGCGTCGCCGTCTGCGCCATCCTGACCCGCATCGGCTATTCGCCGGTGCTGCAGATCTCCTGCCGCGATTATAACCGCATCGCGATCCAGGGCGCGGTTCTGGGCGCGGCTGCGCTCGACGTCGGCAACGTGCTCTGCCTCACCGGCGACGGCGTGCAATGCGGCGACCACCCGGAGGCCAAGCCCGTCTTCGATCTCGACTCGATCTCGCTGCTCTCCGTCATCCGGATGATGCGCGACGAGAGCCGGTTTCTCTCGGGGCGCAGGCTCACGACGCCGCCGAGAGTGTTCATCGGCGCGGCCGAGAACCCGTTCGCGCCGCCGTACGACTTCCGCGTGCTGAGGCTGGCGAAGAAAATCGCCGCAGGCGCGCAATTCATCCAGACGCAATATTGCTTCGACCTGCCGCTCTTCCGGCGGTTCATGGCACAGGCGCGCGACATGGGGCTCGACCAGCGGTGTTTCATTCTGGTCGGCGTCGGGCCGATCGCCTCCGCCAGGACCGCACGATGGATGCGCGCCAATGTCGCGGGCGTCCATATCCCCGACGCCATTATTGCGCGGCTCGAAGGCGCGGCCGACCCGAGGGCCGAGGGCAAGCGCATCTGCGTCGACATGATCCAGGCCTTGCGCGAGGAGCCGGGCGTTGCAGGCGTGCATGTGATGGCCTACCGGCAGAGCCAGTATGTCGCAGAGATCGTCAGCGAATCCGGGGTCCTGCGCGGCCGCGCCCCCTGGCGCCGCGACTTCGTTCCGAATATGCAGCCGGTCGAAAGCCTGGAGGCGGGATGAGTAGTCTGCGTAAATCCGTGACATCACGTCTCGTCATTGCGAGGAGCTGAGCGACGAACCAGTCCAGGGGGTGAAAGAGCGCCGCCCTGCGGTTCCTGGATTGCTTCGCTTCGCTCGCAATGACGGCGACGATGCATTGTTTTTTGAAGGACCATTTCCTCATGACCGACACCATCGTCTCTTCCGCCACGAAAGAGGTCGTCATCGGTTTCGAACGTCGGTTCGTCATGATCGGCGAGCGCATCAACCCGACCGGCCGCAAGTCGCTCGCGGCCGAAATGACGGCGGGGGATTACAGTCGCGTGGTCGCCGAGGCGCTCGCCCAGGTCGAGGCGGGAGCGCAGATGCTCGACATCAACGCCGGCATCCCGCTCGCCGACGAGCCGAGGATCCTCGCCGAATGCATCAAGCTCGTTCAGGAGACGGTCGACGTGCCGCTCTCGATCGACTCTTCCATCGTCGAGGCGCTGGAGGCTGGCCTCGCCGCCTACAAGGGGAAGCCCCTCGTCAATTCGGTCACCGGCGAAGAGGAGCGGCTCGAGCGCGTCCTGCCGCTCATCAAGAAATACGGCGCGGCGGTAATCGCGATCTCGAACGACGAGACCGGCATTTCCGAGGACCCGGACCTGCGCTATGCGGTCGCCAGGAAGATCGTCGAGCGCGCTTCTGACTACGGGATCAAGCGCGAGGACGTCGTCGTCGATCCGCTGGTGATGCCGGTCGGCGCGATCAACGACGCAGGCGCGCGTCTCATGTATCTCCTGCGCCGTCTGCAGGGCGAGCTCAAGGTCAACACGAGCTGCGGCGCGTCCAATTTTTCTTTCGGTCTGCCGAACCGCCGCGGCCTCGCCGCTGCTTTCCTGCCGATGATGATCGGCGCGGGGCTGACCTCGGCGATCATGAATCCGCTTCACGCCGAGGATATCGGGGCCATCCTCGGCGCCAATGTCGTGATGGGCCACGATGCCAATTGCGGCGCCTGGATCCGCAAATATCGCGAGCCCGCCCCCGAAGGCGAGGCTGCCGGCGGTCGGCGCGAGGGGCGCCGAAGGGCGAAGACCTGAGGGTTGGCGCGCATGACAGAGCATCGCGTCGTCTTCCTGCCGTCGGGCAAGCGTGGCGAGTTTCCCGAGGGAACAAGCCTGCTCGGCGCGGCGCGCCAGCTCGGCGTCGATCTCGATTCGGTCTGCGGCGGTCGCGGCATTTGCGGGCGCTGCCAGATCGAGGTGGCCGAAGGCGAGTTCGCCAAACTCGCGATCTCGTCGAACGCGGCTCACGCAAGTCCGTGGAACGAGGTCGAGGAGCGCCATGCCTCGAAGCGCGGCCCCTTCGCCCAAGGGAGAAGGCTCGGCTGCCAGGCGAAGATTTGCGGCGAGCTCGTCGTCGACGTGCCGCCGGAAAGCCAGGTTCATCGTCAGGTCGTGCGCAAGCGCGCCGAAGAGCACCCGATCGACATCGATCCGGTCGTTCGCTTGCACTATGTCGAAGTCAGTGAACCCGATATGCACGATCCCTCGAGCGACTTCCGCCGCCTACAGCAGGCGCTCGAAGCCCAATGGGGCGTCGCGGACGCTCACGCCGATCTCGCGACGCTCGCGGGCCTGCAGAAGACGCTGCGCGCGGGACGCTGGACCGCCACCGTCGCGCTGCGCAAGGGCCGCGACATCGTCGCGGTCCGGCCCGGCTTCTCGGAGCGCGCCTATGGCGTCGCCATCGACGTCGGCTCGACCACGATAGCGGCGCATCTCTGCGATCTCGTCAGCGGGGCGGTTGTCGCCTCGGTCGGCGCGATGAATCCGCAGATCCGCTTCGGGGAGGATCTGATGAGCCGCGTCTCCTATGTGATGATGAATCCGGGCGGCGACGCGGAGCTCACAAAAACCGTGCGCGATGCGATGAACGCGCTGATCGGCGAGGCGGCGGCCGAGGCCGAAGTCGCGCGTGATGAGATCTTCGAGGTCACGCTGGTCGGCAATCCGATCATGCATCACCTCGTTCTCGGCCTCGATCCGACCGAGCTCGGCGGCGCGCCGTTCGCGCTGACGATCGACGGCGCCTATGAGGCGCGCGCGCGAGAGATCGGGCTCAACATCGCGCCCGGCGCCTTCGTCTATGCGCTGCCCTGCATCGCCGGCCATGTCGGCGCCGACGCGGCCGGCGTTGTGCTGGCTGAGGCGCCCTATCTCGGCGAAGAATTGCGGCTCCTGGTCGACGTCGGCACCAATGCGGAAATCGTGTTCGGCAACCGCGAGCGGCTGCTCGCCTGCTCCTCGCCGACCGGCCCCGCCTTTGAAGGGGCGCAGATTTCCTGCGGCCAGCGCGCGGCGCCCGGCGCGATTGAGCGCGTGCGCATCGACCGGAAGACGCTCGAGCCGCGCTTCAAGGTGATCGGCTCGGACCTGTGGTCGGACGATCCGGGCTTCCCGGAAGCAGCCGCGAATTTGGGCGTCACCGGCGTCTGCGGCTCCGGCATCATCGAGGTGATCGCCGAGATGTACCTTGCCGGAATCATCTCCCAGGACGGCGTGATCGACGGGACCTTGGCCGCGCGCAATCCGCGCATCGAGGCGGTCGGCCGGACCTACGCCTATGTGCTGAACGACGGCGCGCCGCGGCTTCTGATCTACCAGACGGACGTCCGCGCCATCCAGCTCGCCAAGGCCGCGCTCTATGCCGGCGCAAAGCTCCTGATCGAACGGCGGGGCGGGGCAGCGCCCGAGCGCATCACGCTCGCCGGCGCCTTCGGCACCCATATCGATCCGGTCCATGCGATGACGCTCGGCCTGATTCCGGACTGCGATCTCATGAAAGTCGCAAGCGCCGGCAACGCCGCCGGCACCGGCGCCCGCATCGCGCTCCTGAATCTGGCCGCGCGCGCGGAGATCGAGGGCGTGGTCAGGCGGATCGAGAAGATCGAGACCGCGATCGAGCCGAACTTCCAGACGCTATTCGTCGCCGCGATGGCGATTCCCAACAAGACCGACGCATTCCCGAACCTGAGCGCGCGGGTCGATCTTCCCGCGCCCAAGGAGACGAGCAGCGAGGGCGGCCGGAGGCGCCGGCGGCCGGCCTCGGCAGAGTTTGCTTGAGCCAGCGCGGCGGTGCGCGTTTGGCGGTCGCCTCACGGCTTCAGTGCGTCGCCCGCTGACGCCTGCGAGGAAATCAGCACGTAACCGCGCGTCTTGTTGTCATTGTCGGAATCAGGCGTATTCATTGCGTCGAACAAATCGGCCGTCTTTACCCACACCGGCGGATATTTATAGCGGGCGACGTCCAGAATGAGAAAGCGGTCGGATTTTTCGTCATAAGCCGCAAGCGGCGAGATATGGCCGCCGATCACTTCTCCCAGCGTCTTGCGCTGAAAATTGACGATGACGAAGCGGTTCTTGCTCGCCAGCGTTTCGCTTGCCAGCTTCCGGAACTCGTCGACGCCGCCGGTCTCGGCGTGATGCACCTCGACCGTGACCGGATAGAGGCTGAGAATCCCGCCGAGCTGGTCGAGGGTCATTCCGCGATGGAGGATGGCGTCGCGCGAGCGGATCGCGTCGGTCTTCTCGTTCAGAACGTTGTCCTGGGTGAAGACCGTGTAGGGCTGGAATTCCGGAGTTGTCGGCGCCGGCGCGCCGATGGCGTTCAGCACCATGACCATGCTGGCGACGCCGCAATAGGATTGGGTTCTCTGGGTCTCGAACGCGACGCTGATCGGAAAATACGCTTCGAGACCATGCGTCTCGAGCAGGTAGGCCTCGCCTTGCGACGACCGCAGATCGACCAGATTGTCGGGAAGTTTCAGCCCTTCGGCCGAAGCGCCGGCCGTCAGGAGCAACGCCAGGACGAAAGATGTTCGTGCGAACGCGCTCTCATGATGATGCTCCTGCGCGGTCCAGATCGCCGCAGAATTCTGACGCGGCGATCGGGCTCTCTCTCGGACCCTCTCTCTACCCTTCCGGCAAGAACGATACCAAGCGCGCGCCTCAAGGAGCCGAGCCTGTCTGCCGCCGCGCCGCCTCGACATCGGCGGGCGACACCGCGTCGTCATAGGCATTGCCGAAGTGAGTGCGCACATAGTTGATCACGTCCGCGACCTGCTGGTCGCTCATCATCTGGCCGACCGGCGGCATGGCCCTCTGCCCGCTCAGCAGCAATCGTTCCAGATAGTCCGCCGAGGCGAGGGTCTTGTTCTGCGTAAGCGCCGGATAGTCGCGGCGCCGCTCGCGCCGCGCGCGTCCGGCTGATGGCAGCCGGCGCAGACGCTGGCGAAAAGCGCCGCGCCGCCCTGCTCCTCGAAGGCCCCGCCCTTGCTCAGACGTGACGCATCCGGCAGAGTCTCCGCGCTCGCTGGCCGCGGTCGAGAGCCCATGAGCGAGATCTATCGCGAGGAGCCTAGGCGGCGAGGAGCCCGCTGAGCCCATGGCTCGCAATGACGGGCCTTTGTGGTGGAAGTCAGATTGCAAGGATCCGCCTGTGCAGCCGCGTGATGGCGTCGAGCGCCGAGAGGATCGCGCCCTCCTGCCAGGCGGGAATGTAGGAGGCGTGCTCGCCCGCGAGCACGATCCGGCCGTCGATCTGGCAGAGATTGTCATAGTGCTCGCGGCGCGCCTCATCGGTCCATTCGCCCGCGCATCCGAGCGTGAACGGTACGCGGTGCCAGGCGACCGAAATTCCGGTTTCGAACTCGGCTCGGTATTGCGGATGGATTTCAGCGCCGCAATCGAGCGCGACCTCGATTCGCTCGGCCGGCGACATCGCCGTCAATCTCGTAGGAATTCGGACCGCCCCAGGTATAGCCGCCGAGCAGCACGCCCTTGCCTCCGGCATTGAAGCCCGTGCTCGGATAGGAAATCTGCCGGATCGGCAGGTTGGTGTACGAGATTCCGCCAAAAATCTGCTCGTCTTCCTCCCAGAAACGGCGCCGGAACTGCAATCCGGTCTTGACCACGGACGCATAGGGGACAGCGTCGATCGCCGCCTTCATCGGGGCGGAGACATTGACGTCGATCTGGCTCAGGATCGACAGCGGCAACGCGCAGACGCACCAGTCCGCCGTGGCCTCCTGGACAGCGCCGCCGCGGCTGAGGTCCTCGTACACCACGGCGACGCCGTGGTCGTCCTGCTGGATCGCGGTCACCTTGGCTCCGTAGCGGATCACGTTGGGCATCTGGCGCGCGAACGCCTCGCCGATCCGCCCCATGCCGCCGACCGGCTGGAACATCGTCGTCTGGAAATCGTAGAGCGCGAAATTCTGCAAGCTCCGCCAGAGGCGGGAGGTCAGAAGATCGTGCAGCCCGATCGGCTCGCCGTTCGACGGCCTCGCCGTGAGCCCGCCGCCAGGATCCCTGGCGGGCCCACGAAAATCCGAGGCGTCGTCGCCCGCCTGGTAACGGAAGTCCTTGTCGAGGCCGCCATGGGTGCGCAGCGCCTCGAGCAGGATCTCCTGATCCTCTTTCGACACGGCGTCGTCGAGCGCGCCCTTTCGCGTCGCCTTCGCCAGAAGCCCGCTGATCGACCCTTCGAAGTCCGCCTTGATCTCCCGGATCCGCTGCGGCTTGCCGCCGAACGCCGTCGTCGCGTGGAGATAGGCGTTGTGATTGAGCTGAATGAACGGCTCGAGCGCGACGCCGAACCTGCGGCAGTAATCGAGGATCGCATGGTGGTGATAAGGAATCCGCCAGGGCCCCGGATTGAGATAGAGGCCTTCGTCGAACGCGCATCGCTGCGTCGCGCCGCCGAGCTCGGTGTAGGAATCGCCGCCCCGGATCGACCAGTTGCGTCCACCGGGGCGGGAATTGTACTCGAGGACCTCGACCCGGTATCCGGCGCGGCCGAGTTCATAAGCAGCGGTCATGCCGGCGAGCCCGGCGCCCAGAATGACGACCGAGGCGCCTTTCGGATCGCCGTCGAGTTTGATTGGCCCGCGATAGGGCGATTCGGCGGCGAATCCCAGGCTCGTCATTGCCTGATACATCGCGGTCCCGCCGGCCGCTGCTCCGATCAGCGAGAGCAGGTCACGCCGCCGCATACGGGGGCTCGCAGGGTCGCTCATGGCGATGTGAAAGTTTCGGAAGTCACGGGTTCAGATGCCACAGTTTCATATGCGCTGGTACGGCTCTGGGGTCACGGGCAAGATAGACGCCGCAGCATAAAGGCAAGGAAGCAAATCCGGGACCGCGATTGTGGGCGCCTGCGCTGAAATAGTCGCAAACGGACGCAACCCCGATCAAACCGGTTGCGCAGGGGACTCCACCAAAGCGGTTGACAGTGCTTGCTGAGTGTTTCATGAATAGTTACGCGGCGTTAATTCGCCAACCGTAGCGTGGGGGATGACGTTATGAGACTCTTGACCATTTTAGCGGCAGGCGCTCTGACTTTCGTGGCAACGAACGCGATTGCTGGGCCAAACCTGATCGTAAACGGGGGCTTCGAGACCGGTGACTTTACCGGCTGGACGCCGAACGCGGTATCCTTCCCTATGTATCCTGTCACCTCTCCGGTCGAAGAAGGCAACTATGCGGTGCAGATTGCCGGATATTCGATTGAAAACTTCCCCGCGCTCGGCGGTCCGGACACTCTGACCCAAGTGGTCACGGACGCGCCAAGCCAGAGTTATGAGTTGAGTTTCTGGATATACCAGCAGAATATGGGTCCAATCACATTCTTCGACGTGACATGGGACGGCTCGACAGTTGTCTCGATGAGCTATCCAGCCTCAGACTCGGGCGACATACCTTATGTAAATTTTACTGTTAACGTGCTCGGCACGGGGTCAGACACCCTGCAATTCATCTCTGCCAACGATCCCGGCTACACCTATCTCGACAACGTTTCCTTGACGGCAGTCCCGGAGCCTTCGACCTGGGCGATGATGATCCTCGGCTTCGCTGGCCTCGGCTTTGCGGGATATCGCAAGACGAAGCGGGGCGTGGTTTTTTCCGCCGCCTGATACTTCAATCGCCACGTCCCGATTTGAGAGACCGCCCGCGAGGCGGTCTTTCTTTTTGCGCAACTCCGCCTTGCGCAGGCGTTTGGAGGGCAACGCCCCCAACCGGGGGGCCGCCGCGATGGTGCGGCTCGACGCGCTCTGACCCATCAGCGGGCCTGCGCAGGATGCGTAGCCGGAACCGCTAGCCGTCCGGTTCCCGCGTTCGGAACCTCCGCGGCCGCCCCGCGTTGATCCCGTCTCAGAGGAGACGAATATGGATAAGGAACATATCAAGGGCGCGGCCGACAAGGCCAAAGGCGCGATGAAGGAAACCGCAGGCAAGATGACCGGCGACAAAGGCCTTGAGAATGAAGGCAAGTTCGACAAGGCCAAGGGCGAAGTCCGCAAGGGGATCGGCGACGCCAAGGATGCCGCGAGGAAGGCGGCGCGCTAATAACAGCGCCGTTTCGCCGACGCCTCAGCCGCCTACGGGCGGCTTTTTCTTGTCTGGCCTGCGAGAACGGGCGGCCCGTCAACCGAGCCGCTCTTTATCTCTCGATCGACGGATCCCGCGTTCAGGCGCTGGCCAGAACCGCCCGTTTGCGTCGGCGGTAGGCGGCGTGGCCGAGCCCTGTGAATCCCGCGAGCATCATCGCCCAGGTCGAGGGCTCCGGAACGGTGATCGAAACCCCGTCCAGGAGGGCAAACGGCGGCACGTTGTTGGCGGGCGCCCCGACGGCAGGGAACGACAGCAGTTCGCTCCCCGCTGTCGCGGTGAAGTCGAAGGTCTGCAGCGACCAGCCCGAGAAGGAGCCCGGCGAGCCGTTGGGACTCGCATTATGGTAAACCGGCCTCGGCGCTGAAGGCGAAGCGGTCGCGGGATGCTCCGGTAGGACAGCGCCGATAGGGTCGGGCTAATAAGGAAGTGGACGTTTGGCACAGCCCTACGTAAACAACGACAGTTTCGTCTTGCCTGGAAGCCGATCAGACGCAGAATACGCGTCGGTTCCGCCCTTGAGTCCATAGCCAACTGGCAGGCCACGATGACCCGGCAACATTTCGCCAAATATCAGCGTGACGAACTCATTTTCGCCGAGGGCAGCGAAGGCGACGAATTCTTCATTGTCGTAACGGGGCGTGTCGGCCTGTCAAAGAGGGTCGATGGCAGGCAGGAATTGGTGCATCAAATTGGTCCCGGCGAACTCTTCGGAGAGATTGCCGTCATTAGCTCGACGCCGCGCTCAGCGTCCGCCTACGCACTCGAGCCGGACACCAGCGTGATTGCCGTCGACAAGGGCCGCTTCCTTTATCTCATTAGCCAGCATCCGGGCTTCGCTGTCCTGGTGATGGAGACAGTAAGCCGCTGGCTGCGCAAGAAGGTTGACGACCCCAAAATCACGAGTTCTACCGCACAGCTTAACGACCGCATGCAACGGACGCCGGCTTGCACGGTCGTGCCACTCGAGGATCGCGTTTGGCAGCTAAGAACAAAATCGCGGTCGTGCAATTCGTATTTGTTCAGAGGCCGTCGCAAGACGATCCTCGTCGACGCAGGCCTTAACGCTGGTTTCGACGCATTGAAGGGGTGCCTGAACTCAATCGAAGTGTCGCCCGACGCGATTGACACGATCATTCTCACGCATGAGCATTTCGACCACATTGGCGCCGTTCCGCGGTTCACGGGTTGCCGGGTGGTTGCCGCCCACCGATTGACGGCCCATAAGATCGCGAGCGGGGACGACTACGCAATTCTGCGCGGTAGTTTTGGCGAGGTCGCCGCGGACTTCGGAATTGAGATGATCCTGGATGAAGGCGCCGTAATCGATACCGGCGACCACCGACTCCGCGTTTTCCATACCCCAGGCCACACCTCCGGTAGCATCAGTCTGCTCGAGGAGCGGCGGGGTTTGCTCATTACAGGCGACTTGGTTCTGGCCGGTGGCCATCTTGGAGGCGTCTTTGGGTCGGGCAACATCAGCGATACGATCTACTCACTCGACACGCTTGGCGCGCTACGGGCCAAACTCCACTTGCCTGGTCATGGCCCCCTATCGACAGAGCCAGCCAGGGACATCGAGCGAGCGCTTGTGACCTGTCGCCAACTTCTGTCCGACACACGGACCATCTTCGAGACGCTCAGCGGGCAAGAAGGCATCAACAAGATCATTCTTTCGCTCCGCGACATTAATCGCTGAGGTCGTGGAATTGCATCACACGAGGCCTAGCGCGATGCGTGACTTCGAATCGTCTCTCCAGCGGATCTCAAGCAAGCTGCTATCGGCGGAGGCGGCCGCCAAGATCGTCAAGTCCGCTCACCGCGTCTTTGTCGGAACAACCTGTGTAACACCACTTTCTCTTGTGAAGGCGATTGAGCACCGCAAACCGATCCCGCACTGCGACACGCGACAACGATTGTCGATGAAGTGAACTGCGATATCTGCCGCCCCACAGCCCGGACATGAACCCGATCGAGAAGGCCTATTCCGAGCTGACGAAGGGCGCGGGGTGGCTAGAACGTCGTTTTGATCCTGCACTCGTCCTCGTCGTCCTCCTGTTCGATCAGATCGCCGGCGGCGCGGGCGAGCCGGATCATCTTTGTGTTTGAGGGTAGGACCTCGGCGACGAACCCTTTGATGCGACGGGCTTGCGCGAATTCGCGCAATCGCTTCTGCAAGGCGCCGCCGAGGCGGCAACCCTGCCAGGCGGGCGCGATCATGTACGCTACTTCGGCGTAGTTGGTCGTAGGGTTCAGGAAATAGGCGCCGGTTCCGATGATGTTCTCGTTCTCGCGCGGCCCTTCGACGGCTACGAATGCGACATCGCGGTCGAAATCTACGTTGCACAGACGCTGGGCGTCCTCATAGGGCAGCGAGGTCATCCGGCGGAAGAAGCGGGTGTAGACGTCTTGTGCGGACAACGCATGGAAAAGATCCTTCAGCCCCATCGCGTCGTCGGCGCGCGCGGGCCGTATGAGCACGCGCCGCTGGTCGGCCAAATCGACAACGCGCTCTTCCTCGACCAAGTACTGGCGTGGGCTCATCATTTTCTGGTCGGAGCGAACTAAATGCGCCTCCCGCGCCTGAGTCACCAATTGCTCGCGAAATTTCGGATGCGCAATTTCGATCAGCGCCAGCGCCCGTTCCTGCATCGATTTGCCGAACAGGTAGGCGATGCCGAATTCCGTTACGATGTAATGCACGTCGTAGCGCGCGAGCCCGACGCCTTCGCCGGACAATAGCTGAAAACGGATCCGGCTGCGTTCGCCATCATCGGTCGTCGAGCGAAGGCAGATGATCGATTTGCCGCCTGGAGACCGAACAGCCCCACGATGAAAGTCCGGCAACGTCGAGACGCCGCCGTAGAACCCGCCCTCGAATTGATCGGCGCAGACTTGCCCCGTCAAATCGATCGCGAAGGCTTGGGAGAGCGAAACCATGGCGTGGTTCCGCGCGACGATCACAGGATCTGCGACATACTCTATCGGGTGGAACTCGAACAAAGGGTTGTCGTGGATGAAATCATAGAGTTCGCGCGTGCCGAGGCAAAAGCTCGCGACCACCCGACCCGGGTGCAGCGTCTTCTGCGCGCCGGTGACGACGCCAGCCTTGATCAACTCGAGCACGCCGTCGGTGATGACATTGGAATGGATGCCGAGATTGCGGCGCTGCTTGAGATGTTTTAGCGCCTCGTTGGGTATACGGCCGAGGTCGATCTGCAGCGTGGCGCCGTCCTCGATGATCTCAGCGACGTAGCGCGCGACCTGCTCCGCGATGTCGTCGATCGGCGGATGGCGATATTCCGTCACTTCGCGCTCGACTTGGACAAAACGAGCGATGCGCTCGGCCGGGATCAGCGTATCGCCGTGGGTGCGCGGCATCCGCGGATTGACTTCGGCGATGATCGTGCCGGCCACGCGCAGTATCGCCATCACGATATCGACAGATACGCCGAGGCTCACCCAGCCGTGCGCGTCTGGCGGTGTGACTTGCACCAGCGCGACATCCGGGCGAATGCGACCGTTGGCGATCAATTCGGGGATTTGCACTAGCGAGATCGGAACGTACTCGGCGGCGCCCGACCGCACGAGCGACGACATGTCCGAACCGACAAAGAAAGCCCGATGCCGAAAGCGCGAATCATAGGCCGCGCCGTCTTCGGCGAGAGCGGAGGTCAGGAAATGAAACAGTTCGACATCCGGCGGACTGGGTCGCCTCGCCTCCAGCGCCGTCACGAGAGAAAGTGGTGTCGCGCACCCGGTTCCCAGGAAAACGTGAGCTCCAGGCTTGACCAATTCGACGGCAGCAGCCGCGGTGACGATCCGGTCGGCGTAGGCTGACATCGTGTCGGTCACGAAGGCCTCTTCCTAAATCGGGATCCCGTCTGAGAGGGCTTGACAGCGACAAAAAATGTAGCGGAACCGAACCTAGCAGCCGTCGCGGGGAAATGTAAGCGCACGCGTGGGGAGGGGTTGTGATTGGAGGTCGCAGAGCGTTGCTGAAAGCCTCAATGAGGGTCTGCCCAAAGTTCATCTCGATGAAGGCCCGCTTCGGGCGTATTGTGTTGAAAAACTCGCAAAATGACCGGTCGCGAAAGTCTCGATTTCGAGCGCCGAACCTCATCTGCGCAGGCAATCGTCACGATGAGGCGCATACGAGGGCCAACGCGGCAAGATCGCTCGCACAGCCGAACCCCTGCCAAATTTTCCTTCAAGGTCGCCTACGCCCTTCTAAATTGTGATCGACGCGAAAAATCGAGTTTTCCACACAATCGGCGGATAGCGCCCGTCGGGCGAACGGTGAGAACAGGCGGGATAGCGGGCGTACAAGGGGCGCCAGGGAAGGCTTGGTGTCCGCCCACTTGCGGCGTCCAAGGCCGCGATCCGAAACGGGTGCAATACGTCGACACCGGTCAGGCTGATTGGTTTTTGTCCCTAAACCGATCCGCGATGCCGCTATCGCCGGATCGACCTTGTCCGCTAGCATGCGCCAATGGTCGAGAATCAGGAGCTCGCAGAAGCGATGGCGCGGCTCGACGCGCTGACCGACTGGGAGCAGCGGCCACGCAAGTTCATGCGCGTCGGGCTCGAGCCGATGCAGGACCTCGCCGAGCGCCTTGGGCGTCCGCAGCAGGCCTTTCGCGCCGTGCATGTCGCGGGGACCAAGGGGAAGGGCTCGGTTTCGGCGCTGATCGAAGCGGCGCTGGCGCGCGCCGGCCTCAAGGCTGGCCGCTACGCTTCGCCCCATGTCGAGACGGTGACCGAGCGGGTGACGCTTCAGGGCCGCGAGGTTGACGAGGCGACGCTCGCGCGCGCGCTGACGCAAGCGCTTGACGTCTATGAAGACGCCCGGCGCGCCCGCACAGCCGCCGCCGAGGCGACCTGGTTCGATCTCCTCACTGCCGCGGCCTTCCTCGTCTTCGGCGAGGCCGGCGTCGAATGGGCGGCCGTTGAAGTCGGCCTCGGCGGCAGGCTCGATTCGACCAATGTCGTTTTCGGCGAGATCGCCGTCATCACCAACATCGGGCTCGAGCACACCGAAATTCTGGGCGAGACGAGAGCGCTGATCGCGCGCGAGAAAGTGGGCATACTCAAAGCCGGCGCCGTTCTCGTCACGACGCTCGCACCCGACGACGAAGCGGGGCGCGTGATCCAGGCGAGGGCCGACAAGCTTGGCTCGCCGGTCATCCGCGTGAACCCGGACGACGGCGCGACGATCGAGGAGACCAACGTCGCGCTTGCCGGGGCGGTCCTCGATCAGCTCGGCAGGAAAGGCGTCGCCGGGCGGGACGGGCGGCCGCTCGGCGCGACGATGATCGACGCCGAAACCCGGGCCGCCGCGCGGCTCGTCGGCCGGATGGAGCGGATCGACGTCGACGCGGGCGGACTGCGGCTGCCCGTGGTGTTCGACGGCGCGCATGTGCCGTTCAATCTCGCTGCAGTGCTCCGCGATCTCGCCCGGGCCCCCGATCTTGCGAGGCCCTGCGTCGCCGTGGTCGCGCTCGCCTCCGACAAGGACGCCGCCGGCTTTCTGGCCGAGCTTCAGAAACGGGCGTCGGCGGTCGTCTTCACCGAGCCGCACGGCGCGAGCCGCGGGCGGCCGGCGTCGGAGCTCGCCTTGCTCGCCGCCTCGCTCGGGCTCCGGAGCGAGGCCGAGCCCGATCCTCAGCACGCCTTCCGGCGCGGCGTGGAGCTGGCGGCCGAGGGCAGGGCGTGGCTCCTGGTGACGGGCTCGCTCTACCTGGTCGGGGCGCTCCGCGGCTCCGCCAGCGGGAAATGACGATCGCGGGAACGTCCCGCTCCCCGGCTACGGCTTCAACGAGGCTCAGGCATGCATATGGCGCATGACGCCCATCGATGAATCGGCTTGCGCGGTTGTCCCCCTCTCGCTCCTGTTACCTGCCTGATAACCGCGAATTATCGCCCTGTTACCGTCCTGTTATCGCGCTGCTCCGCGGTGACCGCAATTTCGTTCAAGTGGCTGCAATAAAGAGCCTTTTACAGACCACGGCGCACCCTGCGCGGGCGACTCGGCCTGTTAACTGCCTGCTAGCAGGGAATTCGCGCCCCTTCCGCTGGCGCCAGACCGATCCCAGCCATGCGCTAGAAGCGGGCCTATTGGCAGAGCGCCCGCGCATTGGCGGTCCATTGGCCGAAGCCGCTCGCCACCATGTTGCGGATGACCGCGCAGACGTAAGTGCGCTCCGCCCCCGGGTTGGCCGGGCCGGCGTTGTAGCGGGCGACGGCCAGCGTCCAGGTGCCCGCCGCGGCCTTGAGGCTCTTCAAGAAGTTCGCCGCATAGTCGACGTTGAGCCTCGGATCGAACATCGCGCCGAGCGACGCAAAATGCGCCGCGTGGAAATGCGCGTTGATCTGCATGCAGCCGATGTCGATGAGCTTCGCGCCTTGGGCCTTGGCCGCGGCGAAGCGCGCCATCGCCTCGGCCAGGCTCTCCGAGCGCACCTCGCGCCCGTCGATGTTCATGTCATAGGGCTCGAGCTCGCCGCGCCGGCCAGTCTCGGTGAGACCCACCGAATAGAGGACATTGATCGGAACGCCGGTCGCGGCGGCGGCGCGCGTCATCTCGCGCTCGCACGCCATCTGGCCCGCCTCGGCGCAAGCCCCGGCAGCGGCGCTAGAAGCCAGAAGAGCCGCGCCGAGCGCCGCGCGGATCGTTCGGATCGCCGCCCCGCGCCTGCGGCCTGCCCTCGCCGCCGCTGCCTCCGCTGGACGTGTTCCTCGCGTTTGTCGCATCGGTGGTCGAACCCGTCTGCTGGATGATGAGAGAGCCAAGCGGCTGACCGATGGCGGCCAGCCGCTCGGCGATGGCGTCGCGCGCGCCTTCGATCGCCCCGGTGGTCTGAGAACTCCCGGCGCGGAAGACCAGCGAAAGCCTGTCGCCCGCAAGCCGCATGGTCATCGAGACGTCCTCGAGGCCGCCTGGCGAGAGATCGACGTCGATCTCCCTGACCGGCGCCGCGGACAGCGCAGGAGACGCTGCCGGCGCCTGAGCGGCGCGCGGCGCGCCCGAACCAGTCGCTGCGTCTGCGAGGCGCGACTGCGGGACCGCAAACGGCGCGGTCAGCGATTGCTGCGCGGCGGCCGGCGCCGCCGCTGGCGAAGCCGGAGCCGGATTTGGTCCGCCATTCGATGAAGGGCCGACAGATCCGCCGGAATCAGATTTTGACTCATCTGACGTCCGGCGCACGCCCGGACCTGGCGCGGACGTCTCAGCAGCCGGCGCGGCGCCACGGCTTGTAATCGACGCGACATCAGTCTGCCGCTCTCCCCGCGCACGCCCCGCGCTGAACTGGACTGGAGCGGATGCGGTCGCGAGCGTCCGATCCGCGCGGGATGGGCTCGGCTCCGACGGCGTCGGCGGACTGATGGGGGCGGCGAGGCGACCGGCCGGGGCGGGTTCGAAGTCGTGATCGACGCCGACGAAACAGGAGCCGCAAGCGCATCCAAAACCTCGGTCGCCGAGGCGGGCGCATCGGTGACGGACGACAAGCCGCCGACCGGCGCTACTGTCGCCGGGCTGGACGCAGCGACGCTCGCATGGAAGCTTCGTTCGCCGACGAGCCTCGCCCCCGGCGAGCTCCCGCCGTGAGCCGAGTTTGCGACGCGCCGCGTTGAGGCAGCGTCGGACGCCGGAATCTGCGCCGTTGCGCCTGCCGCGAACTCGGGCGTCCGCACGTCGTCATCTTTCCCGTTCCCAATCGTCGTCGACGTCGCGACCGTCAGGGACGACGCCAAGGGCGCATTGAAGAACGACGGGTTCGCGATCTGCTGCGTCTGCGGATGGTCCCGCCGCGGCGACTCGGCCGGAGTCTGCGCCTCCCCGGAGGATGGCTTCGGCTTCGCGTCCCCGCCTGGCACGGCGTCGAGCACCGCAGCAAAGGCCAGGGAATCATGGGCCTGCGAAAGCGCGCCATGCGCGGGATGGGCCAAATGCGGGGCGACCGGCGCATGCGCGGGCGCCGGAGCGATAGCGGTCATGGCGCGCCCCCTTGGCTTGCGTCGACAGCGCGCTCGGTGCGCTTGAGCGCCGCCTCGGCCAGTCCGATCGTCTGAGCGGGCCCGACGGCCTTCTCGCTCTCGCTCGGCGCTGCGCCTTGCGCTTCGATCGCGCCGGCGCTCGGCGCGGTCCGCATTTGAGCCGCAACGCTTCGAACCGAGGCCAGCAGGCCGGCGTCGCAGCGGTCGAGTTTCGCCGCGGCTATGGCCTGCAAATCCGCGCGCGCCGCATCGTAGCCGTCGGAGAGCAAACGGGCCGCATCGAGATAAAGGCGCCCCCGCGTCTCATCGACGCTATCCGGGGCAACGCCCTGCAGGGCTTCGGCGGCCGCCGCCGAAGCCGCGTCGAACCGGGCATTGACGATCGCAGCCTTCGCGAGGGTCAAGAGGAAGTCGCGTCGGCCGTCAGGCCGCAGGCTCGCCGCCGCGGCCGAGAGCAGCTGATAATTTGCAGGCTCGTCGGCGAGGCCGAAGCGCGCGATCAGGCGGGCGAGCTCGTGGAGAAAATCGGCCGCGTAGAGAGAGGCGCCAAAGCGGGTCGCATATTGCCTCGTCAGCATCGCCACGCGCGGCGCATCCTGCGCTTCAGCGAGCAGCGCGATCTCCCGCCGCAGCGCGGCTTCCTCGACCAAGCCTCCCGGCGCGACCAGGCGCGCCCAATCGAGGAACGAAACTGCGGTCTTCGGGTCTCGCTTCGTCGCGATCACGGACCGGGCGAAAGCGACTTGCCCGGCCACGCGCGGCTCCAGCGCGCCCAAATCGACCTTGCCCAGAAGGTCAAGCGCGTCGGCTTCGTGGCTCGTGATATAGGCGAACGCGCCTCGCGCCAGCGCGCGGTCCGATTCGGGGATGGCGTCACCATTCAGCAGTGGCGTCACCTCGGCGAGCGACCCGCCGCTGAGCACGTAGATGACGAGCGAATCCAGGCTCCGCCTCTCTTTCCAGGTTTCCGGCTTGGCCGATGCAATCGCCGCGCCCATCGCCTTCAACTGTTTCAGTTGCGCGGCATAGGCGGACTTGTCGCCCTGGGCAATCCGCATCTGGATGCGCTGGAGATCGTCCGCCATATCCGAGATCGTGCCGGGCTCGACCTGCGCGCCCGCCCGCCCGGCGAGCATGAGTGTCGCGACAACAAGAGCCCTGCGAGCGAGCGACCTCATGGCGTCGCCTCGCGCAGCAAAATCTCGATGCGGCGGTTCTCGGCAGCGAACGGTTGCGCCGGCTCCTTGAGCCGGTGGTCGGCGAAGCCCTCGATCCGCTCGAACCGCTTTTCGGCGACGCCGCCGCGGTTGAGCATGTAGTAGGCCATTTGCGCCCGCGCCGATGACAGACGCCAGTTGTCGTAGGTCTTTGAACGATACGGATGGGCGTCGGTGTGGCCGCGCACGACGATCGCGCCCGGCATTGTTTCAAGGCTCATCGCGACCGCTTCCATCATGTGCACCACGCGGGGCTGCGGCTCGGCGGAGCCGATCGCGAACATCGAATAGTTCTGGCGGTCGGTCAGGCTGATCAGGATCCCTTCGTCCGTCGCCTGGACGTCGAGCTCGGGCCCCGCAAGCGACTGGCCTTCGTCGCCGAGCCGCTTCTTCACGTCCGCCAGCAAGGCCGCGGCCGCCTCGGCTCGCGCCTTCGCTTGCCCTGAAGCCGTGCCCGAGGACGGCTTCGATTCTGTCTGTGCCGGACCTTCGGGCGACGCGACGGGGCCGGGCGGTTGGGACGCTTCTGCCGGCGGCTTCAACTGAGCGCTGGCGGCATTCCCCTCCGGGGGCGCCCCAGGATCCGGGTTTACGACGTTGATGGCCCTGTCGCTGCCGAGTGGACGAAAGGGATCCCGGAGCGCTTCGTCGGCACTCGGACCCACTTCGCCATAGCCCTTCAACGTCGCTGCCGGATCGAGGCGCGGTCCTGGCGGCGGGACGCCTGCAATCTTGTCGAGACTGGCGCGCGGGTCGCTGAAGAGTTCGTCTTCCGACATGGTCGGATTGGGCTTGGCAGGGTCGGGCGGGGTCTTCGGCTCCTGCTTCGCCAGATGCTTTCCTTTGTCTTCGGCCAACGGACTGGCCGAACTTTCCCGCACCGATCCGCTGGCGGTTTGGCCCTGGTCGGATCGCGGCTTTTCAGCGTTGGGCGCGCCCGAGTCCGTGCCCGGCGCGTCCGTATCCTGCTCCGGCGCGCCGTGAATCCCCTTCTGCGCCTTCGCCGGCTCTTCCACTTTCACGGGATTGAAATAGCGGGCGATCAGCGTCTTGGTGTTCTTGTCGGTCGCGCTGATGATCCACAAGACGAGAAAGAACGCCATCATCGCGGTCATGAAATCTGCGAAAGCGATCTTCCATGCGCCGCCGTGGTGGCCCTCCTCGAGCGTGCTGCGGCGCTTGATGATGACGATTTCCGGATGCACGCTCATCAGCCCTGCTTAGGCGTCGAGTGAGGCGAGCAGCTCGGCCCAGGGCTGAAGCTCGGTGATTATTTGCGTGGCGTTCGCTTCGACGACCGCCTCCGCACGGTCCTCTTCGACATAGGCGACTTCGGCCGGCAGATCGGCGATCCGCTCGCGCAACAGGCTCAGGACCCGCTCGGGTCCCCGAATGGTGATCAACCCCTGCGACCCGCCGGCGCAGAGGCGGCCGATGCTCTTGCACAATTCGTCGGCGACATATTTCACCACCTGCTTGACCAGAAAAGGCGTGAGAATCCGGGCGACCGCGGCCCCGACGTTCTCTTCGACCTGGGCAAACCCGGAACGGATTGACGCTTCGAGTTGAGCGTATTCGTTGAGCTGGAACTGGAAGCGCGCCAATTCAGCTTGTTCCTGCGCTGCGACGCGCTCGGCCGCGTGCTGCTCTTCGGCCTCGGTCCGACCTGCGATGAAGCCTTCCTCGCGTCCTCGCGCGTGCGCCTCGGCAAGTCGAAGCGCCATTTCCTCGGCCTTGGCCGCGTCGCGCGGAACAAGGGAGTCCCGCGCAGCTTGTTCCACCCCGACGGGCCGGCGACCGAGGAGCGTGCGCTGCTCTCGCGCTTCCGCCTGTGGCTTGGCCGCGCCGACGACGTTCGAAGCGCGGTCGACGACCGGCGTCAGGCGCGGTTCAGGGCTTTGCAAGCTCTGCAGGCTGCGCGGCCGGAATGGCGAGGCCTCTCGGCGCGGCGAAGCCGGCTCGCCAGAAGGGCGTCCGATATGATCCAGATAGTCGGCGATCGGCACTGGTTTCATCCGTTCGCTCCCTGACGAATCCACTGTTTGAGAATTGTGGCGGCCTGGTTCTCATCGAACTCGACAAGCTTCTGCAGTTTGCGCTCCGGCCCATTGTCCCGACGCGCCAGCAAAGCCTCGAGAAACGCGTCGCGGCCGTCATCGGATTCGATAAGGAAGTTCTGGCCGGACTCCGGCGGCGCGAGCGCCGGAGCCGCATCGGCTGCGGCTGCGCTCGCAACCGCGGGCGAGGCGAGCAGCATCTTCAGGCCGGGCCGCACCCCGAACCAAATGACCATCGCGGCGACGAGCACCACCGCTCCGGCGTTGACGATCGAACCGGTTTGTCGCGCCAGGATCTCGAGGATCGTGAGACCAGCGGCGGGTTCGAGGTCGCGGCTCGAATCGACGAAATCGACCACCGATATCTTGACGACGTCGCCGCGCTGCTTGTCGAGTCCTGCGGCCGAAGCGACGAGCTGCTCGATCTCCTTGATCTGAGCGACGACCGCTTCGGGTCCCGCCTTGTCGCCGAGCGACGCGGTCAGAGCGGAGCGATTGATGAGGACCGCCACGGACAGGTTCTGGATCAAGAAACCGGCGCTGGTCGTCTGGATGGATTTCGACGACACTTCGTAGTTCGTAAGCTCCTCGCGCTTTTGCGTCTGATCATTCGACTGTTTGGACTCGGCGCCCGAGCCGTTCTGCTTCGGGAGATTCGCCTCGACGCCTGCAGCCCGGGCGCCAGCCGCGTTCTGCGAGCTCTGCTGCTCCTTGGTCACACGGACCGACCGCTCCACGCGGCTATCGGGGTTGTAGATCGTCTCGTTGGTCTGGGTCTTGTCGGCGTTGAGCCGCGCGGCCACGGAAATCTGGAAATTGCGCGAGCTGAGGTAAGGGGTCAGCGTGCGCGTGACGCCCTCACGGATTTCCTGCGACACTTCCTTCTCGAGCGAGAGAAGATTGTCGGGCGACTTCTCGATCGAGTTGGTGCCCGAGGCGAGAAGTCGGCCGTCGACGTTGAGAACCGTGACGTCATCGATCTTCATGCCGGGAACAGCCGACGCGACGAGATGACGGATCGCCTGGCCGGTGGCGCGGTCGTCCCCGCCGTCCGTTCGGATGACCACGGAGGCGGACGAAGGCTGGCGCTCGCGACGAAAGGACCCCTCGTCGGGCAGCACGATGTGCACTCGCGCCGCCTTGACGGTGCGCATCATCTGGATTGTTCGCGCGAGTTCACCCTCCAGGGCGCGGAGACGGGTGACGTCTTGCATGAAGGAGGTCAGGCCAAGAGAGCCCAGCTTGTCGAACAGTTCGTTGCCGACCGCTCCGCTGCGCGGCAGCCCTTTTTCGGCGAGAATCATGCGCGCTGTCGCCGCTTGTCCCGCCGGCGTCAGGATGATGGTGCTTTCCGCGTTGACATCGAAAGGTACGCCGGCCTCGCGCAGCGCGGCGCCGATGGCGGCGATGTCGTCTCGATCGAGGCCGGAGTAGAGCGTCTCCATGGTGGGACGGCTGAGGTAGTAGCCGGCCACGCCAGTGACCGCGAAGACCGCAACCCCGATCAGCGCCAGCGCGACAAGACGCCGGACGCCCAGCCCTTGCAGGCTCGTCCAAAGTCGTTCGGCCTGCGCCAATAGGTTCGTCGCCACTCTCGGTTCCGTAAGGATTGCAGAGGCATGGTCACGACTGGAGCTTGCGCCGGGATTGCGCTCGACCGTCGGGATCGCGGACCTCGATGGCGATTAACCTGCCATTAGCGGGTTCGTCCTAGGGTTCTCTCGCCCGAAGACGCCGCAATCGAAAATGCGGGGCGCCGGGCCAACACGTCGGTTAGGCTTCCGAGAGAAGCCTAGGGCATGCGGCCACTCCGTCGTCTCGGTGCGAATCCGAAATGTCACTCGATCCTCGTGACCATTTCCGACAGGAGCACCTCTATGGATTCGATCCTCAACAACTCCGCGGCTCTGAGCGCCCTTCAGGCGCTGCAGATGACCCAGCAATCGCTGGCGACAGTACAGAACCAGGTCTCGACCGGCCTCAGCGTTGCGACCGCTGCCGACAACTCGTCCTACTGGTCGATCGCCACCCAGCTCAATGTCGACAGCGGCATCGTGACGGCGAGCAACAGCGCGCTATCGGAAGGGCAGTCGGTCCTGTCGACGGCCACATCCGCGATCAATTCCGTGATCACGACGCTGAACTCGATGGCGACCGCGCTGACGCAGGCCCAGAATCCCGGGGCGCAAATCGGCGACATCAACACCTCGATCGCCTCGCTCGGCAGGCAGCTCACCGACGCCGTCAACGGCGCCTCGTTCAACGGTTTGAACGTCCTGAACGGCTCGCAGAACACATTGAACTTCGTAGCCGGCTACAATGCGAGCGCGACCGGCGGTTCGGTGAACGTCATCTCGTTCGCCGCGCAGGCGCTGACCGGCGCCGCCGCGACCACGCCGTCGACGACCACGACCCAGTCGACGATCACAGACCCGACGACGATCACCAACCTCGCCACCCTCTACGCCGCGGGGAACTCTACCAACACAACGCTCTCTTATGGCAACGACGTCATCACCGTCGCGGCGTCCGGGCCGGCGGCGCTCACGGTCCAATCCGAGGATCTCTACGGCAACACGACATCGACGACCTACACTGCGCTCGACGCGAACGGAAACAATTCGGCGACCGACACGTCGCTGACCTTCGCTACCGCATCGTCTTTGGCGGTCTCAAGCACGACGACGACGTCTGCAACGTCGAACCTCCTCACCCAAGGCGGTATCGACCTGACCGGGGGAACGGGCGCGACAAGCACTTTCCAGATTGGAACGACAATTACCGCCGCCAATGCATTGACCGCAGTCAATCAAGCGCTCGCCGCGGTGACCAACTATTCTGCGCAAATCGGCGCCACGCAGGATCGCATGACCGCGGCCAACACGTTCAACACCGCGCTCACCACCAACTACTCGAACGGCGTGTCCGGCCTGGTGGACGCGGATATGAACCAGGCTTCTACCCGGCTGCAGGCGCTGCAGACGCAGGAGCAGTTAGGCATTCAGTCGCTGTCGGTCGCCAACCAGAATGCGCAGTTGATCCTGAAACTGTTCGGTCTCTAAGGCGGTTCGGCTAAACCGAGCTTCCCCGCGCGCCGCTTTCCCTGCCCCGGTTAAGCACTCCCCAAAGGCGCGCGGGGAAACCCATGCATCCTTCGACAGAAGGACACGCGGCGGCGGACCGCTTTCACGCAGGCCGGCGCCGCAAGTCGAGGTGAATCATTTTTCGATGCAATAGCCGAGGAAGCGCTTGGAATTGATCGGGTCGAAACCCAGACGATGCTTCAGCTTCTTGCGCAACTTGCTGATGTGGCTTTCGATCACATTCTCGTCAACGTTTTCGTCGAAGAGCCCGTAGACGGCGTTAAAGATCTGGGTTTTGCTGACGCGCCTGCCACGGCACCGCAGAAGGAACTCGAGGATGCGTCGCTCACGGCGTGGCAGAGGGAAGGGCTCGCCGTTCGCCTCAGGCTCACGACCGTCGAAGTAAACCCGCAATTCACCAACCGTCACCTGACCCTTTTGGCCAAAGACGCGCCGGTTGATCGCGCCCACTCGCGCCAGGATTTCGCGCACATGCACCGGCTTCCGCACGACGTCATCGACGCCTGCGGCGAACAAGCCGAGAGTGTCGTCGAGCGAGTGGCGCTCGTTGAGACAGAGCACCGGGGCGCTCGACCGCTCGCGTATTAACCGAGACAGTGTTTCCCGTTCGCCACAGTCTCCGATCAGGAACGCCTCGACCGCATGCATGTCCGCGTCGCTGGTTTTGCCTATCCATTCACGGAACTCTGCAGCCTCGATACCGGCGGAGGAGACGCCTTCCCGGCTTAAACCGGTAGAGTAACCTCCAGCGACGATGTTGCGGTCGTCGATAATGATGTACATACTTGCGCTCCAAGGACCGAAATTGGTTGTTTTGTCCTTACTCACACACGAACGCTTGTGCACGCTAGTCAAGTCTCTCAAATAGTGTCTTGGTATTTACAATATATTTACAATTATTACGGTAGAAACGAGCATTTTCTATTCAATATTCATTCAGCAGATCGACTGCTCTGTCTTGACGAGTTTGTGCCCCACGCGAAGGATGAGGCCCGTGACCCAGACAGAAGATTTGCGAAACACATGTTCTTATGTATGGTTGAAATGGTTAACGCTGTGCTAAGTCGGCGCGGACCCACCAACGCTCGGCGCTCTGCCGCGACGCGCCCCATTCTCGAGGGTGTCAAGCAAGCGGATTTGCGAGCGCGGCCCGGGGCGGTCCGCAGGCTCGGCGCAGCGCTCGCCGAGCGGGGCGAGGTCGCCTACTGGGTCCTGCCGGAGGGCGGAACGGCACAACGCCGCCGAAGCGATCAGCGCGCCTCGTCACGTGAGCAAATGCGCCTGCGTTCGGCAAAGTTGCTGGACGCGGCCTATCGCTTCATATGCGAGTGCAGGATCCGCGACCGTTCCCTGCACGGCCTTAAATTGGCGCTTGCGCGCAACATCCGACTGCCGCGCCGCGTGGCGGTGCACGTCGATGAAACAGGCGAAGTGCGCGGCGCAAGGGTCGTCTGGCGTCAGGGGCTCGTTATCGGCGTCCATCTATGCGAACGCGCGCCCGCGAGCGCGCTGAAGCCCTGGGATCGGTTCGCATTGCGTGAACGCTACTACGGCATTCTCGACTGAGCCCTTTTAGCCGTAGCTCTTTTCTTCAACGAGCGCCGAATCAAACATTGTGTTGATCGCTCGCTTAAGCGCGGCGCGCTCGTCGTTGTTGGCGTAGACCGAACGCGCCAGCGCGACAAACTGTGAGCCGAAGTCCCCTTCTCGCTCGCGAATCCTGATCGTGTCTTCGACATCCCAAAGCCGGGCGTTCACCACAGCCAACTGCTCGGTCAACGATTCAATTCCGGGGCCGACGAGACCGGCGCCCGCCGCCAGCTCCTCGAGCAAGGCGAGTTCGCGGCGCACGTTGTGGAGCTTGTCCTCGTGGCTGATGCGTCGGGTCTTGATGCGCAGGATCGTGATCTTGTCGATCAGTTCGCCGATCGAGCAAGGCGCGACAATCATCCGCGGCGATGTGCGATGCGATAGCAGTCCGGCAAGTTCATGCGCCATTGAGTTCGACCACGTCGCTCCAGACGCCGCGGCGGGACTGGCGAAAGAGACGCATTGTCGGGTACCAGGGGGAATCGGCGCGCTCCCGCATCCATCGCCATTCAGCGTCGCTTTTCAGAGCTACCCAGACGGGTCGCGCCAAAGCGCCCGCAAGATGCGCGATCGACGTGTCGCAGGTGACGATCAAATCGCAATGCATCATCGCGGCGGCCGTGTCGACGAACGCATCGGAACCCGAGTTGAAATCGGGGCCAAGCGATTCGACCCGCATGCCTCGCGGAAGACTGGCAAGTTGCTCCTCGCCGTAACCCTTCTGGAGCGAGATGAGCCTGACGCCGGCAAGGCCCGCGAGGGGCGCCAACGCGGCAAGAGGGAAAGAGCGAGCGCGATCCGCCTCGGGATTGGGATTGCCCTGCCACACCACACCAACCTTGAATCCGGCCGCTCCGACGCGCTCGGCCCAAAGCTTTTGCTGCCGCGTTTCCGGCGACAGATAGGGGACATTGCCGGGAACCGAGTGCGAGCCGGGTTTTGAACGCTCGCGGCAGGCTGCTGAGGGCAATCTGCGCATCGAACGGCTCCGTCGCTGGAGGGCTGTCGACGAAACGGACCGCAATGCCGGAAGAGAGGAGGCGGCGCAATCTCGGCGGGCAGACAAATGTAACATCCACACCTGCGCTCACCATCAGGGGCAGGTAGCGAAAGAATTGAATCGTGTCGCCGAGCCCGTGGTCGTTGAGCACAAGGACTCGCTCGCCGGTCTGCGGTGGCCCGCGCCACGTCGGAAAGCGGGTTCCAAGCGCCTCGGCGAGTGACTTGCCCTCAAGCCACCGGGCCTCATATCCTGCGAAGCCACGTTCGAAATCGCCGAGGGTCAGGAGCAGGCAACCCTTGCCGGCAACGGCTTCGCGGCTGCCCAGCGCCTCGGCGACTTCAAAGGCCGCCAGCGACTCTTCGAAGCGCCCGAGGTTGCGTAGCGCCAACGCTTCGCCGCACAAAGCCCCAGCAAACCCCGGCCGCGCGGCGCTTGCGCACCGATAGGCGTCGAGCGCCTCGTCCATGCGGTCGAGTTTCAGGAGCGCATTGCCGCGGTTGATCGCTGCTTCGGCGAAGTGCGGCCGCAGCGAGAGCGCTCGACTTGCAGCATCAAGCGACTCCTCGAGACGTCCGAGTTCGCGGAGAGCTCCAGCGCGGCTGGACCAGGCGTCAGCGTCGTCGGGGGCAAGCGCGGTGGCTGCTTCGAACGCGGCGAGCGCTTCCGCGAAGCGACGCGAGTCAAACAGCAGCTTGCCCGAATTGACGTGGGCGACGACGAGCGACGGCTTGATGTTGAGAGCCTGCCTATAAAAACGCAAGGCGGCTTCGGGCTTTCCGCTTTCACTCAGCATGTAGCCGCCCATGCTGAGAGCCTCGGCGAAATCAGGCCGACGCCGCAGGGCCTCGTCGATGCGGGCGATCGCCTCCTCGCGCTGTCCTTCCCGCCACGCCAGGCATGCGGCGGCGTAGAGTGCGTCAGGGTCAGACGCCACTGTCCGCGGCTGCAAATCGGATTGGAGCATTGCGAACGACATTCTCGGGATCGCCGCTTGCGCGGACCTTTCGCGTGCATGCGAATCTCAGCGGTGCGAGCTCAGCCGCCGAGCGCAAACTTCTGCAGGCTCGACATCAACGCGTCCGAAAATATCGAGGTCGGCGTGCCGGAAAATGCCTGGAGCGCGGTGCTGATCGACTGGCCGTTCGAATTGATCACGCCCGCGAGAACGGCGGAGGCCGCTGACTGGCCCGAGCCGGAGTTGTCGGAGGACACCGTGAGCGAAGTCGTCGCGCCGGAGCCGGGTCCATAGGTGAGATCGTACATGGCAGTGAAACGCTCGGTCAGCTGCTGCAGCTTCTTCGGGTCCTGGAGATCAGAGATGGGCATCAGTTGCGACAGCGCCTTTGCCTGGGCGTCGACGTTGGTCGCGCTCCTCGCCGGAGACAGACCGAAGATGGTCTGCGCGACCTCGAGCAGGTTCGGATCGGCGAGAATGCCGTATTCGTTGGTGATTGTTGGCGCCACGCGCTGGAAGTAGAGCGCGAGCTGAACGCCGACGTCCTGGGCGCCCTGGTCGCTCTCGAGCTGTTGTTCCACGTAGTCCGTGGTCGTCGTCTTGATGGCGCTCGCGGAAGAGACGGACGACGCGCCGCCCTGGCCGGCGAAATCGTACGCGGCTGCGAAGGCTTTCCAACGTGGATCGCTCAACGTGTTGGCGAGGCTCTTCGGATTGGAGACCCCGCCCTCGAGCACCTTGGTGATAAGCGCCGTGGCGTTGATCTGGTCGCGGAGACCATAGGCGTCGAGCGCAAAGGACAAGAGCCGGTAGTTGCCGACAAAGTCCTGAATGGACGTCACTTTACCGATGTTGGCTTGGTAGTAGGCCGTCGCGGTTTTCACGGCAGGCTCGGCGGCGGTCATCGCCTGATACCGAGTTAAGTTTTGCGTGACGGCGAGATAATCTGCGGTCGTCGTGGTCATCGGCGCAAAAGGTGGCGGCTTCCGGTCAAACGCTAGGAGCAAATGTCTTATGTCGCCCTTAATTCCCTAGCGGCAGAGGTCGCGCTTACGCGATTCTCAGCGGTTCTCGCGCCTCGAATTGAGTTTCGCGCGGGCGATCAGATCCTCGTCGCGAACCGCCCCGCCGATGCGTCGGGCCATTGCGCCCGCAAGCGCGGCCACCGAATCATGCCTTACGAACTCGGCAAGCAGAGCAAGCTCGCTTTGCTCGTCCGCGGCGCGAGTGCCGTCGGGCGCCGGGGCGCGAATCTTGCGCATAGGTGTGCTTCGCATAGCCAAACCCGCGAATTCGATTCGGAGAGGATCACAAAAGGTTGCCACGAACCCATTGGCGCCGCGTGTGACGAATCGTGACAAAGTGCGACGCCGAACCTGAAGGCGCAGCAACGTCAGAGCGACTGAAGCGTCTCGACGGCGTCGCCTAGCCAGCGGCGGCCCGCGGCCTCGAGCGCTGGAGACCGTGCGAGCAATGACAGCGTGACGGGAGGCAGGGCAGGAAGACTCTTGTCGGGGCATGGGCTCAACCCGTCCGGCGCGAACCCTTCGATCATGGGCGCCACTCCAAGTCCGGCGGAAGCGGCAGCAACCAGCACGGCAAAGTCTGCGCTCAGACACACGATCTCGAACTTGCGCCCTTGGGCGCGCAGCGCCTCGATCGCGGCCTCGTGAAGGGCGGATCCCCGCGGCGCGATCGCGATCCGCACGGGATCCGTCGACGCGCGCCCGCAGCCGACGCCGAACCAGCGCAACGGCGCGCGCCAGCGCCCGGCGACTGGCGCCTCGATCTCGCCGCTGACGAGAAAAGCAATGTCGAGAGCATTCTGGCGGAAGGCCGACGCCAGAACATCGGATGCGTCCGTGACCACCTCGAAACCGCTTCCGACCCCAGCGTCAGGCCGCAGTTGGCCCAGTCGCGGCGCAAGGCGGCCGGCGAACTCGCTCGCCACGCCGACCCGAAGCATCGCGTCCGGTGCCTTCTGCCGCGACGCCTCGTCCAGCATGCCGTCGTGCAGACGAAGAAGACGCTTGCCGTAGTCGAAGCAAACCGCGCCGACCGCCGTCAGGTCAAAGCGCGCGGCCTTCTCGAACAGGGGCGCCTCGACGAGTTCCTCGAGCCGCTTGACCTGCAGGCTGATCGTCGGCTGCGAGCGGCCCAGCTCCTCGGCGGCGCGGGTGAAGCCGCGAGCTTCGACGACGGCGACGAAGGCTCTGAGAACGTCGATCGGAATGCTGCGCATGAATGAGTCTCGGGGCGAGGGTCTTGGATGATTCGCCCTCTTACACTGTTTTGCCGCCTCCTATAAGCGAAACAAATGCAACCATGAAAATATCGCATGACAAGGCGCCGCTGCGTTCTTCATTCGAGGGGAACATGAGCCTCGGGCCTGCCTGGTGGCAATAGTCTCAGCAGTGAAAAGATCATCAGCGTCATTGTCCAATAACATAACGGCTGACCTTTGTTTTAATCTCTAATATACGCAGGCCTGTCGAAGCGACATACTGGCATTACATTCAGGAATGACCGTGACGGAAATTACTCAATCACCTTACGTATCGTCAATTCTTGACATCGGTTAATAGTGTGCGACGATTTGACGTATTGAGACGAATTGCCGTGGGCGGACGTCCGATCGGATCAGAGGCAAGCCTATGCGAATTTTCGTGGTCGGCGGCGAGGGCCGGGATCTGGCGGCGATTGAGAACGCCCTGCGCTTTGGGGATGTCGAGATTCTGAGCGCCGCGCCGATCCCGTCCGTACTCGATCAGCGCCGCTACGCCTTCGCCGGGTGGACGCTCGACGCGACGACGCGCAACCTGGCCGACGCAGCCGGGCGACGGGTGAATCTCACATCGTCCGAATTCGAGCTGCTGATGGCGTTCGTCCGCCAGCCCGGCCAGCCGCTCTCCCGCGCGGCGCTGCTCGGGGTCCTGCGAGGGCGCGCGTGGAGCTATTTCGACCGCTCGATCGACACGCTGGTGGCGCGACTGCGCAAGAAAATCGACGCCGAACCCGGCCGCCCGCCACTGATCCGCTCCGTACGCGGGGTCGGATACGTGTTCTGCGCCGGCGTCTCGCTTCCGCAGGACCCGGGCGAGTCGGTGGCTGCCTGACTTTGAAGCGCCTCGCGATGTGATCCCGCGCAGGGCCGATTCTGCCGGCCCGAAGCCAACGACCAGGATCGACCTCTGCGAATCAGCGATGCGACCGAGTTTTATGGAATGGCCCGCCCCTCCTTCCGGCGTCGTAGGCTCGCCGGCGAATCAGGAGGAGGAAGGGATGGATATCTCTGTGCTTGGCGTCGACCTCGGCAAGAACGTCTGCAGCGTGGTTGGGCTGGATGCGTCCGGCGCGGTTGTGATGCGTCGCAAGGTAAGGCGGGAGACGCTGGTTGCTCTGGCGGAGAAGCTTCCTCCGTGCGTTGTCGGGATGGAGGCCTGCTGCGGGGCTCATCATCTCGGCCGCGTGTTCGCCGCCCACGGCCACGATGTCCGGCTGATGTCGCCCGAATATGTCCGGCCCTACATCAAGGCGCAGAAGAATGACGATCGCGACGCCGAGGGGATCGCGGAGGCGGTGACCCGGCCGACGATGCGCTTTGTCGAACTGAAGAGCCAGGACCAGCTTGACATGCAGACGCTTCATCGATCGCGAGACCGGTTGGTCGGGGAGCGGACGGCCCTGATCAATCAGTTGCGCGCCATTCTGCTGGAGCGAGGAATGGTCGCGCCGCAGGGCAAGCGGAAGCTCGAGCAGTTCCTGAGCGTACTGATGGACGAGCAGGGCGGAGCAGGATTGAGCCCGCGGATGATCGTGCTCGTCGCCGACGCGCGCGCGCAATGGGCGGAGCTCGACCGGCGGATCTCTGCCTTCGATGCCGAGTTCGTCCGCTGGGTGAAGGAGAACGAAGAGGCTCGGCGGCTGACGACAATCCCAGGTGTCGGCGCGATCGTCGCATCCGCCCTTGTCGCCGCCGTCGGCCAGGCCGAGAGCTTCGAGCGCGGCCGCGATCTCGCCGCGTGGCTCGGCCTGGTTCCCCGTCAATTCACGACCGGCGGCAAGCCGAAGCTGCTTGGGATCAGCAAGCGCGGCAACAAATACCTGCGTAAGCAGCTGATCCACGGAGCGCGCGCCGCCTTGCCCTACGTGGCCGAGCGCGACACCCCGCTCGGCCGTTGGGCAAAGGCGCTGATGAGTAGGGCTCATCACAATGTCGCGGTCGTCGCCTTCGCCAACAAGCTGGCGAGGATTGCCTGGGCGGTGCTCCGGCGCGGAGAACGGTTCGCCGCCACAGGAATGCCGGGGGCGGCCTAGAGTTCGGGCTATCGGACGCAAGGCGTCCAACGGCCAACAGGTGTTTGCGAGAGGGTAACGACGAGATGGCCTG
>CAWBBW010000023.1:0-20692 GCA_963787135.1 uncultured Alphaproteobacteria bacterium | reverse complement strand
TTCTGAGGCACTACCCTCCGTTTTGCGTCTCCGCCCGGAACGGATGGGCCGGATAGACGCCGAGAATGCGCACTTCGCGCGAGAAGAACTCGAGTTCCTCGAGCGCGCGCTTCAGCGGCGGATCGTCGGGGTGGCCGTCGACGTCGGCAAGGAATTGGGTGGCGGAGAACTCGCCCTCGACCATGTAGCTCTCGAGCTTCGTCATATTGACGCTGTTGGTGGCGAAGCCGCCCAGCGCCTTGTAGAGTGCGGCCGGCACGTTGCGCACCCGGAAGACGAAAGTGGTGACGACCGCCCCGTTGCCCTGAGGGGCCCAGCGCGGATCTTTGGACAACACCACGAACCGGGTCGTGTTGTGACTCTCGTCCTCGACGTCGGAGACCAGCGTCTGCAGACCATAAATCTGGGCGGCGAGCCGGGTGGCAAGCGAGGCTCGGCTTTTGTCGCCCCCTTCCGCCACTTCGCGCGCGGACCCCGCCGTGTCGCTCGACACCACGGGCTTGAGGCGATGCCGGCGGATGATGTTGCGGCACTGACCGAGCGCATGGACGTGGCTGTGAACCGTCTTCAAATCTTCGATCCGGGCGCCGGGAACCGCCAGCAGCTGAAAGTGGATCGGAAGGAACGTCTCGCCGACGATGTGCAGCCCTGAAGCCGGCAGGAGCGCGTGGATGTCGGCCACGCGCCCGGCGATCGAGTTCTCGATCGGGATCATCCCGAGATCGGCCGAGCCGTCCTGAAGGGCGGCGAACGCGTCCTCGAAGGTCGCGCACGGCATTGGCGCGAGATCCGGATAATTGTCGACGCAGGCGATATGCGAATTGGCCCCCGGCTCACCCTGGTAGGCGATCACACGCGCTTTGGTCATCGTTGCCTCCTCGCACTTCGCCTTCGTTGGTCTTCGTGTCCTTTGTGGTCGGTCGTTTCACCACCAAGGACACTAGTGCGTTCTGCTCTTGAGTTTGCGCAGGGGCAGCTGGTCGCGTCTCCTCCCCCCTTGTGGGGGAGGACAAAGGAGGGGGGTCGCGCAATCCTGAGTCGACGAGACGGTTTTGAACGCGACAATATCCACGATCCGCGCGACCCCCCACCCCCGCCCGCCCCCGCAAGAGGGGGCGGGTGCGCTAACGACACCACCGATTCAAACCAAATGCAGCAAGCTCTAAGGGGCACGAAAATCATCGGAGCAGCCCCCCGATTAGCATCTCCCTGGCGCGCTCCAGATCTTCCGGCGTATCGACGCCGAGCGGCGCCGCCTCGACAATCATGACGTCGATCCGCATGCCCGCCTCGAGCGCCCTCAGCTGCTCGAGCTTCTCGCGCCGCTCGAGCGGAGACGGCGGTGTGGAGACGAAACGCCTCAGCGCGTCGCGCCGGTAGGCGTAAAGGCCGATGTGATGCAGGAGCTCGCCTTCGCCCCAAGGCGCGCGGGCGCGGGTGAAGTAGAGCGCCCTCAGACGGCTGGGGGCGACGAAGGCGCCGATCGCCTTGACCACGTTCGGATCGTCCTTTTCCTCGGGGCGCGTGATCGGGGTCGCGAGCGTCGCGATGTCGACGGCGGGGTCGGCCAGCGGGACGAGGCAGGCGCTGACCGCTGCCCGCTCGATGGTCGGCAGATCGCCCTGAACGTTGACGATAACGTCGTATTCGCCGGCGGGGTCGACCGCGCCCAGCGCCTCGAAGATCCGGTCCGAGCCGGACTGATGGTCCGGGCGGGTCAGGACTGCCTTGCCCCCGGCCGCCTCGACCGCCTCGACGATGCGCGAGTCGTCGGCCGCGACGAAAACCGGCCCAACGTCGGCTTCGATCGCGCGCCGCCAGACATGGGCGATCATCGGCTCGCCGCAGATGTCGGCGAGCGGCTTGCCCGGCAGGCGGCTCGACGCCATGCGCGCGGGGATGAGGACGACGGGATTGACCATGATTGACAGGGAAAGTGGGCGGGAAGCGGGCTTATACGTGTTGCCAAGTCGCGCGCAAAGCGGCTAATCAACCCCGAGCCGGGGTCGCCTCATGCCCCGGCCAATCCGCAACACGCCGACGAAAGCTGATCCCCGATGCATGCAGCCGAATTCAACAAGACCGCGCTCGCGGGCCTGGGGTCGATCTTGTTCGTCATCCTGCTGATCGCTTTCAGCAATCTCGTTTTCGCGCCCAATCGGCCTGCGGTCCCCGGCTACGCGCTGCCGACAGGAGAGACCGCGGCGGCGCCGGCCGCGGCTGCAGCCCCAGCGCCGGAGGAGCCGCTGCCCGTGCTGCTCGCCAAAGCGGACGCCAAAAAGGGCGCGCAGGACGCCAAGGTTTGCACCACCTGCCACAATTTCGACAAGGGCGGCGCGGCCAAGGTCGGTCCGGACCTTTGGGGCGTTGTCGGCCGCCCGATCGCTTCGGTGGCGGGCTTCGCCTATTCCGATTCGCTGAAGGCCATGGGCGGCGACTGGACCTACGAAAAACTCGATCACTGGATCGCAAATCCGAAAGGAATGGCCTCGGGCACGAAGATGGCGTTTCCAGGTGAAAAGGAGCCGCAGAAGCGAGCGGACATACTCGCCTATCTGCAGACGCTGTCGGACTCGCCGGTTCCGTTCCCGACGCTTCGGCGAAATAGCGAGACTGGGGGGGAAAGCAGCCGACGACGCGGTTCCTGACGGGACGCGCGAAGCGCGGGCGAACCCGCGGGTCCACTCGCGTCGAGGGTTTAGTTTCGCTTACCTTTTCGTTCCGTAATTCCGTTGGCTCGGCGGCGCCTGTTACCGCCCTGTTACGCTCGAATTCCGCCCCTGTTCCTGTCCTGTTATCGACCCTGTGATCGTTGGGCGCCGGTCGCGTAGCAATTTGGCGCAAGTTGCTGAATCTAAGGGTTTTTCATGGATCGAAGCGAGCCACAGAGGACGCGCCTCCAGCGGTTTTCTCCCTGTTAGCAGGCGAAAACAGGCCGAGCGCCGCCGGCTGGAAGTCAAGCGCGGCTATCCTTTGACGCCGCGCCTGCCGTCTTCTCGCTTGCCGGGGCCAGGGTTTCGGCGCCATATCGCGCGAAACGTGCTCGAGGGAGAGAAACGTGGATCTCGGCGTCACCGAAAAAGTCCGTCCGCTTATCGCCGCCGTCCGGGCGATGGTGCGCGACGAGATCATGCCTGTGGAAGAGGAATACGAAGCCGAGATCGGGCGCGATGGCGACCGTTTCAAGCCGACCAAACGGATGATCGAGATCCGCGAATCCCTCAAGGCCAAGGCGCGGGAGAGGAATCTCTGGAACTTCTGGCTCACCGCCTCCGACAAGGGGTTCGGCCTGACGACGGTCGAATACGCCTATCTGGCCGAGGAAATGGGCTGGTCGCCGCTCGCCTCCGAGGTCTTCAACTGCTCGGCGCCCGACACGGGCAATATGGAGGTGCTCGAGCGCTACGGCTCGCCGGAGCAGAAGGCCCGCTGGCTGCCCGATCTCCTCGAGGGCCGCGCGCGCTCGGCCTATCTGATGACCGAGCCTGGCGTTGCTTCGTCGGACGCGACCAACATCGCCATGGACGCCCGCCTCGAGGGAGACGAATGGGTGCTGAACGGCGAGAAATGGTGGTCGTCCGGCGCCGGCGATCCGCGCTGCTCGCTCTATATCACGATGACGCTGACCGACCCCGAGGCTGCCCCGCATGCGCGCCATTCGATGTTGCTCGTGCCGGCGGAGACCAGGGGCGTCAATGTGCTGAGGGCGCTGCAGGTCTACGGCCAGGACGACGCGCCGCACGGCCACATGCACATCCGATTCACCGACGTGCGCGTGCCGAAGGACGCGCTGATTCTCGGACGCGGCCGCGGCTTCGAAATCGCGCAAGGGCGCTTGGGACCCGGGCGCATCCACCATTGCATGCGCGCGATCGGCCAGGCCGAGCGGGCGCTCGAAGCAATGTGTCGGCGCGCCGCCGTCCGCACGGCCTTCGGCCAGAAGCTCTCGCGGCTCGGCGCCAATCCGGACATCATTGCCGAGGCCCGCATGAGCATCGAGATGGCCCGGCTCCTCTGCCTCAAGGCGGCTTGGGCGATGGACACGCAGGGGGTCCGCGCCGCCGCGCCGCTGATCTCGCAGATCAAGGTGATCGCGCCCCGCGTCGCGCTCGAAGTGATCGACCAGGCAGTGCAGATGCATGGCGGCGCCGGCGTCAGCCAGGACTTCCCGCTCGCGCGGATGTGGACGGCGGTGCGCACGCTCAGACTGGCCGACGGGCCGGACGCCGTGCACCGCCGCGTCATCGCGAAAGCCGAAATGAAGCGCTATTCGAACGAGACCGCGTCGCGATGAACGGGGCCTTTCCCGAGGATGCGCGCGCTCTCGATATCTGGGCGAACGCGCATGTCGAGGGCTGGCGCGGTCCGAGCCGGGCGAAAAAATTCGCCACCGGCCAGTCGAACCCGACCTATCTGATCGAAGCCGCCAGCGGACGCTACGTGCTGCGCAGAAAGCCGCCGGGCAAGCTTCTCAAGAGCGCGCACATGATCGAGCGCGAGTTTCGCGTGCTGAAAGCGCTCGAGGGCACCGGCTTTCCGGCGCCTCGCGCGCTGGCGCTCTGCGAGGACGAGAGCGTGATCGGAACGGCGTTTTATCTCATGGCGAATGTCGACGGCCGCATCTTCTGGGATCCGGCGCTGCCTGATCTGCCGCGCGAGGGCCGCCGCCCGATCTATGACGCGATGAACGAGGGGCTCGCGAAGCTGCACGCGATCGACGTCTCCGCCGCCGGCCTTTCGGACTACGGCAAGCCCGGCAGCTACTTCGCCCGCCAGCTGCAGCGCTGGACCGAGCAGTACAGGGCCAGCGAAACGGAGACGGTGGACGACATGGACCGTCTGATCGTCTGGCTGGCGAGCCATGTCCCCGCCGACGACGGCCGCGTCGCACTGGTGCACGGCGACTGGCGCATCGACAATATGATCTTCGACGCCGATAAGCCGCGTCTGCTGGCGGTGCTCGACTGGGAATTGTCGACGCTCGGCCATCCGTTCGCCGATCTCGCCTATCAGTGCATGTACTGGCGTATGCCCAACGCGTCGAATGGCCTCGGCGGCCTCGACCGGGCGGCGCTCGGCATACCGACCGAAGCGGAATATGTCGCCGCCTATTGCCGGCGCGCGGGGCTCGATTCGATCCCGGACTGGACCTTCCTGATCGCGTTCAGCTTCTTCCGCATCATCGCGATCGCCCAGGGCGTCTACAAACGTTCGCTCGACGGCAACGCCTCCAACCCCGAGCGCGCCCGGCAATACGGGAAGGCCGTCCCGATGATGGCGCGGCTGGCGATGGAGGCGGTCGAAACGGGCGTCTGATCCGCCGCGATCGGCGCTCCTTGCGAGCGACTGCGCGCCATGCTAAGCGGCCGCCGACCCTGCGGACGATATTTCACGTCGTCGTCGGCCCCGGAGAGGTGGCAGAGTGGTCGATCGCGCCGCACTCGAAATGCGGAGTACGTGCAAGCGTACCGGGGGTTCGAATCCCTCCCTCTCCGCCAGCTAGTCATATAATTGATTGATTTCATTAATACTTTTGCTCTAGATAATTGCGAGTCACAGCCGCTGCTCTCCAGGGGCGGTTCGGCATCCTTCGACCGCGTGAATGCCCAGTCGGCGAGTGCTCGACTTACGCCGGCGATGCGACTAAAATTATATCGCTCCAGTTCCTATGCGGGAGGACGTCATGGATCCGATCTCCGCCATTACGGCAGCGCTGATCGCGGGCGCGACCGCGGCGGCGTCGGAAACGGCGACGACGGCAGTCAAGGACGCCTATCAGGGCCTCAAGAAACTTCTGATCGACGGCTACAACTTCGCCTCGGGCGCGCTGCTCGACAAGAAGCCAAAAAGCGAAGCGACCGAGGCGGCGGTCAAGGATGAGCTGAAAGACACCCCGAAAGTCGCAGACGACAAAGCCATACTCGAGGCGACCCAGGCGCTGCAGGATGCGCTGCGCCGCGCGGCGCCCGCTCAGCTTGCCGCATGGGGCGTGGACATCAAGACAATCGACGCCGGTCGGGACTTCATCGCCGAGCGCATTTCCGGAACCGGCGGCGGTCTCAAGGCCGATCAGGTGAAAGCGGCCGGCGACATTCGTCTTTCCGACATCCAGGGCGGCGTCTCTCCACAGGGAAAACCGTAGCGGGGCCGGGCGGCTCGCCGCCCCAGTCCGGTCCGCAGATTGGGGCCTATTTCGGCCGCGCTGAGGCGGGGCGCGACATCGTCGTCAATATCGGCGTTGCAGGCGCGGAGCTTCAGCTTACGCGGCTCGATCTGAGGAAGGAGATCGACGCACCGCGCAGCGAACTCGACCTGCTCATCACCGATTTGCAGGCGACGAAATTCACGGGCCGGGATCCGGATCTGAAGTCCTTGCAGCACTGGCTCGCTGAACCATCGAAGATTTCTGCGCGGTGCATTGTCGGCCCAGCCGGCTCCGGCAAGACGCGTCTCGCCATCGAACTTTGCGCGCGGGCGGTGGGGTGGCAAGCAGGATTTGTGAGAGAGAGCGAGTTGCGCCGGTTCCAGAACGGGCCCGGGTTCGCAGCTTGGCGATGGCCCGAACCCACACTCATCGTCGTCGACAACGCCGCAAGCGTCGCAGCGATTGTGCGCGACTGGTTCGAGACCCTCGCCGCGCGGGTCATGGACCCGGACGGCCCTCTGCTCAGAATTCTGCTGCTGGAACGCAACGCCGACGAGGGCGGCCAGGAAGGCTGGTGGGGCGAATTGATGCGGCCCGGTTCGCTCTCGAGCCGGGGGCCGAGCGATCTCGCTTCGCCAAAGCATCCGGTTGCGCTCTCCGGACTCGATACCGTGGCTTCGCGTCGCGATCTCCTGACTGACGCCATGGCGCTTGCCGCCAAGATCAGGGGCATTGACCCGGCACCGCGGCCGCCGGCGCCGGGCGCGGACCCTGCCTTCGACCAGAATCTTGCGGACGAAACCGTCGACAACGCGCCGCTCTATCTGATGATGGCGGGGATCGTCGCCGTCGCCACGGCATCCTCGCCAGCGATCCTGCAGCCCCGTGATGAACTTGCGAGCCGCATCGCCCGCGGCGAAGCCGACCGGATCAGCGCGATAGCGTCGGGCCGGATGCCGCCCCGCTTCGCCACCCATCTGTCGGCTTGCGTCACCTTGCAGGGCGGCTGCGGCCTCGAAGCCGCCGCGCGGCTGGTCGGCGAGGAGCGATCCGCCATCGACGGAGCCGCGGTAGCCCTGTCGACGGAAGAGATTGTGACCGTCCTTGCGGACTGCCTGCCGCAGCCGCGCGGGTTCCTGGGCCTCGACGCCATTCGCCCTGACCTGATCGGGGAAGCCTTTGTCATCGCCGAAATCGCGCGGCCCAAGCGATCGCCAGAGGCACAATATGCGATCATCGAGCGAGCGCGAAAGCGATCCGATAGCGCCGTCCGCCGAACGCTGACCTTCGCCGCGCAGGATTTTGCTCGCGGCGATGGAAGCCACCCGACAAATCAATGGCGTGGCCGGCTCATGAACGCGTCCACGCAGGAATTCGGCGATCAGCTCCGATCGGGCGCGCTGACGCCCGATGACGCCGCAATTCGGATCCGCCAGATCGGCCTCAGTATGGGGCACTGGAAGACGCTGACCGGGATGCTCGCCCCCCTGGCGCCAAAGCTTTCCCCTGACGCGTTTGGCGTTTACGCGTCTCTCCGTGTGGTCTCGTTCGTCGAGACGTCCGATTACCAGAACGGAATTGCATTCGCGGAATGGGTCCTTAAGCGCAAAAGTCTCCCGGACGGGTTCCGCCCTGAGATCTACAACGCTTTGGGTCGGTCCAATTTCGAGCTCAAACAATATCCCGCGGCCGCCGAAGCCTACCGCAAGGGAATAGAGGCGAGCTCAGCCAATCCATCGCTTCTGTCGCAGCTCTACGTCAATCTTGGGAATGCGTATCTCGGTGACCAGAACAACGCCGTCAGAAACATTCCGGCGGCAATCGATGCGTTAAAAGAAGCGGTTCGGCTCGCCGATGATCCGCGCATGGAGGTCGATGCGCGCTGCGGTCTGTCGACCGCATTCATTGACCAGAATGACTACGGACAGGCCGAGACGGCGCTCAACGAGGCCTGGTCCATGGCGCAACGCTTCCATCGCGCCGTGCCGGACAAGTCGCGCGCCGCCATCATGCGCAACCTCGGCACGGTCCATATCCTGCAGCCGAACCTCAAAGACCGGGCCATGAGAGAGCTTGACGCGGCAATCCAATTCGCCGTCGCTCATTTCACCATCTGCCATGTCGAAGCAATTAATATGTTCGATTATTGCATGCTGTTCCTTGCCATGGCTCTGCCGACCGGCAAGAGCGTGGAGCAAGCGCTAAAGGCATTGCAAAGAGCCGAGAGAGAATGCTCGCGCGGAAGCGCGGCTTGGGCGCGATACGGCCAAGTCGCGATCAGGACCCTCGACCTCGCGGTGCGAAGGGGCGGCGGGCCGATGCACGGACCCGAGATCAACGAGATCTTCAACAGCCGGATGGAACGGGGCTGGGACGACGCGGGAATTGCGAGGCTGGTCGAACTCGTTGCCGACGATGGCGGGGCTCGTCCCAAACCTTAGGCCGTTCGACAATCGAAAAATGTCCGGCCGACCCCGCCTCAACCGCCGCTATGCCGGACGCACAGCCGGGCCGATAGTCTCGCAGTCGATCAAGAACCCGTTGGCGGACCGCGCCTTTCCGCGGTAGAGTGTGGTGTTTGCCCGCGTTGGGGCTCAAGAGGCAAGGGTCGATGGCAATGCACAAATTTTTCGTCCGCCTGACTGCTTCGGCCGCAATTTTGATGGGCGCCGCGCTCGCTGGTTCGTGCGCCGCGAACGCCGAAAGCGTCATGAGCGTCTGTGCGGGCCAATGGAAACAGGCCCAGGCGGCGGGAACGACCGGCGGCGAAACCTGGCCTCAATTCCTGGCGCAGTGCAAGACGCGACAGAGCGCTCCGCAGCCGTCGCAGGCCTCGATCGCGCCCGCTCCGGCCTCGGCGCCCGCCCCCGCGCCTGCACAGTCGGGCTCCCTCTTCCCGTGGTGGCAGCAACAGCCCGCCGCTCCCGCCCAGACCGCAGCTCCCGCGCCGACCGGCGCTGGCGAGTTCAGCACCGAGGCCGAGGCGCGTTATCGCTGCCCGGCCGACAAGGTTGTCTGGGTCAACACGAAGTCGCGAATCTACCATTATCAGGGCACGCACAATTACGGCCATACCAAAGAGGGCGCGTATATGTGCGAGGCGGACGCGAAGGCCGCGGGCGACCGCGCGGCGCGCAGCATTATCAACCATCGCCACACGGGCTGAACGTTTCTGGCCTCAAACTCGCCGCGCGAGCCGACCAGGCTCGACCTCAAGGGGCTGAAGTGTCCCCTGCCGGCGTTACGCACGCTGAAGGCGCTGAGGGCGATGGCGCCCGGCGCGACGCTGTTCGTCGAATGCACCGATCCGATGTCCGCGATCGACGTGCCCAATTGCGTGCGCGAGAACGGCGACACGCTCGAAAGCCGGAGCGAAGACGGCGGCGTGCTGCGATTCCTCATCCGGCGCAGCGCCGCATGACGGATCGATGCCTGGGAATCAGAGGGCGCCGCCTCGTTCGGCCGATGCGCCGCGCAGAATGGACTCTGCGCGCGCCAGGTCCTCAGGCCTGTTGACGTTGAAGAACGGATCGAACGGCGCGTCCGGCCATTCGACAAGCGCGACCCGGAAGCGCTGAAGGACGCTTTCGACCTTGCGCACCCCTTCCTTCACCAGCGCTCGGCGGAGGTCTCCCGCGAGCGCGACCGGCCATAGCGCGGCCACGTGATGGGCGCGTCCGCCCGAGACGGCGACCGCGACCTCAGCGCCTGACGCGCGCCGCGCCTCATGTAGCCGCGCAACGAAATCGGCGGGGGCGAAGGGCGTGTCGACTGGGAGGCTCGCCGCGTGGGTCAGATCCGCCGAGCTTCGGGTGCAATATTCGAGCCCGGCGATCACCCCCGCGAGCGGCCCGGCAGAACCCGGCGGACAATCCGGGACGACGGGCAGACCGAAGGCCTCAAAGGGCGCCTGGCCGCCGTTGGCGCTGAGCGCCAGCGCAGCGACCTGCGGACGAAGCCTGTCGATCGCATGAGCCAGCATCGGCCGGCCGGCGAGCGGGACGAGGCCCTTGTCGACCCCGCCCATGCGCCGCGCGAGCCCTCCGTCGAGGATGAGCCCGAGCGTAAAATCCTTGTCGGTCATGGCGCGCTCCACGCCCGCAATCAGGGCGCGGCCCGCGGGGCTTCGCCTCCATCGCGTTTTGACATAGGCAGCTTTTGTCCGACTGAATAGAGTTGGCGGGCCTTATCCCCCCAAGGAGCCCCGAGGAGCTGTCATGAGCAACCCCTTCGCCGCGCTGCGCCCGGAGATTGTCGCGCAATCTCCGCTCCGCGCCGCGATCACCGCAGCTTACCGGCGGCCAGAGCCCGAAAGCGTCATCCCTCTCCTCGAACAGGCTTCGGTCACGCCCGAGGAGGCCAAGCGCATCGAGACACTCGCGCGCGGCCTCGTCACGCGTTTGCGCGCCAAGACACGCTCGAGCGGGGTCGAGGGTCTCATCCACGAATATTCGCTCTCGAGCCAGGAGGGCGTCGCGCTCATGTGCCTCGCCGAGGCCCTCTTGCGCATTCCGGATCCCGCGACCCGAGACGCGCTGATCCGCGACAAGCTGTCGCCGGGCGACTGGCGCGCCCATGTCGGACACAGCCCATCGCTTTTCGTCAACGCCGCGACTTGGGGCCTGGTGCTCACAGGGCGACTGGTCGCGACCAACAGCGAGCAGACGCTCGGGGCCGCGCTGACCCGGCTCATCGCGCGCAGCGGCGAACCGATCATCCGGAAAGGGGTCGACGTCGCGATGCGGCTCATGGGCGAGCAGTTCGTCACCGGCCGCACCATCGAGGAAGCGCTCAACTCGAGCCGCGAGCGCGAGGCGCGCGGATTTACCTTCTCCTACGATATGCTGGGCGAGGCGGCGACGACCGCCAACGACGCAGCGCGCTATCTCGGCGAATATGAACGTGCGGTCCACGCCATCGGCAAGGCCTCGCTGAAGCGCGGCATCTATGAGGGGCCGGGCATCTCGATCAAACTCTCGGCGCTGCATCCGCGCTTCAGCCGGATCAAGCGCGCGCGTGTGATGGGCGAGCTCCTGCCGCGCATCAAGCATCTGGCGTCGCTCGCCAAATCCTATGACATCGGCTTCAACATCGACGCGGAGGAGGCCGACCGGCTCGACCTCTCGCTCGACCTCCTGGAGGCGCTCTGCCTCGACCCCGATCTTGCGGGCTGGAACGGTCTTGGCTTCGTCATTCAGGCCTACGGCAAGCGTTGTCCTTTCGTCATTGACTGGCTCGTCGATCTGGCGCGGCGCTCGCGGCGCCGGCTGATGGTGCGCCTCGTCAAGGGCGCCTACTGGGATTCGGAGATCAAGCGCGCGCAGGTCGACGGTCTCGAAGGCTTCCCCGTATTCACCCGCAAGGTTCACAGCGACGTCTGCTATCTCGCCTCGGCCCGAAAACTTCTCGCCGCGCCGAACGCAGTCTATCCGCAGTTCGCGACTCACAACGCGCAGACGCTGGCCGCGGTCCTGAGCATGGCGGGCCCGAACTTCTATCGCGGACAATACGAATTCCAGTGCCTGCACGGCATGGGCGAACCGCTCTACGAAGAAGTGGTCGGGCGCGACAAGCTCGACCGGCCTTGTCGCGTCTATGCGCCGGTCGGCTCGCATGAGACGCTGCTCGCCTATCTCGTGCGCCGCCTGCTCGAGAACGGCGCGAATTCTTCGTTCGTCAATCGCGTCGCCGACGCGAGCGTGAGCGTCGACGAACTGGTCGCAGATCCGGTCACGCTCGCGCTGGCCATCCGCCCGCTCGGCGCGCCCCACGAAAAAATTGCCCTGCCGCGCGACCTCTACGGAGATGATCGAGCGAACTCGCAGGGGCTCGACTTTTCCAACGAGCTGCGCCTCGCGAACCTCGCAAACAGGCTGGAGGCGACAGCCCATGGGGTGCGCCGCGCCTTTCCGCCGGGCGCGCCGCCGGACGAAAAGGGCGAGCCGGTCCGCAACCCCGCCGATCATTCCGACATTGTCGGGCGCACGCGTCACGCCCATTTCGACGAGATTTCAGCCGCGATCGCTACAGCGACCGCGTCGGCGCCGGCGTGGGCCGCGGTCCCGCCGAACGAGCGGGCTGCGATCCTTCGCCGGGCAGCGGACGGGCTCGAGGCTGAGACTGACGATCACGTCGGCCTCATCGTGCGCGAGGCCGGCAAGTCCTACGCTAACGCGGTCGCGGAGGTGCGCGAGGCGGTCGACTTCCTGCGTTATTACGCCGCCGAGGCGGCGCGGACGCTGAGCCCCGGTTCGCCTGCTCCGCTCGGCGTCGTCGCCTGCATCAGCCCGTGGAATTTTCCGCTCGCCATCTTCACCGGCCAGGTCGCCGCGGCGCTCGCGGCGGGAAACGCCGTGATCGCCAAGCCCGCGGAGGAGACGCCTTTGATTGCAGCCGAGGCAGTGCGTGGGCTGCACAAGGCGGGCGTTCCGATCGAAGCGCTCGCGCTTGTGCCCGGCGCGGGGGAAGTCGGCGCGGCGATTATCGCCGACGTCAGGGTGCAGGGCGTCGTCTTCACTGGCTCGACGCCGGTCGCACGTCTGATCGAGGAAGAGCTCGCGGGACGTCTAACCCGGACGGGCGCGCCGGTCCCGCTCATCGCCGAAACGGGGGGCTTGAACGCGATGGTGGTCGATTTGTCGGCGCTGCCCGAGCAGGTCGCTGGCGACGTGATGTCGTCGGCCTTCGATTCGGCCGGCCAGCGCTGCTCGGCGCTCCGCATTCTCTGCCTGCAGGAGGACGTTGCCGACCAGATGCTCGAGATGCTGAAGGGCGCGATGGCCGAGCTGGAAGTCGGCGATACACGCAAGCTCCCGACCGATGTCGGTCCGATCATCACGGCCGAAGCGCGCGATGCGATCAAAGCGCATGTCGAAGCGATGCGGGGCCGCGGCTTCCCGGTGACGCAAGCCGAGCTTGGGGCGGCCCATGCGCGCGGAACCTTCCTCGCGCCGGCGCTGATCGAGGTCAATAAAGTGGCCGACGTCGAGCGCGAGGTGTTCGGCCCGGTTCTGCATGTGCTGCGCTACCGACGCGACGGGCTCGACGCGCTGATCGATTCGATCAACGCCGCCGGCTACGGCCTCACCTTCGGCCTCCACACGCGCATCGACGAGACGATCGGGCGCGTTGTCGAGCGGATCGAGGCGGGCAACATCTATGTCAACCGCAACATCATTGGCGCGACGGTCGGCGTTCAGCCGTTCGGCGGCTCCCGGCTTTCGGGCACGGGGCCGAAGGCGGGCGGCCCGCTCTACCTGTCGCGGCTTGTGATCGAGCCGCCGCTCGGGGCGCTTGACGGCCTCGAGGGCGCCGTGGGCGCGCTCGGAGCCTTGCGCATCTATATCGACTGGCTCCGGGCGGCCGGCCATCCCACGGAAGCCGAACGTTGCGTCGGCATGATGTCGCGCTCGCCGCTTGGCGCGCGCGTCGAGCTCAAGGGGCCGGTCGGCGAGCGCAACGTTTATGCGCTGCGCCCGCGCGGCCGGATCGCCGCGATCGCGTCGAGCCAGAGCGCGGCGCTCATCCAGATCGGCGCGATCCTCGCGACCGGCAACGACGCGATCGTGAGTCCCGGCGAAGCGCTGGCGCTCAAAGCCCTGCCGCCGGAGCTGGCGCATCGCGTCACCATGATCTTCTACCCGCTGGAAGCGCCCGCGCTGGCCGGCGCGCTGTTCGAGGGCAATGCTGACGCGCTCGCCACGGCCTTGCGCCATCTCGCCGGCCGTCCCGGCCCGATCGTGCGCATCCAGGCCCTCACCCCCGGCCGCCTCGCCGCCGGCGAGGACTACAACCTTGCGGATCTCGTGGAGGAATGCGCGATCGCGACCAACATCGCGGCGGCCGGCGGCAATGCGAGCCTGATGACGATTGGGTAGGGCCGATCATCGAGCGGGGAGGCGGCGTCAAGAGGCGCCGCCTCCCGACGGGCTATCGCGGCGTGGCGGTCCGGAGCGCCGTGGTTCTGACCCACTCACGCCGCCCAATCGGCGACCAGCAATCCGCGGCCCGGAGGCGTCAGGCCGCCTCGACAAATTCCGACCCGCGCTTCCGCGACAATTTGTGTCGACGAAATAAGTTGTCTGGCATCAATTATCGGAGGAAACGTTGAGCCGGGAAGGTTCGAGGAGAGACAATCGATGGCCGCGTCCAGCCACGTCGCGTTGCGCAAGGTCACGTTGCAGGCCGCGCGTTCGAAAGAGTTTCCCGAAGGATCGATCCGCCACGGCTATGACTTCATCGCGCCCTTGACCGACGAGGGCCGCATTGACCTCCAAGCCTGGAAGGCGCATCGCGGCGAATGTTTCGCCCACCGGCACTGGGGCGACGAGCCGACGATGCAGGGCCTACTGGTGCATCGCGCCGGCGGCCCAGGCGGTTCGACCTGGACGTTCGAATGGAAGGGCGTGAAAGAAGAGATCCAACCGACGAGGACGAGGGCTACCGCTTCGGCGACCATCTCTTCAAGGTCGGCGAATATGTCTCGGTGCGGGAGCCCGAAGGCCAGATGCTGACGTTCCGGGTGGTCAACGTCGGCAAGGGGTGATGTGGCTAGCCGCCCTTCTCCATCTCCCGGCGGATGTCGTCCTCCGATATCGGCGTCCGGAAATAAACGCTCCAGCCGAAGAACGCGCGCCCGATTCCCCATCCAAAGAATGGCCACATGGGCCAGAAATATCCCCTTCCTGTCCAAGCCCAGACCGCTACGAGCAGGATATTGACGAGGACAAACAACGCCGCCTGCATCGCGAAAGCGCGCTTGGCCTTCAGCCGTCTGACCGCGGCCTTGCGTCGATCGTTCTGGTCGGTCACGCGCGCCTGGCTGCTATGCGTTAATGGCCAGTCATCGCCCGACGTCCGGGTCAACGCGTCGCGCGGCGAATGTTTCGCGCACTTGTTCGGCGGCGACGAGTTGACCATGCAGCGCCTGCTCGTCCATCGCAGGCTTCGCCCATCAAGGCAGATCCCGCAAGAAGCCGAGGATCGCGGAATTGACCTCCTCCGCTCGCTCCTGCTGGGTCCAGTGACCGCAGCCAGGGAGCATGGTCGCACCCCTGAGATCGGGCACGAATTTCGAGAGATTCGGCAGCAGTTTGTCCATGCCGGCAAACGAGATCACAAGATCGCGGTCGCCCGCCACGTAGAGCGCCGGAACGGTCACTCGCAGTCCGGCGAAAGGCGCCATAAGTTCCCAGTTGCGGTCGATGTTGCGATACCAGTTGAGGCCGGAGCGAAAGCCGGTCCGAGCGAACTCGGCCGCGTAGAAGTCGATGTCCTTCTCGCTCAGCCACGCCGGAAGCGCTGGCGGATCGATCGTACGGGTAAGGAAGCCTCCGTTTCTGGGGACCATTCCCGGCGCCTCGCGGCTGAGCGCATTGTCGGCCCGGGGCGGCGCATCCCCCGAACCCGAGTAGAGAAGGCTCCGAACCGTCCTCCGCGGATCGCGCTCCAGCTCGGCTTCGGCCACCCCCGGCGTCTGGAAGTAGAGCTGATAGAAAAGCGACTGGTCCGTTTGCGGCATCGCGCTGGTCGGCCGTACGTTCCCGCGCGGCCGGAACGGCACACTCAAGCCCACGACAGCGCGGAATATGTCCGGCCGGAACAGAGCGGCGTGCCAGGCGACCGGCGCCCCCAGTCATGGCCGACGATGACGGCCCGGTCGGTCTCCAGCGCGGAGACGATTCCGACCATGTCTCCGACGAGGTGAAAAAGCGTGTACTTGTCGATGTCTTCGGGACGCTCGGTCTGGCCATAGCCGCGCATGTCGGGTGCGACCGCGCGATAGCCGCCCTCCGCCAGCGCCTTGAGCTGCCATCGCCACGAGTACCAACTCTCGGGAAAGCCATGACAGAGAAGGACGAGCGGCCCGGCGCCCGCCTCGGCGAGGTGAATGCGAATGCCGTTCGCCTGGATCGTCCGGTGTGTGATCTCCGTCACAGCGGCGCTCTCCCGCTCAGTTTAGCCATCGGCTTGTGGGGAAGCGTGACTCGAAAGCGCGGCTTGCGCAAGCACGCACGCGAATTCGCGAGCGGTGAATTCGCGCCTAACACATTTGGGAGAGACGTGAGTGCCCGATTTGCTCGCAAAACACGCCGTCGTCATCGGAGCCGGCATGGGAGGCTTGGCCGCGGCGAAGGGCGTCGCGCCCTATTTCGAAAAGGTTTTCGTGCTCGATCGCGACGCGCTGCCCGAAGGGCCGGCGGCGCGCGCCGGAACGCCGCAGGCGCGACACGCCCACGCGCTGCTCGCGGGAGGCCAAAAAGCGCTGGAGGCGCTCTTCCCGGGCATCGAGCTTGACCTCGTCAATGCCGGCGCCGTCGCCGTGCGGGGCGGTCGCGACATTACTTTGGACGGACCGGGACCCGAGCCGCTCCCCCGGCGCGACCTCGGCTTCGACTTGCTCTGCATGTCGCGCGCCCTGATTGAGTGCGTCTGCCGGCGGAGCCTCATGAAGGAACCCAACATCGAGCTTTGCTCGCGCTCGCGCGTCACCGAGCTGGTTTCGTCGCCGGACCACAGCAGGGTTGCCGCAGTCCGATTTGAACAGGACCAGGGGGAGCCGCAAACGCTCGCGGCGGACCTCGTCGTCGACGCGTCCGGCCGCGGGGCGCCGACGCTTTCGTTTCTCGAAAAGACCGGCTCGCCAAAGCCGAAAAGGCGAAATCGAGATCAATATCGAGTACGCAACCGGCATCTTCGAAATCCCCCGCGACCCGCCGGCGGAGTGGATGGGCGCCGGGCTGTTCCCGATCCCTCCGCATATGCGGCGCGGCGGATTGCTTCTGCCGATGGAGGGCGGCAGATGGATCGTTTCCCTTAGCGGGAGACACGGCGATCCACCGCCCGGCGACCTTGAGGGCTTCATCGCCATCGCCAGGACCCTGCGAAAGCCGACGATCTACGAGGCGATCAAGACGGCGAAGCCGCTCGGCGACATCGTCCGCTACAATTTCCCCGCAAGCGTCTGGCGTCATTTCGACCGGCTCGATCGCTTCCCGGGCGGCCTCATCCCGCTGGGGGATTCGGTTTGCCGATTCAATCCGGTGTTCGGACAGGGCATGAGCGTTGCCGCCATCGAGGCGGTGACGCTTGGCCGGCTGCTCGGTTCGCGGGCCGCGCGTTCCGATCCGCTTGACGGCCTGGCCGCCGAATATCTCGCTGGAACCCAGCAATGTCTCGAAGCGCCCTGGGCCACCGCGATATCGGACTTTGTGTATCCACAGACCCGCGGCGAACGGCCGGCGGATTTCGAAAAGCGGCTGCAATACGGGGCTGCGCTGGCCCGACTGGCGGCTTAGGACGCCGAGGCCCACAAGCTCCTTTTCGAGGTTAGCAACCTTCTCAAGCCGCATAGCGCGCTGCGCGAGCCCGAGCGAACCGGGTGATGGCGTTGATGGCCGCGGCCTGAATCCGGCGGGCGCGCGGCGCTAGCCACCGCGCCCGCTCCCGTTTAACCTTCGCGCCTTCTATGAGAACCGGAAGGCGCGTAACCCCGTGGCCGAAGCTTTTCCTCCCGTCCGCAAGCGCGAAGGCCGTCCCGGCCCGGACGCCGTCGCCGCGCTCAACGTCGATCTCGCTGCCCGCTTCGGCAACCGCTTCACCGCCTCCGAGGCCATCCGCAAAGCGCATGGGCATACGCTGACCTGGCTCGAGAACCAGCCGCCGGACGCGGTGGTGTTCGCGGAAAACAGGGACGACGTGATCGACCTCGTGAAGCTCTGCGGCAGGCACGATGCGCCGCTCATTCCCTTCGGCGTCGGCACTTCGCTCGAGGGCCATGTCAACGCGCTGCATGGCGGGGTGTCGCTCGACTGCTCGCGCATGAACGCGGTTCTCGCCGTCAACGCCGACGACCTCGACTGCGTGGTCGAGCCCGGCGTCACCCGCAAGCAGCTCAACGATCATCTGCACGACACCGGCCTCTTTTTTCCGATCGATCCCGGCGCCGACGCGTCGATCGGCGGCATGGCGGCGACCCGCGCCTCGGGCACCAACGCCGTGCTTTACGGCACGATGAAGGAGCGCGTGCTGTCGCTCGGCGTCGTCGCCGCCGACGGCTCGTTTGTGCGCACCGGCTCGCGGGCCAAGAAATCGTCGGCTGGCTACGACCTCACCCATCTCTTCGTCGGCTCGGAGGGCACGCTCGGCGTGATCGTCGAGATCGCGCTCCGCCTCGCCGGCGTTCCCGAGGCGATCTCGGCCGGCACCTGCTCGTTTCCCGACGTGCGCACGGCCTGCGACGCGACGATCCAAACCATTCAGTCCGGCCTGCCTATCGCCCGGGTCGAGCTCGTCGACGCTCTGTCGGTACGCGCCTTCAACAGCTACGCCAAGCTCGCGCTGCCCGAGCAGCCCATGCTGCTGGTCGAGTTCCACGGCACCGTGAGCAGCGTCGCCGAGCAGGTGGGCCGCTTCGGCGAGATCGCCGCCGATAACGGCGGCGGCGGCTTCGTTTCCGCGACCAGGCCGGAGGACCGCACCAAGCTCTGGCAGGCGCGCCATGACACCTATTGGGCGCAGATGACGCTGAGACCCGGCGCCCGGCCGTTCGCCACAGACGCCTGCGTGCCGATCTCGCGCCTGGCCGACTGCGTCGAGGAGACGCTGGCCGACATTGCCGCGGCCGGCCTCATCGCGCCGATCGTCGGGCATGTGGGCGACGGCAATTTCCATGTGAGCCCGCTCATCGACATGAGCAATCCTGCTGAGATCCACGCAGCCGAGGCCTTCGCCTCCCGCCTGGCCCATCGCGCCATCGCCATGGGCGGCACCTGTACCGGCGAGCACGGCATCGGCCAAAACAAGATCGCCTATATGGAGGACGAGCATGGGCTCGCGGCCCTCGACCTGATGCGCCGCGTCAAGGCGGCGTTCGATCCGCAGAACCTGTTCAATCCGGGGAAGATCCTGCCGATTTAAAAGCGGGCGGAACTTCCCCCTCGCCCCGCGCTTTATGGGGAGAGGTTCGGAATGAGGGTCGAGGCAATTGGCCGCGCGACGTCTCGCTCAAAAGGAAACGAATGATGAAGATCGCTGTACTCGCCTGGGGATCGCTCGTGTGGGATCCCCGGGAGCTTCATGCAGCCGCCCCATTCGCGCCAAATGGTCCTCTGCTGCCGATCGAGTTCTGCCGTGTCTCGGGAGACGGACGGCTGACGCTGGTCATCGACGAAGCCTTCGGCATCGTCTGCAAGACCTATTCCGCGCCGAGCGCGATCCAGAGTCTCGACGAGGCGGTCGAGAACCTCAGAGGCCGGGAACGGATGTCGAGCGCGGGGGAGGTCGGCTTTGTCGAAATCTTCCTCCGGCAAACAGAGCGACGTCGCCATGCGACGCCATCCTGAAGCGATCGCGACGATCGCAGCGTGGTCGACGGCGAATGGCTTCGACGCTGCAATCTGGACTGCGTTGGAAAGCAACTTCGGTGAACACGGCAAGGGCGGGGAGCCGTTCTCCGTCACCGCAGCCACCCGGTATCTCGAAAGGCTGGCAGGACAGGACGCCGCCAAGTTCGACCGGGCGCTGGACTATATCCGCAAAGTGCCGCCCGAGGTCGATACGCCCGTGCGCGATGAAGTTACCAAGCGCTGGCCGGCGTGAGGCGCTCAGACGGGGCGCCCGGCGTTGCGAACAGTCGCGGAGCGACGACGGCGGCCCACCGCCTGGAGAGCGAAGGACGAGGCTCATTTGATCGTGGGCTGAGGACGCATGGCGGCGTAAACGGCAAAGCCGACCCGAGCCAATCCGCGCCAGGCCCCGATTGCGGCCACACTCCCTGACGATTGCGGCCTTAATCGCCTTTTAGATGGTGATTCCGTCGACCAGTCATGAGGGAACGGATGATGCCGTCAGGCGCTCTCGGTTTGATTTCGAAGGTCTCATCGAAGTTCTTTCACGAGGTCATACCGGTGGCGCTGGCGAGTGTGATCGGCACGATGCTGGTCAATCATTACAGCCGCCAAGCCGCTTCGCCCTCCGTCACCGTGCAGGTGCCGCCTTCGCCGCCGCACGGGACGCGATGTTTCAGACGCTGCACGACGAGCACGAACTGATCGTCGACTATCTCAGGCGCGACGCCGATGCCAAGCATGCCGCCGGCGCGGCGCGGGACCGTGCGTCGCTCGCCGCGCCCGCGGTCGAAGACCATCCGAACAAGGCCGCCTGGTTTCACCGAGAAGGCCGCGCGGCGTCCGCCCCCAAGGCCGGCGCCAGAAAAAACGATCGCGGCCCGCGATCCCGAGCCGCTCGCCGGATCTCGTGATCGCCGCTGCGCCCGCGGGCGCTCAACCAGTCGCGGCCACGTCGGCCAGAGGGCCCGGCATGGTCGACACGGTTCGGGACTGGATCGTCAACGTGTCCTCGACGCCGGCGCGGGCGCTGGCCCGCGGCTCTTCGACGACCATCCGACGCGCCCTTTGCCAGTTCCCGTGAGTGGTCTGCCGCTCACCCACCAGGACTGATGCGGCGGCCGCGGCGTTCAGTGAACGATAAGAGCCGCTTATAGTGCAGAACGGCGCGGACGCTTTTAAAACGTATGGGCCGCCCCGT